>NZ_BATJ01000008.1 GCF_000467125.1 Vibrio proteolyticus NBRC 13287 | reverse complement strand
CGGTGGCGGTGAACGTCAGCGTTTCACTGCCGTTCCAGTCTGACGTTGGCGAGATGGTCGCTATACCATCGACAATCGAAACATGCAGGTTAACGTTACCACTGATGCTGAAGCTCAATTCGTTGTCATCATTGTCCACATCGTGAAATGCAGCATTAAGATCGATGGTAATCGGCGCAAAATCTTCCTGCAGCGTACGATCTTCGATATTACTCTCGACAACTGGTGCATCATTTTGTGGTTCAACAGACACAATCACTTCAGCACTGTCAGTCAGACTGCCATCCGTAATTTGATAAGAAATCGTTGCCTCACCGTTAAAATCAGGTGCCGGCGTAAAAATTAATTTTCCATCAACAATTTCAACACTACCTTGAGCTTGAGGCACTGAAGCACTGACCAACGAGATTTCATCGCCATCAACATCAGAGTCGTTTGCCAGCACATCGATGATCACAGAGGTGTCTTCATCAGTTTGCGCTACGTCATCCACTGCGACAGGCGCATCATTCACCGGATTCACCGTGACGCCTACCTGAGCAGAGTCTGACAGTTCACCATCCGATATTTCATATGTGATGGTCGCGTCACCGGTAAAGTTCTCCGCCGGAGTAAAGACAAGCTCGCCATTAACAATATCGACAGTCCCTTGTTCCGCGGGTACAGACGCTGATGTAATGGTTAGTTCATCTCCATCCACATCACTGTCGTTCGAGAGCACGCTGATCGTAATCGGTGTGTCTTCGTCTGTCGTGATGGCATCATCATTTGCCACAGGCGCATCGTTTACTGGTGTCACGCCAATATCGACAGTGATCAGGTCTGTACCACCATTGCCGTCACTGACCTCGACTTGAAAACTGTCTGAGCCGTTGTAATTATCATCGGGAGTATACGTCCACGAACCATCAGTGTTCACAATCACACTACCATTTGCGGGTTCGCTGATCTGAGTGAACGTCAGTGGATCACCGTCTTCGTCCGTTGCAGTGAGCTGACCTGAAACAGGTGTATCTTCCGGAGTCGTAAAAGTTACAGATTCTCCCAAAGGAGCGTCATTGGCGTCAGTAAATATCGGCGCGTTCTGCAATAAGAGGAATTGGTCCAGAAGGGTTAGGCTTTGCGTTGCAGACAACCCCAAAGCCTCGAAGCCAGTAGTTTCGAAGTTTGTTGTTGCTAGAGTTTCGGCACCATCACGCTGTATTGCGTCTGCCGTGGTTGGGCTGGATCCGTTTGCCTGACCTGCAGCGGTCGCAAAATCCTCTCCAAGTTGAGTCGGGTCTTGCCCAGCCTCAATCGCCGCCAAAATAGCGTCAACATCAGCAGTGATATCTGTCGATGTTGTATCAGGGTTTACAAGCTGGATGTTTGCACCTGCTGATTGAGAATGGTCAGAATCCGGCGATATCACTAATTCGCCGGGAGCCAGCGGAGCGCCCTGTTCACGGACACTAACAACACCATTTGCGTCAATGACAACAATCTGGCCGGCAGCAAGATTATTGTTCGACAAAAATATACCAATTCCCATGATCAGCCTCTGTGCTCTTTATTATTATGGCGCTCGGTTTGCACGACAAAAAACCGACACTCAAGTAACATTCATTATCCCTATAAATTATCATTGTATACGGTCAATAGAAAGTCAGAACGCAGTATTCATTAACAATTCAAGATCAAAAATCTGAAAAGGCCCACACTTTTTGTGAATTAACATCACATTTTTTATTTGTAATACAAAATTATCAATAATATTCATCAGATCAATCCACCGACTGGTCACTTTTTGCTCAGTCTCATTTTTGTCTCATTGTTTTTTACAAACTTATTATGCTTTTAGTTTTATTGGTGTTATTTTATTGACGTTTTCGATGTCTTACCGTGAATATTCAGACATCTGGTATAGATCTGCCCACTGATCCGTGGTTCCTTTTAAGGAGATCGAGAGTGAACTGGAATAAAATGAAAACTCTAAGCTGGTTGATAGCTCTGAGTTTTCCGGCGCAAAGTCAAACATTAGAACAAGCCGTAGCCAATGCGCTAGCTACAAACCCAAACATAAAAGCTTCTTATAACGAGTTTGTTAGTAAAAAATACGACGCAGATGCTGCAACGGGAGCCTACCTGCCTAAATTAGATTTAGATGCGGGAATTGGCTACGAGAACGTTGATCTGGCTTCAGGTACAGAAAACGAATTAACCCGAAAAGAAGCGTCTTTAACCCTGACCCAATTACTGTGGGATGGTAATGCGACTCTAAATGATATAGACAGAACGTCTGCCGATGCAGAATCTGTTAGATTTCAGTTGATCGCAGATGCTCAGGATATCGCTTTACAAATCGCCAAAACGTATTTAGACGCGACCAAAGCGTTTGAAGTATTACAATTGTCTGAAAGCAATCTTCGCGTGCATGAAGATATCTACGAAGATATTAAAAAACGCGTGGATTCAGGGATTGGTTCAACCGCGGATCTTTCTCAGGTAGAAGCTCGTCTGGCGAAGGCGCATGGTAATCTTCTGGCCGCCCAGAACAACCTTTATGATACGCATACCCAATTTAAAACATTGGTCGGCGAGACGCCACAAGGGTTAACCTTCCCTCGTGCGGATCATGCAAAATTACCATTTACGGTTGATGATGCCCTTTCCAACGCATACAAACATCACCCAGTTATCAAAGTTGCGCAGGCTGATGTTGACTCGGCTCGTTTCCAGTATGAGCAATCGAAAGGTGTTAATTATCCGACCCTTTCTGTTGAAGCGGCACAAAGCTGGCGCGATGATGCCGCGGGGATTGAGGGAGAAAGCAAAGAGTTCTCTGCAATGCTGCGTATGCGTTACAATCTCTATAATGGTGGTTCAGACGCAGACCGTACACAAAGTGCGGCATACCAAATGAATAAAGCCAAAGATTTCCGCGATCGTACCTATCGTAGTGTGGAAGAAGGCCTGCGTTTATCCTGGAGTGCATTGACCTTCACCTCGAAACAAAAACAGTTTCTGGCGAATCACGTGGACTCCGCCTCGGACACCGTAATTGCGTACGAGAAACAATATAAACTTGGCAAACGTACACTGTTAGATGTGCTCAACACTGAGAATGAATTGTTTGACGCACGCAAAGGTTACTTGGACGCAAAATACGATGAGCAGTACGCCAAGTATCGAGTGTTGAACGCGACCGGTGGCTTGCTGGATGCCCTACTGGTTGACACACCAGAAAAATGGAATAAGCCGGTGGAGTATTAATATGAATAAACTACTATTGCCTGCACTGATTGCATCTTTGGTTGTCGCAAGTAACGCCAACGCGGAAGATGAATACGAATATACGCCGACCCCGGAAGCAACTCAGGTATCTGATCTGCAAGACGACGACAACGATGGTGTCGTCAACGCGCGTGACCTTTGCCCAGAGACTCCGGAAGGAGCAGAAATCGATAACAATGGATGTGAACTTTATATCAATCAGTCCGAACAGCTACAGCTGCATATTCTGTTTGCTAACGATTCTTCCGTTATCGAACCTTTGTTCTATCGTCAGATCGATGAAATGGCAGACTTTATGAAGGAATACCCTGAGACGAAAATCGAAATTCAGGGTTACGCGAGTAAAGTCGGCTCAGCCAACCATAACCTGGCACTGTCAAAACGTCGCGCGACGGCAGTTGAGCAGGTTCTGTTGCGTGAAGGTGTAGAACCCAATCGTGTAAAAATCGTCGGCTATGGCGATACCCATTTGTCTGAAATTGGCACCGATGAAACCAGCCATGCAATGAACCGTAAGGTCGTGGCCCGGGTTGTCGGCCATAAAGGCACATACAAAAAAGAGTGGACAATCTTTACCAAACGTGGCCAATAAGCCCGGACAAGAAAAGGAGCGCGAGTCGCTCCTTTCTTTTTATTTGGTAATGTGTTCCGAGCTTGAAAGTGTTACTCTTACGGCGTTTTTCACATCGAGAATTTCAAAATGAGCAAACTGACTGCAGATATCGAAGCAAACCTGAAACTTTTCATCGAAGAGACCAAACAAAGTAAACTGGTTTGGGGCCTGAGAAATGAAGACGGTTGGCTGGCTTGTGACTCTACTGAATTTGAAAACAGTGAAGTGATGCCTTTCTGGTCATCGAAAGAAGATGCAGTAACCCACAATGTTGAAGAGTGGGCAGACTTCGAAGTCCTGGAAATTCCACTGGATATTTTTGTTGAAGACTGGTTGATCACACTGGACGAAGACGGTGTTCTGGTTGGAACCAACTGGAATGCAAACCTGGAAGGCAAAGAGATGGAGCCAGCAGAGCTGGCAAAACTGTATCTGGCTGACTAACGAAACGCGCATTTGTGATAAAAAGCCTCTCAATTGAGAGGCTTTTTTTAATTCGCTTGTTGTTTTCTCACCAGCTCAGTCATCACGGTTTCGCGATTGTCCAGATAATCGTTCAGACCTACCCTGCGCAGATCACACGATGGACAATCACCACAGCCATCGCCGATGATGCCGTTATAGCATGTGAGCGTTTTCTCACGAATCAGAGATAACGCGTCATATTGATCGGCCAGCGCCCAGGTCTCTGCTTTATTCAGCCACATTAACGGTGTGCGGATCATCAGTTGACGATCCATGCCCTTAACAAGAGCATCGTTCATAGACTTCACGAATTCATCGCGGCAATCCGGATAGCCAGAAAAATCTGTTTCACAAACGCCGGTGATCACACAATCCGCGCCAATCTGATACGCATAGATACCAGCTAACGTCAGAAACAGAATATTGCGACCAGGTACGAACGAATTCGGCAGGCCATTCTCCTGTAACTCATGCGATACCGGAATATCATCACGTGTTAACGAACTGATCGCCAGTTCATTGAGCAGGCCAACATCCATCACTTTGTGAGCCTTCACCCCCAACTCACTTGCCAGCTTTTGTGCCACTTCAATCTCTAACTTGTGACGCTGACCATAATCAAAAGTGATGGCATGCACTTCATCAAACTCTTTGAGCGCCTGCACCAGACAGGTTGTCGAGTCCTGTCCACCGCTAAATACAACGACTACTTTTTTCATGACGAATTCCTTTATGCGATGCTTAAATATTTGTGTGTCTGAATCGACAGTCGCCAGTTGCGTTCAATACAAGTATCGATACACAGCTGCGTCGCGCGTGGTTTTTGACTGATTGGCTGTAAAGCTATGGGTGTCGATTCGGGCACTCCGGCACGCTGTAAGAGCACGTCAAGCTGATCGATGTCCTTTTGCGTCGCCACGGGATGTTTCACTTCATTCGCACGCAACAACGCGCTGTCGAGTACTGGCAGTTTTCCTTTCATGGCCACCTTTGGTGACACTGTCACCCAAGTTTTCTCTGACGTTAACACTTCAGAAGTACCACTGGTTTCAATTTGACATTGACAACCGATCGCCTCGAAAGCTTCAGACAAAGGCCTCAAATCATAAATACATGGCTCACCGCCAGTGATAACAATATGCTTTGCACGATAGCCTTGCTGTTTATACGTAGCAACAATCTGTTCGGCCGTTTGTCGACACCAAGTGGGCGAATCTTCCGTTTTCAAAAGAATATCCCCGATTGTGCGCTCATCCTCTGCTTCCGCTGTCCAGGTTTGCTTAGTATCACACCACGCACATCCAACAGGGCAAATTTGCAGACGAACGAATACAGAAGGCACACCGGTAAAAATACCTTCCCCCTGAATGGTCTCGAACATTTCGTTAACTTTGTACAACTTACACTCAGCCTAATCAGTGATTCAAATTAGCAGGACGGAGACCTTAAATGACTCTCCGCACCAGGTCAAATTAAACCAGTGAGTATTTCATTATTTGATCCAAATCTCACTCTAAATTAAGCTGCAAGTTCTTTTTCATTTTTCGGGTAAGTCATGTTTAAACTCATCGCTCTGGATATGGATGGCACCTTGCTGAACAGCCAAAAAGCCATCTCTCCCCGCACTAAAGACGCTATTGCCAAAGCACGAGCGGCCGGGGTCAAAGTCGTACTGGCATCAGGTCGCCCATTAGAGGGCATGCAGGACAAACTGGATGAACTGGGTATTTCCGGTGATAACGAGTTTGTTTTGTTCTATAACGGCTCCATGGTAAAAGAACTCGGCAGTGGTGCCATTATCCACCAGAAAATCATTGATGGGCGTGCCGCTAAGCAAGTTGCCAAACTGGCTCAAGAGCTTGGTCTCAATACACATGCGTTTAGCCAGATTCACGGTTTAATTACGCCAAAGACCAGTGAATACACCCAAGTGGAAGCCAGTATCAATGGCCTGCCAGTTACCGAAATAGACTTTGACACTTTGGAAGATGATCACCCGATCGTTAAAGCCATGATTGTCGCTGCGCCAGATAAACTTACCGCCGCGATCAAAACACTGCCACAAGAACTGCACCAAGATTTCACCATCGTGCAAAGCGCACCGTTCTTTCTCGAATTCCTCAACACTGGCAGCAACAAAGGTGTCGGTATTCAGGCAATCGCGGAACACTTAGGTATCCGTTCAGAAGAAGTGATTTGTATGGGCGACGCTGAGAACGATCACCATATGCTGCGGTATGCGGGATTGGGCGTTGCGATGGCCAATGCAATGGAAGAAACCAAAGCGATTGCTGACTACATTACGCTCAGTAACGATGACGATGGCGTCGCCTATGTGATTGAAAAGTTCGTCCTGAATATCTGATAGCAAAAAGCCTCGCTTCGGCGAGGCTTTTCATTATGCTGATTGTACGCTGAGACGCCTGACGCTCAATGCAAAAACCAAAATCAGTAACGGGAAACGAATCGCTTCCATCACCAAAGAATAAATACTGCTGTAAGCAACAAACCCAGCCATGTACAAAATCACCTCATTGAGCAATAGCAACAACAAGACCATAGAGATAAGACTTCGCCCACCAACCTGCCCCTCGGATTGATTCACTGTCACCACCAATCCTGTCATCGTCACCAAAATTGCCAGCCAGGCCGTAAACACTGGCAACGGCCAGATTGCCGTCAGGGTCGCCGCAGCTATCGTCAATGCGATCCATAAACCATTAGAGCAAAGTAAGGCGTCCACGTTGATATCCGGCTTCTTTTCCAAACGGATGACATGCCACGCCGTCAGAACACCGAGTAGGATTCCAGCCAGCATATCACTTAAAAACGCAGCACCAAGGTAAAACTTCGCCAATACCAGCCAAAACAAACTGGCGAGACTCAACGCGGTATAACGATTGAACGTTAATTTATCCAGCCCGTTTAAAACCAGCGTCACCACGCAAAACCACACCGCTACCGGTAAGCTTGGAAAACCATTGCCAAAACTTGAGCTCATCTGCAATTCAGGCACATACACATGAGGTCGCGGTAACGCAAACCCTTGCTGAGCGACAAGACACAACAGTGAGGTCAACGTAATGGCAAACATAGTCCGGTAGCACATTGCCTTACCAAATCGCCAATACAGCGCCGGAAAAATAACAATGAAAATCCACGGCTGAGCCAGTTGATTTCCCAGCATCATCAGTGCATTAACACCGGAAGCAATGTGTGGCGAGAACTCGGCAACCAGGCCCTGAAGCGTTGCAATCCAGTTAAGCTCAACCTGATGCCATGCCGGAGCAGCGTCTGCCAACTGGTTTACATAGGTCACCGACTGTTCTGTTGCTGCGTCAAACATGGATTGAATCACGGTCCACTGTTGTGGATAACGGTACAGTTCAGGCAACAAGCTTTCCGGAGACAACAGCATCGCGCCCGACACTTCGACGCCATAATGAGGTGCAAACCAAACCGGTAGCTCATAACCGTCAAACCGGTTATTGAAGCCGAACGCGATAATGTCCGAATCCGATACGCAGTCAAAAACGGCCGCTTTTTCCGTATACCCCAATAGATCACCTACGGTAACCGCCAGCCCTGTTTCCTCCCAAGTTTCCCTTTGCGCGGCTTGCTTGGGGGTTTCACCTTTTGATATCAGACCACCAGGTAACGACAATTTTTTGGTCAGAATCTCATTGACCATGACGAGCTGGTTATTAGCTCGCACCAAACACAGAGCACCACGTACTTCGTTCGGGTGCTTCTGAACGGCAGCCGCTGTTGATGAAAACAGCGTAGAACACAGCAACAATACGGTGCCAAACAGACACCACAAAGATTGTTTATTCACACAACACCTTTTTAGGTTCGGATGGATTTGCGCAGCCAGTGTATATGGTGCTCAAATCCTAAATTCTTATAAAGCTCTACCGCTGAATCATTAAAATGCCATACTTCAACAAACATCTGCTCAACGCCACACTCTTTAAAACTGCGTTCGATGCGCTGGCATAACTGTATCGCGATCCCCTGCTTACGATACGCAGGCAATACATACAATTCATCAATACTCCCCATCGGCACAGGTTTGCTCACTGAAGACACCAGCTCACAAAAGTGGCCACTGACAAAACCGACCAGAGTTTCTTCAAACCGGGCCACAAAAACGAAGCACTCCGGATCATCCAGATAGCGAGCAATGCTCTTCTCCTGCTCGATCTCTTCCGCCGTTTTGAAATGCTCAGGGGATTGTTGATGATGCTCGTGGTGTAACTGAAACATCAGTTCATTGAGCTGGTTAAGGTCGTGGCTGTTCGCAGCCGATAGCCGGATAGGCAACATAACGCGTATTTATAGCAAGTTCAGTGTCAATTGATGTGATTCTAAGGGATCAAAAATAAAAAAGCCCCAATAAATCGGGGCTCCTCGGTGTTAAATGTGAGACATGGTCATTAGTCATGCAACACTCGTTCGATTTCACTCAGGCTTGCTGGGTCATCAATCGTGGACGGTATCGTATACTGCTCGCCATCGGCGATCTGACGAATGACTCGCCGCAAGATTTTACCTGAACGGGTTTTCGGCAGACGCTCCACAACCAGTGCATGCTTGAAACACGCCACAGCGCCAATTTCATTGCGCACTTTCCCGACCAGCTCATCTTCAAGTTGATGCTCGTCCATCTTCACGCCATCTTTCAGTACCACCAGTCCAAGCGGCAGCTGCCCTTTTAACTCATCGTGGATACCGACGACCGCACATTCCGCAACCGCAGGATGACCACCCACGACCTCTTCCATTTCACCGGTCGACAAACGATGACCTGCTACATTAATCACATCATCGATTCGTCCCATGATAAACAGATAGCCATCTTCATCCAGATAGCCCCCATCGCCAGAGACATAATAGCCAGGGAACTGGCTCAAATACCCACTCTCGAAACGATCATGATTACGCCAGACAGTCGGCAGACAACTGGGCGGTAACGGGCGTTTTAACGCCACATAACCTTGTTCATTCGGACCAACCACTTCCCCGACTTCGTTAAGTACATCGACCTGATACCCCGGAATCGGCTTTGTCGCCGATCCGGCTTTGATCGGCATCATTTCCAAACCGATGGGATTACCGGCAATGGCCCAGCCAGTTTCCGTTTGCCACCAATGGTCAATGACCGATTTACCCGTATGCTGCGCGACCCAATCCAGAGTGGGTGGGTCTAAGCGTTCACCGGCCATAAAAATGGTCTGTAACGAAGACAAGTTGTACCGACGAATATGTTCACCCTGCGGATCTTCTTTTTTGATCGCCCGAAACGCCGTCGGTGCGGAGAAGAGCGCGTTAACACGATACTCTTCACACACACGCCAGAATGCCCCCGGGTCTGGGGTACGCACTGGCTTACCTTCGAATAAAATCGTTGTACAGCCGTGAATCAACGGGGCATAAACAATGTAGGAGTGCCCGACTACCCAGCCAACATCTGACGCCGCCCAGAATACGCCATCCTGTGGCATATTATACACGGTTGCCATGGAGTACTTCATCGCCACCGCATGACCGCCATTATCACGAACCACCCCTTTAGGTTTACCTGTCGTTCCAGAGGTGTAGAGGATGTAAAGCGGGTCTGTCGAAAGCACAGGCACACACGCATGCGGTGTCGCCTGGCTCAGCTCTTCACACCAATCAACATCACGTTCCTGATTCAGATCGGCTTTAAGTTGCTCACGTTGCAAAACAACCACGGTATCGGGTTTCCAACGGCTGTCCATGATGGCTTTGTCGACCAGCGGCTTGTACTCAATCACTTTGTTGATTTCAATACCACATGACGCAGTGACAAGCACTTTGGGTTCTGCATCTTCAATGCGTACCGCCAATTCATTCGCCGCAAAACCGCCAAACACCACCGAATGAATCGCTCCAAGGCGTGCACACGCCAGCATTGTCATTGCGGCTTCCGGGATCATAGGCATATAAACTACAACCCGGTCGCCTTTGCTGACACCTTGTTTCGCCAACATACCAGCAACACGGGCAACCTCATCACGCAGCTCGGTATAGGTGTAGTGACGCTTTACTCCGGTAACTGGCGAGTCATAAATCAGAGCGATCCGATCGCCTCGCCCCTGTTCACAATGATAATCGAGCGCCAGCCAGGATGTATTAAGCAAACCATCGGAAAACCAGCGTTCAATGCCATTCTCATCAGCACCCAGAATTGTGCGGGGCTTTTCAAACCAGTCAATGTATTCGGACTGCTCTTTCCAGAATTGTTCCGGATGGTTGGTAGCGTGTTGATATTCATTCAGATAAGTAGACATCCGTCTCCTCCTTGAGTTTTCCTTGCTAAGCCAGAATATCAGCCGGGACTCTGACCCAGCCTTCCATTAATACTCTGGCGCTTCTACTCATACTGGCTTTCTCTACAACCCAACCGTCCTGAGTGTCTGTTGCCGTAGCCCCTACTTTCAACGTTCCTGATGGGTGACCAAATGTCACTGACTGGCGGCGTCCCCCTCCCGACGCCAGATTAACCAATGTACCTGGTACACAGGCTGCTGCCGCGATCGCCACTGCCGCCGTCCCCATCATGGCATGATGCAGTTTCCCCATTGACAGCGCCCGCACCAATACATCCACTTGTGACACCGTCACCAACTCACCACTGGATGACGTGTAATCCTGCGGCGTCGCCACAAACGCAACTTTTGGCGTGTGTTGGCGAGACCCGGCTTCTTGTAGCGTCTTAATCAAACCCATTTCCAACGCGCCGTGTGCCCGTATCGCTTCAAACATCGTCAATGCCTGAGCATCGTTATTAATGTCATCTTGCAGTTCCGTCCCGCGATATCCGATGGCAGCTGCATCTACAAAAATGATTGGTATTCCGGCATTGATTAACGTGGCATTTATGGTGCCCAATCCAGGCACCTCCAGATCGTCCACCAGATTTCCAGTGGGAAACATGGCTCCTTCTCCCGCAGCCGGGTCCATAAAATCCACCTGCACTTCTGCCGCAGGGAAAGTCACGCCATCGAGCTCAAACTCGCCCGTTTCCTGAACTTTGCCATGACGGACTGGCACATGAACGATAATGGTTTTACCGATGTTGGCCTGCCAGACCCGGACAGAGACCACACCATTTTGCGGTATCCGCTCTTGCTCTATCAGCCCGGCGTGGAGTGCAAATGGTCCGACTGCCGCTGATAAATTTCCGCAATTTCCACTCCAGTCGACAAAGGGTTGATCAATGGATACCTGTCCGAACAGATAATCAATATCGTGATCTGCCCGCTGGCTTTTGGACACAATAACGGTTTTGCTGGTACTTGATGTCGCGCCCCCCATCCCATCAATTTGCTTCCCGTACGGATCTGGGCTGCCAACAACACGCAGCAACAATTTATCCCGTGCCGGGCCGGCCTGTTGCGCGTCAGGGGGTAAATCATCCAGACTAAAAAAAACGCCTTTACTGGTACCGCCACGCATGTACATCGCCGGTATACGCATTTGACCGTTGGTATATTCTTTAGCTTGCATTCTCTTCGAGCCCCTTATCCGGCCAAAAAGTCCTGTGCGAAGCGTTGCAACACCCCACCGGCACTATAAACGTCAACTTCATCAGCCGTATCTAGACGGCAAAGCACAGGCACCTCAATAATCTCGCCATTACGTCGAGTGATCACCAACGTCAGTTTCGCTTGCGGAGCTATGGTGCCTTTCACGTCAAATAGCTCCGTTCCGTCTATTTGCAAGGTATGGCGGTTTACTCCTGACATGAACTGCAATGGTAATACGCCCATCCCAACCAAATTCGTTCGATGAATGCGCTCAAACCCTTCTGCAGCAATGGCTTCAACCCCGGCGAGACGCACACCTTTTGCCGCCCAATCTCGGGACGACCCCTGGCCATAATCAGCGCCGGCAATGATGATCAGCGGCTGCTTGCGTTCCATGTATGTTTCGATCGCTTCCCACATGCGGGTCACTTTGCCTTCTGGCTCGATACGCGCCAACGAGCCCTGCACGACATCGCCATTTTCCTGCACCATTTCATTGAACAGCTTCGGATTAGCGAACGTTGCCCGCTGTGCGGTCAGATGATCACCGCGGTGAGTCGCATACGAGTTGAAGTCTTCTTCCGGCACGCCCATCCGAGTGAGATATTCCCCCGCGGCGCTGGATGCCAGAATGGCGTTGGAAGGAGACAAATGGTCGGTAGTGATGTTGTCACCAAGGACGGCCAAAGGGCGCATCGCCGACAACGTCCGCTCTCCTGCCAGCGCCCCCTCCCAGTATGGCGGGCGACGGATATAAGTGCTCATCGGACGCCAGTCGTAAAGTGGGTTGGTGTTTAACAAACCTTCATCCGGTTTGAACATCTGGATATACACTTGTTGAAACTGCTCAGGCTTAACGTAGCGCTGAACAACGTCATCAATCTCCTGATCGCTCGGCCAGAGATCGTTGAGATAAATGGGCTTGCCCTGACTGTCAACGCCCAACGCATCCCGCTCAATATCAAACCGAACCGTCCCCGCCAGCGCATAGGCCACCACCAGAGGCGGAGAGGCAAGAAAAGCCTGTTTGGCATAAGGATGGATCCGGCCATCAAAATTTCGATTGCCCGACAACACCGCAGTGGCGTAGAGGTCGCGGTCGATAATTTCCTGTTGAATGTCTGGTGCCAGCGCACCGCTCATTCCGTTACACGTCGTACAGGCATACGCCACAATACCAAAGCCCAGCTTTTCCAGTTCAGGCAATAGACCGGATTCCTCCAGATACAACCTTGCCACTTTGGACCCTGGCGCAAACGACGTTTTCACCCAGGGTTTACGAACCAAACCTAATTGGTTGGCCTTTTTCGCCACTAAGCCAGCGGCAACGACATTGCGCGGATTACTGGTGTTAGTGCACGAGGTAATGGCCGCAATGATCACCGCACCATCAGGCAGTTGCCCGTCTTTCTGCTGCCATTCACCGGAAATGCCACGCTCTGTCAGCTCAGATGTTGGTAATCGGCGATGCGGGTTTGATGGGCCAGCCATGTTGCGACCAACCGCGGACAGATCAAACTCCAATACACGCTCATATTTTGCCGTGGTTAAGTCATCAGCCCAGAGTCCGGCTGTTTTGGCGTATTTTTCTACCAGGTCGACCTGTTGCTCATCGCGACCGGTCAACTTCAGGTATTGGATCGTCTGTTCATCGATGTAAAACATCCCCGCTGACGCACCATATTCCGGTGTCATATTGGAAATGGTTGCCCGATCACCAATGGTAAGATCTTTTGCACCTTCTCCGAAAAATTCCAGGTAAGAAGACACCACGCGTTCATTGCGCAAAAATTCGGTGATCGCGAGTACAATATCGGTTGCGGTAATCCCCGGCTGCCGGCTGCCAGTCAGTTTAACGCCGATAATGTCTGGTAATCGCATCATTGATGGACGTCCGAGCATCACGGTTTCCGCCTCCAGACCACCTACACCTATCGCGATCACACCCAGACAATCCACATGCGGTGTATGACTGTCGGTACCAACGCACGTATCTGGAAATGCAACCCCACCTTTAACCTGAATGACTGGGGACATTTTCTCCAGATTGATTTGGTGCATAATGCCGTTACCTGCGGGGATGACACTGACATTTTGAAATGCCGTTTTACACCACTCAATAAAATGAAAGCGATCTTCGTTACGTCGCTCTTCTATTTCCCGGTTTTTTTCAAACGCATCCTGTTCATAGCCGGCATGTTCAACCGCCAGAGAGTGATCCACGATGAGCTGTGTTTCCACGACAGGGTTCACTTTCGCCGGATCGCCCCCCTGGTCAGCAATGGCATCACGTAAACCTGCGAGATCGACCAATGCCGTCTGGCCAAGAATGTCGTGACATACCACCCTTGCGGGGTACCACGGAAAGTCCAGGTCGCGCTTACGCTCGATGATCTGGCGTAGTGCTGCCTCCAGTTTTTCCGGCTCGCAGCGACGTACCAGGTTTTCTGCCAGTACTCTTGAGGTATACGGAAGTGTCTCGTAGGCACCATCAGAAATGTCATTTACCGCGGCGCGAGTATCAAAGTACTCAACGCTGGTGCCCGGCAGTAACTTGCGATATTGGCTATTCATAACAACTTGCTCTTATAGACTTCGCATCGACCTCTCTTTTACGAGAGGCCGCTCGCTGATTAACCGCGCTGTTCGATGGGAACCCATACTTGTGCATCCGGGCCTTCGTAGTCAGCGCTCGGCCGAATAATGCGGTTATTGGCACGTTGCTCGTAAACGTGCGCCGCCCAGCCGGTTAATCGGCTCATCACAAAAATAGGCGTGAAAAGTTTGGTGGGTATGTCCATGAAATGGTAAGCCGACGCATGGAAGAAATCGGCATTACAAAATAAGCCCTTCTCACGCTTCATAACCGCTTCAACCCGTTCAGAGACCGCATACAGCTGTGTATCACCGACCGCTTCAGACAGTTCCTTCGACCAACGTTTGATAAGGGCGTTGCGAGGGTCGCTTTCGCGATAAATCGCGTGACCAAAGCCCATGATCTTTTCTTTGTGCTCGAGCATATGCAGAATATTGGTTTCAGCCTCTTCTGGCGTATTCCAATCCTGAATCATTTCCATAGCGGCTTCATTGGCACCGCCATGCAAAGGGCCACGTAATGTACCAATCGCCGCCGTAACGCAGGAGTGGATATCAGATAAGGTCGACGCACATACGCGCGCAGCAAAAGTGGATGCATTAAATTCATGCTCGGCGTACAGGATCAGCGAGCAATGCATGACTTTCTTATGGAGGTCACTCGGCACTTTGTCAGTGAGCATTTTCAGGAAATATCCACCGATACATTCTTCCGATTTGTCTTCAGTGTCGATCCGCACACCGTCGTGACTATATCGATACCAGTAACAGATGATGGCAGGAAATAGCGCCAGCATACGCTCGGTGGCCGCTTGTTGTTCAGAGAAATCCATTTCCTGCTCGAGATTACCGAGTACCGAGCACCCAGTGCGCATTACATCCATGGGATGAGCATCGGCTGGGATCAGTTCCAACGCCTGCTTCAGCTCTTGCGGCAAACCACGCATCCCCATCAAACGGGTTTTGTAGATATCCAGTTCCTGTTGCGTTGGCAAATGACCAATTAGCAGAAGATGGGCCACTTCTTCGAACTGAGCATTGTTTGCCAGATCGGTAATATCATAGCCCCGGTAGGTCAGCCCCGTTCCGGTTTTTCCGACAGTACATAATGATGTGCTTCCGGCACTCTGACCACGCAGGCCAGCGCCGCCTAATTCTTTGTTAGGCATGTTGAACTCCTTTTCTGTCCGGCTCTTACCCTCTTTCGGGGTGTTATTGGTGCTCGGACGGTTTCACGTTATGGATTTAAGGCGATATTTCTTGAGCTTCCTGTTTGTTGCGATACCCGAATCTGGCTACTGACTAGAAAACAGTTTGTCTAGCTTGTCTTCATAATCGTGGTAATTGAGATGTTCATACAACTCTTTCCGCGTTTGCATGGAATCGAGCAATGCTTCCTGATTGCCATATTCCAGTAAATGAGCGTAGACCATTTCTGCGGCCCGGTTCATCGCCCGGAATGCACTGAGTGGATACAACACCATGTCAACTTTTGCCTGCGCCAGTTGCGCACAGGTGTACAATGGGGTTTGGCCAAATTCCGTGATGTTTGCCAGGATAGGTATAGGTCGACCAACCGCAGATTCAAGTGAGTTGGCAAACTGTACGTACTGATCCAGTTTGTTCATCGCCTCAGGAAAAATCATGTCAGCACCTGCTTCGACACAAGCAATCGCACGATCTATCGCTTTGTCGATCCCCTCAACAGCCAGCGCGTCTGTTCTGGCCATGATCACAAAGTTGTCGTCCCGTCTGGCATCAGCAGCAGCTTTGATTCTGTCGACCATCTCTTCCTGGCTGACAATGGCTTTATTCGGCCGGTGACCACAGCGCTTTTGCGCAACTTGATCTTCCATGTGCACCGCGGCAGCGCCCGCTTTTTCCATCGATTTGATGGTCCGCGCGATATTGAACGCACCTCCAAAACCAGTATCAATGTCCACCAGCAACGGCAGATCACAAGCGTTCGTAATTCGGTCTACATCCACCAGCACGTCATTAAGCGTAGTGATGCCTAAATCCGGCAAACCATAAGACGCATTAGCAATACCACCGCCGGATAAATAGATCGCTTGATGACCAATATTTTTCGCCATCATGGCGCAATACGGGTTGATGGTGCCGACAATTTGCAGCGGATCATTATCGGCGACTGCCGCTCTGAATTTTGCTCCCGGGCTTAATGACATGGTAATTCTCCTAGTCGTCTGAGTCGGTTTGCAGGATCTGCTGTTCAATCAGCGTTCGACTGCCGGAAATGTGTCTGCGCATTAGCATTTCTGCTAATTCTTCATCCCGGTTCTTAATGGCCTGCAAAATAAATTTGTGTTCGTTCAACGCCTCATTGGGCCTTGAATGTGATCGTGGAGACTGGTAGCGATACATGCGCAATAAGTGATAAAGCTCATCACACAACAAGGCAACCAGCTTGCTATTTCGACTGGCTTTAATGATGCGATAGTGGAAATCAAAATCGCCATGTTGGTGAAAGTATGATGACCCTTCCACCTGATCAATATGTTCGGAATGTGTCGACAATAGCTGTTCCAACGCATGAATTTCTTCATCGCTGATGTAGCGTGCAGCCAACCGAGCGGCCATTCCCTCAAGCGCTTCTCGCACTGCGTACAGTTCAAGTAATTTTTCAAACGAGAAGGTAATGACCCGAGCACCAACATGCGGTACTCGCTCAATCAGCCCGAGCCCCTCCACTCTCATGATGGCCTCACGCAGTGGACCGCGGCTGACCTCGAAACGCCGTGCCAGTTCTGGCTCAGAGATTTTGCTTCCCGGCAAAATCTCCCCATTAACAATCGCCTCAATAAGATAGCCAGTTAAGTGTTCTGACTTCGTATTCTCTTTGGTCACCAAAGGTAACCTACTCTCTACATTCATGGTCTACCCGTTTCTTCCGCAGCTTCACTTCGCTTTATTTACATGTGCGAGACTGTGGCAACAACTTACTCTGCTTATAAAATAGACGATCACATTGTCGACAATCAAGAATATTGTCGACAATTTAGACTAAGGTCGAATTTAACCCTTGCTTCGTCCGTCTTACTAATTTCAATAAGAAGTATGGATTTATAGACAAGTAATAAAGGAATACGTGGTTTAACGACAGGAAAAACGAAATTGAGTTGATAGAACCAAAAACTGTTCAAAAGACAAGATTGTCAACAGTTCATACATAAGCTGCTTAGTCCACAGCACATTGCGCGTGATTAGTGAAAGGAAACCGCTTTGGCTTTGTACGTATGCATATTTTCCTGGCAGGTCTCAAAGATTGGCTCAACAGCAGGCTCAAACTGATCAAATGTCCTAGACTGCTTTGCAGTGATATCGATGTGCTCACGCTCACTCAGCGCTCCCGATACTACTGTTTAATAACAAGACCAACGGGTAGATACACTACCAATAGACAAAGATCGCAATCAGGGATGATGTATGGCTGATCAATTTTCGGCGGCCGCAAGTGCCCTCTCCGCTAAGGATTACAGCGGAGAGGAACATAAAGCGACCGAACTGCGCGTCACCGAAGGAGTCTCTGCTCCATTTGAAATTCAGGTGACGATTGTTGCAAAATCGTTTGACGTTAAAGAGCAGCTCGGACAAGGGCTGACCATTACTCGCTACACCAATGAATCCGGCACTTTGACTGCGAGCCGAGTGTTTCATGGCATGATCATCAGAGCCCAGCAACTTGGGCTCGACAGCAGCTTGCAATATGCGTCCTATCAACTGACTCTTCGCCCTTGGCTGTGGCTGCTTAAACACACACAAGCCTTTCGTGTCTATCAAAACCAATCAACGCAAGACATAGTGACGGATATTTTTACCCAAGCCGGATTCAGTGGCTGGTATAGCACCAACAGTTTACCCTCCACCAAACGGGAGTATTGTTTGCAATACAACGAATCAGATTTTGATTTCGTCACTCGGTTGCTGGCAGAAGAAGGCATCAACTACTTTTTTACCCATAGCGACGGCAGCCATAAGCTGGTACTGCAGGATGCACAGACACCCTTTGATCAGGCTTCAACCAGTAAATTTGATATGTCGGAAACGCCTTCTAGAGACAATCCGTTGATTACTCACTGGCAGCCCGAATGCTCGTTTCATGGCACCAGTATTGAACTGGAAGCCTACGATTACACGCAATCCAAGCTGGTGTCCAGTAAAGCCAAGACGTCCTCACATTCAATAGCCAACAACAGTAAACTGTCAGCCGTGCACTACCCTCCGCTCGGCATTGTGGGAGACTATACCGATCTGGCAGATAATCTGGTCAAACGCCGCCTGGAACAACTGGAGCAAAACTATGAACGTGTTTTGCTCAGCGCTAGCCAGGATGAGTTCACCATCGGATCTTGGTTCTCGCTGGCCAGCCACTTAGACACTGCCCAATTGGGCGATTACGCAGTGGTTGAAACCCGGTTTTATTATTCCGAATCCGTCGAATGCGAGGCCCGAGTCACTGTCATTCCTAAAGCAGTGCCTTATTACCCAACCCCACAGCCCAAGCCGGTAATACAAGGTTTGCAAAGCGCTTTGGTTGCAGGTTCGACTGCGGGCGATATTAATCAGGATGATCAGGGCCGGGTTCGCATCCAGTTTCACTGGGATACAGACGCCAGCGGTGACAAGACCAGTTGTTATGTCCGAGTCGCTCAAATGATGGCGGGCAGCAGCTACGGCAGTCAGTTTGTCCCCAGAGCCGGCCATGAAGTTCTGGTCTCCTTTATCGATGGAGATCCGGATCAGCCCATCATCACAGGTTGTGTTTACAACAGCAAAAATACGCCGCCCTACAACGAAGAAAACACCACCAAAAGTGGCTGGAAAACTCAGTTATCCGGAGAGAGCAATGAACTCTATTTCGATGATAAACAAGACAACGAACTCATCTATCTGCACGCGGCTAAAGATCTGACCCGTGAAGTAGAAAATGATCTGACTGAAACCGTTCAGGGCGAGGTCAAGCAGACCGTCACTAAGGCCATGACGATCACAACAGAAGACAACTACTCGTTAACGTCCAGCAAAACCCTGTCGGAAAACGCGAAAACCATCACCATAGAAGCCGATGATAAACTCGAATTAATCGTCGGATCGAGCAAAATCACCATGTCATCGTCTTCGGTCACAATTGAGTCAGAAAGCATCGATATCAAAGCCAGTAGCGATTTGTCTCTTGAGGGCACAAACGTCTCAAGTAGCGCAACCTCATCGAACACAATCAGTGGCGCAACAACATCACTGGAGGCCAGCGGCTCGAACTCCATCAGCGGTTTGAGTATTTCAATGGACGCAGACACCAGTCTGACTGCGCAGGGACAATTGAGCGCGGAATTTAAATCGGATCTCAAAGCCACATTCGATGGTGGCGTTATGGGCGAAGTCAAAGGCGCAATCGTTAAGGTGAATTAATGGAATATAAAAAAATCCCGTTTGCGGCAGGCATTCAGGTTCTCAATCGTTTCAATGCCAGTGACGAAGCCAAGGCACTGATCAACGACGAAATGTCGGTCACCAACAGCATTCAGACTTTATCCGAGCATGAACTGAACTTCGACCTGATCCAGTTTCTCGCCCATGCCTTGCCTGTACGCGAGTGCATATGGTGGGCCAGTCTGTGTTTACACAAACGGCACGATGATTGGAATGCCAGCCAGCTTCAATGCATCAGTCTGGCAAAGCAATGGGTACAAGCCCCCTCTGAAGAACTCAGGCGCAAAGCTGAATTGTTTGCCACCCGGTTACAGCTCAACTGTGGCCCGTCCTGGCTGGCGCAGGCTGTGTTCTGGAATGGCGCCGGCAGTATCGTTACGCCTGATTTACCCGTCGTTTTACCCGACCCAAATCTGTACGCAAAAGCCGCCGCTGGCGCTGTAAACCACGCCGCCGCTTTGCCGGTCTGGGACAACAGCGAACTCTATTATCAATATGCGCTGGATACCGCTTTAAAGATCGCACAAGGATACAACCCAGAGGAGTAGTACGATGAGCTTACCCGCAGCCAGAGTTGGTGACATGCACGTATGCCCCATGCAAACGCCTGCGGCCGTCCCAGTGCCTCACGTAGGAGGCCCGGTCACAGGCCCGGGTGCAGCAACCGTCCTAATTGGCAGTTTGCCAGCTTCTACGTTAGGCGACTCATGTGTATGTGTAGGAACACCAGACAGCGCCATTCTCGGCAGCACGACTGTCTTGGTGAACAACAAACCTCTCGTACGTATGGGGGATACAACCAGTCACGGCGGCAGTATTGTTTCAGGCATGCCAACGGTACTGGTCGGTGGTTAAAGTTCCGAGGTATCAGAGATTTATGACAATCCAAGTCATCGGTCCAATTTTATAGATGCAGGTCAAAAATTAAACTAAAGGATGAAATTCTTTGAGACTTTCTGCAAATAACTTCTAGACTGCAATTTGTTAACAAACATTAATTAAATAAATGTTTGTAATAAGAGATGTTTTAAATCTCAATATTAAAAATAATTACAATAAGCAACGGATTGCAAATTATGGATGTAGAGGGTCTACTGTCGCCGATCTCCCAAGATCGGCCCGCTGGCGCATACTTGAAACTTGACCGCAGCGTGTATCGTGGTTTGAGAAATGCGTTTAATTCAGCACAGTCAACTTTTCGTCAGCTGATCGAAACACCCGAGGCGTCGGTAGATCCAGCATTACAAAACGCCAACCAAGACGCCTGGAAAACGCTGCGGGAAATGACCAGCGACACACTTCAGACTCAAACTAAAGACCTAGAGCTGACTGGCTGGCTAATCTCTTCTCAGCTATTTACCTCACAGCCCCTACTCAACCTTTCAGCGTCTTTAACCTTGCTGCCCGAATACGTCGAGCGTTTTTGGGACCATTTAAATCCCATGCTGCCTGAGGACAAACTCTCTTCAGAGAACGCCGGTGAGCAACAAACCGAGCACGTAGAGTTTCGTCTCCGTCCTTTACAGCAACTGCTTGGCGAGTCGAATGAAACAACAGCACTTTACATGCCTCTGCAGATGGTGCCCTTAATCGACTCAATCACTTTGGCGGATTACCTGACCGCTGAAAAACACGGTTCTCTTGCGGAGTTAAAAACGCGAGCACATCGCCTGTTTAACCCCGACGTGATTGATACGGTAATGGCGCTGGCAGAAAGCTATCACACACTGACCCGTACAGACCTTCTGCTTCAGCAAAAGTGTCAGGACGCCAATCTGGCAAGCCCGAGCTTTCGCTTTATCAAGCACAATATTGAAGAGCTGCTCAAAGCCATTCAGTATCTTGCGGGAGATAAGTTCTCTCCCTGGCCACTCGATCAGGAATATGGTTTGATTCAGAGTCCAACGACCGAGATTCAGACTGCGCAACGCCCTTCCAACGCGCGCACTGATACACCAAATACAGAAAACAGTCAGTCAATCACATCGCAAACAACACCAGCGCCGACGCCCCCCACTTTCAATCAGTCTCCCATTACACAGCGGGAATCCGCATTCGTAGAGCTGAGAAAGGTTGCGGAATACTTTCGAGAGTTCGAGCCTCACAGTCCGATATCCTTCTTGTTGGAGCGAGCTATCCGTTGGGGTCAGATGAATCTGCCTGAATTGATGCAGGAAATGTTGCGTAACTATCCCGACGCGATGAACCAACTTAACCAACTCTCCGGGATGGATAATCTTGATCAGGTATCCATCGATACGACGCGCGTCTCTGTAACCAACGCGCCGACTCAACAAGTTCAAACGAATGTTGATGCAGTTACGACGTCAGTCAATGGCCCGGATACCGACATTCAATCATCAAGCGAAAAACAAACCCAAACTGAAGCAACTAACACTCATTCCGACCGTGGTATTACGGATTTTGAGTGGTAAATCATGCTACTAAGCAAAGGAGAACAGAATGGCTTCTATTTTTATGCGTATTGATGGCACGACACCCAAAGGCGCAGCGACCGTTGAAAAAATTGGTGGTAAAGATGGTTTCTTTGCAATCGGCAACGTGAGCTGGGGCGCCGTTCGCGGTGTGGGAATTGATGTTGGGAATGCCAACAACGCCGACCAAGGCATGGTTGCATTAGGAGAAATCAACATCAGCCGTGCTTGTGATGGTGCTTCCCCTTACCTGACAACATTTCTGTATGCGCCTGGTGCGGAAGGGAAAACGGTCGAAATCGTCATGACAAAACCTAATCGTGAAGGCTCAGGCGCGGATCCATACCTGATTCTGACACTGACCGCTGCGCGAATGGCGAGTTACAACATGACCGGCAGCGATGGTGCTTTGCCAAATGAAGCCTTCAGCCTGACCTATACCAAGATCTCGAAGGCGTACTACATCGAAGCTGAAGGTGGAAAAATCGAGAAAGGCCCGGAAGTCGGCTTTGATGCAACCACCGCGAAAGTCACCTCGACCGCATCCTAATGTATAAAGGAGAGTTCCCGTGCCATTGAATTCCCAACACAAACGCGTCAGTAAAAACCGCGTCAGCATTACATATGACGTGGAAACAAACGGTGCCGTAGAAACAAAAGAATTGCCTTTTGTGGTCGGCGTCATTGGCGATTACTCCGGCCATCGCGAAGACAAAGAAGCGATCGAAGAGCGCACGTTTTACAGCGTAGACAAAGACAACTTCGATACCGTCATGAAACGCGTCGGCCCCAAACTCAACCTGAAAGTCGATAACGTCCTGGCTGACGATGACAGTCAGTTTGAGGCAAACCTGACCTTCTCCTCAATGAAAGATTTTGAACCAGAAGCGATTGTTGAACAGGTTGAGCCACTGAAAAAACTGGTCGAAACCCGTAATCAGCTCAAAGTGCTTCTTTCTAAAGCCGATCGTTCGAGAGATCTGGAAAAGCTGCTGAAAGAAGTGTTGCAAAGCGCAGATACCATCAATGCTCTGTCTTCAGAACTGGGGATCAGTCAGGAAGGAGCTGAATCATGAGTACAGAAACCGAAAACCAGGCTCAGGCAGGAACCACCGAAGGCGAAGTGAGCTTTCTTGACCGTGCGATTGCCGCCACCACTCAAACGCCGGCAGACACGACCAAAGAGCTGTTCTCTGTTCTGGCAGAACAAGCCCTTTCCGGAACCGTCACCTGGGATAAAAACCTGACCAAAACCATCGAAAACGCCATTGGTGAAATCGACAAACAATTGTCAAAACAGTTGTCCGAAGTCATGCAGCAAGACGAGTTCCAGAAGCTGGAAGGCTCTTGGCGAGGGTTACAAAAGCTGGTTAAAGAGAGCGAATTAGGCCGGGATTTAAAGATCAAAATGGTCGACTTCTCTCAACAAGAATTGCTTGAACAATTTGAAGATGCTCCTGCTATTGATCGCAGCCCGCTCTTCAATGCCGTTTATCAAGGAGAGTACGGCACAGCTGGCGGTGAACCTTATGGTGTGTTCATCGGTGACTACGAGTTCAGCGCCAAAGATGAAGACGTCGCGCTGCTGCGCTATATGGGCGAAGTGGCCGCCGCTTGTCACTCGCCATTCATCGCTGCAGCCAACGCACAAATGTTTGAGTTCAATGACTTCACCACCTTTGACGAAGGTAAACCCGTTGCGGCAGGCTTTGATTCTCCAGCCTACGCTGCATGGAATTCGTTCCGTGAAAGTGATGATGCCCGGTACGTCACTCTCACCATGCCTCGTACGCTGGCCCGACTGCCTTACGGCTCAAAAGGGCTGGATACTAAGCTATTCAACTATGAAGAGCTGGGCACAGACATGGATGGTAATCCGAAGCCAAGCAGCAACCAGCAACTGGTGTGGTCTAATGCTGCGTATGAGCTCGGTCTTAAAATGACTCAGGCTTATACCATGTCTGGCTGGTGCACTTCTATCCGAGGTTTGGACAATGGCGGTAAAGTGGAAAGTTTACCTAACCTAACGTTCAAAACAGAAGCCGGTGATCTGATCCAGCAATGTCCGATAGAGGTCAATCTCACCGACGAACGCGAGAAAGAGCTGAGTGACTTGGGCTTTTTGCCTCTGGTCCACTATAAGAATTCCAATTACGGGGTCTTTATTGGTGGCCAGACGACACAAAAACCCAAAACTTACACTGACCCGGATGCAACGGCAAATGCGGCGATTTCCGCTCGACTGCCCTACATCATGGCCAGTAGTCGTATCGCACACTACCTCAAAGTGATGGGACGCGACAAGCTGGGGTCTAACCTGGAAGCACCTGATATCCAGCGGGATCTGCAACTTTGGATCGATCAATACACCAACGCAGGTGCCATTGGCAACGAGCAGCGGGCTAAGACACCTTTGGCCGAATCTCGCATTGAAGTCGTGGAACAGCCGGGCCGTCCGGGTTCCTACTCTGCGGTTGCACATTTGCGTCCATGGCTACAGTTGGAAGAACTGACCACTTCCGTGCGTATGGTCGCGAAAATTCCCGGTTAACTAATGGCGTGGCCGGAGCAATCCGGCCACGATTGACGATGACGTTAAATTCCGAATGGCAAACCCGTTTTAATCAGCTAGACAGCAAAAAGAGTGCATTTTTGCAAGATGCACTCTCTTTGTTGTATGAAATCGATGTACAGATACTTCACTCACCATCAGAGTTGAAGTGCGCGATTCAGACTTTGATCGTGTCTCTCGATCAGCAATTGTCCACGCAAATGGATAGGATTCTTCATCACCCTGCTTTCTCCGCGCTCTACAAAAACTGGCGACACCTCAATCAGTTGGCGGTCCTGTCGATCAATCATCAGCGAACCCGACTCAAGCTGCTCGACATGGGTTGGCAGGACGTTTCCGCGGATCTTAATCAGGCGTACAGTATTCGCAGCAGCGAACTGTATAACAAGATCGGCAACAAAGAGCTGAACACCTTAGGTGGACATCCATTTGGCTGTGTGGTGTTTGCGCATTCAGTGTCACTCGACATCAGCATGCTAACGGATTACGACGATCTGTTTACATTAGAGTTGCTCAGCAAACTGGGGGAATCAACACTTTGTCCAATGATCCTGTCGCCCGACTCCCGCTTCTTTGCAAACAACGGGGCAGACTGGCTTTCTGACATCAACCGGATCGACAAAATCCTGAACGGACCGGATTACACCGCATGGCAGTCGCTGCGAAACAAACCCAGTGCACGTTTTCTGGGGCTGGTTATGCCAAATATCCAGTTGCGTCCCCCGTATCTGAACGCTCAGGTTGGCTTCGTGTACAACGAGAACTCCGACGGCGTCTGGGGCAATAGCGCCTTTGCCTTCATCTCTGTGATCATGCGCGAACACCACCGGGTCAACTGGTTTGGATTTCTCAAATCCCGCTGGAATGACAAACTACAAGGTGCTGTGGTCAATATCTCCCAAGGGGATGACAGCGCGCAGTATCTTCAAATTCCCCAACCCGACATTCACCTGTTCGGCAAGTTAGCAACGTTTTATGCGTCAAGTGGATTTATCCCCCTAACCCGCAGCCCAATGACCGACAAGTATTACTTTAGCGGTAACAACTCTGTCTGGCAGGCGGGTGAAAACGACAATGAACGGGTATTGACGCAAATTCAAACCACCTTGATGTCCTGTCGAATCGCCCACTACTTAAAAGTTCAGGTACGGGAAATGATTGGCAGCTTTAACACTGCGGCCGAATGCGAGCAGTTTCTCTCGCTGTGGATTGAGAAGTACACCAGCAATGTGTCATACGCCAACGAAGATACGCTGGCACGATATCCACTCAGTTTTGCCAAAGTTTCTGTCGGCACATCCGCCTCTCAAACCGGAACGTTTCACTGCACTCTACGTATGGTGCCGCAATATCAATTTGATCACTTTAGCGGTGAGGTGGTGCTGACCACGGAGCTAGAGGAGGTAAGCCGATGAGCTTCTGGAACGCCTTTGGCAGTGAAGAGCCAAGTCAAACCGGCCAAATTATTGATGACGTCCGCTACCATCTGACCAAGCTGCTTGAGTCTGAAGCAGCGCTGGTCGACTTTGATGACCGACTCACAGAGATCAATCGCTCCAACCTCAGGTTTGGTATTGAAGACGTCCAACTACTCAGTGCCAGCCTGGATCATGCCCAACTGGCACTGCGCCTTGAAACCTGGATACGGAATTTCGAACCAAGGCTTCACAAAGTTTCTGTGGAGATGACTGGCAGAAAAGCAGGAGAAAATGCCCTGACCTTCACCATCATCGCCAGGCTTGGCAAGGAGTATGGCGAGCAAGAACTGGTGTTCGATTCGAAAATTGCACTGTGTGACCTGACCTCATCACTGGAGGAAGAAAATTATGACTGATCCTCTGTTGAGATATTACGAACAAGAGCTGGCGTTCGTGCGCCGCTCACTGGGTCTGTTCAGTAGCGAGTATCCCGAGCATGCCCGCAGCCTCAATCTGAATCAGGGAAAAATAGAAGACCCTAGCATCGCCCGCCTGCTTGACGGTGTCGCCCTGTTAAATGCCACCATAGAGAAACAACTGAGCGAGCAATTGCCCGATGTGGTCGAAGGTTTACTGGGGGTTCTTTATCCTTCCTATACCCAACTGGTGCCAAGTATTGCCTATCTGCAACCCACAACGTCAGACATTCCTCAGGAGTCAGTAACTTTACCTGAGAACAGTCGGTTTTCGGGCAGCGCCAACGGAAAAGAGTGCCAGTTTACGACAGTAGCGCCAATCACGATTGAACCGTATCAGTTGACCGATGTTCAAGCTTTGAGCGCACCGTTTGGCTTCAATCGTCCGAATCATGCAGCACAGACTACCGCCGTCATACAATTAACTCTGAGTACAGGAGATCCCGATGTACACTTTCGTCATCTGGATCTCAAAGACCTGGATTTTTTTGTGCAAGGCTTTGAAAGTAGTGCGGATTCCCTGGTCGACATTTTGTTGAGTGACGTGGCTGCGATATCGGTGTCTGACTCGCAGTGCGAAACGCATATCGCTGTGGACCGAGACAATCTGGTAAACCGGATAAGCGATCCTACTTTTTCTTTTCTTCCCCAACATGGCAATCAGTTCTCTGGTTACCAGTTAATGAGTGAATTTTTCTTTTTTAAGGAAAAGCGTCAGTTTTTCCGCCTAAAACAGTTTGGTTTGTATGCCACGCAATTGGCTAGCTCTGACATCAAGATCAACCTATTCCTCCATTCGCTCCCGTCTGAGTTCGTCCGTTTATTTGAGCCGGGCGTTTTCAAACTGAATGTCATCCCGGCTGCCAATTTGTTTTATCAAATGGGCGAACCGGCGATTTATGATCATAGAAAGCTGACCATTCCCGTCAATGCTGACGCCCATCAGCAAAGCGGAATTCAGGTTGTTGACGTACTCGACGTATTTGAAATCACTCCATCTGGCGAACGTCCTTTGGTGCCACTTTTTCGCAGTAAGTATGGCCAGCTGAACCATACCGACAGCTGGCAAAGTAAACGTGATATCAACGGTGATTTCCATTTAGCCATTTCTTTGCCTGAACCGCACAACGGCGAATTTAATAAGACCTACGGTACACACCTGCTGTGTACCAACGGTAAATATGCGTGCAGTATCCACTCTAGCCTGGAGTGCATGGAGAGCATTGATTTGCAAGTCGAATTTGCCCCCATATACCCGCCTTCGGCGCCTCTAGCTCGCGAAAGGGATCCAAACAGTCACTGGCAGTTTATTGGGCTGCTCAACGGCAACTTCTCATCATTGCTACAATCAACCAGGCCCGCCGATGATCTCAAGCAAATGCTGACGCTTTGCAGCCGGCCTCAAGTCAGTGCCAGCGAAATACAGACTATCCGACACGTTGTCTTTCATACTCAGGTTTCAGCAATCAGAACCATGGGGAGCAATGTCTTTGCTCCAGGCACCGAAATTGAAATCACACTGGATACAGACAAGCCTTTTCATGCATTCTGCGATGTCTTGAATCACTTTTTCCAACAGTTCTGCAGCTTCGATCGTTATATTCAACTCAAAATCCGCCTTTATGGGCATGACGGCGTTGTTAAAACTTACCCCAAAGTTCATGGGAGCCAGTTATGTCTCTGACACGTCTGCACGATCTGGCCAAAAACCCACAGCGATATGACTTCGTTCAAGCCATGCGGCTGCTCGAACAACTGTCCGCACAAGGCGGAAAGCGTTTGAATCTCACCTTGAAAGCAGAGGCCATGCCAAGCGGAACGTCGTCAGAGGTCAGTTACTTTTCCTCTGCCAATGGCGGCGCCAAACTGAGACTTGCCAAACAAGCCTTGTCCGGCGTTAAAGGTGTGATACCCGATTACATTTATGAAGAAATGCTGACCGCTCTGCACCGGGATGATCATGCCTTGAAAGACTTCTTGGATGTGTTCAATCAACGCCACTTTGAAATCAGCTACCGCCTTGAAAGCCAAGCGTGGCTATTACTGGAACGTGAGCAGCAACCAGCAAAGACTCAGTTGCTTAAACATCTGGCGACACTGGAGTATCAGCACAAACCTTACTTTCAGTACAGTTTGTTGCTGGGACAGAGAAGTCGTAATCCAGTGGCTCTGAGTCAGATATTAAATGACTACTTTCCCTACAAAATAACGGTTCAGTGCAGCCAGGCCGAACGGCGCCAGCTCCCCACAGACTCCTTGACCCGGTTGGGTTGCCAAGAAGACTACAACAGCCGTGTTGGTCAGGGTTTTCTGCTGGGTAATACAGGGTTAGTTCATTTCAACCGTCTTACGCTGACGCTTGAGCCGTCGAATCGTGCAGAGTTTCTCCGCATACAGTCTGACACTCGATTGGCGGACGAAATGGTTTCGCTCAGTAAACACTACCTACGCGACAACACCGTAATTTCGGTGTACCTCAACGTCAGACGTTCGTATCTTCAGCAGCCCAGCATTTCGGCAAAGTCTGCCTCGGCGCTCCGATTGGGCGAAGTCGATTGTCTCGCTCCTCAATACAAACCCAATGAGTTGGTCAAAATTCTGCTCAGGTAGATAACCAACACGTGATTGAGATACAAGGAATTCAGTATGGCTCAAGTAACTTTAACCAATCTGGTCAGCAAGCTTTCTACGGAATTAAAACAGGCACTGGAAGTCTCGGCTGGAGCTGCGATGAATCAGGGAGTGGCCGCCATTGAAGTGGAACATTGGTTGTTGCAGTTGTTGTCTCAACAGGATGCGCATCTCTTGGACCTGCTTAGCAAACAGAACCTGTCTCAGGACGAGTGGGTGAATGAACTGAGTGACAAGCTCAGTCGCTTACCCAAAGGTAGCGAAGGCCAACCCACACTCAGTCAACCTTTAACGGAGCTGATCAAAGATGCCTGGATGCTTGCTTCGGTGAACTACGGACACAATCAGGTGATCAGCCTTCACTTGATTCAGGCGTTACTCCAACAGAGTGTTCTTGGCATGACGACGCACTCTTTCACATGCTTGAAGCCACTCTCTCTCGAAGCGTTACAAGGGCAAATTCGCCAGGCAAAAGTCGGACACTCAGTTTCCGTGCCAGGCGAAGTAAAGGCATCGACGCAAGAAGGAGCCGATGCGCTGAGCAAATACACCATCAACCTTACTCAGCAAGCACTCGACGGCCACATAGATCCTATCTCGGGACGCAATGCGGAAGTGCGTAAAGCCATCGATATTTTGTGTCGAAAACGCCAGAACAACCCAATTCTGGTCGGAGAGCCCGGCGTTGGTAAAACGGCCGTCGTTGAGGGGTTAGCGCTGCGTATCGCCGCTGATGAAGTCCCTGGCGCGCTGCAAGGCGTCCAAATTCACTCTCTCGATCTGGGACTGCTTCAGGCTGGAGCAAGTGTTAAAGGTGAATTTGAAAACCGATTGAAAGATGTCATTAACGAGGTCAAAAACGCCGAACAGCCCATCATCGTGTTTATTGATGAAGCCCATACCTTGATCGGTGCTGGCGGTGCCGCCGGACAAAACGACGCGGCGAATCTGCTCAAACCGGCGCTGGCAAGAGGTGAATTCAAAACCATTGCGGCTACCACGTGGGCAGAGTACAAAAAGTATTTTGAAAAAGATCCGGCTCTGACTCGTCGATTCCAGACGGTTTCGATTGACGAACCCAACGCTGATGACGCGATGCAAATGTTGCGAGGGATTGCGCAATCCCTACAACAACATCACGGCGTCTTCATTACCGACGCAGCCATCGAGGCTGCGGTACACCTTTCTATTCGATATCTGCCCAGTCGGCAGCTACCGGATAAAGCCATCAGTTTACTTGATACCTCCAGTGCCCGTATCGCACTGACTCAGGGCGCAAAACCTGAGGTTATTGAGTCTTTGGAACAAAAACTGCGTTATGAACAAAATGAGAGAGCTGCACTGGAAAAAGAACAGGCTCTGTTTGGTCAGCGTGACGACGCGATTCAGTTGCTCGACGAAAGCATCCTACAACATCAAAGTCAGTTGGCTGATTATCAGGATCAATGGCAACAGGAAATTCAGCTCGTCGACAAAATCAAGCAGCTTCAGGAGAGCATCTTCAATGCTGATGAGCAGAGCGAACACGCAGAGCCTCGCCAACAACAAATGAACGCGTTGCTTGATGAGCTTGCCGAACTCCAGGGCGAGACACCTTTGGTTAACGCCATGGTCGATGCCAATACCATTGCACAGGTCATTGCCAACTGGACCGGTATCCCTGTCGGTAACATGATGAGTAACGAAATTGCCAAGCTGCTCAATCTCGAAAATGAACTGGACAAACGCGTCATCGGACAAGACGTCGCCAAACAGGAATTGGCTAAAGCGATTCGCATTTCCAGAGCCGGTTTAACCGACAGCCGCAAACCCATTGGCGTATTTCTGATGTGTGGACCGAGCGGTGTCGGGAAAACAGAAACCGCGATGGCGCTGGCAGAGCAGCTTTATGGAGGGAGCAATGATCTGACCGTCATCAACATGACCGAGTTCAAAGAGGAGCACAAAATTTCCATGTTGCTCGGTTCTCCTGCTGGTTACGTTGGGTTCGGTGAAGGAGGTGTGCTGACCGAAGCCATTCGACGTAACCCCTACTCAGTGCTCTTGCTCGATGAGATGGAGAAAGCCCATCCGGGTGTGCATGACCTTTTTTATCAGATATTCGATAAAGGCCACATCAAAGACAGCGAAGGCCGTACCGTTGATTTCAAAAATACCATCATCATCATGACCTCCAACGCTGCCGATCAGGCCATATGCGACGTATGCAGTGAGAACACTGAACGATTGGATAGCAGCCAACTTCTTGATGCCATCCGTCCGGATTTGCAGCGTTACTTCAAACCGGCTTTCCTCGGGCGAACGACAATTGTGCCCTACTACCCACTTAATGACGCAGAATTAAGTCAAATCACCGAAATTGCGCTCAATCGAATCAAAAGGAAACTGGCCGAGCAATATCAAGCGAGCTTTACCTGGGATCAGGGATTTGTCGATCAGGTTGTCAGCCGGAATACCGACCCAACGACAGGCGGGCGTGCCGTTGAGCAGATCATTAATCGCTCACTGATGCCCAGACTGGCGGAAGAGTGCATCGCCTGTTTGAGTGAGCGCAAACCGATCTCTCACGTGGTGGTCCGGGCCGACAACTCGGCTCAAGGTTTTGAGTTGCTGATCAGTTGAGCCTGCATATGGAAACTAGGCTTCAGCCAACCAAAGTCACCTGGTCGCTCAGAACCAAACTGGTTCTGGCGATCATTGCTGTGCTGTTGTTTTCGTTATCACTCAACACAGTCCTGAATTACCTGAACTTTGAAAAGCGCCTGACTGAAACCAGCGATTCCTTATATCAGATAGTGGTAGAAGAGACCAAAAACGACATTCAACAGGCACTGAGTCTGGGTTTACCGCTGGCAGCCATCACGAATGTTCAGGCATTGCTGGAGCGACGCGCCGAACTGGTGGAAGGCATTACCGAGCTGAGCGTGACAAATACGGCAGGTCACACCATTTTCTCAACTGGCCACCATTCAAAGGGGCTGGAGCGCCAGATTCGCGTGCCGTTGAGCAATACCTTCGGAATGGAAGAAGGTATTCTGCAATTGCGCTATTCCGTCACGCATTTGAATCTGTTGCAAAAAGAGTTGCTCAAGAGCCAGATTCTTGCGGCCATATTCTGGCTGAGTTCATGCGTTATTGTGGGCTACCTTGCTCTCAAAGTCGTGCTGCATAATGTACTGCTTAAGATCAGCGATACCACGACGATTCTGGCCAGTACGTCACAACACGATGCACGCCAAAGACTCGCTCTCGCACAGCAGAGAATGGGCTCGTCACACCACTCCTCCTGGTGGCGGCGCCTGCGCTCTCGAAATTACCCCTTGTTATTGATTCTACTTGCAATTCTGCTCACCATAGTGGCGAACCTTGGTGCTTCCTATCACTCCTTGCACGTATTCTCCGATATTTATGAACCCACCCTGATTCAAAAATCACAATTAATTGGTGACGCGCTGCGCTCCATGATTGATCGTTTATTGCAAAGCGGTATCCCACTCAACCAGTTAAATGGTTTGGAAGAAGAGTTTGCATTTTATATTCAGCGTCACGAAGAGTTAGTTTCCATCAGCCTCAACGCGAAAAATCAGCCGGTGTATACCTCGGCAGAGCAACTGACCGGTAGCCAGCAGCTCAATACCAGCCTGATCACTCTAAAACCGGACTCTCAAATTGCGCTAACGCTGACCACCGACAACAACATCATTGGCAAATTGATCGAAGAGAGCGTGATGGACATGTTAACGGTCCTGATCACCTCGTGTCTTTTCGTCAGTGAAATTATTCTCTTTCTGTGCCACTTTATGATTCTCTCACCGTGGCAACAAATTAAGCAGGTATTCGCGACAACCCGGCAACGTGGTGCTCTCTGTCTGGCGCGCAGAACCACTCGTGACGAACTGCGTTTACTGATAGACCAACTTAACAAAACCGTCCTAGAGATAAACCCAGCGCAAGATCGCCAACTTATCCGCAGCGCCGATTATCGTTTTATTCGTTTGCCTCTGTTTTTGCTGGTGTTTGCTGAAGCTTCGTCACTGGCCTTTTTCCCTAATTATGTGCTGACACTGGACAACAGCTCCGGCTGGATTCCCGACCACTTGACAACCAGCGTGCCAATTTCACTCTTCATGCTCTGCTGGGCGTTGTCTCTGCCCTTTGCCGGCGCCTGGTCAGATCGAGTGGGACGCCGCCGATCACTCGTAACGGGATGTCTGGTCACCTGTATCGGGTTAGCCGCTACAGCCGCCGTCAATAGCCTGGAAATGCTCCTGCTGACACGCGCGTTTACTGCCGTTGGTTACGGTATCGTTTTTATTTCCGCACAAGGTTATGTCACCGACACCACGACAGACACCAGCCGCACCAAAGGCATGGCCACGTTTCTCTCTGCCTTTTTCTCCGGCTCATTATGTGGTGCCGCGATAGGTGGCATTCTGGCAGACAAGCTTGGGTATCCCGAAACGTTCCTTTTCGCAGCGTTTCAGGCGTTGTGCAGTGCGATTTTGGTAGGGGCTATCTTCACCAGCCAAGAGCGCGGCCTACAAGCCAATCCAGTTAAACTGAGTGATTTTCGCTTGTTGCTCAATAATAAATATTTCGCCCTGATCACCTTATGCAGCGCGATTCCGGCCAAAATCATACTAACCGGATTCCTCTACTTTCTATGCCCCATATATTTACAGTTTCTGGGGGAAAGCAGTTCAGTGTCTGGCCGGATCATGATGACCTATGGATTGGCCATCATCCTCATATCACCGCTTTGTGCAGCAATGATAGACAGACAAAACAATAAAATCGCGTTCATTGTTGCGGGTGGCCTGATGGCAGCAACAGCCATGATAAATGTCCAGTTACTTCCCGGCACACTGGGGTTACTTCTGATTGTGGTACTAATCGGCATCGCCCATGGCATCAGTATTTCGCCGCAACTCCCGCTGGTGATTGAACTGCTGGGCAATCAGGGCATAGAGCGAGGCAAAGTGATCGGCATTTTTCGCCTTACCGAACGGGTGGGCAACATATCCGGGCCACTGCTGACCGGAATGCTGTTAACGCTGTTTAGCTACAATCAAACCATTATGTTGTTTGGCGTCGCCTTACTGCTCAGCACCATGGTGCTGGCTCTAGGGTATGCATGGTTTATCCGCGTCGACAAAAATAAACTGGAGGTGACCGGATGAGAAACCGAATCCTGTTGCTTCTGACGCTGATGGTCGTCACACCGAGCTGGGCGACACAAACCCACAAACAAGTGGTTTTGCTGCTTTGGCGAGGTGTGACAGACGCTGAGCGTGGCTTCGTCGACTACCTTTCGGAACGTGTCAACGTCGAATTCACTTATCTCAATGCCGATAAAGACATTCAGCGTCTGCGTCACCATATCGCTCATCTTGAAACACTCAGGCCCGATCTGGTTTATACGTTCGGTACCACCGTCACCCGTGAGTTATTGGGCACCTCTTTGCAACCCACCGAGTTTCGCAGTCGTCACCTGGCGCCAGTGGTGTTCAGTGTGGTCTCAGATCCCCTTGGCTCTGGCCTAATCTCTTCCGATCCAGACGAAGCACGTCCTTTCACCGGCGTCAGTCATATCGTGCCGCACAAGGTACAGCTCAACGCCATATCACGACTGAGTCACGTTAAATCCTTAGGAGTGGTGTTCAACCCCCAAGAAAATAATTCGGTCATCACCGCCAATAAAATTCATCTGCTGGCGCACAAGTTCGGACTCGATGTGCACTTGTATCCATTTGCGTTGGTGCAAAATAAGGTCGACCTGAACTCACTCAATAGCATCATTAAAACCATGCAGCACGATCACGTCGACCTGGCGTATCTGCCTCCGGACTCGTATGTCATTTCAAATGGTAAGCCGATTGTAGATGCCCTCCACCATGCCGGGCTGCTGACATTCTCAGCCACTGAATCACCAATTCGGAACCACGATGCCCTAATGGGAATTGTCAGCCGCTATTACAACGTAGGTCAGTTTGCGGCCCATAAAGCCGAATTAATCTTGCATGGCCAGCAAACCGCGGAACAAATCCCGATAGAAGCACTCAGTCAGTATTCCTATATTGTCAATATCAGGGCGGCTAAACAGTTGAACTATTTTCCACCGGTTTCGATATTAAAAATTTCTGAATTAATAGGGACAGAGCAATGACGCCTGGAAGAACACCCAAATTGATGTACCTGTTGGCCTGCTTACTCCTGACAACGTTAAGCCCAGCACCTGCGTTGGCTCAACAAGCAGTAGGCCCTGCACGACTGATGCTGACCACACAAGACTGGCCACCCTACCAGGTTTATCAGAACGGAGAAATGCAAGGATTGGCACTGAACAAGATTAAGTGCGCGCTCGGAAAACTCAGCCAGCCCTATCAAATTACCATGACGGACTGGTCCGAAGCGCAATTGCGTGTCCACAGCGGCGCGCAGCATGGCTTTTTCGTCGCAACCCAAACGCAGGAACGCGATGAATACGCCACCCTATCGACGCCGGTCGCCCAACAAACATTGCAGTGGTATTTTGGCCCTGGAGTTGAGCCAAAGATCACTGAATTGTCTAAAGTGAATCTCAAGTTTTCAGCCAAGTTTGGCTCAAGCAAATGGTTTTGGCTCAAACGTAACGGCTACAACGTCGTAAAGCAGCCCAGAGATGCTAAAGTTTTATTAACGCTTTTAAAACAAAGGGAAATTGACGTCGCTCTGGAAGATGAACTGGTATTTCGAGCCGAACTGAACAGCGCCGCCCTTCCGGTCGACTACTTTACGCATCAATTACTGGAAACCAAACCCATGGGAGTTTATTTCTCCAAGCGTTTCCTCAGTCAGTACTCAGGCTTTTTAAAAAGCTTCAATTCCGCCGTAACTCAGTGTAAGGGATAGCCTGTGACCATAAGCATTCATTTAATCGCCATACCCGACGATGAAGTTGTCGCCTCCCGCGTCATTTATCTGCCTAAAAGCGGCGGCACATTCGGAAGAGACACAAACTGTGACGTTGCCTTACCCGATCAGGGGAAGCGCATTTCTCGCGTACATGGTGACATTCATCTCAGCGAGCATGGCTATCGCATTCGTAGCCGTGGGAAAAACAGCGCTATCCTCAACGATAAACCGCTGATGGCCGAAAAAGACTATCCACTCAATGACGGCGATATTCTCAAAGTAGAAGGTTATACCATGCTCATCAGCACACTGGTCAGCTCCAACAATATTGATGAGCGCATTCAGCAAGATACCGGCCCTAGACTTGAACGGGGATTCAACCTCAATCTGGATGATGAAACGGACTTTCTGGAAGACATTGAAACGGCAGCAGCGGAACGGGCTGCATCTGGGTTCTCTACACACAATGTCATGAGTGACGACCCCTTTGCCTCAGATCCGTTTGAAGATCTTGATGAAGAACAAGTGGCGCCTCACGTCGAAGATAGACAAGACAACCTCTCACATCAGGCACATCAACTCGAATTCCTTCCGGTGGAAACACGACAGACATCTCAACTGGAAAGTGCCATTGACAAATTGATCACGCTTACTGAAAAAAACCAACAGTATCTGCACAATCCTATGTTGCAACACGACGCGTTGTTTTCCGCGCTGGAAGCCACTGTGGACCAATTTCTTGATGAACTGGCCCCAGAACAATTAGAGACACAATTCAGTGAATACCTCCACGGTAGCCTGTTTGCCAGCAAAGAGAAAAAGTATTGGCGAATCTATCGTAAGCACTTTACTCACCGTCATGAGAACGGTGATTTTCGTCGCCAGTTCAAAGCGTTGTTTCTCGAGAACATGCAGAAACAGAGGGAGGAAAGCTGATGAAGTTCGGGGTATCTCTGATGTGTCTGATGATCCTTACGGCTTGCTCGTCAGATCCAACGCCAACTATCACGCAACGTTCACTGACCGTGACGGCGGACGCTTCCGTCAACCCCAGTGCAACCAGTAAAGCCAACCCGGTGGTCGTCAGGTTGTATCAACTCAAGGATCAGCAGATGTTCAAACAGTTGGCTTTCATCGACCTTTACAATAACGATGTTCAGTTGCTGGCCGCCAACCTTATCTCCAAACAGGTGTTGCCCGTTGTCATGCCAGACAGCAAAACCTCACAAACTATCGATATCAACAAAGACACCCAGTATTTGGCCGTACTGGCAGAGTTTTCCAATTATCAGGATGGCGAAGCGAAAGCGGTCTCAACCCTGCCGACCGAAGATGATCAGTACCTGCAAATATCTCTCAACGATGATGCGGTGACCATCGAAGTGATCACACCTGAATCCAGTTGGTGGCAGATTTTCTGAGACGATGACTATAGGGATATTACGTGGACGCATTTAAAAAAGTTGTATGGCAGGAAGGGATGTTCATCGCGCCGCAACATTTTCAGCAACAAGACCGGTATGTACAAAATTACATCCGTCAAAATGTTGAAACACTGGCGGGATACTCTCCGTTCTTTGGTATTACCGCACTCAGCATTAATCATGATTTACTAAAGATCGGCAAACTCTCGGTCACCTCGTGTGCCGGATTGTTCCCCGATGGTACGCATTTCGATTTGAACCATGAAATCACGGTCGATATTCCAGAAGGTACGGTAGAGAGCGTGGTGTATCTCGCGTTGCCACTTTCATTGCAAGGAAATAATGATTTCAGCAGTGACACCGAAACACAGAGCCGCTATCAAACTCGCGGTATTAATGTCTTCGACACCTCAACAACAGACAATGCCAGCGTCGAGGTGGATATTGCCCAGCTCAATATCAGCCTGAGATTAGCCAGCAGTGACAGCTCTGGCTTTACTCTGATTCCTGTGGCTAAAGTTCTTGAATGTGGTGATAACGGCGACGTGATTCTCGATCGCGCGTTTATTCCGGCTTGCCTTCATTACGGCGCCTCACAATTTCTGACAGAGCGCCTCAAGGAGATCCACGCTCTGTCTTACAACCGTGCCCAGACTTTGCTCAAACGCATAGAGGCCGGGCAAGGACAAAAAAGCACCCAGTCGCTGATGCAAGATTATCTCTGGTTGCAGACACTCAATACCTGGCTGCCCTGGTTTGATCTCACCATCATCAACCCCAAAGTACAGACGCACAACATTTACACTCAGTTGCGCCGCTACGAGGCGCAAATTCTTGCATTGACGCCAGCGGTGCCACCAAGCTGTCCAGAACTGAACTACGCGGCACTCTACGAGAACTTTAACCCGCTGTTTTCCAGCTTAAGAAATATGCTCACGCTGGTACAACAAGATTCCGTCCTGGAGTATCACTGGGATCATTCCCTGTTCGAAAAACGTCGTTTACTGAGAACCGTGGTTCGGGATCCTGCCAGCGTCACCAATCGCCGTTTTGTGCTCAGCGTTAAATCTGCACTTAACACCAGTGAACTCAATGATCTGTTTCCGATTGCAGCAAAGTTAAGCAGCAATACCCGTATTGTTGAACTGGTGCGCAATGCCCTGTCTGGAATCAAAATGACCCCACTGCCTTTGGCCCCGAGTGAACTAAAACCCATGCAGGGAACGGCGTATTTTGAAATCGACACCACGGACAGAAGCTGGCTGGACATGCTGGAGACACGAGACGCGCTGGCGCTTCATGTCGATGCACGAATTCCAGACCTGGATGTGGTGCTGTACGCGTTGAGGTAGTGCAATGAATTATCTGGATGAAGAAACTCTGGTTTGGGACACCAAACAACAAAGCGTCGTCGACCTCAACAATGAGGCGGCTGGACCAGAGATGGTCAGAATCAAAACCTCAACCAGTCAGCTTGAGTTCCTGCGCCATTTTGACAAAGCAGAAAATCAGCTCATTAATATCAGCGCTGAACTGCTTACTATCGCTCTGAAAGTCAGCACCATGCCCGAGCCGGATGATATCCATGTACTGCGCGAGGAATTGGTAAGCCAAATTAATGAGCTAAAAGCGAAAGGTGCCGAGCTCACCTACCCGATAGCGGTGATCGACAAGTTGTGCTTTTTATATGCCGTCGTTTTGGATGAGTTCATTATTTACACTGAGTGGGGAGAGCAACGTAGTTGGGAGAACAAAACCCTGCTCAGTGAACTGTTCGGCATGCGAAATGGCGGTGAGCTGTTTTTTACCGTGACAGAAAAAGCCATGCGCCAACCCCACAAACTGATCGACTTATTGGAGGTCATCTATCTGTTTCTCAATATCGGCTTTAGGGGGCAGTACCGTGAAGCTGGTTCAGATCAGTTAAAGCGCGTTATTCATCAGTTGGAGCAACTCATCAGTCAGTACCGTCAGTCTGGTGCGCTCTACTGCCACACCAAGACGAATCTGCCGAAATGCCGTAAACCAACACGAAGAAAACGTTACCTTGTCACCACCATTTTCTTTGTCTGCTTGATCGCCACTAGCGTCGGTTTTACCTACTTTTGGTATAACAAGACCTTGCCTCATCGTGCCCGGGACTTCCAGAACCTACCAGACTATAGCCAGCGGTATGTTCTGTCCGGAGAAGTCAACGACATCGTTTTCATCAGTTCAGACAGTGATCTGGCGCAGCCTCCTGCCAAAGCCAGTAAAGTGGAGTTGGTCAACACAACGCCTCCCTTATCAATCGCCACCAGCCACTCTGACTGGTTGGTTCAACTGGCCACCTTCAGCACTGAAAAGAACGCAACTCGTTTTATCAGCACTCTATCGCCCAATTCTTACGAGCCTGTTGTCGACAAATACAAGGCGTATTTCCGAGTGATTATCCGCACTACATCATCCCAGCAAGCGCAAACGATTCAGGCCTGGTTTAAAGATAAAGACAACATTAACGCCATCATTGTGCAAGGTCTCGGTGAGACAGCACGTAAGCAAGGAAGCCAATAATGACATCCGTGGAATCCACCGCTTCAAAGCAACGCCGAAACATCCTGTTCGCCATACTGACGGCGCTGATCGTTGTCATCCTCGGTCTGACTCTGACCTGGTTCACCCGCATGTACGCAGACTGGAGAATATCCGCGGCTGTCAGCCTTACTCTGGCGTTGCTCATTGCAGGGCTCGTTTACTGGGGGTTGCAGCGTCGCCAGTCTGGTCAGGAAGACGCGGATAAGGAAGCACTGGCGGTTATTCGTCAGCGTCAGCGACGACTTGCCGAACATTTCCAACGAATGTTGAAAAGCCAGAGAAGCAAAAAACGTCTCAGCAGCCGATATGATTTACCTGTCTATCTGTTGCTCAGTGCCGACATGGAATCTGATAAGCCAATCATTACCCAGATGGGTTACGACGCTTACAAAGTGGATGATTTTGGTAATGATATCGAGTTTCCGATTCTTTTCTGGCAGAGCGAACACTCGATTCTGATCTCAATCAGCCGGGCAGATGACCAACACCCGGACTATATCCGAACACTTTGTAAACAACTGATGAAATGGCGGCCGCGACAAGCTGTCAACGGTCTGTTGGTCACAACGGACGTCACTCAGTTGATTAATAGCAATGAGCAAATAGAACAACAAGCTGACGAAGTCGCCGGTCTAATCAAAGCGTATAACCAGCAATTTGGTCTCAGCCTGCCGGTTTATAATCTGATCACCGCCATGGGAGGCATCGCCGATTTCTGTCAGTTTTTCTCCGGATTTGAAGAAGCTCGGCGTGACGACGTTTTTGGCGCCACGATGCCATACAGAAAACACGGCGGTATTGACGCCAATTGGTTCAATGACGAGTTCGATCATCTGATCAGCCAGCTTATCGCGCACAGCAGCAGTGCCATGGCCAACCAGTTAAATCAGGATTACCGAAATGCCATTGGTAGCGCCCCTTTCCAACTTGGTCTGCTCAAACAAAAGCTGTGGCTGTTTCTGCAACGTTTGTACCGGGGCGAGCAACTGACCGACGCGCTTCAGTTCCGCGGCTTCTACTTTACCCATCATGGCAAAGAAGGCATGCAGTCAGATTTACTTGCAGCGACAGTTAACCAGTCTCTCGGCAGCGATGCCTATCTCCGACAAGTTCAGTTACCAGTCACGCAGAGCTTGTTCGCACAAAACCTGATGTCACACGTGATTTTAAATGAGCAGCAACTGGTGGGTGTCAACCGCCGCAAAGAAAACATGCTCTGGCTTAGCCAATCTGCGTATACCGTGTTTTGGCTCGCGCTATTTGGCTTTATTCTGTTGGTGATCAAACTGGATTTTGATTATCAAAGTCAACGGGAAGCGCGGGCAGACAATATGTTGGAGAGCTATAAGGAAGCGATCGCAGCCTCACCTTATAACGTTGAAAACATGGCAGACAATATCCCCAACCTTTACGCGCTGCACAGCATTTATGCGCTGTATAAACAGCCTGAGCCATGGTTCAACTTACCGTTTTTACCCAGTGCGACCATCAAACCTGCCGTCGAGCAGGCTTACTTTAATGAGTTACGTCAAGTGTTAATACCATCCATGGAAAACACACTGGAAAAAGACTTGTTTGTCTACGTAAATCTGGAAGATCAATCTCAGACACTGGCCTTGCTGAACAACTACCGGATGCTGTTTGATAAGCAGCGCTCCAATATCGAAGAGCTGAAAACCTATTTTGTCCGGACACTGCAGGATCAGGGCGAAGCCGACAGCATTAATATCGCCCAACTTGACCGCCTGCTTGATGATGTCTTCGCTCAACAGATGGTGCCGGTCAAAGTGAACTACGAGCTGGAAACACTGGCCAAAAAAGTGATCAGTCAGAGCGGCATTGAAAATCTGCTGTATCAACATATTCTCAACGCACATCACGACAAACGCATCGACGTGCGTAAAGAGTTAGGTAGCCGTTTTTCCAGCCTGTTCAACTTTGCACCGGACTATGTAGGCTACATGGTGCCCTACCTGTATACGCCTGCTGGATTTAATGAATTGGACTTGTCGGTAACATCACCAATCATCAAAGATGCGTTGCAGGCGTACGAAGGAGTTGCAGGCAATACGCCCAGTGCCGCCGAACTTTATCGCATCAGTCGGGATCTCAAGCTCAAGTATCAAAACGATTACATCAATTACTGGCGCAACTTTACCCGTCAGATAGAGCTGGTGCCGATCACCAACGCTGAAGAGCTCAATCGCACACTGACTTTACTGTCCGATGCGTCAGACAACCCACTCAGCAACCTGTACACACTGCTCAACAAATACACCTCCGTCGAGCTGAGTGTTTCGGCCCCCAAAGACGGCAAAGACAACGTGCAACCAGAGCTGAATATTGATGCGGATAAAAAAGAGTCAGCTCGCCAGATCACCTTGAGTTTTCAGGCTTACCATGATTTGCTGACCACCAACGAGCAAAACCAGAAACCACTCGACATGGTGATGGCCGATTTAGCCTCAGCCCAAACCTGGTTGAAACAGTTTTATCAGAGTAAAGAGCCACAAAAGCTGGCGTTCCAAACACTTGCAGCCTCACTGAAAGCCGACAATCCAATCACGACATTAGCCTCTGCGTCACCAAGCTCAGACACTCTGTTGCAAAGCCTGTTGAGCCGGATAACGAAACAGAGCAATGACATGGTGATGTCATTGGCCCATGACTACCTCAATACGACGTGGCGCGAACAAGTGTTTCAGCCTTATCAACAGACACTGGCCGCATTTTATCCCTTTGATACGCAATCCGACCGCGATGCCAGTATCGCTGACGTTAAAGCCTTTTTTATGACCAACGGCACCTTGGACACTTATCACAACGCTATGCTCAAAACCTTCACTGCTTCGACTCCCGATAGCAGCCCATACTTACCGGGTTTACTGCCCGACAGCGGACTGGCACTCGACCCTCAGGTATGGCAAATGCTGAGCAAAGCTAAGGACATTCGCCAGGCGCTGTTCATCAATGACCCCACCAAGGTTTCAGTGCAATTCCAAGTGAAAGCGGTCGCCATGTCATCCGATTTAACCGAGTTCTCTATTTCCTCAGAAAAACCGCTGTTCACCTACCGTCATGGCCCAGCATTGTGGACTCAGTACAATTGGCTGGGCGATGCCCAGACAGAAGATAAACTGGACGTCGCACTCAAAGCTCAGAGTGCGTACGTAGCGAAAGCGAATTACGCTGGCAACTGGAACTGGTTCCGGCTGATTGAGCCCAGAGTCACCAACACCAGCGCGCAAAACACACAAATTGAGTTCGATTACGGCGACAGCAGCGTGAAACTGACCATCAAAACGCAAGGTCAAAACAACCCGTTTGTCCCCGGCTTTTTCTCCGCATTTTCGTTGCCCGGTAGTTTATGACGACAGCGAAACCCTGCGCTGCAGCGTGGATAACAAATGAAGAGATTCGGCCTCTGTTGCGCCACCTCGGCTGTACTCTGATTAAACCAATTAACCCACACGTCGCCCATGTCCGCAGGAGTAGCGGGGGCAACGCGATACTCAAAACGGCCCGCTTTACGCATCAACGTCAGGCGCTGATGAATGAGGCGAGGTTTCTAAAAAATCACGCAGCAAACCACTGGCCAGAGTATCTCGAGTACGCTCGTTTTCGAGAAATGGACTACCTTTTGTGTACACGTTTGCCCGGTGTGACGCTCAACCGGTATCAACCCAACCGTTCTGACGACTGGCTGAGTATGCTCGGGGCTTTCGAATCCATCTTGCATCAACTACATCTGTCTGGATTTATCCATGCCGACATCAAACCCGCTAACCTTCTCTTCGATCCTCATACCCAGCGTGCCAGCCTCATCGATTTCGGTTGTGTCATTGAGGTATCTCACCCAATATCCATGAATTCTGTGCGCGAACTAACGCCGCTTTATGCCAGCGCCGAGCAACTCAGAGGCATGCCACTGACACCGACAAGTGACTGGGTCGCACTCGCATTGACCTTTGCCACCTTGATGCATCAGCATCCCTTCCGCGGCCGCACGATTTATCAAGCGGCGGCTGAGGGATGGAAACCAGATCCCCCTCTTCTCCCAAGCCGCTACCATCAACTCTTGGTCAACCAGTTGAGAAATATCCAGCAGGAAGCTGAACATGGTCGAACAACCCGCCGTGAACAGAATGAACAAAATGCATCAATATGACCAATATTCTTTTTATCTTCGCTTTAGAGACAAAGTGTTAACACGTTCGTAACCTTAATCTATCTTTTTGCACACACTCCTGCGCTCTAAGAGAAATAGATAACTATAAACATCAGATCATGAATTTGATGTGCCTACATAAGGAACGTGAACATGTTTAAATTCTTCAAACCTACTCTGGCCGCTTCGATCATTGCAGCCTCCTTTTCGGTAAACACTTTTGCTGCTGATCTCGAAAAAATCCACTTTCTGATCCCTGGGGGCGCTGGTGGTGGTTGGGATATGACTGCCCGCGGTACTGGTGATGTGTTGGTGAAAGAAGACATCGTTGAAAATGTCTCCTTCCAGAACTTATCTGGCGGCGGCGGCGGTAAAGCCATTGCACACCTAATCGAAACCGCCCAACGTCAGGAAGACACCCTAATGGTGAACTCGACTCCGATCGTCGTACGCTCGCTCAGCGGTATTTTCCCACAATCTTTTCGTGATTTAACGCCTGTCGCGGCGACGGTTGCCGATTATGGCGCGATTGTCACAACTCCAGACTCCCCTTACGCGACATGGGAAGATGTTGTCAAAGCATTCAAAGACAACCCTCGTAAAGTGAAGGTTGCCGGTGGCTCAGCCCGAGGCAGCATGGATCATCTGGTTGTTGCGGCTGCGTTCAAAGGCGAAGGTTTTGAGCCGAAAAGCGTGCGTTACATTGCCTACGATGCAGGCGGTAAAGCGATGGCAGCCCTGCTATCTGGCGAGACACAACTGCTCTCTACTGGCCTCGGCGAGGTTTTGGAAATGTCGAAATCCGGTCAGGTGAAAGTGCTGGCGATAACGGCACCAAAGCGTATTGAGGCCGCGCCAAACATCCCAACTCTGGCGGAATATGGCAACCCAACCGTGTTTGCAAACTGGCGCGGATTCTTTGCCGCTCCGGGTGCCAGCCAGGAGAAAATTAACGAGTGGAACGCTGCACTGACCAAGATGTACAAAACCGACGAGTGGAAAGTCGTCCGTGACCGCAACGGTTGGATTGACAACTACAAAGCGGATAAAGACTTCTACGCCTTCCTGGAAGATCAGGAGAAACAAATGGGCGACCTGATGCGCGAGCTCGGCTTTATTCAGTAATCCTAAACAGGGCTGACTTGCACCAGCCCTATCCTGTTTTGCCGTACAAGAGACATTACACACTCCTTTGTTTATTGAAGATAGACAAGTAAGCCAATTGACTAGCAGCAATGACTTACCTTGGTTAACCCGTGCCATGAACATCACTGGTTAGCCCTCTTCGTACGGCCTTTTTCTTCCCCTGTAAAATGAACTGGAGTTGGATATGTCGGATCTGCCAACGAACTCTCTCAACCAAAATAAGTTCAGCAAGGAGTATTTGCTGTGCCGTGATCGTGTTGGAGCGCTTATCTTCTTGCTGGTATGCCTGTGTTATGGCTATCAGACTTATCAGATTCCCCTCTTTCCGGGCGATGAGTATGAACCCTTCACCGCGCGCACACTGCCTACTATTCTGACATTTGTCGGGATCGGTTTATCGCTTTTGTTACTCATCACTGGCCAGCCTGACAAACAAAGCGGCGCGGTGCTCGATTTCAACTGGAAACTGCTGATCGCCTTTCTGGTGCTAATGGCTGCGTATGGTGTGGGCCTGACGTACCTCGGATTTGTTATCGCTACCGGACTGTTTCTGATGGCAGGCTTTTACCTGCTCGGCGAACGCAACAAGAAAATACTGTTTGGCGCGTCATTTCCGTTTGTAATTGCGTTCTACCTGTTACTGACTCAGGGGTTAGATATTTATCTGGAGCCCGGCCTGATTTTCACAGCCTGGTAACCTCACTCAAGGATAAAGATTATGTTAGATGGAATTTTGCAAGGTCTTTCGACCGCTGTAATGCCGATGAACATCCTGATGGTGATAGTCGGTTGTTTTGTCGGTACATTTATTGGTATGTTGCCAGGTCTGGGCCCGATTTCAGCGATTGCTCTGATGATACCCGTGACCTACGGACTCGACCCGTCATCCGGCCTGATCCTGATGGCAGGTGTCTACTATGGCGCCGTGTTTGGTGGTTCAACCTCCTCCATTTTGATCAACGCACCGGGTTGCTCTTCGACCGTTGTTACCGCGTTTGATGGTTACCCAATGGCCCAAAAAGGTCAGGCCGGTAAGGCACTCGCGCTGGCAGCTTACTCTTCATTTACCGGCGGTACGCTGTCTGCAATCATGCTGTTGGTCGCCGCTCCGGCGCTGGCAAGTGTATCACTCAGCTTTCAGTCCTCAGACTACTTCGCTCTGATGTTGCTTGGCCTGTCGGCTGTCGCAGCGTTTGCTGGCAAAGGACAAGTGCTCAAAGCGTGGATGATGACCATTTTAGGCCTGATGCTGTCAACCGTTGGCATCGACAAAGGCGTTGGCGTTGAGCGCTTTACCTTCGGCCTCACCGATCTGATGGACGGTTTCAGCTTCCTGTTGCTGGCCATGGCGACCTTCGCTTTGGGCGAGACGCTCATGGGCATCCTGAAACCTTCTGCCGATACCAGTGACGACGAACAAGAGAGAATGCGTAACCTCGGCAGCATGAAAGTCACAAAAGAAGAAGTCAAAGAAGTCGCACCGGTGTCGATTCGCTCTTCCATCCTAGGCTTTTTCACTGGTGTATTGCCGGGCGCTGGTGCCACCATTGCGGCTTTCCTCAGCTACGGTATGGAGCGTAACCTGGCACCAAAAGACAAACGAGAAGAGTTTGGTAAAGGCAGTATTCGCGGCCTGGTGGCTCCGGAATCGGCCAATAACGCTGCGTCCAGTGGTTCTTTTGTCCCATTGCTGACTCTGGGTATTCCGGGTTCAGGCACCACGGCTATCATGTTGGGAGCACTGATTGCTTATGGTATTCAGCCAGGTCCCCGCCTGTTTGTAGAGCACCCAGATGTGTTCTGGTCTGTGATTATCTCCATGTACTTTGGCAACATCGTGCTGGTTATCCTCAACTTGCCACTGATTCCGTATATTTCGAAGCTGTTAGCCGTCCCCAGAACAGTGCTGTTACCGATGATCCTGTTCTTCTCCATCACAGGCGTGTATCTGGTGTCTTTCAATACTATGGACGTGTTCGTGATGCTGCTGATTGCCATGGGAGCCATTGCTTTGAGGCTGGCGAATTTCCCGCTCGCACCTTTGCTACTCGGCTTCATTCTCGGCGGCCTGATGGAAGAGAACCTGCGCCGAGCCCTGATGATCAGCGACGGAGAGCTGAGCTTCCTGTGGGAACGCCCTATCACACTGGCGTTTACCGTGCTGGCCGTCTTGGTTTTAAGTAGCCCATTACTGGTAAAACTAATCAGCAAATTAAAGTCAAACCCCACAAAAGTAACTCAATAAACTCAGGCCCTCCGGGGCCTTTTCTCTTTTTCTTTGGTAAATTTTTAGTCTTGTTGTCAGCTCACCTCGCTCAAGGACACTCAAACAAATACGGACGTTGTCACGTGTTTCGATAGAACTTAAAGGAACTGTCTAAATATCTGGACACATTATTTTACCCTTGTTGCCCTTTACCACCATGGAACACTCTGTTTTAGGTGATCAGATATCCTAAGTATCGGTTGTAAAGAACCCTGTAATTTGGGCATGAAGCGGGACAGCTTCTACAAACGTTCATTCCCTGGATCAGCTATATATAAAAAGCCAGATTCAATTCAGGCCTAAGCTACTAAGATGCAATTATGTTTATCAGTACAAAATCCCTAAGTATTGAGAAAAATGTGATATTAATCCCATCATTATTTTTTATGGCAAAATAACTAGCAAATTGCTCTTTTTTACTACCCCACCAAGAAGTGACTTAGAGTTAAAATAACGCCATTGCAGTTTGTAATACGTAGAGTGTAGCAATGACCAAAGATAGAGCAGCTAAACATGATGAAATGGGTTATCCATTTCCCCCACCACATTCTGTTTTCTGGGAAAACGACGAAGGGTATAAGGGAATGTCTTACGATGAGGCAGTTTCTCAATTTCATGCTCAGTCACCAGAAAAGCAGGCCATGAATGTCAACCCTCTTAGGTCACCATTACAAAAGCAACAGGAAGCAAAGCGTCAAGAACAACGAGCACGCATAGAGCAACTAAGACAAGAGCGTGAAACTCAATACTCTAAGCTCTCAAACAGTTCATCGAATTCCACCAGTGCAGGTCAAAGCGCCTACGATTTCACAGAGCAGGAATGGAATAAAAACCTCAAAGAAGATTTGAAAAAATATTTGGAGGAACGACACGTTCAAACTTGCATACTGACAGTCGATGATGCAGCACGATGTGCATTAAACCTTTGGAAGCAAAAAAATGAAGAAGGTGAAACTGTCGGAACTGAGACATTGAAGCTCTTAGAGGATATACACTCTAAAGTTGATATTGGTGTTGGGCTAGTAGCCGCGGCCAAGGTTTCAAAAGCGTTAGGTAGCTTGGGAGTCACTGTAAAGCAATATGTTGACACTAAAGGCAAAGAGCGAATCATTATTTCTAGTCTTTGGAATGACGGGAAAATGCATTACGCCGTGGTAAATGGACTCAACATTAAGAAAAATCACCCATACTTAATCTCGAACCCAACAATCAAACAGCTCGGTACGCTTGCACAAGATACCGTCAAGGGCTTTAGGCAAGGTGCTGTTATTACGCTCATAGTATCGGCAGCCATTAACACCAACGAGCTTGTGTTTAATGACGATTATCACTTAGTGGATTGGTTTGGAAACGTAGGCAGTGACCTATTTAAGGCTATGGCCGTTCTAGTTTCAAGTACCTACCTACTAAGCCTCACTGTTGCGCTTGGTATTACGATGCCCATTTTAGCAGGTGTTCTTTTATGGGTAGGTGTAGATTGGGTAATTGGTGAACTTTGGGAGTCCTTTAAAGTAGAGGATCAAATTGTAAACGGATTGAAGAGTGCAACCAATGGTTAACAAACTGTCTTATTTATGTGGCGCATTATTATGTATATTTGGACTGCCTTTTGGATTGTACCTAAGTTTTGAGGATATCTACAATGTGTACTCACTTAACAGCAGTATCATCGAAGTGAGCTACTTTTTTGCCATATCTCCTATTATTATTTGGCTTATATCCATCGTTATCATAGGGAATTTTTCTTTGCTTTCTAAAAGGAAAATAAGCCTTTCTGACCTAGGAAAAAAAACGTTGGGTGTGTATATGCCATTGGGAGCTTTAATCATCTCCGTACTCATGGGGTACTACTTAAAACCAGCGATGGTTAATTATTTAATTGACCACGGATATCAGTTGAAAGAGACAATTAGAGCTTCTGCTCCTTGGCGACCAGATACTGATATCTACGTGCTTGAAAAGAAAAATACAGGCCTTTGACAAATTGCCACAGCTCACTAAAGCAATTAAGCAATTAAGCAATTAAGCAATTAAGCAATTAAGCAATTTGAAAGGTTAGCTCAATGACCAGTTTTATTCGCATACTCCGATTTTTTCTCTCTGTAGGCATCATCGTTATCTCCACTATTTTTCTTGTTAAGAACTTTAGTACGTTGTTTGACGAAGATGCAAACTATGTAGTGATACGCGGATTCATCTCACTGTGGGCTATGTTTGGTGTGTTTTTTCTTGGCATCTCAGCATTGTCCATGTCGATAGTGACGAAAGGCAGTTGGCGTCAATCTCATTTCAACCGTATTTATGTAAGTTCGATACTAATTAATGCAGCTGTATTATCACCAGCATTAGCTGGCGTTTTGAAGTACCAATTGGAAAGTAAAGCACATGGTTATGTACAGTGTGAAGACCTTTCCCGCTCATCACGCCGCTACTCTAGTGCAACCTACGCAACAACAGCAGATGAATGCCAAGAATTGGCGAAGCTCAAGCAAAAACACAACGAGTAAAAGTACACGAAGCCATGGTTAATTAATGGTTGACAAAATACTGTTTGTTATTGGATCTGCAGTCATAGTGACCATCATTCCTTTTGGAATGTATGAAATGGCTGAAAGTCTATACGCGAGTGTCTTTTTGACAAAAAATGAAGTCGAAGTTAGCTATATTTTCGGCGTGCTTCCCTTGCTCACCTCAATATGGCTACTTGCACTATTGGGATTAATTAGCCTTCCAATTAGGAAGAAAATCAACTTATCTAGTAAAACTAAAAAAATCATAGGCACCTACATCCCTATCTACACGGCTCTATTCGGAGTCGTGATAGCCATAATTGGCAAACCATTGATCGTCGAAAACTTACTGAGCCACGGATATGTACTTGAACGTACGGTCGATATAAAAACAACATTCCAGTGGGTGCTTGATAAAGAAGTTTATGTATATAGGGGCAATAATAAAGCGGATCCAAAAACATAATGATTAGGCCTACCTAGCCAAACCTGGCCTATATCAACATAACACATTGATTTTAAATTAAATTTACATCCTAAAATCAACCCTAGACTTACCTAAGGATTAAATTATAAAATCGTTGTTGAATAAAACCTTAGAGTATAGACTCTAAAAAATCATATTGAGTCAGAACGGTTTTTATGAAAATTCGTCCATTAGCAGTGCTCGCCGGAGGCTTGTGGCTGGCCAGTTCGTCTGCGTTTGCCGCAGCCATCAGCTTTGATCAGGCCTGGCAACTTCTTCAGCAGGAAAACAATTCGCTTGCCGCGCAGCGCTCCAATGTTGAGCGCTACCAGAATCTACAAAACGCAACCGGAAACCTGAATCTACCTCAAATCACGTTGGGTGCGAACTACACGGTACTTGATGATGACATTAAAGTCTCTGGCAAACAGTTGTTTGACAGCACAGGTGAGAGCATTAATGTGCCGCCGACGCTGGCCCCCATATTAGGCCCTATCCTATCGGACTTAGGGTCCGTCACATCGACGATCACTGAACGAGAGATTTTCACCTCTTCTATCCGGGCGATCTGGCCAATTTTTACGGGTGGACGCATCTCAGCCGCGCAATCTGCTGCAGAAGGTCGGAAAGAAGAAGCACAAAGTGAACTGAAGATGGAAACTCAGGCCCGCTATGAAGACCTGAGCAAATACTATTTTAGCGTTCTGCTGGCCAAAGATGTGCTCGACACACGCTTAGCTGTAGAGAAAGGGCTGACGCGACACAGAGACAATGCGCTTAAACTAGAACAACAAGGCCAAATCGCTCACGTTGAAAGACTTCAAGCTGAAGCCTCGTTAGACAAAGCGACGGTAGAGCGTAAAAAGGCACAAAAAAACCTCGATATCGCCCAGGCAGCGCTAACTCAAATCCTCAATCAGGACGATACCGTCGAGCCAAGTGGCGCATTGTTTATCAACGACAACTTACCGCCACTGAACGCATTTGTGGATCAAACCTTAAATACCTACCCGGGGCTTTCCTTACTGGATGCCAAAGAGAAGCAAGCCAGCAGCCTGATCAAAGCGGAAAAAGGGAAGTACTACCCTGAGGTCTACCTGTACGGTGATTACAACTTGTATGAAGATGACTCGCTTGCCAGTCAATTAAAACCGGATTGGCTGGTCGGTGTTGGTGTCAGTATTCCTCTGATTGAATCGTCTGGCCGGAGTGAACAAGTAAAAGCGGCTAATAATGCGGTCTCTCAGGTTCGCTACCTTAAAGCTCAGGCTCAGCAGGATCTTAAAGTGTTGGTGAAAAAAACGTACCTGGAGGCTGAACAAGCTCAAGAAGAAGTCAAAGGTCTGAACTCCAGTATCCAACTGGCTCAGGAAAACCTCAAACTGCGCCAGAAAGCTTTCTCACAAGGGCTGTCGACCTCACTCGATGTGGTCGACGCCGAGCTATACCTTGCGAGTGTACGAACCCAGCAATCTGCCGCCAGCTTCAATTATTTGTTATCCCTTACCCGGTTGCTGGCGTTATCAAGCGAAATGAACGCGTTCGACCAGTACCAACAATCCGCAATTCAGCCAAGTCAAATGAATCAATAGGTGGAAAATGAAACTCGTAAAACCGACTATTATTGCCGTCTCCGCCATCGCTCTGACTGCGTGGATTGGCTACAGTTTTTATCAGGCGTACCAACCCGAGCCTGTACGCCTTCAGGGGCAAATTGAATCGCAGCAGTACAGCATTTCCTCCAAAGTTGCTGGCCGTATTGATCAGGTTTTGGTTCGCAAAGGAGATGAGATTAAACAAGGTCAGTTGATCTTCACCATCCACAGCCCAGAGATTGAAGCCAAGCTCGAACAAGCCGTGGCGGGCCAGAGAGCCGCTGGCGCTCTGGCGGAAGAAGCAGAAAACGGCACGCGCGAACAACAGATTCGTGCCGCGCAGGATCAGTGGCAAAAAGCCAAAGCCGCGGCGCTGCTGGCTGAGAAGACCTACCTGCGAATCAACAACTTGTATAACGAAGGCGTCGTGGCGGAACAAAAACGCGATGAGGCCCTCACGCAGTGGCAAGCAGCCAAATACACAGAGAGTGCTGCGCTGCAAATGTACAATCTTGCTAAAGAAGGCGCGCGAGAAGAGATCAAAACTGCTGCCGCCGAAAAAGCCAAAGCCGCTGCTGGCGCCGTGGCTGAAGTACAGGCCATTGCTGAAGACACCAAAATTGCCAGTTGGTTTGATGGTGAGGTATCGCAAGTTTTGCTGCGTAGTGGCGAACTTGCACCACAGGGATTCCCTGTAGTGACGGTTATTGATACACAAGACTCATGGGCCGTGTTGAATGTGCGAGAAGATCAACTGAAGCATTTTGAAAAAGGCACTGAATTCACCGCTTATTTGCCGGCGCTGGATAAAGAACTCACCTTTAAGGTCAGCCACATTGCCGCGATGGGCGACTTTGCAACCTGGCGTTCCACCGACGCTTCCCAGGGTTTTGACCTACGTACTTTTGAAGTAGAAGCCCGGCCGATCACGCCAGTGAAAAATCTGCGCATGGGCATGAGTGTCGTGGTAAGTCTGTAAGATGAATCTACACATTCCCTCCCAACGGCAACTGCTTAGACGGGATAAATGGCTACTCTCTTGCCTGACCTGGGTGCCGGTCATGCTGGCAATCATGCTATGGTGGATTTTCTCTCATGGCATTGCCCGAGATTTGCCGATTGGTGTGGTTGACCTTTCACACAGCTCACTGTCCCGTACACTCAGTCGAGACTATGACGCAACGTCTGCCATGAGCGTTGATTATCAGTTTCAGGATGTCGCTCAGGCACGTCAGGCCTTAATTCAGGGCGATGTGTACGCTTACGTCATTATCCCGGCCAATTTTGACAAAGACATATACCGCAGCATGCCACCCCAGGTTTCTGTTTTTTATAACAGCCAGTTCATCTTAGTCGGTAAGCTGATCAAATCCTCGGTTGCTGCCGCTCAGGGCACATTCAACGCCAAAGTTGATGTGATGCGCAATCTGGCTAAAGGCAACACCACCACGCTCAGTGCAATGGGTCAGGCATTGCCGGTGCGTACTCAGATCACTGCCCTGTTCAATAAAAACTCAAACTATGCCCAGTTTCTGATCGGCGCCATTGTGCCCGCGTTGTGGCAAATTAGTATGGTGGCCAGCACCATACTGATCCTTGCTGCCAACCAGCGTGCGGTCGCCCTGACCACGTGGCTGAGTGAGCGGCCGCTTGCGACTATCGCCAGAACTCTGGCTGGCTATGTCCCGCTCTTTCTGGCTCAAGGCGTGGCTTTTCTCATCTGGTTCTATCAACTGATTGAATGGCCGATGCATGGCAGCCTGAGTGCCTTGATTCTGGCGCAGCTTGTGACCGTGATAGCTTGTATGATCATGGGAAGCTTCTTTTTCTTCATGACGCTGGACGCTGCCCGGGCACTGAGTCTTGGCGGCGCGTTTACCGCTCCCAGCCTGGCATTTATGGGTATTACCTTTCCGGCAACCGACATGAACAGCCTCGCTCAGTTCTGGCGTAGTCTGCTGCCCATCAGTCACTATATTGAAGTTCAAGTAGCACAGGTGAGTTATGGCGCCGACGTACTTACGTCTCTGTACCATCTATTGCCTATGGCGGGATACGTCGTACCGCTCGGGCTGACTTTGCTGTTCGTTCGCAAACATCTCGCGAAAGCGCGCCAGGAGGAAGTGTCTGTATGAGTTTCTTTGAACTGGTGAAAGCCGAATGCAAAGCTTTGTTTACGAACCCTGCCGTCGTTCTGACGATATTTGGCGGGCTGGTCTTTTATTCGTTTCTCTATCCACTTCCCTATGCCAAACAGGTACCTCAGCAACAACGGATCAGTATCGTTAACCTGGATAAGAGTCAGACCAGCTACCAACTAGAACGCATGGTAGACGCCACATCACAAGTTGAGGTTGTCCAGCGTGATGACTCCATCGCCAGTGCCGAACAAGCGTTTCTAGAGGGCAAGGTCAGCGGCATATTGGTGATACCGGAACATTTTTATCGCGATCTGCTGCTTGGAATCAGCCCAACGCTCGCCTACGCCGGTGATGCGTCCTACTTTCTGGTGTATGGCACCATCGTCGAGGGTCTGGCCGAAGCTGGCGGCACCCTGTCTGCACAGGCGAAGGTGTCGAGGCTGGTATTAGAGGGCGAGCCGTTGTCGCTGGCCAGTCAACAGTATGCACCGGTCAAGCTCAACATGAAGCCGACTTTTAACCCACGCGGCGGTTATGTGGATTACGTGGTGCCCGCGGTGTTTGTCCTGATCCTACAACAAACTCTGGCCATGGCTTCTGGCCTGATGGGGGGAACACAGAAATACGGTCACGGATACTGGAACCGGGTGTCTGCCCCCATGTTGATCACCGCCAGAACCTTAGTGCTGACCATCATCTACTACGTCATGAGCATGTATTATTTTGGTGCCAGCTTTACGATGCACGGTATCAGCCAACTTGCTCAAGCCAGCCAACTGCTGGCTCTGCTGCTGCCCTTCTTGTTATCGACCATCTTTATCGGTATCTGGCTCGGCGCAGTGACACCTCGGCGCGAACTGGTGACTGTGGTCGTCCTGATCAGTTCAATGCCACTGGTGTTTGCCGCTGGGTTTATCTGGCCGGTTGAAGCGATTCCGGCTCCGATTGTCTGGGTATCGCACCTGTTTCCAAGTACCGTCGCGATTCAGGGTTACCTCAAACTTAACCAGATGGGCGCGAGTTGGCATCAGGTTGCCAGTGAATACACACAACTGTGGGCGCTGACACTTGCGTGGGGCGCCATTGCGCTGATCAGTTATCGAAAGAGTCAAAAACAATGGGTCTGTTGACACAACAATGTCAGACCCTACTCATCGTTCGGTGAGTTTTGAGTCATATCTGAGAATCGGGTCTCTATTGAGGCCCGATTGTGGTTTAAGATGGCAGATGAACCTATAAGATATCAACATCCAATCCAACACGCGCGCCTATATGCAACCTAACACCCACAGAAAGCCTGAAATTAAGATACGTTCGTTTCTGGCGATCATCTTAGTCCCTCTGCTGATTGTTATCCCAACAGCGGTCTATCTGGCGGTCTCTGGCGTGCAACGTGATTTGCGTACAATTGCTGACGCATACACTCACAGGATTGACGAAGTCATTACTGAACTGAGAGATGAAAACCGTCGGGCCATACAGCACGCTGACCGCTGCGAAGCGATTCGGGAAGAACTGTTGTTTGAGAGCATACTGCGTGAGTTGATCATCGTAAAAAACGGGGTGGCAGTCTGCTCATCAAAACGGGGAGAAATCGATCATAACCTCACCGACTTCATTCATCGTGACGGCGTCACCTCTGGCGAGTATCTAATTGACCTGAGTAAAGACCCGGCGCAGCGTACTTTGATCGTGGTTGATACACTGCCCGGCGATAAGTTCTCCGGCGCTTTTTCCATCGTTGAGCGCGGCTACTTAGTCGATCGCATCGGTCGGGTAGAAAATGACAAACTCAGTTATATTCGGGCGCGTTTTGGGGAACGTACCTACCCCGCCGGACAGTCGTTTCATTCAGAGTCACTGCACCTGATATATCCTTCAAAGCAATATGATTACTCATTGCTGGTTGAAGCCAAGCGCGAATTCATTCTCCGGGAGCTCCTCTACTTTATCGCCAGTGGTATCCCGGTTTCTCTGATGATCTCTGCTCTGTTTCTCGTCACCACACGCTATCTGCGTAATCGTGAATCTCTGCTGGATGATTTGAAAAAGGGATTAAAACGTAGCGAGTTGTTTCTGGTGTATCAACCGATCATCGACGCCAGCCAGAATAAAGTGACCAAGCTGGAAGCCCTCGTCCGCTGGAAACATCCTACTCTCGGGTTGATCGGCCCGGACACCTTTATCTCCATTGCTGAATACCATAACCTGGTGGATGAGATCACTGATTTCGCTCTTGAACGTGCGTTAACTGAATTGACCGAGTTACCGCTGAGCAAAGGCATTCAGGTGGCGATCAATATTCCGCCGTCTTACCTGCATAACCCGGATAATATTGATGCTCTGATTTATTACAACAGCGAGTTCAAGCAGCAGGGATACGAGCTTTGTGTTGAAATTACCGAACGTCAGATGCTCGATGAGCTCAGCCGGAACGAAGTAAATAACCTTCACCACCAAGGTTTGTCCATTGCAATTGATGACTTTGGTACCGGGCACACCTCCCTGTCAGTGCTGAAAGACATACGTTTCAGTTTTCTGAAAATCGACAAGTGTTTTATTGACACAATTGGCATTGATACCGTCAACGCCATGGTGCTGACCACCATCATTGATTTGGGGCACAAACTGGGGGTACGGCTGATTGCCGAAGGAATAGAAACGCAAGCGCAGGCCGATTACCTCAAAGCGCAGAAGGTGCACTTCCTACAGGGCTTTTACTTTGCCAAACCAATAGCGGCGCCCGAACTATCGGCCTGTATTACGGATATCGATCAACGCACGTGAATCCGAGCTGTCCGATCAAAAGCCGCGTTTTTTCCAGAACTGGCCTTCGTCTCTCGCTACCAGATGGAACGTTTTCTCAGCGATGGTTCTACCGTTAAGTTCAATACGCATTTGCCATTGGCCCAGTTTGTCATTCACTGGAGCCCAAATAGTATCGCCAAGATAGAAGTCCCAGTCGTTGCTGCCGACATGCTCTTCACCCTCAAAAGGCGCCAGCGGATCCCCTTTCTTACTCAAAATACCCGGGTGGTCAATACAGTAATGAATGACGGCCCCTTTGGCTTTTTTGATGTTGACGATAAACCCGAACTCGACATCAATGTCTGCTGGTACGTGCGTCGTAAACTCTTGAATTTTAGGAAGGTGCTTAGATTTTGAATCCCATGTGGAATAAATTCCGTAAGACGTCATTTCAATTATCGGGGATCGCTTTGCCACGCCTGCCACCTTTTTCGCATTTCTTTAATAGTGTGTTCATCAACACCGTGGATATTCTGATATTCGCCATCACACTCGATCACTTCCAGACGCGCACCATAAACTTGCGCCATTTTCTGATAGACCCGCATTTCCCAGCGCCGGATAAATGTATTGGCGACCACAACATCCTGACCGGCAGCTAGACAACGTTTGGTTTGGGCCTGGCACCAATGGTGAGCTCGCGCAATATGATCAGCATCATAGTGATACTCCCCTTCGTCATTGAGGAAATACATGTCGGCTTCGAAATGATGGGCATTCATGGTTTTTGCTAAGGTCGATTTCCCCGACCCTGGAAGCCCACGAATTAATGTCAGTGTTGGTGCCATTTGCTGTCCAGACTTAAGATCAAGAGGCGATATTAAGGAAAAATGCGTCAATTGGCTATCGACATCTCAAATTGATTAGGTTAACTTTGGAAGTATAGACGTCCAGAAAGACAAGCTTAGGGAGAAAGCTGTGCCGATCAAGATCCCCGATCAATTACCTGCTACGGATATTTTGCGCAACGAGAATATCTTTATTATGGCGGAATCACGTGCATCCACTCAGGAGATTCGTCCACTTAAGGTGCTGATCCTGAACTTGATGCCAAAGAAGATTGAGACCGAAACCCAATTCCTGCGTCTGTTGTCCAACTCCCCACTTCAGGTGGATGTTGAGTTGCTGAGAATCGATGATCGTCCAAGTAAAAACACACCAACGGAACATCTGGACACCTTCTATCGTCAGTTTGAAACCATTAAGAATCGCAATTTCGATGGTCTTATCATTACAGGCGCCCCGCTAGGTTTGGTTCAGTTTGAAGATGTTCTCTACTGGGAGCACCTTCAGACCATTATGGCATGGGCTAAAGCGCATGTGACATCAACCCTTTATGTCTGCTGGGCGGCTCAGGCAGGGCTAAAACTTCTGTACGACTTGCCCAAACGTACGCGTAAAGAGAAGTTGTCTGGTGTTTACCATCATGAGATTCACGATCCACACCATCCGGTTCTGCGCGGCTTTGATGATACATTTTTAGCACCACACTCCCGCTACGCTGATTTCTCACCGGAATTTCTCAATGAACATACCGATCTGGACATTCTGGCCACGTCCGATATTGCCGGTGTTTATCTCGCCTCCACGAAAGACAAGCGCAATGTGTTTGTCACCGGGCACCCTGAATACGATGCCATGACACTGCACAACGAGTACATCCGCGATTTAGGTGAAGGCATGGAACCGGCGATCCCAATCAACTACTACCCAAACAACAACCCGGACAATAAGCCAATTGCCAGTTGGCGCAGTCACGGGCATTTGTTGTTCTCTAACTGGCTGAACTACTGCGTTTATCAACAAACACCGTACGATCTTGAACATTTCAGCGAAGACAAGTTTACTCGGGACGAGAACTGACGGTTGGGATTGGTTACACCGCCAGCAACTGGCGGTGCAATCTCATGTATATTGCCAGACAGATCGCATTGTCATGCTCCGGAATACTGAAATCCGTCACTCTGACTTATCATACGAGCGTGATTTCAAAGGAGTGAACCATGCGGCTTTGTTTTGTGGCCTGTCTGTTGCTGACCCTCACGGGGTGCATATCGGTATCGGACAACCAACAGACAGAATTTAAACCTAACCCTGTTGATATGTCAGAATCAAGAATAGCCCTAGGGCTGGGTTATCTGGATCAGGGCAACATGCCCCGTGCCCGTGAGAATCTGGAACAGGCTCTCAAGCACGCTCCCGACTACTATCGCGCCCAACTGTCCATGGCCTACTACTACGAAGCCGTAGGTGAAGCAGAATCGGCTGCAGCGCAGTATCGTCAGGCTCTCAAACAGCACCCTCACAATGGCAACGTTTTGAATAATTACGGCACGTTTTTGTGTAAGCATGGTAAATACAACCTGGCAGATATTTACTTCAATAAAGCCATCCACCAGCCGGACTATTACCAGGTCGCGTCTTCTTATGAAAATGCCGCGTTTTGCGCCTTAAAGTCAGGCGATAAAGCACAAGCCAAAAACTATTTCCAGCAGGCCGTCGATCACAACCCAAACCGGATTCGTGCGCTATTCCAGTTAACCCAGTTGGATATCGATCAAAAAGACTATACCAATGCCAGACAACGCCTGTTGCAGTTTCAGGAAAAATGGGGCGTGCATCGCGCCTCATTGGAAATGCTGATAAAAGTCGAAGAAAAAGCGGGCAACACCCAAATGAAGAACAGCTACCAAAATCAACTGCTGGCTCTAAGCCATTAAAAAAGCGAGCCGCAGCTCGCTTGCATTATCTTTGCTTGGCTTTAAACCAACGCGCTCTTTGCTCCGGCGTTTGAAACGTCCAGGCGATAAAGCGACTGATTTTCTGTCCCTGACTCATTTCATAAACCCGTGCTTCTGCCGCGCCAGCTTTCTCCAGATTTTTTCTCATCCAGCGAACGTTCTCTTTTTTTGAGAGCAAACTGGTAAACCACAATACCTGAGCGCCAAAGTCACGGCTCTCAAACGCCATGTTCTTAATAAACGACGCTTCGCCACCCGGACACCAGAGTTCAGCTTTCTGACCACCAAAATTCAATACGGTGTTGGCATCCTTGGCCGGTTTTGCAGATTGATAGGACTGGCCTCGCTTTGCCCGGTTTTCATTCAGATTACGTAATTTCCGCTGTGTCCCTTGCTCCGCTTCCGCCAATGATTTGTGAAACGGCGGATTGCAGGTGGTAATGTCGTAATATTCACCCGGTTGGATGATACCTTGAAACGTAAAACGACTCTGTTCCTGAAGCCGACATGTCACTAAGCCAGCAAGAGAACGATTGTTAGCTACGATCTGATTGGCATTTTTGACCGATACCGGATCAACGTCACTGCCTACATAACGCCATCCATACGCAACAGAAGCCACAATCGGATATATGCAGTTCGCCCCCACACCGATATCCAACGCCTGAATCTGGTTGTGCTTTAATCCTGGGCATTCGTTGCTCAGCAGTTCGGCAGCGCGATGAATGTAATCAGCCCGCCCGGGAATCGGTGGACACAAATAGCCTTGAGGAATATCCCACGCCTGAACACCATAATAGTGTGCCAAAAGTGCCTTGTTCAGACATTTCACGGCCGTCGGATCCGAAAAATCGATACTTTGCTCACCTTTTGGATTTTTGACCACGTGAGCTTTCAGCTCCGGCAGCGCTCTAACCAGTTCCAGAAATGGATAACGTCCCCGGTGCGGGTTGTTGGCGTGTAAGCCCGCTTTTCCTTTTATCGTTTTAAATACCATGCTGCTTTGGGATTCGGCCTGTGTCTTTCCTTGGGCGACTGCACGCTGTAACGATCGGTTATTTTTTTTAGTCATATTGGTTTACTGGTTTTTCAGTTCCTGATAAATCATGAACAAGCGGGCATCAAGTTCGAGTTGGTGGTAATCCGGCTCCATATGACAACAAAGTTGATAAAATGCTTTGTTGTGCTCTTTTTCTTTAAGATGGGCCAGCTCATGAACCACCAACATCTTCAACAGAGGTTCTGGTGCATCTTTAAAGATACTGGCAATACGTATTTCATTCTTCGAACGAATTTTTCCACCATGCACTCGTGAAGCATAGGTATGAAGTCCCAGAGCATTGTTAATGAGATGAATTTTGCTGTCGTAAATGACTTTGCTCAATGGGGCCGCTTTCTTCATAAAACGATTTTTGAGCGCCATCGTGTAATCAAGCAGGGCTTTCTCACTCTTGATAGTGTGTTTTTCTGGGTAGCGATGCTCGAACCAGCGCACTAACTTACCGGATGTCACCAAAGACTCTACTTGCTCAACAATGTGCTGCGGGTACCCGTGCACGTAACGAAGTGAAGAATGCATGACTCACCAACTCTGCCATCATGTCCTGAAATGAAAGGCGGCAAGTGTATCAGATATGCACGGCCGTGTTGACAACTGAAATGGCCAGCGAGCGCTTTTGTCTCGGGTCGGTTTTCGCTACACTAGCCTGCTAAATTTTCGAAAACCCGTATAGCTATGAAACGTGTTGTTCTGTACGTCAAAGACAAATGCCCACACTGCAAAGATGCTCAACGTTATCTGGAATCAAAAAACATTCCGTATCGTCTTTGCAATGCAAAAATGCAGCGTGGCCGCAAAGAGCTGGATGCCATCGGCGCCCGTTCTCTGCCGGTACTTAAAATTGGCGATCGTATTATGATTGGTTGGAATCCTGCCAACTTCGAAAAAATGTACCGCTCCAAATAGCGAACGGTTAAAACGACAAAAGCCCCGAGAATATCGGGGCTTCTGTATTTTACATGTCAGTAAAGAAAGACTTACTGTTCAACCGTGTACTCAAATTCTGGTACGTACACATCAACACGGCGGTTCTTAGCACGGCCTTCTCTGGTCGAGTTATCTGCAACCGGATTGCTCTCCCCTTCACCGCGGGCAGAGATGCGATTAGCCGAGATACCACGCTTCATCAGATCATTTTTAACAGATTGCGCGCGTTTCTCTGAGATCATCTGGTTATACTTTTCCGTACCGGAAGAGTCGGTATGCCCCACGAGTTCGACATTGGCTTGAGGATACTTGTTGAGGAAATCCACCAGCTCACCCAAGTGCTGTTCACTTTCAGGTTTTAGCTCGGTGCTGTTGAGCGCGAACAGGCCAGAACCCAGTAGCGACGCTTCGTAAGTTTTGGTCATAACCACAGGCTCTTCGACAACCATCTCCTCTTCCACCATCATCACCGGCTCTTCTTCGGCACCAAACTTGAATGCCACACCCAGTGTTGCAGAATTGGCTTCTGCGCGAACGATATCATTGTTGATGTCTGTCAGTACCTGGTACTCCAGACGGACCGCAACTTTCTTGTGTGGGTCAAGTTGCAGACCGACCGCACCCAGATAAGAGGCGTCGTTTTCGTCACCATAGTCGACGTACGCACCACCAAACTTGCCGTAGACAGAGAACGAGTCGGTTAAATAGAGGTTGAGTTTCGGTGCCAGAGTGAACGCCTGAACGGAATCGTCGTCAAGACCAGCAGCATCAAACTTACCTAAGTGATCGTAGCCAGCTTCAAGTGACAGAAAATCCCAGAACTGGTAACCACCAAAGACACCCAGAGTCACATCTTCGTCATCACATGCGGATGTAGAAGTACATGCGTCATCCAGCCAAGATTTACCTGCTTTAGCACCGAGATAAAACTCAGCCATTGCAGACGTTGACGCCAATAACATTGACGCTGAAATTAGTGCAGCGAGCTTTTTCATTGTCATTCCTTAGTCTGTTTTTCTAATTACATTCCAGCTACGCACTTTTACCACTGCGCAACCTTATGAACATAGATTGGAACAAACAAAAGTCAAACCAGACAAAGCGGAAACAAATTGAATTTATTAAAATTAATGAAACAAATTGTGTACCATTCCAAAAAACTCGAAAAATAATGAGAACTTTCTTGATTTTTGGCTGTCTGCCGACTCTGTACCCAAGAATCACACATAGCGCTTGATGAATTCGATGAAAGTACGGTCCGCTTTCGACAAATATCCGTCTTTACGCCAGGCCAGAGCTAAATCGAGCATAACGGGCTGTTGAAAGGAAATACCAACCACGTCCTTTTCGTGCTGAGTCACCAGCTCCAGCAATGCCGTAATCGCGAATTCGTGCTTTACAATACTGAGTATCATCGGCAACAAATTGGTTTCAAACGAAAATTTCATGCTCAGCCCATATTTCTCACACACAGCGTCAATGAAGTCCCGGTGAAAGTAGCCCGGTTTGAACATCACTAACTCGTGCTCAAAAAATTCGTCAAAGGTAAGCGATGCTCGCTCCGCCAATGGATGATCTCGACCCACCACTGCGACCATTTCCGACGTCAGCAGATGGTCCGTTTCCAGATCGTCCGGCACATCCGCATTATTGATCACGCCGATATCCAGCTCACCGTCCAGAAGCATCTGACGTATTGATTGTGTTCCGGCATCGATCAAGGTCAGTTTCAGGTTCGGGTAATGACTTTTGAACGCCATAACAATCTCAGGAAAAAAGTACGACCCCATCATACTTGGCGCCCCCAACCTGACCTCTCCTTTTTCCAGACCGATCAGTTCATCCATGGCCAGTTTAGCGTCATCGAATTGTTGCAGGATGCGCTTGGCATGTTCATAGAGCACCTTCCCTTCGTAGGTCAACTCAACCTTACGGTCTTGCCGACGAAACAGCTCCACGCCTAATTGAGCTTCAAACTTGCGAATGGAGATACTCAGTGCAGGCTGAGCTATGTGCAGGGCTTTCGCCGCCATGGTGAAATGTCCGTGGTCAGCGACAGCGACAAAATGTTTCAGTTGGCGACTGTCCATAGTGAATATAAAAAATATATCATTGTGATATTTTTAATATATTTAATTAATCCAGAAGTAAATGATAACTTAATCACGTTTTCTACGTGAGGTGATGAGTCATTTTATGATCGAATTAGGCAGCCGTGAATACCGCCATGTTGTCTTGAGCCTGGCTCTGGGTTCGTTTCTGGTTTTTTGTAACTTATATGTTTTTCAGCCAATGCTGCCCTACATGGCGGTCGAGTTTGGCGTCAGCGAAACGCAAGTCAACTGGATATTTGCTGCCTCAACGTTGGCACTGTCGCTGTTTCTGGTTCCCTGGGCTATCAGTTCCGAATCGTTCGGGCGCCGGCGTATAATGCTACTCGGGCTGTTTGCCATGCCGTTAATTGGCGTTCTGATGGTGTTCACAGACAGCCTATGGTTACTGGCCATGACTCGTGCGCTGATGGGAGTTGCGCTGGCAGCTTTTGCGTCCGTCGCGGTGGCCTATATGGTCGAAGAGTTGTCACCGGCCGCGTTCAGTCAGGCGATTGGTGGCTATATTGCGGCTAACTCTCTGGGTGGTATATGTGGACGGATCGCAGGCGGAATGATCACAGAAGCATTTGGCTGGCATGAAGCGGTGTTGGCCATGGCAGCCTTCAGTTTTGTCGGCGCCGTTGCAGTCTGGTCATTGTTACCCACTCAGCAACATTTCACGCCCACTCATGGTCTGTTTTTTCATCATAACCGTGCCTTGGTTAAACATCTCTCTAACCGTACCATCTGGCTTGCCATGTTGATTGGCGGTGCCAATTTCGCGTTGTTTGTCAACCTGTACTCTGTGATGGGCTTTCGCCTGGTCAGTGAACCACATAATCTGCCTATTGGCTTGGCCTCGTTGATATTTATCTGTTATCTATCCGGAACCATCAGCTCTAAACTGACCGGGCAATGGACTAAGCGCCGCCAGCCCATTCCCGGGATGGTGACAGGCAGTATTCTCAGCATGATTGGCATGTGGCTGGCGCTGGTCGATCAACTGCCCTTTATGTTGTTAGGTCTAATCCTAATCAGCTTTGGCGCGTTCTTCACCCATACGCTGGCTTACGCCTGGGTGAGCCAGAAAGCCATTCAAGCAAAAGCGACCGCAACGGCCCTGTATCTGGTGCACTATTATGTTGGTGGCAGTTTGGGCGGGTTCTTCCTGATTTATTGCTGGCAGCATGGTGGCTGGTTGAGCGTGTCTCTGGGAGGAATGCTGCTGTACGTCTGTATTTTTTCGCTCTGTTATGCGTTATCCAAGCGCCAATCGGCTGGTGAACAAAACCAACACCAAGTGACGGCGTAATCTGGTACACTCAGCCGCTTGTTCAACTCAAATACGTGTAGTCATGTCAGAACTCCAATCAGCCGACAGCAATGCAATAGCTCAGCAGGTCGAGCAGTGGTTAACAGAGGTGGTGATCGGGTTAAACTTATGTCCGTTTGCCGCCAAACCTCAACGCAACAAGCAAATTAAGATCTTCGTCAGCTCAGCAAGCCAGGATGAAGACCTGCTACAGGATATCCTTGACCAAATCATTGAACTGGACGAAACCGAACCCGACGCGCTGGAAACAACCTTGGTCGTCGCGCCACACATGCTTGCAGACTTCTTTGAGTACAACTTATTTATTGATTGGGTCGAGGCACTGATTCGCCAACATGACCGCGAAGGCGTTTACCAGGTCGCGACCTTCCATCCTGACTACTGCTTCGCCGGAACAGCACCAGACGATGCCGAAAACCTGACTAACCGTTCCCCTTATCCAATCTTTCACCTGATTCGCGAGGAGAGCATGGAACGAGTTCTGAAACACTACCCCAACCCGGAAGCCATTCCGGAGACCAATATCGCCCGGGTACAAAACTTAACCGACGCGGAACGCAAACGGCTCTTCCCGTACCTATTTGGCTCTCTGAGATAGCCGCAAGACAGGGGGTCTGGTAAGATTGGCCCATCATTTTGACCACAATGGACCGGGATAATGCACTTATCTAAACTGACCCAAGACATTTTTGATCACCTCTACCGTGACATCACCGAATTCAGAAGTACTTTTGATCTTCCGGTGGCAGCACCTGACAGCCTGGATGAGAAGGCGGATACGCTGCATACCTCTTTAGCAATTGAAGAGCTGACGGAACTGGCTGAGGCTGACAATAAAACAGAGCAAGCAGACGCGATCATCGACAGTGTCTACGTGCTGATGGGACGTCTGGTGCACCTTGGGCACGATAAAGTTGAGGATAACCTGGCAATCAGCTACCTGATTGATTTGTTACTGAACGTGGCTGTTAATCGTGGTATCGAGTTCCTTCCATGTTGGGATGAAGTTCACTCAAGCAACATGAGTAAAGTGTGCCACAATGAACAAGAATACACCGACACAGAAGTTCACTACGCTGAGCAAGGCATTAAACTGATGGCGGTCCAAAAAGGCGACTACATCATCGCGAAGTGTGCGGAAGACTTTGTTTCCGACGCCAAAACCATTCGTCAGGGAAAAGTGCTGAAATCGGTGTACTACCGCCCTGCTGATCTGGCGCCACTCACTCGCTAAATACGGCAATCAGCCTGTCAATAACATGCCGACCCAATGGTTGGCATGTTACGTTTTAAAAGCAAAAAAAAAGCCACCTCAGGGAGACCAAGGCGGCTAGCAATACGTGTCTGTGAGACACAAGCCTAACAAGAACGAGAATGTATCCCTTTCACTAATGCCAAGCGCGTGCCAACTTTTACAAAAACATAACCAATTGATTTATAATGATTTTATTTTTCACCACAATGAATCTTATCGTGCGATTGCTCTAATCTGGTGCTCTTTGCACAAATCTTGTTAACGATTCAGTCGAAGATCAGATACGGCTGCCCTTCCAGGTTCAGCATTTTTACCCGGGTTTTAAACACATCCGAAAGGCGTTGCGGGTTAAGCACCTCTTTTGCCGTACCGACACTTTGCAAAACGCCCTTGTCGAGCAAAATCGCTTTATCAGCCAACCTTAACGTCCGGTTAAGATCATGATTCGCCATTACTACACAAATGCCCTGTTGCGCCACTTCACGAATCAACTGATACAATAATGCTTCCTGACCAATGTCGAGCGGTGCCGCTGGCTCATCAAGAAACAAAGCCTTAGCATTAGGGTTCAATGAAGGCCACACTTGCAGGCAAATCGCGGCCAACCTGACTCTCTGCCATTCTCCGCCTGACAACTGATTTATTGAGCGATGCAGTTTATCCCTGATGTCGACCAACTGGGTTAAATGCGCGATGACCTCACCAATGGTTTCTTGTGTTGCACAGGTATGTTCAGGAACCGACAAAGCCAAATACTGAAACACCTCAATATTAAACGCAGGTCGTTCACTCTGACTCAAATAAGCCCGTTTCAGGGCAAGTTCTTTAAGCGTGACGTTTTTGACATCAACTCCATCAACTAAGGCTTGCCCCTGATAATCCAGGACGCCAGCGATGGCCGACAGTAAAGTGCTTTTGCCACTTCCGTTCGGCCCAACAACATGAACGACTTCGCCTCGTTCACACTGAAAGGACATCGGCAGCAACCGTGACCCAACACACAAGCTCTTAATCTTTATCATGCGCAGTAATTCAACCTGAAAGTCTCTCCGCAGCGTAGGATGACGAACTTGTGAAAGAATTTCAACCAATCGCTACAAAGCACTCAATACCAGGTTATTGATTCTTTTATTTTTTCTTTTGAAAGAGAATCTGACTGACCATGATAGAAATTAATAGCACGCACAAGTCTTTGAATTCACAATTTTTCCTGAGCCAACCTTGCTCGTAAATAAGAACAACGTTAATATCTTCGACGTAAGACTTAATTTGCAATTAAAGCTTGGCAAATAGTGACCCTAAACAGCCATAGAAATTTAATTGAGACTCAAAATTACAGCAATAAAAGTGACATAACATCGCACTACTTAATTAAGTCTCCTTTCCTTCACATTTGAAGGTTATTTTTGCTAACGACGTTTGTTTAATCCATTACGCTAGATAAGTTATATGAAAATACTTCATACAGAATCCGTAAACGGCTGGGGTGGCCAGGGTATCCGAGTGCTCAACGAATCGTTAGGCATGATAGAGAGAGGTCATGAAGTGGTGATCGCCTGCCCGCAAGACTCCGCGCTATTTGAAAATGCTCAAAAGCGCGGAGTTCCCGCCGTCGCTCTTCCCATCCGGAGAAAATCGTTTTCCGGCCTTTTTAGCATGTATAAGTATCTTTCATCACACCACTTCGATGTTATTAATACGCACAGCTCAACGGACAGTTGGCTCGTTGCAGTGAGCTTGATATTTTGTCGAAATAAACCGAAAGTTGTTCGTACGCGACATATTTCCACTTCAGTTAAAAATAATAAATCGACACTTTGGCTCTACAATCAGGGGTGTGATTTTATTGTCACAGCCGGTGAAAGACTGAGAGAACAGTTGAATCGTGAAAACAAGATTCCTCTGGAGAAAATTCAATCCGTACCAACCGGAAGTGATGAACTGCATTTCCTTCCTACTCAGGATATTCTAAAAAGTAAGCAAGCAGTCAATTTGCCTACTGATAAGATGGTGATCGGTATTGTTGCTAAAATGCGCTCCTGGAAAGGTCATGAGACCTTGGTCGATGCACTGCAAAAACTCAAGCGGGATGATTTTCATCTTGTCATTGTCGGTGATGGCCCTAAACGCGCTGAGATTGAACCCCGCGTTCCGTCCCTTCACTATCCTGTCACCTTTACTGGTGAGTTGGACAACGTGGTACCTTATTTACAGGCAATGGACGTTTTCTGCCTTCCCTCGTACGGTTTTGAAGGGCTTCCTCAGGCAATGATGCAAGCCATGCTGTGCCAACTTCCGGTCATCGCTACCGACGTTGGCAGCGTGACGGAGTTGATTCAGCATGAGCAAAATGGCCTGATCGTTAACATTCGAGACAGCGATGATCTGGCAAAAGCCATTGAGCGTCTGTTGGATGACCGTACGCTGCGTACCCGTTTCGCAGAAAAAGCACGTCAAATCGCGCTGGAAAAATGTACGCTGACTAAAATGGTCAACGACATGGAAACCATTTTCGCCAACTAAAACGCACAAAGGTTACCTCAAGGTAACCTTTTTAGCGCTTGCCCGCACACTTAGCGTAAGTCGTCGTTAGGCATCATCATTTCGCACCAACATCCAGATAAATACCGGCGCGCCTATGGTCGTGGTTACGACACCGAGCGGCAGTTCTGCGGCATTGAGCGCGGTTCTGGCGACTAAGTCTGCAATCACCAGCAGCAATGCACCAAAGAGAGCCGAAAGTGGGATCAGATAGCGGTTCTCTGTCCCCAGGGCCAAACGCAATAAGTGCGGCACGACCAACCCCACAAAGCCGATCACGCCGCCAAGGGCCACAGCGCCACCCACCAGTACCGACACAGCAAGAATAAGCTTCCAGCGAATGGCATTCACGTCTACCCCTAACTGCTTAGCATGCAATTCACCCAACATGAGTTTGTCTAGCACGTTGCCTTGGCAACACAGCCACAGCACAAAAGGAACCAGCATTATAGTTAACGTATGTTGATACCAGGTTGCACCACCGATACTGCCCATCAGCCAGTACATCAACTGACGTAAGCTCAGGTTGTCACTGAAATAGAATGCCCAGGTGACCACCGCGCCGGACAAAATCCCCAGTGCCACCCCCACCAGCAGCAAACGGGTGGTGGTCAGTTTCATCGCTTTGGCCATCGACACAAGCAGAAGGGTAAAAACCAGAGATCCCATCACTGCCGCCAGCATGAATCCAACTGGCGTTGCTGCCCACGGCAGAAAAAACAACACCAGAACCATGGCAAGGCTGGCGCCACCGGATATTCCAAGTACGCCCGGCTCAGCCAGCACATTGCCCAGCAGCACCTGTAGCACCGCGCCGGAAACCGCCAGTGAAGCCCCAATTGCAACGGCAGCCAGCAAACGAGGCAAGCGCAGTTGCATGACTAATTGTTGGTCCAGTGCTGACCATTCGGCGAAGGGCGAGATGAACACTTCCCCCACCATCAAATAGCCAAAACTGAACAAGATCAATCCGGCAATGAAAAAAGTGGCGCTGCGCTGCCAACGCTGGCGTTTAACTCGAAGAAGCTGATTGAAATCCATCAAAGCATCGGTATTTGTGTATAAACAAAAAGAATGGCTTAACGATACCGTTAAGCCATTCAAATAGAAAGCGAATCTAAGTCGGTCTCAGGTTAATCGTAGACCAGTTGATCGTCTTCGTAACGTGTCGCGACTTCACACACCATCAGTGCTGCACGCTGACCGATTGCGACATGACGGTTCGGGAACACGATCGCCTCACCCTCATTTTTCGCCATCAGCGGCTTATCGCCATCATGACCAAACACTTCTCCGTGCTTAAATGCGGTAAAGTTTTCAACCTGATCATCGAACATAAAGTCGAAATCGTCATGCAGGCGCACCAACGTACGGCTGACACGATACATAATGGTTCGTTTAGACAAGTGTTCCGCTTTGGCAGAGGCCACCAAATCACGTAACGCCAGATCAAAGGCCACCAATTTCTCGAGATCATTTTCCCCGATGCGAGCCACACGCCCCAGTTCCATCGTCAATGCTTGTGCGCCGAAGTTTTCAGCGCTGTACCAACTGAAGGTACTGGATGGTGCATTGGACAACAACACCGCTTCCACATGGCCGCTTTCAACGAAATCAAACAAGGCTTTGCTGCGCACCGGATGGCGGGTTTTCGGGCTCACCGCAAAAGTGTAATGCTTGGACAAACGAATGGCGCAGTGTAAGTCCAGATGCCAACGGGTTTCTGGCTCTGTTCCGGCATAGAAGTCAGACACCACCGATTTCAGATTGTCTGCAATTGTGGTCTCTTTTGATGGCTCATGCTCTTTGTCGTCAAACAAGCGGTTGAGGTTTTGCTCGATAAAACGCGTGTGATTATTGGTGGCTTCCGGGTGCGCAACAATAAATAGACAACGTTCAGTGACAGGCTGAAAACCGGTTTGAATATCTTCGATAATTTTATCGGCCAGCTCCATGGGTGCGGTTTCATCGCCATGAACACCACACGAGATAATAATGTTTTTGGTCTCAGACCCGACATGCTGAGGAATCACTTCCAACACACCACGTTGGTGCAGTTTCAGTGTCACTCCGGAAGCTGACGTTTGCTCGCCCGGGAGCATTTCGTGTTCTAAGTCGAGGCTGTCAAAAAGAAAAGATTGGCGAAAGAGGGATTTCGTCATGCGCTACTCCTTTATTGCACAGCGGTATGTTAATGAATTGTACGGACGATTTATGTTGAAATGATCTCACTTATCGACAGAAAACCTGTCTCTGCCTGTAAATCCATTCACACTCTGCACAAAATTAAGCCGAGCATCACCGCTCGGCTCATATTCCGCATATTCTACCACTAAATCATTGCGCTAGCAGTTGTTCAAAGCGATCAATTTTTTCTTTGACGCGCGCAAAACTCTGTTGCCAGAAATCGGGCTTGGTCAGGCCCATGCCCAGGTGCTTTTGCACTACCTCTTCTGCCATCATACTGCCGGTGTCGCGGAGCAACGCAACGTAATCGGCATAAAACTGGTCGCCTTTTGCCTCGCGTTGCGCGTAAACGCCGCCACTGAAGAGATAGCCAAACAGGTACGGGTAGTTGTAAAAGCTGATTTCCGAAATACTGAAATGCAGTTTGCTGGCCCAGAAATAAGGATCCGTTTCGTCCATCGATTCCCCGTACCACACTTTCCAGGATTGGCGCATCAGTTCGCACAACTGGCTGGCGCTAAATTCTCCAGACTGACGTTGCTCGTACAGAGCTTTCTCAAACTCAAACCGCACCGGAATATTGATCGTGAGCGCATAACAGGAGGAGAGCTCTTCCCACAACATTTCCAACTGCTCTTCACGCGTTTCGGCCTGACTGAGCAAAGTATCACGGACGATATTCTCAGCAAAGATCGAGGCGGTCTCAGCCAACGTCATCGGATACCGTGTCTGGCACAGTGGCATATCCCGCATGACCCAATTGTGGAAAGCGTGCCCAAGTTCATGAGCCAGCGTCAGAAGGTCGGAGCGGCTTCCTCCCCATGTCATGAAAACCAAAGGCGATCGGGTTGCGGCGAATTTGGTGCAGTACGCGCCCAAACGACGGTTGTCACTCGGTGAAGCGTCAATCCAACCATTATCAACCATCATCTGTACGAAGTCTGACATTTCCGGATGCACTTGCGCAAACGCGGTTTTGATAACCTCAATAGCTTCATCAAAAGAGTACACTTTAGGCTCAGAACCGGTCAGTGACGGCATCGCCGCCATGTGATTCCACGGTTTCATCGAGTCCAGCCCATAAACCTGAGCCATCAGTTGCCCGGCTTTCTGGCCAATATTGCGTTGCTGGTGCGCCACTGACATCATGGCATCCAGCGTTTCAGGTTCAATACAACTCTCATGTAGCGCAGGCTCAAGAAAATGCATCTCACGCTGATAAGAACGTTTCGCGTATTCCGTTAGTCTCCAGCCCGACAACGCATTGAGAATCGATGCGAAACTTTCCTGATGCGTTGCCATGGCTTTTTGAATACCACGCCACGCCGGTTCCTGCTTATCAAATTCACCACCGTAGAGTATGCTCGCTGCCTGAGAGAACCCCATGATTTCATTCTGTCCGTCAGGCAATTCAAGCGTGACCTGTAGCGAGCCAGTCAGGTTATCGTAGAGTCTTCCCCACGCATCTCGGCCATCCACTTCCAGTGCTGAAATCAGCTGCTCTTGTTCTACTGGCAACATCACATCTGCCAACTTACGCAGGCTTTCTATGCCAAAGGCCTGACCATAAATATCACCGCTATCGTGGTCCAGAACCTGACGAATGAACTCATCGTCGGCGTAAGTCAGCGTATTTTCATACGGGCTGTAAGCTTGCGAAAGATCCGAGCTCAGTTTCGCCATTTTTCCGGTCAGAGACTTGGCCTGCGCGTTGGTGGCATCGACGGAAGAATGGCAGGTTGCAAACGTATTGATCGTGGCCAGCAGTTTCCCGGCGGCTTCGGAGGTTTGAATGGCGTTTTGTACGACGGACACAGAGTCACGCTGGTCGCTGTGTTGTTTGAGCACGGTAATGCACTGCTCGATAAGTTGAATGTCTTGCGTGATTTTGGGATCGTCCAAGCCTTGATAGGCAATTGTGAGGTTCCAACTTGGCGTTGTCATAGGTTGTCCTAATGTCATGCTTAAAGCACTTCACCAATCGTTTTTACGCTGGCAAAGCGCGAGTCCGTTACTGAAATTTGTACGTGAGAGAGCGACTGGTTGGCAATATTCAATTGTGAATACCACGCCGGGTTTTTCCAGTCCAAGTTAAGTATATGAGCCAGTATGATACGTATCGTCCCGCCGTGGCAAATAAGAAGTGTATCCCCGTGCGCCGTATCGACCAGTTTATCCCACGCCTGAGTAACGCGTTGATGAAACTCGGCTAGGCTTTCTCCATTGGGAAGCGGGCGGTCTGCCGGGTCGTACCAGAATGCTTCGAGCTCCTGCCATTTATCGTCCAGCTTTTCAAAAGCGACACCGTCGTAGTCACCGAAGTCCATTTCCTGAAACGCGGCATCCAGGTTTAGCAGTACATTATCCAGCCGTTCATGAAGTAAAGTCGCCACTTGTGCACAGCGCTGTAATGGAGAGCTCACAATGTGGATTATCGGTAGTTCCTTTTCCACCATTCGGTCACGAATTCGGTGCTGAACGGCCAAATCGACCCCGACGTCGGTTCTGCCGTTCAGAGCCGATTGCCCGAGTGTTTTACCATGACGAAGTAAATAGAAATTCAGCACTTTCATCGTTTATCCTTTCAATCTCATTGGTAAACCCGCTGCGACAAAATCAACCCGATCAGCGATCGCGGCAATACGCTGATTCATCCAGCCAGCGTGATCGACAAACAGGCGAGACACTTGCCCCATCGGTACGACACCAAGACCGACTTCGTTCGAGACTAAACAGAGATACGCCGAAGACGCGCTTAATACGTCAACCAGAGTGTTCACTGCATCATGAATGTCGTCTGCCCTAGCCGTATCGCCATGATTAAAAATCACATTGTTCAGCCACAACGTCAGGCAATCGACCAACACCACATCGTCGGCCTGAAATCGTTTCAGCAGCTCGGCCAACGCCAAGGGCGCTTCATGTTCCACCCATCCCACACCACGAGAGTGTCGATGATGTTCGATTCGCGTCTTCATCTCATCATCAAACGCAATCGCTGTCGCAACGTAATGCAATGGTCGGGACACCTCTCCCCGCTGGAACTGAGTGGAAACCTGCCTGACCCACTGCTCTGCATGCGACGATTTGCCCGATCGCGCGCCGCCTAAAATCAGATGTACACTCATACCAATCCAGCTTCGATAAGCCAGCCATTGTGCGCAAACGCGACCAACAGCAAATAGATCCACAGCTCAGTCAATTGCTGAGCTGCACCCAGACAATCCCCCGTAAAACCACCGATTCGTTTGATAAGCCAGGACTTAAAACTAAAACGAAGCGCCACAACAGACAAAATGAGGCTCAGCGCTACAACCGGGGAAAACCACAGGCAAGGCAATACGCCGCACAGAATCAGAAACCGCAACTCGCCTTTCGTCTGTTTGCTGGCCAGAGGCTTGGATTTACTGGTCTCACGGTCACTGACGTAATCCATATCGTAAATCAGACTGGCCGCCACCGTGCGACTGAGCGTGTAAGCCAGTACCCACACCATCAGCAGTGAGGTGTGTGCAACCAACGCAGTCAACAGCGCATACTTCGCCAGTAAAGCCATGGCCAATGTCACCGCACCGTAGGTCCCGATACGACTGTCTTTCATGATCGCCAAACGGCGTTCGTGAATCATACCGCCTCCGATACCATCTGCCATGTCGGTCAACCCGTCTTCATGAAACGCGCCTGTGAGGAACAAACTAAACGCCATGGTCAGCAGGACTGCGATATTACCCGGCAGGAATAGCGACAGCCATCCAAACACCAATGCGCAGAGTAGCCCCAGCAACGCCCCAACCAACGCGAAGTAACGGCCAGCGCGATTCATCCGCTCTTCAGAATACGGTGTGGATGACGGGATCGGTAAGCGCGAGAAAAAGCTCAGAGCCAGACAGAACAGCTGATACTGCTCGCGTATACGAGAGATCATGGCACAGTCACTCCCGCGTCTTCAAAGCTGGCCATGGTGTTATAAAACTCGGCCGCTGCTTGCACTAATGGTACCGCCAACACCGCCCCGGTACCCTCACCCAGGCGAAGCTCCAAGTCCAGTAGTGGCTGAGCGTTAAGCTCTTCTAGCAAATACTTGTGGCCAGATTCGTGGGATTTGTGAGCAAAAATCATATATTCACGACACGCAGGTTCGACCAAAGACGCAACGTAGGCTGCCGCTGTGACAATAAACCCGTCGACAATCACAGGCACACGACGCTTGTACGCACCGAGAAACGCGCCTACCATCTGCACGATTTCGTATCCACCGACTTCAGACAATACCTTCTTTACCGAGAGATCATCGCAGCGAGCGACCCCTTGTCCGACGACGGACAGCTTCTTATGAAACTGCGCGTCATCTATCCCGGTCCCGCGGCCAACGCAGAACTCCACGTCCCGTCCCGATAACGCGGCCAAAATTGCGGCAGCGCTACTGGTGTTACCAATCCCCATTTCGCCAAACATGACTAAATTCGAGCCTTTGTCGATCACTTTCTGAACCACGCTGGCGCCTAACTTCAACCCTTCTTCCACTTGCTGGACAGACATAGCCGACTGGTGAGCAAAATTGTGCGTACGATCGCCCAAACGCTGCGAGACCAATGCTTCAGATGAGCGGTCAACCGGGATCAGAATACCGCAGTCAATAACTTTCATCGCAACCTGGTTCACCCGGCAGAAGCAGTTAATCGCCGCGCCACCCGCGAGAAAGTTCGCTACCATCTGCGATGTGACTGCGCTGGGCGCGATACTGACGCCCTCGTCCGCCACACCATGATCACCGGCAAACACAAGTACAATAGGGTTATGGACCTGAATCTCGGTGACTGCATTGGCTTTACCCTGACTCTGAATCAACGCCAGTTGATGAGCCAGTCGCTCGAGCGCACCTAACGCCCCTGGTGGTTTCGTTTTTTGGTCGATACGATGTTGAATAAATGCAGAATAGGAACGATCAAGCATGGGTTAAGTCACTGAGATAAAAAGAGTAGCAGCCAATATAAACGTTTAATTACTCAGTTACCACTCGGTAAATAGTAGAAATATCACTTGAATCAAATCCCATAATTAGATTTGCGTCAAACTCCACAGGATGGCCCCCCGCTTTGCTATTCTGGCCGTTTAATCGAAAAGGTTCGCTCTAGGGTCGCATACTCACTTCCACCCAACCTGGACAATGGGTTAACCTTTAGCGCATCGACTTTGAGACGGTCAGTGCGCTCATCAATCACCTCCTGACGTATGTATATTTGCTCAATCTGAGCAAATATCAGGCTCTGTGGCGTATCCCCGATTTCTTTGACTTCATACAAAGCGCATCCAAATGCAACCGGGCAAGACGCCACCCGGGGTAATTCAAACCCCTCGAATTCAGTCAGGCGCACCCCGGTGAGCGCTATTTCAGACTCGCCATGCGCCAGCGGTGCGGATGACGCCGTCACTTGTTGAGCCAAGTCGACATCGGCAATGTGGATGACCAGTTTTCCTGTTTCCAGTGCATTGCGTGTGGTGTCTTTCACAACACCCGTGGACTTCTTTCCGACCGAAATCATCAGCAAGGGAGGCTGACTGGATATCGCGGTGAAGTACGAAAACGGCGCCAAGTTTAACGACTGCTGCCCGGAGTCTGTCAGCACCCATGCAATCGGTCGTGGGATCACCGTTTGGGTCATCAGATGGTAGATTTGTGTTGGAGCAAGTGTGGTTACATCGATATTCATATCACATCCTGAGAGGTTTACATCTGCATGTGGCCTTTCCTGACACTCAGGACTAGCAGTGTATTTTGAAGCATGTTGCAAACTTAGATTGCATTGACGAATCATTGTCCTATCAACTATTAGTAAAGATACTCAAAGAACTCCAGATTTTTCAGATACAGGTTCTGGTTTGGGAAAACCTCAACCCATCTAAATACTCAACCGTCATAACCGTGGCACCATAAATGCTCTAGGAATCACCCAACACTCGGTGGTATTGCATTCAGAATCGAGGAGGTTTGTATGTTTGCCAATCAACGCCCTCAAAAGACCAAACCGGCGAATCAACACAGCAATAAAAAGAAACAAAAGACCGTCCCACTATCCATTACCTAATTCACAAACGATGCAAAAAAGGCCTCAATAATGAGGCCTTTTGCGTTGAGTCATAGCGTATTGTTCACTTCACGTATACCATATTTGCATCAGTACTGATGAGATGAGCGTTATGGCGATAAATGGAGACAATCAGGTTGCAATCATTGCCGGTGGCACGGGTTTAGTCGGGGGAGAACTGACTAAACTGTTGCTCGACCATGCACCGATCGCGAAGCTTTACGCGCTCAGCCGTAAACCCTTGCCGTATTATCACAACAAGCTGGAACTTATTCAGGATCCTTATCTGAGAATCACCGAATGGGAAGCCGATAAGGCTTCTCCAACTCTGGGCTTTATCTGCCTAGGCAGTACTCGCAAACAAGCCGGTTCAAAGAAAGCGCTCGCCTCTGTCGATTTCGAGTTAGTGCGCGAAGTGGCGAAGTCGATGAAAACACTGGGAGTCAAACGACTTGCCGTGATATCCAGTTACGGGGCCAATGCCCGCTCTCCCTCCCACTACCTAAAATGCAAAGGCCGAATGGAAGCGGTCCTCTCAGAAATGGGCTTCGATCAACTGGTGATCGCCCGCCCCGGCCCTTTACGCGGACTGCGCGATCAACCAAGAACCGACGAAACAGTTGTTCAGACCGTTTTGTCTGCCCTCAAACCCGTAATGAGAGGACGTTTGGCTAACTTTGTTCCCATCGACGCAGAGAAAGTGGCCAAAGCGATGCTGTACGCCATCTACGAGCCTATGGGGCGAGGTATCACGATTCTAGATTCTAATGCCATACGACATTTGCTCAATAAATACCAATAAGTGGCCTTATTTACAGGGTTTATGACTAAAATCCACCCAATTGTTAGCATTGATAACTATCCGTTCTAACTCATAGGGATTTGGTCTTTTTCTCTTTATAAGCAAATCGTTATCTTTACCCTCAATTTCGTGTCAATTCACTTCCAACACATCCATCAAATTAAGGGTTCTTTATGTCAGTTGCGGTTATCGCTTCATTGGCAGTATTTGTCGGTATCCTTTTCTTCCTGTTTGGTCAACAACAGAAAGAACACACTACACTTTCCCGACTAGTGCTGCTGGGTCTTATTTTCGGTAGTTTATTTGGTCTGGCGCTGCAGTTGCTTTTTGGCGAAGGCAGTGTGGTCATCGCACAAACATTGCAATGGGTGGGCATTGTAGGCAGCGGTTACGTCGGCCTATTGAAAATGATCATCATGCCACTGGTACTGGTGTCTATGATTGCGGCCGTGGTTAAGCTGGAAAAAGGCGGTTCGCTGGGTAAGATTTCTGCTCTGACGATTTCCGTACTGCTGATCACAACCGCGATTTCCGCCTTGATCGGTATCGCGATCACGCACACATTCGGGTTAACGGCGGAAGGTCTTACCGAAGGTGCACGTGAAACAGCCCGTATTGCGGTACTGGAAAGCCGAGCCGACAGCGTTAGTGATCTGACGATTCCTCAGATGCTGCTGAGCTTTATTCCAACCAACCCGTTTGCGGACTTAACCGGCGCACGCTCAACCTCAATCATTGCAATGGTGATTTTCGGCGTACTCACTGGTATTGCTGCACGCAAAGTGATGGGCGAAAAACAAGAACTGGAAACCCCGATTCGCACGTTCATTGAAGCCATTCAGTCTATCGTGATGCGTCTGGTTAAAATGATCATCGCGCTTACCCCTTACGGTATCGCCGCATTAATGGCGAAAGTGGTCGCAACGTCCAGCGCAGCAGATATCCTCAACCTGATTGGTTTTATTGTGGCGTCTTACGTCGCTATTGCTCTAATGTTCGTCGTGCATGGCGTGCTGGTTGCCTTTTTTGGCGTGAACCCGAAAGAGTACTTCCAGAAAATCTGGCCTGTTCTGACGTTCGCATTTACGTCTCGCAGCTCTGCCGCGACCATTCCGTTGAACGTGGAAGCTCAGATCACCAAACTGAATGTACCACCGGCTATTGCTAACCTGTCAGCGTCATTTGGTGCCACCATAGGTCAAAACGGTTGTGCCGGTATTTATCCTGCTATGCTGGCGGTAATGGTGGCACCGAGCGTCGGCATCAATCCAATGGACATCAATTTCATTCTGTCATTGGTGGCTATCATCACCATCAGCTCATTCGGTATTGCTGGTGTGGGCGGCGGCGCCACCTTTGCGGCGCTGATTGTTCTGCCTGCGATGGGCCTGCCTGTTACGATTGCAGCATTGCTGATCTCCATCGAACCTTTGATTGATATGGCGCGTACCGCGCTCAACGTATCAGGCTCCATGACGGCCGGTACTATCACCAGTCGATTGTTAGGTAATAAACAGACTGAACCGAATCAGGCTCAGGAAGCCTGAACACCGTCTTAAAAAAAGCCGATGCGAACGCATCGGTTTTTTTATTGGTCAGCGGGATGATTCACACCATCGTTGACCACAACCTCGCCAAGTTGATAAGGATTCACCCCTTCCAGACAGCCGATGTTGTAGCCGTATTCACTGGGATCTGAGCGGCGCTGATGATGCGTATAAATCCCACATACACTGCAAAAGAAGTGCTGCGCCGTATGCGTATTGAACTGATAGCGTGTCAGGCTCTCCTCGCCTTTCACCAATTGAAGATTGGCCAGTTTCACCGATCCTACGATCGCGCCTTTACGGCGACAGATAGAGCAATCGCACCGACGAGGTTTTTCGATTCCGTTTGGCAACGTCAATACCAGCTCCACCGCCCCGCAATGACAACTCAACTTATGTACCGGTTGAATGACTGTCGCGCCAACTTGCTTGATCATATATCGTCCTTGATTATGTTGAGAAAAATCAGATTATACAAATCCTGATGTGCTAGCGATTCTCAGCTTCTGATTGTCAGATCTAAGGCACAAAAAAGCTCTGATATCCATCAGAGCCGGCACTAGGGAAAGCACTTGATATTATTCTTTCGGTGCAAATTGTTCGAAGACTTCCAGGCCCGTCATTTTGTGAGTGTCGTTTTTAAACTCATAAAATTCGGGCTTTTCATCAATGAAGATTTCGCTCGCCAGATGGAATGATTGGTCGGCAAATAGTCCCGCAGGCAAAATGTACTCATCACCAGGTAACAAATGATAAAACAAGTGTGTCCCACAATTGGAGCAAAATCCCCGTTCAGCCCAATCAGAGGAGCGATAAACTGACGGCCTTTCTCCAGTGAATTTCACGGCCTTGCCACAATGTACCGCAAACATCGGCCCACCGGACCAGCGTCGACACATAGAGCAATGACACAATCCAACATCAGCGTGATCTACTGCTTCAACTTCTACACTGCCACACAAACACTTTCCTTTCATGAGTCCTCCTTGGTGCGCCTGGTGAGGCATACCTTTAAATATTTAAAACACGTGTTCAGGTCTTTCCCATGCACACAGTATCGTCGACTGATCCGATTCCTGTTAGATAGGTTAGCGCATTTCGCAGTATCTCGACATTTATGTGTTGTAGAGACAAGGCCTCTACAACACCAATCCACCATCTATTTTTAGCACTTGCCCGGTAATAAAACGGCTTTTGTCTGACGCCAGAAACGCAACGCCGTCAGCAATATCCTGCGCGCTGCCCATTCGACCAAGTGGTGTTTTTGAGGTCATGTAGTGAATGACTTTTTCCGGAAGTGCCTTAGTCATGTCTGTTTCAATAAATCCAGGCGCAATGCAATTCACTCGGATTTGGGCGCCTTTTCTTGCCAGCTCTTTCGCCCAGCCTTTACTCATGGCGATCACCCCGCCCTTGCTGGCAGCGTAATTGCTTTGGCCGACATTCCCATCCGTCCCGACAATGGATGAAATATTAATGATGCTGCCACTTCCTTGCTCCAACATCAGTGGCGCGACCTGCTGCGTGAGCAAAAATACGGCTTTAAGATTGACATCCAATACTGCATTCCAATCACTTTCCTGCATATCCGGTAACATTGCGTCACGAGTAATACCCGCATTATTGACCAACACATCGACACATTCGCACTGTTCACGAATTTCTTGTACAACATCTCTCACCTGCTCGGCATCACACAAATTTACTTCGCATGCAACCAATGCCGGCGAATCGCTCCAGACTATCGGTGTGATATCTAAACCAATCACCTGATAACCATCATTCAGAAGCTGTTCACAGATGGCTCTGCCAATGCCTCGGGCGGCACCAGTCACGAGCGCGGTTTTTTGGCTGTTGTTCATGGCTCTTCCTTTCCTGAGTGGGCTTAAATCAAATGGCCTCCCCGCACTTCATCGAAGACTTTAGGGGTAAGCGCGTCATTCAACACTGAGGTGGCACTGGCAATGCGTGCCTGGGTAACAAAATCTGCCGTATATCAACGTCAGTAACCGATCCTGTTCTGTCGTTTAGCTAGTATGACTGACGCCTGTGAAGCCGAGACAACAAAGTGATGATTGTTTGATGGCGAAAATATGAAGGCCAAATACCGTGAATCACACGTGCCTGCGTTGTTTTCTCAGCCGTTGCGGTAGATTTGTCGGGTGATATGCCTTGCTTTCATGCCGTCGCTTATCGGATACTTAGTCCTATGAATTCGCTTGTTTTTCCGAGCTTTCTGCGAGCCTTTAACGCTCCCTCAGCCAGATAAGCTTAGTGGGGAAAACAACCATACATTGAGCGCATTCACACCCGAATGTACTATCAAACTGATTTATAAGGGCTATTTTGTCTACTTCGAATCAAACAAATGCGACCACAGGTACCTCAGAGCAACCCACTTTCTTCTTTTTTGACTATGAAACCTGGGGAACCAGTCCATCGCTAGACCGTCCTTCACAATTTGCTGGCGTACGTACCGATATGGATTTCAACATTATCGGTGACCCCCTGGTCATATACTGCCAGCCTCCGTCCGACTACCTGCCGTCTCCGGAAGCCGCATTGATTACTGGCATCACGCCTCAAAAAGCCAAAGCACAAGGGTTACCTGAGCCCGAGTTTATTGCTCGTATCCACGCCGAGCTGTCCAAGCCTAAAACCACCAGCCTTGGCTACAACAGTATCCGCTTTGATGACGAAGTCACTCGTTACACCTGCTATCGAAACTTCCTTGACCCTTATGCATGGAGCTGGCAAAACGGCAATTCTCGTTGGGATTTACTCGATGTAATGCGCGCCTGCCATGCACTGAGACCAGAAGGCGTGGTTTGGCCAGAAAACGAGGAAGGCTTCACCAGCTTTAAACTGGAGCACTTGTCTGTCGCCAATGGTATAGAACACGCGAACGCACACGATGCGATGGCAGATGTTATCGCTACCATTGAAATGGCCAAAAAGCTCAAAGCCGCGCAGCCTAAGCTCTTCGGCTACTTCTTTGACATGCGCCATAAGCGTAAACTTAATGAGTTGATTGATATCGTCAACATGACACCGCTGATGCACGTTTCCGGCATGCTCGGACGTGAATGCCAGTACACAAGTTGGATAGTGCCGTTGGCCTGGCACCCGACCAATCAAAACGCCGTAGTCGTGGTCGATCTGGCGAAAGATCCTCAGTCATTGCTGGATCTGAGTGCGGATGAGCTGCGTGAACGTCTATACACCAAACGCAGCGAGTTGGGTCCGGATCAAGCACCGGTGCCGATCAAGCTGGTTCATTTAAACAAATGTCCAATTCTGGCACCGGCCAAGACCCTGACCGCAGAAAACGCGGCTTCAATCGGGATCGACCGCGAGCAGTGCTTGAAAAATCTCGCCGTATTGCGTCAACATCCGGAAGTGCGCGAAAAACTCATCGCGATCTACAGCGTTGAACGCGAGTACGAAAAGAGCGACAACGTTGATACACAGTTATACGCCAACTTCTTTTCCCCGGCAGACAAAGCGTCGATGGACATTATTCGCTCCACCGATCCGAATAACCTGGCCGCGCTAGACATTACATTTAATGACGCGCGCATCGAGCCATTATTATTCCGCTACCGTGCACGCCATTATCCATGGACGCTGGACGAAGCTGAGCAGCAACGCTGGGCAAATCATTGTCGTGAATACTTCGAAAGTCGTCTTGAGGACTATATGCTCAATCTGGAAAACTTAGTTCACGAATATGAAACTGACGAAAAGAAAATAGCTATTTTAAAATCCGTCTACCAATACGTGATGGAGCTCACATCTTAGGGCGCCACACGCGACTTCTGCTCTTTTCCTTTATCTTTACGGCACTTAAAAATGGCGAAAACCATTCTGCAATACATCGTCTCCATCGGGCTTATTTTCCTTTGCCTGATGGCAGGCGTAAATCTTCAGTCCCTCCTCGGTATTTCGATTCCGGGCAGTATCATTGGCATGCTTATTCTGTTCGGATTACTGGCCAGTGGCCTGGTTCCTTCCGACTGGGTTAAGCCAGGCGCCAGCCTGTTTATTCGCTATATGATCCTGTTGTTTGTTCCCATCAGTGTGGGATTGATGGAGCATTTTGATCTGCTGATCAACAATGCTCTGCCCATTCTGGCCAGCGCCATCGGTGGCACGCTGATCGTCCTGGTCCTTCTTGGACTGATGCTGGATCGTCTGTTGAAGAAGGGGAACAAAACATGTGGTTAATCGCGACGCTCGTGGTGTTTTTTTTCGCCCGCTGGTTATGCCAGAAATTTAAAACACCTCTGATGAACCCTCTGCTGATCAGTATCGCGATCATTATCCCGATTCTGACTTACCTCAAGGTTCCGTTTGAGACTTACTATCAGGACAACCAGTGGATCAGCATGTTACTGCAGCCGGCCGTCGTCGCACTGGCGTTTCCTCTGTACGAACAGATCCCACAAATACGAGCGAACTGGCGCATTATTATGCTGGCGTGCAGTGTCGGCAGTGTGATGTCGATGATGACCGCAGGTCTGATAGCCGTCGCAATGAAAGCCGATGTGGCACTGATTGCCAGTTTGATGGGAAAATCCGTCACCACTCCGATTGCAATGGAAGTCGCCAGCCATCTCGGCGGAGAACCAGCGATTGCTGCCGTTTTAGTGGTATTGGTGGGGCTGTTTGGCGCCATTCTTGCCTACCCGATTTATAACATGTTGAATATTTCGCACCCGATCGCCAAAGGGCTGACCATGGGTACCGTCTCGCATGCCCTTGGGACGGCAACCTGTGCAGAAAAAGATCCCCGTGATGCAGCATTCAGCTCACTTGCGCTGGTCTTGTGCGGCATCATTACTTCCATTCTGGCGCCCAGCGTCTTTGCTCTGTCCGTCTGGTTGTCTCACTAACACACGCTCCGCGTTCTCCGTCGTATACTAAGGTTGATATACGACGGAGTTCACTGAAACATAAAGTGCAATCGATATCATGTGTGACATCACTCTAATTATGAAAACATCAACATCATTACACTATTTAGCGTGATCTAAATCTCAGTAATGTTTTAGCGTTATCATAAAATGTAATCCAGCATTCAAATAAGGATTCATTATGAAAAGCCGTATTGAACAAGCACTCTCAGATGTGCCGGCGTCCATCGCAGATTACCTTGGTCCTATTCTGCTGGCGGACGATTTTGACGCGACTTTGTCTCCGGAGCAGTTTAAACAACTGCAAATCGTTTCTGGTTTGAACGACGCGGAACTTCGTGTGGCGCTTCTTCCGTTTGCCGCCTGCTACTCCTACACGCCCATTTCTAAATTCAATGTTGGTGCTCTTGCTCGCGGCCTGTCCGGTCGTATCTACTTCGGTGCTAATGTCGAAATTGCCGGTTGCCAGCTAGGTCAAACGGTTCATGCTGAACAATGTGCGATCAGTCACGCATGGATGAAAGGTGAAACCGGCATCTCAGACATTACGGTCAATTTCAGCCCTTGCGGTCACTGTCGTCAGTTTATGAATGAACTGAGCTCGGCAGACAAACTGGTCGTTCAACTTCCAGAGCGCGATGAAATGACGTTGCAGCAATACCTGCCAGATTCGTTCGGCCCGTCCGATCTTGGTATTGAATCGGCATTGATGTCGAAAGTCGATCATGGCAAGACCACTCAGGACAGTGATCCGCTGGTACGATCGGCATTAAGCGCATTGAACGCAAGCCATGCACCTTACACTCACAACCTGAGTGGCGTCGCTTTACAATTGAATGATGGAAAAGTCTTTAAAGGCGCGTATGCGGAAAACGCGGCGTTTAACCCTAGCCTGCCGCCTCTTCAGGTCGCTCTGATTCAGATACTGCTGGATGGTCGTGAGTTCGGTGATATTGTTTCGGCTGCGTTAGTTGAAATGGCGGAAGGAACCATCAGCCATCTGGCCGATACTCAGGCAACACTGGAAGCCATCAACCCTGACATTCCGGTCTCGTATCTGGCAATGTAAACTCAATCATGATTAGCCCCGACATGACTCGGGGCTTTTTATTATTGGTCGTAGAAAGGTTTGACGTCAAAATCGAATTGTGAAGGAGCCAGTGCCCGCTCGATTTTCAACGCACTGCTTTTCAAATCGATAAACGCCACATCCGTAAAACGGTGGTACTTATTGGAATAGAAACTCTTCACTTCAGGTTTCAGAGGCTGACTTGGATTCGCTGTCCAGACGATAGCGACCCGGCCATCACTGAGTTCAACGATCGAGCCAACCGGATACACACCAATACAATTGATGAACTTGTACACCAACTCTTTGTCGAGATGAAATGGCGTCAACGACAGCATGATCTTGAAAGCTTCTGCCGAGCTCATCCCCTGCTTGTAACAACGGTCTGCCGTCAGTGCATCATAAATGTCCACGATACCGCTCATGCGGCCATGTACGGGCAGTTGCTCGCCTTTGAGCCCTTTCGGATAGCCGTTGCCGTCAAGTTTCTCGTGATGCATCAGGCAAACGTCGCGGCTGATCTGACTGAGCCCGTGAACGTTGGCAATGATCTCATCAGCAAACACCTGATGCAGCTTCATATGCTCAAATTCTTCCGGCGTTAACTTACCTGGCTTATGCAGAATCTGATCGTCAACCTTTACTTTGCCCACATCATGAATAATGCCGCCAATCGCCATCTCTTTGAGTGTTTCCGCCTCAAACCCGAGGTGTCTACCAAACGTCACCATCAGGCAAGCCACATTGACCGAGTGCTCTAGTAAATAGGCGTCTTTATTTCGAAGTGCGGAGACACATTGCAGAGCATTGTTGTCTACTAACGCCGTATCAATCATCTCCCCCGCCCAAGATTCTATTTCACTGACGTGAATATCCTGATTATTCAGAGATTTATTGAGCAGTTTCTGAGCCAGCGTTTTGGCTTCTTCAATGATACGCGCCGCTTTTTTTTGTGCCGCGTCACGACTGAGTTGTTTTCGTCCCCGCCGATTGGTTTGGGGCTCGGGCGACTCTCCGACTGGGGGAGCAGGTTCGACGTCTGGCTCCACATAGGCATTAATCACTACACCACTTCGGGATAACTTCTGGTCCACCCAGACAAACTTCACCCCATTACTGACCAACTGCTGAATGGAGGCTTGGGAATTGACTCGCCCGGCATGAGAAAGGTTCACCTTTTCGCTCTGCTGAATCGCCGTCACAAACATGCCTGGCAGCAGATGTTCAATGGAAATTTTGACCGATTCTTCTGGATTAAACTGCATCTCAATCGCTCAATCTATGTCTCTCAGATACACAACAACATGATTATAAGGAGAGACGTCGGAAAAGATCACCTTTTAATCGACAAAACTATAAGAGACAGCCCACATTTTTGCGAAACACACCGCACATTCGCATTTAATAAACACAATAAAAATAAGCGTATTACACAATAAAATGTAGTGTTTGGCGTTCCTTTCATTTGCCTTTATCATCACAATCAGACTGTTCAACTCGGATGAGCTCAAGCTCATCATGACCTAATCTGGTAGCTTATGGAGCCACTAACACACTACTTCACTGCTGGGACGATTGGATATAAGGTACTGATCGGCCTGATCATTATTCTTTCGTATCTGGTAATCAAGAAAGTCGCCAACCGTACCATAGCCAGCCTGGCACGAGCCAAAGGCGTAAACAAAGCTCGGTTAACATTCGTAACTCGCTGCTTCAATACCGTGTATCTGTTCCTGTTTGCGTCAATTTTCGCGATTGCCACCGGGATCGGCTATGGCGATGTCTCACTGTTCCTTTCATCGGTGTTCGCCGTCCTGGGAGTCGCTTTATTTGCTCAGTGGTCGATCCTGAGCAATATCACTGCCAGTTTTCTGATCTTCTTCGTCTTTCCATACCGGATTGGTGATCGCATCAAAGTCGTGGATAAAGATGAAGACATCAGCGGTGAAATCCATGACATTCGGATGTTCCACGTGTTAATCAGACATGATAACGGCAACATTATCGCCTACCCCAATAGCCTGATGCTGCAAAAAGGGGTGATTAAACAAGTGAAAAAACCTTCCACCAAAACGACTCGCCGGCTTTATACCCGCATACCACGCAAATAAAAGCAAGGCTGCACCACGTGCAGCCTTAATTCTCTGATTGATTGCTCAGGCAAGTGATTCGTCTTTTTTGTGCTCGATAACCTGACTTTTATCGGCCTGGGTGATGGCAATGCGCCTTGGTTTCATCGCCTCCGGTACCTCTTTTATCAGGTGAATGGTCAACAACCCACTGGCCAATTCTGCATCTTTGACTTCGACGTACTCAGCCAGGTCAAACTTACGCTCAAATGAACGATTCGCTATCCCCTGATAAAGGAACTTACTTTCCGCTTTGCTGGATTTGTGCCCTTTTATCATCAGGACACCACGTTCAACCTGAATATCGAGTTCGCTTTCGTCAAACCCGGCAACGGCCAGTGTGATGGTATATTGGTTTTCGCCCACCATTTCAATATTGTACGGAGGGTATCCCGCTGAAACTGGATCAGCATTCAGTGCGCTGTCGATCATCGACGCCAGCCGATCAAAACCAATAGTATTACGATAAAGTGGAGTCAGATCAATTGAGTTCATAATATCCTCCTAAAGAAGCAATATTAATATCCAACGAATCCGGTATTAATCTCTCTGAGACTTAATACCTACTATTTAAATATGAGTACTTGAAATAAAAATCAAGAGACTATTTATATTTTTAAATAACAAATAAATAAAAAATATAACGTTAAGTAATATATGCCATTAGTGAATCGTTATGTTTCCTGGCTGAATAAGATCAGACATATTCATGGTAACCAAAATAATATTGACCTTTGTTGGCACAGTACGACAATTTGGATATACCGTAAAACATGTATTTCCAGTGTATCGCGGAAACACTTGGGCAACCGGCCAAATACCCTGATTCTGGTGCAAACCAGATTCCTCAACGCAACAGTGTAACGACGGATAAGTTTTGTTTGTTTCCATCTCACCTCACTTATTCTACTACGCTCACTTTCCACTCCAAGTTGAGCGGGCGCCTGGCCCGCTCGTCAGGATTAACCTTCCTGAGATTGATGCTCAGTCACCATCGCTTCAGTGGTGATCATTAAACCTGCCACGGAGGCTGCAAATTGCAGAGCAGAGCGAGTAACTTTGGCTGGATCAAGGATCCCCATCTCAAGCATATTGCCATAACTGCCCGTAGCCGCATTGTAGCCATAATGCGTATTACCTTGTTTCACCGCATTGGCTACCACAGAGCCTTCGTCACCGGCGTTGATGGCAATCTGGCGCAGAGGTTCTTCCATTGCACGCAGCGCAACCCGAATCCCCACGTTTTGATCGTCGTTGTCACCTGTCAGCGAGCTCAGCTCATTGGCAATTTTTGCTAAGGCTACGCCACCACCGGCAACAATGCCTTCCTCAACCGCCGCGCGGGTAGCGTGAAGCGCATCATCCACACGGTCTTTTTTCTCTTTCATTTCCACTTCAGTCGCTGCGCCAATCCGGATGACCGCAACCCCACCGGACAGTTTAGCGATACGCTGCTGCAGCTTATCCTTGTCATATTGGGAAGTAGTATTGCCCATTTGATGTTCTATCGTGGCAACGCGCTCCCGAATAGCATTTTCATCCGCTGCACCGCCTATGATGGTAGTGGTATCCTTACTAATCGTCACTTTCTTCGCACTGCCCAGTTGCTCCAGTGTCACTTTTTCCAGCTCAAGACCAAGCTGCTCGGTGATCACAGTTCCTGCTGTCAGTACAGCGATGTCTTCTAACAAAGCTTTACGGTTATCACCAAAGCCTGGCGCTTTCACCGCTGTTGCTTTCACGATACCACGCAGGTTGTTCACCACCAGTGTTGCCAACGCCTCACCTTCGATGTCTTCGGCAATGATCAGAAGTGAACGGGAAGCTTTGGCAACCGACTCCAGAACCGGTAGCAACTCGCGGATATTACTGACTTTCTTGTCAACCATCAGGATATACGGGTTTTCTAATTCCACCGCGCCAGCTTCCTGATCGGTAATGAAATACGGCGAAAGGTACCCACGGTCAAACTGCATGCCTTCAACAATGGACAGCTCATTATCCAGGCCCTGGCCTTCCTCTACAGTGATCACACCATTACGACCAACTTTGTCCATCGCTTGAGCGATGATTTCACCAATCGCCAGATCACTGTTGGCTGAGATACTGCCAACTTGGGTAATGGACTGTTTATCGTCACAAGGATGTGCCATATCACGCAGCTTTTCGACTGCTGCCGTAACGGCTTTATCAATACCGCGTTTCAAATCCATGGGATTCATGCCCGATGCCACAGCTTTCAGGCCTTCATTGATCAATGACTGAGCCAGTACCGTTGCAGTCGTCGTACCATCACCGGCTTCTTCATTCGCTTTGGACGCGACCTGTTTTACCATCTGAGCGCCCATGTTTTCGAACTTGTCTTGCAGCTCAATTTCTTTGGCAACAGAAACACCATCTTTGGTGATCACCGGAGCACCGTAAGCCTTGTCCAGCACCACATTGCGTCCTTTGGGCCCCAAAGTCACTTTCACGGCATTCGCTAGCAGGTTGACCCCTTTCAGCATTTTCTGACGGGCATCATTTTCAAACAATACATCTTTACCAGCCATGCTCTTCTCCTCTTAGCATTACAACAATGACTTATTCAGAAACCGCCAATACATCAGACTCAGACAGGATCAGATAGTCCTTACCGTCGATGTTTTCTTCTTTAACGCCATAGCTCTCGTTAAAAATGACGATATCGCCGACTCGGACTTCCATCGCTGCCCGTTCGCCATTCTCCAGGCACACGCCCTGGCCAACGGCGACCACTTTGCCACGGTTGGATTTTTTAACCGACTTTGAGGTCAGAACAATTCCCCCTTCAGATTGATGCTCAACGTCAAACCGTTCAACAATCAGTTTGTCATGCAAAGGACGAATATTCATTTTGGGTTGCCTCCTATATATTTATACCCATTATAAAATACATCGATGTTATCGTATTATTGCGCAGTCCTGCGCGTCGATTTTTATATATGTTCATTCATGAAAACTTCAAGAGAAAGTATTAATAAAAAATTTTTATCAACCTACAAACAATATTTATCGCTCTTGTCAAACAGACTGAGGCGTAATAGTTGCTGACGAAACGATGAAATACTGATAGCTTAATGGTTTTGGCGATTTCAACAGGGATAGTATGTTTAATCAGGTCATCAGTATTCTGTTCCCGGTGTTCGCACTGGTTCTGGTTGGGTTCTGTGTCGGACGCTGGTTAAAACCGGATTTTCGCCCTATAAACCGCATCAATATGGACGCTTTTACACCCGCACTGGTGTTCTCCTCGCTGGTCGCGATGCCGCTTGACACCAGCCAATTACCTTTATTGAGTGCGTCTCTTATCGCCATTCTGCTGCCCGCTGTAATTATGCTGCCACTGTGCCGGCTGTCCAGCCTGAACTATAAGACCTGGACACCTCCACATATGTTTCGTAACAGTGGAAACCTGGCTATTCCGTTGTTTACTTACACATTTGGTGACACTGCTCTTGCGCCTGCGGTGATGCTGTTTGTGGTATCGGCCTGTCTTCACATCAGCCTCGGCATCATGTTGCTCAGTCACAGCAACCCAATCAAACAGGTTGTTCGTATGCCGATTTTTCTGGCCGCCGCCGCCGCTTTATTACTCAACCTGAGTGGTCTTTCGGTCTGGGCCCCCCTCTACGAAGCAACCGCCTTGCTCGGACAAGCAGCCGTACCCGTGATGCTTCTGTCACTCGGGGCACAGATGTGCAATATGCGTATGAGCGGTTTGAAAATCGGTTTACTTTGTACCGGACAATCGCTACTGACGGGCGCCATCGCATTTACGGTTATTTACCTGTTGGTACCGCTGCCCTCACTGCATTTGCAAATGATGGTCCTGTTTACCATGTTGCCGCCTGCTGTCATGAACTACCTGTTTGCTGAGCGCTTTCACGTGGAGCCTGAAAAAGTGGCGTCTATGGTGCTGTTTGGCAACTTTTTTAGTATTTTGACCTTGCCACTGCTTCTGGCGCTGGCGTTATCTCTGGCCTAGTTGGTTTATTGGTATTAGACGTATACCAGCGCTACGAACAGACCTTCACAGGCACGGTCGTCGATTCCTCTTCAAACCACACCAGTGACCAACACAAAACAACCGCCATCCAGGCGGTTGTTTTATTTGTCATGCTATTGAGCAAGTTCAATAGTCTCCGTTTGCGATGGCGCAGCATGCCCGGCCGCATTGGTGCCTATCACCGTGACATCCAAACTCCCGTTTTGCCAGCCAGACATATCAACGGGTGTATCCGTGATCCACTCGCCAGAACTGTTCAGCGTCGCGGCAACCGTTGCATGATCCGTGTCTGGTTCGAGTTGTGAGATGACCGTCACTTCAACCGCATCTCCGGCCAAAAATCCTTTCGCCTCACCGGACAGAATCACCGACGCCGATTCCGTGGCATCAATAATGTCATCTCCGGTTACCGGGTGACGAGTCAATAGCGGTATCACTTCCAAGGCGTGCGTTTGTGGCTGGCCCGAATTGCCAGCGCTGTCCTGATAACCATCAATCAACACAGTGACCGACGTTGCATTCACCGGCAATGCAATCTCAGCGGACACACCATTCCAGTTGGTTGCCAACTCGGTGGTATCGCCGAAATCGACAACCTTACCAGCCACCGTGGCGCTAAGGTGGGCAACAGGCTCATCAAACGTCAGCGCTAAACTCACCTTATCGTTTTCTGTTGGATTTTCGGGCGTGGCATTGAGTGTCGTCATACCCGGAGCAAGCGTATCGCGGATTTCGATCGCACGACTGACTTGCGTTGCCGCTACCCCAGAACCGGACAGGTTAGTTCCATCAATCAATACCGTCAGTTGTCCCACCTCCCAGGACGACCAGTCAAGTGGGCTCCCGATATTCCAGTTACCATCAGAAGCAACACTGACCTGCGTAGCATACTCTTCAGTGGTGTCGCGCATCACGCGCACCGACAACTCATCCCCCGCTTTGAAACCTTTGCTGCTGCCAGTGATGGTCACGGAATGACTCTCATCGGAGTCGATTACATCGTCTCCGGCGATAGCGTTCAGTTGGATCAAAGGCGTAACCTGAATGGAGTGACTAAAGGCTGCGCCCAGATTTCCAGATGCGTCGACAAAGTCACGGATCACCGCATCAATACTGGTTTCATCCGCGCCAAAGCTGACCGGAGCATTGGTCGTCCCACTCCAGGAGTCCGATGCACTGCTGGTGTCACCAAAATCCACATTCACGTCGCCAACCTTAGCCGTAATACCAGTGACTGGTTCATCAAACTTCACCGTCAGAGTCACGGCCTGATTGAACTGTGGATTCAGCGGTTGCGACTCCGCAGAGATGGCCGACGGCGGTTGGGTGTCCACCCGCGTAACCAACCGGCTGACCGAGTCGGCGTCAATGCCCGGCGAGTTACTGGCTGAAAGATTCACCGACACGTCTCCCACCGGCCACGCCGTCAGATTATGTGCAGCCGTTTGCCAGTGCCCATCGGCCGTCATCTCCGCATGATCTTCGAAGGAGTAAGTAGGGTCGACAGTAGACACCACTGCAACGGTGACACTGTCACCAGATGCAAACCCCACGCCCGTGCCTTCAATCACAACTGAGCTTGCTTCCGCAGAGTCTATCTCATCATTTCCAGCCACTGGTGATAACGATAGCTGCGGTTTCACCGCCACATTGGTGGATTTCGCCGCTCCGCTGTTTCCAGAAACATCGGTGTAACCCGCCTTTACCTCAGCAATCACGGCTGAAGAGCCTGCACTCAGAATCAGAGGACTCGCCGTTTCGCCCGTCCATGTTGTCGCAAGCTCATTGTTCGGGAAAATGACATCCACTCCGTCGAGGCTGGCACTCACGTTGTTAACCAGTTCACTGAAAGTCACCGTGATGGTGGCTTTACTGCCGTTAACTGGGTTTTGTGGCGATATCTGGATATCACCGGTGATGTCCGGTACCACGGTATCTTCATAACGAACACTCTCGGTCACAGAGCTGGCAGCAACCGACTCACTGTTGCTCCCCGAGACAGACACCTCAATATCGCCACTTGGCCAAGCGCGAATATTCTGCGCAGCGGTGGCCCATACGCCATCTGCCTGTACCAATGCGGTCACGCTGAAATGGTCAGAAGAGTTGCTGGCCTGCGCTTTAACCGTCAATAGTTCACCACCGGCGAAACCTCTTGCCTGACCTGAAATGATCAGGCTTTCAGCTTCCGATTGGTCGATGCCGTTTCCGCCTGCAATAGGGTCCAGTTCGATCACAGGTTTCACGTTGACCATTTGAACATACGGCGTCGGGTTTCCCGGGTTGTTGGCGGTATCCAGATAGCGACTGACTTGCACCTCAACCTGAGTTTGCCCAGCCACCAGAGCAATGCTGCTGTTGGTTGTACCTTCCCACTCCTGGCTGACGTCTCCCACTACACTGAACGCCACTGGCACGCCCGCTACGCTTGCTTGCACCTCTTTCACCCGCTCGCTGAATGTAAGAGAGAGCGTCACGGGCTTTTGATCTTCCGGATGTTCGGGGGAAACATCGACACTGTTCACTTGCGGGGCAATCGAATCTTCATAACGAGTGACATGGCTTGCCACACCAGATTCAATCCCATCAGAGTTTGTCCCCGAGACACGAATGTCGATGTCACTTTGCTCCCAACTCGTCAGATTATGCGCGGCCGTTGCCCAGTTGCCGTCGGCCTGAACCACCACATCGCTTTGTTCAAAACGATCTATCTCTGGTCTATCCCGAGAAGTGACTTCCACCTTAAGTTTGTCATTCACGGCAAAGCCTTTAGCGGAACCTGAAATGACCACGTTGGTCGCTTCAGCTTCTGTGATCACGTTATCGTCCGTTACATTATTGACCGTCACCATGGGTGTCACCGACACCGCCCGCTCTACCCGCTCGCCTGTATGGCCGATCCCATCAGAATAAGTTGCCTTCAGCAGCAGTGGAATGGTCGTATCGCCCACACTCAATACAATCGGCGATTCAGTGTTTCCTACCCACTCTTCACTGGCACCGTTTTCTGTAAAGGTGATATTGCCCCCCGCGAGAGTCGCTTCGACCCCGGAGACAGGCTCATCAAACGTCAGTGTAACTTGTACGCTTTCCCCGTTCCCCGGATGTTCCGGCATTGTCGTGGCTAACGTCATCGTTGGCGGCTGATTGTCGACATAGTAGGTCATGATCAGCGTATTGCCAGTTGCGTTGCCTCGGCTATCTTGCGCCGAGCCGACAATTTCAAACCGCGCCACATCAGGGTACTCAGAACTCTCAGAATCTAAGGTGAAGTGATACCCATGATGGTAAGCATCACTGCTGGGATCGAGAGTAAACTCCACATCCGTCGCCTGATGGCGCAGAGAAGGCTCGGCGTGACTGTACCAGTACACCGCTTGCTGTGGTGGCTGGTTGCTGGTCTCAATACCTGAAATATCCTCAAGACTCAATGTCGAAGCGATTTTCCCCGTGATCGTATAATCTTGCCCGGGGCCGCTGATAAAACGGCCATCACTTTGCAAGGCATCCGGTAGCACACGCATCTCAGGCGGAAACTTATCGATACTTTCGCCAGGAGAATCAAACACGGTGTCACTGCCAATGCTGGGGTTAGCCATAGCGAACAAGTCGGCCTGTTTCAGCGCTGTCGAGGCATCAACCTGGTATTGCGTTGTCGCAACGTTGAAGTAGCTCTGGGCTAGCTCGCTACGGTAAGTGTCTGCACTCAGATCCCGGTTTCCAATTGTGATTTGGCCTTGAGTGCCTTGCCCGTTGGCTTTTCCGTCGTAGAGAAAGTCGTCGTAAAACCCTTTGGCATAGTCGGTCGTATCTGTCTCTGCACTATTGGATGCAGCCATGTCTGCCAGTGCTTCAAGTAGAAATCGGTGTTGATACGGTTTGGTAGGCGGATTCGGGATGGTCGCGTTGAGCATGTCGGTGGTCGCGTATTGAGTCAGGGCAGGATTAAACCCAAAAAAAGACGCATCCTGACTTTCCAGAGCGGTGTTGACGTCGGTTAAAATAGACGCCGCGTTTTGCGGCGTTTTGTCGTCGGCTTCGAGCGCATTCCAGGCATTGTCAAACAACCCCGTCTGGTACACCGAAAGTTCCGTCAGGTATAGCATACCGGACTCCGCGCCTGAAAAATACGCGCCAATATTGGCCATCTGTTGGCCCTGGCTGTTTTCATCCTGCTCACCATAGCGAAATGTGACCGATTTTTTCGCATCGAGACTGTCTTGCCATTGATAATAGTGCGTTCCCGCGTTGCTCTGTAAAACGACGCGGAAAAACTCATACTTAAACGGATTAAACTGGGTTTCACACTCTGCCACATCAAGGGCTTTCTCTCCAGAGACACTGTCCACCTGTTCGGTGTTACAACTGGCAAGAAAGCTGAAATCACTGTTGATTGACTTCAAACCCTCAATCCTTGCTGTGGCATTAATAAAAGGCGTAACCACCTTAAGGCTCGGCAGGTCAAAGGTAGACTTGAAATACACTTCCGACTTGTCACTCACGTTGCCGGAAGAATCTCGGACTTTAATCACCAGTTTCTGTGAATACTCTTCGGTCGTACTGGCGAATGTCGTGCCGAGAATTTCTTTCACGTATGGAATGTAATAGATCACCTCTGACACTCTGCCATCTTCTTCACGAATCAATTGCTCATGAGGAATACCCGCTTCTTTACTGTCAGTTGACGCCTGAGTTTCTTTACTGGATATCCATTGATAGTCACTGCCTGCAATGTTCTTTTTCCGATAATACTCTACCGACAGAGTCAACTTGTCTGCAGACGTTCCGTAGATGTCACCATTGGTTGGATCGTACACCGTGACTTTGACATAGGGAATTTTGTTATCGTTGAGTGTCGACGCCTCAAAGTCTGCAAAATTGATGTTTCCCAACGTAGCCTTAATACCGTCAACAGCATAGGCGTAATCGATCTTCAGGTATTGGTTGGACTCGTCCACGGTAACCGCATCATAGGTGGTATCTCGATATATCTGAGAAACCGGGTTGTCATCGACAATAAAGTTCATCTCGACACCGTCCGGATATTCCAGAATACGCACTGGCGGCGTGTCGTCTTTGTAGACGGTAAACTGCTCCTGACCTTTGTTGCCGAGTATGTCTTCCGCGGTGAGATTGAACAAGGTACTGTCACCGAATGAAGAGGTCGTATAAATCTGGCTGAACTTACACCAGACATTCGAGCCTTCATTGATCTCCGAACACTCCAGATTTGTTGGGTTTTGAGCACCCAATCTCACTTGAACATAGCTGAGCTTAGCCGGATTTTCTTTGACGATCCCTTCAAGGGTATAATCCGTTTTGGATGAGCTGATCGCGTCGGCCGAATTGACCACAATGACGGGCGCAATGTTGTCCCAGTCAAAATCAATCGTCACCCCATTTTGCGCTTCGTAACCATTGCCCAATACGTCCGATGCATACACCACTAAGCGTGCTTGTACCGGGTCGTCGTCCTGCGGATCAGTATCCAGTGCATCCAATGCCAGAGTAAACACGTTCACTTTGACCTGCGTATCCCGAGGACCAGACTTAAAGTCGGACGTATCCAGTTGGCAATACTCTCCCGCAGGACTGACTGGACACTCAAATTCTGTGCTCCAACTGCTGTCGCTTTTCATCTTCCATTGCAACATCACCTGCACGTTGTCGACACCAATAGCATCACTGAGGCCAATGTCGACACTGTCGTCGCCTTTCAGGGTGTCACTATCCAGACGGGTAACCACTGGCGGATCCAGATCGATGTCCGTTTCTGATCGCGGCGGAATGACCGAGCTACCAGAGCCATTGGTACCGAGATCATTGATATGTTGGCTGAAATTTTTGTAATCAGAAACCGGCGTCCCGGAAATATTCAGATCCGGGTCACTGACTACGATCAGCACATGCTGCGCCATGCTTTGGGTATACAGATCACTGGTCACGTAAGACTGACCAAAAGCCATGTCTTTCAGCAAGCCGGAACTGTCTAATTCTCGCCCATCGAGCTTACCATCGGCGGAAATATCGCGATAACCAATATCAGACAAGTTCATCGACGTATACGTCAACTCACTGTCGCTACCAGGATATTGCTTGATGAAATCATAGGAATATGAGGAGTATGCCGTCAAAAGCGCGCCATACTGATGACCCGCAGACGCGAAGCTGCTTTGCCCACCCGTGGTAATATCAATTGGCTTGGTGGTATTGACATTAAAGCCGTACATACTGATGAACGTTGAAATGGCATTGTCTACTGACGCGGAGGCATCCAGACCCTGGCCGATATTGTATTCTGCCAGACCCGCAACCTGATAGGTTAAGGGAGTCACCATCACCGTTTGGTCTGTCCCTTCGGTGTAGTTGATGACGCTCGACATCGAAATAATTTTGCCTTCGCTCAATGACACGATATTTTTCGTCAGCGGATCCCGGTACGCACCACCTTCGGCTTTGATCATTAAAGGCATGGTCGACGCGTCAATTTTGACCAAGTAGTCACCCACCGGGTTGGTTGAGGTCTGCCCTAAAAGGCGCCCAACTTTGCCATTCTGATACTCATAGACGGAAACCGTTGCCCCCGATACTGGCGCATCAAAAACGTTTCCTGAAATCACTCCTTTGACGCGCGACGGCGGCGAGGTGTCTTTTCCTCCTCCACCGCCCCCACAAGAACTGATCGCTAATATTGAAAGTATGGCGCAAGCAAGCTTGTTTTTATTATTGAATCTCAACATGATTTCGACGTTGTATAAAAATTTACCAAATTATATTTTGGCTAATAAAAAGAACAACAACTCGAAATAACAACCCAATATATCGCTTTGATCTTAAGATAATGAAGTTAGATAGTGATTAAAAATAAGACCAGTAAAAAAATCACTTTTTCGCCAGCCAATACCACTTATTTAATTAAAAACAACCTATCGATAAAAATGTGATTTTTGTGCTAATTCTCAAATAATAGAATCATGACATACACAAAATGAATACAATCCATAACTTACAATTAATTAATATATAAGATTTTTCTATATTACGATAAACAATAATATATTCAGGCCAAAGATTGGCTAGCATAGGTTTGAACTGAGGTTGAGACATAAAAACAAAATATGTAAGTCAATAATATATTTTTAATATTCAGACCATTCTTATTGCGAAGAAATTATATTTTCGCAAAATTGAAAATGCAACTTGATGAGCACATAAATCATAAATAAACGATATAATACTCATAAAAAGTTATTATGCATCATTCTTATATTTAGTTATCGTTATATAAAAAAGCCCGATATTACCAGGCTTTGAAAAATTACTTTGCCGGATATTGTGCGAATTGAGTTAATTCATCATAAATATCAAACCAAGGCGCTTTGTCCGCAACAAAGATATGAAAGCTAGGTTTGTTTGACGGTATTGAATCCAATACACCCAGTCGAATATTCATCATCCCAGTCTTTGGTTTTAGCGAATACAGGCTGGAACCACAGTGGCGGCAGAACACCAGTTGGGTATTCTCACTCTTAGTGTAAACCGAAATGTCTTCCTCTCCAGTGACAACCCGAACTTTGGCAGCCTCGATACCACCGGCAGAAGAATAATCTGAGCCTGTGAACTTACGACACTCAGAACAGTGGCAGTTCCCCATGTATGCGAATTCATCTGGCATCGTAAGTGTCACGTTGCCACACAGACAAGATCCTTGCAGAGTCGTCATGCTATTCCCCATCAATATGTAAAATACGCACACATTAGCATATCAAGCCCGTTAATTCGATGGCGTCAGGCGGTTGGCCACTTCGATCAGGTTGCCATCCGGGTCACGAAAATAGACCGAACAGATGGGGCCCACCGCACCGGTGCGTTTCACCGGACCGTCGGTGATGGTCACTCCTTGGCGCTCAATATGAGCCAGTATTTCACTGACGGGCACAGGGGTAATAAAGCACAAATCTGCACTGCCGGGTTGTACATGCTGGGCTTTGGGTTCGAATTCCGCGCCATGTTGATGGAGGTTGATCTTCTGCTCGCCAAATCTGAGTGCCTTTCGCCCCTCTCCAAACTCCACCACTTCCATGCCCAGCACCCGATGGTAGAAATCGATAGTCACGTTAACATTGCTGACCGTTAACACCAGATGATCCAAATGCGACACGTTCATCATTTTAGCACCTCGGGTAACTGTTTAAGTGAAACGATGGTTTCGACCTCATCGGATAGGCATTCCGTTAACCAAATCGCTCGTAACCCAGCCTGACGTGCCGGGAGAATATCCTTATCCCAGTTATCTCCGACCATCACTATCGCTTCCGGTTCTTCCCCCAATTGTTGGCTAACCTTACGATAAAATTGTGCTGAGTCTTTCTCCAGGCCAAGGTTCGCGAAACAGAAATAGCCGCTGAGATATCTGGCCAGCCCAACCCGTTCAAACGCAAGCTCGATGTCGCGAACCGCCGAATCCTTAGCACTGGTCGCAATGTATAATGCACAATGTTGGGACAAACTCGATAAGGTCTCCGCAGCGTGCGGCATCACCTCAATCTCTGGCCAGTCACACATCTTGCCACGATACTGAGGAAAATCGACCATCAGTGTATTCCCCCAATCGAACAGAATAATTGTTTGCATCGCACCTCCCTGAATAAACGATAAACAATTACCTCAGTCTACTGAGAACCACCGTCTGATCAAGGTGTTGCTGCAGTTCGACATAATCGAGCCCCTGTTCGAAAATAAATTCAGTCACCAACGTCCGGACACACTCCACCAGCTCCGTTGGCTGCCAGGGCTTCTCAAAGTAGCGCTGGATACCGGCGTGGTTGATGGCATGAATGGTATCTGCGTGGGTCGCCTGACCCGTCAGCAATACTTTTTTGGTATGACTGAAACGGCTATCTCGGCTGACTTCCTCAAGCAACTCCACGCCGGTTTTCCCCGGCATTACGTGATCAGAGATCAAAACCGCGATCCACTCTCCCTCTGCATCCAGTTCATCCATCAATTCGAGTACTTCTTCTGCCGATTCACAATCTTCAATATTCAGCCAGCCGCTCAGAGGAGACAGATCCTGCAACACCGCGCTCAATACCTCCCGCTGATCATCGACACAAATGACATTTAACTTTTCCATGGTTACTTACCCTCAATTGGTAGTTTTATCCTGAAAACGGTGCGCTGTTTGTCGCTTTTTACCGCGATCGTTCCGCCATAACCGGTAATGATCCGGCGCGCAATCGACAGACCTAAACCAAGACCAAACGACAGCCCGCCTTTCTTCGTCGTAAAACTGGGCTGGAAAATCTTACGACGAGTGGTTTCGTCGATTTCAGGACCGTTGTTGGACAACGTGATCAGAATGCGCTGCTTACTCAGCCGAGTTTGGATATCAATTTCCGGAGCCTCCGTCTGCCGCATCGCATCACAGGCATTTTTGAGAATGTTGACCCAAACCTGCACCAGCTCTGTCGATGACGCAGTAAACAGTGGCAGCTCTGCAGGTCGTATCCGCACTGCCACTCGTCTGAGATCGCTCTGCAATAACGCAACCGCACGATGCAGCGTTTCATTAATGTCCACGGCTTCATCTTGCGAAATATCGGTACGGCCCAACTGTTTTACAGATTTGACAATGCCAACTGTGTGCCGGGTCGCCAAACGAAGATCGTGCAGATCGCGTCCAATTTCCCAATATCGAATCGCGGCAACCGGGTCGGCTAACCAATGCTGCTCCAGTACATCATCCGGTACAGCACGAGCCAGATTTCGCGCCAGCTCTTTGGGCAAATGATAGTCGCGCTCCAGTTCCCGGCCTTTATTTCTCACCTGAACAGAGGACGCTTTCTGGCCGTGTTGCAATCCCAGTTCATAATACAGACTGGCGCCTGGGTGCTGCTCTTCGAGCAGTTGCAATAAGACGCTCTCCAGACGCTGAGACTTACTGCTTACGACACCAATCGCGTTATTCAGTTCATGTGCCAACCCTGCTGCCAGTTGGCCTAGTGTGGTCATCTGTTCTGCGAGATGTAACTTTTGCAGTGCCCGTTCTTTGGCAAGTGCTTCCTGTGTCGCTCTGCGCTGACGTTGTGACAGCTCGTTGACAATCACTGGCATAAACTGCGTGGTCAGCACCCCATATTGTTCGGCGTCAATCGCTGCGGTGTGGCGATCTATCCATGCTAGCTCCGCCGCTGTTTTTGCTATCACCGTCGAACTGGCTGCGCCATTCCCGGAGAAAAAACTGTGCACGCCCAGAAATGCGCCTGGCATGGCCGAAAAAACTTTGATGGCTGACGCACCCTGCTCGGTAAAATACCCGTCCAGTTCACCGGCAATCACATAGTACAAACGGTCATTCTGGCTATCTTGCTCGATCAACTGATGCCCTGCTGAAACCTGAAGGCGCCGTTCCGGCTGACTAAAATAACGCGCAATCAGCGCTTGCAAGCCTGAGTCGTTCATGCGCTTATCCGATATGACCTACAGCGTGAAGAATCCACACCATGACAAAACTCAGCAATACCCCAATGACGCCCAGAACCACACCGATCCGAGCCATCTGGTTGCTTTGAACGTACCCAGTAGCGTGTGCCAACGCGTTCGGTGGTGTACTGATCGGTAACGACATTCCCAAGGACGCGGCAAAGGTCACGACCAAAATTAAGGTAATTTCGCCACCAAGCGGCATCAGTGAAGCCATCGAAGTACCCAATGCCGCCATAATGGGCATCAACAGGTTCGCCGTGGCAGTGTGTGACATAAAATTGGCCATCGCTAAACACAGGAACGCTGCACCAAACAGCACCACATAGGGAGAAAATTGATCAAACGGAATACTGTGAACCACCAGACGGGCAAGCCCGGTTTTGTCCAGTGCCAAGCCGAGCGCAATCCCCCCGGAGACCAGCCATAAGACATCCCAGGAAATTCTTTTCAGGTCTTCTTTGTTGATGATCCCTGTGAGAGAAAACACCGCGACCGGGATCAGCGCGACGGTGTAGGAGTTCATGCCGTGTGAAGAGCCCATCAACCAAAGGATAATTGTCAAAGCAAAGGTGATGTAAACCGTGATCGCTTTAGGTGTTTTTAGAAACTTGCCTTTGATACTCAATTCGATGGTCTGTTGTTCCGCTTTATACAGAAAGCCGATCAAAAACCAGGCGAGCGTCATCATGATAACCACAAACGGCACGCCAAAGACCATCCACTCCCCAAATGTAATCAGGTTGTCCCCCACCAGGTATTTCAAAGCAATCGCATTGGGGGGCGTGCCGATGGGAGTACCTATCCCGCCAATATTCGCCGCCACTGGGATGCACAACGCAAAAGCAATGCGACCCGGATCGTTAGGACCGAATACGGCAATCACTGGTGCCAGTATCGATAACATCATTGCGGTCGTTGCTGTGTTAGACATAAACATGGAAAACACCGCCGTGATCAACATCAGTCCCAACATGACGTATTTGGGATCGTGACCGAACGGCTTTAAAAGCACCCTCGCTAAGTTCACGTCCAGTCGATACTTGGTCGCCGCCATGGCAAGAAAAAAACCGCCCAGAAACAGCATGATAATGGGGCTGGCAAATGTTGCCATAATATCCTGATATTTGAGCAGTTCACCAAAGTGTGGCTGTCCTTCTGCCAAGCGAAATAGGATGATGCTTTTGTCTGACAATAGCAGCAACTCCAGCACAATGATCACCACCGAAGTGGCGTATATCGGGATCGGCTCAAACACCCAACACAAAGCAGCTAAGAGAAATACAGCGATGACCCGCTGCTGGATGATGGTCATGCCGACAAACGGGAATGCGGATGAAGGCAGCAGCAGAACAAGCAGCGGAATGACAGTCGGAATTAGGTATTTTAGATACGGACGCATGGCAAAATCACTCTTCCTGAGGCAGATTTAACTCGGGTGTGGAGTAATAACTCGACAACCTGTCTGAAGCATTATCGGCCGTGTCGTGCTCTCTTTGTTTAGCGTCAGATCAATGAATTACACCACTCTATGAAATTTGTTTTGTAAATGTGCTGTAAGTCGGATTTCATGCCGTATTCATTCACCTGATACCGACAAATCGCCACACGCAAACGTTTGCTTTTGAAAAAATAATGCGTATGATCGCGGAAAATTTTGTTCTGTGTCGAAAAAGGATGCGTCATGTTTGGTACTGCTACACGAAAAAATGCTACCCGGGTGTTGTTGCTGGGATCTGGAGAACTGGGGAAAGAAGTGGCCATCGAGTGCCAGCGCCTCGGGCTGGAAGTGATTGCTTGCGATCGCTACGCTGATGCGCCAGCCATGCAGGTGGCTCATCGCAGTCACGTGCTGGATATGCTCGACGGTGATGCGTTGCAATCCATCATTGAGCAGGAGCGACCTGACTATGTGGTACCAGAGATAGAAGCCATTGCAACAGACAAACTGGTTGAGCTTGAAACGCAAGGGTTGAAAGTCGTTCCGACGGCAAAAGCCACTCAACTAACCATGAACCGCGAAGGGATTCGCCGCCTGGCGGCAGAGACCTTGAAACTGAATACGTCACCGTACCGTTTTGCTGATTCCTTCGAAGAGTTTCAGCAAGCCGTGCAAGACGTTGGTTTGCCATGCGTCTGCAAGCCAGTGATGAGTTCGTCCGGCAAAGGTCAGAGCGTGCTGAAAACACAGGAAGACATTGACTCAGCCTGGCATTATGCTCAGGAAGGCGGACGGACTGGGGCCGGACGTGTCATCGTCGAAGGCTTCATTGATTTTGATTATGAAATCACTCTGCTGACGGTACGTGCCTGCGATGGTGTGCATTTCTGCGCGCCCATCGGCCACCGCCAGGAAGATGGCGACTATCGCGAGTCCTGGCAACCTCAGGTGATGTCCGACAACGCACGCAAGGCCGCGGAATACACAGCGGAACAAATCGTCAATGCATTGGGGGGATACGGCATTTTCGGCGTAGAGTTGTTTGTAAAAGGCGATCAGGTGATCTTCAACGAAGTATCTCCTCGTCCGCACGATACTGGCCTGGTGACTCTGATGTCTCAAGACATGTCAGAATTCGCGCTCCACGTTAGAGCGTTTACCGGACTGCCTGTCGCAGGCATTACTCAATACGGCCCATGCGCCTCTGCTGTGCTGCTCGGACAGGGAACATCAGACAACATCGGTTACGAGGGCCTGGATCAGGCGCTGCTGCAACCCCGGACTCAAGTACGTCTGTTTGCTAAACCAGACATCGCAGGACGCCGCCGTTTAGGAGTAGTGATTACCCGCCGACCTAGCCTTGAGCAAGCACTGACTGACGCCATCGACTGCGCCTCTAAAGTTACAGTGACCTACGAATAAATCTCCTGACGGGGAACAAATATAAAAAAGCGCCCATTCACGGGCGCTTTTTCAAAATCCTTCAATCAGGAACACTTCTTCGGCAAATCGGCTCAAACCTTTTTTTGCGCGTTTGGGGTGTGATTCATCGGCAACATCCCGATGCAAGCGCGTCACCTGGTAGCCATCATACAGCTGACGAACTTCTTCTTCACTCACACTGAATGGCGGCCCCGCCATTTCATTTTGTTGGTAATCAAGCGTCACCAATAAAATGCGCCCACCCGGTTTTATCCGGGTTTTGAGATATTCAACATATTGGCCCCGCATTTCCTGAGGTAACGCCACCAGTGAAGCGCGATCATAAACAATGTCGACCGGCTCGATCGGCGCGGTAAAAAAGTCCCCGATGTACACGGAAAGCTCATCAAACTGATACAACTCATGTTCAGCGCTGATCGGAATGACCAAGGGGGTATAAAAGTGCTCGGCAAAAAATGCTCGTACCGCAATGGTACTCAATTCAACACCCTGAACGCTCTCATGCTTGCTGGCCAGCCAGACCAGATCTTCCGATTTACCACACAATGGAACAAAAACACTGTCTTCTCGTGTAGGATTGGTATGGTGCCAAAATTTAATCAACAATGGGTTCACATCGTCAAGGTGAAAACCTATCTGATTGGCCGCCCATTTGCTGTGCCAGAACTCTGGATCTCTCATTCTTATCTCGTGACTGACTTTACATGAGGCATAGCCTACCCCAATTCGAAAATAAACCAAAATGAACGACGGTGTTCATCTTCGATTAATCTTCCTCTGCCTATACTGATTCCACTTGTTTGACAGATAACACTTTGTTACAGGTTTTAGATGAACCTTCTGCTCTGAGAAACCTCTAATTTAAAGTCAATAATTTTGTGACTTGTCGCATAGTTTAAAAAACCAGCATTCTGGATGCGTTGTTTTCAGCATGGACGACCCAATAACAAGTTAGAGACCGAATTGCTTTGCGCTTAACCTTTTAAGTTCCCACTTTATAAGCCGATGCAAGTTAAGGAGAGCGAATGAGCTTATTTCTGCGTACTACAGCACTGATGCTTCTGGTACTAAGCCGTGCACCTGCCTTTGCAGCAATGCCTACCGTGCCTGGCAACGAAGAAACGCGTTCAACCAGCCAGAACGAGGTTTGTTCTAAACGCTTCAAACACAGCCTGAGTGGCCTGTATGGCATTCAAGCCATCGACGTCACGCCCCTCCAGCCTTATACAGATTTCGATGTTCTCTACAGTAAAGCCCATCAAGCACAGCGTGAACTGGAAACCATTTGTAAAAGCACAGCACTGCTGACATCAACCGACGCATATTTCGCTGGGGTAAAATCAGAGCAACGTGCCAAGGAAAAAATCGCCCACGAACTGAATGGGAAAAGCGAACGCATTACCGATTTGGCTCGAGCGACCATCGTTGCCAACGATGTAGCCAGCCTGGTGGATGTTTACGAAGCACTCGACCGTGAAGCAACGATCGTAAAAGTGAAAAACCGCTTTAAAAAACCGGCGGCATCCGGCTACCGAGATCTGAACTTGTTAGTTCGTCTGCCAAAAACCGGCGTAATCGCTGAAGTGCAATTGCATCTGAAAGCCATTGCAGACGTGAAAAGCGGACCAGAGCATGATTTGTATGAAGTGGTTCAATCAATTGAGCGACAGGCGGCGAGCGAGAACCGAGCATTGAACGATATAGAAATGGCTCGAATCAAGAATATTCGTAGCCAGTCAAAGGCACTGTATCAGGCCGCATGGCAACCTTACATTACCACTCACATTCAGGCGGCTTAAAATACTCTGCTCCAAAAACAACAAGCGACCATTTGGTCGCTTGTTCGCTCTGAAACCGTTGTGTGGCTGACGAAAAAACAAAAGACCACATACGGGAGTGTGGTCTTATGCGTCTTTACTTTTCGACTTTAATATTCTCGACGCGAGCCTTCAGTTTTTGACCCGGGCGGAATGTTACGACACGTCGAGCAGAAATAGGAATGTCTTCACCCGTTTTCGGATTACGACCCGGACGTTCATTCTTGTCTCGCAGATCGAAATTCCCAAAACCGGACAGTTTTACCTGTTCGCCACTTTCCAGAGCTCTACGAATTTCTTCGAAAAACACTTCAACCGTTTCCTTGGCATCCCGTTTACTGTATCCAAGCTTTTCAAACAGGTTCTCAGCCAAATCGGCCTTTGTGAGCGCCATAAAACTTCCCTCAAAGCTGTGTTAAACATTGCTGCCAATTGACAGCGCCAAAGCAATTCGCCTAGCCAATCAACAACATATCGGCTTTACCTTGGAAAGTGTATGCCAAGCTTCTGATTTTCGCCAACTTTTTTCTTAAGCGAATAGACAATAGCCATTCAAATCAAAGACATAAAGAACTGGCAACATCTAGTTTTATTCTGATATATCAATACAAAATCAACCATTTACCACATTTAAAACCAACTAAGGCGTCAATATCAGAATAAAAGACCAGTTAAATGACAAATTTAAAATTTTTGTCATTTCTTTATATTTAGTGAAATCAATCACTTACCGTGTGGATATAACTAGTCACCCGATCTCATATCACTGTAGTAAACATCGTTGGCATTTCAACCAATATTGGCCGCACCTGTTATGCACTCACCGAAATAGATGCCGCAGTGTCGACCACAGTGACACCTTTTGCACTCAATTCAGCCGCCACCTGTGCGGTATTTTCCGCAAACACCGCTCGTGTTGCAGCCAGATTCAATACGACGTTAAAACCAGCCTCCAGCAACTGCTCTATCGATTTTTTGACACAAAAATCTAACGCCAGACCACCCACGATGACAGTGTGAATGCGGTTGGCACGTAAGAACTCAAGCCCCCCCGTTGACAATGTATCGGCCTGATCATGATAGAAAGCCCCATAAGGATGTGCATCCGGGTCGATGCCTTTATTGATTTGAAAATCATACTCACGCACCGCCGGCAGACCTGGTAGCAGCTCCACGCCTGGCGTACCAACCACACAATGAGGGTTCCATTTGATATCCACCTCAGGCAAACCTACCGGCTGCAACATCTGATCTGGTGTGTCCGCTTCCCAGGCAGCGCCAGGTGGATGCATGTCTCTGGACACGAGCGTTAAAGCCGCTTTACTGTGATTGCGCTTTAGCTCATCAACAATATCGAGCGCGCCCGCCACCGGCAATTCATTCGGACACAGTTCGCTGAAGCCTTTCTGCGGATCCACATCCAATGCGGCAGTAGTCGCTCTATCCAACGTTACATCTGTACTCATGAGATATCCTTTGCGGTGTTACCGCAGACATGTCTGAAAATAAGTCACACTTTTCTGGCCAAGGCTGTACACCTGAGCAGGCTTGCCGCCTTTCCCCTTATTACTCGAAGCCATCTTGTTTGCACTGGTGATGACTCCTGTTTCAATCAGGCGCCGCTTCACTGTCATCCGGTTAACCTCAACACCGAACTTAGCGTAAGCCGAAATGATGTCAGAGACTAAAAACTCTTTATCAAGCGCAAACAGCGCTACGGAAGTATACTCCACCGCTGCACGCAGCTTATTCCACGCCAGCTTAATCAGGTCGGCATGGTCAAATGCCAAAGCCAATTCATTATTAAGTATACTATCCAGACGAAACCAACGAAGTTGTTCCCGGCACAAGCCGCAGTTGTTGATCTGCTCGACATTGGTATGGTTTAGCAGTGCGTAGTGCGCAATGGACACACTCCACCCATCTGGATCACGTTTTGGGTTGCCGTCCACCATAGGCTGACTGATGTAATTTGGGTAAGTGTGGATCTTCTGTCGACAGATACGCCTGCGCGCAGCGTCAAAATCCTCATCGGCGGGCAACCCGCCCTGCTCACTCATGTCCTGTTCAAACACGAAACCACCAGGGATCGACCACATACCACATTGGGGACGATTGGGGTTACTGCGCTTAATCAAAAGCACTTCTAACCCGTTGTCACCCAATTTCAGACATATCATGTCAATGGTTACTATCATGGTGGCCTCTTATATGTCTCTACTTGTTCGCTACCTTACCCAGCCATTATCACGAGGTCAACAGGAAAGTAACGATTTGTTATTAACTTAAAAATTAACGTTTAACCAGCAAGGTGGATGCTAACTTACGAGAATAGCTGACAAATCCCACCTTATAGAAAGTAGCACAATATTCGTGGTTAATAACACAAATTGACAAACTTGGCAGAGTTAATTACAGTTCCCCCATTAGGTAACAAACATAATGTTATTAACATTGCTCCTGATGGTTTAAGGATGCCTTATGAACGCCCAACTTTTTCATCACCGGATCATTCAAAGTGCGCTCGATCTCGATGTATACAAGATCAATATGATGCAAGCCGCACACCGACTGTATCCAGAAGCACATGTCCGGTATGAGCTCATCGTTCGCTCCGATGAAGATTTGTCTGATCTCATCAATGAAGTGCGCGCGGAAATCGCTCAGCTGGCCAATTGCACATTCTCTGAGACGGATATCCAGTATTTAACGATGAAGGCACCGCACTTAAGTGAGGCATTTCTCGATTACCTGCGTTATTTCCGTTTTATGCCCCAGCAGCAAATCTGCGTTGATACCATTCGCACACTGAAAGGTAAAAAACAGTTACGCGTATCCATTGCCGGTAGCTGGAAAGACACCATTCTTTACGAAACACTGGTGATGAGCATCATCTCTGAGGTGCGCAACCGTCGTCGCTGGGACGACATTCCTTATAAACAGTTTATGTCGGTACTCAAAGACAAAGTGCAGCGACTCAAAGCAGAATTGTCAGCACGTCAGATCACCAACTTCCGCTTTTCAGAAATGGGCAGCCGCCGCCGATTCAGCTACCAGACACAACACGACATGCTGGACTACCTGCGCCAGGAAATCCCTGAACTCCTGAGCGGAACCAGCAACTATCATCTGGCCCGTGAGTTTGATCTGACCCCAATTGGGACGGTTGCCCACGAATGGTTTATGGCACACCAAGCGATGGTCAACGTACGAGATTCTCAGCGCGTTGCCCTCGACAACTGGCATCACACGTTTGATGGCGCGCTCGGCATCGCCTTAACCGACACCATCGGTATCGATGCGTTTTTGCAGGATTTCAATTTACGCCGGGCTCAGGCATACGCAGGTGTACGACATGACTCAGGATCTCCGTTTGACTGGGGTGACAAAATGATCGCTCATTACCAGAAGCTGGGAATCGATCCAATGAGTAAGATGCTGATCTTCACTGATGGTCTTAATTTCGACCGCGCGCTGGAGATTTGCGAATATTTTGCTGGCCGAACACAGATCAGCTTTGGTATCGGCACGTTCTTGGCCAATGACATGGGGGAATGGCAAAACCGTCAAGGTAAAATCTATGAACCGCTTTCCATGGTCGTAAAAATGGCGGAGTGTAATGGATCACCCGTCGCGAAAATCAGTGACGAACCCGAGAAAGCCATGTGTGAGGATTTGTTTTTCCTAATGAATCTCAAACAGCGTTTTGGCTTGCCTGTCGATCTCGACAAAGCCATAGGCACACTGAAGTCAATGAAAATAAACCAGCACAAATTTCAAAGTGTCGCCTGATAAGTCGCACCACTCCAATGAAAAAGCCAGTGTCGTTGAGCACTGGCTTTTTACTAGCGACTATTTAGTGATGTACAAATCACGCGTATAGCGCCGCTCAGATGCGTTGTGGTCGCTGTAGCCACCGACACGTGTCTGTTTTAACACTGAACGGGTATAGAAATACACCGGAATTGCGGGCATCTGATCAGAGAAAATCTGCTCGGCTTTCTGGTATAGGGCTTTACGCTCCGCATCATTGGCCGCATAAGTGGCGTCTTGCAACATTTTATCGTAACGCTCGTCATGCCAACCGCCGTAGTTCATGCCCGAAGAATCGAAGTAAGACAAGAAAGTCGATGCTTCGTTGTAGTCTCCGATCCAGGCATAACGGGCTACCTCAAAGTTCTTTGACGATAGTTCCTGCAGGAACGTTTTCCATTCCTGATTTGCTATCTGAACATTGGCACCAAGGTTCTTTTTCCACATCGATGCCATCGCAATCGCCAGCTTTTTGTGTGATTCGCTGGTGTTATACTCCAGCTCGAACGACAAAGGTTTATCTTTGCCATAGCCCGCTTCCACCAGCAATTGTTTTGCCTGTTTATTTCGTTCAGCTTGCGTCATTTCGGCCCATTCCAGTGTCGGCACATCAAACCCGGCCACGGCAGGAGGCGTGTTTGAGTACGCAGGCAGTTGCCCCATCCCCAAAATGCCATTTACGACGATATCGCGATCAATCGAGTACGCCAGTGCTTTTCGTACTCGCGGATCATCAAACGGCTTTCTACTGGTGTTGAACAAGTAGTAATATGTGCCCAGCGATGGCATGGTGAGCAGTTCATTCGGACGCTCTTTCTTGATGGTTTTGTACAACTCCAGCGGCACCGTTGAAGTGATGTCCACTTCTCCGGTACGGAAGCGGTTGTATTCCGCGTTTTCGTCCTGAATCGGCAGATACGTGACTGTCTCGATCACAGTTTTGTCGTTGTTCCAATACGCTGGGTTGCGCTTGAGTACCACACGCTCATTGATGACCCAAGTATCCAGCGTATAAGCACTGCTGGTCACGATGTTTTCCGGTTTGGTCCAGTTCTCACCATATTTTTTCACGGTCGCTTCCGGCAGAGCAAAAGTACTCTCATGCGCTAGCATCTTGGTAAAATAAGGTACAGGCTTGGTCAGCGTGATCTGAACGGTTTTATCGTCTAACGCTTTCACACCCAGTGTATCCGGTGATTTCTCACTTTTCGTGATTTCTGACGCATTGACGATACCGGCCAGCTCCAGATACCAGGAGTAAGGCGCGCCAGTTTTCGGATCAACAATGCGCTGGAATGCAAACACAAAGTCGCTGGCTTTGATCGGCGAACCATCCGACCAGTTTGCGTCACGCAAGTGGAAAGTGTACTGCGTTGCGTCTTCTGAAACGTCCCACGTGGTGGCTAAGGCTGGGATGATATTACCGTCTAAGTCCTCACTCACCAAACCTTCAAACATATCGCTGATAACACGGGAACTCGAGGTGTCTGACGACATCGACGGATCCAGCGTTGGCACTTCATCACCGTTACCTCGAGTGATGGTTTGGGTATCTGCCAGCATGACGCCTGCTGGCACTTCCGCCGCCCACGCAGGAGATGAAACAAGCACTGCCAAGCTACTTGCCAGCAGTGTTCGGGTAAATTTTTGCATCTGATTTCCTTATACTTAAATGGTTAACGGGCAGAGAGCCAGTCACCTATCGGCCGAATTCAGCTCCGGCGTACGTCTCCAGTTCCACACTGACATCCTAACAGTGTGAATTGAACACTTTGTTATAACGTGTTTTATCACCGGACTCTGGGAGCTAAGTTAAGGTTTTATGAATAACTCATTGTTATTTCTATTGATTAGAAAATATCAATACGTAGAAAGGAGACAGGAAAGAATAAAAAACCCTGCCGAACAGGCAGGGTTTGAACACTCGTTAATCAGAGTTCATTATGGCACTTAGTCGCGCAGAGCAGCACCGAACTTATCGGATACGTGTGCAACGATCGCGTCTACCGCGCCTGCGATATCGGCATCTTCAAGCGTACGCTCAACCGATTGTAGCGTCAGTGCAATCGCCAGGCTCTTCTTGCCGTCTTCAACACCTTTACCTACGTAAACGTCGAACAGTTTCGCGTCTTTCAGGAACTCGCCACCTTGCTCCAGACATGCTGCAACGATGTCACCAGAAGCAACGGTTTCGTCAACAACGACTGCGATGTCACGACGGTTTGATGGGAACTTAGACAGTTGTACCGCTTCTGGGATCACTTTCGTGTTGATCGCAGACCATTCGATTTCGAATACGATAGTACGGCCATTCAGACCAAACTTTCGTTCTAGCTCTGGGTGAACTGTACCGATCACGCCCACTTCTTTGCCATCTACGATGATTGCCGCAGATTGACCTGGGTGAAGTGCTGGATGCTTCGCTGCCGCAAACGAGTAGGCTTTTTCGTTCGCAGAAAGCTCAAGAATCGCTTCCAGATCGCCTTTCAGGTCAAAGAAATCCACAGTTTGCGTTGCCATATCCCAGTGTTCTTCACCGCGAGTACCGGCAATCACGCCCGCGAGCATTGGCTCTTGACGCATGCCGTTTTCTGCCGATTCACAAGGAATGAAACGCAGACCGTATTCGAACAGACGAACGCGTGGTTGCTGACGTTTTTGGTTGTGAACCACAGTATTCAACAGACCCTGGATAAGACCCAGGCGCATTGCTGACATTTCCGCAGAAATTGGGAATGGCAGAATCAACGGCTCTACGTCTGGCACGATCAGTTTTTGTTGCTCTGGTTCAACAAAGCTGTAGGTAATCGCTTCTTGGTAACCACGGTCAACCAACAGGTTACGTACACGTTTAAGAGGAAGGTCCGCTTCTACGTGGTTGTGCATCTTAAGCGCAGCAACTGGGTGCTGGTTAGGAATGTTGTCGTAACCGTAGATACGGCCCACTTCTTCGATCAAGTCTTGCTCAATCGCGATGTCAAAGCGCCATGTTGGTGCTGTCGCGATCCAACCCGATTCTGTTGCTTCAACAGTCAGGCCAAGACGCTCTAGAATTTCTACTACGTCGGCATCAGGGATGTGATGACCAAGTAGGTTGTCTAGCTTAGTACGACGCAGTGCTACTGTGTTCGCTGCTGGTAGGTCTGATTCAGATTCTACCGCGACAACCGGCGCCACTTCACCGCCACAGATTTCAACGAGCAGCTCAGTTGCACGCTCCATTGCGCTTGCTTGTAGTGCGAAATCGACACCACGTTCAAAACGCATGGAAGAATCAGTGTGCAGACCATAGCTACGAGCGCGGCCACGAATGTGGTCAGGTGCAAAGAATGCACACTCTAGTAGCACGTCTTTAGTTTCTGATGTTACACCAGATTCTTCACCACCGAAGATACCCGCGATTGCTAGCGCTTTACCGTGGTCTGCAACCACTAGTGTGTCCGCGTTTAGTTCTGCTTCGGTACCGTCTAGAAGAGTCAGTTTTTCGCCCTGCTCTGCCATACGTACCACGATGCCGATGTCGATCTTAGCCAGATCAAATGCGTGCATTGGTTGGCCTTGCTCTAGCAGAACGTAGTTTGTGATATCAACCACTGGGTCGATTGAGCGAATGCCACAACGGCGCAGTTTCTCTTGCATCCACAGCGGTGTTTCTGCTTGAACGTTAACGTTCTTAACGATACGCCCAAGATAACGCGGGCATGCTGCTGAGGCTTTCACTTCAATTGAGATGTTGTCATCGATCGCTGGCGCCACTGGGTTAACCGCTGGCTCAGTCACATCGGCACGGTTGAGTACGCCCACTTCACGCGCCAGACCACGAATGCTGAAACAGTCTGCACGGTTTGCTGTCAGATCTACGTCGACCGTGACATCGTTCAGACCCAGGAATTCACGGAAGTCAGTACCGATCACGGCATCTTCAGCCAGTTCCATGATGCCATCTGATTCTACGTCGATACCCAGTTCAGTGAAGGAACACAGCATACCGTGAGAAGGTTGGCCGCGCAGTTTCGCTTTCTTGATTTTGAAATCGCCCGGAAGCACCGCGCCTACGGTTGCAACTGCAACTTTGAGGCCTTGGCGACAGTTTGACGCGCCACAAACAATGTCGAGCAGTTCGTCTTCACCAACATCGATTTTCGTTACGCGCAGTTTGTCTGCGTCAGGGTGCTGACCACATTCAACAACGTGACCCACTTTAACGCCAGTGAATGAACCGGCTACAGGTAGTACGTCGTCTACTTCCAGACCCGCCATTGTAATTTGGTGAGTAAGCTCGTCAGTCGATACCGCAGGGTTTACCCACTCACGAAGCCATGATTCGCTGAATTTCATAGTGATAAATCCCCTGGATTACTTGAACTGTTTTAGGAAACGAAGATCGTTCTCGAAGAACGCACGTAGGTCGTTTACGCCGTAACGCAGCATCGTCAGACGCTCAACGCCCATACCGAATGCGAAACCAGAGTATTTCTCAGGGTCGATACCTACTGCACGCAGAACGTTCGGGTGAACCATGCCACAGCCCAGAACCTCTAGCCATTTGCCGTTTTTACCTTTCACATCAACTTCTGCTGAAGGCTCGGTAAACGGGAAGTATGAAGGACGGAAACGAACCTCAACTTCTTCTTCAAAGAAGTTACACAGGAAGTCGTGCAGAATGCCCTTCAACTGGGCAAAGTTGACATTTTCATCAACCAGCATACCTTCCACTTGGTGGAACATTGGCGTGTGTGTTTGGTCGTAGTCGTTACGGTATACACGGCCCGGAGCGATGAAACGGAACGGCGGTTTGCCATTTTCCATCGTACGGATCTGTACGCCAGAGGTATGAGTACGCAACATCAGATCTGGATTAAAGAAGAAGGTGTCGTGGTCAGTACGAGCTGGGTGATCTTCAGCAATGTTCAGCGCATCAAAGTTGTGAAATGCGTCTTCGATTTCAGGACCGGCTTCTGTATTAAAGCCCAACTCACCAAAGAACTGTTCAATACGCTCAACGGTACGAGTGACTGGATGTAGACCACCGTTTTCAATACGGCGACCCGGTAGCGTTACGTCGATCGTTTCTGCTGCCAGTTTGGCTTCCAGTTCCGCAGTCTGCAGTGCGTCTTTACGAGCTGCAATTGCTTGTTGAACCACGCCTTTCGCTTTGTTGATCTCTTGACCAGCTTCGCGGCGTTCTTCTGGTGGTAGTTTACCCAGGCTTTGAAGCTGAGCGGTTAGCTCACCTTTTTTGCCCAGATACTGAACACGCACTTCATCAAGTGCGACTAACGAATCTGCAGATTCAATGGCTGCGTTCGCGTTAGCAATGATCTCTTCTAGATGTTGCATCGTTTCCTCATCTACCTATACCTACCTGCAAGGCAATAGATATAAGTGGTAGTGTCCATTCTGGGTAGGCTGCTCAACAGCCAGTACCCGACAGGAATCTTGGGTCTATAGATAGCTGTACATAGTAACGAATGACAAGGTCAAATCCAAACTGAAATCCGTTTATTTACCGCCTTTGGGTAAAATTTCACCTCAACACTTGATAAAAGTGCTTTTAACACCAAGCTAATTGGTAATTAAAAGAAAAAAAGGATTAAAAATGACTGCTGTAATTGAACCTATCCGCGCCGATCAAGACGCTGATATCTGCGCCATCATCAAAGCCGTAGGTGCAGAGTTCGGTGCCGTCGGTGAAGGTTTTGGGCCATCTGATCCTGAAGTGCTGGCGATGAGCGAATACTACACTGCCGACAAACAAAGTTTGTACCTGGTGGCTACGGTTGACGGAAAAATCGTCGGAGGCTGTGGTCTGGCCCCGTTTCAGGGGTCGGCACAGACTTGTGAACTGAAAAAACTTTTTCTGTTACCGGAAAGTCGCGGGCTGGGTCTGGGTAAAGCGTTGGCCGAACGTTGTCTGGATTTTGCTTGCCAGCAAGGGTTTAAGCAGTGTTACCTTGATACACTGACGTCGATGAAATCTGCAATCCAGCTGTATGAAAAGCTCGGGTTTATTCATTTGAATAGTCCTCTGGAAGGAACAGAGCATAGTGGGTGCGATGTATGGATGTTAAAGGCGCTGTAAATTACAGAAATATCAACGTTCTTTCCCACCCCAAAGAGCACCGTGATAAAGCGCGAGTAACGTCTACTGGTGATGATTGGTTGGTTTGATCTGGTTCGCAAAAAATGAATCCCATTGACTGCGGGAAAGCATTTCTTGCCTTTTACCTTGATACGCTCAGACCTGTTATTTCGGTCTCTGGCTCACTCTGTCAACGAAATTTCACCTAAACACAAATAAGCAACAGATTGCTTATTTGTGTTTATTGCTTATGTTTTTATTGGACCTCACATAGAAAGGAACTCCAATGATAAACATAATACGCAACGTCATCTTAGCTTCATCTTGTATTGTCTCCTCAGTGGCTTACGCGCAAACCGCGTTGCCTGTGATCGCAGATGAAATCCCGTTCACCCTATCCTCTATCGGAGAGACATCCACTTCGATGACTGTCGAGCATACCGATGCTGAATTCATCAAACTTCACTTCAAGAGCCTAACCTTGCCTAAAGGCAGTGTGATTCGCCTAACATCACGTGACGGATCAGAGGTGGTTGAGTATTCCACCAGTCAAACCGACTGGTATGCGCAGTCTATTTTTGGCGACCAGATCACCATTGAGCTGATCCCGAATGCGCAGGGAGAAACCGGTCAGTTTGATATCGATTACTACATGGCAGGCAAAGAAACCGCCACCAGCTTTGAAAGCAGCAACACAACACTGTCGACCTGCGGCGTGAATGAGCGGAAAGACGTAGCGTGCTGGCAGGACTCACACGCCGAAAAAGTCGCCTGGTCGAGCCCAGTCGCCCGATTACTGATCGATGGACGCAGCCTGTGCACGGCCTGGCGTGTTGGTCCTGACAATAAACTGTTTACCAACAACCACTGTGTCAGCACCGAAGCAGAACTCAAAAATACCGAGGTGTGGTTCAACTACCAACGCAGCACTTGTAACGGCACGTTATCAACCACAGTGAAAGTCATGGGTGACCAACTTTTCAGCACCGATTATACCTTAGACTACACTCTATTTTCCGTGGATGATTTCAGTAAAATTGAATCCTTTGGTTATCTGGGGCTGGATAACAGCGAACCAGTGTATGGTAACGGAATCTACATTCCTCAGCATGGCTCGGGCAATCCAAAAGAGTTGGCGATTGAAAGTGATCAAAACGGCTCCGGCTATTGCCAGATTGATGTTGCATCGGCGAATGGACGAGGCACCAATACCGATACCGGTTACTTTTGTGACACCATCGGCGGCTCGTCAGGTTCGCCAGTGCTGAACACGGCCAACAACAAAGCGATCGCTCTGCACCACTTTGGTGGCTGTGAAAACCAAGGGGTTAAAATCAGCAAAATTTGGCCTCAGGTCGCCACATTCTTCAATAACACGCTGCCCGATGGTTCGGTCGGACAACCGAATAACGGCATCCAGGAGTTGGTTCCGGGTACCCCCGTCACTGGTTTAGCGCTCAGCAAAGGCGAACAACAGATGTGGGTAGTGAAAGCGCAAAACAGAACCGCACCGCTTAACGTCACCATCAACTCAGGCAGCGGCGATGCCGATTTGTATGTTCGCTCAGGCGCTCAGCCAACCACCAGCGCCTATGACTGCCGACCTTATCTGTCCGGCAATAACGAGTCGTGCTCCGCAGCGTTGGCTGGAGAAGATCTGTATATTATGCTGCGCGCTTACAACAGCTTTTCAGGCGTGACCTTAAATGTGACTGAAAATTAATGATTTTTCTTTTATCTGATAACAAAAGGACGCAGCTTCTGCGTCCTTTTTATTTGTCACTCGAGAAAATAAAGTGAGACCAGAAAGAAATTAAAAATAGTACTCCAGAGAGAACTCAATAAAATCATCCCTTCGCGCAAAATAAAGCAAATCATCCGGCGTGTTGTTTTCGAACAACCAACCATCGATGCGCCATTTAAAGTGATTATTGATGCGACTCGATGCCTCTAGCTTGGCGCTGTACACATCTGAATGATCCAGATCTTGTGATACCCCGATCAAAACTTCCGTTCCGTCTTCATCATTCAGCGCAAAACGCGTTCCGAGAAAAAGGTCATTCTGTCCGGTTGTCTGGGCATTGTTACCCCGGCTGTCGTACAGATACTCCGCTATCCACCCGACATCCCATACGGACCCTAACGCCCCTACCCAGGTGTACTCAAACCCCGAGACCACACCAGTGTGGTTATCTTCACTATCTCGATAGATACTCTCGAGCTTCCATAACCAGTCACCGACGATCCCCTGAACATCGAGTCCGACCTGAGACATCTGCGCATAGTAAGGTTTCAGTTGTTGCGATTGCAGACGATAGTAAGGATCACGATTGGTGCCCTGGAAATAACTAAGCCCGACATCCCAATCACCCAACATTTTCGCGTAACGCAAGGCCACATCCACGTGCTTTTCTTTACGCGAGGATTCATACAGAGCGTCATCAGAAACCGGGATCGTCGGTCTCAAGCGACCATCTTCACCTGCGAATGTCCGTTCACGAAAATAGGGCAACAGCAGTGCATCCACGACCCCCCACTCTTTAATGCTGGTGAAATGAATCATGGGTTGCCCCAATTTATCTTCGCCATCGACCGCTTCAATCGCATCGGTCTGGTTAACCACGTCCACCAGATGCTCCGACTCCGTTACCCCCCAAAACACTTTGCCAATGCCAAGCCGTAGCTCATAGTCACTCCAGTACGTCAGATAAAGTGCTTCACGAATATCACCATGTGTACGTTCATCATCCATACTATCAAGACGATAAAACGGCACAAAAGTAAAGCTTGCATTGCCATCACCCCATGACTGGTAGATTTCCGGTTGCAAGACTAACGAGCTCTGCACCCGGCCCTGCCTGTCCAGACCGCGTTCAAAAAACTGCCGATGCTCAAGGTTGACCTGGCCGGACAACTCCCACGCGTGACATTGTAACGGAACGAGTGCTAGCGCCAGAGAAGCAATCACAGAGATACGATTATTTGTTCGACTCATCGCGACCTCTTACTTCACGCGTTTCAGCACGGTTTTCTGGAAATCCTTGGCATCCAGCCCGTTATTGAAAGTGATCTCACTGGTGGTTAACAGTGTGCTCTTACCGGTCTGGTGATTTTGCATATTCATCGCGTGTGCTCGCCAGTATTTCCCTTGATACTGTTGGTACTGGCTGAACTGAAGCGTCTTGAGAAGCGCACCTTTTCGGTCATAGAATTCGATCTGCAACGGACGAAAATGAATCTGATCAATCCACACAATCTGACGTGTGTAACCAGAGTTTTTATCAGTCGGTACTTGTTCCAGCACAAACGCAGGCTGGCCATCGATCTCTTCATCTTTGACGTAATTGAAGGTGTATTTTTCAATTTCAAACGAACTGAGATCCTCGTATGCAAACTCACTGCCCATAAATGGGCCCGATTTGTTGCGTGAAGATATCCGCTTCACCCGTTTCAGTGCGGGCAAATACAGCCACTGGTCATCCGCATCTAAAGTGTGTGAATGATTCAGAAAGGCGGTGCCTGAGACATCTCGTGGCTGGTCAAAAATCGTCAGTCCCTTATCGCCATCACCGTTCACTTCCAGTGATTTGAGGCGCATCAGACGAGTACTGCTCTCTCCCTGCGCGTTTTTCAGTACCATTTCCATGGTCGCGATCGTATCCCCCCACCCCTCACCACGGACTTTGCGTTCCTGAGCAATTTCCAGCCCCCGGGCCGGGTCCGCCCAGACAGGTGACGTCACTCCGGCTGTAACCATCAAGACACAGGCAAGAGATAACACGCGGGTAAAGTATGTTGGCTTAGCAATATTCATTGATATGTTCCTTCTAGTGAGTCGAGTTCGTAGCCGGATGTCCCGGTTGAGACTGAGGTTGAGATAACGGCGCATCTGCGGGATAAGTTTTGGTATCAAAACGCATCAGCAGTGTCGGGAGAAACAGAAAGTCGACGATCAGAGCGAGTAAAATTACCAGCGCACTGAGTTGCCCCATGTCGGAATTGAGTCTGAAGCTCGACATCGCCAAAACCATAAACCCGGCGACCAACACTACCGTCGTGATCCACAACGCACGGCCAACAGTGTGGAAGGCGTAACGCACCGCCTGTTCGGCACTTTGTCCTTCTTGACGAGCCCGCTGATATTTGGAGAGAAAATGGACGGCATCATCGACCACAATCCCCAACGTCAGTGTCACGACGACGGATAATCCGAGGTTGATGTCGCCTGATAGCAGTGCCCAGACACCAAAACCGATGATCGCCGGAGCCATATTAGGAATAAGGCTGATGATCCCCAGCCGCAGCGAACGCAAAGCAAAAATCATCAGTGCGGAGATCAAAACCATAGTGAGTGGCAACGTCGATAACATACTTTGCATATTGGTTTCACCAATATGGGCAAACATCATTGATGGACTGGATGCCACGACCTCGTATTGCGGCGCGTTGGTATTAAACCAGGCGTAAATACGATTTTCGAGCGCGACCAGCTCTTTACTGCCGAGGTTATCGGTTGTAACCACCAACTTCAGTGACGATTTGTCGACATTGATCTGGTTGTTGAGATCCAACCCGTAAGGCAACGACATTTCATACAACAGCAAATATTGCGCAGCCAGCTCTCTGTCCTGAGGGAGACGGAAATATTGCTCATCATCGGCGTGCATGTTTTTATTGAGCCGTTTGTAGACATCCGACAAAGTGGCAACGTGGTCCGTTTCAGGTTGGGCTCTCATCCATTCAGAGAATGCGCCAATGGTCTCAATAAACTTCGGATCGGCAATCCCCTGTGACTCATGTGTTTTGACGGCAATACTGATGTTGGTCATTCCGCTGATGTGGGATTCCATAAAATCCGCCGCACGACGAAAATCACTGCGCGTGTCAAAATACTTCACGGCATCATCGTTCACTTTGTTCAGCGGGATCAACGCACCAAAAGCCACAATCACAATCACGGACAAGGGCAACAACAATTTACGCTGTGTGACCACAAAATCGGCCAGGCGATCCATGCGTGTTGTCGGCTGCTGCTGCGATGCTGGCGCAACACGAATCGGTAAAATCTTAAGTAGCGCTGGCAGCAGGCTGATCGACAGGCCGCAAGCGATCATCACCCCCACTGCCGATAGGTTACCGAAGTCGCGCAGAACTGGTGAGTCAGACATATTCATCATCAGAAAACCAATCGCCGTTGTCACGGAAGTGATCAGGATCGGAACCACATTGATAGTGACACTGTGATCAATGGCATAGGTTTTAGAGTGGCCTTTTTGCAGGTTGTAACGCATGGTCGCAATCACATGCACACAATCGGCAACGGCTAGTGTCATGATTAAGGTCGGCACATTCACCGTCGCCGTGGACATAAACACCCCGCCCCAACCGGCCAGCCCCAACGTCGCCACAACCGAGCCGATGATCACCAGTAACGTCGCCATCACACTCAACAAAGAACGCAGCATCAAGGTCAGAAAAACCAGAATGACCAGCAACATGGTGGGTACGAGCGTCGCGGTGTCCTGCTGAGCAGATACCATAAATGCCTCGTTCATCGCGATGATGCCCGCTTTATGGAATTCGACATCCGGATAGAGTTGACGATACTGTTCCAGCAACTGATTGATATAGGTCACCACTTCCGTGACCTCCGCAGTCTCGTCGTCCTGCGGCAACTGCACTGTGATGTTGACCACCGACACGGCACCGTCTGCTGAAATCAGTAAGTTTTTAAGCAGAGGTTCATTTAGCGCAATCTGTTTGACTTTTTCGATTCGCTCAGGCGTAAGCGGATACTCGTCGTAAAGCAAGTCTTCAACCAGCAGATCATCATCAATCGCCTCTGTGTGCTGGTAGTTAGCCAAAGAGTCAACCCGACTGGAATACGGTGTTTGCCAGGCATCTTTGGTCAATTTCTGTAATAAAGTGAGGGTTCGCCGATTAAACACATTGCCGTTTTCTGGTGCAATGACAATAGCGACACTGTCCGATTTAGCGAACGTCGTCTGAATTTCATCAAACGCCTGAAGTTGAGGATTGCTGCCATCGAAAAAGATGTTGTAATCCCCACGAAAGTAGAGATTTTTCGCACCTAAAGCAGCGACGAGTATTGCGGTTAAAACCGCCATACACACCAGCCAGGCGTAGCGTGTGGGTGCGGTCAGCCAGAACTGAGCGCGGTTGTCTGGAAGGGTAACCTGTTTCATCACATTCTCCATTTGTGACGTGATTTTTTACACGACAGAGCAAAGTGAACGTTTTGCTCTCAGTAAGCGTCAAAATGGGACAGCCATGCTCTCTCATTTTTTGACGAATCGTCATTAATGGATATTTAAAAACCCATTTGCATGGGTTTTAATCCTGTCACAGGCTGGTGGAGCGTTAACGGCCCACCGATTCCAGATAAGTCAGTTCATCTTTAAACAGAGTCTGTTCAACTTTCTGCCAGGTCTTTCTGTAATCCCACTCAGACGAGAGCGGTTTCCAGCCCAGACCATCCAGCAGCATATTCGCATTGTGCAACACCGTAAACGGATCCTGCAAGCGGCTGATACAGCGGCTGTTGGATGCGTTTTGTGTTAAGGCATTTGATCCAAAAGCAATCGACCAGTTAGCGAATACAATCGCATCTGAGCTGATGCCGGGCGTAAATCGAAGATCCCCTTCCTGCACCGCTGCACTGACCAGATCATCTGCCCCCTGAATCACCAGCTCTTCCAGTTGATTCAGGTAATTTATCCGCTCTGGAGAGGCTTTCTCAATGACCCATGGACTTTTTGCCATGATGGCACACGTTGACAGCACCGGCTCCATTCGCGCATAAATGCGAAACGCCACGTGCATCGCAATGATTCTTTCGCGCGAGCTTCCTTCAAAGCCTGCGGCACGTTCGAACAATTGTGACTCCCGGCGTAAAGAATTGACGCATACGGCAAGAATGGCGTCTTCTTTGCTGCAAAAATGATTGTAGATCGTGCCTTTTGAATAGGGACTGGCTGCAGTCAGCTTATCCATAGTCAACGCACCAAACCCTTGCTCACGAATAATGCCAATAGCGAGCTCGATCAATTCGAGTTCACGATTTGCTATCGCCTGCTGCTTCTTGCTCAAACCTGAGCCTCGGCCGGGTTCATTCTTCTCACTCTTTATACAGCTAAAGCCAAACATGTCTTCCGTCTCTGGTCCTGATTTCCTGACGCACTAAGTTTAACACGAAAGCATTATCTGTGTAGCCTGCCAAATTATGACGATTCGTCATTTTTGACACATCGTCATAATAGCCGATAAATCGATCATATCAAGTTACTTTTTGTTAAATATTCATTCGGGCAATAGTTTCCTTAAGCCGCTACGCTGTTTAAAAAACAACAAAAGGAACAAACATGCGTCGACTGACTCTTCCTCTACTCGGGGCTACATTGTGTTTTCCAGCCTGGGGCTGGCAAGTTGAGAAAGTGGCGGGCGGCTTTGCGGTCCCCTGGGGCATGAGCTTTGTCGACAACGACACTCTCCTTGTCACAGAGCGTAATGGTGGGATAAAACAACTGACGCTGTCGACTGGCGCTATTCGCAACCTGTTTGAGGTAGAAGACGTATGGGCTCGCGGACAAGGTGGCCTGCTGGATATTGCCGTCTCCCCGTTTGATCCTGGTAAAGTGTACGTTACCTACAGCAAGGACGTGAGTGGCCAAGGTGCCACTACGCTAGCAGTTGCGGATTATCGCGACGGTAACCTCACTAACTGGCGAGATGTGTTAGTGAGTCGTTCGACGTCTGACACTGGACGTCACTTTGGTAGCCGGATTGCGTTTGACCAATCGCACGTCTATTTTTCCATCGGCGATCGTGGCAATAGAGACAACGGGCAAAACACACGGACACACGCTGCTGCCATATTGCGTCTTAATCCCAACGGTTCGATCCCGCAAGACAACCCATTTGTGAAAGATCCAACGATACTTGATGAAATCTGGACTTATGGTCACCGCAATCCCCAGGGGCTTACTTACGACATTCAAACCCAACAGCTTTGGGAAATTGAACACGGACCAAGGGGGGGCGATGAGATTAATCGCATCCAAAAGGGAAAAAACTACGGCTGGCCTGTCACTTCCCACGGTAAGGAGTATTGGGGCCCATTAGACGTTGGTGACGCCAAAGAAAAACCGGGAATAGAACCACCGGTCAAAGTGTACGTGCCCTCTATCGCTCCCGGTAGCCTTATACTGTACCGAGGTGATAAGTATCCCGCGCTAAACGGAAAACTTCTTTCAGGCTCGCTTAAACTGACTCATATTAACATCGTCAGCCTGAATGATAACTTTGAAGCAGTGGGTGAAGAGAGAATTCTGCAAGAGCTGGGTGAGCGAATCCGCGATATCGAGGTCAGCCCGCAAGGATGGATATACTTTTCCACCGATCGTGGAAATGTGTACCAACTTAAACCTTAGCCCCAGAACAAAGCCCAAATAACAAAAAACCCAGCCATCAGGCTGGGTTTAAAATTTGGAGCGACACACGAGGTTCGAACTCGTGACCTCAACCTTGGCAAGGTTGCGCTCTACCAACTGAGCTAGTGTCGCATAGCGCTCAAATGAGCATTAAGATGGTGCCCCGGGCCGGACTTGAACCGGCACAGCGCGAACGCCGAGGGATTTTAAATCCCTTGTGTCTACCAATTCCACCACCAGGGCACACTAAATGTGTGATGGAGACACCATCAAGATATCGCCTTAGCCATACCTATAAATTTGGAGCGACACACGAGGTTCGAACTCGTGACCTCAACCTTGGCAAGGTTGCGCTCTACCAACTGAGCTAGTGTCGCAAATGGAGGCGCGTCCCGGAGTCGAACCGAGGTCCACGGATTTGCAATCCGCTGCATAGCCACTCTGCCAACGCGCCTCTGTAATTCCAAGATTCACTGCATTGCGTTCCTCTTGGGTACGGGATGCATTCTACGGATTCGATCATCCGAGTCAACATTATTTTTCAATTTTTAAATCGTTTGTCTAAATTGCATTCAAAAACGCTTAAATTGGTCAATTTCTTAGCGAAAACCACCGACAAACCTTAGATTAATATGAACATTTATTAAAATCTTGTTGAGTAGTTTTTTGTGATTTAACCTCGTTGTCCAGGCAACATCCTACATAAAAAAAGCGGGCTTCACGCCCGCTCTTTTAATGATGTTCTTCGTTAAGTAAATCGTCTTTCGCTGCAACCAGATATTGTGCCATCGACCAGTAGGTTAATACTGTTGCGACATAGATGGATATATAACCAACCCAGATCATCCAGTCATCATACCGCCAGATAAGAACCCACAGCGCAAACATCTGTGTCAGCGTTTTCACTTTACCGATCCAAGAAACCGCGACGCTGGCACGTTTACCAATTTCGGCCATCCATTCACGCAATGCCGAGATAATGATTTCACGCGCTATCATGGTTAATGCCGGAATCGTAATCCAGATTGAGTGGTAATGTTCCGTGATAAGAATAAGAGCCGTTGCCACTAATACTTTATCTGCCACGGGATCAATAAAAGCGCCAAAACGGGAGGTTTGCCCCAGTTTTCGTGCCAACATACCATCCAGCCAGTCAGTAAAGCCAGCCACCCAGAATACCATAGCGGCCGCAAAAGGCGCCCAGCTGTACGGGAGATAAAACACGACGACAAATACCGGGATCAGGAAAAGTCGCAGGAGAGATAAAATATTAGGAATGTTAAAACGCATATTATTAGGCTCTTATCGTTTGCGCGTTAATGTTGCGGGATTTTTCTTATTGTTTCAATGCTTGATAAATGTTTTCTGCCAAAGAATGGCTAATCCCCGGCACTTTGGCTATTTCTTCAACACTCGCCCGCTTTAATTCTTGTAATCCACCCACGTATTTGAGCAATGCCTGACGACGTTTTGGTCCAATACCTTCGATACCTTCAAGTGCACTGGTACGGCGGGTTTTACCGCGCTTCGCCCGATGACCTGCAATCGCGTGATTGTGGCTTTCATCGCGAATATGCTGAATGAGATGCAAGGCGGGATCATCACTGGGTAAATTAAATTCTTCTCCGTCCGTGGTGATCAGAGTTTCCAACCCTGGCTTACGCGTAACACCTTTCGCAATGCCTATCATTCTAGGGCGCTTAGGCCAGTCATCCCAGTATTCTCTGATGATATCATGCGCACGGTTAAGCTGACCTTTACCACCATCAATAAAAATAATGTCCGGGATTTTCTCAATATCCAGTTGTTTTGAGTAGCGTCGCTCCAGAGCCTGTCCCATTGCAGCGTAATCATCGCCTCCGGTGATTCCGGTAATGTTATAACGACGGTACTCCTGCTTAACCGGCCCTTCGGGATTGAATACCACGCATGACGCAATGGTACTTTCCCCCATGGTATGGGAGATATCAAAACACTCCATCCGGTTGATGCCATCCATATCCAGCACTTCGCGCAGTGCTTTGAAACGCTGAGAAATCGTCATTTTATGATTGATCTTGGTGGTAATCGCGGTCAGCGCATTGGTATTCGCCAACTTGAGGTAGCGGCCTCGTGTCCCAGCCGGATTGACATGGTACGTCACCCTCCTACCCGCCACTTCGCTGAGCGCATCCTGAAGTGGCTTAATGTCATCCACCAGCCCTTGATTAAGGATGATCCGCGTTGGGATCGTTCTCGCTTCATTGTGACTGAGGTAGTACTGACTGAGAAAACTATAAAACACCTCTTCCTGCGATGTGTTCGACGGTACTTTGGGAAAATGACTCCGGCTCCCCAGCACTTTACCTTGCCGTATCATCAGAATATGGATGCAGGCAATGCCGTTTTCCTGCGCAAAGCCCAATACATCCATATCATCCATACTGTCTTCAGAAACGAATTGTTGTTCCTGTACCCGGCGGATGGCTTGAATCTGATCGCGATATTTGGCCGCATCTTCAAATTTAAGTGTACGGCTGGCTTCTTCCATTTTCGCAATCAGAATTTCCAGCACCTGCTTGTCTTTTCCCTGCAAGAATAAACGCACGTAGTTGACCAGCTCCGCGTATTCTTCATCAGAGATAATGCTGCTAACGCAAGGCCCCGCACAACGTCCAATCTGATACATCAGGCAAGGCCTGGTACGATTGCTGTATACCGTGTCTTCACACTGACGTACCGGAAAGATTTTCTGGATCAGATGCAAAGATTCACGGACAGCGCCAGAGTCGGGATACGGGCCAAAATATTCCCCTTTGCGCTTTTTCGCACCACGATGCATCGACAAGCGAGGATGTTTATGCCCACTGATAAAAATATAAGGGTACGACTTATCGTCCCGCAGCAATACGTTGTATTTGGGAAGATACTGCTTGATGTAGTTGTGTTCGAGGATCAGCGCTTCTGTCTCAGTATGGGTAACCGTGACATCAATTTTTGCGATGTTGCTGACCAGTGCTCTGGTTTTTTCGCTGTCTACACGCTGACGAAAGTAACTGGACAGGCGCTTTTTGAGATCTTTGGCTTTACCGACATAAATAACCACAGCGTCGGCGTTGTACATACGGTAAACGCCGGGCTGATTGGTTACTGTCTTAAGAAAGGAAACCGAGTCAAAGGTGGTGGTCACTATAGTGTCTCGGTATCTAAAATTCCGTGTCGGATCGCCAGATGGGTGAGTTCAACGTCACCGCTGATGTCCAGTTTACTGAACAATCGGTAACGGTAACTGTTCACCGTTTTGGGGCTGAGATTCAACTGCTCAGATATATCGGTCACTTTCTGCCCTTTAGTTATCATCAACATGATCTGCAACTCACGCTCGGACAAGTCCGCAAATGGGTTTTCAGACGCTGGTGAAAACTGGCTGAGCGCCATTTGTTGAGCAATCTCAGGTGAGATATAACGCTGCCCGCTGTGAACAACGCGAATCGCGTTGACCATTTCGTCCGGGCCAGCACCTTTCGTCAGATACCCTGCGGCACCTGCCTGCATCACTTTAGTTGGAAACGGATTTTCCGTATGAACAGTTAAAACGATGATTTTCACATCCGGATTGAAACGCAGGATCTTCTTCGTGGCTTCCAGACCACCGATTCCCGGCATGTTCATATCCATCAAAATGACATCGGCATGATTAGTGCGACACCATTTGACTGCTTCTTCACCGCTGTCAGCTTCCCCTGCTACGTTCATTCCACGGACGTCTTCAATAATACGTCGTATCCCTGTGCGAACCAGCTCGTGATCATCTACAAGGAAAACACTTATCAAACTTGTATCTCCACACTCTTAAATTGGCTCTGCACCCACTTGAGGCAGTGGATAGCAGCATGGCTGCCTATTTTAACTTAATTCGCCGAATTTACTTACTCTGAATATGTGCGCAAAAGCAAACTTTAGCAAGTACTTATTTTCAGAACTGACGACTAGTACACATTTAACCTTTAAATCAATAAGTTAAAAGGATAATGAATATTTTATCATATCCTGACTTGATTACTGCCGCTAGATTGAAATCTTCTACACGCGCATAAATTTGAATAAGAACACGCTATCAACAAAATCTTTATTCATCGTTGGTCGTACTCTGCGCTTGTATCTGTTGAACGTGCCTTCTCAACGACAAATAAACAACAAAACGCATAGTAGCAACTCCGTTAAGTGTAGCTGATTTTATCCACGACTCAGGGGAATTTGAGCAAGGCGGAACAAACGCTAACCGAGATTGAATCTGTGTATGTCAGCATTTTTTGATAAAATCCTTTCTATCCGGCTATTACGACGTTTTTTTGTTCAACAAGGACCCATTTTTGACTATTCAACAAGGTTTTCTTCTGACCCGGCAAGCCCGGGACATTGCAGGCCAGACCCAAATTGACTTGTGGGTTGCCACCGAGCAAGGTCCGGTGAATTTGATTGTCCGCGGTGAACAACCGGTCTTCTTTATTGAACAGAATGACATTGAGCAAGCAACTCTTTTGGCGAATCAACACAGTCTCACTGTCGTTATCAATCCGCTGGGCTTGAAAAGCTTCGAACACCATCCTCTCGCCGCCTGTTACTGCAACACTATTCGCGACAGTTTTACCCTCTCCGATATCTTGAGCAAGTCAGATATATTCATGCTGGAAGCCGACATTAAATTGGCAGACCGTTACCTGATGGAACGTTTTATAAAAGGCAGTATCGAATTTGCTGGCAGCGCACAACCGCATAATGGTTATCACCAAGTCCGTCAGACAAAGTGTCGTCAGGGTAATTACATCCCTCATTTGAAAGTCGTTTCACTCGACCTGGAGTGCTCAGAAAAAGGCATTCTGTATTCCATCGGTCTGGATAGCGAGATGGACAGTCGAGTCATCATGATTGGCGATCCCGAAGCAGCCGACACTTCGATCCAGTGGGTCAAAGACGAATATGCGCTGCTGGAAGCGATGATCGAATGGTTCAGTCGCTACGATCCCGATGTGATCGTCGGCTGGAACGTGATTGATTTTGACTTCCGTCTGCTGCATAAACGTGCCGAATGGCATAACCTGAAACTGCGTATTGGCCGGGCCGGCCAATACAGTTCGTTCCGCTCATCGACTCAAACGCAGCAAGGCTTTGTGACCATTCCCGGTCGCGTGGTTATGGACGGCATTGATACGCTCAAAACGGCCACTTACCATTTCCGCTCCTGGTCATTGGAATCGGTGTCCCAAGAGTTGCTTGGCGAAGGCAAGCAGATTCACAATGTGCACGACCGCATGGCCGAAATTAACCATATGTTCCGCCATGACAAGCCATCATTGGCGAAGTACAACCTGCAAGATTGCGTGCTGGTCAATAAAATCTTTCGTCACACTCACCTGCTCGATTTTGCGATCGAACGCTCTCGATTGACGGGCGTCGAACTGGACCGGGTGGGCGGTTCGGTCGCGTCTTTTACAAATCTCTACCTGCCGCAAATTCACCGCGCAGGCTACGTTGCACCAAACCTGCACCCGGAAAACTGGATCGCCAGTCCGGGCGGCTATGTCATGGACTCGATTCCCAATTTGTATGATTCGGTGCTGGTACTGGATTTCAAAAGCCTGTATCCATCGATTATCCGCTCGTTTTTGATTGACCCAATGGGGCTGATTGAAGGTCTGAGGCTTGAAATAGGTAACCAGCCGGATCAAGCGGTCCCTGGCTTTCGTGGCGGTCAATTTCACCGTGAAAAGCACTTTCTGCCAAAGATGATCGAAGACCTCTGGGCGGCTCGGGATGTGGCTAAAAAGAATCAGGAGCAGGCATTTTCACAAGCTATTAAGATCATCATGAACTCGTTTTACGGTGTTCTGGGCTCATCCGGTTGTCGCTTCTTTGATACGCGCCTGGCATCAAGCATTACCATGCGTGGGCACGAAATCATGAAGCAAACCAAAAAGCTGATCGAGGCCAAAGGCTATCAGGTGATTTACGGCGATACCGACTCAACGTTTGTCTCACTCAACGGTGCCTACACTCAGCAGCAAGCCGATGAAACAGGTCAGACACTGGTGCGTTACATTAATGAGTGGTGGACCGAACATCTGCAGACAGAATACGACCTGACGTCAATATTGGAACTGGAGTACGAAACTCATTATCGCAAGTTTTTGATGCCAACGATTCGTGGCGCTGAGACGGGGTCCAAAAAGCGTTACGCCGGGCTCATTGGAGAAGGCGAACAAGAAAGAATCGTATTTAAAGGGTTGGAAAGTGCGCGAACCGACTGGACCCCGCTCGCCCAACGCTTCCAACAACAACTTTATCAGATGGTGTTTCACGAACAGGATCCACAAGACTTTGTACGGCAGTTTGTCGAAGACACGCTCGCTGGCCGATTTGATGATGAACTGGTGTATCAAAAGCGCTTGCGACGTAAATTACACGAATACCAAAAGAACGTACCACCGCAGGTACGGGCCGCTCGTATGGCTGATGACATCAACGCGCAACTGGGACGACCATTGCAATACCAGAGTAAAGGGGTCATTGAATACGTCATCACGGTCAACGGACCTGAGCCGAAAGAATACCTGAAAAGCCCAATAGACTATCAACACTACATTGATAAACAGTTGAAGCCCGTGGGCGATGCCATACTGCCGTTTATCGGCTTAGACTTCACCAACCTGAGTTTGCCCCAGCTTGGTCTGTTTTAACCTTAACCGATCTTGAACTCGGTTTTCTTATATTGCTTCACCAGCCATTCACCAAAGCCGTCCAGAATGCCGATCACCGAACGTTTTGGTATCGGGCGGCCGGACAACAAGATGCCAAGACGATCGATTTCCACCTGCCGCTCCGGATAATAACGCAGGAAGTGGCGGCCACATTCAACCGGATCATCAAACCAATTCTTATCCCGGTGCATCACCAGAGAGTAGCTGGCCCGTAAAAGCTTTTTAGCAATAATGACCTGCGCTTTAACCTGCTGTTCTGACGTTTGCGCTTTCGCTATCCGGTGGCGATACACCGCCAGCCAGTCCTCGACATCCATATTCCACTGTTTGGCAATCTCCCAGCTAGGTTCATAATCACCAAAGCATTCTGAAAGATCGTCCCCATACACACACACCGCGCGATGACGCAGCAGAAAACCCCAAGAGAGAATCCCTTCGATGCTGGCGATGTCTTGTGCCAGCCCCACTTTAAAATCCACCGCGGTAATAAATGGGAACGCTTTTTGAAAACGCCAGCGAATGGTGTTGAACAGTGTGGTGCGCTGATCACTGAAGCTGCGGTGGGTCACAACGACCACATCCAGATTAGAGCGCCCCGGCTGCGCCATTTTGTTTGCAACGCTGCCATACAGATAGACACTGTGAAGATTTGCCCCTAACCCACCTTTGAGGCATTTAAGCAAATCATCAATCGCAGGCTGATATTCAGACTGGAATGCTTGTTTGGGATCGATTACTGGTAGAACCATCTGACAAATATGATCATTTTGACTATTGTTAAACCCGATCATGTTCGCTCAGAGCGGAGATTGAATCAAGATATTCCTTCCCGGCTCACTCTTGGTATAATGCGCCGAAATCAAACACAAAGGAAATCTTCCATGCCAAAGGCAAGTGAACTTAAGAAAGGTTTTGCGATTGAGTCAAATGGCAAAACTCTGCTGATTAAAGACATCGAAGTAACAACCCCAGGCGGCCGTGGCGGAGCGAAAATCTACAAGCTGCGCTGCACCGACCTGACGACCGGGGCTCGTGTGGATGAGCGCTTTAAGTCAGACGACGTGCTGGACACCGTTGAAATGAACAAGCGGGCGGTCTCTTTCTCTTACGTCGATGGCGACGAGTACATCTTCATGGATAACGATGATTACTCTCAGTTCACTTTTAAACAGGCCGATATCGCCGACGAACTGCTGTTCATCACTGAAGATATTCAGGGTTTGAGCGTGGTTCTGGTCAACGGTGCCGCTGTTGCACTGGAACTACCGGCGTCCGTTGAACTGGTGATCGAAGAAACGGACCCATCAATCAAAGGGGCGTCAGCTTCTGCCCGTACAAAACCAGCCCGCTTTGCGACTGGCCTGACTGTTCAGGTGCCTGAGTATATTGCAACGGGTGACCGCGTCGTTGTGAATACGACCGAACGTAAATACATGAACCGAGCTTAATATTATGTCTGATCTTATCTCTTACGATGACGTTATTGATGCCGCATACGACATCTTCCTCGAAATGGCGCCGGATAATTTAGAACCTGCCGACGTGATTCTGTTTACCGCTCAATTTGAAGACCGTGGAGCCGCAGAACTGGTAGAAACCGGGGATGACTGGGTTCAGCATGTTGGATTTGAGGTAGACAAAGAAGACTTCGCTGAAGTTCGTATCGGTTTGGTCAACGAAGAGAATGACGTGCTGGACGATGTATTCGCACGAATGCTCGTCAGTCGCGATCCTGACAAAAAGTTCTGTCATATTTTGTGGAAGCGCGATTAAACGCCTTCAACCAGAACGCCGCTGTGAACAGCGGCGTTTTTTTATTCGCTTTTTATCGACACGAGTTCACGCGGAAGCAAAGAAACAACCATCACAAATTCAACTCATGATTAGTATTGAGCTGAATTCGAACCACTGGTTGAGCATGGTCTGATTGCTTTTTATTGCCCACCCCATCTGAATGAAGATGCTCATCGTACACGACAAAATAGACGACTTTCCCCACTGCCCGGTTGTTTTGTTCATTCAAAGCATTGGATACAAAAATGTAATCCAGCGTGTTGCCTTCACCGCGATAATAATGCGTCGGTGTGCGCTTTAGCCCATCCTGATTGGGTGCCAGATTAAAGGCATCATACAGCTTGTATTGGTAAGCGCTGACTTTAGCTTCCATAGGTAAGTTCTGGTACTTAACGCCATCCACTTCAAAGAGCCAAGCCCGGTTTGATAACGCTTCTACCGGGATCGAATCTGGGTCATCGTTCATATCACCTAACACCAGTATCGGTTTATCCGGCTGTGCTTCGATCTGTGTGGATACGGCCATGTACAAATCGTACGCTTCCGCTCCGCGTTGCAACAACGCTGCGACGTGGCCTGCCGAACGTGCTTGCATGGTGGCAAGCACTTTTTTCTTCCAAGGATCAGCGTCGTCATAATCCGGTTGAAGTTCAATGGCTCGTTTGGACTTTAGATGAGACACATACACCAGTATGTTGCCAAATCCTGGTAGCTCCACCTCGGCGCGCACTGGCGTGCGACTGTATTTAAAGTCAGCCTCAACAGGCAACTGCTCTTCAGATTGTTGGCTGAACCGGACGGCCTGAACGGAAGAAAGCGGAAAACGGGCGGCAACAGCGACCACCGGAGAGGTAAAAATCAAGGTATCATGCAAATCGTGCTCTGGTTGTTCCACCACGTCAAAATATGCATATCCAGCCGCATTGACTAACGCCTTCAACTCATCAATGCTAAAAACTTCTTGGAAGCCGATCACATCGCAATCCATTTCCTTGAGTCGGCTGATTATCCAGGCTTTTTTGGCCTGCCACTCATCCGCTGTATAAAAGTTTTCTTTTTCGTACCAACTGAACGGCGGCGCCGCAAACTGATATAGGTTAAACGTTCCACATCGTATGAACATCCCTGCCTCCTTATGTTTAAATTTGCATATAAACATTAGCAGTCAAGACGCATATCGGGTGACGTTTTGATTAAGTTTACATAACGGTGTTAGTGTCGGATTGCTCGCAACAATTCCGCGCTCAATTGACGCAATACGCCCGCTGCTGGTTTGGTGTGCGAAAACGTTCTCAGACCGTATATTCCCATTACCAGAAACTGAGCCAGTTGCTCAGGGCTTCGAGATGACTGGAGTTCTTGATTCAACAGCGCTTTTTGTATCAAAGCTGTAAAAGACTCCTGCCACTCTGTCAACATTTTACTGATGATGCTTTCAACTTCTTCATCTTGCTGAGCCAATTCGTTCAACGCCTTTTGCAGCAGGCAATCTTTGATATTTTCCTGCTCACACTCTGCCACGACCTGGTCAAGGTAAGCTTCAATGCCCGCCATCACCGTGGGATGCGCCGCAAACAGTGTCTGTTGCTCAGCGTTGCGCTCTTCTCGGTAATGCTGCAGTGCAGCAATTAGCAAGCCACGCTTATTGGTAAACGCACAATAAATCGACCCCGGGTGTAATCCCGTCGCCTGCTTGAGATCCTGCATACTGGTTTTGCTGTATCCCTTAACAAGAAAGGCTTCCATCGCTGAACGTAACACCGCATCACGGTCAAATTCGGCACTGCGCATCGTAATTCTCTTAAACAACTAAACTTGTGTGGATTTTACTTGAATTTGAACAATCATTCAAAAAATTCTTGAATGAGCGTTCAAGATGGATTATTTTGAATGGGCGTTCAAGAATTATTGACAGGGTTTACTCACATGAATGACTTGTTTCAACCTTTTAAACTTAACGACACAATCACACTCGATAACCGTATTTTGATGGCGCCGCTAACGCGCTGCATGGCTGACGACAACCTGGTGCCAACGCAGGCAATGGTGGACTACTACGCTCGCCGAGCAGATACCGGGCTGATCATTTCAGAAGCCACCATCATTCGTCCGGACGGGCAAGGTTATCCGAACACGCCGGGATTATTTACCGCACAGCAGATTGCTGGCTGGCGCAAAGTCACTGACAAAGTGCATGAGCATGGCGGCAAAATTTTTGCTCAGTTATGGCACACCGGTCGTGTCGCTCACCCGCATTTCTTTGATGGTGACTTTGTTCTTGCTCCCTCCGCACTGAGAGTAGAAGGCACCGTACCACGCATGCGTGAACTGACTTACACCACACCGAAAGCCGCCAGCAAAGAAGAAATCGAAGAGCTGGTTGAAGATTTCGCCCAGGCAGCCATCAATGCGTTGGAAGCGGGTTTTGACGGTGTCGAGATCCATGGAGCAAACGGCTATCTTTTGGATCAGTTCCTGCACTACAGCAGTAACATCCGTGATGATGAATTCGGTGGCAACGCAGAGAACATGGCGCGCTTCCCACTCGCCGTCGTAGACGCAGTGGTCGCCGCGGTTGGCGAAGATCGTACTGCTTTGCGCTTATCTCCGGGCGCCTACTTCAATATTGACGCCGATAATCGCGACCGCAGTGTCTTTGATTATCTGCTCGCAGAGCTGGATAAACGTCAACTGGCGTACCTGCACGTCGGCATTTTTGATGACAGTATGGAGTTTGACTCTCTGGGGGGCAGCGCGTCTCAATACATGCGCGCCAACTACAGCAAAACTCTGGTTGGTGTGGGTGGCTTTACGCCAGAAAGCGGACGTCAAGCGGTGGCAGAAGGCAAGTTCGATCTGCTCGCCATCGGTCGTCCACTGATTGCAAACCCAGACTACATCAGCAAAGTAAAATCCGGCAGCGAGCTAACCGAATATTCCGACACTATGCTGGCCGAATTGATTTAAGCGTTTTCCATTGCCTTTTCGCGGAAGGGTCGCCTTCCGCTTTTTTTCTATCTATCACGCAGTTTTGCCGGAAATCGGTGCACTTTACTTGCTTTTGTCTACTAATTGATTAAATATTTGTATATTCAATTAAAATGGTATTCAAATGTCCGCTCCGCTTTATATCCAAATCAAGCAATACATCTCCGACAAAATCGACTCCGGTCAGTGGCCCGTGGGTCATCGGATCACGACGGAGCTGGAACTGACCGAACAGTTTGACGTCAGCCGGATGACGGTCAATAAAGCGATTCGGGATTTGGTCGCAGAAGGTAAATTGCAAAGGACGCCACGCCTGGGCACTTTTGTTTGTGCGCCTGAAGAAAAGGCCGAATCTCCCCTTCTGGATATCCGAAACATTGCTGAAGAAGTACAGCAACGGGGCAAACAGTACCGAAGCCAAGTGGTAAAACACCAGTTAATTTACGCCGATGAAAACGTCGCCACTAAACTTGGTGTGATGTTAGGAACTCAAGTTTTCTACAGTGAAATCATTCACTTTGCAGATAGTTTACCGCTACAACTGGAAGTTCGCTGGGTCAATCCGGATTACGCACCGGACTACCTGAACCAAGATTTTACCCACATTACACCCAACCAGTACTTGTCGGAAAACTGCCCACTGAGTGCTATTGAACACACTGTTGAGGCCATCGTCGCTGAGACGGCCATTCGTCATACTTTGAAGATGTCTGACAGTGAACCTTGTTTATTGCTTAACCGCCGAACCTGGAGCGGCGACAAACTGATCAGCTCAGCCCTGCTGTATCACCCAGGCTCCAAATACAAATTAAGCTCTAAGATCCTTCTCGATTAAAATATTTTCAACCAAGATCTGATCACATTTCCGCAACATCTTTCTTGCTCATCTTTCCAAATTGCACTTTAATTTGTATATACATTTAAACCTCATTGAGACGGCAATATGGACTTGGTGTTAAAAAACGCTCGTCTGGTTACCTTGCAACCTGGCAACAGCGGTTATCAGACTCAGGACAATCAATGCATCGCTATCGACCACGGAAAGATCGTGGCGATCGGAACACAGACGTCGCAGCAACAGGCTAAGCAAGTGATTGACTGCGAGGGTCGTTTGGTCACTCCCGGACTGATTGACTGCCACACCCATTTGATTTTCGCCGGTAACCGTGCCAATGAATTTGAATTGCGTTTAAACGGCGTACCATACACCGAAATCAGCCAACAGGGCGGTGGCATACTGGCAACGGTCAGCGCGACTCGCCAGGCCAGCGAACAAGAACTGGTTGAGCTGGCCCTCCCCCGTTTGGATGGACTGATCCGCTCTGGCGTTACGTCGGTTGAAATCAAATCCGGCTACGGACTGACTGTTGCTGACGAACTAAAAATGTTGCGCGCAGCGAAAGCGCTGGAATCCCAGCGCCGCATCAAAGTCACTACTACTCTGCTTGCTGCGCATGCTGTGCCACCGGAATATCGTGACCGCGCCGATGAATATATTGACCTCATCTGTGAACACCTGATCCCAGTGGTTGCCCAAGAGAAACTCGCCACCAGTGTTGACGTATTCTGTGAATCGATTGGTTTTAATCTTGAACAAACCGAAAAAATCTTTCGCTGTGCCACTGAACACGGACTGTCCGTCAAAGGCCATACCGAACAGTTGTCGAATCTCGGTGGAACCGCATTGACGGCAAAATACCAAGGGCTGTCGGCAGATCATATCGAATACCTGGATGACTCTGGTGTAGACGCTTTGGCAGCCTCTGGCACAGTAGCGACCTTATTACCAGGCGCGTTTTATTTCTTACGTGAGACCCAGCAGCCTCCGATTGCCAAACTGAGAGACAAACAAATCCCAATGGCGATTGCCACCGACTTTAACCCGGGCACCTCACCGTTTGCCGATTTGGGCTTGATGATGAACATGGCGTGTACTTTATTTGGACTAACACCCGAAGAAGCGTTACGTGGTGTTACTTGTCACGCGGCGAACGCTTTGGGGTACGGCTCTGAGCGAGGCCAGATTCAAGCCGGGTATGATGCGGATTTGTGTATTTGGAATGTCCAGCATCCGGCGGACTTGAGCTATCAGGTTGGCCTGCCGCGTCTTCATCAACGCATCGTAAATGGAGAAGTGAGCCATGACTGACTTACTGCCACTCACCAATCAGGATTTTCACTGGCAAGGCCGCCACGACGCTGAGGACGGTGAACTGGGTAAGCGAATTCATCACGTCGTCGAAAAAGTACAGGCTAGTGAATTATCAGATCACCCGGACAGCATCGCATTGGTCGGATTCTGCTGTGATGCCGGTGTCGCGCGCAATAAAGGACGAACCGGAGCACGTAAGGCGCCGGATTTGATTCGCCGGGCTTTGGCCAATATGGCCTGGCACACCCCGGCACGCTGGTATGACCTTGGCAATATATTGTGTGATGATGACCAACTGGAAAAAGCGCAATCCGATTGTGCCAATATTATTGCGACAGCGCTGCCCCATGTTCCGGTCATCACACTGGGTGGAGGACATGAAACCGCCTGGGCATCTTTTCAGGGGCTGGCTCGTTACCTGATAAAACAAGGCCAACAGCGGCCAAAGATTGGCATCATTAATCTGGACGCTCACTTCGACCTGCGAGCTTTTGAGAGCCGCAAAACGGACATCAAACCGAGCTCAGGGACCCCGTTCAACCAGATTGCTCACTTCTGTCAGCAACAGGACTGGGAGTTTCATTACGCTTGCCTCGGTGTCAGCAAAGCCAGCAACACCGCCGCACTGTTCCAGCGCGCGGAAGAGCTGAATGTCTGGTATGTCGAAGACACCCAATTGTGCCCGTTAAATCACGTGTACCACCTGACTCAACTGCAACACTTTATCGACAGCTGCGACTATCTCTATCTCAGCATCGATCTGGATGTTTTCCCTGCCGCGACCGCTCCCGGCGTGAGTGCGCCAGCCGCGCGCGGTGTCCATTTCAGTGACCTGTCTCCCTATATGGAGCGAATTCTGGAAGCAAAAGACAAACTCGTACTGGCGGATATCGCCGAATATAACCCTACGTATGACGTCGACAGCCAGACAGCCCGCCTTGCGGCACGTTTGTGCTGGGACATCGCCAATGCGATGACCGACCAGTCAACACCACAATAACATTACGTGAAACTGAAGGAGTCTCAACATGACGGAACGCCACAACGAAGATAAGCGTCTCGATACTTCACGCACTATTCGTGCCCCACACGGTACGACGCTACGCGCAAAATCCTGGCTTACGGAAGCCCCACTGCGCATGCTGATGAACAACCTTGATCCAGATGTGGCGGAGCACCCTCATTCACTGGTGGTTTACGGTGGTATCGGACGCGCCGCGCGCAATTGGGAATGTTACGACAAAATCGTCGAAGTGCTTGAGCGCCTGGAAGACGATCAGACCTTAGTGGTTCAGTCAGGAAAGCCTGTGGGTGTCTTCCCGACTCACAAGAACGCCCCGCGCGTACTGATTGCGAACTCGAACCTGGTACCACACTGGGCAAACTGGGAACATTTTAACGAGTTGGATAAGCAAGGCCTGATGATGTATGGCCAGATGACCGCCGGTAGTTGGATCTACATCGGCTCGCAAGGCATCGTTCAGGGCACTTACGAGACGTTTGTCGCGGTTGCGAAAAAACACTTTGGTGGTCAGGCGAAAGGTCGTTGGATTCTTACCGGTGGTTTGGGCGGTATGGGGGGCGCACAGCCACTGGCCGCAACCATGGCTGGTTTTTCGATGATCGCTGTTGAATGTGATGAGTCACGTATCGACTACCGCTTGCGCACCGGTTATGTGGACAAAAAAGCCACCAGCCTGGATGAAGCGTTGGCAATCGTTCATGAATCAGATACGCCTGTTTCGGTCGGCCTGCTGGCCAATGCAGCAGATGTGTTCCCTGAGCTGGTGGAGCGCAACATTACGCCAGATGTCGTCACTGACCAGACTTCTGCCCACGACCCGCTCAACGGTTATCTGCCGATTGGCTGGTCCATGGATTACGCGGCTGAAATGCGCAAAACCGACGAAGCCAAAGTGGTGAAAGCCGCCAAAGAATCGATGGCCATTCAGGTCCGTGCCATGCTGGAGCTACAAGATCGCGGTGCGGCCACACTGGATTATGGGAACAACATCCGCCAGATGGCGCTTGAAGAAGGCGTGGAAAACGCGTTTGACTTCCCTGGGTTTGTGCCAGCATACATTCGACCTCTATTCTGTGAAGGGATCGGTCCGTTCCGTTGGGCAGCACTGTCTGGTGATCCGGAAGACATTTACAAAACCGATCAGAAAGTCAAAGAGCTGATCCCGGACAATCCACACCTGCATAACTGGTTGGACATGGCACGCGAACGCATTCACTTCCAGGGTCTGCCTGCTCGTATCTGCTGGGTCGGGCTGAAGGATCGTGAACGTCTCGGCCAGGCCTTCAATGAAATGGTGAAAAACGGCGAGCTGAAAGCGCCGGTTGTGATTGGCCGTGACCACCTTGACTCCGGTTCTGTTGCCAGCCCAAACCGTGAAACTGAAGGCATGATGGACGGTTCAGACGCCGTATCAGACTGGCCATTGTTGAACGCCCTGCTGAACACGGCTGGCGGCGCAACCTGGGTATCCCTGCACCACGGTGGCGGTGTGGGCATGGGCTTCTCGCAACACTCCGGTATGGTGATTTGTTGTGATGGCAGCGATGACGCCTCTGCACGCATCGCCCGCGTGCTGCACAATGATCCGGCCACTGGTGTTATGCGTCATGCGGATGCCGGTTATGACATCGCGAAACAATGTGCTGCAGATCAAGGCCTTGATCTGCCTATGCTCAACGAAGAACTGCGCAAACTGAAGTAAGGAAATGAACATGCTGAATTTAACGCTAAAGCCAGGTCTGATTAGCTTAAAAGATTTGCGTAAGGTGAGCCGCTCACCTGTCCAACTGGCACTCGACCCGAGTGCCATCCCCGCCATCGAAGAGAGCACTCGTGTGGTGGATCAGGTAATCGCAGAAAATCGCACTGTATACGGTATTAACACCGGTTTTGGTCTGTTGGCCAACACCCGAATTGCCCCAGAGGACCTTGAAACGCTACAGCGCAGTATCGTCTTATCCCATGCGGCAGGCATCGGTGAGTTAATGAGCGATGAAACCGTACGTATGATGATGGTGCTCAAAATTAACAGTCTGGCACGCGGCTTCTCCGGTATCCGCCTGGAGGTCATCAATGCGCTGATCGCCCTGGTCAACGCTGAGGTCTACCCTTGCGTCCCTCAAAAAGGTTCCGTCGGCGCTTCCGGGGACCTCGCCCCACTGGCACACATGAGTACCGTCTTACTGGGAGAAGGACAGGCACGCCACAAGGGAGAAATCCTCTCTGGCCACGAAGCGCTCAAAGTGGCAGGTCTTAAACCTATCACACTGGCTCCGAAAGAAGGTCTGGCATTACTGAACGGCACGCAGGCTTCCACGGCGTTTGCTCTGGAAGGGCTGTTCATCGCCGAAGACTTGTATGCTTCTGGGACGGTATGCGGCGCCATGTCGGTTGAGGCCGCTCTGGGCAGCCGTCGTCCATTCGATCCACGCATCCATCGCGTTCGCGGTCACCGTACCCAAATGGATGCAGCGCTGGCTTACCGCCACATGCTCGACAGCAGCAGCGACATTGGCGACTCCCATGTTGGCTGTGAAAAAGTTCAGGATCCGTACTCTTTGCGTTGCCAGCCACAGGTTATGGGAGCATGTTTGCAACAGATCCGCAATGCAGCGGAGACTCTGGAAGTCGAAGCCAACTCTGTGTCGGATAATCCACTGGTTTTTGCCGATGATGGTGACATCATTTCTGGCGGAAACTTCCACGCCGAACCCGTGGCGATGGCCGCGGACAACCTGGCACTGGCTATCGCCGAGATCGGCAGCCTGTCCGAGCGACGCATGGCACTGCTGATCGACAGTGCACTGAGCAAACTGCCGCCTTTCCTGGTGGACAACGGCGGTGTCAATTCCGGGTTTATGATTGCCCAGGTGACCTCTGCCGCACTGGCCAGTGAAAACAAAACCCTGGCTCACCCGGCTTCCGTCGATAGCCTGCCAACGTCTGCCAACCAGGAAGACCATGTGTCAATGGCAACATTCGCCGCTCGCCGGCTGCGCGAGATGGGTGAAAACACCCGTGGCATTCTGGCTGTCGAGTATCTGGCGTCAGCTCAGGGACTGGATTTCCGTGCACCCAACAAATCATCAGCACGTGTCGAGGAAGCCAAACAGATCCTGCGCGAAAAAGTACCGTTCTACGATAAAGACCGTTATTTCGCGCCTGATATTGAACAAGCCAACGCGTTGTTGAAACTGTCAGTACACAATCATCTGATGCCAGAACAGCTGTTACCAAGCCTGTAATATCAAGCACTCAGGCCTTTTGAGCCCGGCAATTTTGCCGGGCTTTTTTATGTTGCAGTCATTTGCAGGCGAAAACCTTACACTGGATGGACCATTAAACGCATAGAGTTGGATATAATGCCGGACAGTTTTGGCTACAAGCGTACATTATGTTTCTGACACCTTACTTTTCGACACAAGACAACCAATTCCAGTTCACTCGTGAACAGGCGAGCCACTTCGCTAAAAAAGTCGCGGGTGATTACAACCCTATCCATGATGAAGACAATAAACGCTTCTGTGTTCCGGGCGACCTGTTGTTTGCTGTTCTGCTGCAACAACAAGGCATCAGCCAGAAGATGCGTTTTGATTTCTCCGGCATGGTGAACGACGGAATTGCGCTGCACATCGAAAACAAGTGTGACAAAGAGGCCGCGGTAGTTGACGCCAATGGCAAAGAATACCTGCACATGAATCGCCAGGGTAACGTCAGCCACGATCAGGCATTCATCGAGCACGTAGTGACAAATTATGTCCAGTTCTCAGGCATGAATTTTCCACACATCATGGTTCCTCTGATGGAAGAGCAGCAGATGATGATCAATTGCCAGCGTCCACTGGTGATATACGAAAGCATGGAAGTGGAGTTTGAACGCCTCGATTTGACGCACCCAGAGGTCGAGTTCACTGGCGCAACCTTTGATGTGGAAGGAAAACGCGGCGTCGTCACACTTAACTTCGCATTCAAAGAAGCGGGCGAAATCGTCGGTAAAGGTTTGAAACGTATGGTTGCCAGCGGATTGAAGCCTTATAACCAAGCTGACATCGATAGCCTGGTTACACGTTTCAACGAGCGAAAAGATATGTTTCTTAAGCAGCTCGCACAGGCTGCCTAGCTTTTGAATATAAAACACCCGCCAGATGGCGGGTGTTTTAATTTATGCGTATCGACGACGTAACGTCACCAACAAAGCCATCAACGCTCCGAATCCCAGCGAGCCACCTCCTGACGAGCTGGATGAACTGACGGACGTTTCCGAACCAAGCACGCTGTACTTCACGTTGGTAATGGATGCGCCATCCCCTTCGGTGTACTCCAAGCCTCGAGTGTAGACCAGCCTCAATGTGTTATCGAAGGTGACAAATTTCAGTGTCACCGGCACGTCAATCGACCCTACAATACTTTTAGAAAGGCTCCCGTTGATGTACACATCTAACGTGTCATAGTCCGATTGAGTACTTAGATCAAAGGTTACAACGCCGGAAGGGATTCCAGTAATCACCACTTCAGATTCTTCGAAAAAGCCCAGCGCGGGCGCCGAACGAACACCATTTTTCATGGTTGTCCAAGGAACATCATTTACAAATACCGCATCGCCTTTCATGGCGGCCAAGGCTTGGGTAACAGCATCACTGGCCTTGTTTCTGACTTCAAACGCCAGCCAGGCGTTGTCAGCATTGTGCATACCGCCAAAATTGTAGTCGTAAGACAGTTGATAAACATAGCTGCCAATGGCACTCACCTCAGTCTTCAGACTGACAATACACAACTCACCGGGGTTCAGCGTCTTGGCTGAACACTGATCATCAAATACTGAGGAGGATGCTTTACCGTCTTCGTAAGTCGAGATGGTATTCATGTCCACAACCTGGGTCGAGTCGTTTACAAACGTAAAAGTTTGCGTCACGGTACCCGGCTCGATGTAGCCAAGATCAACATTGCGTTCGACATAAAAGCCTGATGCGTTTTCTTGAATCCAGTCATTGAAATAGGAAATGTCCGCATACACGCCATAGGTACCCTGCTGGCCGCATTGACTGCTGCCCCAGCTCACAATACCAACTTGTTTGATTTCCGAGCCATCATTAAAAACAATAGGACCGCCACTGTCACCGCCACAGGAGTCGTAACCTTCAACATTGGCACGGCCAGCACAAAAGTTATCTTCTCCCACACTCGCAAAGTTCGGACTCGACGCATGGCAAATTTCATCAGATTGCATAAAGACATCGACCTGATGCAACTGGGCGGGGTATGTCGCCGTTTCAGGATCCGGGTCTTGATCGCCCCATCCCATTACGGTCAGTACGGTATTCAACGGTAATGTGGCATTAAACCCGTCCTCAGCAAGTGTCACGCTTTGCGCCTGTGACGCTGGAATCGTTCGCTCCAGCTCTATCACGGCAATGTCGTAATTCCAACCGCCAGCGCGGTAGCTTGAGTGCACGGTAATCTTCGATGCACCAACGCGGATCCCCTGAGACGACTCTTTGGTCAGATCATTAATCCCCACCACCAAGTCAATGTCATCTTCGCTCAGATTATCAACGCAGTGCGCAGCCGTAATGACATACCGGCCTTTGTATAACGTGCCACCACAGAACTGACCACTCATCGCTTCCTGATTCTTGTGTACGATCGCCGTCATGTACGGCCACTGTGACGCATTGGAAGGAGAGCCATCAATGATGTATGGCGTGAATTCAGTCGCTTGGGCACTGGCCAACCCAAGCGTCGTGGCGCCTAAAGCCAGAACAACCTTGCCAGAAAGACTCATATCTTGTTCCTTATTATCCGTTATTTTTTGGAAGCAAGATCATAGCGAATAGTTATCGGTTGGGATATAAAATATCAATAACTTATCGTTGATAATGAGAGATAAAGAGCAAAAGCGCTAATAATACAAATATTATTAAATCCAACGCCTTACGCGAGACAAGTACGACTTATACTCCTCTCCGAACAGCCGACCTAACACGCGCTCTTCAGGTTCAATCTGAAAGCGATTCATATATAGAATAAAAAAGTAAGGCATCACCAGCGCAACAGTGTTCTCCAGCCAATAACCCGCGCCGAACAACAAAATCACCAAGCCCAGATACATGGGATTGCGAGAATAGGCAAAGATACCGCTATCGACAACCCGGGAGGCAGACTCCGGCTTAACCGGGTTGACTGTGGTCTGCATTTTGCGAAATTCATGAATCCCGGCAAGGCCAACATAACCGGCTAAAACCACGCAAATCGTCGCCACCAGCCAGGTAAACGGTAACGACACCGACGCAAACGTCATGACGGAGGCAAACCGCTCCATCAGAATCAACCAAACGATGAACAGCGCGACCGGGGGAATGCGTAACTCGAGTTTATGAATAGACATCCTTTTCCTTCCATAACGGTAAACGTTAAGCCCGGCATGTTCAGCCGGGCTATAGGATTAAGCGAGAACTTTCAGCAGTGCCTGCAATGGATGCTGTGTCGGCACCTGTTCAAACCTTTTCACCTGACTTCGGCACGAATACCCCGTAATCAGGCAGCGGTCTTTCGGTAGCGATTCCAGACTGGGTTTCCAGCTTAAGCCATAAATATCTTTCGACATCTGCAACTTATCGACTTCGTGGCCAAATGTACCCGCCATGCCACAACATCCGACAGCGATCGCATTGAGCTTAGCACCAAAGTGAGCAAAAATAGCGCCCCACTCCTTCTCTGCATTCGGCATCTTTGTTTTCTCAGTACAATGAGAAAGCAGATACCAGGCTTCGCTCTCTGCAGCCTCCGCCGCGGGGAAAGACGGCAAACGAGGATGCAACCACTCGTGGACATTCAGAACGTCAAAGTCGCCCCGCTTGTCACCCAGGACTTCCGCGTACTCATCGCGGTAACAGAGCACCAGCGCCGGATCGACGCCAACCATAGCAATCCCCAAATCGGCGACCTGTTCAAGAAACGCCGCTGTTGAGTGCGCACTGTCAGCAAACTGGCGAAGGAAGCCTTTGATGTGCTGCGCTTTACCATTCGGCTTAAACGGCAATAACACCGGAGTCATCCCAAGCTTTTTGACCAAATGAGCAAAGTCTTCCACCACACCGGCGTCATAGTAACTGGTAAACGGGTCCTGCACGATCAACACGTGTTGACTGCGTTCCTCTTTGGACAGCAACGCCAGCTTTTGCATATCAAAGACCGGTAAACCACTCAATCGTTTTGACAAAACGGGGACCGACAGCAGCGGCGCATCAACATACCCGACCGTCGATGCGGTCAGGCGTTTCAGCCAAGGTTGCTTTAAGGCCGCATTCACTACTTTGGGCGCTTTGGCCATCACAGGCAGCACAGATTCAATATTAGCCACCAGATAATCTTTCGCAGGGCGTTGGTAACGTGAATAGTAGATATTCAGGAACCGGGAGCGGAAGCTTGGTACATCCACTTTAATTGGACACTGACTGGCGCACGCCTTACAGGCCAGGCAACCATTCATGGCTTCCAGCACTTCGTGAGAAAAATCGTACTCATGCCGTTTGTTCAACGTATTGCGCACCCGATCAATCATGGTTTTCACGCTTGGCGAAGCAAATAGAGTCTGCTTTTCGAGATCGAGAATATCTACCCCATGCTCCGTCAGTTGGCGTAACCATTCACGGACCAAACCCGCGCGCCCCTTCGGAGAGTGCCGACGGTCAGCGGTCACTTTCATCGACGGACACATCGGAGACGCTGTATCGTAGTTAAAACACAGTCCGTTTCCGTTACACTCCATCGCCTGTTTAAAGCTATCACGTACCTGAACGTCAATCTGACGGTCGAAATACCCCCGCTTGGTGCCCGTTACTTTGACCAGCTCTGCATCACTGTTCAGCGGTGTACAGATCTTACCCGGGTTCATCTTGTTGTGAGGGTCAAACGCGGCTTTGACGCGACGCAACTCAGTAAACAGTTCTTCACCAAAAAACGCCGGACCGTACTCAGAGCGATACCCCTTACCGTGTTCACCCCACATCAGACCACCATATTTGGCCACCAGCTTGACCACGTCATCGGAAATCTCGTGCATTAACGCTTCTTGCGACGGGTCACACATGTCTAGAGCCGGGCGTACATGCAGTACTCCGGCATCCACGTGACCAAACATCCCGTAATGAAGCTGCTTACTGTCGAGCAACTCTCGAAACTCGACGATAAAGTCAGCCAGATGCTCTGGTGGCACACACGTATCTTCTGCAAACGCCACGGGCTTAGCCGCACCTTTGGTGGCGCCAAGCAGACCGACCGCTTTTTTACGCATGTTGTATATGCGACCGATGCTGGCTAAATCGCTGCACACCTGATAACCGATGATGCCCGCCTGCTCACTTTCCAGCATGTTATCGAGCTGCAAGGTCAGTTGGCGTACCTGTTCGGCGACTTCCTGTTCGTCCTGACCGGCATACTCAACCATATTAATGCCCTGCATGTCCTTACCTGGCACATCGGTCAGCAAATCACTGACGGTATGCCAGACAATATCCTGCTTGGCGAGATTGAGCACTTTTGAGTCAACGGTTTCTACAGAAAGGGCTTTTGCTTCCACCATAAAAGCTGCATGACGCAATGCGGAATCGAAGCTGTTGTACTTCACATTGACCAGTGTGCGCGCTTTCGGGATCGGGGTCAGGTTGAGCTTGGCTTCGGTAATGAAGGCCAACGACCCTTCTGAACCACACAAAATGCGAGTAAAATCGAATTCGCCCTGTTCATTCAAGGCATTTTTCAGATCATAACCCGTCAAAAAACGGTTGAGCGGCGGGAACTTATCCAAAATTTGGCCGCGCTTGTTACGGCATACCTGCTCAGCGACATCGACAGCCTGAGCCGCTAACGTCTCAGGGTTCGCCTCCCCATGAGACAAGTCTGATTCCAGTATCGAACCATCAGCGAAAACGGCCTGCAACGACAGGACATGATCCGACGTTTTACCGTACTTCAGTGACCCCTGTCCCGATGCATCGGTATTGATCATTCCACCCAGTGTAGCGCGGTTACTGGTCGACAGGTCCGGCGAGAAGAAATAGCCAAACGGACGTACCACATCATTAAGCTGATCTTTCACCACACCAGTCTGGACACGGACCCAGCCTTCTTCGGAGTTCACTTCCAACACTTGATTCATGTGACGGGACAAGTCGACGATGATGCCTTTGGTCAACGATTGACCGTTGGTCCCAGTGCCGCCTCCACGAGGTGAGAAAGTCACTCGCTCATAATCAGATTGACTGGCGATTTTGCCGAGAAGTGAGACATCATCGGTGGATTTGGGGTGTACCACCGCTTGGGGAAGTTGTTGGTAAACGCTGTTGTCGGTTGAAACAGCCAGACGACTGGCATACTGAGTTTCAATATCACCGCTGAAACCAGCGGCTCTCAGCTCCTCAAGATAACGTAAAACAACGGCATCGACATCGGACTGAGTATCAAGTCTTGGTAACATTTGCTTCCTGCCCCTATGGTGCTGATCCTCTCAGCACTGGGTTAATTTAATTTTAATCTTTGAGTTTCGTCACTTTACAACATTTAAAAAGGTGATCAAAACAGAATCTCGGTGCCAAAATGGAAATGTTCTATAAATATCGAGACGCACGCATTCACATCATCATTCTTATCAGAGCGAATCCATAATGAAAAAAAACAAAGTGGTCACCACCGAAGACATTTTATTAAAGCTTTGCCAATCGGTTTCAGGCGTACTTTCTTCCGCCACTAACTCCCACGTCTCTTACTCCGCCATGGTGCAGAAAATCAGCAAAACCAGCCTTAAGCCGGACTTTGGCTGTTTTGTGTTGTTCGACGGCGGATTCTCTGGCCTAGTTGTCATCAACTTTACGGCGAAAGCCGCACTGGAAATTTACACCAATTACATGCGCAATATGGGCATGCCAGAAGAGGAACTGGCTGTGCTGCATACCTCAGATGAAGTCGGCGATGTGCTGGGTGAGCTGATGAACCAACTGGTGGGTGATTTTACCAATAAAGTGCGCAAAGAGCTGCAAACCAACATCACGCAAAACCAGCCTAAGATGCTGTCTATCAACAAACAGGTTATTCTGCAGGTGGATACCAATCTTGATCGCCCACAAGCGCGCCGGGTCACTTTCTCCACCGCGAACAACAACATCTTCTACCTGGAACTGGCAATGGATAAAACGGAATTCATCCAGCTTGAAGAGTTTGAAATCGCAGAAGATGAAAGCCCGGACGACATCTTGGAACAGACTCAACAAAGAATGAGCAACAAAAGCTCGCAATCGGAAGCCGATAACTCCGCCGACGATCTGCTGGACGAACTCGGGCTGTAACCTTCTCTTGTCACAAACGCCGCTTTCAATATTGAGGGCGGTTTTTTCCTTTCTTCCCCTCGCAAGCCAAAAACGGTAAAATGTTGGACTTTTGATTCAACAGAGAGCCGTTTTTTCGTCAATGGATAAACAGAAAGCCCTTAAAAAGATCGCTAAGTGCCTGGAACTTGGCAATTCAGCCAACGTTAATGAAGCCGCGAATGCCATCAAGATGGCACACCGGTTAATGCTGAAATACGGTCTGGACAAAGATGATATTGAATTCATCAAAATGGGCAAGACGAAATCGACTCATTTGTTGCCTGCCAATATCAGTTCCACTCTTCTGCGTATCATCCGTGGCATCAACACAAAATTTGGTGTGGAAGCCGTGCTGGTCAATCACAAAGGCCTAAAGCGGTGTGAATTTATCGGTGAAGCAGATCGTGCCATCTTTGCCGCGTTTGCCTTCGATATCATCTATCGCGAAATGAATGAACAGACAGGCCAGTTCCGTAACAGCTTTGCTGGCAGCGGCACCTCAAACGGGGAGGTCACCCGTCGGGTAAACTCGTTCGTTTCCGGTTGGGTTGAGGGGGCTTTAGAAAAGTTACCCATCATTACGCCTGATGAAGAGTCGGCCAATAAAATCAACAACTACATCGATAAAGAATTTAAGAATATCGATCGGGAAACGTTCAAACAGCAGCTACGCGAGGCAATGAAAAACCTCACAGACGATTACGAAAAAGGGTTAAAAAAAGGCCGCACGGTATCTGTTAACAGACCGATAGATGGTGCGCAAGCGCCCAAAATGCTTAAATAAACGTCAGCATTTTTAGCATTAGGTCAATTTATACTTATCCGGTTTGACATAAGTATTAGTAAAGCGTTTATTCTTTGGGTGTTAATCTGAAAAAAACACACGGAGAGATTACGGTGAAAAAATTAACGCTTGCTCTTGCCGTTGCAGTCATCCTGTCCGGCTGTCAGGCTACTCAGCGTCAGGATGCCACAACTGGCGAAACTGAAACCAACTCTGCAACAAAAGGGGCTCTTTGGGGAGCGCTGGCAGGTGCGGCAGTAGGTCTGGCTACAGGTGACGATGCCAAAGAACGTCGTCAGCATGCCCTGTGGGGTGCGGCTGGTGGCGCTGCGGTTGGTGGTGGCGTAGGTTACTACTTCGACCAACAGGAAGCGGCGCTGCGTAAACAACTTTTAAACTCGGGTGTTCAGGTTCAGCGTGTCGGTGAAAACCAATTGGTGCTGCGTATGCAAAACGGCATTGGTTTTGATACCAACTCATACCAACTGAACAGCAGCATCCATAACACTTTGACCGGCGTAGCCCGAATCCTGGTCGAATATCCGGATACCAGCCTGGTGATCAGCGGTTACACGGACAACACGGGTAGTGACACCTACAACCAGTCACTGTCTGAACGTCGCGCTGAATCTGTGCGTTCTTACCTCTTGTCTCAGGGTGTAGCGTCTGGCCGTGCCATCGCACGTGGTTACGGCGAACGTAATCCTATCTGTACCAACGGCACATCTGAAGGTCGCGCATGCAACCGCCGAGTGGAAATTCAAATTCTTCCGCTAAAATAGTAACATTCAGGACTCAGTAGCAATACTGAGTCCTTTGTTATTGATGGAAGCAATCCGATGGTGAAGCCGTTACTCCCTTTCCTAGTTCTTTTTTCTGCATTTTCCGTTGCCGGGCCGGCACCCAGTTTGCTGGATCAGGCAAAACGCAACGACCCTGCCGCTCAGTTAGAACTGGCTCACTACTACCAAACCACGCCTGGCGAAAAAGCCAGTGATGCCTTCTATTGGTTACAACGCAGTGCAGACAACGGTAACCTGACCGCGCAGGCCAGATTGGGACACGCTTATCTGGATGGTCACGGTGTCGATCAAGACGTTGCCGAAGGCATGTTTTGGCTGAATCGTGCGGCCACCCAGGGAGACGTTGACGCCCAATATGAGCTTGGCCAGTGGTTCGAAAGCAAGCACGCAACGGACATCGCACTGGGCTGGTATCAACTTGCCGCACAACGCAATGCCGATGCAGAAAGTGCCTACTCCCGATTACTGGAAATCAGGTTTAACCGACAGCGCGCCAAGCAACTTGATCAATTCAAGGCACTCAACCAACTTTCTGACGATCAGCCCCTTTCCTCTCCTTTCACGTGGTTATCTAAGATTTATCTCATTCCCGCTGGCATGCTGCTGTTGACTGTATTGCTCTACGCCGCTTTCCGACTAGGCAAACAGCGAGCGGAAAATGAGTATGACGTAGTGGAAGGTGAAACGTTAATGCGTCAGGTTGAGGACAAAGACGCCGAGTTACTGAAACTCAAAAAACAGCTGCAAATCTTGTTCAGGCAACTTAAGCTTGCACAAAACCCACCTCAGGCTAACGTCCCCCCTTCGAGACTAGAAGACGCCAAAACGGCCACTGCATTTGCGATGCTTGGATTCACCGTTGACGACAAACTCGACAATAGAAAAATCAAGCTACGTTATAAGCAGTTGTCCCGGCTATATCATCCCGACTCAAAAGGCAGTGAGGAAGAGATGAAGCGCCTCAACAGTGCGTTGAAAACGGTACTTAAGATTGTTAATAAATAGTTACACATCTAAAAAAAGCCGAGTGATTAAGTTTCACACAGCCCGAAATCAGAAGGACTGACGCAAACGATCACTCTCGCACTCTGAGTAACAAATAGTTAACTCGTGTTAGGCAACTATGTCATAATCGCCGCCGAAAATGACACCTAACTCAACACAGGTGGGAGAGACTATGTTTACTATTGAAGGAATCTGCGACTGGTGCAAAAAGCCAAACTTGCTGACAAAGCATGAGTACATTGACGGCAAAGCACACCACTCATGCAAAAATTGCAATGACCTAGCTTCACTGGATGTACGCCAGTTTAACCTCGCAGAGCTTCAGCACAGAGAACGTCAGCAAATTCAGCCACGTTAACAACCCGATAATAAGCGCCCGTTGGCGCTTATTGACTTTTCCTTCGTCTCATCCTTCTTCCCCAAGGTCACACTCACTACTGTATACAGTACTTTTCTGACATCGGCACAAGACAAAACTGTATATCCGGTCACAAATCATCATACATTTTCCAATGTTAAACCCCGCACCGAAACCAATAAATAATCTTTATTTTACATATAGTTGGATAAGAAAACTCTCATTTATCCAGTCGACTATCCCTATCCCCCACACAAAAACCACTTGATCAGTTCCTTATTTAAAACTACTGTATACACATACAGCATGTATATAAGGACAGTTAAGTTATGTTTCAGGCACATACACACTCAACTTCATTTTCTAAATACAATGTATTGGCGCAACCGACTGAACCGATGAAGATCCCTCGGGAAGCCCTGCAACGTCTGGCAGGTTTATCGTCTCAGGGTCAATGGATTTTGTTTACCGCCGAGTGTCCTCGTCCGGATTACAAGCAATTTGCAGCGTCTAACGTCAGCTGCAACAAAATCATTCAGATGAAGCCTTCCCGATCTCAGTCTGAACTGGAGATCGTGATAAAAGCGATCAAATCAGGCAATGCTAGTGCCGTTGTGGCATCGAATCAAATTGATGTGGTCAATCAGCACCTGTTGAAAGACTTTGGTCGTGTGCATCACTGTGAAGTGTTTTTCGTTGAAGGCAGAACCAAACAGTACCATTAACAAGTTCAACGAATCGACAGCGATGTGTGATACCCACTGCCATGCTTTTGACTGTCTTTGCGCCTCCGCCTGTAAGGAGGCTTTTTTCTATCTATTATGCCTATTTTTGATCTCAGTCGGTGGCATGACATTTTAAGGCAAACGTTTGCTTTTTGTCTGGAAGCCAGAAATAGTTCTGGTATGATGCCTGTCGAACTGGTGTTTTGAGCCAGAGCATCGAAGCTCAAATCATCGACTGTATGCTTCTTAACTCTAGATAGGAATGTCTCAATGAGCCTTGCCGATCAAGTTCTCGCCGTAAACGACGATCTTCCCATTCGTACCCACCTACCGGTTCATAGCGGTAAAGTCCGCTCCGTCTACTGGCTGACCGAAGAGGACAGCAAACGTCTAATTCAAGAAAAAGGCTATAATGTCGCCCCGGATGCGCCGCTGGCGATCATGGTGATCAGCGACCGGATTTCCGCTTTTGACTGTATCTGGAAAGGCGAAGGTGGTTTGAAAGGAGTACCGGGTAAAGGCGCCGCATTAAATGCGATCTCCAATCACTGGTTTAAACTTTTCCAACAGCATGGATTGGCCGACAGCCATATTTTGGATATCCCTCACCCTTTTGTTTGGATCGTTCAAAAAGCGAAACCGATCAAAATTGAAGCCATTTGCCGCAAGTACATCACTGGCTCCATGTGGCGTGCGTACGCCAAAGGCGAACGCGAGTTCTGTGGTATTCAACTACCGGAGGGGCTCGAGAAAGACAAACCATTGCCTGAATTGCTGATCACACCATCGACTAAAGGTATTCTGAGCGGCATTCCGGGCGTTCCAGAAGCGGATGATGTCAACATCACTCGTCAGAATATCGAAGACAATTTCGCTGCGTTTAACTTCACCTCGGCGGCGGATATCACTCAGTATGAAACCTTGCTTAAAGACGGTTTCGGTGTGATCAGTGAAGCACTGGCTCACGTGGGTCAGATCTTTGTTGATACCAAATTTGAATTCGGCTATGTAACTGATGCTTCCGGTCAGGAGAAGCTGATTTACATGGACGAAGTTGGCACACCAGATTCCTCCCGAATTTGGGATGCGAAAGCGTATCAGAATGGCGAGATAGTCGAAAACTCAAAAGAAGACTTCCGTCAGTTTCTGCTCAACTACTTCCCTGACCCGGATATCCTGTTGAATAAAGATCGCATGCCAGAGCGTGAAGCATTGGCGCACGACAATGAACTGCCGCAAGACGCTCTGATGGCGGTCTCACGCACCTACACAGGCATTGCAGAGAAAATCACTGGGCAACCGGTTCACCTCAGCGCAAATCCGAAACAGGAAATCATTGATGTTCTGAGCCAGTCTTATGGCCTGATCGACTGAGAACGCCCGTGCATGAATGACGTTCGTTATTCTAACGGACACTGATAAAAAAACGCCAGTCTGAGACTGGCGTTTTTGTTTTGGTCGAGAGGAGTTACAGCTTGAAGCGGCTGATTTCTTGTTCCAGCTCGTAAGACAGTTCAGAAAGCTGCGCAGCCTGAGAAGCAGCTTCATGCGCTTCGTCTGCCAGCTCATTCGACACGTCACGGATACCGACTGTGTTACGAGTAATCTCCGACGTGACCGACGCTTGCTCTTCAGCAGCCGATGCAATCTGAGTGGCCATATCGCTGATGCTCTCCACAGCGGATTGAATCTGAGTCAGACTTGCTGCTGCCAGATTCGCATCATCAACACTGGTGGTCGCCAGCATACGACTGTCGTCCATAATGCCGACCGCTTTCGCCGTTGTGCCCTGCAGCGTTTCAATCATCTGCTGGATCTCTTGCGTTGAGGCATGCGTACGTTGGCTCAGAACACGAACCTCGTCAGCTACCACAGCAAAACCCCGCCCCTGCTCACCCGCACGTGCCGCTTCGATCGCCGCATTCAGTGCCAACAGGTTGGTTTGCTCCGCGATGTCCTGAATGGTCGACAAAATAGTATTGATGCTGTTGCCGTGCACTTCCAGCTCTTTAATCACTTCCGTTGCAACCTGAACTTCTTCTGCCAGATTCTGGATAGAACCTTGAGTCTGATTCACTTGCTCGGCGCCATGCTTAGAAGCGGTAACGGCTTCAGTTGAGCTTTGCGCTGTGTTGTCCGCGTTGCCTGCGATTTCTTGTGTCGCAGCAGCCATCTCATTGATCGCGGTGGCGACCATATTGATTTCATCCTGCTGCGTGCGAATGCGGGTGCTACGCTCTTCGGCGTGCGATGCGGTTTGTTTCGCTTGTTCAGACAGAGCCGCTGAAACGTGGCTCAGCTTCGAGACCATGGTGTGCATGTTACCCACAAACACGTTGAAGTTTTGCGCCAATTGGCCAACTTCATCATCACTGCGTGGTTCCAAACGTTGAGTCAGGTCACCTTCACCAGATGCAATCTCTTCCAACGCAACAGACACCCGGCCCAGATCACGGAACAGGAAGCTCACCAACCAAGAAACAAGAGCAATCACGATGATAGTGATGATCACGGCGGTAATGATCAGGCCACGAAGGAGCTGTGCGTGCGCCGCTTCTTCTGTGGATTTGTCCATTTGGATCGCGAATACCCAGTCCGTACCCGGAATATTCTTGAAGTACAGCAGTTTATCCTGACCTCTCACTGTGATGTCATCGATGCGCTTTGCATTCGCAGCATCTTCAATCGAACTCATCGTAAGTGATTTGGCAATGGTGTTCACGGGCTTAAGGATCAGGGATTTATCCGGGTGGGCCAGGAAAGTGCCGTTCTGCTTGTCAATCAACATAGCGAATGCATTGTCGCCGGCATCCAGGCTGATCACATCATTGATCAACTGATCAATCAGTACATCCGCACCAACAACACCGACAAACTGGCCGTTTTTACGTACTGGCTCAGCGATGGTCACCAACAATGCATTGGTGATCGCATCCTGGTAGGCCGTAGTAATGATTTGCTTGCCTGCCGCTTGCGCGTCTTTGTACCAAAGACGCGTACGAGGATCGTAATCGGCACGATTACGCTCAGGATGAGAGCGGTACATCTCGCCAGCCGGCGTCCCAAAAAAGATGTCATCGAAGCCACCCGCTTTCCGCGCCTGTTGCAGATAAGGAACAACATCCATTTCTTGCGAGTAATCGTTGAAAGCAGTGGAAATACTCTTACGGATGTTAACCCAGTCAGAGATACCGGAAGAAGCTGCGGTGGCAAGACTTTCGGCACGGGCATACACGCCATTACGGGTTTGTTCAAAAAGTTGGTCCGCCGACAGCCAGGTTAGTGCCGTTGCCATAGCAACGACCGCTGACAGGCTGGCGCCAATCAGCTTTTGTTTCAGTGAAATTTTCATTGGCATTACGTTATTTTTAGGAACAGATAGAAGTGCGAATATTAACCAGATTTTATATTATGTGCACGCAGTATTGATAGTTTTTTTAAAATTTATAACCACATGTTTTTAAACAATTTTATTTTGACATTTTATTGTCACATGACAATAAATTAACACTACTCTGTCATTTAATTTCCGACAAAATACCGTCGCAATTAGAGATATTTACCCTCTTCATGTAGTATCTATGAAAACACCCTAATGGAGTGCATGATGGAAGCAGAACTGCTTGAAATTCAAAATTTTCTTTCGCAACACCCTCCTTTTAACGAACTGCCGGAAGAGGTTCTGCAACATGTCGCGCGACACGTTGAAATCTCTTACTTCCGTGAAGATACGCCCATCATCCACTTCGGTGATCAAATTCATGACTTGTATGTGGTGCGTAGTGGCGTCGTGGAAGTTTACCGACGTAAGGGCGAACTGTATAACCGCCTGGATCAAGGGGCGCTGTTCGGTCAAATGGGTCTGCTGACCAATAACAAAGTGCGTTTTCCCGCCAAAGCCACCGAAGATACTCTGCTCTACTGCATCCCCGAAGACATCTTCCAGGACCTGTATGAAAATCACGACAGCTTCGCGGATTTTGTCGAGGTGCAGGATAACGCCCGTTTGCGTCAGGCGATCTCTAGCAGCAACGAACAAAACGACTTAACCACGTCCAAAGTGCGTACCTTGCTCAGCGGTGAAGCGCCATTCGTACAGAAAAACGAAACCATACAGAACGCCGCGATCAAAATGGCTGAAGAGAATGTGTCGTCATTGCTGATCATCGACACCGAAGTGTTAGACGATGATGAAGATGACAGCTCTTCCCTGCTCGGTATCATTACCGACCGAGACTTGTGTACTCGAGTTCTGGCAGCGGGTCTGGATCCGCAGGATGAGGTAGCTTCTGTGATGACCACCGAAGTCATTTCGCTTGATCACAACGCCTATGTCTATGAAGCCATGCTAACCATGCTGCGTTACAACGTGCATCACCTGCCGGTACTCAAAGATAAAAAGCCGATTGGTGTCATCGAAGCCACAGACATCGTCCGCTATGAATCACAGAACTCACTGCTGCTGGTCAGCAGTATCTTCCAACAGCAGACAATAGACGACCTCGCTTCGCTGTCAGAACAGGTCAAAGACAGCTTTGTCAGATTAGTCAACGAAGATGCCAACTCTCACATGGTCGGCAGTGCCATGTCAGTGATTGGTCGCAGCTTCAAACAGCGTATTCTTGAGTTGGCGGAAGAGCAGTTTGGTCAGCCTCCGGTGCCATACTGTTTTCTCGCCCTGGGCTCTATGGGTCGCGACGAACAACTGATAGTCACCGACCAGGATAACGCCATTATCCTTGATGACAGTTTCGACAAAGACAAACATGACGCCTATTTTGCTGAGCTGGCGACATTCGTGTGCGACGGACTGGCGAAATGTGGCTACAGCTACTGTACCGGGGACATCATGGCGACTAACCCAACGTGGCGGATGACCCGCCGCGAGTGGGAAGAGTGTTTTGCTGACTGGATTGATAACCCGAATCCGAAAGCGCTGCTCAACGCTTCTATTTTCTTTGACCTGGATGGCGTCTATGGCCGCTTGAAATGGGCAGAACAACTCAACGGCTTTATTGTGCGCCGAGCGCGAAGAAATAACCGCTTCCTGGCCTGTCTGGCACGCAACGCGCTGAACCGCACGCCGCCTCTGGGTTTCTTTAAAGACTTTGTGATGGAAAAAGACGGTCGTCACAATAACTCGATCAACCTTAAACGTCGCGGTACAGCGCCACTGGCAGATTTGATCCGGGTGCACGCTCTGGCGGTTGGATCCCGTTCACAAAACTCCTTTGAACGTCTGGATGACATCATCGACGCAGGTATTCTGCCAAAAGGCAAAGCAGAAGATTTGCGAGACGCACTGGAGTTCATCTCTATGGTGCGAATTCGTCACCAAGCCTACGATGTCGAAAACAACATTGAGCCCGACAACAATATTGAGCCAGAGCACCTGTCCGATTTCGAGCGCCGTAACCTCAAAGACGCCTTCCAGATCCTGAGTAACGCACAGAACTTCCTCAAGTTCCGTTATCAGGCCGGCAAGAGCTTTAAATAAGGTAACGCCATGTTGACAAGAAGTGTATCCAGCCCGCTGATTGACTGGGAAAACAAGTTTCGTCAGAAGCAACAACTGATTCAGGAGCCTGCACTACTGGCGTTCTATGGTCAGGCACTGCCTCCAGCATCCACCCCAATGGAAGATGTGGTATTTCTGGCGATGGATTTCGAAACAACCGGCTTAAATGCCAAAGAAGATGACATCATTACCATTGGGACGGTGCCGTTTACCCTGAACCGGATCTTCGTCAATAAAGCCAGGCACTGGACCGTCCGCCCCAGCAAACAGTTGCCTGAAGAGTCGATTGTGATCCACGGCATCACTCACAGTGATATTCTCGATGCACCCGATTTGAGTGAAATATACCAAGAAGTGCTGGAGCAGATGGCCGGCAAAATCACGGTGGTGCATTACAACCCGATTGAACGGATGTTTTTTGACTCGGCCCTGCGGGCGCGCATCGGCGAAGGGATTGAATTTCCAGTTGTAGACACGATGGAACTGGAAAGCACAATTCAAAAGAAACAGTTCGGTGGTTTGCTGAACCGGCTAAAAGGCAAAAAACCTCAGTCGGTACGCCTGGGTCAAAGCCGATCCCGTTATGGACTGCCGCTGTATACTCCCCATCACGCGCTGATCGACGCGATTGCCACCGCAGAGTTACTGCAGGCGCAAATTGCACACCATTACAGTAAAGAGCAACCGCTCAAAGATTTCCTGCTCTAATCAAGCGATTCAAAAACGTAAGCAATAAAAAAAGGGGCCAATGGCCCCTTTCCTGAACGCAACACAGTGTTTATTGCTGTCGCTCCGTGCGCATACCCATAACCAGGCTGACACACATGAGCAGTAACACAATGGTAAACGGCAACGCGGTTGAAATCGCGCCGGCCTGTAATGCCTGAATGGCTTCCGTACCACCAATCCACAGCAGAACTGCGGCCACTGCACCTTCCATCACAGCCCAGAAAATACGTTGCAGAACAGGCGCATCCACCTTACCGCCAGCCGTGATGCTATCAATCACCAGAGAACCAGAGTCAGACGAGGTGATGAAGAACACCAGCACCAGAACCACAGCGATGGTCGACAGCACTTTACCCATAGGCAGAACGTCGAACATTTCAAACATCGCCAGTGATACGTCCGTCAGACCTTCCGAGCCTAGCTGGCCAACTTTGTCCACCACCTGTTCAATTGCCATACCGCCAAATACAGACATCCATACCAGCGTCACCAAGGTTGGTACGATCAAAACCGCAGTGATGAATTCACGTACTGTACGACCTTTAGAGACGCGCGCAATGAACATGCCGACAAATGGTGACCAAGAAATCCACCAAGCCCAGTAGAATACTGTCCAACCCTGGAACCAGGCTTCATCCGTCCGGCCATGAGGGTTACTCAGCGGAATGATGTTTTCTACGTAGGCCATAAAAGTGGTTGGGATCGAGCCAAACGTGATGGCGTAACCAATCAGCGCCACCATAATCAGCAGCAAAAATGCCACGATCATATTGATGTTACTGATCAGCTTCACCCCGCCTTCCAGGCCACGAATAACGGAATACGTAGCAAGCGCCGTGACAGCGATGATCACGATAATCTGAAGGCCCAGCCCCGATTCCACACCAAACACATGGTGGATACCGCTGGCGGCTTGCTGCGCCCCCAGACCCAGCGATGTCGCCAGACCAAACAGCGTCGCTAATACCGCCAGAATGTCCACAACGTGACCAGCCCATCCCCAGGCGCGATCGCCCAGCAACGGATAGAAGATCGAGCGAATCGACAGCGGCAAACCTTTGTTGTAGGCAAAAAATGCCAGTGACAGTGCCACAACACCGTAAATGGCCCAAGGGTGCAATCCCCAGTGGAACATCGTCGCACCCAACGCCATTTTGGCAGCTTCCGGTGTGTTCGGTGCCACATTCAACGGTGTTTCATACCAGCCCGTGTAATAAGCAACCGGTTCAGCGACACTCCAGAACATCAGGCCAATCCCCATCCCCGCGGCAAATAACATTGACAGCCAGGAGATAAAGGAAAAGTCTGCCGTGGCATCTTTACCACCCAAACGAATTTTACCAAATGGCGATACCACCAGCGCCAAACAAAAAATCACGAAAATGTTTCCCGACCAAATAAACAGCCAGTCGAACGCACCAATGATGCTCCATTTCAAGCCATCCAATGCGGTTTTCGCTGTGTGAGCATCAAGCACCAAAGCTGCCACAATAAAGAGAGCGATCAGGCCAGCACTTACACCAAATACCGGGTTATGGACGTCAAAACCCCACTTCTGTACATTATCCTGACCAACTGTATAGTCGGTACTGTCGATACTGTACTTATCAATACCTTTCGTCATTGTCCCCTCTTTCTCTTTCCTTCGAGCTCTATTCCTATAAACTCCGAACCATCTTCGTATCCAGCCGAAGCATTTAGTTTGTACTCATAACAATAAAGCTCGTTTCAACAAGCCCTGACATTCTACTGAAATTCTACTCACTTTCCACTTATCGTTTAAAAAGAAAGCAAAAATTCAATAATATGAAATTCAAGCGAACAGAAAACCATCAGAACATCAGGCGCGCAACATAAGAATTACTTTGTGTACTAATATTTCTTACTCTTCTTAAAAATCTTTCTCAGAGATCGAATCAAACTATTGAGCATTTTCTGCTTTAAATACTAGGAAAGTTCAGGTATTTTCGCCTGAAATCTTCATCATTAAATACACTCAAACATTCAGGTTAAACAAGTTGGAAAAACACGAAGAAGTTCTGGTATCGCTACGTCAAATCATTCGCGCCATTGATCTGCATTCGAAGAAACTGAGCAAAGAATCGGGTCTCACTGCCCCGCAGCTTATTCTGATGCGTTCAATCAAAGAGCTGGGTGATGTGACCATCAAACAGCTGTCCAGTCACACCAACATGAGCCAGGCGACTGCGACGACGATTCTCGATCGTCTGGAGCGAAACGGCTATGTTCAGCGTATTCGCAGTGTGACCGATAAGCGTAAGGTACATGCTCACCTGACTGAAGCGGGTGAAGCGTTGCTGGACAAAGCGCCTTTGCCTCTGCAGCAGAGCTTTATCAACAAATTCCAACAACTGGAAGAGTGGGAACAGAGTTTGCTACTTTCCTCTGTTCAACGCATCTCGTCGATGATGAATGCAGAAGACATTGAAGCCACGCCGATGCTGCACTATGGCAGCATCAGCCAGGAAGTCTAACCTTCTAAAGACTAAGCCAATGACAACAAAGCGCCTCAAGAGGCGCTTTGTTTTATGCTCTGCTGCTCATCGATAATAACGTCCCTGCGCCAATAAATACGCTACCAGTCAATCGGTTAAATAACCTGGCACGCCCGCCGACAAACAACCAACCAGACGATTTAGCGCCTGCATAAGCGTATCCAGCCAACCAGCTCAGCTCCAACACCATAAACGTCGCGGCAAAAATTGCGTATTGGCTGATTAACGGGGCGTCTGGATTGATAAACTGGGGAAATAAGGCCGTGAAAAACAAGATCGCTTTGGGATTACTTGCCCCAACGATGAAGCCAGCGACATAATGTTTGACGAATCCACGACTCCCGCCATCCGAATATTGTGACTCTCCTGCCGTGTAGTCGCGCTGCGTTGAGGTTAGTGACTGGTAACCGAGGTAGATCAAATAAGCCGCACCGCACCACTTAATCAGGTTGAAAGCCAATTCTGACGACGTAATCAGAACGCCCAACCCAGTAAATGACAAGGTGAGAATCATGGTGATCGCCGACAAGCTTCCCAAAGCCGTGTATACACCGATTCGCCAACCGTATAACGCACCGCGGGTCAGACACAATAACGAACTTGGCCCGGGAGACGCCGTCAGTATCAATACGGCAACCAGATACAGCAACCAGGTATCTAAAGACATGATATCGCTCCTTGATATCGATAAAACGAACGGTTAATTCATCAAAATATGCATAGAAAGTAAATAGTTATTTTCTTCAGGTATAAAAAAACCGAGCTCATCGCTCGGTTTTTTGAATCAGAAGTCTCAAGTTACGCGTCGTCAGACTCTACGTCATCGCTCACATCGGATGCCGGTGTTTCCGTCGCTTCATCAGCCTCAACTGATTCAACCACTTCGCCTTCCTCATCCAGTTCGATTTCTTCAACTTCATCAATGCGCTGCAAACCAACCACAGACTCATCTTCAGCAGTACGGATCAAGGTGACACCCTGAGTATTCCGACCCACCTGGCTGACTTCAGCCACACGAGTACGTACCAGAGTACCAGCGTCGGTGATCATCATCATCTCGTCGCCTTCTTCCACCTGTACTGCACCCACGACTGGTCCATTACGCTCAGAGACTTTGATAGACACAACGCCTTGAGTCGCACGGCCTTTGGTTGGGTATTCCGCCAGTTCAGTCCGTTTGCCGTAGCCGTTCTGTGTCACTGTCAGAATATCGCCTTCGTTTGCCGGAACAATCAATGATACAACCTGATCGTCATCAGCAAGCTTCATACCACGAACACCTGCCGCAGTACGGCCCATGGCACGCACTTTATCTTCGCTAAAGCGTACCACTTTACCGGCTTTCGAGAACAGCATAATGTCGCTGTCACCGTTCGTGATATCGACACCGATGAGGGAGTCATCGTCACGCAGATTCACGGCAATCAAGCCGTTAGAACGTACGTTAGCAAACTGATCCAGTGACGTCTTCTTCACTGTACCGTCACCCGTCGCCATAAAGATGAACTTGTCTTGAGAGAACTCATCCACACGCAAGATCGCGGTGATGCGCTCACCCTCTTCCAACGGAAGGATATTCACAATCGGTTTACCACGTGCAGTGCGGCTAGCAAGCGGCAGTTGATACACTTTCAGACGGTAAGTCTTACCGCGAGTAGAGAAACACAGAATGTTGTCATGAGTATTCGCCACCAGCAGACGCTCGATGTAATCCTCATCTTTCATTCGAGTGGCACTCTTACCTTTACCACCACGACGCTGAGCTTCGTAATCACTCAACAACTGGTACTTCACGTAACCTTCGTGCGACAGCGTCACAACCACGTCTTCGCGAGCAATTAACTCTTCCAGATCGATGTCATGGCTGGCTGCCGTGATTTCAGTGCGGCGAGCATCACCAAACGCATCACGAACGGTTTCCAGCTCTTCACGAATCACTTCCATCAGACGCTCAGTGCTGGCCAGGATATGCATCAGTTCTGCAATCTCATCTAGCAGAGCTTTGTATTCATCCAGAATTTTTTCGTGTTCCAGACCGGTCAGTTTGTGCAGACGCAGATCCAGGATCGCCTGAGCCTGTTGCTCAGTCAGGTAGTATTGGCCATCGCGGATACCGTATTCCGGTTCCAACCATTCAGGGCGAGCCGCGTCAGTACCGGCACGTTCCAACATAGCTGCAACGTTACCCAGATCCCAACCACGAGCAATCAGGCCCGCTTTTGCTTCTGCTGGTGTTGGCGCTTTACGAATCAGGTCGATGATGTCGTCAATATTGGCTAGTGCCAGTGCCAAACCTTCAAGGATATGAGCACGTTCGCGGGCTTTGCGCAGTTCGAAGATCGTACGACGAGTCACCACTTCACGGCGGTGATCAACGAAACACTTCAGCATTTCTTTCAGGTTGAACAGCTTAGGCTGGCCATTGTCCAGCGCAACCATGTTGATACCGAACGTTGTTTGAAGCTGAGTGTTGGCGTAGAGGTTGTTCAGAACCACTTCGCCGACCGCATCACGCTTACATTCGATAACAATGCGCATACCGTCTTTGTCCGACTCATCGCGCAGGGCACTGATGCCTTCAACTTTTTTGTCTTTTACCAGCTCTGCGATCTTTTCAATCAGACGCGCTTTGTTCACTTGGTAAGGAATTTCGGTGACAATAATGGTCTCTTTGCCATTCTTGTCGGCTTCCACTTCCGCTTTCGAACGCATGTAGATCTTGCCGCGGCCAGTCTTGTATGCGTCGATGATTCCCTTACGGCCACTGATCAATGCTGCCGTTGGAAAATCGGGACCAGGAATGTAGTCCATCAGTTCATCGATGGTGATTTCTTCGTTATTGATGTATGCCAGACAGCCATCAATAACTTCACCCAGGTTATGCGGCGGGATATTCGTCGCCATACCCACTGCGATACCGGATGCACCGTTCACTAGCAGGTTAGGAATTTTCGTAGGTAATACGGCTGGAATCTGCTCTGTACCGTCGTAGTTTGGTACGTAGTCAACCGTTTCTTTGTCTAGGTCAGCCAGCAGCTCGTGGGCAATTTTTGCCATACGAACTTCGGTATAACGCATTGCTGCTGCTGAGTCACCATCGATCGAACCAAAGTTTCCTTGGCCGTCGACCAGCATGTAGCGCAGTGAGAACGGCTGAGCCATACGGACAATTGTGTCGTATACAGCACTATCACCGTGAGGGTGATATTTACCGATTACGTCACCGACAACACGGGCGGATTTTTTATATGGTTTGTTCCAATCGTTGCCTAGTACGTTCATCGCGAAAAGCACGCGGCGGTGTACTGGTTTAAGGCCATCACGCACATCCGGAAGAGCACGACCAACGATTACAGACATCGCATAGTCGAGGTACGAGCCTCTCAGCTCATCTTCGATGTTTACGGGCGTGATCTCTTTAGCTAGATCGCTCATAGAGCCATTATCCCTCTATTTATAGATCGTATGTACAATACGTTTAAGGTGCAAAAATATAACACACAATTCAACGGTTCGGCATTACTTTCCCTCCCCTTTTATCAGGTTGTGAGCTTTGTTGTGGATTAAATGCCGAGAAATTGCACATTGTTTACATATCCCGCTGAAAAGAGACTAATTTTTGTTCAGCGCTACGGGAATGTTCGTCAAGTGGTAGCCAGCGACGCAGTTACCGCTATAATGCTCTTCATTCACGGAAGCACGCTCATTTAGAAGAAGTACCGCTATGACTGATACTCAAAACGTAGACCCAAACGAAATCAAAAAATTTGAAGAGATGGCCTCGCGCTGGTGGGACCTGAATGGCGAGTTCAAACCGCTGCACCAGATCAACCCGTTACGTCTTGGGTATGTGCTCAAAAACGCCGACGGACTGTTTGGCAAGAAAGTGCTCGATGTCGGGTGCGGTGGCGGTATTCTGGCCGAGAGTATGGCGCGTGAAGGCGCTGATGTGACGGGCCTGGACATGGGAAAAGAGCCGCTCGAAGTCGCCCGCCTGCATGCATTAGAGACAGGCACCCAACTGACGTACATCCAGAGCACCATAGAACAGCATGCTCAGGACAATGCCGGCATGTACGATGTTGTCACCTGCATGGAAATGCTGGAGCACGTCCCCGACCCGCTCTCCGTGATTCGTTCTTGTTCTGCGCTGGTCAAGCCGGGAGGGCACGTATTCTTTTCAACCCTCAACCGTAATATCAAGTCTTACCTGTTCGCCATCGTTGGTGCGGAGAAGCTGCTCAAGATTGTGCCAGAGGGCACGCATGACCACGAAAAATTCATCCGTCCGTCTGAAATGATGAAGATGATAGACAGTACTGCGCTGCAGGAAAAAGGCATCACCGGTTTGCACTACAATCCACTGACAGATAGCTACAAACTGGGCCGAAATGTCGATGTCAACTACATCGTACATACCATTAAAGAGTAGTCTCAAAACTGTAACAAAAATGCAAAGGCGGTAGCACAAAGCGACCGCCTTTTTTAGTTAAATTTTCGAGAATTACGTGCTCTAGATTCAATTTTAACCAAGGCGATTTTTGACTGTATTTTTGGGTAAAGATCAAGGAATTTTTTTTTATCTCTGGTTACTTATAAACCGATCCTCAAACGTCAGTTTTCTGCATTCAAACCTGCCCTTATTTCATCGGTTAGTGGTTACTTACCGTTTTTTTTAATTTTGTTAGTTATCCACAAGTCATCCAAGATCTGGTGCCTTGAAATAACCATCCGATAGCACTATCTTGTAACCCGAAAGCTAACGTACCCCTACATATTGTGTTTGAGCTACAATATGTAGGTAGACCATGATCACAAAGCCGTAATCAAATTTACAAAAATTACATAAAAAAGCGGCTTTAATCAGTTTTGTTAGGGAAATGAAGCAGAATGAACCAACAACTTACCGTCACCAAGCGTGATGGCCGCAAAGAAAATATTGATCTGGATAAGATCCACAGAGTCATCACATGGGCAGCTGAAGGGCTGAACAACGTTTCGGTCTCTCAGGTAGAATTGCGTGCTCACATTCAGTTTTACGATGGCATTACGACATCAGATATTCACGAAACGATCATCAAATCAGCCGCTGACCTGATTTCGGAAGAGACGCCGGATTATCAGTATCTGGCTGCTCGTCTGGCCGTATTCCACCTGCGCAAAAAAGCGTATGGTCAATATGAGCCACCAACGCTGTACGATCACATCTCTAAACTGGTAGAGATGGGTAAGTACGACAAGCACCTGCTGGTAGATTACACCAAAGCTGAACTGGATGAGCTGGACGCCTATATCGATCACCGTCGTGATCTGAATTTCTCTTATGCAGCCGTTAAACAGCTTGAAGGTAAATACTTCGTTCAAAACCGTGTGACCGGTCAGATCTATGAGAGTGCTCAGTTCCTCTACATTCTGGTTGCGGCGTGTCTGTTCGCTAAGTATCCGAAGGCAACGCGTCTTGACTACATCAAGCGCTTCTACGATGCGACGTCAACGTTTAAGATCTCTCTGCCAACACCGATTATGTCTGGTGTTCGCACACCAACTCGTCAGTTCAGCTCATGCGTACTGATCGAATGTGGTGACAGCCTGGATTCAATTAACGCAACGGCTAGCTCAATCGTTCGTTATGTGTCACAGCGTGCTGGTATTGGTATTAATGCGGGCCGGATCCGTGCTCTGGGTTCTGAAATCCGTGGCGGTGAAGCTTTCCACACCGGTTGTATCCCATTCTACAAATACTTCCAAACAGCGGTGAAGTGCTGTTCTCAGGGTGGTGTTCGCGGCGGTGCGGCAACGGTATTTTACCCAATGTGGCACGGAGAAGTTCAGTCCCTGTTGGTTCTGAAAAACAACCGTGGTGTAGAAGAAAACCGTGTTCGTCACATGGACTATGGGGTACAACTGAACAAGTTGATGTACCAGCGTCTGGTTGAAGGCGGCTACATTACGCTGTTCTCACCATCGGATGTCCCGGGTCTTTATGACGCCTTCTTCCAGGATCAGGACGAGTTCGAACGTCTGTACGTGAAATACGAAAACGATCCGTCCGTGAAACAAGAGCGTGTGAAAGCGGTCGAGCTGTTCTCTTTGCTTATGCAAGAGCGAGCTTCAACCGGACGTATCTACATCCAGAACGTTGACCACTGCAACACCCACAGCCCGTTTGACGCTGAAGTTGCCCCCGTTCGTCAGTCTAACCTGTGTCTGGAAATTGCTCTGCCGACCAAGCCGCTAAGCAACGTGGAAGACGATTCCGGTGAAATTGCGCTGTGTACTCTGTCTGCATTCAACCTGGGCGCGATTCAAAGCCTGGACGACTTTAAAGAGCTTTCTGAGCTGGTTGTTCGTGCTCTGGATGCCCTACTTGATTACCAAGATTACCCGCTGCCAGCTGCGTACCGTTCAACCATGAACCGTCGTACTCTGGGTGTGGGCGTGATTAACTTCGCTTACTACCTGGCGAAACACGGCGTGAAGTACTCCGACGGCAGTGCAAATGGCCTGACTCACCGTACCTTCGAAGCGATGCAGTACTACCTGCTGAAAGCTTCGGTCGAGCTGGCAAAAGAGCAAGGCAAGTGTCCTTCATTTAACGAAACGAACTACGCGAAAGGCCTGTTGCCAATCGATACGTACAAGAAAGATATCGATACTATCTGTGATGAGCCACTGCACTATGACTGGGATGGCCTGCGTCAGGAGATCATGGAGCACGGCCTGCGTAACTCAACACTGACTGCGCTGATGCCTTCTGAGACCTCTTCTCAGATTTCCAACGCGACAAACGGTATTGAGCCACCGCGTGGTTTCGTCTCTGTAAAAGCGTCGAAAGACGGCATCCTGAAACAGGTGGTGCCGGACTTCACGGAACTCAAGAATAACTACGAACTGCTGTGGAACATCGGTTCTAACGACGGTTATCTGTACCTGGTTGGTATTATGCAAAAGTTTGTTGACCAGGCTATCTCAGCCAACACGAACTACGACCCTGCACGCTACGAAAGCGGTAAGGTACCGATGAAGAAACTGCTGCAAGACCTGCTGACCGCGTACAAATTTGGTGTGAAGACCCTTTACTACCACAACACGCGTGACGGTGCGAAAGACGACCAGAAAGACGCAGTTCAACCACAAGATGACGATTGTGCCGGCGGCGGTTGTAAGATTTAATCCGACCGACATAGAATCACATTAACAGACTACCGAACGCCCTCCTCGCCTGCTGACAGGATGGAGGGCTTAAAAGGAATTGAGGCATTATGGCTTACAGTACTTTTAACCAGACCAAAAATGACCAACTGAAAGAACCGATGTTCTTGGGTCAGTCGGTCAACGTTGCACGTTACGACCAACAGAAATACGAGATTTTTGAAAAACTGATCGAGAAGCAACTGTCGTTCTTCTGGCGTCCGGAAGAAGTTGACGTGTCCAGCGACCGCATCGACTACAACAAGTTGCCAGAGCATGAAAAGCACATCTTTATCTCGAACCTGAAGTATCAGACTCTGCTGGATTCTATCCAGGGCCGCAGCCCGAACGTCGCCTTACTGCCGTTGGTGTCTCTGCCAGAGCTGGAAACCTGGATCGAAACCTGGTCTTTCTCAGAAACCATCCATTCTCGTTCGTACACGCACATTATCCGTAATATCGTCAACAACCCGGGTGTTGTGTTTGATGACATCGTTGAAAACGAACACATCCTCAAGCGTGCAAAAGACATTGCGCACTACTACGATGATCTGATCAAACTGAGCAATGACTATCACCGTTACGGCGAAGGCCAGCATCAAATCAACGGTGAAACCGTATCTGTCAGTTTGTACGAACTGAAGAAAAAGCTATACGTATGTCTGATGTCGGTCAACGCACTGGAAGCGATCCGTTTCTACGTCAGTTTTGCCTGTTCTTTTGCGTTTGCGGAACGTGAGCTGATGGAAGGTAACGCGAAGATCATCAAGCTGATTGCTCGTGACGAAGCGCTACACCTGACTGGCACTCAACATATGATCAACCTGCTCCGTAATGGTCAGGATGACTTCTCATTCATTCAGATTGCTGAAGAGTGCAAACAAGAGTGTTTTGATCTGTTTAAGGAAGCTGCAGAGCAAGAGAAAGAATGGGCGGAATACCTGTTCAAAGACGGTTCAATGATCGGCCTGAACAAAGACATCCTGAGCCAGTACGTTGAATACATCACCAACGTGCGCATGCACGCTGTTGGTTTGCCTGCTGCTTACCCAGAAGCCACATCGAATCCGATTCCTTGGATCAACGCCTGGTTGTCGTCGGACAACGTTCAGGTAGCGCCTCAGGAAGCGGAAATCAGCTCTTACCTGGTTGGTCAGATTGACAACGAAGTAAACGCGGATGACTTCGAGGGCTTCGAGCTGTAATGGCCAATATAAAAATCAACAAAATCACTTCCGTTGAATCCAATCCGTCCAATACTCTGCTGGAAACGATGGAGCAAGCCGGATTGGAACCAGAATACAACTGCCGTGACGGGCATTGCGGAGCATGTCGTTGCAACCTGGTTTCTGGTGAAGTCGAATACGTTGGTTTTGCCATGGCGTACACGCAAGGTGATGAGATATTACCTTGTATCTGCCGAGCGAAGACAGACCTTGAGGTCGACAATGTCGTTTACCGACTCAAAGAAAAACGCGCTTGACGGCGCGTTTTTTTATGCTCTTTTTTCTGTTCAGAGGTCAAACATACTGGGCGGAGCTTCCCATCAGAATTTCATCTGCGATATCCATTGATACGGCCTTATGGGCAATCTCTCTTCCATCATCGTCAAACAGTGAAAGTTGGAAACCCTGATACGCGCTGTGCTCTTCCATCTGGGGAGTTTTGCGCCACAGCGACACAACATCAAAGCTGTCGTTGCTGAATGTCTCACCCAGTACCACTTTCTGACTTGCGACTTTATACCAGACAATAATTTTTGACTGATGGAACATGATTGCCTCCTTGCGAATCACTAGCCGGAGCATTCAGTTTACAATCAATTTCCTATAACTAAAGGCTGAAATTTGACCCGATTAAGGGAGTCATTATTAAATCAATCGCTTAGGAGTTAGAAAGATTCCTTATATCAAATAATGTGAACTTGAGTGCCTGTAATAAGTTTTATATTCATCGGGTTATAAGCGGCGCCCCATCAGCCGCCGCGACCTGATTCAGTATTGCAGTTGCTCCGCTGGGACAAAAATGTCTTTGACCCGGCCAACCGAGCTGTAGTTAACAAACATGGGCTTTTTCGTCAAATAGCGACGCAACATATCCAGTGCCACCGTACTGATCAATAAGCGCTGATTTTCGCGGTTATACTGCCGACTGAACGTTAGCACCTGTCCCCACTCTCCCTGAGGCGTCGCCAACGCCACAGAAAATTGATTATCTGTGACTTTACCGGTCACCAACGACAGCTCTGTCGAGCACTTCTGACGCGTTGCACCGGCGAGTGCCAGTGTTGCAGCCAACGGATCCTGCTCGTCATCGCCCACCGACACGGCGCCGCCGAGAATCCAGCCGTGACCACACCATTTTTCGGCCGCTGCTTCCGACTGCAACCAATTCGACAACCAGCCACCCGTTGACTGTTCGCTGGTCGAAAGCGATAGCTGAGCATCATCGAGCAAACTGGCAATATGCTGAATCATCGGCTCATCGATACTGACCACGTGAGTGTCAATTAACTGATTAATGATCTTCATGATCCCCAGCTTGTTACTGAGATCCCCTTTCGGTCCGAACAGCTTCACCTCAATAAACGGCAAATAAGAGCGATATCCAAGCATGTAGCCCGCCGGTAACTGGACCCGATCGAGTTTGTCCGATAGCGCCGATTCCGATGTCCCAAATGTATAAAACCGACTGCATTCCAAACCAGCCTGCTGAGGGTAACGCTGTTTTAGATCGGGTAGGATCTGCTGCTCCACCATCATCTTAAACTCAGATGGGACACCTGGTGTGAAATAGAACAGACAGTCATTGATCAGCATCGAAAAGCCACAAGCAGTACCAATCGGGTTGTCGACTAAGGTGGCCTTCTCGGGCAGCATGGCTTGTTTGATGTTGCTCTCTGGCATCACCATCTTGCGCTGTGCGAAAAAACCCTCCAGACGCGCCTGCCACTCAGGAAACAGCTTCAGAGACTGCTCACCCGCTTTTGCTGCCGCCTCACTGCTCAAGTCATCACTGGTTGGTCCGAGTCCACCATTCACCACCACCACTTGGTTGTTGAAGCTCAGCATCATTAGTTCTTCTACCAGCGATGATAGCTCGTCCCCAACAGTCGCGCGTTTTGACAGAGGAAATCCCGCCTCAAAAAATTGTTCCGAAAGCCAGGCGGCGTTGGTGTCGACAATATCGCCGTGAAGCACCTCTTCACCTGTGCTCAGCATTGCAATTTTTAACATCTGTTCATTCCTCTGCGAATTCATTCGTTACGTCGCCTATCATCACACAATTTGCGCAAGAAAAAACCCGTTTTGTAACAAACATTTCACCTGTTGGTTGTTTATACTCGCAGGCACAGTTCGCGCCTCTTAATCCACTGCCGTTCTGTGCTCACGAACTCTCCCCCTCATAATAACAACCGCGATTACTTTTCTGTGCCCGCGCTAAAAGAAACCAGAAATTACGCTGCCGATAGAGTAAAAACTTGACTGAAATCAAGCTCCCAACACGGGTTGCTTCTACACTTAAGAACATAAGGACAATAAAACAGAGAGTTATGTTTTACTCAGTAGGAGGCTTAGTATGACCAGCACATTCATTGTCAATTTCGTCGGCAAAGCGACTCCAGCAACGATCAAAGAATTGGCTGCTATCACCCACGAAAATGGCGGTAAATGGTTGATCAGTAAAGTGAACTTTATTGAAGACCAAGTCGCTGCTGTGATTAAGGTTGAGCTGCCCACCTCAAACGAACAAGTGGTGAAACAAGCGTTTCAGTCCCATCCGGATCTGTTGGTGCAGATTGTGGATTCAGGCAGTCAGGCACACCGGGAAGACACCATCTACCACCTTCGTCTGGACTCCAATGATCGTGCCGGTATTGTGAATGACATTACCCACATTCTGGATAACCAGGGGGCTCACATTCTGGATATGGATTGCCAACGGGTCTTCATTGCTGGCGGTGGTGGTGTCAGCTCCAGCTTGTTTACCGCTAACGTCGCAATCCGGTTACCCGCCGAAGTACAGATCGAAGATGTCGCGAATGAACTCGAATCACTCAGTGAAGACATCAAAGTGATGGTGGAATCCTGATACCCGTCCCTGATATAAAAAGAGCAGCCAATGGCTGCTCTTTTTCTTACACCGCGATTCAACCGCTTACTTCACCGACCATTTCGACAGAGAACGTTTAAAATCGGCGTAGTCAAACTCGTTCAGCTTCTGAATCTCACCCGTTGAGCGCTCACAATACACCGATGGCATACGCAGCCCGTTGAACCAATTCAGTTTCACCATGGTGTAACCGGCACTGTCAAGAATGTGCAGCTTCTGACCGATTGTCAGGGGCTGTTCAAAATTCGCAACACAGAACTGATCGCCTGCCAGACACGAACAAGAGCCAATAACGTATTCATGTTCGCCCTGTTCAGACGCTTCCAGCACCGACGCAGGTTCGTTGTAGATCAACGTGTCCAGACGGTGCGCTTCAGTGGCAGAATCCACAATCGCGGTTTTCTTCACGTTCTCAACAATGTCCACGACCGTTACCACCAGATCGGTGGTCTTAGTGATGATCGCTTCTCCCGGCTCCAGATACAATTGTACCTTGTGTTTGTCAGCGAACGCTTTCAACGCCAGGCCAAGCTTTTCAATATCGTAACCCGGCCAGGTAAAGAATACCCCACCGCCCAGGCTCACCCAGTCCAGTCGATTGAGATACTCACCAAACTGCTCTGAGATTGCATCCAACAAAGCCACAAATGCATCCACATCTTTGTTTTCACAGTTCATGTGGAACATCACACCATGGATACTATCAAACACTTCAGGCTTGATATGGTCCATCTGAACACCCAGTCGGGAGAACTGACGCGCTGGGTTTGCCAGATCCTGACCAGCATAACTGACTCCCGGATTCAGTCTCAGCCCCAAAGACGCTTTGCCTTCCACAATGTAACGATACGCGGCTAACTGAGACTGAGAGTTAAAGATCATCTTGTCACAGATGTCCGCCACCTCACGAACGTCGTCTTCACTGTAGCCCACGCTGTAAGCATGTGTTTCACCACCAAAAGTTTCGTGGCCCAGTTTGACTTCAAACGGGCCAGAACTGGTGGTGCCGTCCAGGTAAGGCTTAATGATGTCAAACACGCCCCAGGTCGAAAAACACTTCAGTGCCAAGACCAGTTTCACGCCCGAAATGTCTTTCAGTTGTTTGGCTTTTTCCAGATTCGCGATCAACTTGTCTTCATTGATCATGAAGTAAGGGGTTTTCAGGTCGCTTTTTTGCATTTCTACGGTCACTCTAAAATCGAACAAAGCCGACGCTTGCGCGTCGGCTCAATTTACAGGCTGTTACTTGAAGCAAATTACTTCAAGATCTGGATATCAGGCTGCTGAGGCTCCAGCTCCTGCACATGCCAGTCAAGGCCAATGCCAGGCATAGTTTCCAGGAACGGATCCGGATCCAACTGCTCCATGTTAAACACGCCTTTCTCTGCCCATTTACCACGGAAGAACTGCAATGCGGCAGTGATCGCCGGAACACCCGTCGTGTACGAAATCGCCTGATGTTCAACGTCGTCATACGCCACTTCATGATCCGCGTTATTGTAGATAAACACGCTGCGTTCTTTGCCGTCTTTCTTACCTTGCACCCAGGTACCAATGCAGGTTTTCCCTGTGTAACCTGGTGCCAGCGATGTTGGATCTGGCAGCAACGCTTTCAATACGTGCAATGGCTGAACCACGGTGCCGTCATGCAGTGTCAGTGGTTCCGGACTTAGCAGGCCAATATCACGCATGCAGTTGAAGTAGTTCAGGTATTTATCACCGAATCCCATCCAGAACTCAATACGCTTCGCCGGGATGAACTCTTTCATCGAACGAACTTCATCGTGCGCCATGGAGTACACTTTGTGTTTACCCACCAGCGGGAAGTCGAACTCAAACATACGTGAGTGACATGGCACTTGTTTCCAATCGCCATTTTCCCAGTAGAAAGAGTCACCCTGGATTTCCAACATGTTGGTTTCCGGGTCAAAGTTGGTCGCAAACTTCTTACCGTGATCACCCGCGTTTACATCCATCACGTCGATGGTGTCGATCTCATCAAACAGATGTTTGACCGCGTACGCGGCAAACACAGACACCACGCCCGGATCGAAACCCGCACCTAGAATACCTGTGATACCCGCTTCTGCGAACTTCTCACGGTAACCCCACTGCCAGTCATAAGCCTGAGGTACCTGTTGGCCTTCACTGCACAGGTCTACCGCGACAGAAGTGTCCAGATAAGAGACTTTGGCGCGGTAGCACGCTTCCATGATAGGCATGTTTACCCATGGAGGACCCGCGTTGATCACCAGATCCGGTTGAACTTCCTGAATAAGAGCAACCAGTGCATCTACGTCGTCGGCGTTCACAGCACGCGCTTCGAGTTTTTTCGATGAGTCTTTCAGGTTGTTTTTGTTCTGAATCGATTCAATGATCTTTTCGCACTTACCAACGGTACGAGATGCGATTGTGATATCGCCCAGTACATCGTTGTTCTGCGCTGCTTTATGCGCAACAACCCAACCAACACCACCTGCACCTATTTGTAGAATTGCCATTATTCCTTACCCTTATTTCGCCAGCTCAACTGCCAGCTGGTTTATTTCAGTTAAAAGTTTTTCGAAGTCTGACAACGTCAGACATGGATTTAAGATAGTAAATTTCAGCGCTGACTGACCATTTACTGTCGTCTCACCCAAAACAGCGACACCGCGAACCAGCGCTTCGATACGAACTTTCTGGTTCAGTTTATCCACTCCCTGAGACGCTTCCTGAGTTGAGCGGAACAATACCGTCGACAAAGAAGGCTCAGCCAGCAGCTCAAAGCCCGCATGTTCACGAACCATCTCTGCGACCTGTTGAGTCTGCGCCAACAGGTGATCGTACATCTCACCTAACGCTTGCGGACCTACGCTTTGCATCGTCATGAAGACTTTCAACGCGTCAAAACGTTTTGTGGTCGCAACCGACTTGTCTACCAGGTTGGGTAACTCGTCGTGCTCACGGTTCAGGTAATCCGCGTGATGCAACAGGAACTTGAAGTTGGCTTTGTCATTCACCAACAGCGCGCCGCAACTGATGGTTTGATAAAACAATTTGTGGAAGTCGACCGACACGGAGTTGGCACGCTCGATCCCCTTCAGACGAGCCTTATGGCTGCTCAGAATCAATGCACCACCGTAAGCGCCGTCGACATGCATCCAGATCTGATGCTTGGCCGCGACATCGGCAATAACCTGCAGATCATCAATCGCACCGTGATCAGTGGTACCCGCGGTACCGACCACAGCAAATGGGATCAGGCCATCCGCTTTCGCTTGCTCAATCACGCGCTCCAATTGGCTGGCGTCCATAGTGCCATCAGGCAACGCATCAACGGTCAACACGGCTTTTTCACCCAGCCCCATCCAGGATGCCGACTTTTGTACCGTAAAGTGTGCTTTTGCCGAACAAACGATGCGCAGTTTGTCGGCATAATCCGGCAAACCCAATTTCTGGATAGAATGACCACTCAGCGTATCGGCGATCCAGTCACGGGCCAACATCAGCCCCATCTGATTACTCTGCGTACCGCCGCTGGTGAAAATACCGTCCGCGCTATCGCTCATTTCGTATTTGTCGCACAGCCAGTTGATCACTTTCTGCTCGACATAAGTGGCAGATGACGCCTGGTCCCACGAATCCATAGACTGGTTGAGTGCTGCAATCATGGCTTCGGCCGCAATGGCAGGCATCAGTGGCGGTGTGTGCAGGTGCGCAATGCACCCCGGGTGCTGCGTGAAAATGGCGTTTTTTGCCACCAGCTCAGTGGTGCTGTCAATAACGGCTTTCAAACTGGTTTGAGTGGCGTCCAGGTTCACTGCATTGATCTGTGCTTCCAGCAGTTTCGGATCCAGGCCGGAATACGGCTTATCAACCTGTTCGAAAAGCTGTTTCATTGCCGCCGTGGTGTGATTCATTACCGACGCAAACTCATCCGCGCCGTACTCACCCGTATGAACAAAGTGTTTGCTCCACCCTCTGTCCTGAGACCCCTCTGCCAGGCCACCACCAGCGGCCAGAATAGCGTCTTCCAGTACTCGCAGGGCAAAGTCAATTTGTTCAAAGCTGATGATAAGTGGTGGCAGGAAGCGGATAACCGAACCTTCGCGGCCACCTTTTTCGACCATCAGACCACGTTCGAGTACAGCACGCTGGATCCTCAGCGTCAGTTCGCCGTCAGCCTGCGGTTCACCAAATTTATTGCGAGCGCCTGATGGGTCCTGAATTTCAACACCCAACATCAGGCCTTTACCGCGCACTTCGGCGATGCAGTTCACTCGGCTCTGGATCTTCTCCAGACCGTGACGCAAATATTGACCAGCGATATTCGCGTGCTCTACCAGGTTGTCACGTTCCATGATTTCCAGCGCTTTCGCACCGGACACCATCGCCAACTGGTTGCCGCGGAATGTTCCGGTATGCTCGCCCGCCTTCCAGGTATCAATCGATTTGTTGAATACCAGAATCGACATTGGCAGACCACCACCAATCGCTTTGGACAGACACAGGATATCCGGATTAATGCCAGACTCTTCAAACGCGAAACGGTAGCCAGATTTACCAACACCACATTGAATTTCATCGAAAATCAACAGGATGCCGTGCTCATCGCAGATACGACGCAGCTCACGTAGCCAGAACGCAGGCGCCGGAATTACGCCACCTTCACCCTGAACAGGTTCAACGATGATTGCCGCTGGCTTCATGATGCCGGCTTCATCATCCCTGAGCAGACGCTCGATGTAACGGATGCTTGCTTTGGCACCTTCATCTCCACCCAGTCCAAACGGGCAACGCAGGTTGTATGGGAATGGCATAAAGTGCACATCTGACATCAGGCCAGTACGACGCGCTTTAGTGCCCAGATTCCCCATCATACCCATCGTACCGTTGGTCATGCCATGGTAAGCGCCACGGAACGCAAACATGGTGTTGCGCCCTGTGGTTTGCTTAGCCAGCTTGATTGCCGCCTCAACGGCATCGGCACCCGATGGGCCACAGAACTGAATGGCTGAATTTTTGGCAAACTGCTGCGGCAGAAACGCCTTCACGCGCTTGATAAAATTGTCTTTAGCTTTCGTTGTAATATCAAGTGTTTGATACGGCAGACCCGAATCCAGTTGCTCTTTCAGCGCTTGGTTAATTTCTGGGTGGTTGTACCCTAGCGCCAACGTGCCAGCCCCCGCCAGACAGTCCAGAAAGATTTGACCACGGGTGTCTTCTACCAGAGCACCATAAGCCCGTTTAATCGCAATAGGAAGACGACGTGGGTAAGAACGTACTTCAGACTCATGCTCTGCCTGATCCTGTAAAATCTGGTCAGGCGTGAGATCGTATGTGCCTTCAACAACCGGCACTTGAGTGGAAAATGTCGATACAATGCTGTTTTCGACTTCAAAGGCTGTGCTCATTTATATGTTACCTTGAAATAGAGAAACCCAACTCACTTCTGCCATCACCATCCAGAAATGAGGTGTAAAAATGCCTTCCGATTTCACGAAAAGTGGATACGGAATAGCGGCCATCAAACCGATGACAATGTGAGAATCAGTAGATCAAGGTTCGGTTATGCTACTGTTTTGTAAAACAGGGCATTTACGAGGAATGAGGCTGATTAAAGTGCAGTAAACGTTAAGTGAGTTCAATGTTGGGTTTCCCATTCGCTGCCGCTCCCGCGACATTAAGTATCCCGTCTATCGACAAAAGGCTTTGTCGATACCTACCCTACGTAGTGTCGCAATCAGCTGAATGTCACTACGCGTATCCCCCAGAAATCGTCTGCTTTATACAACGTCCGAGATTGCGCGGGAAAGTAGCATAAATTGAAACTAGCTTGCAATATCTTTTAACACCCTCTCTATTAATAAATTCATTAACATAGTGTTTTGTTCTTAATTTTCATAGACTAAGCATAGAGTATCGATTCTCAAAAATCATATAAATTTGATAAAGATCACACTCGAAATCGCATCAAAAAAAGCAACTTAAAATCAACAAATTACCTAAGTCAGTTCAAACTTAAGTATGATAGGCCCAATGCACAAACTGAGTCCTATGCATTAGCAGAATCAACAATAAATTCAACCATCTATTTCCCCTAACCCTCGTTTCTTTACTAAGCTTTGTCTGTTAACCGCCACCAACCAAGTTGCGCAGGGTGCATCGTCAGGCCCTTCCACTTGTGAACAGGAGATTCGCAGTGAACTGGAAAAAACAGATGATTGTGAGTTGCCTATTGGGATACTGCTTTTCCGCTCAGGCTCAAACCCTAGAGCAGGCCGTTGCCATAGCACTCGCGACTAATCCAGATATAAAAAGTATTTTCAACGAATATCAGAGTGCGCTCAAACAGCATGACGCGTCAAATGGTGCCTACTTGCCCAGTATCGATTTGGATGCTGGGATTGGTTACGAAGGGATTCGCCCTGCTGATTCCACTGGCCAGGACGATACCGACCTGACACGAAAAGAAGCCACGGTCTCACTCACACAGCTATTATGGGATGGTTCTGCGACACTGAATGATATGGATCGGACGGCGGCGGACGCCGAATCCACCCGATTACAATTGATCGCTGATGCACAAGACATGGCACTAAAGGTCGCGCAGGTTTATCTGGATGCCATCAAAGCCGAAGAAGTGCTGAAATTGTCAGAAAATAACCTCCGCGTTCATAAAGAGATTTACAAAGACATCAGTCGTCGTGCTGAGTCTGGCATCGGCTCCACTGCTGACGTCTCCCAAGTCGAAGCGCGGATAGCCAAAGCACACGGTAACCTGCTGGCTGCGCAAAACAACCTGTACGACACGCACACGCAGTTTCGCCGTATCGTCGGTCAGGAGCCCCTGGGCCTGACCTATCCCCGAGCCGACATTTTTAAGCTACCGCCAACCATGACCCGTGCGATGGACGTGGCGTATGAAAAACACCCGGTCATTCAGATCGCTAAAGCCGATATCGACTCCGCCCGTTACCAATACAAGCAGTCCAAGGGCCCTTTCTACCCAACGCTGTCGATAGAAGCCAGCCAAACCTGGCGTGATGATGCAGGTGGGGATGAAGGACGCAGTGATGAAACACTGGCCATGCTACGCATGCGCTACAACCTGTATAACGGCGGCTCGGATCAGGCACTGTCCGAAAAAGCGGCCTCACAGCTCAACAAAGCCAAAGACTTACGCGATAGCGCTTACCGCCAGGTTGAAGAAGGACTGCGCCTCTCCTGGAGCGCGTTGGACTTGACCCTGCAACAAAAAGAGTTTTTGGCCGATCATGTGGATTCAGCGTCAGAAACCGTGATTGCTTATGAAAAGCAATACCGGATTGGTCAGCGAACCTTGCTTGATTTACTCAACACCGAAAACGAATTGTTTGAGGCACGCAAAGATTACCTCGACGCCCACTACTCAGAGCAATACGCTAAGTATCGGGTAATGAATGCTACCGGTGCCCTACTGGACGCACTGCTGGTTGATATTCCACCTGAATGGACCGAAAAAGTGGAGTATTAAGATGGATAAAAAAACCTTAGTAATGGCCATGATAGCCAGTAGCGTTGTAAGTCAGGCGGTCATGGCGGAAGAAGAAGAGTATCCATACATGGACACACCAGTCGCATTTCAGGTCTCTGATCTCATCGACGATGATGCCGATGGCGTCATCAATGCGCGTGACTTGTGCGCGGATACCCCACCTGGCGCCCTGATCGACAACGACGGCTGTGGTGAAAAAATCCTGATGGAAGAGTCTCGCCAGCTGCACATCCTGTTCGCTAATAATTCATCGGTCATTGAGCCGAGTTTCAACGCACAAATTGCCAACATGGCGCAGTTTCTGCAAAAATACCCTGGTGCCTCAATTGAGGTACGCGGCTATGCGAGTAAAGTCGGCTCCGCCAGTCATAACCAGGCATTGTCCCAACAACGGGCAGAAGCAGTACGTAGCCGACTAATCGGCTACCAGGTTGAACCACAACGGGTAGCCGTCGTGGGCTATGGCGATACAAGGCCTGAAGTCAATCAAGACACTTCTCAGGCGCATGCAGCCAACCGACGGGTGACCGCCACCGTAGTTGGATTGGACGAAGAAGTCATCAAGGAATGGACCATCTTCTCAACCCGAAGCCTATAACAAAAAACGCCCCGATATCGGGGCGTTTTTTAGCTTACGCTTTCTTAGGTAATGACAGGTGCAACAGGATATAACCCACCACAGCTGCTGTCGTCGAGCCCATTAGGATCCCGAGTCTGGCGTATGTGTCGTAATCGGCATTCGCAGCGCCAAATGCCAACGATGAGATAAAGATCGACATAGTGAAACCAATACCACACAACACGGACACCGCAAAAATGTGTTTCATGTTGATGCCTTCTGGCAATTTGGCCACGCCCATTTTGACGGCAGCCCAACTGAAGCTGAAGATACCCAGTGGCTTACCAATAAGCAGACCCAATGCTACGCCCAGTGGCAGCATCGACGTCAGCCCGGCCATCGAAACGCCTTCCAGTGAGATACCTGCGTTGGCAAAGGCAAACAGCGGCAGAATACCAAACGCAACGTAAGGGTGCAGCGCATGCTCCATGTGTTTCAGCGGAGAACGTTCTCCTTCATTGCCCTTCAACGGAATTGCAAAGCCGATCACAACCCCAGCGAGTGTCGCGTGGACTCCAGACTTGAGTACCGCCACCCACAAAATAGCACCCACGATCATGTACGGGGTCAATTTAGTCACGTGTTTTGCATTGAGCATAAACAGTGCACCCGTCATAATAAAGCCAACAACCAACGCCAATGTCGACAGATCACCGGTGTAAAACAGGGCAATAATCACCACGACACCCAGGTCATCAATGATCGCCAGCGCCAACAGGAACACCTTCAGACTCACGGGTACACGCTTACCCAGCAGCGCCATGATACCCAGTGCGAAAGCAATGTCTGTCGCCGCCGGAATAGCCCAGCCCTGAATAGCTGCCGCATCACTGGCATTAAACAAAACGTAAATCAGTGCCGGTGCCAGCATTCCCCCCACTGCCGCGATCGCCGGAAAGATAGCGGTTTCTTTCGATTTCAACGCGCCCTCTAACAGCTCGCGTTTTACTTCCAGACCAATCAGCAGGAAGAAGACAGCCATCAGACCATCATTAATCCAGTGCGAAACTGACATACCAAACACATAACTGTGCAAAAACCCTTGATAAACATCATTCAAAGGTGAGTTCGCAATAGTCATCGCAATTGCTGCAGCGATAACCAACAGAATGCCTCCTGCAGACTCCATTTTGAAAAAATCGCGAATTACATCACTCATGAAAAAAGCCCTTATTCTTATTATGTTAATAAATGATTAACAAACAATATACTGAGTGTATCGACTGACGGAATGATCGAAAAATCGCTTGTTTGGAGCTTTAACTTCGGAATTTCCGATACAAAGTTCAATTAACAGCGTATTTTCCGTAATAGTAATATGGTCAGTATAGATAATATGCATTTGATTGCTAAACGCTTAAGACAAGGTTAAAAAAACGCTGGTCAGCCGTCAAAGCCAAACCAGCGTTTTTTTCACCAAGATGCATAAATCAATAACCAGAAAGCTGCATGAAGCCCTTCGCTTTGTGGCTGCCAATCGCTCTGATTGGCCCTTGCCAGTACGACACTGCAAAAGGTTGCCAGTCTCCGATATTCAGCGCACTGGTAGTGAGATTAATGTGCTGGCTGGGTATGGTAATCTGCCATTGCAGCGGCAAACTCTTCCCATCTATGGAATCAAGAGGCTGCAACGCACGCATCTTGATCTGATTCTCCTCCAATACCACCACTTTCCCATCATTTCGCATCAGAGTGGCCGAAAGCTGAGGTGCCTGATTCTGATGTCGGAAACGGTTGACCGACAAGGTGCTTTCCTCGTCCAGATTAACGACAAACCAATCCCAACCGGATCGGTCCGTATTGAGCAGGTTATTGCCCCACTCTTTACTCAGCCAAGCGGTGCCTTTGACGTTGAATGGTGAGCCATTGCCCAGAGTCAACGTGCCTTTAACTTGTACAAATGGTGCCATGATCGCGTAAGACGCCAAAGGCATTAACTCATGTTTAACCTGGTAGCCTCTCTCACCGGGCAATACAAATGGCCCTTTGGCGACGTTGGCCAGACTGATTGAAAATGTATCGGTATCAATGGCAAGACTGCCAGGAAATGGTGTGGTGCCAAGAGAGCGCCAAGACCAATTGTCGATCCATAATCTGAAAGGCTGACTCAACATTCCCGCCTGACCGATGCCACCACGGGCGAAGCGTTGCTCGCGCCAGATTTTCCCCTGCCCCGTAATCACAGTCTGCACAATGTATAATTGCGGGCTTTGCCAGCCCGAACGTTCACTGTCATCACTGGCGACACGAATGACCGTCCACTGGATCCCATACGGGTTGCCTTTACGATCTTCGACATTGGCAAAATAGTGCCACCATTCATGTTGATAGCCTTCATGAAAAGCGAAATCCTGTGGCAGCTTAACCGGATTACCCGGCAGTACAGGATCAAAAACATCCTTGGGTTGGGTCAAAAACGGATTCGGTTGTTCGGCTTGTTGCTGAATCGCCTTTTGCCATTCAGGCGCCCACTGACGATACGCGAGATAACCGCACGAACCTACCAACGCCATCACCACCAGCAGTACCAAAATTTTGGACACAAAGATTCGTTTCGTCATTTACAGGGCATCCCTTAACGACTTCATCGGTGTGTTACGCACCATTCTCAGAACCGGCACTGCGCCAGCCACCATCAGCGCCAGCATCGCCAGACTGATCGACTGAAGATACGCCTCTGGAATAAACTGCAGTTCCAGCGTCCAGCCAAAAGACTGCTTAATGATGATATCCACCACCAAACTCGCCAGTGCTAATCCAAGCGGCATGGCAATCAGTATCGAGATGGCGCCAAAAACAAACAACTGCAAACACCCCATCAGAATCAGTTCTTTGCCCGACATCCCCAGACAGCGCAGCAAAGACACGTGACGCTGCCGAGATGTTTCCCCTGCCAAGGTGGCAAAGAAAATACCGAACACAGCAATCACCAACGTGATGTTACCGAGCGTATCAGCGATGGCGAAAGTCCGGTCAAACACCTTCATCGCCTGACTGTGAATATTGCCATTATCGAATATCCGCTCTGGGTTCAACCGGAAGACAGACTCCAGACGGCGTTTTAAGTCAGCGTGCGGCACACCATCTTTGATCACCACCCCGAGCGCCACATTTCCACCACCGGCAAACGCAGCTAGCCAGTTGCGATGGGAGATCAGCACTTGATTGTATGGGTTACCATAGTCGTAATAGACCCCCACAACCTGCCAGCCTTTGCCAAGCGGACCATAAAGGTTAATCGTATCTCCTGGACGAATATTCATTTTCAGCGCCATGGATTCACTGACCATCACTCCTTTTGAACGATGCAGATGATACCAGTAATTCGGAATACCCAGCTTTACCGTCAGGGACGCCAGTTCGCCTTCTGACGCGCCTGTGCTCACAACCTGAAGTGGGCCGCTGCTGGTAGGAACTTCTTTCTCCCAGCGCCACCACACATCCTGCACTTCCGGTTGCTTACTGAGCCAGTTGCTCATTCGCGGTGCACCGTTGGAGTTTGGGTAAATGTAGATGTCGGCTGCGAGTCGCTGAGTCAGCCAGCGATCGGTGGTATCGCGAAAGCTGCCGACCATAGTTTCTACACCGATATTGGCGGCCATAGCCAACATGAACCCCATGGTGGCCACGCCGCGATAACTCATGCTGGCCGCCGCATCGGCAAAGAACCAGCGCACTTTCACCCAACGCATCGTATAAGAGAAACTGACAAAAGCTCGCCAGATCAAAAACGGAGTGAACAGCGCCACACTGAGCAACATGAAAATGATGATCGCAAAACCGGAAGATTGGGTCTGAGGCGCTTGATACACAGCGACAGCAGCAACGCACAAAGCGCAGGCAATCAACGCTTGAACCGTGAATTCCACACCAGCAAAACGCACCAGCGACAACCGAGTCGTTAACCGAATCGGTTGGGCGCGCAGCAGACGAACTAAAGGCCACGCGCATGCCAGTAAGGCACCCAATACCGCCATCAGCAGACTATAACCGCTCGCTTGCCAACTCCACTCCACATCCAGGCCGACATTCGCGTCATACAGATCGCCCAAACTGGACGACACCGATGGAATCAACTGATTAGCCAGCACCATACCAAATAAGTTTCCGCACAGCCAGCTGATCAGCACCAATGCAAACAGTTCAATCAGCAACGCTTTCGCCAGTTGCCAGCCGGAAACACCGGTCTGGCGCAATATACCGACCAAAGGCTGGCGCTGAGTGAACGACAGCGACATAGCCTGGTAGAAAATGAATAGCCCCACTACAAACGACAACATTCCCATAGCACTGAGGTTGGAATGGAACGCTTTGGTCAGCGACTCCAGCTCTGCGCGGGAGTTACGAGCCAACACCATGCCATTGGGTAGCCCTTGTTTTAGCTGCTGTAATTTTTCATCCGGCATATTGCCACATGCAATCACCGAAAATCCTGAGCTTTTCTCCAACATACGCAGCAGAGAAATATCGGCCACGACCCGCGTACCATTGATGATATCATCATGATCGATCACTACTGGCCCCAAACGACTCCCGTCTTGGAGCGGGATCATGTCCCCACTCTTCCAACGCATATGGCTGGCGAGTTCATCACTGACCATCAACGGATACGGGGGACGCATTAATTTGAGCGCGTCCAGATCTTTGAGTTGCACACCCGACTGAAATTGCAGCATCGCGACTGGGTCGAGCCCAACCAGGGTCAGATCATTGCCGTTGGCCAAAGTGACTTTGGTGTTTTCAAATGGCACACACTGATTGAACCCTTCGCGCCGCAGTTGAATATAAAAGCCTTGCGGAATTTTGTTGGTTAGGTGTTTAGGCCGGATTCGGTAAGGAAGAGGATTGGCAAAAAGACGTTCACCATGCTCGTAAGCTTCACGGGCATGATGATTAATAGAAGTAACACCAACCAGAAGAGATACCCCTAAGGTCAGACCAAGCCAGACCAGCAGGATTTGAAACGGATAACGTCGGTAATGACCAAGTAGCGCTTTAACTACGGGCCACAACATGCAACTGTCCTCCCTGGAGACGAATACAGCCTTCCATGTGTTCGGCCACTTTTTCACTGTGCGTCACCAACAGCAGTGTGCATTCCAACTGGCGAGTCAATGACGTCAGTAAGCGCATCACCGCTTCTGCGTTACGCTCATCCAGGCTACCTGTGGGTTCATCGGCCAACAGAATTTTGGGTTCCATATACAGCGCTCTGGCAATCGCCGCTCGTTGCTGCTGCCCTCCGGAAACTTCTTCCGGATAGCGTCCGAGCAACGGCATCAAATCCAGTGCCGATAAAATTTGACGCCACAACCCCTGATCATCAGGCAGACCTTTTAACTGACGGCAGAAACGAATATTGTCGGCCACGTTCAGCGTAGGTAGCAAATTAAACTGTTGAAAAATAAGGCCAATATTATTACGACGGTAAGCAGTACGCAGGCTTTCTTTGACTTGATGCATAGCAAAATCCGGGAAACTGATTGCACCGGAATCGACCGTATCCAAGCCCGCGATCAGATTCAGTAACGTACTTTTTCCTGAGCCGCTTTCGCCCATCAACGCCACTTGATCACCTTGTTTCAGTAACAGATCCGCACCTTGTAATACCGGGTGAAACTCCCCGCCATCGACGTAGCCTTTACACAGGTCTGTTAGCTGTAACATTATTCTCTCAACGGATATGGAAACTGGATTGAGAATCTACACTAATTCATCGCAGGTAGGAAGCGTTTTGGATACTGGATCACAGAATATGCATTTATTTGCTCAATGTCACAAATTTATGATTAATTCTCAATCAGATTGCGAATCCACTTACGGCTTTTCATGCGATACAGTGATCCGCCCCATTTCACCACTTCTTCGGTGAGAAACAGGATATAGATGGTCTCCGGCGGCCAGCCCAGCGATATCGCCGCAAACGCAGCCAAAGGAATACCAATCAGCCATTGAGCAATCAGATCCTGTCCGAGACAAAACTTCACATCGCCCCCAGCTCTGAGTACCCCAACAATGACCGTCATGGGCACCGAGCGTAAGACGATGCCAACACATAAAATGACGATAAACTGCTCCGACAATGCGCGCGTCTCTGGTGTCAGTGCACTGAACGCATCCAGAATCGCCCCTTGGGCAATATACAGCAGCAACGCCACACTCAGACCAACCAGGACACTCAACAGCGTCAGGCCCAGCACTTGGTAATAGACTTCCTCATAGCGCTTCGCACCAATTTGGTTTCCGGTTAATACTGCTGCGGCATTCGACATGCCAATCAACAGACTCAGAGAAATTGACTCTACTGGCGTCATCACAGACAGCGCCGCCAAACCCTGAACACCAGACTGGCCCATGATGGCATGATAAGCAAACAACCCACCCGCCCACGCCAGAAAGTTGAAGGTTGTCGGCATCGACAGTTTAAGAAAGCGCACAACCTTGTCCCAGGTGAGGATCGCTTTAATGTCCTCAGCATAAAAAGCCAGCAAGTGTTGTTTGGCATAGAGGTATCCGTACAATGTCGCGACTTCGATTGCGCCACTGAGTACGGTCGCGATCGCCGCTCCCTGAATGCCCATGGCCGGCGCGCCAAGATTGCCGAATATCAGCACCCAGTTGAAAAATACGTTCGACACTATCCCGATGCCGCTAAAGAAAGTACTGATCCCGGGCTTATGCATGGCGCGCAACCCCACCGCCATACTGGCGACGCAGGCGACCGAACACATACTGACCGAAGTGATCACCAGATACTGACTGCCCAGCGCGTTGACCTGTATTGAGTCAGTCGTTAAGGCCATGATCTGATTTGGAAAAGCCACGAAAAGCACCACTGTCAGCAATGCAAACAACATACTCACCAACCACGTCAGGGCGGTACTCTCCCGCACGCCCTGACGGTTAGACGCGCCCCAGTATTGCGCCGTCAACAGCGCCCCTCCCGTGGTCACACCCACCAACATGATCGTGGTGACAAAAGTTGCCCGGGCTGCCACGCCCACCGCCGCAATCTCAGACTCTCCTAATTGACCCAACATCAGTACGTCCACCAGCCCTCGGCTTGAGAACATAATACTCTGCAAGGTGATCGGCAGCGCGATCGCCATCAGACGGCGAATAAAGTCCCCACGGGTATGAGACAAAACCTGAGAAAGCAACGCCACCATATGACTCCAGTACAAACTATTGATAGCTGAGAAAAAGTTGAGCGGCTATTATACGATTATTGAGTTTGTTTTAACCACATAAAATAGGGACGAGGCGGATGAAAAACGTATTGGTACTTGGAGCATCTGGATACGTCGGCTCTCAGCTTTTGCCCTACCTGCTTGAGCAAGGTTACAACGTCACGGCATCGGCGCGCCATATCGACTATTTGCGGGGCAGAACACAACCGCATCCGAATCTGCACCTTCAATTTCTCGACTTAGAAGACGCCAGCGCCACCCAAGCTCTCGTGCCACAGTTTGATCTGGTCTATTTTCTGGTGCACGGGATGGCTGAAGGGCACGATTTTGTAGAATACGAAATGTCACTCGCCGAACACGTGCGCGACGCCCTGCGCGGCAGTCAGGTCACACACCTGATTTATTTGAGTGCATTACAACCGAAACACGGCCACTCCCAGCACCTTCAAGCCCGGCTGAAAACCGGAGAGATCCTACGCCAGAGCCAGATTCCAGTAACCGAACTTCGGGCTGGCGTGATCGTCGGGCCAGGCTCTGCGGCGTTTGAAATCATGCGTGACTTTGCCTACAACCTGCCACTCATGATCGCCCCCAAATGGGTGGACTCTCAGGCCAACCCTATCGCTCTGAGCAATCTCAATCATTATTTACTCGAACTGGCGAAAGAAGCGCCAACGGGCAACATCATTTATGAAGCGGGGGGCCCGGATACCCTGACCTACCGCGAGCAGTTTCGAATCATTTGTCAGGCGATTCACAAACCACTTCGTCTGTGGTCAACCCGCTTGCTGACACCAAACGTTGCTTCCTACTGGCTGGCGATGATCACTTCGGTACCATCGAACATTGGTAAAGCACTGCTGGCGGGTATTGAACACGATTACGTCACGGATGGCCGTGCCATCCGTGAAAAGTACCCGCAAACGCTGATCGATTACCGAACCATGGTGGAGAACACTCTCGCCACCGAAGGTAAATTCGTTCGCAGCAACGTGTGGGGGTTTGACCCTGCCGCATTGCAACGCTGGCAGCCCGGGTTTGGCTACTACCCCAAACAAGCAGGCGACACCATCACCACGACCGCCACCCCAGCGCAACTGTGGCAGGTGATCCAGAAAATCGGCAGCCGCGAAGAAGGTTACTTTTTTGCCAATCCACTATGGCGCACACGGGAATGGCTGGATATCTTCTTTGGTGGCGGTACGCCAGTCAGACGTTCTCCGCCAGGCCCTGGGTTAAAGGTTGGCGATTACATCGACTCCTGGAAAGTCATCCGTTGTGAAGAGCAGCATTTCCTGTCGTTGTTGTTTGGTATGAAAGGTCCGGGACTTGGCCGATTGGAGTGCACGATCATCGATCACGGCACGACACGCGAACTGAACATTACGGCCTGGTGGCACCCACAAGGCTTTCCCGGTTTGCTCTACTGGTTCGCCATGTTACCCGCACATCTGTTTATTTTTAAAGGCATGGTTAATGCCATTGTGCGAAAAACACGCCAGGCGTGACATAAAAAAGCCCGCTCATCTGTGAGCGGGCGCTTGTATTACGTGTCGGCTTGGAACGACAGCGGGATTTCCGCCAGTTGTTCGCCCTGGTTCCCCGGGTAAATCAGGTATTCCCCGTGATACTTCACGTTGGATTTATAGTCCGTGACTTTATGCACCATGAACCCCGCATCGGTCGCCTGCTCGATAAAATCAGCGTGATTACCGCGCACAAACCAGCTCATCGGTTTCACCAGCGTGTCACCATCAAAACAGCTGTCACATTGATCCGCGCACAGGGCCAAAGAATTCTGGCCTTCGGTAAATATCTGTACTTTACCTTTGTTTATCAACGGCTCTGAGGTCGACACTTCCCAACCGGCGGTTTCCATCCGATCGAGAAACGCCTCCACATCGCTGTCGAGGATCTTTTTTCCCCCCTGCGCAAAACAGCGGGCGTAGAACGCCGAGATGCGTTTAAACAAGAAAAGAAGCCCAGCCTCGTTCCCTTTTGAACGTCCGGCCTTTTGCCAACGCGTCAGGTCATTACCGACACAACGCGGAAAACGCTGGGTTTTCAGCGCTCGCGTCACCCAGCGCACCAGATAATGATTATTGGCGACCGGCGCATCCGCCAGCTTGCCGGCTTTGTGCTCTGCCGCCATGTCAGCCAGCGCACTGTTGACCAGGTTTTGGATTTCTGTTGAGTAATTCGACACTATGCTTTTCTTCCCAAAGTCCAGTAGAAACCCGCAGATAATACTGAACATACGCTCATCATCAAGATCATTGGCCAAACATAACCACTTGGCATCGCCGCCACCACGGCACCAATCAGTGAACCAGTGCCAAAACGTAACGTCCCCGCCAATGAGGAAGCCGTGCCCGCCATGTATGGATAACCACTCAGAAGCAGGCCCATTGAATTACTGCCGATGGTCGACAGTGTCCCGATGAACATCACCACGAACGGCACGGTGCCCCACAATCCGAGATCCAGTACCCAACCGGTAAACAGCCCAATCCCGGCGATCAACTGCACCGTCAAGCCAAAACGTAGCATGTTGTGTGACCCCACTCGTTTCACCAACCGGCCGTTGATGCTGGTCATGACAATCATCGCCACAATATTAAGGCCAAACAGGTAACCAAACTGGTTCGGTGTCACACCATAGATATCAATATAGACAAACGATCCGGCAGTGAGGAACGCAAACATGCCAGCAAAGGAGAAACCACCGGAGAGCATCAGTCCCATTGCCACCGGGTTTCGCAGCAGACGGGCATAGTTGCGCAGTGTACTGCCAAGACGCAATGGTTGGCGCTTCTCCACCGGTAACGTCTCCGGAATCATCCACAGTACCAGCGCCATGACAACAACCGCGAACGCGACCAGTACCCAGAAAATAGAACGCCAGCCAAACCAAACCGCCAGATGTCCACCAATCATCGGTGCCACCAGCGGCGCAATTGTGATCACCAGAGTGACGAACGACATGGCGCGGGCAAAATCCTCGCGGTCAAACATGTCACGCACCACCGCCTGAATAATAACGGCCGCCGCCGCGCCAGCAAAACCCTGTGCAGTCCGCACGTAGGTCAACGCATCAATATCGTTGGTCGCTGCACTGACAAACGCTGCAATACCAAAGAACAGCACTCCGAGAAACAACACCGGCTTGCGACCATAACTGTCGGCCAGTGGCCCGTGGATCAACTGACCAATCGCAAAACCTGCAGTGTAAGCGGTTAAGGTGATTTGCACCTCACCCGCTGTCACACCGAGATCGCGAGCAATTTCCGGCATGGCCGGTAAGTACATATCGATCGCTAGCGGTGTTAACGCTCCGATAGCGCCCAAAACAACAAACAAGAGAAAACTGATGTGCGGTGTACTTTGTGTTTGTGCGGTTTTTTCTGACATAAATCTCCCACTCGGTGGCCAATTTTGCTGCAGTTTTCCCAACCGCAACCAAACAGAATACAGTGAATGATGACAACCCAGAGCAGATAAAAAGGTGTACTCAATTCACCACTTCTGCTGAAGTTGTGAATTTAAACGGTAAATTAGACTCGGATTGTCGTTCATCCGCCAGAAACAGAGGAAAGGCATGGCGGATGAAAGGACAGCAATACCAACAACTCAATCCATAAGTAGTGGTATATTTGTGATCTGGATATCGTATGTTCCGGGAATTGCAAGGGAAATACTAGTTCCAAATAGGAAATAAACTATTTCCAAGATGGAATACTATTTCCACACAGACGCCACTTCTTCCTCGGTCAGATAGCGGTACTCACCCGGTTCGAGAGTGTCGTCAAGTTCAATGGCACCAATACGTTCACGATGTAGGTGCTCAACTTTATTGCCCAGCGCCGCGAACATGCGTTTCACCTGATGGTATTTCCCTTCAGTGATGGTCAGCAGCACTTCTTTTTCATCCGCGTCCACAATCTCCATCTGTGCCGGCAAAGTCAGCTCACGTTCATTACGTAGTTGAATTCCCTCAACAAACTGCGCCGCGTAATCAGCACCAATCGGATCTGCGAGCCACACGCGGTATGTTTTTTCACATTTATGCTTGGGGGACGTAATACGGTGAGACCATTTCCCGTCGTCGGTGATCAACACCAGCCCCGTCGTATCCACATCCAGACGGCCAGCAAAGTGCAAGGTATCCATCTTCACTTCATCGAGCAGAACAAACGCTGTGTGGTTGAATCCGTCTTCATGCGAACAGACATAGCCATCCGGTTTAAACAACATGATGTAGCGCGGCCCATGGACTCGCAACTCTCTGTCCTGCCACTCGACCACGCACGATTCAGTAACTTTGACAGAACCGCTCTTTTGCACCACCTCGTTCACTGTCACTTCGCCGCTTTTCAGGATTTTGGTCGCTTCGTTGCGTGTTGCACCTAATGCCTCACACAGAAATTTATCTAAACGCATGAATACCTCATCTAGTCAGGGTCAGGTATTATATACCCAACCTACTTCATTGCCAGATTAGTTGATCGATTTCACAATTCAGATGTATACCTTACGCCCCTATCAGGCCGACTCCGTCAAGGCCGTTGTCCACTATTTCCGTCAACACACTACACCTGCGGTCATTGTACTGCCGACTGGTGCCGGCAAAAGCCTGGTCATTGCCGAATTAGCCCGCCTAGCCAAAGGCCGGGTTCTGGTGCTGGCACACGTCAAGGAACTGGTTGAACAAAACCACGCCAAATACGAAGGTTACGGCCTTAAAGGGGCAGTCTTTTCCGCCGGGCTTGGCCGTAAGGAAACCGACCAACAAGTGGTCTTCGCCTCCGTACAGTCCGTCGTGCGTAACCTGGATGAATTCAAAAACCAGTTTTCGCTACTAGTGATCGATGAATGCCACCGAGTGCCAGAAGACAAAAACAGCAGCTATCAGAAGGTGATCGCCCATTTAAGCGAACTGAACCCCGGCATCAAGGTGCTCGGTCTGACCGCCACCCCCTATCGCCTTGGTATCGGCTGGATATATCAGTACCACACCCGAGGCCAGGTACGCAGCGACGAAGCACGTTTCTTCCGCGACTGTGTCTTTGAACTTCCCATTCGCTACTTGCTGGACGAAGGTTTCCTGACCCCGGCCCGCATGATCGATGCGCCAGTACTGAGCTACGATTTCTCGAAATTGAAACCCGCCAGTACCGGACGTTATAAAGAATCGGAGCTGGATATGGTGATCGAGCAGTCAAAACGTGCCACGCCACAAATCGTTGATCAGATCATTCACATGGCTGCCGATCGTCAGGGCATTATGATTTTCGCAGCCACCGTGCGACATGCGCAGGAGATCTACACTCTATTACCAGACGGTGAAGCGGCTATTGTGATAGGCGACACGCCCACCCCGGAGCGGGACGATATCATCCAGCGATTTAAACAGCGCGAAATTAAATATCTGGTCAACGTCTCGGTCTTGACCACCGGCTTTGATGCCCCGCACGTCGACCTGATTGCCATCCTGCGTCCAACCGAGTCGGTCAGCCTTTATCAGCAGATCGTCGGCCGTGGCCTGCGTCTTTCCCCGGGAAAAAAAGAGTGCCTGGTATTGGATTACGCGGGCAACAGCTACGATTTGTATCAACCGGAAGTGGGCAATCCGAAGCCAGATTCCGACAGCGAAATCATCACCATTCCGTGCCCCGCCTGCGGCTTCAATAACAATTTCTGGGGCAAGCTCGACAGCAACGGATTCCTGATTGAACACTTCGGCCGCAAATGTCAAGGCTTTTTTACTGATGACGAAACCGGAGAACGTGAACATTGTGATTATCGCTTCCGCGCCAAATACTGCGGCCAGTGTGGCGCAGACAACGACATTGCCGCCCGAATTTGTCACGAATGTGACGCGACATTAGTGGACCCGGACAAAAAACTGAAAGAAGCACTGAATCTCAAAGATGCACTGGTGTTTGAGTGTGCGGAGATGGACATGTCAGTTCATAAAGACGCCAATGGCAAATCGCAACTGCGCATCACTTATCACGGAGACAATCAGGCTCAGGTACACGAGTTCTGGTCGCTGAGCACGAAAAAGCAGAAACAAACGTTTAAAGATCAGTTTGTCCGCCCGCATCTGGCCGACAAACACCGGCCGTTTGATGAAGCCTCACCAACAAAAGTGGTGGCCCATCAACACCGTTTTCGTCCTCCGCAATTTGTCATTGCGCGCAAAGTTGGCCGTTTCTGGAAACTGAGAGACAAGATTTTTGAAGATGAGCTGCAAAATCGCTGAGTGCTGTGATTCACTTTCCATTCATCTCAGCTCACTTATACTGAGGAAAGAGTCAAACAACAGGTCCGAATATGTTGAATAAACGATTGAAAACATTGTTACTTATCATGCTTGCCGGCAGCACGCTGCAGTTGGCAATAGCGGCGGACGACACACAAAACGGTCATGCCCTGGTTCAAGACGCCTATAAAGAAGGGGCTCGGATCGAGTTCGACGAAGATCAGGATGAAGTCTTCGATGCGGTACAACAAGGGCTGATCCAGCCGTTTTCTGCTCTGTACAAAACCGTCGATCAGCAACTCAATGGCCGCTTGATCAAGGTTGAGTTGGAAGAAGACGACGATCAATGGATTTATGAACTCAAACTGGTGCATGATAACAACATTATTAAAGTGGAATACAACGCCACCACGCTCGAAATGATTGAGATCAAAGGACGCAACCTGCACGATGTCATCAAAAAATAGAGAAGAACAACAATGAAAATACTGGTAGTGGAAGATGAGCCACGTCTTGGCGAGCAGATTATTGAATTACTTGAACAAAACGGCTGGGTTCCGGAGCTGTCCCAGGATGGGATTGATGCACTCTACCGGGCAACCTCTGAGGACTGGGATGGCATCGTACTCGATCTTGGCCTGCCTAAACTGGATGGCCTGACGGTACTGAAAGGCATTCGCGATGAAAACATCAACACTCCGGTGATCATTCTCAGTGCCCGGGACACACTGTCGCAACGGGTGGAAGGTCTGAACGCCGGCGCCGATGATTATCTGACCAAGCCGTTTGAAATGGTCGAGTTGGTGGCCCGCCTGCGAGCGCAATTACGCCGGGCATCCGGTAACGCCTCCCCCATCATGCAAATGGGGGACCTCAGCCTGGATACCCGCACTTCGAAAGTCATGTGGCAGGGACAGGCCATCAGTCTTACCGCACTCGAGTACAAAGTGGTCGCCTACTTCATGCACAACCCAGACAAAGTCATCTCGCGCACCGAGCTGGTTGAGCACATCTACAAACAAGATTTTGACCGTGACTCTAATACCATTGAAGTTTTTATCGGGCGGATCCGCAAAAAAATAGCACCGAACATCATAAAGACCGTCAGAGGCCTGGGATATCAGCTCAATGCCGGATAAAGCCAGTTACATTAAACGCCTCAGTCTCAAAAGCCGTCTGCTACTCGCGGCGGCGTTGTGGCTGTCGGCCATGATACTGGCCGCCGGTATCGGTATTCCGCTACTGGTAAAAGACTACCTCGTCAGTGACGCAAAATCTCAGCTCCATCTGTCAATGGATGAAATCGCGGCCAATATTGAAACCGACCGCAACAACCGGCTTGATCTGTCGGCACGCTTGTCTGACCCTCGTTTTAGCCAGCCATACAGCGGCTTGTACTGGACCATTCAGAGTGACAAACAAACGCTGCGCTCTCGCTCACTGTGGGACAAAAACATCACCGCTGAAAAACGGGGGCCGGTTCTGGTGATCAAAGGCGCACGCGAAGAGCCTTTGATTACCATCACTCAAACCCTGTATTTACCTGAGTTTTCCGAACCCATCCGGGTGATGGTTGGCGTCGATGAAGCACCTATCGGTAGCGCAGTGAAGCGTATTACCGGGCAGCTATGGATCATCCTCGGCATGCTGTTTACCGGGGTTTTGATTTTGATCGGCGTGCAGGTCAGCTGGTCATTGCGGCCATTAACCAAGATGCAGAAGGAGCTCGCGGAACTGAAAGATGGCAATAAAGACGCACTAAGCTACAACTATCCGCGCGAGGTATCACCTCTGGTCTCGGATCTTAATGCGCTGCTGTTTCACTATCAGGACTTGCTTGCTCGCGCCCGTAATCACGCCGGTAACTTATCCCATGCACTGAAAACGCCGTTGTCAGTGCTGCGTAATGAAATTGGTATTATGCAAAGTGACGAAAAAAGTCGCCTGCTGGCGCCCGTCGAACAGATTCAGAACCAAATCGATTACCATCTTGGTCGGGCTCGGATGGCTGGTTCGATGAACATTCTGTCGGTTAAAACCAAGCCGGCGGAGCGCGTCGACTTTATTTCGCTCGCATTCGACAAGGTGTACGCGCATCGAGGTATCGTCGTGGTCAACGAACTCGACTCCGATCTCGAAGTGGCTGTAGATTCTGCCGATCTGGATGAAATGATCGGCAACGTACTGGAAAACAGCTACAAATGGGCCAATTCTCTGGTCCGGGTGCATGCTGAGCCCTCAGCCGACAAAGGCGATGTTCGCCTCTGCCTTGAAGACGATGGTCCGGGGATTGCAGAATGCGACCTGCACAAAGCGATTGAACGTGGCGTGCGTCTGGACGAGAAGACACCAGGCACCGGTCTTGGACTGAACATTGTCAGCGAAATGGCTCACAGTTATCGTGGCAAACTGGAGCTCGAACGCAGCAGCATGGGCGGCCTGAAAACGGTTCTGACCATCAAAAAAGCCCACTGATTAAACCGGAGCCTGCGCTCTGGTTTTATCGTCTTGTCTCAGCCTGAGGTTGAGCACGCCACCAAACATAAGTGCCGTACCCTATTACCAGGCTGAGTCCGGCTGCTCCTGAAAACCAACCGCTGTGCGTCTGTAGGTAACGAATCACCGAATCGGAGTACGGCAACAAAGGTAACCCGGCTGCTAATGCGTATCCCCACAAGACAAATTGCCCCACTCCGAGTATCAACCCAACCGTGGCAAATAAAGAAAAACGCCGCCAGCGCATTTGCTGTGTGCCGGCGATAAAGGGCACCACCCAAGCGACAGGCCCCAGCAAACGGGCCACCATCAGCACCGCATGGCCTTTATCTCTCATCAGCTTTCGGCAACGTGCGATAGGCCGCCTCACTCCAGGCTGCCAACGGATCAGCTTAGACTGAACTCGCCGACCAGAGATACGCCCTATCCAATAGCTGAGTTGATCACCAAAGAAGCCGCCAAGCAATACCCAAATCACTGCAAGCGGTGTGCCTTGATACCATTGATACCCGGCGGCCAGCAAAAACGGCTCACCGGGTACAAACAGGTTCGGTCCAATCAACGCATCAAGAAACGCACCGAAGAACAACCCAACAGCGCTAAACATCTGCACCTACGGCGTTAGTTTTGTTCTCGGTAATGACCAAAGCGATACTCCATCTCATTGTTACGCATTTCTCCGAAAAATAACCGACGCACATTGGCTTTCAGATAAAACCACCCCATCCGGAAAAGGCCTTCCTGGTCAAGACGTCGAGGATCAAACCCAAACGTCATTTTGATAAAGCGAAAACGCCAGGTTCTTCCCGCTCGGCGAGCGTAATCACAGTCCTCACACAGCGTAATGCGTTCATCAAATCCTCCTACTTCCTGATGCGCTCGGCGGGTTGAAAAAATACACGCCCCCACCGCTGTCGGAAATGCAAATTGGGTAATAAACAGGCCGGCATTGAACAGGCCATAGCCGACTTTGTGCATCAGTGGCAGGCCATTCGCCCCCATGTAGACGCCCGCCACCTCTAGCTTACGCGATTCCAGCTCACTGAGCGCATTGGCGAGAAAGTTAACCGGCAGACGCACATCTGCATCCAGAAACAACAACCGCTCATGCCGTGCTAATTCCGCGCCGGTATTGCGCCCCAGGCTCACACCACGATCGTCCATGCGGTGCACGGTCAATGAAGGCAAGCTCTGCCCATATGCTCGAGCCATATCGCAGGTGGCGTCATCGCTGTTGGAGTCCACCAGAATCACTTCAAACTGACGATAGGACTGCTTGCTCAGATCCTCCAATAAGCGGCCAATACGTTTCTCTTCATTCAAAGTGATGACGACTATACTTATCGGTTGCATCATCTCTCCTTAGTTGCTGTGAGTGTATAATCAGCTTACTCATCGCAGGCTTAATCCCGCGTGAGGATATCATTCAGATTCGATTCAGCTTCAATACAACCCATCACTTTGGCATGCCTGTTAGCCTTCACGATGCGATATTTCACACAATACACGGTATAATCAGAGGCTATCTTCAGGTGACCTCCGCGTGACTTGATGCATTAAGCAGCAAACGCTGATTAATTCACTGAACCCCGGTCGAATAGCCCCTAAATCTATTGCTCAGAAATGGATACAATGGTAGTATCCGCGCTCGTTCTGACAGTAACGTTTCGTTATGTTTTGGAGCCTAACCATTGCAGCAAGGTCGCATTGCAGCAATGACACGTTTTTTAATACTTTTTTGAGAGTAATTACTATGAAATTTGAAGCAGTAGTACGTACTGAGCTAGGTAAAGGTGCGAGCCGCCGCCTACGTCACGCTGGTCAATTCCCTGCTATCGTTTACGGTGGTGAGGCTGCGCCAGTATCTATCGCTCTGAACCACGACGACATCATGAACCAAATGGACAAGCCTGAGTTCTACGAAGGCATCGTTCTGCTTATCGATGGCGCAGAAGTGAAAGTTAAGCCACAAGACGTTCAACGTCACGCTTTCAAGCCAAAAGTTGAGCACATGGACTTCATCCGCATCTAAGTCTCCTTACCAGAGAATTTATCGGATTTAATCCAGCCTTTTGCATATATCAGATTATCGGCCTTACCAACCGAGAGATCTAAAAATTAGACAGCCCGATGCTACCAACATCGGGCTGTCGCCTTTCTAAAGCCTAAAAGAACCCAATATATCCACCTAAAACAACCACTTAAAATAACCCACCAATCTATGGGTGTAGTTAGGGTGTAGTTATACAGTACTTGGATCTTTTGTCTTTTTAACAGGATCTGCTTAGCCATACCCCTTCAAAACCATCTCTTAAATGACTGGTTTTTTGTACTAAGGGAGAGCAGAGAGACTTGTTTGAGTGAATATGGTTATCTTTATATACAATACTGTCCAGATTATTAAACAATCCATTCGTACAGGTACCGACCATGAGCCCAATTAAGACCTCCGTTGTCTCAGGCGTAGCATTATCCGAAGTGGATGGTGTCACGAAGCTGCTACTGATGAAAAGAGTTAAAGGTGACTATTGGTGTCACGTCGCAGGCTCAATTGAAGAAGGCGAGACCGGATGGCAAGCGATTGTCCGCGAGTTTCGGGAAGAAACCCAGATAAACGTATCGTCCCTTTACAACGCTCAATACATCGAACAGTTCTATGAATCGGATGCCAATGTAATCGAGCTTATTCCTGTTTTTGTCGTGTTATGTGAAGCGAACCAAGCCGTTAAGCTCAATGATGAACACACAGAGTTCAGGTGGTGTACGTTAGCAGAAGCGAAAGCACTAGCTCCATTTCCAAGTCAACATCAGGTGTTTGAACATATTTGGGCTTACTTTGTGCATCAGCCCGTCAGTGAACTCTACCGCATCCCTCTCGACTGACAAGCGCATTTCCTCGTCATGACTTACTGTTGATTTATACAGTAATTAGTTCTAGTATTTGTAGCAACGACGCAGATCAATCCGCGCTTAATATGATTTCAAGGCTGGGAGAATTAAAATGATAAAAGGAAGTTGCTGCTGTGGCGCTGTTCAATTTGAGCTGAGCGATACCCCAACGATGATGGGAACATGCCATTGCACACGATGTCGGAAAGTTGGTGCAAGCACCTTGGTGTTTGTAAAGTCAGAATCCTTTCACATCACGCGGGGTCTGGACAAGATTACAACCTACAAGGCCGAACCGCCCTATCAGTACGATCGATGTTTTTGTTCAGTGTGCGGGTCCGCTTTGGGTGAAGTACTATCGACAAGTGACTCATTCCCGATTGTGGCCAACTGCATTGATGATGAGATTGCGCTTGAGAACTCGTTCCACGAGTTTGTAGCTGAAAAGCCAAGTTGGTTAACAATCGGCGATTCAGCGAAGCAGTTTTGCCAACACCCAGAGTTCTAACGGTAACAACCTCGTGGCTTCAGCGGCGCCATAAGCAGAGGGTATCGACATGAAAGTCACAGGCAAATGTTTGTGTGAACAGGTGCGTTATCAGATCAATGGCCCGTTACACAATGCCAGTCATTGCCATTGTTCGATGTGCCGACGCCAACACGGTTCAGCCTTCGCGACATACGCGAGTGTCACACCCAGTAATTTTACCTGGTTAAGCGGGAGTGAACTGGTAGAGTGCTATGAAACAGCCAATGGTGGCGGGTGGTGTTTCTGTCGAGTGTGTGGCGCCACTTTAGCTGGCATGGACAATGGCCAGATCACCAGCATCACTCTGGGTACCGTTGAAGGCGATCCTGGGATCACCCCTCAGTATCATATTTTTGTCGACTCGAAAGCGAGTTGGTACACAATCAGTGATAAGCTTGTTCAATACAGTCAACGCAAGCCAGACACTCCTTCAGACCACTGAATGTTAAGGGTTTGACAACCCAGCGCCAACAAACGACGATGGATATATGAAAACAAATCTTACTCAGCCAACCGTTCGAATTATCATCATTCCGTAGGAATGGTGGGAGTTCTGACGCGCGGTAAAGTTCGCAAACCCACCTAAAGAGGTGGGTTTGTTGTTTCTGCCTCTGGGTATACGAGATCAAAAGGAGGTAATATGAAGAGAATTGCAGTTTTCGGAAAACCAGGGAGTGGAAAATCGACGTTGAGCAAAGCGCTCGCACACTCAACCGGCATTCCATTGCACCAGTTGGACTCCATCGTCTATCAGAAAAATGGGGAGCAGATCGATCGACAAACGTTCGACCAAGTCCACGACGCCATACTCACATCTGACTACTGGATCATTGATGGCTTCGGACCCTTGGCATCCTTTCATCAACGGCTGGAGTCTGCAGATACGCTGGTTTACATTGATCTGCCCTATCTAACCAGTTACTGGCTGGTCACAAAGCGACTACTGAAAGGGCTATTCGTCAAACCCGAAGGTTGGCCAGAGGGAAGTTCTGTCGTGAAAGGCACATGGCAAAGTTACAAAACACTGAAGCGTTGCCCGGCATTCTGGAATCATGAATTTATGTTCAACCTCGAGAAATTGTCAGTCGACAAGTCCTTGCATGTGATCCGGTCCGTGTCTGAACTAAAGCAATTTATAAAGCGGCACACAGCATAACCGCCGCAATCATCAAACGCCGTCATAATGTGCCGCGTTCCTCATTCTTCATCGCCGCTGTCTCATTTTCGCTACCCGTGAATCCAACCTTACAGCAGTCAACCAAGACTTTTGAACTAAACTTTACGTGAACCTAAGGAGGCCGTTATGCCTAAATTCGTGATTGAAAGAGAAGTTGAAGGAGCGGGAGATCTCTCAGCCGAAGAACTGAAAGGTATTTCGCAAAAATCATGCAGTGTACTCGAAACGTTAGGGCCGAAGATTCAGTGGCTGGAAACCTTCGTCACGCCCAATAAGATTTACTGCATTTTCATTTCTGAAGATGAATCTCTGATTCGAAAACACGCAGAAATGGGTGAGTTCCCGGTAAATCAGGTCAACGAAGTCAAGTCCGTAATAGACCCTACCGCAGCAGAATCCGCTTAATACCCGCAATAGGTAGTACAGGTACCGTTCAAGGTGATGCAACGCATCGAGGTAAAGCGTTTGCTATCACCTTGCCTGCTCCGCCCCTGACCCGTTAGTCATACCCTGCCAAAATACAGAAAAATATCAAGGTAAGCTTCTGATTAAAATCAATAAAATGACTACCATGTCAAATAAGTCCAACTGATATTCTGATTTATATACGCTCAAATCGTTGAACACCGCCAATACCCTGCTAAATTTTAAGGGTATTAAGTTGGTAATCAAGTTGTGTATGGCTACCACACCGGATAGTCACAAAGGAGCGTGATATGTCCAAAGAACTCATACTTATGTTGCATCCGATGTTCGGGATTCTCGCACTGATTGCTGCGGTGTGGGTTTTCGTCGATACATTGAACTCTTCAGATGCAAGCTCATCGCGAATCAAAACGTCAAGTTCACTGGTCGCGGTATTCATGTGGCTAGCCTATGTCGCGGGTGGATATTGGTATGTGGTTCACTACGGCGGTGACAAAGCACTGATCAAAGCAGGCCCCTGGTCGTTTGCGCACTCCTTTGTCATGGAAACCAAAGAGCATCTGTTTCTGATGTTGTTATTGCTCTCTACCTTCCTGCCTATGATGTCGCTTTGTGACACGTCCAGCCACTCGTCTAAAAGGAAGTTAACCCTTTGGACATCGGCTCTCATCATCATCCTCACGCTGGCGATGGAAGGCTCGGGCGCGGTGATCACCATGGGTGTCAAAGCCGCCTTACTCGCCACCTAACAGAAGGATCGCAATCATGTCTGACGAACACGCAAATCAAGAAAAAACATCGAAAGCCGATCACGTCGGTGCGTTTTCCGCTGCATTCGGTCTTTCCTACGCGTTAACCAGCGTATTTAGTGCGCTGCTTGTGGTGATTAAGGAAAGCAGCGAGAGTGTGCATCATGTTCTGGCAGTCATCACAGGTCACCACTGGGTGACACATGGCTTATTGGACATCCTGCTTTTTGTGGGGCTTGGCTTATGGCTCTACCGCTCTCGCGGTGATCAACATATGGCTGTGGATGCCCTGATCGCCATTATCGTCGGGTCGACTTTGGTCAGTACGCTGATCATTGCTGGCTATTTCATCTGAGTCAGCCGTTTGGCCGATACTCCGTCCAAGCATTGATTTCAGTTGGGCTCAGTAGAGGAGTCAATGTTGCCTGTCATCAAGGTAACATTGACCTTAGGTACGCTTTTCTGGTCAGCTTGGTCATGAGAATGACAGCAGCCACATGAATGGCAACAGCAACCATCGTCAGATTCGCTAAGGTTTCATGTACCTCTTCTAACCAGTCAGAACCCCAAAAATAGTCCGTTTCCATCCCCCACCCCGAGCTAGCGGTCGCGATCAGCAAGCTCCACAATACCCAGACCATGATGGCGCCAGCGGGATTATGTCCATTATGTTTGTCTTGACGAAACAGATATACATCCATCAAATGACGGACAGCCTTTGCTGGATTGGGAGCAAAGTGGCTTAAACGCGCCGGCGATGCCGTGAGCATCCCCCATATCAAACGGACGATCACACTGATCAAGATGAGATAACCCGCCCATTCGTGCCACTGACCACCCTTTTCAAGAACAAAGAAATTCGCCATAAAAAGTATTGCAGAAGTCCAATGGGTCGCTTTCACGACCCAATCCCATTTAAACGGCTCAGTCATCCATCTCGACCTTTACTTTGTTCATATTGGTCGGGTCGAAATAAATCTCTATCCGCTTGTCTTTGGCAGTGTAACCATACAACTCGTAGCAACCCGTACCGGTCTTCTTAAACTCTTTAATTCGGTACCCCATTTCTTCTACTTTCAATTTAGCATCTTCGATGGAGAGCCACTGTACCTCTGGCTGCGCTGTACAGGTTGGGTCAGCCAACGCTACCGATGAACTGCCAAATAAAATACAGAAAGCCAAGCCAAGAGTGATTCGCTTCATTAGATCGTTCCTTGTCGTTGAATTATTCAACCTGATGCTAATGAACAAAACTTAATATTCCCTTAAGACGCCGAAATAATAAAAGAAAGGCCTCCGCATGGAGGCCAACTTAATGTAGATGACTTGATTTTATTGTGTTCTGGCCAAAATAGGATGACTATCGTTTAACTGCAACAAATCCCATAAGTTGCCATACAGATCGCGAAACACGGCGACCATGCCGTACTCTTGCTGCTGAGGATCGCGAACAAATTCGATACCGTCTGCCACCATGCGATTATAATCGCGCCAGAAGTCATCGGTATTGAGAAACAGAAATACCCGTCCGCCGGACTGGTTACCGATATATGAAAGCTGCTCTGGTTTGGATGCTTTAGCCAGCAACAGCGTCGCACCTTGAGAGCCTGGCGGTGACACCACCACCCAACGCTTATCTTGCTCTGGTTGATACGTATCTTCTATCAGCTCAAACTTAAGTTTGTTGATGTAAAAATCTAACGCCTCATCATAGTCCCGAACAACTAGTGCGATATGAACAATTGATTGTTTCATTCTATATATTCCAAGGTCTAAAAAGTTGGCCGCATCACATTTGTGGTTCAGGCAGTTCTGGCGATGTGTTGTCGACATAAGTCAGAAAACTCGCCCAGAGTTCATGGGTACGCAGTTTGGTCAGCTGTGTTTTACACGTCAATACCATGGTTGTTCGAATCGTACCCTCTCGCCATTTGGTGAGGATTGCCTGGCAATGAGCCTCGTAATATTGCTCCCAACTCTGCTGCGCATTTAAGATAGCCTGAGACAACTCTCTGTCATCTTGATTGAGGTCCAAGCTGGTTTTGAGATAACGTTGTAACTCTTCCTGTGCCTGTTCAAGCTCAATCGATGCACAATGGTTCACCTCATAATTTGTTGCCGCCTTGGCACAGTCGATCTCACCTGAGGTAGCCAATACTGATGTAGTCAGCAATGACGACAGCAACACGGCCCCGTATTTCATCTTCATATTGTTCACAAGTTCCGGTTCTTCATCCCCACACGGTGTCATACTAACAGGCGTGGCGCAACGCTTCCTTCAGTGTCCAACGTCACCAATGATAAATACATTTCGCTCACGAATGCACCTCCGCTGCACTATCATCATTAGCCTTCTCAAAACGCTTCCAAATTTACGCTCTATAGCAATAACGGAAAACCTCCACCAGCGCTCGCCTTACTCATCCAACGTTATTTTCCCAACATACGCAGACAAGAGAGCAAATCTCATCATGCCATGACACTTTGGATAGAAAGCCAAGTATCAAGGTTTTGTTATGTGATTGTTGCTCGCGATCTGCCAATCTAAAACAGATACAATCGATATGCATTAAGTACAATAAAAAGGAAATAACATGAAAACTTTGATTTACGAAACTTTGATTCGCCTGACAAGCCAAGAACCAGAACAGCACGCACAAATCCGACAAAATCTTTACGAGCAGTTGGATTTGCCTTTCGATAAACAATTGGCCTTATACGCCTGTGCTCTCGGACCGGCAAGTTCGGGTAAGCTGGAAAGTAGCCAAAGTATTAACAATGCCGTGGATAGTGCGATTAAACTGTTGGAAACTCCTGAATATTGATTCGCTTGCTATCACTGACACGGCCCACTACTTTTAACGGGCCGTTTTTGATCTGCACGCAATCTGCCGCATCGCACTAAAATAGTATCCAGCATCGATAAGTGCAGGTGCTAATGGGTTAAATGTCGAATCACATCCCCTTCGATGGCTTTCAAGATGGATAAACCTGCGGTTGACTCACTATTAATGGCAACCCAACCATCCGTCCCCATAAACTCAACACTAGAATAGTGAATAGTAACCTCATCATTGTGACCAGAAAGGACACCAGCCAACTTGAAGATACCTATGTGTGTGGTTATTCGAGTGATTGTAAACTCCATCTATGTTCCCTCTGCTCTTCGGTATTACGATACAGCTTCCAAGTTTCATGATATTCAAAAACTGGGTTCCAACGATTTAGCGGATAGATATCGGGTATACCTTAGTCCGCGTTTGGTTTTGTCGACTTGTTAATTTTCTGAAGCGATCATATCAGATGCCTCATTCAGTTTTTCCGTTGCGAGCTTGACTTGCTGCTGTATAAACCGAAAAAAACTGTCTTCATCAATAAACGGGTTCAATGCGCTGGTCGTAGTTTTCCTGTCTCGATTGGCAAACAAGTTATTTTTGTGCGGATGATTTGCCAGATTAACTACGACTGACGGCTCTTCAGCGGCCAACTTCCTGATTCGGGCCATACTCGCAAAAAAACGTCTTCATGAGGTGAGGGTCTTGAAAATTGACTCCATGCCCCCCCACGACAAACGCACGATACAATTGGCCATTATCTTTCACCATGAAGTCTATGGACAAATCGCCCTCTGTATGGCCTGGCGTAATATAGACGGTAAACTGAGTATCTCCGAGCACAATACTGGATCGGTCTTGGGCAAACCATTGTACTTCAGGGGGCAGGAACTTGTGCTCGCCGCGACTTTTATCAGCTTGCTCTATAGCCAACTCAAGTGCTTTTTTAGTCATAATCACACTGGCGCCATATAGAGACTGGAGATACTCCGCGCCTCCTACATGATCGGAATGCCCGTGAGTGACTAAGATGTGAGTGACTGGCTTTCCCTCTAACCCCATTTTTTTGAGGTTGATGGGTATCCACTTGCTGTATGGAAAATCGAGCGAGTCTATGATGACCAAGCCAGATGATGTCTCGACAACATACGACGAAACCCACCGATCGCCAACGTAGTACACATTGTCAAACATTTTGAAAGGCTCAACATATCCATTTTCATCACTCATTTCTGGAGCCTTTACGCCCGCCAATGCTTTAATCGAAATGATAAAAACAACAGCAACGATAAGCTTTTTCATGTAATTCCCCTAACTATTCAGGCGTCGTTCATTCAATACCAGCAAACCCAGACCAATGCGCTGTGATTACAACATCTGACGAAAATACCAAGTTCTATAACTCTCTCTTGAATATGTTGGCATGTTGAAGTTTAGGTCGCGCTTCCCCATCAGCTCTAGTGAATACAGCCAACAGGGGGAGACACACAAATAAAAATGTAGCCAGCAATATAATCAATACTCTCATCTATGTGTTCCTTCTGGTTTGTTAAACCTAGTAAACTCAGACCTGTACTCATACAGACACTGAAAGTTTAGTGAACGAAAGTATGAACATATGCATCGAAAGTTACATTTATTATAATTTTATTAGTTATTCAAAAAAGGACATATAACGCGTATTAAGAGGTGAGCAACGCTGTCACTGAACCTCAACGATTGTGCCGTAAACACAAAAGCCAACGCAAAAATGCCAGGCGTTGGGGATCTATCTTAAACGCGTTGTTATGTACGTTTTACCAGAAACGCCACCAAGGTTTCCCCTCAACGTCATACGCAACAACAGGTACAAAAAATATCTTCAGATTTGAATCGAAACTGCATGTTAATCCATTAGCACATAACGCTGCGTTAAGGGGTAACAACGCTACAGAACCCAACTTAAATCCTTGTTCCATAAACAAAAAACTAAACTTTGGACCAAAACCACCAAGCATTAAGAATCCCTCTTAAACGCTTAAACCAACGCATAGTGAAAATGCCACGCGTTGCGAATGAGCCTATAAATAATTCTGTGTAACTGTCTTGGTTACATATAATCTGTAAGTCTACCTTCGAACATAATCATAAAGCGGTTCAGGGCTTGTCGCCAGTTTCTGATGGGCATCGTCCACTTCTTGGAAGCATCCTGGATCGCTAAGAAGATCACTTTCCTTGCCGATTCATCCGTTGGGAACAGCTTACGTTTTTTGATGGCTTTTCTAATCACACTGTTCAAAGACTCGATGGCGTTGGTCGTGTAGATCGCTCTCCTGATGTCCTCAGGGTAATTAAACAAGGTATTGAGGTTATCCCAATGGGCTGTCCAAGAGCGGCTAATTTGAGGGTACTTGGCGTCCAGAGGACGAGACTGCCACTCGATAACTTGCTCCAGAACAGCGTCCGTGACTTTAGATATCAACGTGGGCGAGACATCGGCGTCGTACATTTCTTTGAACGTGGCGACGATTTCCCTGGTTGTCATTCCTTTAGCGTACAGGCTTAAGATCTTGTCATCCATGGACTGGAATCGAGTCTGGTGCTTACGAACCAACTTGGGTTCAAAGCTCGCATCTCGGTCGCGCGGCACATCAATAGGAACCTCGCCATCATCAGTGATAATCGACTTAGATGAGTAGCCATTACGGGAGTTTGAGCTGGGTTTAGTCGCGTGCTTTTCGTAGCCAAGGTGCTCATCAAGCTCAGCATTGAGCGCGGTTTCGACGGTCACCTTGGTTAACATTTTGCGGAAGTCATCAAGATCGGACTCTGTCTTGATGGATTTGGCAGCTTCACGAGCAAACGCTTCAAGTGCTTTCTTATCCATGTTGTCTATCCTTAGCCTTTTTAAGGCTTAAGCTTAGACAATTACACAGAAATCAGGACAGTCTCAAGGTACAGGTTGTTTATCGTAGTCTAAATAACTAACTTTGCTTACATAAATGTCAATATCTGAATTATTTAATTCACTACAAAGTGTATCGGTATTAGTTTGAATCGCGACACCTTCTTTACTACTTAAATATAAATCCCACATAGCAGCTGATTCATGTTCGCTCATATACCAACAGCTAATGAACATTTCTTTCTTCAGGTTTTGGAGCCCGGAAATTAGTTGCCCCACCGTATCTTCAGGAAAGCGCCCTTCTTTGGTTAAAATGTCAAAGCTAGCTTGTGGCCAAGTTCCCTCGTAAGGGTCTTCAAAAGAGTTTGCATTTGGAAATACAAGAGTTCGCTTTTCAACAAGTACAATAACTTTGTAAAATCCATATATCTCCATAGCTTAGTATTGCTATCTGGATGGATCATACTTTCATGTTGCTTAATCAATCATTAGTCCTCGATTATTCGTTGGCGCCTAACGCCGCGTTAAGGGGTGAACAACGCGATGCCGCCCAACTTAAACCATTGTGCCATAAACATAAAAGCTGAACTTTGAACCAAAACTGCCAAGCGTTGAGAATCCCTCTTAAACGCCTTGTTATGTGCCCGAACTCATTGTGTACTCTGGGTGTCCCGTATGCTCGTCACATTGCTCACTGACGACTGTAAAGCCTTGAGACAGATAGAACTGATAACTAGCCTGATTTTCCTTATATACGGAAAGGCTCAATATCGCTCTTTGTGCTTTAGCATGACTTTACAATTGCTTACCGATACCTTGCCCCTGAAATGCAGGAAACACGAATATAGCTGCCAAGTTGTTTTCATACAACGCATAAAAGCCGACTATTTTCGACTCGATTTCGTATACGAAAACTTCTGACGCTGGGATATAAACATTACGCATGCTCTCAACTTGAGACTCCCAAAAGTCAGCCGAGACAAAATCATGAGCTTTAACAGATGCTTCAAGCCAGATTTTAAGGACTGAATCTAAGTCATTTGAATTGTACTTTCTTATCATTTTAGAACTCTAGATTGTCAATTTATCGGGGCAACATAACGCCGCGTTAAGTAGTGAGCGACGCAAACCACCTAACCTAAACCATTGTGCCGTAAACACTAAAGCTGATTCAAACCAAAATTGCCAAGCGTTGCGAATCCGCCTTAAACGCTTTGTTAGGCATACTTTTTCAACATTTCATGTGCTATATCGTAGCAACTTTGCTGAGATGCAGTAGCGTCATACACTAGTTCTTTAAGAGCCTTCCTCCTTTGGTTCGCAGCCATACGATGAAGTGTCCTCATGTACGCATCCCAGTTAAGGTGAATTAGCAAAATTCCGTTGTCAGCACACCACTGTTTCTTAAAGTTATCTCTTTCCCTTACTTCCTCATAGTTACCATAGATATCTGTTTCACGGAAATGCGTCGGTCCTTGAACCTCTATTGCTAATTTCAACTCTAGAATCTGTATATCAAGCTCCAGCCACGATCCGCTAGTGTGCTTAATTGGCCTTTCTCCGTGCCTAATTTTGTATTTTGGGAAAATCTTTCTGAGGTCTGAGCAGATAGTATATTCAGCGGAAGAACGGCTTGGCGTCATATGCTCACCTTTCGAAACTGCACTACGAATAGCGCCTAGATATTCCTTCAATAATTTTAAAGTATTGGACATCCCCATATTTTTGAACTTAAACATAGGGAGGTTATTCTGAAATCCAACACGGTATTGCTGTTTGTGCTTATCTGTCAGATCAAAAAAACGAGGGTAGCGTAACTCGATATTCAGACTACTAGGGATAATGGTAAAGTTTGCTACCCACACATCAGGGTGTGATTTAAAAGCGACATACCAACACGTGTTTTTATAACCATTACTCTTATATTGAATTCTCGGGACAAAAACTTCCGGAATATTTGATAATATTTCTTCCGCTATTTTAGCCTGTTCAATAAGTTGCTCATGATTCACAAGCTCATAAAGAGCTTTCCCAATATGCTCTTCTGGGTAAACTGCTTTCGCCATAAATGGATATCCCTTCCTTAGTTGCCTAACGCCCAATTAAGTAGTGAGCAACGCTGCCATCACACTTAAACCATTGTGTCGTATACACTTAAGCCGATTCGGACCAAAAATGCCAAGCGTTGCGAATCTGCTTAAATTGTTTGTTATGTGCGTACTAAAGACATTGGCACGAAACGAATTCCGTTGAACTCTGCTTCTTCGCCTGTTGCGACGAAACCATGGCGATTGTAGAACCCAACAGCATTCACCGATGAGCGTAGACTAACCTCACAAGCGTCTGTCTGATTAAGCAAATGATTCAATAGCATACGACCTAAACCTGAACCCTGTTGAGAATTAGCAATAAACAAGTGGGTTAAATAGTTCCCATCACGCAAAGCAGCAAAACCAAGTATTTCCCCACTCGATACAGCCTTAATTGCTGAAAACTTCTCATCATCGAAAGTAGTCGCTAGGTCAGGTAGAACTCTGTCCTTATACTCTTTCTTTCCTTGTGCATTAAGCAGTGGAAGCACATCCTTGGCCGAAACCTCTGAAACAAGCCTTTTTACTGCGTCCAAGTCCGCTTTTTGGACTTTCTGAATTTCCATATTTCCTCCGAGCACATAACGCCCTGTTAAGGTGTGAGCAACGCAATACCTAAGCCACCGCATACCACCTTAAACACTAAACGCAACGCATAGCAAAAATGCCAAGCGTTTCGAATCACTCTTAAACAGATTGTTAGGTGACAGCTATAACACCTACGATACTATAAAAACAAAGTTTGAAACGACTGTTCTCGTTTAATAGACATCAAGCTAGAGGACAGTGAGGCAAGCATTGCCTCATGCACGAAATTCCCCATGCTTATACGTTTGACGCCCAGAGCTTTAAGTTCTGGAAAACTAGGTAATTCAGGAATACACATTACATTTATTGGTAGCGACGTGCTTGCTACAACAATTTCAATATCATTAACTTCTCTAATACATGGTAGAAAAATTCCATCAGCGCCAGATTGTTGGTACCTATTAATTCTCTCAATACTCTCAGCTAGAGGTTCCCTAACATTTAGCAAGAATGCATCGCTCCGGACATTAATGAATACTTCAATATCAGCTTCCGCGAGTAAGCCCCTAACTTGCTTTAGCGTTTTCTCAAATAGTGCAACATCACATAGCTGTCTTTGACCTTCTATTACAATACTATCTTCTATGTTTATGCCAACGACACCGACTTTCACCAATTCGATAATATTCTTCACTATGAGTTCTGGTGTATCTCCAAAACCTGATTCAATATCAACTGTCAAAGGCAGATTAGTTGAGCTACCAATTGCTTTTACAATTGACAATAAATCATTGAACTCAATGTTCTCTCCATCATCTTTTCCAAGATTACTCGCAATTGCAGCACTAGAAGTACCGATAGCTAAAAAACCTACTTTCTCTGCGACCTTCGCACTAGGCACATCCCAAACATTACAAATAACTAGTGGTTCTTCCGCTCTATGCATACTCTTAAACATGTCTGAAACTCCTATATAGATTTGGAACTAATAATTTCAGACCGATGCTAGCAATTGACATATGATAGAACTCGCCAATTCCGGAACTGAATAACAAATATTGATTCACAACTCGCTGTCACATAACGCCGCGTTAAGGGGCGACAACGCTATGCCACCCAACTTGAGCATTGTGCCATTAACACCTAAGCCAAACTTGAAATCAAAACCGCTAAGCGTTGGGAGCCCCTCTTAAACGCTTTGTTAGCTGTACATTTCTACCACTTCTACAGACTTGCAAATGACATAACCATGTTCAAGAACCAAGACTTTGAAGGAGCTCTTTGGATTGAAAGAAAACACGTAATTGGTTGTAATAAGGTCTTTTATTGACTCTGCATAAGCATTAAGCAACGATTTAGGCCCGAACGCTAACAAGCCGTAAGAACCTTCACAAAATGCTATACGTTCACCTGCGTAGGAAGTATGTAGGTATTCGCTTAAAGGCCTCCAGCCATTTAAAACAGATTCGTGAGCCTCATAAATCCTTCCCAACACTTCATACTTGTTTACTGCTACAGATGAATAGTAAAGCTGACCTTGAGGTTCGTTATATTTCAGTAGTAGTGGATGCACATTATAAAAGTCTAAATTTCCTGACTCAGATACATTGATTTCCGATTCCTCAACATCAATACAGTTTATCTCGAACCTTCGGATAAAATCATTTTCAACCCAATCGTCACATTCAAATTGAATTTTAAGAACTTCACCTTGTTCGATAGATGTTATTTGGCCATTTAGGTCTTCGTATAGAATTTCAGCTAACTCTTCAATTTGCATCATATCTCTCTGTGCAGCTAACGCCGCGTTAAGTAGTGAGCAACACTACCACCCTAACCTAATCCATGGCACGTAAACACAAAACTCAACCAAAACAAAAAATGCCACGCGTTGCGAATCTGCCTTAAACGCTTTGTTATGTGCAAAGTTCCGACAACTTCCTGATTTCTTTTACTTCATGACTTCCCTGAGCAACCTTACCCATAGGATTAAACCAAATAGCTTGGATGCCGGCTGTGACTGCTGGGTCAATATCTTTGTCGTATGAGTCACCGACCATAACCACCGATTTAGGCTCTACGTTTAAAGTGTCGATAATTCGATTGAAGAATTCCGGAGCACCTTTGTCGATACCAAGGTTAGCTTTGCAAAAGTAGCCTGAGATAAAAGGAGATAAACCCACTTGCTCGAAAGCCAATTTTATATCACTTTCTGTTGAGTCAGCGGCATTAATAGCGACATAGATTTGATGTTGTTTAGACAGTGCTTCTAAGGTTTGACGCGCACCGTTTACAGCTTGGATATTTTCCCAATCACACATTTTCCCTGTTTGATCTGAGAAATCGATCATTAGTGTATCGCCCCAATCGGATAAGTACACTTTGCTCATTTTGCCTCCTTGCACATAACGCCCTGTTAAGGGGTGAGCAACGCAATACAGATACTGCCGCATACCACCTTAAACACTAAACGCAACGCATAGTAAAAATGCCACGCGTTGCGAATCACTCTTAAACAGTTTGTTAGCCGCTCACTCCCAAAGGTTATTGCTTGCTCAATAGGAACTTACGCAAGTCTCTCTCAGCACGCATAACAAACAGAATAAATACTTTGTCGCCGTCTCGTTTATAGAAAACACGGCACGGATTAACTACAACTTCACGATAACTTAGATGTTCTAGTTCAGGCGGAATGCGACCCGATTCAGGGAAAGCCTCTAAGCGCTCGACTTTAGAAAAGATCGTTTGAACCAATTGTTTTGCAGCTACGATATTTTCAAGTGCGATGTATTCAGCGATATCATTGAGGTCGGATAGCGCTGGCTCAGTCCAGATTATTTCAGCCATTTTGACATTTTGTCCTTGGCTTCATCGTGACTCACCACTTTACCGTCAGCTAATGCACGTTCACCTCGTGCAATCCCCTCCAGAATCGCCAAACGATTTTGCATAAACTCGTAATCATCAACATCAACCAGATATGCCGATGGCTTACCATGTTCAGTAATTAACACTGGTTCTTTAGTGTCGTGGAGATCAGCAAGGATCTTTGTTGCTTGACGTTTGAGTGATGTAACTAGTTCTACTTTCATGAGAGCTGCTCCAAAGGAATACTAAAGTGATACTATTCTATCACTTTGAGTATAGCAAGCTTCATGACGGCTAACGCCGTGTTAAGGGGTGAGGCAACGCTGCCGCCATAGCGGATATGACCACCTTAATCACTTAAATCGATTTGAAGTGAAAGCGCCACGCGTTGACGAATCCCTCTTAAACACTTTGTTATGTTTTACCACAACTGACTCTCTCACATGGCAAAGAACTCTATTGCATAAAGAATTGTTTAACTTGCGTCACACGACGTTGTGGAATAATCCGACAAAAGCGATAAATACAAATCGCGTAATTCCCAGAAATTTGATTGAGGCAACTTTGATGATTTTCAGCGAATGACGGCATCCCTTTCAAAACAGCGAAAAACAAAACTCGAATTGCCGAAAGCCCCGCTGCCGATATGCTAATTGGGAAACATAACCGAAGCGATTTTAAGCCAACCCAATTTTCAACGCTCAGACGCGACTTCGAATTGAAGCAACCCACGAACTTTGAAGCGTGATTATTTTGATGGGTTCATGAACTTGGGCAGACAATATTGAATTGCTGAGACAACTCGAACGAATTGCCAAATAGGCCAAAGAAATAAGCGCCAGAAAACCTTTTATTTCTTGTAAATCAAAGTGAAACATAAAGCCGCATTAAGGTGTGAGCGATGCTTGGCTATACTTGAGCGAAGCGAAACTGCCAAGCGTTGCGAATCACTCTTAAATGCTTTGTTATACAAATATTATTTTATTTCGATTCGCTGCTTTGGATAGCCAATTATCACACCGGATTCTAGCAACTCCAACTCTAGAGAAAATATAAACGATGTTTTCGTATATAATATCTCTCTAGGGACCGCATTTTTGTCTTTGACCTCCACAAAATAGCCGTATGGCTCATACTCGTCTAAGAATATTTTCTTAAATTTTTCATCATGATCATTTCGTGCAGCCGAAAAGTGGCCAGCTTCATTTACACCCCAATCTGGCTCTTGCAGTATATATGCCATTCTGCCGTTAACTTTGATTTTGAAGTCTGTCCAGACGCTTAGATATACTTTCTTTTCAGCTTCATTTATCGCACACCAACTCCATACTGTATTTCTTTGCTCTGCACCCAAATATTCCATGAGTTGACTTCTATTCTCTAATTTCAAAATTGACTCCATTTGTATAACGCCGCGTTAAGGGGTGAACAACGCGATGCCACCCAACCTAAACCATTGTGCCGTAATCACTCAAGCTGAATCAAACCCAAAATGCCGAGCGTTGGGAATCCCTCTTGAACGCTTTGTTATGTGAATTTTTTCACGCGCCCAAAAGAGGCAAATTTTTACGCTGCTGATAGGTTAAAGCCAACTCTAAACAGGACTTGATTGCTGTTTCTGGCAACACTTGCGATATGGACAGAACGATTGCTCTGTTTCCCTGAAACGCCAGTTCTTCACCATACAATTCTCGAAATGTATCGACTAACTTAGTTTGGCAATTAAAGAACAGATAATAGTTGTTAGGAGATTTTAGCTTCCAGTCCATTCTTAGCGGGCTGCCTGTTTTTACACTATAGCTAGGTTCACCCCACTTTAGAGTTTCATCGACTTCACCCAGCTCCAAATCAGATGCGATTTGAAAGACTAGATTTCGTAGCTCCTCTAGCCTAACACGAGCATTTTCCGGATATTCATCGAAGCGTTCTTTGACTACCTTGTTCACTGGAACCTCCTATTCACATAACGCTGCGTTAAGTGGTGAACAACGCCTGCCACCCTACCTAAACTATTGTGCCGTAAACACTTAAGCTGGATTAAACCGAAAATGCCAAGCGTTGTGAATCCGTCTTGAACGCTTTGTTATAACACAGTTTTACACGTCGTCTTCCGACAACATTTGACGACAATTACGAACTGTCAATACGCGGATCTCATGGCTTAAGCTATAGATAATACGATAGTGACCAAAAATGATTTCACGATAGTTAGTATTGGGCATTTCAGGAACAAAGCGCCCCATTTCAGGCATACTTCCAAGTAGTTCAGTTTTGTCAAAAACTTCGTTTACCCACTTTTCTGCTGCAGGTGGATTATCCAAAGAAATAAATTCCGCTGCATCGCCTAGCTTCTGAAGCGCTAATGGAGACCAAACTACTTTCATTTCTTAATGCGCCCCAATACTTGAGCACGAGCATCATCATTTGAAACACCAAGGCCTGAAGCTAATTGAGCTTCAGCTGTGCGCATCTCTTCCAGTAACTCGATCTTCTCTTGCATTGCTTCATACTCTGCAACATCGAGAACAACAGCAACACCTTTACCACGCTGTGTGATGACCAATGGACGGCGAGTCTCATTGATTTGTTTGATGTAAGAAGCTACACCTGCACGAAATTCAGATAACGGCTGAATATCTTGATCGAAATGAATACGACTCATATTAAACTCCAATTAGTACAAAATAACGTACAAATAATAGTTCAACTAACCGTTTTAGGCAAGGAGTTGATTCTGTGTTATAACGCCCAGTTAAGGGGTGAGCAACGCAATGCTGAAGCTTCCGCATACCACCTTAAACATTAAACGCAACGCATAGTGAAAATGCCACGCGTTGCGAATCACTCTTAAACAGTTTGTTATACCGTTGATTCACGCTGCTTCTCTTTAAATTTATCTATTGAAGTTCGGATCGTTTTTTTTGACTCAAACTCTGGAATGCAAGAGTAGATCAGCCACTTATGGATAAGGCTAGGCTTCCCTTTGAAGGCAACAAATGAGCGTATTTTTGCGTACCGTTGAAGTTGTTTAGAGTCAGTATAGATATGAGTTATAACAAACGCTCTCTCGTAAGCCAAAAGATAATAAAATACATACACATATGGTAGTAAAGATACCGACAGCAACATCGGAACCAAGAAATCTCGGAATGTATCAACACTGATGAACTTCCCTGGCTCGTTATATATATTTAAGATTGAGTCGATGAAAATCAAAGTTCCCATTATCGCTAAAATATAGTCCGATATTTTTTGTGCTTGCTTATACTCGGGTTTACCTTTGGAAAAAGCACTACAACATGCAAATAGTGTAGCTGTCGTTACTAGAAATAATTCAGTTATAAAGCCGTAAGAATGAAACGCTACTAGGAACTCAATTAGTACAATCAGCCTAACCTGAGAATTTAACGATGCTTTCAAGTACTCTTTGGGTTCGGTGATCTTAGTCGTATTCATAAGCTGAACAAAGCCAATAAACACAAACCACAGTATCGTATTTTTAAGTTGCCCTGCATTCCAAACATCAATGCTATAAAGTAAATATACGACAATTAAAATATATAAAAGCAGAGTGCCAGTTGTTATCAGTATGGCTTTTTGGCAAAAGGATTTTAGGACTAACTCTATAGCCGGTAGAACCTCCTTACTTTTTATGGAAGCCCAAATGAAGACAACAATGACAAGAGTAGCTGTAGCTAACTCTCGATTATTAAAAATACCCAAATGCCCTCCTAACCCCAAAAACGGTATAACGCCCAATTAAGGGGGGAGCCACGCTACCACAGTACTCAATTTCAGCGCCGTAAACACTGAACTTGACCCAAACCAAAAATGCCAAGCGTGGGGAATCCCTCTTAAATTGTTTGTTATGCCTTTTGATAAAGTTTCAATAATTGTTGCGATAAGTCAGCTATAGACTTATCTTTTAGCGACTGATCTGTAGTCTCTAGCTTATCCAACACTTGCACACTCATACCCACTGCATTAATTCTCTCAAGCATAGCTACATAACTTGATGCTTGTTCCATAGTGGATTTATAGATAACCAGAAATGTTGCGCCTAAGAAATTAACCAATACACCCGATACGGATGATATTACACCTGCATACAAATCATTGGGTTCCACTAATACCGTATAAACACCGAAACCAATAAGAGAGAAACCCGCTAACATTACAATTAGGGTAAGAATATAAATTGATCGAACCTGCGTTAAATTTCGATCAATGTATGACTCAAGTTTGATTCGAGCAAGATCCCAGCTAGCCTGCGTTTCATTGGGATTGCTTTTAGCTCTTTCTTCAACTTCTATGTACTTTTCACGGTTTCTAGTTTGGTCTTCAGCGGTTTGGTAGACAACTACAGCAAAACCTGATATAGCAAGGTGCCACCGGAAAGAACGTGAAAGGCACGAATGTTCAGGTGTAAACCTGGGCACAATTACAGATAAACACCAAAACTTATGACCTTTGATGTCAAACCCGTACTAACGCCGCGTTAAGGCGTGACGTAATGCGTGCCATACTGTGAGCGAAGCGAAACTGGCACGCGTTGCGGAATCGCTCTTAAACGCTTTGTTATAAACTTAGCCAGCGGTATATGTCGTGCTTTGTTATTTCTCCTAACGCAATTAATGCTAAGCTGACGAAAGCAAATACATAAATTTTTTGCTTCCACATTAGGTAAAGACTGCCCCATAATCCTTTGTGCCTAGAGAAGTAACGAGCTGCGTATATCCTGAACATTTTTTGCTTTGACACAATGTGTAATGTAATTATTATCAAAAACAATCTTGCAAATGGGGCTGGTTGTTCAAATTGTAATGATGTAGCGGCTAAAGCGATTGCAAATAGTCCAATCACATCGTTTACATATGTAAAGTAAGCTTCTGCTAAATGCTCTTCTTCGTCAGGGTGGATCACTTATTTCTCCTTGTTTATAACGCCCTGTTAAGGGGTGAGCAACGCAATACCGAAGTCGCCGCATACCACCTTAAGCACTAAAGCCAACGCATAGTAAAAATGCCACGCGTTGCGAATCCCTCTTAAACAGTTTGTTATGCGATTGAAACATCGACACTTTGAAGTTTTACCTTAACCTCATCAAGTATCCCTTTATATTCCCAATACATTTCCCGCCCATCAGGGCCAGTGACCAATAAATATTGTTCAGTAACTGAACGAATCCGAACAATACAAATCAGTTTCCGCATAAATGATTCTTCCATGGTACGCTCTTCGATTGGTTTGTTCTCAGAATCATAGCCATGAAATATCAAAGCATTCTTAACATCTAATTCTATAAACTTCACTTCAATTCCTTTTTGTAAGTCGTATCGCATAACGCCAACTTAAGGTGTGAACAACTCTGACACCTTAGCTAAAGCATTGTGCCATAAACACTAAACTGACCTGAAGTGAGAGCGCCAAGCGTTGTGAATCACTCTTAAATTTATTGTTATAAGAATTAGAACTCAGAGCCCATTAGCTTGACAGTTTCCTTTGCTAATTCGTAAGGAGTTCGCTCATCACTAGGACTAGAAAGAGAGCCAAAGAACGACAACGTCAGCAAATTCCTAACTACTTTTCTATGAGTTGACCTTGATGGTACTAGTCTGAGGGCAACTGCAAGCCATAAAGGGGAAATCGTTATATATTGAGCCTTCATGTCCGCCATTAGCTTACGAAGTTCATCTTGTCCATCATAGTATCGTTGACGGTACTCTTCATTGTCATCAACTCTTAGCTTCGCGTTCAACATATTTGAATGAAAACTTAGCGAAGAGATAGCCCTTGAATTTAATTGCCTATATTGATGACAAGGTTCTATAAACAGTTTTTGAACCAATTGAGACATCGCATGTATTAAAAGCCCACCGATTATGGTTGCTGCCGCTGTATATATTATTTTTTCAAATTCACTCATAGTGCCTATTCTTATAACGCCCTGTTAAGGTGTGAGCAACGCAATACCAAAGTTCCCGAATACCACCTTAAACACAAAACGCAACGCATAGCAAAAATGCCAAGCGTTGCGAATCACTCTTAAACAGATTGTTAGGGCTTTACCCCAAAGAGTTCCCCGGATTTCTCTTATTTTTCTTTCTAGGCTTAGGTGTTGGAGTATACTCAATACCGTTAACATCAACAGTAAGCCCAGCTAATTTACTGTTAGTCACTGCTCCAACAAAATCCTTTCGTTTATCTCCATGCTTACAAGACAAAACCAAATCAAGAAAATAGTCATCAAGCCCTATTCTATTTTTCCCCCACGATTTAGAGAATGGAGTACCAATCCTTATCGTTGGTATAGCACCGTCTTCATCAGGTGCTTCTAGCACGATATAGTGATTCGTAAAGCGCGCCATCTTTTTACATTGATCACCGAGTCTGGTTACCTCATTCTTCGGTAACCCTTCCACAGTTCCATTTTTCGCTTGGGATAAAATAGCTTTGTGGATTGGTTCGCTTACATTTTCACTCTGAAACACAATTGAAAAATCTGCACCGTATAAACTCTCGGCGCAACCAGCTCCCCTGTCTGCAACAATGGTGGATGTAAATTCTATAAAGCCATTACCATCGCCAAAATCTAGCACACCATCTAATCGACCAATTAGTGCATCAACATATGCACTTTCTTGTGCGTATCTAGTCCTATTTAGTCGACTACATGCCTTGAGAAAGTAATCTTTTACTTTTTTTCTGATTTCTTGATTATCCATACTACCTATATCTATTATTCCCTAACGCCCAATTAAGGTGTGAGGCACGCAATACCAATGCTTCCGCATACCACCTTAACCACTAAAACCAACGCATACCAAAAATGCCACGCGTGCCGAATCACTCTTAAATTGTTTGTTAGTACGCTGTTCCTAAACCTTTTGGTTTGCACCAAGATATTGAAATATAGCACGAAACTGTTGGCTGAAAACGCTGAAGCTAAAGGGACAACTGCGAAACTAGAACTCAACCTCAAAACGCAAGTTAGCTAGAAGAAAAGCACGCCAAACTACCCTATTTTAACCAGTTTCAAGTTAGCAAAGGATCCGGACACCGAGCTTTGACAACCACACCAAAGAACCGAATTTAAGGCAAAAACCAACCACACATGAGAAGCCGCGCTCACGAAATAGCCCAAAAGTTAGAAGCCGTAAACGGTGAAGTCAAAGCGGAAACTCCGCATATAGTGCCACCGGAAAGAACGTGAAAGGCACGCCAGTTCAGGTATAAAGCTTGGAAACGAAACCGATAAACACCTAAATTTTGACCTTTGATGCCAATCCCGTACTAACGCCCAATTAAGGGGTGAGCAACGCTACCACCCAACCTAACGCATTGTACCGTAATCACTAAAATTGAAGTAGAAACAAAAATGCCAAGCGTTGGGAATCCCTCTTAAATTGCTTGTTATGTTCGTAGCCATTTGTACATGACGTGGCTATCAACTAACCCTAGATGAGCATGCTTATATGCCTTGGGAATTGTACCTATGATTTGAAACCCTAGCTTCTCCCAAAGCTTCACCGCAACTTCATTGGTAGAGACCACGCTGTTAAATTGCATCGCATCAAAGCCAAGTCTTAGAGCTGTTTCCTGAGAATGTTCACACATAAGGCGTGCAATGCCCTTACCTCTAGCTTCGCTAGAAACCATGTATCCACAATTACATATATGGCTACTTGGCCCCATTGCATTTGGCTTGATGTAGTAAGAGCCCAGTACAACGTCATTTTCTACGAAAACAAAAGCTTTCAGGGGAGATTCACACCATAAAGCGAAGGCTTGTTCTAGCGTCATATTTGGGTCAAAGGCATAAGTTTCTTGTGCCTGAATTACCGCCAAAAATGTTGGCCAAAACGACTCAAAATCGGCTTTTGTGATTTCCCTAATCATGAAATTCCTCCTAGAACATAACGCCCTGTTAAGGTGTGAGCAACGCAATACCTAAGCTCCCGCATACCACCTTAAACACAAATCACAACGCATAGCTAAAATGCCAAGCGTTGCGAATCACTCTTAAACAGATTGTTATGTACGTGCTTTCGGGTCTTGAAATACTATTACCTTGCTTTGCTCAAATCCATCCACTGAACCTTGCAAATGACTACGTACTTTTTTAACTAACGCGCGAACATCATCAGAGCCAAGCTTGTGTGCTAGAGATTCGGATAAATCTTTCGCTAAGTCCTCCGGAAGCCACACAAAAGCTTGGAAAGCCAACTTGTTAAGCTGGTAATAATCTAACTCTTTTTCAGCTCTTAGCCACTGAGCTAGCAATTCGGCAACAACTTCACCTTTTAAACGCATTTCTCGCTGATGTTCGACTTCTGCTAGCTTAAGATCATACTCATGCTTAATCGAAGCTTTTAGGCGCTCCAACAACCAGTTTTTACACAAGAACCCGACGATGCCAAAGATGGTCAACGTCGAAACAGAGCCCAATATTGATGCTAAAAAAGTTTCCATATTACCCCTAAGTACATAACGCCGCGTTAAGTAGTGAGCAACGCTACCACCGAACCTAATCCATTGTGCCGTAACCACTAAAGCTGATTCAAACCAAAAATGCCGAGTGTTGCGAATCTGCCTTAAACGCTTTGTTAGGGCTCTTGCTTACGCCCAAACTCTTTTGATTTTGTCACATAAGGAATCCAAGTCTTGAAATATAAACTCTTCATCTATACCCATAGTTTCCAAAACGCTTAACATTTCTTTCCGCTTTTCTTTAGTTCGAGCATCAATTTTAATCATGTGAAAGTCTTCAGGTTCTGAAAAGTAGGTGCCAATATGCTCAGGGCTTGTTCCATGGACCGTAAAACAACCTTTCTGAGAGGATACTCGTTTAATATGCTGGCTCGACTGAATAGCGATTGCCTGCTTTGGAGTCGCACCAGAGTTCGCGGGGCTAAGATTTGGAGGCAAATAGCTATCTAGGTTTATTTCACTGATATTTCTGTCTTCCATAACTGAAGGGCAGTAAATTTTACGGTGTCCTAAAGTCTTGTGGTTTAGAGCAAATGGGTCTAAGACCCAAACACTACGATAACCATTAAAACTTGGTTCGGAAGTCAGTGCGAAAAAGAGTGCAACCAATGCAGACTCTGACCAATCCAACAACCTCGTTGGTAAACCATGATGCTGCATCAGAGCAAATATCTCCCACGAGTTGAGGTTACTATTATCCGAATAGGCTTTATACCCGACTAAAAAATTGTGCTCTAGACTCCCTTCGTCATCATAAATGTCTCGCCATACAATTCCTGGTTGTGGGGTTTGTTTTGTTCGAGCTACACCACGAAACCAAAAGTTACCGTAGCCTGCCAACTTCTCTATGTGGGAGACATACTCGGACACTGATGAAACTTTAAACTCACGCAAATCTTACCTCCAATAAAGCCCTAACGCCGCATTAAGGTGTGAGCGACGCTTGGCTATACTTGAGCGAAGCGAAAGCGCCAAGCGTTGCGAATCACTCTTAAATGCTTTGTTAGCTTTGTTTCGCTTTCTTGTACCAATAACTTTTGCTTTCAGCTCTCACGACCCTTTGCATAACAACGTCTCCTACCTGTTTTCGTTTATTCCAGACCACCTTTTGAAGTTGGTGGGCTAATTCTAAAAATGGGAGCTCACTGTCACCAATGAAGTCTGGTTGTGCGAGTTCTGTAAACAACTGAGGCTTAATATCTTTCGATTTATTCGGATGTAGAACAAGGCTAACCTGTACTTCTTCAAAGTTCTCAGCTCCACTATGGGCTGCAAAGTTATGCCTTAGTTTCATAATATCTTCGTGAACTTTTAAAAGGTCATCGGGTACATGCTTACTTTCTAATTTGACTTTTCGTCCCTCGCACGAAGTAAAACACTTTGCATAAAATGTTAAGGCTGCAACAAATAACCCCTTAATTAGATTCATCTTCATCGGGTCAGTCGTTCGATCAAGCACATTAGGCTTCATCAATGAAATTTGTTCCAGCCAAAATATTACACTACGAAGATCTTTTTCAATTAACGTGTAAGCCGCAAATTGCTGACTAATTTTATCCGTTAGTTTCACCTGTGGTGCACGCTTTTTACCGTAGTAGTACTTGTTGTACCTGCCTTTCTTGGGATCGTAATATTCTTCAATTATGCAACCATCGTCGGCTTGCTTCTTAATGTAGACACCTAATTTAGGTTTCATTTAAATCCTCGTAAAAGCTAACGCCCAATTAAGGTGTGAGGCGCGCAATACCGATGCTTCCGCATACCACCTTAACCACTAAAACCAACGCATACCAAAAATGCCAAGCGTGCCGAATCACTCTTAAATTGTTTGTTAGTACGCTGTTCCTAAACCTTTGGGTTTGAACTAAGATATTGAAATATAACACGAAAATTGTGGATTAAAACGCTGAAGCTAAAGGGACAACTGCGAAACTAGAACTTAGCCTCAAAACGCAAGTTGGCTAGAAGAAAAACACGCCAAACTAACCTATTTTGACCAGTTTCAAATTAGCAAAGGATTCGGTCACCGAACTTTGACAACCACACCAAAGAACCGAATTTAAGGCAAAAACCAACCACACAAGAGAAGCCGCGCCCACGAAATAGCCAAAAAGTTAGAGGCCGTAAACGTTAAGGTCAAAGCGGAAACTCCGCATATAGTGCCACCGGAAAGAACGTGAAAGGCACGTCCGTTCAGGTGTAAAGCTGGGAAACAAAACCGATAAACACCTAAATTTTGACCTTTGATAACAATCCCGTACTAACGCCGCGTTAAGTGGCGAACAACGCGACCACCTAGCCTAATAATTACACCCTAAACACCGAACCCAATTTGAACTAAAAGTGCAAAGCGTTGAGAGTCCGTCTTAAACGCTTTGTTATGCGACTGACTCTCGGAGGATATCTCTAACCTCCATTAGTGCAAAACCCAAAAGGTTTTGTCCTTTCCACAAGTTGGGGTTTTCAGCTTTCTGATTGTCCACTGCCAGCCCGATACCCCATATTTTATCTACTGGGCTAGCCTCTACCAGAACTCTATTACTTGTATTAAGAAGGAATTCACGCAACTTCTGATTTTGGGAAAACTTCAATACATTGCCAGATACAACAATTTGAAACCGATTCTCACCCCACTTTGATTCATCAAAACCTTGAACGTCACGCCCAAGAGACTTTGCTTCCCCTGGGTTAGTGGCTTTGATTATCTTTTGATAGGTCTCATTATCACCGAACAGTTTAGCTTTCTCTGCCATCATATAGTGTTCAGCAGTCATGTACTCAATGCCGTTCTCACTAAAAGTGGATTCATACCACTGACTAAAGCAAGATTTGGATACAGTACCGCCTTGTTCTTGATGACCCCAAAAGAATACATACTTAATTTTTTTGCCTTTATTTACGTATTCCTGAAGCTGTTCTTTAGATCTAATTTTCAAACTTCAAATCCTGATTTTTTAGTCGC
>NZ_BATJ01000009.1 GCF_000467125.1 Vibrio proteolyticus NBRC 13287 | reverse complement strand
CTTACAAAGCCTCGCATTTGCGAGGCTTTTTTATTGCCAACAATTTGATAGCTTATTGTTAACCGTTTAATTACAACCTATTGTTTTAAATGGTACTTCTTTAATTTTCTAACTGCCTCTCAGTATTCCTCACTTTTTTTACTTAATGTGGTTGTATTAACCTGTTAAACCGGCGATTTCTGGCAAATATTTCACTGGTATGTGATTTATATGACGAATTATTCACCGTATGTGTGGATTGCCAGCCAGGTGGCCTTAAACAAAATTGACAATTTTTTACCAGTCGAGATAATCCTTATCCACTTGTCGGGATCGTTTTTTGTACAAATCCAGACAGTGTCTTGTCAGGATGACAAACGAAAGGAAGCTACATGACTAATATTGGAAGCCTGCTAGAGGACGCGGCAACCCTGATGTTTACAGGGATGGCGTTTGTCTTTCTATTCCTCACCATTCTTGTCTATCTCGTTCGGCTGATGTCCAAACTGGTACCAGAAGAAGTGCCAGAGCCGATCGCTACCCCTCATAATAACAATAATGTTCAATCGTCTTCGACCAAGGTTCAGCCTCAGGTGGTTGCGGCTATTTCTGCGGCCGTTCACCAACATCGGGCTCAAGCCGCTAAATAGACGTCGTACGATTTAAAAGGAGTTTAAGAACATGTCAAAACCACTAGCTATTACCGATGTGGTGCTTCGTGATGCCCATCAGTCTCTGTTCGCCACCCGTATGCGACTGGAAGACATGCTGCCAATTGCAGCTCAACTGGATAAAATCGGATATTGGTCGTTGGAAACCTGGGGCGGGGCCACGTTTGATGCGTGTATTCGTTTTCTGGGCGAAGATCCGTGGGAACGTCTGCGTGAACTGAAGAAAGCCATGCCCAACACACCGATGCAGATGCTGTTGCGCGGACAGAACCTGCTTGGTTATCGTCACTATGCGGACGACGTGGTGGAAAAATTCGTCGAACGTGCACATGCCAATGGCATGGATGTGTTTCGTATTTTTGATGCGATGAACGATGTCCGAAACTTTCAGCGCGCGGTGAAGGCGGCGGTGGATGTCGGCGCACATGCACAAGGTACCCTGTCGTACACAACCAGCCCGGTGCACAATACAGACACCTGGGTGGATCTGGCCAAACGCCTCGAAGATCTGGGCTGTCATTCTTTGTGTATCAAAGACATGTCCGGGTTGCTTAAACCGTATGAAGCGGAAGAGTTGATCACCCGGATCAAAGCATCGTGTGCGGTTCCGCTCGCGTTGCATTGCCATGCGACGACGGGGCTGTCGACAGCCACGGCGGTCAAAGCGGCAGAAGCGGGTGTGGATATCCTCGACACCGCAATTTCCTCCATGAGCAGCACATACGGCCATACACCAACCGAAACGGTGGTCGCGATGCTGGAAGGGACGGAGCGTGATACGCAGTTGAAACTTGAACAACTGGAGCCGATTGCGGCCTATTTCCGTGATGTGCGCAAAAAATACGCGCAGTTTGAAGGTCAATTGAAAGGGGTCGACTCACGTATTCTGATTGCTCAAGTGCCTGGTGGGATGCTGACCAACATGGAAAGTCAGTTGAAAGAGCAGGGCGCAGCGGATCGTATTGACGAAGTGCTGGAAGAGATCCCACGCGTGCGTGCGGATTTGGGTTTCATTCCGTTGGTGACTCCTACCTCGCAGATTGTCGGTACCCAGGCGGTGATTAACGTGCTGACCGGTGAACGCTATAAGAGCATCACTAAAGAAACTGCCGGCGTATTGAAAGGCGAGTACGGCGCGGCGCCGGCTGAGCTCAATCAAGAGCTGCAGGCGAAAGTGCTGGATGGGGCGGAGCCGATCACTTGTCGTCCGGCGGACTTATTGACGGCTGAGCTGGATATGTTGACGGATGATCTGTTGATCAAAGCCAAAGCCGAGGGCATTTCGCTGGCCGAGGATGTGGTGGATGATGTGTTGACCTACGCGCTATTCCCGCAGGTGGGGTTAAAGTTTCTTAAGAACCGCAACAATCCGCAGGCGTTTGAGCCGGCTCCGACTCTGGAATCGGCGCAGCAGGCTGCGGCGCCAGTTGTAAAGCCTGCAGGTGGCATTGAAACGTACAGTGTCAAAGTCGATGGTCAGGTGTACGACGTCGAAGTGGGACCTCAGGGGCAACTGACCTCAGTGACGCCAGCAGGGCAAACCGCCGTTGCGGCTCAACCTGCGGTGGCCAGCAGTGCCGAAGCGGTACCGGCTCCGTTAGCGGGCAATATCTTCAAAGTGAATGTTCAGGCCGGGGCGCAGGTTGCGGAAGGCGACGTATTGCTGATCCTCGAAGCGATGAAGATGGAGACCGAAGTGCGCGCTGCGCGGGGCGGTGTCGTGCAGGATCTGCATGTCAAAGAGGGCGATTCCGTCACGGTTGGCGCACCACTGCTGAGCTTAGCGTAAGGGAGCATCATGGACGGATTATTGACCCTGTGGCGCGAAACGGGTATCGCCAATTTCCAGCTTGGCCAGATCTGTATGATTCTGGTGGGCTGTCTGTTGCTGTTTCTGGCGATTCGCAAAGGTTTTGAGCCTCTGTTGCTGTTGCCGATCGGGTTCGGTGCGATACTGGCCAACATCCCGAATGCCGGATTCACGGAACCGGGAGGCTTGCTCTATTACGTCTACCATGTGGGGATTGAGTCAGGAGTGTTCCCGCTGCTGATCTTCATGGGCGTTGGCGCAATGACCGATTTCGGCGCACTGATTGCTAACCCGAAAACCCTGTGGTTAGGCGCGGCGGCGCAGTTCGGCATTTTTGCTACCCTGTTTGGTGCGATCTTGCTGAACTACGTGCCTGGTATGGAGTTCAGTATGGCGGACGCGGCCTCGATTGCCATCATCGGGGGAGCGGATGGCCCGACGGCGATTTTCCTTGCCAGCCGGTTGTCGCCGGAGCTGCTGGGCGCGATTGCCGTGGCGGCGTACAGTTACATGGCGCTGGTGCCGATCATTCAACCCCCCATCATGAAAGCGCTGACCAATGAGCAGGAGCGTAAGATTCAGATGGCGCAGTTGCGCCACGTCGGCAAAATGGAGAAAGTTCTGTTTCCGCTGGCGGTGTTGCTGATGACCATTCTGTTTCTGCCGTCGGCGACCCCGTTGGTTGGCATGTTCTGTCTTGGCAACCTGATGCGCGAAGCGGGTGTGGTGGAGCGATTGTCCAAAACAGCACAAAACGAGCTGATCAACATTGTGACGATCTTCCTCGGACTCGGCGTGGGATCGAAACTGCAAGCGGATAAGTTCCTCAACTTGGAAACGCTGGGTATTCTGGCGCTGGGCGCAGTGGCGTTCAGTATCGGTACGGCGGCTGGGGTCTTAATGGCCAAACTGCTGAATAAGTTCTCCAAAGAAGACATTAACCCACTGATTGGGGCGGCTGGGGTTTCCGCAGTGCCGATGGCTGCGCGGGTGGTGAATAAAGTGGGCCTTCAAGCCAACTCACAGAACTTCCTGTTGATGCACGCCATGGGGCCGAATGTAGCCGGGGTGCTGGGGTCGGCCGTAGCCGCCGGTATTTTGCTGGCGCTGGTTGGGTAAATTGTCGGTGAAATTGTCACCAAGCCCATTCACGTAATGGTGATAAATGTTATATATTCAAAGGGATGCTTTCGCATCCCTTTTTCTTTTTGCACAGGGAATAACAAAATGGAAAACAAGCAGATTGCGATTACCCAATTTGGCGGCAGTGATGTCTTGGCCCTTCAAACTTCTGCGACACCCGAGCCGCAGCCGGGAGACGTGCTGATCCAGGTCGCATTTGCAGGCGTCAATCCGATTGATGTGAAGACCCGTGCAGGTTTGGGCTGGGCAGCAGCGCAGAATAAGGACAAACTGCCTTGGGTTCCGGGTTACGATGTCGCGGGCAAAGTGATTGCCGTGGGACAGGGCGTGACTCGTTTTGCCCTCGGAGACAACGTGGCGGGCTTCATTGGTTTCCCGTTGACCGGAGGGGGGTACAGTCAGTATGTCGCGGTACCCAGTCAGGCGCTGAGCCGTGTACCGGACGCGGTGACATTGGAGGCTGCCGCGGCGCTGCCATTGGCCGGACAAACGGCGGCGCAGGCGCTGAACAAAGCGCAGGTCAAAGAAGGCGACCGGGTACTGATCCTGGCGGGCGCGGGTGGTGTCGGGCATCTGGCGGTTCAAATCGCCGTAGCGGCGAAAGCAGAAGTCTACACTACCTGCAGCGAACGCAATCTCGACTATCTGGCGACACTCGGCGCTCACGCGGTCAACTATCAGTTTGCCCCGGTGTCAGAGCGCCTTAGTGATGTGGACGTACTCATCGACCTGGTCGGTGGGGACGCAGCACTGGACGCGCTGAAATGCCTCAAAGACGAGGCCCGCGTAGTGACGGTGCCGACGCTGACGGCAGAGTTGATTTGTGAAAAAGCCAAACTGCTCGGTTTTGAAGCGACCGGCATGTTGGTTGACCCCAATCCAGAGCAAATGGAGACCTTGCTGTATATGGTCAGTGTTGGCCTGCTCAAAACTGAAATTCAACATATCTATCCCCTCGAACAGGCGGCTCAGGCTCATGAGCAGATTGAGTCCGGCCGCACCCGCGGAAAGCTATTGCTCAAAATGCAATGATTGAGGCGTTCAACGCCGGATTTGAGAACATGGCGCTGTGGTTCTCGGATTCGGCTTTGTGGGTACTCTTTTTCAGCGGATTTCTCAGTGCGACTCTGTTACCCGGTGGCTCGGAAGCGGGGCTGATCGCCACCTTATCTCTTCATCAGTATGCCCCCGGCTGGGTGATATTGACCGCGACTTTAGGTAACACGCTCGGCGGTCTGACCAACTACTGGTTAGGTTGGTGGCTACCCAATCGAACTCAAGACCAAAAACATGGTCATAAAGCTCTGTATTGGTTAAATAAGTACGGCTACTGGTCTCTGTTACTCAGTTGGCTGCCCGTTGTGGGCGACCCGCTGTGTCTGGCTGCGGGCTGGCTCAGAATGCGTTTTGTGCCGAGTCTGATTTTGATTTTTGTCGGTAAAGCGCTGCGTTATGGTGCGCTTGCCGCTGTGTATTACGGTTTTTTTTAAGGAGAAGTCATGAGGAAATTCTGGCTTGGTGCGTTTTCTGTTATCGCTCTGTACGGATGCTCGAATTCTGACGCCCCTACCTCGCTCGCCTCATCTTCATTGCCATCAGGCGTCACTTTGGTGGAAAACGTCCCTGCCCAGCCGGGTAAGGTGATGATTCCTTATTCGAAATATCAATTGGAGAACGGCCTGACGGTCATTTTGTCTCCCGATCATTCTGATCCGTTGGTGCATGTTGATGTGACTTATCATGTCGGCTCGGCGCGGGAAGAAGTCGGAAAGTCCGGCTTTGCTCACTTTTTTGAGCATATGATGTTCCAGGGCTCGAAGCACGTTGGCGATCAGCAACACTTTAAACTGATCACCGAAGCGGGCGGGACGCTCAACGGCACCACCAACCGCGACCGGACTAACTATTTCGAAACCGTACCATCTAACCAACTGGAAAAAATGTTATGGCTGGAATCGGATCGCATGGGGTTCCTGTTGGATGCCGTCTCACAGCGCAAATTTGAAATTCAGCGTGATACGGTGAAAAACGAACGCGCACAGAATTTTGACAACCGGCCTTACGGCACCATGTGGGAGAAAATGGCCGAAGCCATGTATCCGGAAGGACATCCGTATTCCTGGCAGACCATCGGATACGTTGAAGATTTGGATCGGGTGGATGTGAATGATCTTAAAGCTTTCTTCTTGCGTTGGTATGGCCCCAATAACGCGGTGTTGTCGATTGGTGGGGACATTGATGTCAAGCAGACGCTGGCATGGGTCAACAAATACTTTGGTTCCATTCCCAAAGGGCCACAAGTGGATAACGCCCCGAAACAACCGGCCGTTTTACCCAACAATCGTTACGTGACGATGGAAGATCGCATTCAGCAGCCAATGGTGCTGATTGGGTGGCCGACCACCTATCGTGGTGAGGAAACACAGGCGTCGCTGGACGCGTTGGCGAATGTCCTCGGAAATGGCGCCAACAGTTTGTTGTATCAGAAGCTGGTCAAAACGCAGAAAGCGGTCGACGCCGGTGCGTTTCATGACTGCGCCGAGTTGGCGTGTAATTTCTACGTCTATGCCATGGCGCCGTCAGGGGAAAAAGGCCAGCTCAAACCGCTGTACAATGAAGTGATGCAAACGCTCAGCGGTTTTGCCCAACAAGGAGTGGACAACGACCGGCTGGAGCAAATCTCCGGTATGGCGGAAGCCAATGCTGTGTTTGCGCTGCAGAGTGTTCGAGGCAAAGTGACGCAACTGGCGTCCAACCAAACGTTTTATGGCCAACCTGATCGATTGCAGGCCAAGTTGGATCAAATTCGCGCCGTTACGCCAGACTCAGTCATGGCGGCTTATCAAGATTTCCTTAATGGTCATCCGAAAGTAACGCTGAGCATTGTCCCACGTGGTAAAACCGACTTTGCTGTGCGTAAAGCTGATTTTGTCACACCGCCGCGCAGTTTGCCCGAGTATCAAAAAATCCGTGATGATCAACTCAACTTTCGTCAAGTCAGCGATGATTTTGACCGCGCGGTGATGCCAGCGGTGGCTGAGCCAGTCAAAGCCACCATGCCGGAGTTGTACGAGTTGTATTTGGCTAATGGGACTGACGTGCTGGGAACGCAGAGCTCAGAAACGCCCACAGTACAGATTCAGTTCCGTCTGCCGGCAGGAGAGCGCCAAGTCGCGCAAGGCAAAGAAGGGCTGGCCAACCTGACGGCGTCTTTGTTGCAGGAAGGCACCACGGAGCACAGTGTTGAGCAACTTCAGGCCAAGTTGGATAAACTGGGCAGTGTGGTCAGTATTGACGCTGGTCCGTATGCCACCACGCTGAGTGTCTCCAGCCTCAAGAAGCACGTCAGCGAGACGTTGGCGGTAGTCGAAGAAATGCTGTTCAAGCCTGCGCTCAACGAAAAGGACTTCAAGCGTGTCAAACGTCAGATGCTGGAAGGTGTCGTATATCAGCATCAGAAACCGAGCTGGCTGGCCTCACAGGCTACACGTGAAGTGTTGTTTGGCAACTCGATTTTCGCCCGCACCAGCGACGGCACCCGGGCGTCGATCAGCAGCCTGACGCTCGAAGACGTCAAAGCGTTCTATCGTCAGAATTATACCCCAAACGGAGCACAAATAGTGGTAGTGGGTGACATCAGTAAAAAGTCGGTGGCGAAAGCGCTGCAATTCTTCTCGGCCAGAAAAGGTGAGCCGTCTTCGCTGTATGGCCCAGCGAGCGTCAAGCCACTTGGCGAGCAGCGTATTTATCTGGTCGACAAACCTGATGCGCCGCAGTCGGTGGTGCGTTTTGTGCGTCAGGGCTTGCCGTTTGATGCCACGGGTGAAGTGTTCCAGACGCGCCTGGCGAACTTCAATCTGGCTGGCAACTTCAACAGCCGGATCAACATGAATCTGCGTGAAGATAAAGGTTACACGTACGGCGCTGGCGCGTATTACGCCGCAAACCGAGAGGTCGGGGCCGTGGTGTTTGATGCTCAGGTCAGAGCGGATGCAACGGTGGCGTCGATTGAGGAGCTGCGTAAAGAGATGGCCCGTTACAGCGAACAGGGAATGACGGATGATGAGATGAAATTTATGCGCCTTGCCATCGGTCAACAAGAAGCGTTGAGTTATGAAACACCGTCACAGAAAGCGCAGTTGCTCAGTAATATCCTGACATACAGCCTCGATCCGGACTATCTGCAACAACGCAACCAGATAGTGGCGAGCGTGAACAAAGCGACGCTCAATCAACTGGCGAAAAAGTGGTTTAATCCGAAGGATTATCAAATTATTGTCGTCGGTGATGCAAAGCGCTTACGTCCACAGTTAGAAAAATTGGATATTCCGGTGGAAGATCTTGAAATCATGAGCCAGTAGCCTCATAAATTAGAGAATGTGCAAAGAGGGCAAAAGCGCTTGCCCTCGAATTGACCCAAAGCCTGCCTGAAAGTCAGCCTTCAGGCACAGATAATAAGCGAACCTCATTTTGACTGATTTTGCTGCACGACTCGAGGTCGTCGCCCAACACCCGCAAGTGTTCAAACAGTTTGGCCGTGGTGTAGAGCGAGAGACTCTGCGATACCAACAAGACGGCAAACTGGCCACGACACCTCACCCACAGGGGTTGGGATCGGCATACAGTAATGACCTGATTACGACGGACTTTTCTGAATCTCTGCTGGAATTTATTACTCCGGTGTCACGCGATATCGACACTTTAATGGCCCAGTTGGAAGACATTCATCACTTTACCCAGACCAAGCTGGGGGATGAGAAAATGTGGCCGTTGTCGATGCCGTGTTATGTCGGTGATGAAAGCGACATTAACTTAGCGCAGTACGGCAGCTCCAACGCAGGGAAAATGAAAACCCTGTACCGTGAAGGTCTCAAACGCCGTTACGGCAGTCTGATGCAAATTATTTCCGGGGTGCACTTCAATTTTTCTTTCCCGGAGAGTTTCTGGGATGCGCTGTTTGGTGAGCAAAGCGAGCATGAGCGTGAAGTCTCCCGCTCCCAGGCCTACTTTGGTCTGATCCGGAACTACTACCGCTTTGGTTGGCTGATCCCGTTTTTCTTTGGCGCATCGCCGGCATTGTGTCCGTCGTTTATTCAGGGTCGCGAAACCCGACTGCCGTTTGAACATATCGGCAAGACTTTGTTTCTGCCGCAGTCTACGTCACTGCGCCTGAGTGATCTGGGCTACACCAACCATGCCCAGAGCGCGCTGAAAATCGGCTTTAACAGCTTGGATGAATACCTGCAAGGGCTCAATCAGGCGATCCGGACCCCCTCGGATGAATTTGCGCAAATCGGTGTCAAAGTGGACGGCGAATACCGCCAGCTCAACACTAATGTGCTGCAGATTGAAAATGAACTCTATGCGCCAATCCGGCCGAAGCGTGTCGCGCGCAGCGGAGAGAAACCGTCGGAAGCGCTGGCGCGTGGCGGAGTGGAATACATTGAAGTGCGTTCACTGGATGTGAACCCCTTCAGCCCGGTGGGTATCACGCCTGAGCAGGTGCGCTTTCTTGATCTGTTCCTGACCTGGGCGGTGCTGTCGGACTCGGATCCAATGGACTTTTGTGAGCAAGCCTGTTGGCGGGACAACTGGAACAAAGTGATACTCGAAGGCCGCAAGCCTGGTCTGGAGCTGCAGATTGGCTGCGACGGTGAGCGTCTGACGTTGCAGACGTGGGCCAAACGAGTGTTTGCTGATTTGAGGCGTATTGCGCAGTACATGGACGCTGCGCATGGCACTGATGACTATCAGGCGGTGTGTGACAAGCTGGAGCAATGGATTGATAACCCACAACTGACCATTTCAGCGCAGCTGTTGGAGCTGACCAAGGAGCTGGGCGGACTGGGAGGCGTGGGCTGTTCGCTGGGGAAAGAGTACCGTCAGCATCATCTGGCGCATCAGTACAAGGTGTACAGCGAATCGCACATGGAGCAGGAAGTCATTGCGTCGTGTGTGAAACAGAAAGCGGCGGAAGACGCCGACACACAGAGTTTTGATGAGTTCTTAAGCGATTATTTTGCTTATCTGAAATAAGGGAATAAGATGACAATCTCGCCGACTCAATGCGCTGTTGCCGGCCTGGTGAGCCTGATGTTGACCGGATGTGCCACCGCGCCGCCTAAGCAACAGAACAACATCTGCGAGATTTTCCGCGAAAAGCCGTCCTGGTATGAAGATGCATTAGCGATGCAGGAGCAGTGGGGCACGCCGATAAATGTTGCGATGGCGTTTGTGAAACAGGAGAGCAGTTTCCGTCACGATGCTAAGCCGCCTAAAGATTACCTGCTGGGGTTTATCCCCTGGGGCCGGGTCAGCAGCGCTTACGGGTACGCTCAGGCACAGGATCCAGCCTGGGAGGATTTCCAGGATGCGACCGGAACTGGCGGCTCGCGCAGCAACTTTGATGACTCACTGATGTTTATTGGCTGGTACACCACAGAGACCCGGCGCCAACTGGGGATTTCATTGTGGGACCCGTATAACCAGTATCTGGCTTATCATGAAGGTCGGGGGGGCTATAAGCGCAAAACCTACAATGCCAAACCGTCGTTGAAGCGGGTGGCAAGGAAAGTGGAAAAACAGGCCAAAGATTATGGCTGGCAACTGAAACAGTGCCGCCAGGAGCTGGAAGACAACCGAAGCTGGTTTTTCTGATATCAGCAGTGGTCAATACGGACAGGGAGAGAAGGACAATGCCGTTACTCGATAGTTTTACTGTGGATCATACCCGGATGCATGCCCCGGCGGTGCGCGTGGCGAAAACCATGCAGACACCAAAAGGCGACACGATCACGGTCTTCGATCTGCGATTCACCATCCCGAATAAGGATATTTTGTCGGAACGTGGGATCCACACTCTAGAGCATCTGTTTGCAGGTTTCATGCGTGCCCACCTCAATGGCGATGGCGTGGAGATCATCGATATTTCGCCGATGGGCTGTCGCACTGGCTTTTACATGAGTTTGATTGGCACCCCGGACGAGTCGCGTGTGGCGCAGGCCTGGCTGGCAGCAATGCAGGATGTCCTGAAAGTGGAGAGCCAGAATAAGATACCGGAGTTGAACGAGTACCAGTGTGGTACCGCCGCAATGCATTCACTGCGGGAAGCGCAACAGATCGCTCAGAGTGTGATTAGCTGCGGGATCGCCGTCAACCGGAATGACGAACTGGCGTTGCCGGACAGCATGCTCAAAGAGTTGAAAGTCGACTGAGCAGCAGAAGAGCAAAAAAGCCCTGGCAAGATGTCCAGGGCTTTTTTTGCACGGCTGGTCAGTGTTTGTTCTTCGTTCGTTTCGGGAAGACGCGCACCAGTTTGATGCGGTTCTCTTCCAGCTCAACAATCTCCATCGGATGGCCGGACACCTGCACACTGAGGTGACTCTCGGGAATGTCTTCCAGGTGTTCGAGAATCAGACCGTTGAGGGTGCGTGGTCCGTCTGTGGGCAGTTTCCACTTCAAACCTTTGTTGATATCGCGAATGTTAGCACTGCCCTCAATCAGGAAGCTGCCATCACCTTGTGGGGTGATTTCATCCGACAAACTTGGTGCGATGGAGGTGGTGAATTCACCAACGATCTCTTCCAGAATGTCTTCCAGAGTGATCAACCCGTTGATATCGCCATACTCATCGACAATCAGACCAATTCGTTGCTTGTTGCGCTGGAATTTGAGCAACTGGACATTGAGCGGTGTGCTTTCCGGAATGAAGTACACTTCATCGGCGGCGCGCAGCAGTGTCTCTTTGTTGAATTCATTTTTTTCCAACATCAGACGATACGCTTCACGCAGACGCAGCATACCCACCGCTTCGTCGATTTGGTCACGGTAGAGCACGATGCGGCCGTGTGGTGAGTGGGTCAACTGACGCACAATCGATTTCCAGTCGTCATTGATGTCGATACCGGTGATCTCGTTACGCGGGACCATGATGTCGTTGACCGTAACATGCTCCAGATCGAGGATCGAGATCAGCATGTCCTGGTGACGGCGCGGGATCAGGCCACCGGCTTCATTAACGACGGTCCGCAGCTCCTCCGAACTCAGGTGGTCAGCGCCACCATGATCCGCAGTAACGCCCAGCAGGCGAATAAAACCGTTGGTGATGAAGTTGACCAGTAACACCAGTGGCGACAAAAGTTTCATCAGCAGCGAAAGCAGAACACTACTGGCGTAAGAGACCCGTTCCGGGTACAGCGCCGCCAGCGTTTTTGGGGTCACTTCGGCAAACACCAGGATCACCAGGGTGAGGACACCAGTGGCGATCGCCACCCCGATATCCCCGTAGAGGCGCATACCAAGAATGGTGGCAATGGCTGAGGCGAGAATGTTAACCAGGTTGTTGCCGATAAGGATGAGGCCAATGAGGCGGTCAGGTCGGTCGAGCATTTTTTCGACGCGTTTGGCGCCTTTGTGGCCACTGTTGGCCAGGTGCTTAAGACGGTAACGGTTCAGAGACATCATGCCGGTTTCTGAACCTGAAAAGTAGCCGGAAATGACGATAAGACACGCCAGAATCGCAAACAAAATACCCGTTGAAATGTCTTCCAAAACTTACGTTATCCTTAAAATGTCCTGGTTAAGTTATGACCGAACGAGGTCATGATGTCAATCTCGCTAGCCGGGGCAGGTATTGTAAAAGAAAGGTGCATTTTATGCACCTTCTCTCAATGGGTTAGGTCAGAATGATCTCGCGGACAAAGCGACTGCCGAAGTAGGCCAGTGTCAGCAGAGTCGCCCCCGCGACGGCAAACCAGGTCACCTTGCGGCCACGCCAGCCTTTCTGATAGTGCCCCCACAGCAAGATGGAATAGACGATCCAGGCGATAAACGACAGGATCGCTTTGTGGGCTTTGCCCTGCGCGAACATATCCTGAACAAAGGCGTAGCCTGTTACCAAAGTCCCGGTCAGCAAAAGCGTACCGATCAGAATGATCTTGAAAAGCTGACGTTCCACCATCATTAAAGGAGGCAGGTTAGGATTGATCGCCAGCGCTTTCTTGCTTTTGAGTTTGTAATCCAGCCATGCCAACTGTAGAGCGTACAACGCACCGATGGTCAGGGTGGAATAAGAGAACAGCGCCAGAGAAATGTGGATCAGCAGTTTCGGATTGGTTTCCAGATGCGTGATGAAGGTGCTGGGTAAAAATGTCGCGGCGGAAAGGTTGATGGCTGCAAAGCTGTAAACCACAGGCAGCAGGAACCACAACCGTGTTTTGAGCATCGCAACACTCATGACGACGGAAATGATAAAGCTGATCAGAGAGGCGACATTGAGAATGCTCAGATTCTGCCCGGTTCCTTCCAGGATCAGATCACTCAGTAGCCAGGCATGAAACACAAGAGCAAGCGTGGCACTGACCAGTACGGTTTTGGCTCGGATGCCGGTCTGATGCACCAGACCCGGAACTATGGTTGCAATCGCCAGCACGTACAGCATGGCAGCAACAACAGCGATTAAGGTGTCCATTTCTCTCGTAAAACTGTTGGGTGAATTGTCGAATTATACCTTGCATCAAGCGCTTGGGCTATGTTCGATCCAGATCCAATTGTGCTAGATGAGAGATCAAAACAAGTTTGCTTTGTTATAACGGGTGTCCAGCACCCGCTGGCTAAGGTATACTCGCATCAATAATCGCCTATAAGCGAAGAGAGAAGTATGTTTGAGAATTTAACGGATCGATTATCCAAAACGCTGAAAAATCTCAGCGGTAAAGGTCGTCTGACCGAAGAGAACATCAAAGACACCCTGCGTGAAGTACGCATGGCGCTGCTGGAAGCGGATGTCGCACTGCCAGTCGTACGTGAGTTCATCAAGCGCGTGAAAGAGCGCGCCGTCGGTGTGGAAGTGTCGAAATCCCTGACTCCGGGGCAAGAGTTCATCAAGATCGTTCAGGCGGAACTGGAAGCCGTGATGGGCGAGTCGAACGAAGCACTGAACCTGGCGGCGCAGCCGCCTGCGGTGATTCTGATGGCGGGCTTGCAAGGGGCCGGTAAAACCACTTCGGTCGGTAAACTGTCTAAGTTACTGAAAGAGCGTGATAAGAAGAAAGTGCTGGTGGTGTCGGCGGACGTGTATCGCCCGGCGGCGATCAAACAGCTCGAAACACTGGCCAATGATCTGGGGGTGGACTTCTTCCCATCGTCACCGGATCAGAAACCGATCGACATTGCGAACGCTGCCATCGATCACGCCAAGAAAAAGTTCTATGACGTGCTGCTGGTCGATACCGCAGGTCGTCTGGCGGTGGATGAGCAGATGATGGCGGAAATCCAGCAGCTGCACTCGGCGATCGACCCGGTGGAAACGCTGTTTGTGGTCGATGCCATGACAGGTCAGGATGCGGCTAATACGGCGAAAGCGTTTGGTGATGCACTGCCACTGACCGGTGTGATCCTGACGAAAGTCGACGGTGATGCCCGCGGCGGTGCTGCGCTGTCGGTGCGTCATATCACAGGCAAACCGATCAAGTTCCTGGGGGTGGGTGAAAAGACCGATGCTCTGGAACCGTTCCATCCGGATCGCGTTGCCTCGCGTATTCTGGGCATGGGCGATGTGCTGTCACTGATCGAAGATCTGCAGCGCAACGTTGACCAGGAAAAAGCGGAAAAACTGGCCAAGAAGTTCAAAGAGAAGAAAGGCTTTGATCTGGAAGATTTCCGTGAGCAGTTAGGTCAGATGCAAAACATGGGTGGCATGATGGGGATGCTGGATAAGCTGCCTGGCATGTCGCAATTGCCATCGGATGTGAAAGACAAAGTCGATGACAAAGTCTTTAAACAGATGGAAGCGATCATCAGCTCGATGACGATGAAAGAGCGTCACAACCCGGACCTCATCAAAGGCTCGCGCAAAAAACGTATCGCTGCCGGTTCAGGAACTCAGGTTCAGGACGTCAACCGCCTGCTGAAACAGTTCACCCAAATGCAGAAGATGATGAAGAAAATGCAGAAAGGTGGCATGAAAGGCATGATGCGCAACATGCAGGGCATGATGGGTGGCATGGGCGGCGGCGGTGGTTTTAACCCGTTTGGTCGCTGAGAAGGGCGCTGAATTCGTCACCAAGTTTATTTTCAGGGTGTTAGCCACATCACAAACTTAAATCCGGATTTATGTTGGTGAAAAAGTAGCTAAATCCCTTGCAATACTTCGGAATAAGAGTAAAATTCCGGAGCTTTATTTTGGCACGAGACCCCAGATTGCTTAGTAAAATGAGCGGTTAATGGGGTTAATTTTATTTTTGAGAAAGCAAAGAGGACGATATGGTAACCATTCGTTTGGCACGTCACGGCGCTAAAAAGCGTCCATTCTATCAAATCGTAGTAGCGGACAGCCGCAATTCTGCAACTGGCCGTTTCATCGAGAAAGTAGGTTTCTTTAACCCTACTGCTCAAGGTCAAGAAGAAGGTCTACGTCTGGACCTGGATCGCGTTAACCACTGGGTTGGTCAAGGCGCATCTCTGTCTGACCGCGTAGCTAAGCTGGTTAAAGACGCTCAAAAAGCGGCTTAATTGAATAGCTTACATTCGATGGAAGGTAAAGAAACAATGAGCAAGCAAGGCGATAAAATCGTCGTAGGCAAGTTTGGTGCTACTTACGGCATTCGTGGCTGGCTTAAAGTTTTTTCCTTCACAGACAATGCTGAAAGCATTTTCGATTACAGCCCTTGGTTTGTGAACCATAAGGGCGAGTGGGTCGAGTACAAAGTAGAAAGCTGGAAGCGCCATAACAAAGGTATGGTGGCTAAGCTGGAAGGCATGGATATTCGTGAAGACGCGCATCTGTTGACGAACTTTGAAATTGCAATTGACCCGGCGGTACTGCCTGAATTGTCAGAAGATGAATTCTACTGGCGTGAGTTGTTCGGAATGCAGGTTGTGACCACGAAAGGTTACGATCTGGGCGTGGTGACTGACATGTTGGAAACCGGCTCGAACGATGTTCTGGTAGTGAAAGCGAATCTGAAAGATGCTTTCGGACAAAAGGAACGTTTAATTCCGTTCCTTGAAGAGCAAGTGATCGTAAAAGTCGATCGCCAAGCTCAACGGATCGAAGTTGACTGGGATCCTGGATTTTAACTCCAAGTAACGGAGCGACAGAACAATGTGGGTTGGCGTAATCAGCCTTTTTCCAGAAATGTTCCGCAGCGTTACTGATTATGGAGTAACAGGCCAGGCGGTAAAAAAAGGTCTTTTGTCGGTTGCTTGCTGGAATCCTCGTGATTTCACACACGACAAACATCGCACTGTCGATGATCGACCTTACGGTGGTGGCCCCGGTATGTTGATGATGGTTCAGCCTTTGCGCGACGCCATTGATGCAGCCAAACAAGCCTCACCGGGAAAGACGAAAGTCATTTATCTCTCTCCGCAAGGTCGTAAACTCGACCAACAAGGTGTGGAGGAGCTGGCAACAAATGAGAACTTGCTTCTGATTTGTGGCCGCTATGAAGGGGTAGATGAGCGCATCATTCAATCGGAAGTTGACGAAGAATGGTCAATTGGCGATTTTGTGATGACGGGTGGTGAGATACCAGCCATGACGCTGATCGACTCGGTGTCCCGGTTCATTCCGGGTGTGCTGGGGGATTTTGCATCGGCAGAGGAAGACTCTTTTGCCAATGGCTTACTGGATTGTCCTCACTACACGCGTCCTGAGATGTTGGATGGGATTGAAGTACCTGCGGTGCTCAAATCCGGCAACCACAAGGACATTCGTCGTTGGCGATTGAAACAATCGCTGGGCCGTACCTGGCTGAGAAGACCAGAGCTCCTGGAAAACCTAGCTCTGACTGACGAACAGGAACAATTACTGGCTGAGTTCATTAAAGAGCACAGAACCCAGTAACCTATTTTATTTAGTATCAGTTTATTCTAGGAATTTTAAAAATGAGTAACATCATCAAAGCTCTTGAGCAAGAGCAAATGAAACAAGACCTGCCTAAATTTGCACCAGGTGACACTGTTGTAGTTCAGGTTAAAGTAAAAGAAGGTGAGCGTGAGCGTCTACAGGCTTTTGAAGGCGTTGTAATCGCAATCCGTAACCGTGGTCTTCACTCTGCTTTCACTGTACGTAAGATCTCTAACGGTGAAGGTGTTGAGCGTACGTTCCAAACACACTCTCCAATCGTTGATAGCATCGAAGTTAAACGCCGCGGTGCAGTACGTCGTGCCAAGCTGTACTACCTGCGTGAGCGTTCTGGTAAGTCTGCTCGTATCAAAGAGAAACTTGCTAAGAAGTAATGCTATAACTAGCGTTCTCATCGTAAAAACGGAGCCCCAGGGCTCCGTTTTTTTATTGTGCGTAACAGATACCGCGCACTTGTGAACCGCGCCTACAAAAAAGGCCGATACCGGGTATCAGCCTATTTATGACGAGATTACTGATCTTCTGACCAGCCATCGCTGTCGGACATGTCCGGAGCTCCGGGAATCGATTTCTCTTCGTCTGCCCACTCGCCAAAATCTATCATCTGACACTGTTTGCTGCAGAAGGGGCGGAATGGGCTTTGCGCACCCCATTCAACGTCGGCGCCACATTGCGGGCATTTGACCACGGTTTGTTTTTTCGACATGGATACCATCCAATAGCAGAATTTGCGTTATTGTCGGTGCAGCGGCTCGGAATTGCAACCGTACCGAAGGCGCCAGCGGTTTAACCGCACACCGCTAAATCAAATTCAATATTCTGAGTGCTGGCCTGACCGCTTTCAAAATCCATAAACTTGATCGCGAAGCGATTCTTGTGGCCGGATATCATCGGGTAGACCCCATATTCGACCGGGATTTTGAGACGTAGGATATTGGCTTCGTCGGCATCGCTCTGGAAAAAGCCAGCTTGTGCCTGCCGGGCACGAAACTGACCGGTCTCACGGGTCAATTTGAGCCACAGCTCCAGTGCGTTGGCCAGAGGTTCCAGACTGCGCATCCACTGACTGGCATCGTCAATTTTGCGCTCTACCGGGCGGTGCAGCCAGTGGTGAAGCGCTGGTAAATCGAAACAACAGGCGCCGCCGGGCAGGTTGAATCGTTGACGGATCATGCTGAGAAAGCGGTCTTCTTTGAAGCTCTGACCAAAGCGTTCAGCGCCCATCAACTCACTGTAGGCCTGGTCCACTTCGCTGAGGATCTGATCCAGCATTTCCTGATCCACGCCTTCGACATTGCGCCAGTTGCGATACGTCTGGCGTTGTTTTTCAATGTCCTTGGCCAGTTCGCTTTTCAGCTGGATCTGTTCAAAAATTTCCAGCAGATCGAACAAAGAGCGGAAAAACAGTAAGTGCTGTAACTCATCGGTGAACTGAGACGAAACGTGCAGTTGGTTGAGCAGGGACTCAACGCGCAGATACATGCGTGTTTTCTCGTTTAGCGGATGTTCAAAGTAATGAGTGGTCATCGAGTTAGCCTTACGTTGTTATGCCTCTATTCTCACAGATCTTTCCCACAGAGTGCCAGATACTTTTGGTGTAATTTTGTGATTTGAGGCAAAAGTTTCTGGTTTTCAGTATCATTTTTAATCACATCGTCAGCAATGGCTAAACGTTGCTCGCGGCTTGCCTGTGCTTGAAGGATCGCGCGGGCCTGTTGCTCAGAAACATCGTCTCGCACCATGGTACGCGCGACTTGTGTGTGTTCTTCGACATCGACAACCAGCACTCGGTCAGCCATGCTCTGCAGGTCGTTTTCCACCATCAGCGGGATCACCAGTAAAGCGTAAGCAGAGCTGACTTCCTGTAGATCATCACGCATCTTCTGACGGATCATCGGGTGCAGCAATTGGTTAAGCCAGTTTTTCTCCGCCGGATCAGAAAAAATTTTTTCACGCAGCGCCGCGCGATTGAGCAGGCCTTCCGGAGTCAGAATGTCTTCACCGAAACGTTTGATGATGGCTTTCAGGCCTGGTGTGCCGGGTTCGACCACCTCGCGGGCGACGACGTCGGCGTCGATAACATCAATACCAAAGTGATCGCGAAACAGGTTTGCGACCGTTGTTTTCCCACTGGCGATACCGCCAGTGAGCCCGATTACCAATGCCATAGTTACAGCCCTAATAGTGTCGACAGATACAGGTTCATGATTTGAGAACCCCACATCATACAGACCCAGCCAGCAATCGCCAGATACGGACCGAATGGAAATGCATTATCGATCCCCTGTTTTTGCCATTTCAGTTGCAGCAGGCCAAATATGACGCCCACCACGGAAGAGAGCAGAATGACCAGCGGCAACGACTGCCAGCCGAGCCAGGCCCCCAACGCTGCCAACAATTTGAAGTCGCCGTACCCCATGCCTTCTTTGCCGGTCAACAGTTTAAACCCCCAGTACACCAGCCACAGCGAGAGGTATCCGGCGACGGCACCAATGACGGCATCTTGCAAGGACACCGGACTGATACCCAATAGTGCCAGAACGATACCGGCCCAGGTCAGCGGCAGGGTTAGTTGATCGGGAAGCAGCATGGTGTCGAGATCAATGAAAGTCGCCGCGAGCAGCACAAAACTGAAAAACAGCAAACTGATGGCATAATCGCTGAAACCGAACCGCAGACTGATCGCCAGACACAAACTGGCACTTAGCAGCTCGACTAACGGATAGCGGGCACTGATGCGCGCCTGACAAGTTCGGCAGCGTCCTTTAAGGAGCAACCAACTGAGCAGCGGAATGTTGTCGCGTACCCGGATCGGAGCGTGGCAGTGCGGGCAACGGGAAGCGGGGATACTGAGCGTCAGCTTGCCTTCTGGGATGGGCAGCTGGTATTCCGGAAATGATTCGGCACATTCCGTGCGCCACTCTCGTTCCATAATTTGCGGCAGGCGATGGATCACCACGTTCAGAAAACTGCCGATGATCAGGCCAAATACGGTGGCGAAAACGGGAAACAGCCACGGGTAAAAGTGAAAGATGTCCATATAAAAACTCAGTTGCGTGCCACTTTACAAGCACGTCCGCCGTTAGGCTGGTCGTCTTGAGGAGAAAAATACGACATTTTGTCGTCTGTCGCTAATCTTATCCTAACACGCTCATTAAATTAAAGATTGGCAAGTACATGGCGATCACCAGACCACCAACCAGCCCACCGAGTAGCAGGATCAAGACGGGCTCAATCAGTTTACCCAGGTTATCTACGCTGTTTTCGACGTCGTGTTCGTACAGGTCGGCCACTTTATTGAGCATCTCGTCCAGACGCCCCGCTTGTTCGCCAATCATTACCATCTGAATCATCAGCTCAGGAAAGATCTGATGCCGACGCATTGCATGATGCAAGGCAATACCCGCTGCGGCGTCGTGACACAACTGCTCGGCGGCGAACTGATAATGCAGGTTGCCGCAAGTCCGTGCGCCGCCCTGCAGAGATTGCAGTATCGGGACGCCGGCTGCAAAGCTGGTGGCGAGTGTGCGACTGAAACGAGCCAGCGCCGCTTTGCGAAGTAGCCCACCAAATACAGGTAAGCTCAACACCCATTGATGGCTTCGTCGTCGCAGCCGCTCAGAGCGGCTGCGTAAGGCGTTGAGTGTCAGAATCGCCAGTAAAATGCCAGCGAGCGCCGTCAGGCCGGCCTGGCGCATCAGTTCTGAGGCATGAATGACCTGGCGTGTGAACCATGGCAGCTGGGCCCCAAAGCCGCGAAACATGGCTTCGAACTCTGGGATCACCATGGTCAGCATCAGATAAGTGACCAGCACGGCGGCTGCGATGACCACGGCCGGGTAAATCAGGGCTTTAATTACTTTGGCCCGCAGTTGCTCACTGTTTTCCCGGTAGCTGGCCAGGCGGCAGAATATGCGACTTAACTGGCCGGATTGCTCGGCGCTGGCGACCAGCGCAATGTACACCGGATCGAACGCGCCCAGGGCGCTGCGCAGACTGTCAGACAACGGGGTGCCGGCTTCCACCCGGCCAATCACACCATTGAGCAGGGCCTGCATTGCGTGGTTTCGATGATGATCACGCACCAGGTTGAGAGCGTCGAGTATCGGTACGCCGCTGGAAAGCATGGTTGCGAGTTGGCGAGTGAACAGCGTAATGTCACGAGAGGCGATCCGGGTGGTGAACCGGCTCAGCAGTGGCCGGGCACATGGACGAATCCGGGCTAAGCGGATGTGTTGCTCGTTGAGATGTCGGCGGACCTCACTTTCACTGCCAGCGAGCAGAGAGCCCGCACGTTTTTGGCCATGCTGGTCACGCCCCTGCCAGCGAAAGTAACTTAAGGATTGACGCGGATTGTGTTGTGTCATCGTATTGCTGCCGATTTAAAGGTGCAACACGCGCTGCAATTCCGCCAGACTGGTGTGTCCCTGACGCAGCAGATCCGCAGCCGATTGCACCAGTGTCAGCATGCCCGACTGCACAGCCAGAGTTTCCAGTTCATGTTTGCTGGCTCGCGCGATCAACGCGTCTGCCAGTGGCGCCGTCAATGGCATCATTTCATACACGCCAACTCGGCCACAATAGCCATGGGTACAGTGAGGGCAGCCGGGCGCATGAGCTGAAAAACAGGAATGGGCGATATTGAGTTGGTGTTGCCAGTACTCAGGTAGAGCGTGTGTACGCTTACAGTGGGGGCAGAGCCGGCGCACCAGACGCTGCGCGATGATCAGCGACAACGAAGCCGAAAGATGGTACGGCGCGATGCCCATGTTCGTCAGACGGGTTAACGTCTCGGCGGCGGAGTTGGTGTGCAACGTGGACAGCACCAGATGTCCGGTTTGCGCGGCGGTCACGGCAATCTGGGCGGTTTCACTGTCGCGGATTTCACCCACCATGATGATGTCCGGATCCTGGCGTAAAAAAGCTCGCAGCGCAGTCGCGAAATTGAGGCCAATCGCCGAATCAATGTGAACCTGATTGACACCCGGCAGATTGATTTCGACCGGGTCTTCTGCGGTGGCGATATTGACCTGGCTGGTATTGATGTGTTTTAGGCCAGCATACAGCGACACCGTTTTGCCACTGCCGGTCGGGCCGGTGATTAATATCAATCCCTGGGGTTTACTCAGAGCACCAAGATACAGTTGTTGCTGCTTCTCGTTGAGCCCAAGCGATGTGATCTGTAGGGCCGTGGCCTGATTATCGAGTATGCGCAGCACCACTTTTTCACCCCACAGGGTTGGTAACGTCGAGACGCGCATATCAATCGCCTGTTGTTCACTGAGGCGTAGCTTGAGGCGGCCATCTTGCGGCAGACGTCGCTCTGCGATGTCCAGACGGGCGAGGATCTTCAGCCGGGCCGTCAGGCGGCGGCTGAGGTGGTTAACCGAATGCGGGCTGTCGACCAGAACGCCATCACAACGCAGACGAATACGATACTGGTGTTCATATGGCTCAAAATGGATATCGGAAGCCTGTCGCTGCACCGCATCCAGCAGAACCTGGTGAATGAAACGGCTGACGGGCGAGTCATCTTCCCGCAACAAGTCGGTTTCCTGGCGTTCTGCTGCGCTGTTGTCTTCCAACCCGGCCAGCTCTTCCTGTGATACCTCTTTGCTGGCTGACGTGCTCAGACTTGGATGACGGCCGTACAACTGGCGAATGGCACTCAACAGGTGGTCTGCACGGGCGATTCGGTATTCTATCGTCAGTCCGGTGGCAAAACGGAATTCGTTCTCGGCCTCTTTAACTGACGGATCTGCGACCGCCAGAATCAGGCACTGCGCATCGTAGGCCAGCGGCAGCGCCTGATAACGGCATATCAGCTCGCGCAGGGCGAACCGCTGACACACGGACTGATAATCGAAGTCAGCCAGCTCGATTATCGGCAGAGCAAACAGCTCGCCAATCTGATGCGCCAACTGACCGAGATCAAGATGAGTCAGGGCCATCAGGGCATTGGCGGCGTGGGGTGTCTCGTGCAGTGCGTTGTTGAGGGCTTCACCATCCTGACGGTTGAGTAACCCCGCCTGACTTAACACTGCGGCGAGAGACGAACCGGCCATCACGAGCAGCCGTTTGGTTTGATGTCGTTGCCAGCCCCACTGACCTGACATCCCCAGCCGCTGGTACCACGACTGAAGGTAATGGTGGCGCCATTGATTGAACTGTCGCTGAAGGTAAAACGCAGACCATCGTTGGATGAGAGGAGGCTGACAGTCCCCAGTGTGCTGGACCCGGCAGAGATACCGAGATCATTGGTCAGGCTGGCGCCACTGAGTGAGCTGTTCTGTTGATAGTAGATCTCGGCTGGGGTGATCAGGGACTTTATTGTCGCCAGTCCTGAGGCCATCTCACTTTTGGAGACATAGCTTTTGTAGGCCGGTACCGCAATGGCCGACAGAACACCGATAATCGCCACGACGATCATCAGTTCGATCAGGGTAAATCCGGAATGGGCGGTGCGCATGGTTGCTCCTTGCTGTTGGGAACGCAGTGGGCGTAGAGCGTAAGATGTGGTAAGGCGGGAAGACTAGCGCCTCAAGTGCCGTTCGCGAGCAAGGTAGAGCAGGGTGAGAGACCACAGACATATCAGCTGCAGGATTTTTCGGTCAGGCTCAAACAAAAAAGGAGCCATTGGCTCCTTTTTTGAGTAACGCTCAGTGATTACTGAAAGCGCATCGACAAATCCAGCGCTCGGACGTGTTTGGTCAGTGCGCCGACCGAGATGTAATCCACGCCCGTTTCGGCGTATTCACGCAGTGTCTCGAGGGTGACATTCCCGGAGTTTTCCAGTGCTGCACGCCCGGCGTTGATTTTCACTGCTTCACGCATCATATCGGTACTGAAGTTATCCAGCATAATGATGTCGGCCCCGGCATCGATAGCCTGGTTCAGCTCTTGCAACGATTCCGTCTCCACTTCAACCGGTTTTCCTGGGTTAAGGTGTTTGGCGGTTTTGATCGCTTGGGCGATTCCCCCGCAGGCGATGATGTGATTCTCTTTGATCAGATAGGCATCGAATACGCCGATACGGTGGTTGAACCCTCCGCCGCATGCGACAGCGTATTTGAGCGCGCTGCGCAGGCCTGGAATGGTTTTCCGGGTGTCCAGCAACTTACATTGCGTGCCTTGCAACTGAGCGGCGTATTGCGCAGTCACTGTGGCACAGCCGGACAGGGTCTGAATAAAGTTCATGGCATTGCGCTCGCCGGTGAGCAGAATGCGTGCCGGACCCGACAGTGTGCATAAGGTTTGGTTAGGGATGACCGCTTCACCGTCCTGAACATGCCAGTCGATAGTGACTTCGCCGCCCAACTGACGAAAGACTTCGTCGGCCCAGGCTTGCCCGCAGAAGATACCGTGCTCACGGGTGATGATGGTCGCGACGTTGTGGGCATCGGCTGGGATCAGACTTGCGGTGATGTCCGCAGCGGGATCTAACGTGCCTCCCAAATCCTCTTTGAGCGCATCGGTAACGGCTCGGGAAATTTCCTTGGGAAGCTGCTGTTTCAGGTAGTCCAGGCGCGCCTGACTGTTGTGTGTCTCTTTCATCGCAAATCTATAACCGGGTTAAACAGAGAGGGCATAATACGCGGAGTGGGGACGAAATTCAGCCATTAATCTCGCATTTCAGCGCAGGCAGGATAAAATCAGCAACAAATGAATGCGTAAAGGCTAACAGTATGATTGATCACGCCGGCTGGTATCACAATGCCAGACACGTCCCTTCTCCGTTTTATGATCAACGCAGTGATGAACAGGATATTTCTTTGCTGGTGATTCATAACATCAGCTTGCCGCCCGGGCAGTTTGGCGGACCATACATTGAACAGTTTTTTACCGGCCGGTTGAACCCGGATGAGCACCCGTTTTTTAACGTGATCCATCCGTTGCGGGTCTCGGCGCATTGTTTGATCCGCCGTGACGGTGAAGTGGTGCAGTTCGTGCCGTTTCGTGCAAGAGCCTGGCATGCCGGCACCTCATCATTTGCCGGGCGTGATCGATGCAATGATTATTCGATAGGTATCGAGCTGGAAGGCAGTGATTTTGTTGCGTACAGCGACGCTCAGTATCAGGCGCTGAATGAGCTGACCCAGGCGTTGATGTTGGCCTATCCGGCGATCACCTTGCCGCGGATCACCGGACATCAGTATATCGCGCCGCTGCGCAAAACCGACCCGGGCCTGGTGTTTGACTGGTCACGGTATAAAGGCGCACTGAGCAGCCAATAGGTGCGTGCGCCAGTCTCGGAGTTAAAGCGAGTCGTGATACTCGATTAGGATCTGTTCTACCCAGGTCTGGATGCGCTCATCACTGAGTTCATATTGGGAATCTTCGTCCAGCGCCAGGCCGACAAACTGACGGCCGTCGGCGGTCAGTGCTTTTGATGCATCAAACTGATAGCTGTCATCGTTTGGCCAGTAGCCGATGATATTAGCGCCCGTCTTGCGAATCTCCTCGTGCAGCAGCCCCATCGCATCGAGAAACCATTCGCCATAGCCTTCTTGATCGCCTAAGCCGAACAACGCGACGGACTTGCCGTTTAACGGTACGCCATCGATGTGCTCCCATATTGCGCTCCAGTCTTCCTGAATTTCGCCGAAATCCCAGGTTGAGATGCCTAATATCAGCAGATCGTAGTCACTCATCAGGGTAAGAGGTGTTTCTTTCACATTGTGGATGTCTACCAAGTCCTCGCCAATAATTGCGCGCATTTTTTCCGCCGCCATTTCGGTATAGCAGGTGGTGGAACCGTAAAAAAGACCGATCTTCATACTTCTCTCTAATCGTGATGAGTTTTAGCGAATTCTAACCATAAATTGGCCGTGATTGCAGTGAATATCACGTTGTTGCACGATTTTTTATAGCTTTCAACGGCTTGCTGTCTTAACCTGATGGCTGTTTGAAACGAGGTACACCGTGTCAGAAATCATGTCTCCCGACCAAGGGATCGTTGAACAGTTTTTGGATGCCATGTGGATGGAGCGGGGTCTGTCGGAAAACACCCTAGCGTCCTATCGTAACGATTTGCTCAAGTTGCTCCAGTGGATGGAGAAGCACCATTATCGTCTCGATTTTATCAGTCTGTCCGGTTTGCAGGAGTATCAGACCTGGCTGGTGGATCAGGATTATAAACAGACCTCACGGGCGAGAATGCTCTCGGCGATTCGCCGTTTGTTCCAGTATCTACACCGTGAGAAAGTTCGCGCCGATGACCCGAGTGCGCTACTGGTCAGCCCCAAGCTGCCTAAGCGTCTGCCGAAAGATCTTACTGAAGCTCAGGTGGATGCCTTGCTCGACGCGCCGGATCCAAACGATCCGGTCGAGCTGCGTGACAAAGCCATGTTGGAACTGCTGTACGCCACCGGCTTGCGGGTGACGGAGCTGGTTAGCCTGACCATGGAGAACATCAGCCTGCGTCAGGGGGTGGTGCGGGTGATCGGTAAAGGCGGCAAAGAACGCCTGGTTCCGATGGGCGAAAATGCGGTTGATTGGGTGGAGACTTTCCTCGAACAAGGTCGCGCTTTCCTGCTCGGGGAGCAAACCTCCGACGTGGTCTTCCCCAGTAAACGCGCGCGCCAGATGACACGCCAGACGTTCTGGCATCGGATCAAACATTACGCAGTGATCGCCGGGATTGATACCGACTCGCTGTCACCGCACGTGTTGCGCCATGCGTTTGCAACCCATTTGCTCAATTACGGCGCCGACTTGCGCGTCGTGCAAATGTTGCTGGGCCATAGTGACTTATCCACGACCCAAATTTATACTCATGTAGCAACGGAACGACTTAAACAAATTCACAGCGAGCACCATCCGCGTGCCTGAAGTAAGGTAAATCTCATGAGCGTATTACGCCGAATGACTCTGCTGGCGCTGCCACTGTTTGTGGCGGCCTGCAATGCTGAAACGAAAGAAGTGAGCCCGCAAGCACCACAAGTGGCTCAGGATCAAACTGCATCGATCGATAAATCTGTTTTTCAACAACGTTTTGCGCCGTTAGGCCTGGAAGTGATTGATGTGACCTCGGCAGACATCGCCGGAATGGTCGAAGTACAGACTTCTGGTGGCGTGCTGTTTGCGTCACCGGATGCTAAGTTCTTTATCGCCGGCACCCTGTATCAGATGAATGACCAGGGCGGTTACGAAGACGTGTTGGCCAAGCGCCAGGCACCGATCAACGCCCAAAAAATCGCCTCGATGAGCGACAACGTGATCGAATACAAAGCGGACAAAGAAAAATTTGCCGTGACGGTGTTTACCGACATTACCTGTGGATATTGCTCGCGTCTGCACAGCCAGATGCAAGGCTATAACGATCTCGGTATCACGGTTCGTTATATGGCTTACCCGCGTCAGGGCGGCACTGGTCAGGTGGCCGATCAGATGGCGGCTATCTGGTGTGCGGACGATCCGAAACAGGCGATGAACCTGGCCAAAACGCGACGTGAACTGCCGGAGCAGAATGACAAATTTGCGCAGTGTCAGCAGATCGTCAAAGGCGATTATAATTTGGGACGAGAGCTGGGTATCAGCGGCACGCCAGCGATCTTCATGCCGAACGGGGAAATGGTCGGCGGCTATCTGCCACCGGCGCAACTGATTCAACGTCTGCAACAAACTCAATAAGGAAACCCGGGCCTCTACTGAGAGGCCCTTTCGCCTATGATAGAAATTCAACGTCGTCCTGAACCTGATCTTTCTCTGCTGCCTGACACCATCCATCCGCTGTTAAAACGCATTTACATCAACCGGGGTATTCGTTCGCCTGACCAGTTAGAAAAGGCGGCCAAAGCGTTGCACTCCTACCAGCAGTTAGGCGGGATTGAGGCTGCGGTAGAACTGTTATTTGAGGCGATCAAAGACCAACGGCGTATTATTATTGTCGGTGACTTTGATGCCGATGGTGCCACCAGTTCGGCCTTATCCGTGTTGGCGCTGCGTATGCTGGGCTCGCACAACGTCGATTATTTGGTCCCCAACCGTTTTGAAGACGGTTACGGGCTTAGCCCGGAGGTGGTCAATCAGGCCATCGAACTGGGCGCTGAAGTAATCATGACGGTGGACAATGGCGTGTCGTCGATTGAAGGCGTACGCTACGCCAAGCAGCAAGGGCTGCAAGTGCTGGTCACCGACCACCATCTGCCAGGGCATGAATTGCCAGAAGTCGATGCGATGGTGAACCCAAACCTGCAGACCTGTGCGTTTCCATCCAAAGCACTGGCTGGGGTGGGGGTGGCATTTTACCTGATGATGGCGCTGTGTGTGCACATGCGCAAAACGGGCTGGTTCAGCGAGCAGGGGATGGTTGAGCCCAAACTGATGGAACTGATCGACCTGGTGGCGCTGGGGACGGTGGCCGATGTGGTGCCGCTGGACGAAAACAACCGTATTCTGGTGCATCAGGGGCTGCAACGTATTCGTGCCGGTAAAGCGCGCCCGGGGATCCAGGCGCTGATTGAAGTGGCCAAACGGGATGCCCGCCGACTGGTGGCGTCGGATTTTGGCTTTGCGCTCGGGCCACGCATTAACGCGGCAGGCCGCTTGGATGATATGTCGTTCGGAGTGGAATTGCTGCTCAGCAACAATATTCATGCTGCACGGCGTATGGCGAGCGAGCTGGACGGACTCAATCAGACGCGCAAAGAGATTGAAGCGGGAATGAAGCAAGAGGCTATGGCGTTTTGTGAGCGCTTGCAGTTCGGTGAAAACAGCGAGCTGCCGCATGGCTTGGTGCTGTTCCAGCGCGACTGGCACCAGGGCGTCATCGGCATTCTGGCGTCGCGAATCAAAGAGCAGTTCCACCGGCCGGTAATTGCGTTTGCCGATGGCGGCGAAGGAATGATCAAAGGCTCGTGCCGCTCAATCCCCGGGCTGCATATGCGCGATACGCTCGATCGCATTGATACTCAGAATCCTGGGCTGATCCTCAAATTTGGCGGTCATGCGATGGCGGCCGGTTTGACGATTCAGGAGCAAAACTTTGAGCGGTTTGCCCGCCTATTTGATCTGGCGGTGAAACAGGATCTCGATGATGCCGCTCTGAAAGGTGTGGTGCTCTCAGACGGTGAACTGAAGCCGGAAGAGTTTTCAATGCACGTTGCCGAGATGCTGCGTAGTGGCGGGCCGTGGGGGCAGGCATTTAACGAGCCTGTGTTCGACGGCGAGTTCAAAGTGCTGCATCAGAAACTGGTGGGAGAAAAGCACCTCAAACTGATGCTGGAACCTTTGTTCAAAGGCCACCCAACCAACATCATGCTGGATGGTATTGCGTTCAATGTCGATTTGCGCCGCTGGCCGGATGCGTCGGTTAAAACGGTGCGCCTGGCTTACAAACTCGACATCAATGAGTTTCGTGGTAATCAATCACTACAGCTGATGATAGAGCATCTTGAAGCCAATTGAGCTCTAGATTAATTAGAAATAAGCCGACCTTTTGATAGGTCGGTTTTTTATTACCAGTCGATAGGTTGGAACGCATTCCGTGCCGATTTTGACCTCAGAAAGGGGGCGAGTGCACGAATTGAGGGCGGAATAACCAAAGCGTCATTTTTCTTTAAAACTTCCCCATTACTGTCGTTTCTGGCCCGCTATTTCCCCATCCGTATACATTTTGTAATTGGTCTGACCAATTATATTGCCGTTTTAATAGCCACTTGTTATCAAAGTGTTGAGCTGTGTTCCGTTCTATGATTTAGGTCAATTTTTGGCTGGACAGTCACGTTTTAATTATGTTAATTTCTCCGTCAATTTAAAATTGGTATTACCAATTACCTGCACGAGTAGAAGAACAATAAATTATGGCTTATCAAAGGATTCGTCAGCCTAAGCTTTCTGATGTGATTGAACAGGAGTTAGAACGGCTGATTGTGGAAGGAACACTCTCTCCAGGGCAACAACTGCCACCGGAGCGCGAGCTGGCAAAACAGTTCGACGTGTCTCGTCCATCCGTTCGGGAAGCCATTCAACGCCTGGAAGCCAAACGTCTCCTGACCCGTCGTCAGGGCGGTGGCACCTTTGTCAGCGAGAACATTTGGCAGAGCTTTTCAGATCCTCTGCTAAATTTATTGTCTAGCCACTCTGAAACTCAGCTGGATTTACTGGAAACGCGTCACGCGATGGAAGGAATCTCAGCCTATTTCGCAGCATTGCGTGGTACCGAAGAAGATTTTGCGCGTATCCAGCACTGTCTGGAGCGGATCAGTAACGCCCAGTCGAGCAAGAACCTGGAAGATGAAGCGGCGGAAGTCATGCAATTTTTGATTGCCCTGACGGAAGCGGCCCATAACGTGGTTCTGCTGCACATCGTTCGCAGCCTGGCTCCGTTGCTGGAGCAAAATATTCTGCAGAATTTTAAGCTATTACGTCGCCGCCCTGAAGCGGTGGAGAAAGTAAGTAAACACAGAGCTAATATCGTGGATGCGATCGTTGCCGGACAGCCTGAAAAGGCGCGTGAAATGTCTCATTCGCACTTAGCTTACATTGAAGAAACATTGTTGGATCTGACCCGGGAAGAGTCTCGTCGCGAGCGTTCTCTGCGTCGGATGCAACAGGGCAATGACTCATAACGACGATTTGCAAGTTTAATAGATCCAACCAACAGAAGGATAGATCGCCATGTCTGATATGAAGCATGACGTAGATGCACTGGAAACTCAAGAATGGCTAGCCGCCCTTGAGTCAGTAGTACGTGAAGAAGGTCTAGAACGTGCTCAGTTCCTACTAGAGCAAGTTCTGGACAAAGCACGTCTGGACGGTGTTGACATGCCAACTGGAATCACGACGAACTACATCAACACGATTCCAGCAGATCAAGAACCTGCATACCCAGGTGACACTACACTTGAGCGTCGTATTCGTTCCATCATCCGCTGGAACGCAATCATGATCGTTCTGCGTGCATCTAAGAAAGACCTTGAGCTGGGCGGCCACATGGCGTCTTTCCAGTCTTCTGCTGCATTCTACGAAACATGTTTCAACCATTTCTTCCGTGCGCCAAACGAGAAGGATGGTGGCGACCTAGTTTACTACCAAGGTCACATCTCGCCTGGCATCTACGCTCGTGCATTCGTTGAAGGCCGTCTAACTGAAGAGCAGCTAGATAACTTCCGTCAAGAAGTCGATGGTAAAGGTATCCCGTCATACCCACACCCTAAACTGATGCCGGAATTCTGGCAGTTCCCGACCGTATCTATGGGTCTGGGTCCAATAGCTTCTATCTACCAGGCTCGTTTCCTTAAGTACCTAGAAGGCCGTGGCCTGAAAGATACTTCTGAGCAGCGCGTATACGCGTTCCTGGGTGACGGTGAGATGGATGAGCCAGAATCACGTGGTGCTATCTCTTTCGCTGCGCGTGAGAAGCTAGACAACCTGTGTTTCCTAATCAACTGTAACCTTCAGCGTCTAGACGGCCCTGTCATGGGTAACGGTAAGATCATTCAAGAACTTGAAGGTCTGTTCAAAGGTGCTGGCTGGAACGTAGTGAAAGTAATCTGGGGTAACAACTGGGATTCACTACTAGCGAAAGATACCACTGGTAAGCTTCTACAGCTTATGAACGAAACGATCGATGGCGATTACCAAACGTTCAAAGCGAAAGATGGCGCATACGTACGTGAGCACTTCTTCGGTAAGTACCCAGAAACAGCGGCACTCGTTGCTGACATGACTGACGACGAAATCTTCGCACTTAAGCGCGGTGGTCACGAGTCTTCTAAGCTATACGCGGCATACAAAAACGCGGCAGACACTAAAGGCCGTCCAACGGTTATCCTGGCTAAGACGGTTAAAGGTTACGGCATGGGTGACGCGGCTGAAGGTAAGAACATCGCGCACCAAGTTAAGAAGATGGACATGACTCACGTACTACACCTACGTGATCGTCTAGGCCTACAAGATCTTCTAACTGATGAAGCAGTGAAAGAGCTTCCGTACCTGAAACTTGAAGAAGGTTCAAAAGAGTACGAATACCTACACGCTCGTCGTAAAGCGCTACACGGCTACACGCCTCAGCGTCTACCTAAGTTCACTCAAGAACTAGTGATCCCTGAGCTAGAAGAGTTCAAACCTCTGCTAGAAGAGCAGAAGCGTGACATCTCTTCTACGATGGCATTCGTACGTTCACTGAACGTTCTGCTTAAGAACAAGAACATTGGTCAGAACATTGTTCCTATCATTGCGGACGAAGCACGTACATTCGGTATGGAAGGTCTATTCCGTCAAATCGGTATTTATAACCCGCACGGCCAGACTTACACACCAGAAGACCGTGGCGTGGTTTCTTACTACAAAGAAGCGACTTCAGGTCAGGTTCTGCAAGAAGGTATCAACGAGCTAGGTGCTATGTCTTCATGGGTTGCAGCAGCAACTTCATACTCGACAAACGATCTGCCAATGATTCCGTTCTACATCTACTACTCTATGTTCGGTTTCCAACGTGTTGGCGACATGGCGTGGATGGCGGGTGACCAACAAGCACGTGGTTTCCTACTGGGTGCAACGGCTGGTCGTACCACTCTGAACGGTGAAGGTCTGCAGCACGAAGATGGTCACTCGCACATCATGGCGGGTACAGTTCCTAACTGTATCTCTTACGATCCGACATTCGCTTACGAAGTAGCGGTCATCATGCAAGACGGTATCCGTCGCATGTACGGTGAGCAAGAGAACGTGTTCTACTACCTAACGCTAATGAACGAGAACTACGCAATGCCAGCAATGCCAGAAGGCGCTGAAGAAGGCATTCGTAAGGGTATCTACAAGCTGGAAACTTACACAGGTTCTAAAGGTAAAGTTCAGCTAATGAGCTCTGGTACTATCATGAACGAAGTACGTAAAGCAGCTCAAATCCTGAGCGATGAGTACGGTGTTGCATCTGACGTTTACTCTGTAACGTCATTCAACGAAGTAACTCGCGACGGTCAAGCGGCAGAGCGTTACAACATGCTACACCCAGAAGCGGAAGCGCAAGTACCATACATTCAAACAGTAATGGGTACTGAGCCAGCTATCGCAGCAACTGACTACATGAAGAACTACGCAGAGCAGGTTCGTGCATTCATCCCTGCTGAATCTTTCAAAGTTCTTGGTACTGATGGCTTCGGTCGCTCAGACAGCCGTGAAAACCTACGTCGTCACTTCGAAGTGAACGCAGGTTACGTAGTCGTAGCAGCGCTAACTGAACTAGCGAAACGTGGCGAAGTTGAGAAGTCTGTAATTGCTGAAGCAATTAAGAAATTCGACATCGACACTGAAAAAACAAACCCGCTATACGCTTAATTAAGAAGGTAGATAAGAAATGGCAATCGAAATTAATGTACCAGACATCGGTGCGGATGAGGTTGAAGTTACTGAGATTCTTGTAAGCGTTGGCGACAAGGTTGAAGAAGAGCAGTCTCTGATCACTGTTGAAGGCGATAAAGCTTCTATGGAAGTGCCTGCTTCTCAAGCGGGTATCGTTAAAGAAATCAAAGTTGCAGAAGGCGACAAGGTTTCTACTGGTTCTCTAATCATGATTTTCGAAGCCGAGGGTGCAGCTGAAGCTGCACCTGCTCCTGCGGCGGAAGCAGCTCCAGCAGCAGCTCCAGCTCCAGCAGCAGCGGCAGAACTGAAAGAAGTTCACGTACCAGATATCGGTGGTGACGAAGTTGAAGTTACTGAAATCATGGTAGCAATCGGCGACAGCATCGAAGAAGAGCAATCTCTGATCACGGTAGAAGGCGACAAAGCTTCTATGGAAGTGCCTGCACCATTCGCAGGTACGCTTAAAGAGATCAAAGTAGCAGCAGGCGATAAAGTATCGACTGGCTCTCTAATCATGGTATTCGAAGTAGCAGGTTCAGGTGCTCCAGCAGCAGCTCCTGCGGCAGTAGAAGCACCAGCGGCAGCAGCTCCAGCAGCATCTGCAGCGAAAGAAGTTAACGTTCCAGATATCGGTGGCGATGAAGTAGAAGTGACTGAAATCATGGTAGCCGTTGGCGATACAGTGGAAGAAGAGCAATCTCTGATCACTGTTGAAGGCGACAAAGCTTCTATGGAAGTGCCGGCACCATTCGCTGGTACGGTTAAAGAAATCAAGATTGCAGCTGGCGACAAAGTGTCTACTGGCTCACTAATCATGATTTTCTCTACAACGGAAGGCGAAGTAGCGGGCGCAGCTCCAGCACCTGCAGCGGCTCCAGCTCAAGCAGCAGCACCAGCAGCTCCGGCTCCTAAAGCAGAAGCTCCAGCGGCAGCAGCAACAGGCGATTTCAAAGAGAACGACGAGTACGCTCACGCGTCTCCGGTTGTTCGTCGTCTAGCTCGTGAGTTCGGCGTAAACCTTTCTAAGGTTAAAGGCAGCGGTCGTAAGAGCCGTATCCTGAAAGAAGACGTACAGAACTACGTGAAAGAAGCGCTTAAGCGTCTTGAGTCTGGTGCAGCAGCATCTGGCAAAGGCGACGGTGCCGCTCTTGGTCTACTACCGTGGCCAAAAGTGGACTTCAGCAAGTTCGGTGAGACAGAAGTTCAACCGCTATCTCGCATTAAGAAGATCTCGGGTGCTAACCTACACCGTAACTGGGTAATGATCCCACACGTTACACAGTGGGATAACGCAGACATCACGGCTCTTGAAGCATTCCGTAAAGAGCAAAACGCGATTGAAGCGAAGAAAGACACTGGCATGAAGATCACGCCACTTGTGTTCATCATGAAAGCAGTAGCTAAAGCGCTTGAAGCGTTCCCTGCGTTCAACTCTTCTCTATCAGAAGACGGTGAGAGCTTAATTCTGAAGAAATACGTGAACGTTGGTATCGCAGTAGATACACCAAACGGTCTGGTTGTTCCTGTATTTAAAGATGTGAACAAGAAAGGCATCTACGAGCTATCAGAAGAGCTAATGGCTGTTTCTAAGAAAGCTCGTGCTGGTAAGCTAACTGCGGCTGACATGCAAGGTGGCTGTTTCACAATCTCGAGCCTGGGCGGCATCGGCGGTACTGCGTTTACGCCAATCGTAAACGCGCCAGAAGTGGGTATCCTGGGTGTGTCTAAGTCAGAGATGAAGCCGGTATGGAATGGTAAAGAGTTCGAACCGCGTCTACAGCTTCCACTGTCTCTATCATACGACCACCGTGTGATCGATGGTGCGGAAGGTGCGCGCTTCATCACTTACCTGAACGGTTGTCTGAGCGATATCCGTCGTCTGGTTCTGTAATAGAATTGGCATCCATCAGAGGCGGCATTAGCCGCCTCTGCTAATAGAAATATCTGACAATTCAGTTAAGAAATCGCTTTTCCAAATTGAATTGTTGTACAGCTCACAGGCTAAATTGATTTACTTTTCACACCATTAACAACTCTGTAAACTGTTGGCGGTCTGAAAAAGCATCTGTTTAAAACGAACCACTCTTAAACATATAAAATCAATACCCCACTCAGCCTGTTAGGGATAATGACTACAAGAGGTCAAAATGAGCAAAGAAATTAAAGCCCAGGTAGTAGTACTTGGTGCCGGTCCTGCTGGTTACTCCGCTGCTTTCCGTTGTGCAGACCTAGGTCTGGACACTGTTCTTATCGAGCGTTACAGCACTCTTGGTGGTGTGTGTCTAAACGTGGGTTGTATCCCATCTAAAGCACTGCTTCACGTAGCAAAAGTTATTGAAGAAGCAAAAGCACTTGCTGATCACGGCATCGTATTTGGTGAACCTCAGACTGACATCGATAAAGTTCGTCTGTGGAAAGAAAAAGTAATTAACCAACTGACTGGCGGTCTTGGCGGCATGGCTAAGATGCGTAAAGTGAATGTGGTTAACGGCTTCGGTAAATTTACTGGTCCTAACACGATTGAAGTGGAAGGTGAAGACGGTAAGACGGTCGTCAACTTTGACAACGCGATTGTCGCGGCGGGTTCTCGTCCAATCAAACTGCCATTTATCCCGCATGAAGACCCACGTATCTGGGACTCTACGGATGCACTTGAGCTGAAAGAAGTACCAGGAAAACTGCTGATCATGGGCGGTGGTATCATCGGTCTGGAAATGGGCACGGTTTACCACTCTCTGGGTTCACAGATTGATGTGGTCGAAATGTTCGATCAGGTGATTCCTGCCGCGGATAAAGACATCGTTAAGGTGTACACCAAGCGCATCAAAGACAAGTTTAACCTGATGCTGGAAACCAAAGTAACCGCAGTTGAAGCGAAAGAAGACGGTATCTACGTTTCCATGGAAGGCAAGAAAGCGCCAGCTGAAGCCGAGCGTTACGATGCTGTTCTGGTTGCTATTGGCCGTGTACCTAACGGTAAACTGCTGGACGCGGAAAAAGCGGGTCTGGAAGTGGACGAGCGTGGCTTCATCAATGTTGATAAGCAAATGCGCACTAACGTACCACATATCTTTGCTATCGGTGATATCGTGGGTCAGCCAATGCTGGCGCACAAAGGTGTGCACGAAGGCCACGTAGCGGCAGAAGTGATTGCAGGTAAGAAACACTACTTCGATCCTAAAGTGATTCCTTCAATTGCGTACACTGAGCCAGAAGTCGCATGGGTAGGTAAGACTGAGAAAGAAGCGAAAGCGGAAGGCATCAACTACGAAACGGCGACTTTCCCATGGGCAGCGTCTGGCCGTGCTATCGCCTCTGATTGTGCTGATGGTATGACTAAGCTGATCTTCGATAAAGACACCCACCGTGTGATCGGTGGTGCTATCGTCGGTACAAATGGCGGTGAACTGCTGGGTGAAATCGGTCTGGCGATTGAAATGGGCTGTGATGCCGAAGACATCGCTCTGACGATCCACGCTCACCCAACTCTGCATGAGTCAGTGGGTCTGGCAGCGGAAGTCTTTGAAGGTACGATCACTGACCTGCCAAACGCAAAAGCGAAGAAGAAAAAATAATTCGCTGAGCCACTAGCAAAAAAACCGCTGACGAGTCAGCGGTTTTTTTATATCTGTTGATTAACAAGCTCTGAGCGCCGGGCAACAAAAAAGGCCGTGAATATCACGACCTTTACCGCTTGGGTTACCCGTTTACTGATGCTTGTAAATGCACAGCATATCCAGATAACTCTGAACCAGTTTTTCCAGCTCATCTTTGTTCTTGGCACGGTTAGCCTGAACAAACAGTGAGTAGCAGATACCCTGGAACAGGTTTGCCAGATCTTCCGGACTGTGTTGATCACAGACTTCACCACGCTCGATCGCCTTAGCGAACATGTTCTGAACCAGTAGCTGGTTGGTGCGGTTAGACGACACAAACAGCGGCCAGACTTCATCACGGGTGGATGCGCTCCATTCGAACCAGACTTTCAGCCAATGACAATCTTCAGCAACCAGAGTGATCATCGATGTGGTCAGATTACGAAGGTTTTCTTTGGCGTGAATATCCAGATCGATATTTTCGGTCAGGAAGTTGGAGAACTGACGTACGACGTGAGTAAGAACGTCGTCTACCAGATCTTCACGGGTTGGGAAGTAGTTGAATACCGTTGCGACTGAAACCTGTGCGATTTCAGCGATGTCCGCGTGGCCGCCGCGACCAATCCCGCGTCGGGCGAAAACCTCAAGGGCGATTTCCATCAGTTGAAGTTTACGCTTTTGCGGCGATAAGCGCGTACGCGGTCTTTTCGCTATAGAATCCATATTGTTATCCTTGCCAATTGAGTTGTAGTGTGGGCTTATGCCCTATTGTTTATTTTATAATTTGCTTACAGCTCAATGAGTGTACTGGTGCATATCTCATAGGTCAATGATTTGTGATGAATTAGTAACCAAGATAGCGAAAAATGTGCAGACCTATTCACTTCATCATGCAAGTTTGCCGATTTTGGCGAATCATTTAACTAACTTGCGCAGGGATGGTAAGATACGCGCCAAGTCAATTCAGCAGTGGAATCGTTTGCGTTACGACACTGCGACCACCCGAAGAAACGAGATTGGTATGAAACACACAGTTGAAGTCATGATCTCTGAGCAGGAAGTTCAGGATCGCGTTCGTCAGTTAGGCAAGGAAATCACCGAATTCTACAACGGCAGTGAGGATCTGGTTCTGGTTGGTTTGCTCCGTGGCTCGTTTGTCTTTATGGCTGACCTTGCTCGCGCGATTGAACTGACGCATCAGGTCGACTTTATGACGGCCTCAAGCTACGGCAACGCGATGGAGAGCACGCGTGACGTTCGTATCCTGAAAGACCTGGATGATGACATCAAAGGGAAAGATATTCTGCTGGTGGAAGACATCATCGATACGGGCAACACGCTTAATAAGGTCAAAGAGATTCTGTCTCTTCGCGAGCCAAACTCGATTCAGATCTGTACGCTGCTGGATAAGCCATCCCGTCGCGAAGTCAACGTGGACGTGAAATGGATTGGTTTTGAAATTCCGGATGAGTTTGTCGTAGGGGTCGGGATTGATTACGCCCAGAAATACCGTCATTTGCCTTACATCGGCAAAGTGGTGCCTCAGGAATAAAAAAATGCCCGTCTCAGACGGGCATTTTTTATAGCCAAACTCAGGCCTTAACGACACAAAAGTTTGTGCTCTGGGTTCAAAATGGTTTCCATGGCTTTCTGGTAAGACGCTTCGATCGCCTCACGTGAGCTGGAGCGCACGCCCAGATATTCGAGTTTACCGTCGCCAATTCCGTACACCACGCCGTGGATTTCCACGTCCTGCCCGCGTTCCCAGGCATTCTGCATGATGGTGGAATTACCAAGATTGTTCACTTGTTCCGCGACGTTGATTTCGCCGAGCTTGTCAGCCCGATCTTCCGCCGGCATGGCGTCAAGGTATTCACGGTGTTTGAAGTACAGATCGCGAATGTGCAGCAGCCAGTTGTTGATCAATCCCAGCTGCGGGTTGTCGATCGCTGCATTCACCCCGCCACAGCCATAGTGGCCGCACACGATAATGTGTTTGACTTTGAGCACGTCGACCGCGTACTGCACCACGGACAGACAGTTGAGATCGGTATGAATGACCTGGTTCGCCACGTTACGGTGAACAAACAGTTCGCCGGAATACAAACCCGTCAGGCGTTCAGCCGGGACGCGGCTGTCAGAACATCCTATCCACAAGAAGTCCGGCTTTTGTCCTTCGGCGAGTTGGGTAAAGTACTCCGGGCGCTCTGATTTAATCGATTCAGACCACTTGGAGTTGTTTTCAAAAAGCTGTTTAATTTCCGGCATCTTAACACTTCCCTAAAAATCTGTTTCCAATATACACAATGTTACAATTTCAGGCTCGAAAAAATTCGGTCAATTCCGACTCCTCTGACGTCTTACATGACTGAAATATCATATTCTTACGCACTAAGATAACTATCAGTTATAAGTCAATACCACTCTGATCTAGATAAACGGCTGCATCTTCTGCGCCGCTTTGTTAGCGTATTGCGATTTTTTTCTTTTCCTCTGGGAGTTTAGTCGTGTTTGGAAGTCGATTTGAGGATATGAACATTAAAGGTGATCTGTTTGGTGGTGTTACCACCGCGATCATTTCCCTGCCGCTGGCTCTGGCTTTTGGGGTGGCCTCAGGAGCCGGGGCGGAAGCCGGTCTGTGGGGGGCCATTATGGTGGGGCTGTTTGCGTCATTGTTTGGGGGCTCATCAACGCTGATTTCAGAGCCTACCGGGCCAATGACGGTGATCATGACCGCGGTGCTGACCAGCATGGTGGCACGCTATCCGGAAGCCGGGATGGCGATGACATTCACTGTGGTGATGATGGCCGGCGCTTTTCAGATCCTGCTCGGAACACTCAAGCTGGGTAAGTACGTCACCTTGATGCCATACAGCGTGATTTCCGGCTTTATGTCGGGTATCGGGGTCATACTTGTTATCCTGCAACTGTCGCCGCTGCTTGGGCAGGCAGCGCCCGCCGGCGGGGTGATGGGAACCTTGTCGGCGTTGCCAGAGATTGTCGCCAATATGAAGTTCAGTGAGTTGTTTCTGGGCGTGCTGACACTCGCTATTTTGTTTTTCTTTCCGCCGAAATACCGCCGCTATGTACCAGCTCAACTGGTCGCACTGGTGGCCGTGACGCTATTGTCGGTGGTGGTGTTTGACAGCGATGCGATTCGTCGTATTGGAGAGATCCCCAGTGGGCTGCCTTCGCTCGTGATCCCGACCATTGATGCCTCAACATTCACCACCATGGTGATTGACGCGCTGGTGCTTGGTACACTCGGATGCATTGATACCCTGTTGACGGCGGTGATCGGTGACTCACTGACGCGCAAAGAGCACGACTCAGACAAAGAGCTGCGAGGTCAGGGGCTGGCCAATATGATCTCTGGTCTGTTTGGCGCGCTGCCAGGGGCGGGCGCAACCATGGGCACAGTGACCAATATTCAGGTGGGCGCACGTTCGCCTCTCTCTGGCGTGGTGCGGGCGTTGGTATTGGCGCTGGTGGTGTTGGTGGCTGGTGGGTTAACCGAACCGATCCCGATGGCCGTTTTGGCGGGCATCGCAGTGTATGTTGGTTTCAATATCCTCGACTGGAGCTTTATTCAACGGGCGCACCGGGTGAGTGTACAGGGGATGGCGATCATGTACGGCGTTATGCTGCTGACGGTATTCGTCGATCTGATTGCCGCTGTTGGTCTGGGCGTGTTTATTTCCAATATCCTCATCATTGAGCGTCTAAGCCGTGAACAGGCACGTCAGGTGAAAGCAATCAGTGATGCCGATGACGATGATGTGCCACTGACGGACAGCGAGCGGGCGCTGCTGGACAGAGCCAACGGAAAAGTGCTGTTTTTCTACCTGTCCGGGCCGATGATTTTCAGTGTCTCCAAAGCGATTTCTCGTCAACATGCCAGCATTGCCGATTATGACGCGATGATCCTCGATCTGACCGATGTGCCCATGATCGACGTGACCGTCGGATTGGCGCTGGAAAATGCGATCAAAGATGCTCAGGACGCAGATTGTGAGGTGTATTTGTTGTGCCCGAATGAGCATACGCGTCAGCAACTGGAAAAGTTCCATGTTCTGGAACTGGTATCAGCCGACAACACCTATAAGTTCCGTTATGAAGCGCTCAAAGCGGTGGTGAAGAAAAATGATCTGACTGAAGGGAGCGGGCAGGATGAATTAACTGCAGCGAACGGAGTGTAATGTCGCATTCTGGTCGCAAACGGTAGGGAAAGCACGCTGATTCTCAGCGTGCTTTTTTGTGTCAATAAATAATTAAAATCTAATATAGCCTTGAAAAGTGACGCATTTGTCATCATTTGTAACACGTTAATGATCAACACAGCGATACCCAGTTATGTACGCATTGGAAATAGAACACCTTCGCAAGACCTATGCAGGGGGCTTTGAGGCGCTTAAAGGCATCAGTTTGACGGTTGAAAAAGGCGATTTTTACGCCTTGCTCGGCCCCAATGGTGCTGGCAAGTCGACCAGCATAGGCATCATCTCTTCGTTGGTAAACAAAACCGCCGGTAAAGTGAGAGTATTTGGTTACGACATCGATACCGATCTGGAGCTGGCCAAACAGAACCTCGGGCTGGTGCCGCAGGAATTCAATTTCAATCAGTTTGAAACCGTTGAACAGATCGTCTTGCAGCAAGCTGGCTACTACGGGGTGCCCAAAGCGGTGGCGAAACAGCGCGCCGAGACATACCTGTCCAAGCTTGATCTGTGGGAGAAACGCAATGAACGGGCACGCAATCTGTCGGGCGGAATGAAGCGCCGGCTGATGATTGCACGGGCGCTGATGCATGAGCCGCAACTGCTTATCCTCGATGAACCGACCGCGGGTGTGGATATTGAGCTGCGCCGCTCGATGTGGGAGTTCCTCAAAGAGATCAACGCCGAGCAGGGCATCACCATCATCCTGACCACCCACTATCTGGAAGAAGCGGAAATGCTGTGTCGGCATATCGGCATCATCAACCGTGGGGAGCTGATCGAAAACACCACCATGAAAGACTTGCTCAGCAAACTGCATGTGGAAACGTTCATTCTCGATCTGGAACCGGGCAGTGACGTGCCGTCATTAGAGGGGGTAAACAGCCAGTTTATGGTGAATGGTTCACTGGAAATTGAACTGGATAAAGCACAGGGGCTGAATCCGATTTTCAGCCAGCTCAGCGAGCATGGGGTCAAGGTTCTGTCTATGCGCAACAAAGCCAACCGACTGGAAGAGCTGTTTGTCAGTATTGTCCGTGAACAGAGTGGAGCTCAGTAATATGTACCGTTTGTATTGGACTGCGTTTTGCAGTCTGCTGACCAAAGAGATCAACCGTTTTACTCGTATCTGGGTACAGACGCTGGTGCCGCCAGCGATCACCATGACGCTTTACTTTATTATTTTCGGCAGCCTGATTGGTTCGCGAATCGGCGAAATGAATGGCTTCAGTTACATGGAATACATTGTGCCGGGCTTAATCATGATGTCGGTGATCACCAACTCGTACTCTAATGTGGCGTCGTCGTTTTTCAGTGCCAAGTTTCAGCGCAATATTGAAGAGCTGCTGGTGGCTCCGGTGCCAAACTACGTGATTATTCTCGGCTTTGTGATGGGCGGCGTGGTGCGTGGCTTACTGGTCGGGGCAATCGTGACGTTTGTGTCACTGTTTTTTGTCGATTTGCAAGTTGAACACTGGGGCATCATCATTGCCACTGTGTTTATGACTTCGGTGGTGTTTGCTCTGGGTGGGTTGATCAACGCTGTGTACGCCAAAACCTTTGATGACATCTCAATTATCCCCACGTTTGTTCTGACGCCGCTGACCTATCTGGGCGGGGTATTTTACTCCATTAGTCTCTTACCGGAATTCTGGCAGGGTGTGTCGAAAATCAACCCGATCGTCTACATGGTCAACGCTTTCCGTTATGGCTTTTTGGGAGTGTCGGATGTCGGTATTGTTACCTCATTTGGGGTGCTGGGGCTGTTTGTGATTGCCTTGTACGCATTAGCGCACTATTTGGTGACCCGTGGCATTGGCCTGCGCAGCTAATCATAGGACGCAGCAAAAAAGGTCGACCCGAGGTCGACCTTTTTCATGGGCGGGAGGGGGTTATTCCTGCTCGGAATTGGCCTCACTGGCTTCTTCTTTGTTTTCTACTGCCAGATCAATCACGGCATTGTCAATCAAACGGGCTTTCCCCAGATAGGCTGACATCAGGATCACAGCCTGAGTGGAGTCGGCATTGATCACTTGCAGAGTGCGCGCATCGCGGATAAAGATTTCATCCGGCTGCAAATCGGCCGCGCGCAGCTGATCGTTGGCATCTTCAATGATCGAGGCATAATCGTCACGACCACCGCGCACTGCACTGCTGATCCAACGCATAGTACGGGCCAGAACCGGCGCACGCTGACGCTCATCGATGGTCAGCAGGTTGTTGCGTGAACTCATGGCCAGACCGTCCATTTCACGAACCGTTGCGACACCGACGATGTCAATGTCCATCGCCAGATCGTCCACCATTTGACGAATCACCGCCAACTGCTGGAAGTCTTTTTCCCCAAAACAGGCCACATCCGGCTGGACGATATTGAACAGTTTGGTGACGATGGTTGCTACGCCCCGGAAGTGGCCCGGACGGGAGGCGCCTTCCAGCATATGCGACAGGCCAGGAACTTCCACATAGGTCTGTTTATCCAGGCCATGTGGGTAGATGATCTCTGGAGTTGGGGTGAACACCAGCTCAACCCCTTCGGCGTTGAGCTTGCTGAGATCGTCATCCAGGGTCCGAGGATAATTGTTGAGATCCTCAGCCCGGTCAAATTGCATCGGATTAACAAAAATGCTGACCACAACGATGTCGGCGTGTTCACGTGCTTGGCGCACCAGCGTCAGGTGACCTTCGTGCAGGTTACCCATCGTCGGAACGAACGCGATTTTTCGACCTTCGCGCTTATACTGTTTGATCTGCTCACGCAGGCCAGTTACTTCAGCAAAAGTTTGCATTATCTGATCCTCTAGGCAATCGTATGGGCGTCATCAGGGAACGCGCCACTTTGCACATCTGCGATATATTTGGCAATCGCTGAGCGAATATCGCCCGTTTCTTTCAGGAAGTCTTTTGAAAACTTCGGCATGTAGTTGGCCGAGATACCCAGCATGTCATGCATCACCAGGATCTGACCGTCGGTTACATTACCGGCACCAATACCGATGACCGGAATGTCCAGTGCTTGGGTAATGCGTTCTGCCAATGCGGCCGGAACGCATTCTAAGACGATCAACTGCGTGCCTGCTTGTTGCAGTGCCAGCGCATCACTGACCATGCGGTCGGCGTTTTCCTGATCACGTCCCTGAACTTTGTAACCACCAAAGATGTTGACCGCTTGTGGGGTGAGTCCCAAGTGAGCACACACCGGTACTGAGCGCTCGGCCAACATACGGATGGTGTCGACCAGCCAGGCACCGCCTTCAATTTTTACCATGTTTGCGCCTGCCTGCATGATCTTGGCGGCATTCTCGCACGCCTGTTCTGGAGTGGCGTAACTCATGAATGGCATATCGGCCATCAGCAGACAGTTCGGGCTACCGGCACGCACACAGCGAGTGTGGTAGGCAATTTCATCAACCGTTACCGGTAGTGTGTCCGGGCGGCCCTGCAGCACCATGCCAAGAGAGTCGCCCACCAGCAAAACGGGCATATCCTGGCTTTCGAACAGTTGGGCGAAACTCGCATCATACGCGGTAGAAGTTGCAAATTTACGACCTTCCTGTTTCCACTTCATCAGGTCGTTTATGGTAATTTTTTTCATGGATTGTCCTTACTAGGAGTTGGCTAGGAGCGCCAAATACTGAGCCCATTGCGCGCGACTTGTTGTAGCAGGTCGGACAGCTCAGTCCCATCAGGGAGTTGTAAACTTGGTGCGATCTCGGCAAGCGGATAGAGCACGAATTCGCGCTCTTTCATTCCGTAGTGTGGAATGATGAGACGCTCGGAGTCGATCACCTCATTGCCGTAAAGCAAAATATCGAGATCTAAGGTTCTTGGGCCCCAGCGTTCGTCTTTACGGACACGCCCTTGTTCCTGCTCAATCGCTTGGGTGCAATCGAGCAGTTCTAAGGGGGTTAATTCGGTTTTTATCGCCACAACAGCGTTAATGTAATCCGGTTGATCCTGCGGGCCCATCGGGCTGCTGCTGTACAGCTGCGAAGCCTGGATAAACGCCGAACGTGGCAACTGAGCCAGCGCCTCGATCGCCTGCCGGGCCTGAGTCACCGGATCCGCCAGATTACTGCCTACGGCAATGTATGCCGTGATCATGAGCTTGCTTTGCTCTTTTTCTTACGAGGACTGCGACGGCGGCGGGAACCGGGCTTTTTACCACCGGCAGGCGTCGCGCTGTCTAAGTCGGCGACCATAGCCTGACGCATGTTGCGGCCGGCATTTTGGAAAGTTTCCCACCAATTAGCAAGCTCTTTGGTGTCTCCCCCCTCAATTTCACCGCGCATTTCAAGAAAATCGAACCCGGCTCTGAATTTATTCAGCTCCATCAGGCGGAATGCACGTTTTCCATTGCGGCGTGGCAGGCGCAGTTGCAACTGCCAGATTTCACGGATGGTCGCAGTGTGACGACGCGGGATGGCAATGGTGCGCACCTGATCATCTAAAATCTGGTTGCTGGCTTCCATGACGGCGTCGTAGTCGTTCATATTGCGCTCAGCCATCAGCTTGTCCGCCAGAGATAGCAATGGGTACCACAACATGGCCGCAAACATAAAGGCCGGATTAATCCGTTTGCCTTCTTCCATGCGCTGATCAGTGGAGTCCAGAACCTGATCCAACATCTGCTCCGTTGGTGAGGAGTAATCGTCGGTAAAGTGTTCAGAAATGGTCGGGAACAACTGCTGGAATAGGTTGTATTCGCGCAGCAGGTAATAGGTTTCCAGACCATGGCCTGATTGCAGCAGTTTGAGCGACTCTTCGTACAGGCGCGCAGATGGAATCTCGCGCAGCAGGTGCGCCAGTTCCTCAATCGGGGCCGCCGTGTCTTCCTCAATATCGAAATCCAGTTTGGCGGCAAAACGAATCGCACGCAGCATTCGGACCGGATCTTCGCGGTAGCGGGTCTGCGGATCGCCAATCAGACGGACCAGCTTGTCATTGAGATCTTCGGCGCCACCGGCGTAGTCGTGAATCGAGTAATCACGGATGTTGTAGTACATCGCGTTGATGGTGAAATCGCGTCGTTCGGCGTCTTCATCAATGCTGCCGTAGACGTTATCACGCAACAGCATCCCTTCTTTCGATTGCTGGGAGACGTTTTTGCTCGGTTCCTGATGGTGGCCACGGAAAGTCGCCACTTCAATGATGTCGCGGCCAAACATGATGTGTGCCAAACGGAAACGGCGGCCGATCAGACGGCAGTTGCGGAACAACTGGCGGATCTGCTCCGGCGTCGCATTGGTGGCGATGTCGAAATCTTTCGGCGTCGCGCCGAGCAACAAATCACGAACACCGCCGCCGACCAAATAGGCATCAAAGCCTGCACCATTGAGACGATACAGAACTTTCAGCGCGTTATCGCTGATTTGTTTGCGTGAAATATTGTGCTCTTCACGCGTAATCACGTTGAGCGCAAGTTGTGTTATCACGCGCGGAGCACGTGTTGTGTTGTCATCTATATTCATGTGCATCTGGCAATAATCAGTTAAGCCAACCCTGATATTGGCCCGTTTCAGCAAAAATTTGCCGCTAATAATAGCTTAAGGGGCGTCGTTTGAGAATCTTGGTGTGATCTCGATCGAATCAGGTAGTTGGCTAATGTGCCAATTATCAACGCCCCAAGCGATGATTTCTTCGATAGAACACGCGTTTATGTGATCCGTCAGCCTAAAGCCAAGAAATTGCATCGCATTGAGCAAGGTGGGTTTTGGGTTCATGACATCGATGGCGGTCGCGTGATTTTGCTTCGACAGCTTGTTTCCGTTGTCATCCATGGCCAGCGGCAGGTGCAGGTAACGGACCGGCGGCTGGTTGAGGGTTTTATAAAGACAGATCTGGCGTCCGGTCGGTTCTATCAGATCCGCACCACGCACCACTTCCGTAACCCCCTGATCGATGTCGTCTAATACTACCGCAAGGTTGTAAGCAAATAAGCCATCACGACGTTTTATAATAAAATCTTCATCTGCCAATGCCAGCGGAATGGCGATTCGGCCGTGTTTCTGATCGTGAAACTCGGTGACGGAATGCGCGACGTGCAGCCGAACGGCGTAGGGCCCGCTGTCACGCAAGCCCAGCTTACGGCATGTGCCGGGGTAATAGCCTCCGGCCGCTTTGATCTGCTTACGGGTGCACTGGCAATAATAGGCCTGGCCGCTTTGCAGCCATTGGTCAATCTGATTCTGGTATAAGTGGTGACGTTGGCTCTGGTATACCACCTCACCATCCCAGTGCAATCCGTATGCCTCCAACGCCGACAGGATCAGGCTGGCTGCTCCCGGCATTTCTCGCGGTGGGTCTAAGTCTTCGATTCTGACTAACCACCGGCCCTGCTGGGCTTTGGCCTGGAAGTAGCTGCCCAGTGCAGCCACCAGGGAGCCGAAGTGAAGCGGACCGGACGGTGACGGAGCAAATCGGCCTACATACTGCATCTCAATCACTCTGTGGGTAGTAAAAGCAAAAAGGGAGCATAGCGCTCCCTTTGGTAATTCAGTGCCTGGTGATTAACCTTGCATCTGCTTTTCTTTGATTTCTGCAAGTGTTTTACAGTCAATACAAAGATCAGCAGTGGGACGAGCTTCAAGACGACGGATGCCGATCTCGACACCACAAGATTCACAGAAGCCAAACTCATCATCCTGAATCTTATTCAGCGTTTTCTCGATCTTTTTGATCAGACGACGCTCGCGGTCACGGTTACGCAGCTCTAAGCTGAACTCTTCTTCCTGAGAAGCACGGTCAACGGGATCCGGGAAATTTGCCGCTTCGTCCTGCATGTGGTGAACGGTGCGATCAACTTCTACCCTGAGCTGGTTCCGCCAGGCTTCTAAGATCTTTGTAAAATGAGCCATTTGCTCAGGTGACATGTACTCTTCACCCGGCTTTTCCTGATACGGCTCAACACCTGCAATGGCTAGGATGCCTAGCGCTTTTTTCTTCGATTCTGGCATGCAGCATCTCCTACTAACACCTAGTCAACTGCGATAACAGTTAATTTAAGGCGGGTATCTATAGCAAAAACAAACTGGGGAGGCAAATCCTGAATTGCAAACTTATCGTCAATGTGAAGGCGACATCATTTTTCAGTCAATTTGAATAAAATCGATCGCCTTGATCAGCTTGATTTCGTGCTCGGAAAGCTGCGCCTTGTAGCACAACACTTCCACTCCCTGTTCCTGAGCTTTTTTCAGTAAAAGTGAATAGTTTGCGTCTATATGGAGGGCTGGCGAAACTTTTTCAATCCCTGAATGCAAAACAGTGAACAAAAGTACTGCCCGTTGCCCATTATTGGCCATTTCTGTGAGCTCTCTCAGATGTTTCTGTCCGCGAGTCGTCACTGCGTCCGGGAAGTAACCTTGACCGTCTTCACCCAAAAGCGTGACGCTTTTCACTTCTATATAGCACGAAGGTTGGGTCTCTGATTTGAGCAGGACATCAATTCGGCTATTTTCCTGACCGTATTTCACTTCGGTCGACAGTTGATCATAGCCCAATAATTCAACGATGGTACCGTCTTGAATCGCTTCGACCGCCAGTTGATTTGCCCGCGCGGTGTTGATGCAGATTCGGTGGCCATCCTGTGTGTCACTCAACTCCCAGCTGTTTGGGTACTTACGCTTTGGGTTGTCTGAGGTGGAATACCACACCATGTTGCCTGGTTCGGCACAGCCGGTCATGGCGCCGGTGTTGGCACAGTGAATCGTACGCACACTGCCGTCCGGTAGTTCGATATCGGTCAGAAAGCGTTTGTAGCGTTTAAGCAGGGTGGCGGACTGGAGTGGGGGATTGAACTGCATTTTTCTACTGGTTTTATGTACAATGTTGCCGCCATTTAAGCACAAGGACTGAACATTGTCACAATTGCCGATTCATGCCGTGATGCCACAACTGCTCTCTGCGGTGCGTGAACACACGCAAGTGATCCTCAAAGCCGCGCCGGGGGCTGGTAAGTCGACCGCCTTCCCACTTGAACTGCTGCGTCAGCAGATGGTGGCGGGCAAAATCATCATGCTGGAGCCACGCCGTCTGGCGGCGCGCAATATTGCCGCCTATCTGGCACGTCAACTCGGTGAGCGCGTCGGCCAGACGGTCGGCTACCGGATGCGCGGCGAGAACAAAACCAGTAGTGCAACCCGCCTTGAGATCGTAACGGAAGGCGTGATGACCCGGATGATTCAGTCTGATCCGGAACTCAATGGGGTCGCAATGCTGATATTTGATGAGTTTCATGAACGCAGCATTCATGCCGATACGGCGCTGGCACTGAGCCTGGAAGTCCAGGAGGCGTTGCGTGATGATCTGAGCATTGTGGTGATGTCCGCCACGCTAGACAGTCAGGCGATGACGGCGTTACTGCCACAGGCGGCCTACATAGAATCGCAGGGGCGGACATATCCCATCGACTACCGTTATCAGCCAGTTCGGCGCCATGAGCCACTATTACCTGCAATGGCCCGTCAGATCCGAGCCTTGCTCGACAGTGAGTCAGGGTCGATGCTGGTGTTCTTGCCCGGAGTAGCGGCGATACGGCACTTGACCGAGCTGTTGGACGGTGTACCGGCGCGCATCTGCCCGTTGTACGGTCAGCTAACGGCGTCCGAGCAGCAACAAGCGATCGCGCCGTCAGCGTCGGGGGTGCGCAAAGTGGTTCTGGCCACCAATATTGCCGAAACGTCACTGACCATCGAAGGTATCCGGCTGGTGGTTGATTCTGGTTTAGAGCGGGTGGCGCGCTTTGATTTGCGCACTGGCATTACCCGCCTCGAGCAGGTTCGTATTGCCCAGTCTTCCGCGGCGCAACGTGCCGGCCGGGCCGGACGTTTAGAGCCGGGTTGTTGTGTGAGAATGTACAGTGAGAGTCAGCTGAATCAGCAACCTGTGGTACCTGAGGCGGAGATCCTACATGCGGATCTGTCGTTTCTGGCGATGGAACTGTCGCAGTGGGGCTGTAGTGACGTTGGTGAGCTCAAGTGGCTGGATGTACCGCCGGACAGCGCGTTGCATCAGGCTCGTGCACTGCTGCAATCGCTCGGGATGCTGGACGGGGCCCTGCAACTGACGTCATTAGGGCGCCGGGCACATCAGTTAGGTGTGGAACCCCGCATGGCGGCGGCACTGCTGCATGCGCAAGCGAAACAGGCGAAGTGGTTACACACTGCGCTTGCCATGGTCGCCCTGTTAGAAGATCCGGAGCGCAATGTGACGGATCTCCAGCACAGTTTGCATCGACTGCATCGCGGTCAGCATGCTCGCCAGTCTATGGTATTGCAGCGTGCCCGTACGCTGGCCGAGCGGCTAGGCAGTACGTTTGAACTGGGCGGCGTGGAGGAAACTCTGCTGGCTCAGGTGGCGGCGACCGCATTTCCGGATCGGGTCGCGCAAAGACGGCGTGATACCAGCCGCTATACACTTGCCAATGGCCATGGTGCAGAGCTGCGCGACGACGACCCTTTGGCCCGTCACGACTGGCTGGTGGTGATCGACCTGATGCGCGGTCAGAGCAGTACCAGTCAGATTTTTCTTGCCCTCGGAGCAGATATCATCGCGCTTGAGCAGCATCTGCCGGCGTTATTTAGTGAGCATGAGCAGGTGGAATGGGATGAGACGCGCGGTCGTCTGAGTGCCCAGGCTCAGACGAAGCTGGGCTCGCTGGTTGTGCGCACCCGTGAACTGCCCCAGCCCGGCGCGGAAAAAATGACCGAAGCTTTACTTAACTATGTTCGTCGCCACGGCCTTTCGGTATTAAATTGGACCGCCGAAGCCGAATCACTGTTGGCACGGGCCCGCTGCGCGGCTGAGTGGCTGCCGGAAGAGGCGTGGCCAGAGATGGATGAGGCGACATTATTGGCAGAGTTGGAGGCATGGCTTGAGCCCTACATGCAGGGTATCGCGTCACTAAAACAGTTGGCTTCACTACCGGTTGCATCTGCGCTGCAGGCGCGGCTGGGCTGGCCGCTCAATCAGCAGATTGATGAGTGGTTGCCGACGCACTGGTGTCTGCCGACCGGCAGTCACAAAGCGCTGCATTATCAACCTGGCCAGGCGCCGATGTTGTCCGTGCGGATGCAGGAAGTGTTCGGAGAACAGGACTCGCCCACGGTGGCCAAAGGACGTCAGCGAGTGGTGCTGGAACTGCTGTCACCGGCGCAACGTCCTTTACAACTGACTTCCGATCTGGCTGGCTTCTGGGCTGGCACATACAAGGAAGTCCAGAAAGAAATGAAGGGTCGCTACCCGAAACACGTCTGGCCGGATGATCCGGCGAGCCATGTAGCGACAACCAAAACCAAACGACAATTGAATTCATGACGACGAAGAAAACACCGGCTGCGAAAAAGCGCACCAACAAACCGACGGCTACCCGTAAATCCCGCAAACGTCCGCCGAAGAAGCCGGGAAAACATCGCTGGCTGAAAACCATCTGGAGCATCGGCTGGAAGCTGGCTCTGGCGGGGATCGCGGTGGCGATCTTTGTGGGGATTTACCTTGATACTATGGTTCGTCAACGGTTTGAAGGGCAGCTGTTCAGCCTGCCCACCGTAGTGTACGCCCGTATTCTGAACCTTGCTCCCGGTGATGACATCTCTTTACAAGAGGTCAGAAACGAGCTGGACGTACTCAACTACCGCAAAGTGCGCCAGCCGCACCACCCGGGTGAGTATTCGTCGTCGTCGAGCAAAATTGAGTTGATCCGTCGTCCGTTTGAGTTCTCTGACGGGCCGGAGCCGGAGCGTCATGTGATGCTGTCATTTGATGGCTCGGGCTTGCAGCGCATTCGCTCGCTGGAGCGCAATGGTGATTTAGGTTACCTGCGAGTTGAGCCGAAGATGCTTGGTATGCTGGAAAAAGAGGATGAGCAGCGCCTGTTCCTGCGTCGTGATCAGTTCCCGGAAGTGATGATTGATGCATTGCTGACCACCGAAGACCGCGACTTCTATCAGCATGACGGTGTGTCTCCGGTGGCGATCGCACGGGCCCTGGTGGCCAACCTGAGAGCGGGACGCACGGTGCAAGGCGGCAGTACCCTGACGCAGCAGTTGGCGAAAAACATCTTCCTGTCTCGTGACCGCACCTTGTGGCGTAAGCTGCAGGAAGCGTATATCGCGCTGATCATCGATTACCGCTACAGCAAAGATCGCATTCTGGAAGCTTACCTCAATGAAGTGTATCTGGGGCAAAGCGGTGGTGAGGCGATCCACGGTTTTGGTCTGGCATCACGCCTTTACTTTGGTCAGCCAATTCAGGAACTGCGCATTGATCAACTGGCGCTGTTGGTTGGCATGGTCAAAGGACCGTCTTATTACAATCCGGCCCGCTACCCGGAACGGGCAAAAGAGCGCCGAGATTTGGTGCTGCGTCTGATGATGCAACAAAACATTCTCACGGCGTCAGAATTTGAAGAAGCCGCTAGTCGCCCGCTGGATGTGCAAAAGAATCCGCGTATTGCCAGCCGTCAGCCCGCGTATTTCCAACAGCTGCAAATTGAGCTGAAAGACAAAGTCGGCTCAGCGTTCCAGTCTGATACTGGCCTGCGGGTGTTTACGTCACTGGATCCTGTCTCTCAGCATGAGCTGGAAAAAGCGATCGCGGCCAAAGTACCTCAACTGGAAAAAACGTCCGGCAAAGGGCTGGAAGCTGCGGCGATCGCTGTGGATCGTCACACTGGTGAGATCCGTGCCATGGTGGGCGGCAAACGCGTGGGGTACGACGGTTTCAACCGCGCGCTCAATGCCAGTCGTCAAATCGGTTCGTTGGCCAAACCCGCGGTGTACTTGACCGCGCTGGAGCAGCCGCAAAAATTCAATCTGGCCACGACACTGGAAGATAAGCCACTGACACTGAAAGGCAGCCAGGGTAACAGCTGGACGCCACGTAACTATGACCGCCAGTATCGGGGCGACGTGCCGTTGTATCTGGGCTTGGCGAAGTCACTTAATGTGCCGACGGTACGGTTGGGGATGCAACTGGGCATTCAGAATGTGATGGATACGTTTGAGAAACTGGGGGTGAATCGTGAAGAGATCCGACCGGTTCCATCCATGTTCCTGGGGTCGTTTTCACTCACGCCGTTTCAGGTGGCACAGATGTATCAGACTTTAACTAACTCAGGGCAAAAAGCGCCACTGTCGGCCCTGCGCTCGGTGTTGGATCTGGACGGCAATGTGCTGTACCAGTCGATCCCGCGGATGTCACAAACCGTTGACCAACAGGCGGCCTGGCTGACCACTTATGCGATGAAACGCGGCGTGCTGGAAGGCACTGGTCGCTACCTCAACAGCCAGTTTGGCTGGGCGGCTCTGGCCGGCAAAACCGGAACCAGCAACGACACCCGCGACAGTTGGTTTGTCGGCATCGACGGGCGTGAAGTAACCACTGTCTGGGTCGGACGCGATGATAACAAGTCAACCAAACTGACTGGATCAAGCGGTGCGCTGCGTGTGTATGCCGATTATCTGCAACATCGGATTCCGGAAAAACTGGTGTTGCCATGGCCACAAGGGATCAGCACTTTTGGCTTTGAACCAACCGGAAAAGGCGGCCTGGAGCTGAGTTGTGACGACAAATTCAAGTTACCGATGTGGGACGCCGACGGGGCGATGAAGAAAAGTTGTGAAAATCAACCGGCACAATGGCTGAAAAAGATATTCAGTTGGTAAAACGATCGAGTAATATCTAATCTATTCATACTCAAGGATATTTAGGGCTTCGATGTTGCGTCTTCCTTTTCTGTTTACTCTGATCCTGTTGGTCAGCTTTTCTGGCGTGGCGGCAACCGCCACGTCCGACGTCACTCAGCAAGGCGTGAAATCGCGGCCCAAAATTGCAGTGGTGCTGGCAGGTGGCGGGGCCAAAGGAGCAGCGCACATAGGGGTATTAAAAGCGCTGGAAGAGATGCACATTCCGGTGGACATTGTGACTGGCACCAGTATGGGGGCCTACGTTGGCGGCTTGTACGCCACCGGCATGAGCGCGGATGAGATCGAAAGTTTTCTCTATTCGGTTAACTGGAACGACGGCTACCGCGACCGGGTTGATCGCAGTGAGCGCCGGGTGCGTGATAAAGAGTATGAAGACCGATATCAACTGACCACGGATCTTGGCATTCGCTGGGGCGAAATCCGTGCCTCACGTGGGGTCGTTCAGGGACAGAATATGTTGCGTATTCTGCGTGAAACCACCGGTAATCTGCCGCCGTTTCAATCTTTTGATCAACTGGCGATCCCTTACCGCGCGGTGGCTACCGACATTCTGGAACTGCAACCTGTGGTGATGGACAAAGGTTATCTGACCGATGCCATGATGGCCAGTATGTCGGTCCCTGGAGCGTTGCCGCCTTACGAGGTCAACGGCCATATGCTGGTGGACGGTGGGGTCACCAACAACATGCCGGTCGACATCGCGCGTCAAATGGGCGCCGACATCATCATCGCGGTCGACATCAGCTCCGATTACAAGAGCGCGGATGATTTCACTAATTTCTTTACGGTCGCCGATCAGCTTTCTAATTATCTGGTCCGCCGCAGTACTCAGCAACAGGTCAAAAAGCTTGCTGACCAGGATGTACTGATCCAGCCGGATGTGGGCGGTTACAGTACCACCGATTTTTTCATCATGCCGGAAGCGTACAAACGTGGTTATAAGGCGGCTAATGATGCCAAGCAAGCCTTGTCTCGCCTGTCGTTGTCGACGGCGGATTATCAGAAATACCTCGACATCAAAGAGACCGTCCGGCGTGGACTGGTGTATATCGACGAAGTCAAACTCGACAAAATTTCGATCAATAACCAAACCCATTACACCGATAACTTGCTTGAAAACCGGCTGGCGCTGAAAGAGGGTAAGCAGTATTCGACCGAAGAACTGGAGCAGAGTGTACAGAACCTGTATGCGCTTGACCGTTTTGAGTTGGTCACCTACAAGTTTGATCAGCGCGACGGTGAAAATATCCTCAACGTGGATGTGAAAGAGAAATCCTGGGGGCCCAATTACATGGACTTCCGTTTCTTTCTCGAAGACGATTTTGATACCGAAAGCCAGTACTCTATTGGTGTCACCACCAATTTCACCAACCTCAACAGCAGCGGCGCTGAGCTGCGTCTGAATATGGACATGGGGTCGAACAAGCTGTTTGAGACGGAGTTGTATACGCCGCTGATGTCAGGGCAAAAACTCTTTGCCACTTTGAAAGGCCGCTACACCAATCAAGTGACCAATATCCCGATCGATGTGGAAGACCAAACCGTCAGTGATCGAGGACTGGACGCGGTCAAAGACTTCTTACCGGTGACTTACAAACAGTGGGTCGGAGAGGCGGCACTGGGCTACCAGCACCGTTTATGGAGTGAATTTAAAACCGGTGTACGTTATACCGATGGCGAGGCGGAAGTGTCCAATCTGGCCTCGTTTGGCAGCTTCGATTACCAGCGTACCGGCGTATTTTTCAACTATCGTATCGATACCCTGGATGACTTCAGCCTGCCCACCAAAGGGATCTATCTGGACTTAGACTATGTGGTTTCACACGCTTGGGTCGGAGACGGAACTTATGAAGAGGAAGGCACAACGTATGAAACCAATGTAAAGTTGATTGGGGCTAAAAGCGTGGGCCGTCATACTTTAGTGGGCAACGTGGATGCCGGTTTGATCGAGAGTCTCAATTCTGACACTCTGATTGAACCTCAGCAACTGGGCGGCTTCTTGCATCTGTCTGGCATTCCGCGCAACAGCCTCGCCGGAGAAAACAAACTTTACGGCAATATGATCTACCGTTATCGCTGGTTTGATAATGATTTTGGCCTGTTCAGTTCGCCCCTCTATCTGGGCGCGTCGCTGGAATACGGCGGCGTATGGTCTGAGTCCGGACTGTCGTTGTCTGAGTTGCCGATGTACTTGGCGGGCTCCGTGTTCGCCGGGATCGATTCTCCGATTGGCCCAATCATGTTTGGCTATGGTCGGACCGAACGCAACTATGATTCCATTTACCTGATCATCGGAACGACGTTCGATTGAGCAGGGAAGTAAAAAACGGGTGGCAGCCGGATCTCACCTGGTGGGATTCTTAGCAATAAAGCATGCAAAATCATAGAACTTTAGTCTTAAGTTGCTATGTTGGTCAAAATGATGAGATTTTAATTTATCGTTAATTTTGCTATTCTGTCGCCCACAGTTTGGCCTCTCTGGCGCTGTCTCTCAATCAAAAATTGAATGAAAGCATGGCAAGGAGAGCCAAGTTTCCAAGGATGTTCACTCCTCTTTTGTCTACTAAGAACAGTCATAAATGAGGAGGAACCGCAATGAGAGGAAAAAGTCGTGCTTGAAGCCTACCGTAAACACGTCGAAGAGCGTGCTGCCGAAGGAGTTGTCCCTAAACCCCTGGACGCAGAGCAAGTTGCTGGACTTGTAGAACTTCTGAAAAATCCCCCGCAAGGTGAAGAGGACTTCATCCTTGAACTACTGGAAAACCGAATCCCACCAGGTGTTGATGAAGCTGCTTACGTGAAAGCCGGTTTTCTGGCGGCGGTCACCAAAGGCGAAGTCTCTTCTCCTCTGGTCAGCCCGGAAAAAGCGGCGCAACTTCTGGGTACCATGCAGGGCGGTTACAATATTGAGCCGCTGATTTCCCTGCTGGACATCGACGCTCTGGCGCCGATCGCAGTGAAAGCCCTGTCACACACCCTGCTGATGTTTGATGCCTTCTACGATGTGGAAGAAAAGGCCAAAAACGGCAACGCATTTGCCCAACAAGTCCTGCAGTCTTGGGCCGATGCCGAATGGTTCTTGTCGAAACCAAAACTGGACGAAAAAATCACTCTGACCGTATTTAAAGTCACCGGTGAAACCAACACCGACGACCTGTCTCCGGCTCCGGATGCCTGGTCTCGTCCTGATATTCCAGTGCACGCTCTGGCGATGCTGAAAAACGAACGTGAAGGTATCGAACCGGATCAGCCAGGCACCATTGGTCCGATCAAACAGATTGAAGCGCTGAAAGAAAAAGGTCATCAACTGGTTTACGTCGGTGACGTCGTCGGTACTGGCTCATCGCGTAAATCGGCGACCAACTCTGTGTTGTGGTTTATGGGCGATGATATCCCATATGTCCCGAACAAACGCGCTGGCGGTTTTGTTCTGGGTGGTAAGATTGCACCTATCTTCTTCAACACCATGGAAGATGCGGGTGCGCTGCCTGTCGAGCTGGACGTATCGAAAATGAACATGGGTGACGTGATCGACGTATACCCATACGAAGGCAAAGTATGTAACCACGAAACGGGTGAAGTGCTGGCTGAATTCAAACTCAAGACCGACGTGTTGCTGGATGAAGTGCGCGCCGGCGGCCGTATTCCTCTGATCATCGGACGTGGTCTGACGGACAAAGCGCGTCAGTCGCTGGGTCTGGAAACCAGTGATGTGTTCCGTCTGCCTGCTCCGGTTGCAGACTCTGATGCCGGCTTTACGCTGGCGCAGAAAATGGTTGGCAAAGCGTGTGGCGTTGATGGCATCCGTCCGGGCACCTATTGTGAACCTAAAATGACCACGGTTGGTTCTCAGGACACCACCGGTCCGATGACTCGTGATGAACTGAAAGATTTGGCATGTCTGGGTTTCTCTGCGGATCTGGTGATGCAGTCGTTCTGTCACACCTCGGCTTACCCGAAACCGGTTGACGTCAACACTCACCACACGTTGCCTGATTTTATTATGAACCGTGGCGGTGTTTCACTGCGTCCGGGCGATGGCATCATCCACTCGTGGCTCAACCGCATGTTGCTGCCGGATACCGTTGGTACAGGTGGTGACTCGCACACCCGATTCCCTCTGGGGATTTCTTTCCCGGCAGGCTCTGGTCTGGTGGCGTTTGCAGCCGCAACCGGCGTGATGCCACTGGATATGCCAGAGTCGATTCTGGTGCGCTTTAAAGGCAAGCTGCAAGCCGGCATCACACTGCGTGATTTGGTGCACGCGATCCCGTACTACGGTATCAAGCAAGGTCTGCTCACTGTTGAGAAAGCGGGTAAGATCAACGAGTTCTCTGGTCGCATTCTGGAAATTGAAGGTCTGGAGCACCTGACGGTTGAACAAGCATTTGAGCTGTCTGACGCGTCGGCCGAGCGTTCTGCTGCGGGCTGTACCGTTAAACTGTCGGAAGAATCGATAGCCGAATACCTCAATTCCAACATCACCATGCTAAAGTGGATGATCTCGGAAGGTTACGGCGATCGTCGTACCATTGAGCGCCGCATCAAAGCAATGCAGGAATGGCTGGATAAGCCTGAGCTGATGGCAGCGGACAAAGACGCTGAATACGCGCACGTAATCGAAATCGATATGAATGAGATCAACGAGCCGATTCTGTGTGCGCCGAACGATCCGGACGACGCCCGTCTGCTGTCTGATGTACAGGGTACCCAAATCGACGAGGTGTTCATCGGTTCTTGTATGACGAACATTGGTCACTTCCGTGCGGCAGGGAAACTGCTGGACAACCACAAAGGTCAACTGGAAACCCGTTTGTGGGTGGCTCCGCCAACCAAGATGGATAAAGACCAGCTGATTGAAGAAGGTTACTACGGCATCTTCGGCCGCGCTGGGGTGCGCATTGAAACTCCGGGCTGTTCACTGTGTATGGGTAACCAGGCACGTGTGGCGGATAAAGCGACGGTTATGTCGACGTCAACGCGTAACTTCCCGAACCGTCTGGGAACCGGCGCGAATGTCTTCCTGGCGTCAGCGGAACTGTCAGCGGTAGGTGCCATTTTGGGGCGTATTCCGAATGTGGACGAGTACCTGCAATACGCAGAGAAGATTGATGCGACGGCTGCGGATACTTACCGTTACCTCAACTTCCACCTGATGGACACGTACACCAAGAAAGCGGAAGAAGTGATCTTCCAAGAGCCGGCGTAAGCCAGCGTGATGACGTGATGAGAAAGCCGCTGATTGTTTCAGCGGCTTTTTTTATCTGAGTCAGTTCATGGTTGGCTCGCCATGTGCCACACTGCTGCGACATTGCGTGCCGTCAGCTCGACGTTGCTCCGGGCCTGGGCCAGTGCGGTGGGTAAATCCACGGCGCCGTTAACTACAGAGAACAATGCATCAATGCCGTGTTGATGCACTACGTCACAATCGGCGGAGAGCGAACCGGCAATACCAATCACAGGCCGCTGGAAACGTTTGGCACAACGGGCGACCCCGATCGGTGTTTTACCGTGAATGGTCTGACTATCAATACGGCCCTCGCCGGTGATGACCAGATCGGCGTCTTTGACCACAGAAGCCAAGTTCACCGCTTCCATGACGATTTCGATGCCAGGACGCAGATGTGCGTTGAGCAGGCCCAACAGAGCGGCGCCAAGCCCACCTGCGGCGCCAGCGCCCGGGATGTGCTGGACATCTTTGCCTAACTGGCGGCGCATCACCCGCGCATAATACGCCAGGTTGTCATCGAGACGGGCGACCATCGCTGCGGTGGCCCCTTTTTGTGGACCGAACACTTGTGAGGCACCTTTGGGGCCGCACAGTGGGTTATCGACATCGCAGGCCACATCGAGTCGGACCTTCTTCAGGCGCGGATCCAGACCGCTGACATCAATGCGGACCAGTTTTTCCAGTTCACCACCGCCATGCCCCAGAGGTTGATCTTCGCCATCAAGCATCCGGATACCCAGCGCCTGTACCATACCGAGCCCGCCATCGTTGGTGGCGCTGCCACCAATACCGACAATAATGTGTTCAACACCGCGATCGAGTACCGCGGTGATCAGTTCGCCCGTGCCGTAGGAGGTCGTGAGCAGTGGGTTGCGCTGCGCGACGGGCACCAGGTGAAGGCCGGACGCGGCCGCCATTTCAATCACGGCGGTTTTGCCGTCACCGAGTAAGCCATAAAAGCCGTCTACCGGTGTACCCAGCGGTCCCGTCACCGTGTGTTGAACAATCTGACCACCGGTCGCATCCACCAGTGACTGCACGGTGCCTTCACCGCCGTCTGCCATGGGCAGTTTGACGTAATCCGCATCTGGCAGAATCTGACGAAATCCAGTTTCAATCGCACAGGCGACGTCCATCGCCGTCAGACTTTCTTTATAAGAATCAGGAGCAATTACAATTTTCATTTTCGACCTCACGGCTTAGACAAACAGACCAAAGACACCAAACATCATCACTGAGACAAATGCGATCATCAGACCGACCAGAGACTCATACGGGATCAGTTTGAGTCGCTCGCGGATATCCATATGTACCGCGCCGCCCGTCGCATGGAAAAAGCTGCCGTGTGGCATGTGATCCAGCACGGTTGCACCTGAATGAATCATCGCGGCACCGGCGAGCGCGGGGACGCCTAGCTCCAGAATCGTGTGGCTGAACACATTGGAAGCCACCGCGGTTCCTGCTGTGGTTGAAGCGGTAGCCAGCGACATCATGGCGCCCGAAATAGGGGCAAGTAAGTAGGACGGCAGACCAGAGGCGGTCAGCACGTCAATCAGGCCGCTCTTTAATCCGGAGTTGGCGATGATGCCTGCCAGGGTTCCTGTCCCCAGCAGCATCACGGCCACTGGCGCCATGCGGGTCAGGCCGGATACGGCGAAATGGTTGGTGTCATTGAAGCGCCCCATGACCAGCGCGCCAATCAGGCCACCAAGCGGCAGGGCGATCAGCGGATCAACATTGATCCCGGCAATCGGACGCAGCGCCAGCAGCGTTATGGCGATCAGTGGCGCCACGATGGCGGCGCCAAAGCCAGGCAGGCGCGCATGATCGACGGCGATGACTTCGTGCTCGGCTACTTTAGAGCCTTTATGGACCAGACGCTTGGCGATGATGTAGGCCAGCAGCATGCCGCACAGGCCTGGAATGACGCCCGCAGCCATCACTGAGGTCAAAGGAACGTTGAAAGCATCCGCCGCCGCGATTGCGTTTGGGTTCGGAGACATGACGTTGCCGGCTTTGCCGCCGCCAACCATTGCCAGCAGAATGGCGGTTTTGGAAATGTCGGCACGGCGGGCGATGGCCAGTGCAATCGGCGAGACGGTGATCACTGCCACATCAACAAACACGCCGACGGCGGTCAGGATCATGGTTGCCAGAGCCAGTGCCAACAGGGCGCGGGTTTCGCCGACTTTCTTGACGATGGTTTCCGCGATGGCGGTGGCGGCACCGGACTCGATCAGCACGCCGGCCAGTACACCGGCAGCCAAGATGCGCAACACGGCGGTCACGATACCCTGAGCTCCTCCTATCATTAGCGCGACCGTATCGGTCAGGGAGACCCCGCCAACGACGCCGCCAACCAAGGCCCCAATGATCATGCCGTAAGCAGGGGGAACTTTCTTTAAAATCAGCGCAATGGCGACCACAAGTGCGGCCAGGGCGCCTAATGTAGAGACTTCAGTCATGTTCTATTCCACACAGATTATAAGCGTTATTTTTTGAGCGAATATAAAGAGGGAAGCGTTGAACGTCTTTAGTCAGAATGCCAAAAAATGCCTGCCTGATGAGGCTTTGTTTTGTGCGCTTGCACAAAAAGATGAGTTCAGGCAAACAGTTTTAGCGACAGATAAAGCAATAAAATATCATCTAATTTATTGATATTTAATGAGGTTATTTGTGATGCCCTATCCAGTCGGTAGCGTAGAGTATTACGGTGAATGTGCAGTTGCTGACATGTCTGAGCGGCGTCACAATTTAGAGCAAAATACGCTGTTAAGGTTTTTGTCAGTATGCCTTTGGTGTCGTATTCTCGCAGCCGGTCATAGGGTTGGCGTAACTGCTGTGCTTTCCAGGGCGTCTGGAGCACATCATTCATCATAACCGGCAGTTTATGATCCTGATAGAAGAACACTTCTCCTGGCTGACCATGGATACTGCGCAGGGTGAGTTGCGCAGTATCAAAAGATTTTGCCAGACCATCAACGCCACTGAAGTAGTCCCCCAACGCCATTTGAATTGAAAAGTTGCCGGCACTTTTAATGCGTTTGAGCAGTTGATTGATACGACGGGTTTCTGCGCTTTTCGACCAACCCTCCTTGGTCAGAGTGATCGGCTTAAGCACCACGACCTGATTGTCTGATACCGACAGAATACCCACCAGATTATCGCGTTCGGGGTATTCCAGCAGATGCACCAATTGCTGCAGGTGTTCGAGCGATAAGGTGTGATCTTGTTCAGGCACCACATTGACAATGGCGGCCACTCGGGGTTGTGACAGATCCAGCCCGAGCCGCTCGGCGATCGAGACCAATTGAGCGTCATCAAGGCTGGAGCCTTGGATCAATTGCATCACCAGTTCTTCCCGGTGACGTTTATTCCATTCGATCTGCGACATCAGTGCTGCCTGTTCGACGATGAGTTCGGCGGTCATTTTGACCAGCTCACCATAATGGCGTACCTGCTCGGGGCTCCCCGATACGCCAATCACGCCGATCACTCGCTGATGGTAGAGGATCGGCAGGTTGATCCCGGGCTTCACCCCTTTGAGCTTGAGCGCGGTGGCGTGATCGATCTCCACGACCCGACATTCGGTGATCGCCAGGACGGCGCCCTCATGCTTGTGATGCAGGCGCTGACGATCTCCCGAGCCAATGATCCGCCCTTGATCGTCCATAACATTTACCGAGTGAGGGATAATCTTCATGGCACGTTCGACAATTTGGCGTGCAATCGTTTCGTTCAGCTGCATGGTTATAGTGGCGTGTTGAATCAGATCACTCGATAATAGCAGCAATCTACACCCCGCATCGACAGAGAAAAGATGGACTTCGTATTTAAGAAGAACGCCCTGGATGGCAGTTATTACTGCCAGTGTTCCATGGGACACGAAATTGTTGGCCGTTGGCTACAAGAAGAGATTGGTCACGAGATGGCCCGGATTGAACAGGTGATGGCCTTAGTGGCACAGGCCAGAACCGCGCCGGGTGGTGAGCACCGGCTGCTGGGACGGGAAATCAGCCTGCTGATCAGCGCCGATGAAGTGATCATAGAAGACAATGCACTGGCTCTGAGTGAGTCAGAAGTGCTTCCGGAAGAGTTTGAACTCTATGACAGCGAAAGTGTTGGCTGCTGTGGTTTGGAAGATTTTGAACAATTGATCCGTCAATGGCAGGCATTTATTCACGGCTAATTTGCACAGTCGTGGTGAAATGGGCACCGACTGCCTTATTTTTGGGAACGGGCTGCACCTTATTGGTGCGGCCTGTTTTGTTTTTTATCACTAGTAGATATCAAAGTTTATGTAAAACAAAGAGTTAAAAAGTTGGCACGCACCTTGGATTATTCCCTGCGTAAAGGGACTACAGCTGCAGAGAGGATGCGATGAAACTGATTAACGCGATTATCAAACCCTTCAAACTGGACGATGTGCGAGAAGCTCTGGCGGACGTTGGTATTGAAGGTATGACGGTATCGGAAGTGAAAGGCTTCGGCCGTCAAAAGGGGCACACAGAGCTCTACCGTGGTGCAGAATATCAAGTCGATTTTCTCCCCAAGGTCAAACTGGAGATCGCGACTCAGGCCGATAACGTCGACCGCGTGATTGAGGCCATCACTAAAGCCGCCCAGACCGGCAAAATCGGTGACGGGAAAATTTTTGTTTACGACCTCTCACAAGCGGTGCGGATCCGTACTGGCGAGATGGATGCGGAAGCACTTTAAGATTTCAAAGGATTGGAGAGTATCACTATGGAACTTGCAACAACGGTAACGGAGTTACGTTACGCACTGGACACGTTTTTCTTCCTGATTTCAGGGGCGTTAGTTATGTGGATGGCCGCTGGCTTTGCCATGCTTGAAGCGGGTCTGGTGCGTTCAAAGAACACCACAGAAATTCTGACTAAAAACTTTTGCTTATACGCGATTGCCTGCACTATGTACCTGATTGTCGGCTACAACATTATGTACGTCGACAATGGTGAAGGGGGCTGGCTACCATCACTGGGAACCTTAATTGGCACTCAGGCTGACGGCGCGGATCATTCTCTCGAGTCGGATTTTTTCTTCCAGGTTGTGTTCGTCGCAACAGCGATGTCGGTTGTCTCTGGCGCGGTGGCTGAACGCATGAAGCTGTGGACCTTCCTGGTGTTTTCAATGGTATTGACGGCGTTCATTTACCCGATTGAAGGCTACTGGACCTGGGGCGGCGGTTTCTTGTCTGAAGCGGGTTTTAGCGACTTTGCCGGTTCCGGAATTGTGCACATGGCGGGGGCGGCGGCGGCGCTGGCTGGGGTACTGCTGCTTGGCGCGCGTAAAGGTAAATATGGCAAAAACGGTGAGATCTACCCCATTCCGGGCTCAAACATGCCGTTGGCAACACTGGGTACGTTCATCCTGTGGTTTGGCTGGTTCGGTTTCAATGGCGGTTCTCAGCTGATGGTATCGGATTTTGAAAACGCGACCGCCGTCGGTCAGATATTCCTTAATACCAATGCCGCAGCGGCGGCGGGGTCGATTGCTGCTCTGCTGGTGTGCAAAACCACTTGGGGCAAAGCCGACCTGACGATGATTCTCAACGGTGCGTTGGCTGGCCTGGTGGCTATTACCGCGGATCCATTGTCACCAAGCCCGCTGTATTCAGTGGCAATCGGTGCGGTATCGGGTGCGCTGGTGGTCTTCAGTATCGTGGCGCTGGACAAGCTGAAAATCGACGATCCGGTGGGCGCCATTTCGGTGCACGGTGTGTGTGGTTTCTTCGGTCTGATGGTGGTGCCGCTAAGTAACGCGGATGCGAGCTTTGGTTCACAACTACTGGGTGCGGTCGTGATCTTTGCTTGGGTGTTCGGTACCAGCTTACTGGTGTGGGGCGTACTGAAAGCGACAGTGGGTATCCGTGTGTCGGAAGAGGAAGAGCTGGAAGGCATGGACATGCATGACTGTGGTGTCGGTGCGTATCCGGAGTTCGTCACAGCCAAGTAATGTTTAGTTACAAAATACTCAAAAAACCTGCCGACCGAGGCAGGTTTTTTTGTTTTGTGTCATTGTTTTCATCGGTTTCATGCATATAATAACGCAACTGATAAACGTTATCATTACGATGCAAAGGATTTTAGCAATGAAAAAACTGCTCGCTCTTTCAGCGCTGGCATGCGCTGTAACAGCACCGGCTGCGATGGCCGCTGAAGAAGTCAACGTCTACTCATACCGTCAGCCATTCCTGGTTGAACCTATGTTTAAAGAGTTCACCAAAGAAACCGGTATCAAAGTCAACGTGAAGTTTGCCAAGCAGGGCATTGCTGAAAAACTGGCTCAGGAAGGCGAATACAGCCCGGCTGATGTATTGTTGACTGTCGATATCAGCCGTTTGGCGGATCTGTCTAACCGCGGTCTGGTACAGCGTGTTGACAGCGACGTGATTGAAGCGAATGTACCGGCGCAGTACCAGGACAAAGAAAACCAGTGGTTTGCGCTGACGACTCGTACGCGCAGCGTGTATTCATCACGCGACCGTATGGGCAAACTGGGCGATGATTTCACTTACGAAGATCTGGCCAAGCCAGAATTCAAAGGCAAAATCTGTACTCGCAGTGGTAAGCACCCATACAATGTTTCTCTGGTATCGGCGATGATCGCTCACCACGGTGAAGCGGAGACTAAGACTTGGCTGGAAGGTGTGAAAGCCAACCTGGCGCGCAAACCTCAGGGCAACGATCGTGCTCAGGTAAAAGCGATCAAAGAAGGCCTGTGTGATGTGTCACTGGGTAACAGCTACTACCTGGGTAAAATGATCAACGATAAAGAGCAGAAAGCGTGGGCTGATGCGGTTTACATTAACTTCCCGAACCAGAACACCACAGGTACGCACGTAAATATTTCGGGTATGGCGATGGCTAAATACGCACCGAACCGTGAAAACGCGCTGAAGCTGATGGAATTTTTGACGGCTGACACAGCGCAGCACATGTACGCAGAAGTGAACTTCGAATACCCGGTTAAACCAGGTGTGAAACGTTCTGATCTGGTTGCATCGTGGGGCGATTTTAAAGCTGACACCATCTCCCTGGACGATATCGCTTCTCACCACGAAGCGGCAATTCGTCTTTTGGATGAGGTCAAGTTTGACCTTTAATTGAAATCAGGGGTATAACTGTACCCCTGATGATTAAAGGGACATGAGATGTATTTGCAACCGCATTTATGTGTCATCCAGCCTTGCTGTAATTAGGCGAATGAAAGAAAAGAACCTCTTATGGAAAACCAGTAGTGTGGGCTTAGCCCTGCTGCTGGTTTTGCCGATCTTAGCGATCTTCTACACCGCACTGGGCGACACGGATGATATTTTCTCACATCTGATATCGACCGTGATGCCCACCTATACCTTCAACACAGTCGCTCTGGCGCTCGGGGTGATGGCGTTGAGCCTGCTCTTCGGTATCCCAAGTGCCTGGCTGATGGCGATGTGCCGCATGCCGGGTGAGCGCGTGCTGCAGTGGGCGCTGGTGTTACCTCTGGCGATGCCAGCCTATATTGTCGGTTACATCTATACCGACTGGTTTGACTTTGCCGGACCAATCCAGATCTGGCTGCGTGACATCACGGGCTGGGGGCCAGGGGAATACTGGTTCCCGGATATCCGCACTTTGCCCGGTGCTATTTCCGTGCTGGCATTGGTTTTGTACCCGTATATTTATCTGTTGTGTCGCGCCGCCTTCATGGAGCAAAACGTCTCTTTGTTGCAGTCTGCCCGTTTGCTCAAGTGCTCACCGTGGGAAAGCTTTTGCCGTATTTCCATGCCGTTGGTGCGTCCGTCCATGGCGGTGGGCTTGTCATTGGTGGCGATGGAAACCATCGGTGATTTTGGTACGGTGAATTACTTTGCGGTCAACACCCTGACCACTGCGGTTTACGATACCTGGATGGGCATGTCGAGTCTGACCGCGGCTGCCAAAATTTCCGCTATTATGCTGGTGTTTGTGATTGCTTTGCTCAGCGCTGAGCGATACAGTCGGCGACGACAGAAGCTGTTCCAGAGTCAGTTCAGCAGTCATGAAGATTTTCGTTATACGCTGCATGGCTGGCGCAAGTGGCTGGCGGTGATCTGGTGCTGGGGCATTGTCAGTGCGGCATTCATTCTGCCACTTTTGCAGTTGTGCAGTTACGCATATACCTATTTTGCCCAGAGCTGGACTGCAGAGTTTCGCCAGTACGCGCTCAACAGCTTGCAGGTCTCAACACTGGCGGCGCTGGTGGGGGTGGCCGTGGCACTGGTGGTGAATTTCTTCCACCGCCTGCAGCCACAGCGGCTTAGTCTCGCCTCGATGCGCTTTTCATCGATGGGCTACGCAGTACCGGGTACGGTGCTGGCGATTGGTATCATGGTTCCGGTACTGGCGATGGATCATCTGGTCAACGACGTGGCCAAAGCGATGCAATGGGGACGGCCGGGGTTGATCTTCTCCGGCTCGATGTTTGCTCTGGTGTTTGCCATGGTGGTGCGTTTTGCCGCCGTGGCGATTGGCAGTATCGAAAGCAGCCTGAGCAAAGTCTCTCCGTCGCTGGATATGGCGTCACGGACCATGGGCTGCAACGCCAATCAGATGTTGCGCCGGGTGCACTTACCGCTGATACGCCGTGGTGCACTGATTGCGGCATTGTTGGTGTTCATGGAATCGATGAAAGAACTCAATGCGGCGTTGCTGCTGCGCCCCTTTAACTTTGAAACGCTGGCGACATACGTTTATAACTATGCGTCGGATGAGCATCTGGAGCTGGCAGCAATGCCGGCGGTACTTCTGGTTCTGGTGGGCCTCATCCCACTGGTTGTCGTAAACCGTTCACTGGAGCAACCTCACTGATGAGCTGTGCACTGTCGATTGAAAATCTTACCTGTAAGTACGAAGAGCAAACGGTTCTGGAGGCTTTGTCGCTCGATGTTTGTCATGGCGAGATCGTGTGTCTGCTCGGCGCCAGTGGTTGTGGTAAAACCACGCTGCTGAAAGCCATTGCGGGGCTGTTACCACTCAGTGCCGGTGTGATGAAACTCAATCAGAGCGTCATTGATGACGGACAAACCTGGCTGGCACCGGAAGCGCGCAATATCGGTATGATCTTTCAGGATTATGCGCTGTTTCCCCATCTGACGGTGGCGCAGAACATTGCGTTTGGCCTCAAAGGCAACAATGCGAAAATGCAGGCGGATAAAGTGTCGGAAATGCTGGGCTTAGTCCACTTGAGTGGTTACGAAGAACGGTATCCGCATCAGTTGTCCGGCGGCCAGCAACAACGGGTGGCCATAGCCCGCTCACTGGCTTACAAACCTGATCTATTGCTGCTTGATGAACCGTTTTCCAACATCGATACCCAGGTTCGTCATGAACTGATTGCGGAAATTCGCAAAATTTTCAAACAGCAGGGGGTGACGGCGATATTCGTAACCCACAGTCGTGAAGAGGCGTTTGCCTTTGCCGATAAGATGGCGGTGATGAATCACGGCGTGATCGAACAGTACGGTACGGCTGCAGAGCTGTACTATCAACCGTCAAGCAAGTTTGTGGCTGATTTTCTCGGCGGAGGCAGCTACCTGAAAGCGACTCGTTACTCGGACACTGAATTTGAAACTGAACTCGGTTTAATTGAAGCCACAGCGCAAACTGAGATCACCCCTGGCCAGGGGTGTGAGTTGCTGCTCAGACCACAGCACATCCAGGTGGCGCGTGCAGAAGAGAGCAGTATCCGGGTCGTGGAACAACAGTTCATGGGCGATCATTGCCGCTACGTGATTGACGTGAATGGCGGGAAACTGCTCGCAACGTCCTCCCAGCCGCTGGCAGTCGGAATGCCGGTTACGGTGAAAGTCGATACCCAGGGGGTGTTGGCATTCTGAACCCAACAGCCCGGAAAAACCGGGCTGTGTGGTTTGTTTAGCGCAGAGATAAAAACGCTTTCATCTGCGCCAGCACTGACTCGGCGCTGGCCTTGTCTTCCATTTCTGCGAAGATGCGCAGTAACGGTTCCGTGCCTGAGAAGCGGGCAATAACCCAGCCGCCGCAGCGAAAATATACTTTTGCGCCATCGTCATAACTGACGCGCTCTACCTCATAACCAAACTCAGGCAATAACTTGTCGACATAAATTTTGTTGTACAGCGCCTGTTTCTGATCAGGTTTAAAGGTGCAATCGCCTTCGGCGGTATAGGCGTATCCGTAACGCTGGTAAATTTCTCCCAACAGTTCAGACAGCTTCTTCCCGGTCACCGAGATCATTTCCACCAGCAGGCTGGAGGCAAACACGCCATCTTTGCCTTTGATGTGGCCACGAATGGTGAGTCCGCCTGAACTCTCACCGCCGATCAACGCGTCATCGGCTTCCATTTGAGAGCTGATATGCTTGAAACCGACCGGAACTTCAAAGCTGCGTTCACCATGGTCGGCGGCGATTTTATCCAGCAGGTGGGTGGTGGCGATGTTGCGTACTACAGAGCCTGACCAGCCTTTGTATTCCAGTAGATAGAAATACAACAGGATCAGCACTTCATTAGGGTGAATAAAGTTGCCTTTTTCGTCAATGATACCAAGGCGGTCAGCATCCCCATCGGTGCCAATACCAATATCGTAACCCTCTGCCGCGACCAGATGTTTCAGTCGGTAGAGCGTGGCAGCGCTGGGCGATGGCATCAGGCCACCAAAATCCGGATTCTTGCCATCGTTGATCACGTCGACATCGCAACGGCCGTTGATCAGCACGGTCTGCAGGGCGTTTTTGGCCACACCGAACATCGGGTCGATCAGCACCCGCAGATTGGCGTTTTTGATCGCTTCAATGTCGATGAAGTCGATGATCGAGTCCACAAATTCGTTCATCGGATTGATCGGCACGATATGCCCTTGTGCCACGGCGTGTTCAAACTCGCTGCTGCGTACATCCCCAGCACGCAATACGGCAACCTGTTGCTCGATTTTCTGTGTGATCACCTCATCGGCGTCCCGACCTCCGTCGATAAACACCTTGATGCCGTTGTAGTCTGCCGGGTTGTGCGAAGCGGTGATGCAGGCGGAATAAGCACATTGCATCTGCTTGGCTTTGAACATCACCACCGGAGTCGGCACAAATTTATTGATGAAGCTGACGGTGATCCCGTTACCAGCCAGCACTTCAGCAAACCAGCGTCCAGCCTTGTCGGACAAAAAACGCCGGTCGTAGCCGATAACAAAGCCCCGCTCAGCGACCTGCTCCTGATGAATGATGTTGGCCAGCGCCTGCGCGACCAGGCGTACATTGTCTTTGGTGAACTCTTCGCCGATAAAGGCGCGCCAGCCACCGGTTCCAAACTGAATCATGTTGCGTCCCTCACGCAAGCGGGCGCCCCAACAGCGCCCAGTATTATTAACCGAGTACCACAACCACCTGGTTGTCACTGCCTTGAGCCTGTGGCGGAATGCGGCCCTGAATTGGCGCCCCGTTGAGAGTGATCGACTTGACGCCTTTGCTGACATGATCAGGGTTCTCGACCTGAATATGGTAAGTGGCGCCGCGCCATTGACGTGTCACTTCAAAGCCTGGCCAGTCCGATGGAATACACGGGTCGACACTCAGACCAGTGAAGCCGCTCTGTACGCCGAGAATGTAGTTAGTGACAGCGAAATACGCCCAACCAGAGGTACCGGTCAGCCATGGGTGGTTGGCACGGCCGTGATCCTGATGGTCGCGGCCCATAATGAACTGCACATAGGAGTAGGGCTCTGCGATACGTTTTTCGATGATGTCATTCTGATTGTATGGATTGAGCGCGTCATAGAACTTCATCGCTCGGTCACCGCGTCCCAGCTTGGTTTCTGCCACCCATGCCCAAGGGTTCGGATGCGAGAAAATCGCGCCATTTTCTTTCACGCCCTGGTACACGCGGGTGACAAAGCCGATGTCATCATTCGGCGTCGAGAACGATGGGGCATTAAGGTGCAGACCGTAGGGCGAGAACAGGTGTTCATCCACCGCGTCCATGGCTTGTTCGCCCCGCTCCTGAGAAGCCAGCCCGGAGAGCACGGCTAAGGTGTTGGATTCCAGATGAACTCGGCCTTCCTGTTGCTGCGCGGTGCCAATCTTGTCTCCGTTCTTGGTCAGGCCACGGATGTACCAGCCACCTTCGTCGTCCCATAAGTGGGTTTCACATGCCTCACGAACGTTGGCCGCCATCTCAGTGTAAGTGTTTACGTCTTGGTCTTTGCCTAGGAACTTCGCCAGATCAATGAATTCCTGCAACGCCCAGAAATGCAGGAATGACACCATTGAAGACTCGCCACCGCCAAGGTTGAGACAGTCGTTCCAGTCGGCGCGCAGGCCTTTGCAGATTCCGGTTTGGCCCACGTATTCAGCGGAAAAATCCAGTGCGGCTTTCATGTGCTCGTACACGCTGGCTTCGCCGCCGTCAGCGTAAGGAATCATCTGGTCAAAGAACGACGTTTCACCGGTCTCCATCACGTATTTACAAATGGTCGGGATCAGCCACAGGTGATCGTCCGAGCAGGTGTCTTTGATGCCGTGGATCTTGTCTTCATCTGACGGTGTCGGGACCACTGTCGGCGATTTGGATGGGGCCACGTCTTCTTTCTCCGGATCGAACCAGTCTGGATCAAACAGGTGTAACCCGTAACCGGCTTTCACCTGACCACGCAACAAATCCACGATACGCTTGCGTGTCATCTCCGGGTTGGCATGCGGGACGGATATCGCGTCTTGCGCGGTATCGCGGTAACCCAGCCCCGTGCGCCCACCGACTTCAATAAAAGAAGCAAACCGCGACCAAACCACACAGGTTTCTGCCTGATACAGCGTCCAGGCGTTGATCATGGTATCAAGCCCTTGGTTAGGCGACTTCACCTGAAACTTAGCGCAGCGCTCGTCCCAGTGAGCTTTGATCGCCGCAAATGCGGCATCGATGTTCGCAACGTCTTGGTAATGTTCACGCAGACGCTCGCCGTTGCCTTTTCCTATTCCCAGAATGTAAGCAAAACGGATCTCTTCACCCGGCTGGAGAGTGAATTGCTTGTGCAATGAGCCACAATGGTTGTAGCAGGTTTGGGCGCTGTTGGAACAGCGGCCTTGTTCCACCGCCAGTGGGTTGGCTTCGTCGCGGTACAGACCGAGGAAGCGGTCGCGCTGACCGTCATACGAATCCGGATCAAACGTCGACGCCAGATAGTAAAAGCCCTCAAAATCGTCGGTGTTGTAATAGAGGTCGTATTCGATCAATCCCGGGCGGTACGCGGTGCCGGCGGAGTACAGTGACATCTGATGATTCTGGTTGTCGGACTGAATGTGGCTGAACGAAAACTCCACAAACGAAAACGCACTGATGGTGCGCACCTGATCAGAGGTGTTTTTAATCACGACGTCCCAGATTTCCGCGTCTTCGCCTTTGGGTACAAACAGGGTTTTACGGGCATGAATGCCGTTGTAGTCGCACTGGAATTTGGAGTATGAGAGGCCGTGACGTATCTGATACTGCGCCTCGTCGAGACTTTTGGCGACCGGTTGCCAGGAGATCGACCAGTAATCGCCACTGTCATCATCACGCAGATACACATAGTGTCCGGGACGGTCAAAGGTGGCGTTTGGGCGGAATTTGGTTACCCGGTTGTATTCCGGTGAGTTATAGAACGAATAACCGCCTGCGTTGTGAGAGATCACGGTACAGAATTTTTCGGTGCCCAGATAGTTGGTCCAGGGTGCCGGAACATCCGGGCGGGTAATGACGTATTCACGATTGTCATTATCGAAATAGCCGTATTTCATTGTATTTTCCTTTTGCCTGAGCCGCCTGATGGCGGCTGCTCAATGCGAGTAAAACGGGTGAGTGTACGCACTCGAAGCGATGTCGTTACTTCCACGGAGTTCGGTAGCCGATGCTTTGCTTGTCCAGCAATGGAAGATGGCCTTTAAGCCGCGACAGATAGTCTTGCCAGTCGCGCTGGGGTTTGTCGGTCCAGCAGGCTTCGGCCAGTGCGGTCAGACGCGGAAACAACATGTAATCCATGCGTGGCTGGTCGATAACCAATTCACACCACAGTGCACACTGAATGCCCAGGATACGTTTGCGGAGCGGATCGCTGTCCGGGATGTCTGCCAGCGGTTCATACTGATAGGCGGTTTGCAGTGGGATGACCGCTGCCCAGTCAACCCCGGGCTCTTCCGGTGCGTAATCCTGTGCCATATCCAGGTAGGTCGATTGACCGGGTTGCAGAATGACGTCAAACCCTTGTTTGGCGCAGTTCAACGCGGCATCTTCGCTCAGCCATGAATAAATCACGGTGTCCTTGCTGACTTTGTCGCCGTGCTGTGCTTCTTCCCAGCCCACCATGCGTTTGCCAAGCGATTTGAGCTTCTGCTCGGCATAGCGCAGCAAATGGCCCTGTAGCTCTTTGGCATCGCGGTAGCCGTGTTGCTCCATCAGTGCCTGACATTTCGGACTGTCTACCCAGACCCCGTTTGGCACTTCATCTGCGCCAATGTGTACCCAGGGGGATGGGAACAACTGCGCGACTTCTTCCAGTACCTGGTCGAGAAACTGATAGGTGCCGGGCAGGGCAGGGTTGAGCACGTTGTCGTTGTAATGCTGTATGCTGCGGTATTGACTGCGGTCCGCCTCATCTACCAGCAGCTCAGGCAGGGCTTTGATTGCGGCGCGGCAGTGACCAGGGACATCAATTTCAGGGATCACGGTGATTCCGCGCTCGGCGGCGTACGCGACCACCTGACGGATCTCATCCTGGCTGTAAAACCCGCCGACTCGTTGGGTCAACTGGTTGAACTGAGGCTGCAGAACCTCGTTCTGACCCCGCCAGGCGCCGAGCCTGGTCAGCTCTGGAAACGCTGTGATCTCGAGGCGCCAACCTTCATCGTCGGTCAGATGCCAGTGAAAAGTGTTGAACTTGTAGTGAGCCAGTTGATTGATGAGACGTTTGACCCGCTGCGTCGGTGCAAAATGACGTGCGCAGTCCAGCATCATGCCGCGGTAGCGAAAGCGTGGTGTGTCTTTGATTTTGACGTACGGCACTCTGGTGCAGTCCGGCTGGGTTTGCACCAGTTGCAACAAGGTGGCACTGGCATGAACAAAGCCACTGGCAGAGCCAGCTTCGAGCAGAATGCCCGTCGAGCCGACCGTCAACTGATATTCCGCTTCGTCCAGCGTCGGATTGGTGCGATATACCAGGTCGCCTTTACCGATGGGACTGAGCGACAGATCATGTAAACGGGTGAGTTCCTCTTGTAACCAGACTGCGGCGTTTTCCGCTAAGCGAGACTGAACCGTGATTTGGCTGTTGCTGGCGAGGGGATAATAGCCTTCAAATTGCTCAACGTTGTTCGGCCTTGGCAGCAGCGCCAATGTGGCGGTGTCTGTTTCTGGTATCTGGCTGCGCTCCCGGTAGGGAGTGGCCAGTGCGAGCGGGGTGACCGTCACCGGATAGTGCTGATCGCCCACACACAGCAACGCATCTTTCAGCCCATCGGTGTAAAAACGCAGCGGAGCGGTGTTGATACTGAATTCGCAGTAAAAGTGCTGGTTGGCGGGCAAAGTTTGGACAGCGGGTGTCAGCGTGCAGAAGCTGCCGATCTGTTCGATACTGCCCGGCGCGACGCTATCGGGCAGAATGAAGCGATCCACAATAAATTGCAGCGTCCAGTGATGCAGGTCCTGATCACTGAGATTGTGCAGGGTCAGACCAAAACGGCAGTACTGTTTGTGCTCTGACAGCACTGCCAGGTCCACTCGATAATTCATACGTAACGTCCTAATAGAGGTTATGCTCGGGTTTACCGGCCATCATCAGTGCGCCTTCAATTGCGTCGGCTTGTGGCGCGACAATCCATTGCTGAACGGGCGGCGACAGCCAGGCCAGAATCCGTTCAGCGATGCTGCCCATCAGGCAAATGCGCACGGCCCCTTTGCGGTTGAGAGCCATGAGATACATTTCAATGTCGGCGGCGGTTTGTTTGAGCATATCGATAGCCAGCTCATCGCTTTGGCCTGCGTATTGAAAAATGGCTGGGGAAAACTGACCGTAATCACGTGGCAGAGCGGCTTTCGACCACTCAACGATTTGATCGATGTCCTGATCAAACTGCGCCATGACGTGATCGCACAATGGTGTTTTGGGCCGGATACCGTCTTCTGCCAACAACACTTGCTGGATAAGCCGGAGTCCCATGACGGCCCCGCCGCCCTGATCGGAAATGGGAAACTCCCGCCCTCCGACCACGGTCTGCTCACCGTTGTGTAACAGGATGCCGCACGAACCGGTGCCGGCGATCATGATGGCCCCGCTGTCACCTTTGTGTGCGCCCAGGCAAGCCCCGTACGCGTCGGTGTTGAGTGTCAGGCTGGCAAACGGGTGAGAAGCGGCCATCAGAGCATGCCAGGATGCCCGGTGTTCGGCGCCCGCCAGTGCCAGGCCAACGTGCATTGCAGGAAAATCGCTTGGTGTAAGGCCACCTTGGCGCGCCGCCTGAGTGATGGCCTGCGTGATCGATGTCATGGCAACGTCCACGCCGAGCATGATGTTGGCGCTACCGCTTTTGGCTTCGCCGATCAGGTGGCCGGCCGCATCGCGGATACGTGCACGGCACGAGGTGCCTCCACCATCGATCCCAACCCAGTATGTTGTCATGCTTGTTGCTCCTGTTGTGGTGTGTTTAGGTCAACTAATTGGCTGATGATTGCCAGCAGGTACCAAGCGCCATGCGGAATCCATTGCTCGCCCCAGCGCCAGTTCTGCAGCAGGTCATCTTTTTGTCCCGGCGGATTGAAGGCAATGTCCTGTTCATCGTCAAACCCGGCGGTGATGCCGTTGCAGAGCCCACCTTTGGCGTTATAAAAACCATACGCGGGCAGATAGTCAGGATTATTACGTCCGTGTCCGTCGAGCATGCACATGTCATACGGGTTCAGACCGACAATCCAGTTGAGCGCGTTGTGCGCCAGTGAACGCATCTGCTGGTCGAGTGGGGCCGCCAGAAAAGGTTGAGCGCGCAGCGCCATGACTGCGAGCGAGGCGAGGCGGGCGTTTTCTCCCTGCCACCAATAACCGCTTTCGTTGCGATGCGCGACAAAGAAGGCGCTGCGTTTGTCGCCGTCCACCGGTTTCACATACTGACGCGGATAGCCAAACGGGTTGTTTACTTCCTCGCTGATGGTGTGCTCAAACTGACAGGCCTGTTGAACGGTTTGCCGGATTGGCTGTTGATATTGACGGTCGTCCTCGATAGCAAGGTATTCACACAGCGCCAATACCGGAAGGCCCGCTTCTGCCGCGTGAAAGTAAGGGCGACTGCCATCGTGATTGGCGGACCAGAAGTGGTGGAAACGTGCGTCACTGAGCTGACGCGCGGCTAATCGCTGTGCCCACTCGCGGCTCTGTGCGAGGTAACGGTGGTCTGAGGTGGTGCGGTAAAGCTCGACTGCGGCAAGCAACGCACAGTATTCATCAATGATGTTTTCCGTACCGTCGTTGAGGTAGTCAAGGTTGTGCTCTTTGAGGTGCCAGTAGCCGCGCTCGGCCCGTTCAAGGTAGTCTGTCTGACGGTATTCGCTATGGGTATCAAGACGTGCCGCAGCCGCCAGTGCCGCCACTGCCACACCGCCGCCCTGACGGAAACCGGCCTGAAAATCGTCTGATTTATGCCCAAGCTGAGTCGCGTAGGCACAGATCTCGCGCTGTTCGATGTCTTTGCTCCACTTGTCAAAAACCGTCATGTAGAAAAAGCCGTTCGGATTTTGCATTCGCACCAGAAAGTCGGCACCAAACAGCGCTTCGTCGATCAGCCGAGTGCGAGAGAAGGGAGCGACATCGACTTGTCCGTTCAGCAGTTCCAGCCCTTTAAGCATGTTCCACACCACCATTGGGATCTGCTGAGGGTTGAGGTAGTTGGCGTACGACAAGTGACTTAAATATTTGCTGACATCGCCGGAAGCGTCGTACCAACCACCGTGCACATCGACAGTGGATGATGTGCCCAGCAGCGGTACTTGCTTATCCTGGGCATCAAAAATGCCGCTACAGCGCTGTGACTTAAAGTAGTGTAAGACGTCGGAGAACGTTTGTTGCATCAGTAACGCGTGACCAATTTCAAATACGGCAGAACGGCTCTCTCCTACGCGCAGGTAATACTGTCCCGGTGCCGTTATGCCGGAGAAATCAATCTGATAGAAATTGCCCTGATGCCAGTTGTCTACACTGCCGGTCGCGTGCAACGGACACTGCTGCACCGTTTGATGCGTGTGGGCATCAAGCAAAACTGCAGTCGTTTCAGGCAGGCTGGCCTGCCGAGTCATCAGAATGGCCTGTTTCGGGCCGTGCATTTCGTAACCAATGTGGTTGGTCAAAAGCTGCATGCAAAATCTCCGCTAATCTGGGTTATCGCGGCGGCCAGGTGACCCCGGTCCGCTGGAGCTTAGTTTTCGTATAAATAACAACGCACAAAGTGGTTGTCGGACAATTGCGTGACCGCAGGCAGTTTTTCGCGACACTTATCGCTGACGTGCAGGCAGCGCCCGGCAAATGGACAACCGACCGAGTCGGGGGTCCAGAGCGGGATTTCACCTTTGTTGCCTTTGAGCTTTTCGTGGATCGATTTGCTCGGATCCGGCACCGCAGACACCAACAACTGGGTGTAAGGGTGCTGCGGCGCATGGATGATCTCTTCCGTGTCTCCCCATTCGACCATATGGCCGACGTACATCACCGCCAGATCTTCGGCAATGTAGCGCGCGGTGGCGATGTCATGAGTGATGTAAAGCAGCGACATCTGCTTTTCAAATTTCATCTCTTCCATCAGGTTGAGCACCCCGGCCCGGATCGATACGTCCAGCATTGACGTGGGTTCATCGGCCAACACGACTTCTGCGCCGACGGCGATGTTGCGCGCAAGATTAACCCGCTGACGTTGTCCGCCGGACAGCTGGTGCGGGTATTTGGCGGCGGTTTCTTTGGGTGGGATCAGGCCAACTTGTTCCAGCAAATCATGCACCCGCTCCTCGAGCTCTTTTTTGTTGCCTGGCTTGATCTTTTTGTGGATCAGTAATGGGCGGGCGATGTGGTGGAAAATATTGTGCGTGGGGTTCAGCGAGCCAAACGGATCCTGCCACACCATTTGCACTCCTTCGCGGTAGTGCATCAGATCGGCCTTGGCACTGATGGTTTGGATGTCACGCCCTCGGTACTCAATCGCGCCTGAGGTCGGGGCATACATTTTGGCGATCATCTTAGCAGTGGTGGATTTGCCCGAACCGGACTCACCTACCACGGACAAGCCGCGGCTTTTGTACATTTTGAATGACACGTCGTTGATCGCCCGCATCATAGGTTGTTTGAGGGCGTTGCTGTTGATGGGAAAATCTTTCACTAAGTTTTTCCCTTCGATCAGTAACTCACCAAATTCATTGCTCATAATTGTCTCCGGAAATCGTAATACGGCTGCTGGTGGTGGTTGATCTAGAGTTTCGTATGAGCAATTGGCTCACCGTACAGGTGGCAATTGGAGAAACGGCTAGGCTCAATCTGACGCAGTGTAGTCGGCACACGCGTACAGGCTTCATGCACCCGATCGCAACGGGCCTGAAAGCGACAACCTTGTGGAATATCCAGCAGGTTCAATGGGTTACCCGGAATACCGGTCAGTTTGGTTTTCGGCCCCGTCAACGGCGGGAACGAGCTACCCAGTCCTTTGGTGTAAGGGTGATACGGGCTTTCCAGAATTTGTTTGGATGGTGCGATTTCGATCAGTTCACCGGAGTACATGATGCCAATGCGATCGGAGAACTCGACCATCAGTGACAGATCGTGGGTGATGAATAGGATCGAGAAGCCGAACTCTTCTTTGAGCGCATAGATCTTTTGCAGGATTTCACGTTGGACCACCACATCAAGGGCGGTGGTCGGTTCATCCATGATGATCATTTTCGGATTGAGTGCCAGGGCGATCGCGATCACCAGACGCTGGCGCATTCCGCCGGAAAACTGGTGCGGGTAGTCGGTCAGGCGGCTTGGGTGGATATCGACGATTTCCAGCAGGCCTTCCGCCCGGCGTCTGGCTTGTTCTCGGGTCATGTCGGTATGGCGCATGATCACATCGCAGAACTGCTCTTCCATCGTCAGTACCGGGTTGAGCGCGTTCATTGCACTTTGAAAGACCATCGACATTTCGCTCCAACGAAACGATTGCATGCGCTGATCGCTGTATTGCAGGATGTCTTCGCCGTTGAAGATCACCTGACCGCCGGTAATGAATGCGGGTGGCTTGTGCAGGCGCATCAGGGAAAAGGCGACGGTCGATTTTCCGCAGCCGGACTCGCCAGCCAGGCCAAACACTTCACCCGGTGCGAGGTCAAAGCTGACGTTATTGCAAGCGCGTACGTCCCCCGCATCGGTAATGTAGTCCACGCAAAGGTTGCGGATTGATATCAGTGGTGCAGTCATCGTTATTTGTCTCCGCTCCAAAGTGCATTTTGTGGGGGTAATTCAGGTTCACGTTGCTGATGATCTTGCTTGGCCAGTTTTTTCCAGCGCTTCATGCCTTTATGTGAACGCAGTTGCGGGTTGGCGATTTCGTCTACCGCGAAGTTGAGCAGTGCCAGACCTGTCACCAACAAGGTCAGTGCCATACACGGGGCCAGCAGTTCCCACCACGCGCCGATTAACATCGACGATGAGGTCTGAACGTTGTAGAGCATGATGCCCCAACTGACGGTGTTCGGGTCACCCAGGCCCAGGAAAGACAGGGTGGCTTCCATCATGATGGCGTACATCACTGAGCCGATGAAGCTGGCACCGACAATCGAAATCAGGTTGGGCAGAATCTCGACAAAGATGATGCGCCACGAGGATTCACCCAGAACTTCGGCGGCTTTGACAAACTCTTTTTCGCGCAGTGCCAGTGTCTGCGAGCGAATCACCCGCGCGCCCCAGGCCCAGGACATGCAGCCAATCACCAGAGTAATCGTCAAGGGGCCGGCTTCGCCAATAAAGGCGGCAACCACAAACAGCAATGGATACTGAGGGATCACCAGCATGATGTTCATTGCGGCGGTCAGCACATCGTCGACCCGCCCGCCAAAGTAACCAGCGGAGACGCCGATCACCGTGGCAAGAATACAGACGGTGATACCGGCGCCAAAACCGACAGCCAGAGACACGCGTGCGCCGTAGGCGACCTGAGACCACACATCACGGCCCATGCGGCTAGTGCCGAGGAGGTGATCGGCTTTTTTCGACATGCTCAGGGTGCGCCGGTCAGTGGCGAGGTTTTCGGCAACCCAGCCATCGGGTGAAGCCTGAGCGGCTTTGACCACAAAGCCCGGGTATTCGTGCGGGTTGCCGGTGCGTTTGTCCGGCGCGTGTTTGGTCAGCAGTGGCGCCGCCAGCGCGATCAACAGAAACAGCCCGATAATGATGGTTCCGGTCAGGGCCATCGGGTTACGCCAGATGAGTTTCAGAAGATCTTTCATGATTACTTGCCTCCTTTGCGCAGGCGTGGGTCGAGCACGACATACAGCATGTCGGCCACCAGGTTAAAGAACAGCATAAACAGGGTCATGATCAGCAGTTGTCCCTGCAGTACCTGATAGTCACGCGCGTTGATGGCGTTGAACAGCACCGAACCAAGGCCCGGGTAGTTAAAGATGATTTCGATGATCAATTGACCGCCAATCGCCATCCCGAGTGACATCGACAGAGCGGTGACACTAGGTAGCAGGGCATTACGCGCTGCGTAGTTGAACACCACGCGGTTTTCGCTCAGGCCTTTGCCTTTCGCCATGGTGATGTAGTCTTCGGCCAGCAGGTTGATCATGTTGTTGCGCATGTTGACCAGGAAGCCACCAATTTGCACGATGGCCGCACAGAACAAAGGCAACACGGCGTGGTACGTGACGTCTTTGATGAATGCCCAGTCTGTCCAGTCTGGCGTTGTGCCGGCGGTGTAAGCGTAGCCGGTCGGAAACCATTTCAGGCCGATGGCGAAGATAAACATGGCCAGCATGGCGATCACCACCTGAGGAACCGCTTGTAGAATTAACATCCCCGGCGTGACAAACGCATCGTATTTACTGCCGCGTTTCCAGGCGGCGAAAATACCGAGTATGGAACCAATGGAGAACGACAGCACCACCGCCGTCCCGGCCAAAAACAGTGACCAGCCGAACGCGCCGCCGAGCAGCGTATTCACAGACAGCGGATAGAATTGAATGGAAGTTCCCAGCTCCCAGCTGAGAATGTTTTGCATGTAGGCAAAATATTGCATCCAAATTGGACCATCGACGAAGCCCAGTAGTTGTTTCATCGCTTCGATGCGCTCCGGCGTCACCTGGACTGATGCGTTGGCAAACATCATGGTCACCGGATCTCCGGGCATGGCCCGCGGAATAATAAAATTCAATGTCGCTGCGACCAGCAGCGCAATGGTATAGAACGACAAACGTCTTAAAAAGTAACCCATAACTCACACCTTACTCACCCAGATAGTTTCCCTGCTTCTGGTTTCAGGTCGCTCCCAGCGAAATTCAGAGCGAACAATCCCCTGACGACGGGCGCCACTAACTTACTGCCTGTGTTGGGGATTTTTATAGGCGGCGTACGGATGCACGCCGCATAGACTGACGTCTGGTTATTTGACTGGTTTCAGATCCAGTACGTGCAGCAGACGCTCAGGGATACCAGCCCAGATGTTTGGACGGCCCTTCGGATTTTCCTCGTTCCACCAGCCGGTGAAACGGGTGGTGTTGTACTGATACATATATGCCCCAGACATCACAGGAATGGTCACCTGGTCATTCGCGATGATGTCTTGAATGCCGTGGGCGATATCCAGCTGTTTGTTCTTATCGGCTGTTTTGTAGAAACTGTTCAGCAGACCATCCAGCTTGTCGTTTTTGTAGAAGTGCATCGCGAAGCGAGGCATACCGTCACCTTGCTGCAGTGCGGAGTTGTACGCACTGTTCCAGTAAGTGTACGGGTCTGCACCGTGGAAATAGTTGGTGTACGCTACGTCATAGGTGCCTTCCAGCATCGCCTGGTTGTACACCGAGAAGTCTGGTGTACGCGCTTTGGCTTTGATGCCGACTTCAGCCAGTTGCTCCACTGCCAGTTGAACGGTGTTATTGAAGTCCGTCCAGCCGTTTGGCGACTGAATCAGTAACTCGAACGATTTGCCCGATGGTGTTTCGACAAAACCGTCACCATTGGTGTCTTTGAAGCCTGCTTGGCTAAGCAGCTTCTTCGAACCTTGTGGATCGTAGGAGTTAAATTTCTTGAACTTGGTGTGGACGGCTTCGTTCGACCAGCTTTCGAACGCGTAACCCAACCCTGATGCAAAGTCGTTCACCGTACCGCCGCCGTAGAACGCAATATCGATGATGGTCTGACGATCCAATGCCATTGAGAAAGCACGACGGAAATCTACGTTAGTCAGCGCTTCGCGTTTGGCAGGATCCGGGTCTTTAAAGTTGACCATGAAGGCCTGAGTGCCTGATGGCGGATACCAGTAGTGGTGATTCGGGCTGGCTGCTGCGTAGGTGCGGTCGATATCCGGGATGAACGACGAGGTCCAGTCCAGCTCACTGTTGACGACTTTACCCAGAAACTGGTCATTGTTGGCAATCTGAGGGACGCGCAGACAGTCGACTTCCAGGTTATCGTTGTCCCAGTAGTGTGGGTTGCGGCACTGAATGTACAGTTGCGAAGTGAAGGTGTCGATTTCTGTGAACGGGCCTGAACCGACCGGATTTTCATTGGTGAATGTGGCCGGATCTTTCACGTCTTTCCAGATGTGCTGCGGCACAACCGGTACCTTCGATATTTCGTAAGGAACATTGGAGTTGGCTTCAGTCAGGGTGAATTTCACCTGATAGTCATTCACTTTTTCTACGCTGGCGACCCAGGAGTTAATGCCGCTCTGATCCAACTCAGGTTTCTCTTTCACCAGGTTGAATGAGAACACCACGTCATCCGCGCTGAACGGTTTGCCGTCAGACCATTGTACGCCTTTACGAATATCAAACGTCACGCTTTTCAGATCGTCGGCCATCTTAAAGTTTTCCGCCAAACGGAAAACCGGGGTATTGCCGTGCATTTCATTGAACACCACCAGAGGTTCGTAAAGAAAGTCGGTTGTGGTGTGCAAGTTGGTTGCACCTAAATACGGGTTAAAGTTACGGACAAACGTCGTAAACTCTTTCGGGTGAATTGTCAGTTCACTGCGCTCCGCTGCGTTGGCGACCGAGGCAAAGCCCGTGGTTGCCGTCGCAATAATCGCGGTGGCGAGTGCTGTTTTTTTAATATTGGCAAGCATAGCTGTTCCTTACTATTTGCTTTCATTTCACTGTTGGATTCGAACGCCATCCCACGATGGCCATTCTGCAAAACCTACCTCATTGGGCGCCGACATTCCGGAGGAGAACATCAGCATGAGTGGCCTGTAGGCCTTGGCTGAGAGTAAGAAAACACCCTGACAAGAAAATTATCAATTTCCTTTCCCGTTAAAACCGTTAAAACATGGCGTTGACCCGTCGAAAACGTTAAAACAGTGCCGTTTGGTATAAAATATCACCAAATTTTGTCTTTGAACTCAGTCGCAACTCTTTGATATAGTCTTGTGGTAAGTTAGTGTTTACTTACATTGTTTTTGTCTTATATCAATGGTTTGTATTAGCTTGTCTATTAATGAGATCTCACTCACTGGCCTCAAAAGGTGTTAATTTACGTTAGGAAATTAAATCTGCCGTTCTGTTGTGATTCGCTTCGCAATATCCGGCAAAGGTTTCGAGCTGCGGTGAAATTAAGTGCGTGTTGTCGATTTTAGCGTGTCCGTAGCGCGTTGAACAACCGGATATCGAGGTGTTTATTTGTGATGAGAAATAATAGCGGCAGCAGGTTTTAGTCACAGTTTTGCTAAGGTGGATGGCGATGGTCAGGCGTCGTCTGGGACAAAGAAAGCCCGCCATGTCGGCGGGCTAGAGATTGAGGGCTTAGCTGGACAGCAGGTGCTGGAGCCGGTCACGTAAGGTTTCGATGTGGCTGCGATCCGGGCTTTGTTCCTGACAGTGCTCCAGAATGTAATCCAGTGAGCTGAGTACCGTGCGCCAGCGCGGTGTTTTCGGCAATGTTTCAATCCGCAGGTATTTGTCTAACGTCCGGGTTTGAAGGGTTGAGCGGTCCAGATACACACGCCAGAGCCCACTTTGCTCAGCAAAGGCGAATTTGTTTTCACCGGTCACTCGTTCCCAGTAATCCAGTGCACAGGTCATGGCATCGACCAGGATTTCACGCATGATTTCCTGCTTGGACAGATTCTCTCCGGAAACTTTATCGGCCAGGCGGGTGAACTCGCCACCCAGCTCTTTCAGTTGCTGTAGCTTGGCTCGGTCACCTTCAAACGCGTAGCTTGAGAGTGCTTCTATGGCGGTCTCCAGATTGTGGATCCGCGCGATGTTGACACCGCCGCCGACGTTAAAGATGTAAATGTATTTGAGGCCAGAGGCTTCCGGTAAGCGCAGAATGTCAGCCGAGACATGTTGACGGACGTCTTCCACGTAAATATCGATGGTGCCGCAGTAATGATCCTGAGCGATCTCGGTGTATTTGGGGGCCAGCAGTTCGTCACTTTGGGAGCGTTTGAGCTGTTCCTGAGTGCGTTTAAACAGCTTGGCGGCGGCGTCGTTGGCAAAACGGATCTTACCGTCTTCGCGTACGCAAATGATGGCTTCCGGCGCCGACTCAAGCTGCTCCAGCAAGCGGCCCTGTGTTTCCAGTAGGCTGGCTTCGACCATTGCCCGTTTTTTCAGCTCTTGTTGCAACAAACCGTTTTCAACCCGGCGCATTTCCGCTTTACTGGCGGTCAGGTGCGCGTCTATCCGTGCCGCCAGCTCCTGTTTATTGAACGGTTTCGACAGATAGTCGTTGGCACCGGCGTCAAAGCCGCGCAGTTTATCGTCGGCCTGATTCAGTGCCGTGAGCATGATGATGGGCAGTGCTGCGTGATCGTATTGCTCACGCAGTTTCTCACACACCTGGTAACCGCTCAGTCCTGGCATCATGATGTCGAGCAGCAACAGCGCTGGTTTTTCTTTCTCGATCAGATCCAGTGCTTCGTAACCGTCTTTGGCGCTGCGTACCCGGTAGCCTTCCAGGCGCAGAAAGCTGTCCAGCACTCGGACGTTGACCGGTTCGTCATCGGCGATCAACAGCAACGGTCCATCCGGGTTCTCCGGCAGAGTACCTGGCTCGGGCAAATCCAGCTCTGGATTGTCCGGTACTTTAAAGTGTGCGGCGCCAGCGTGGCTGACCTCCGCGATTTGTTCTGGCGAGGCCAGCGGCAGGGTAAAGCTGAACGTCGTGCCGACCATCGGCTGGCTGCTGACGTACAGAGCACCATCCATCAGTTCGATGAGCTGGCGACTGATCGACAGCCCCAGCCCTGCGCCTTGTCGGTAGCGACTGGCGTCATTGCCCGCCTGAATCAGCGGCTCGAAAATGTGTTCCAGCTGTTCGGCCGGTATGCCCTGGCCAGTGTCGACCACCTGAACGCGAACATTGTCGTCCACAATGCTGGATGAGATAACAATTTTGCCCTCGCTGGTGTACTTGATGGCATTGCCGACCAGGTTATACAACACTTGTTCCAGTCGTTGCGGGTCGGCGCTGACCCAGATATGACTGTCTTGAACCTGATTGATGATGCGTATCGACTTGTTGCCCAGCAGATGGGCTGACAACTCCAGCACCAAACGGGTAGAACTGGCCAGATCGACGGCGGTCGTGTGTATGTCCAGGCTGCCGTAACGCATTTTGTGATAGTCCAGCAAATCGTCGACCAGATTCGCCAGACGCTGACCACTGCTGATGATAATATCGAGCTGGTATTTATGATCGGCCGTGATGGGACCATTGGCTCCGGACGACAAGGCTTCGGCGATACCCACCATGCCATGCAGTGGTGTACGCAATTCATGGGATGTGGTGGCAAGGAACTCATCTTTCAGTTTGTTGGCCAACTGCAACTCATGGTTCTGCTTTTTGATCAGGTGCAGGTTGTCTTCCAGCTCGCGATTTTGCTTCTTGATCAATTGAATCTTGTCGCGGATCGAGCGCTGCATGCGTTCAAAACTGACTGCCAGCCGGCCAATTTCATCTTTGCGTTCGGTGTTGATCATGGTGACGTCCAGATCGCCGGCAGAGACTTTTTCAGCAGCCCAGGTCAGTTTGAGCAGTGGCGAAGTAATGAAATTGGACAGGTAGTGTGAGGCAACCACCACCAGCAGCAAGGCGCTCATCATCGCAACCACAAACACCGTTTCCAACTGGTTGACCCGGGCAAACGCCACTTTCTCAGGCACTTCAACCACTAATGCCCAGTTGAGCCCTTTGATTGAAATCGGCGCGTAAGCCGCGATTTCGTTTTCGCCATCGGTGTTGGTATAGGTTCCGACTGCGGACTGACCACGCAAGGCCAGATCAATCACTTCGACACTCTTATTAACTTCATCCTGCTGATACGCCAGCGTGCGGCTGATGTGGTCATCACCGACCAACAGCGTACGCATGTCGTTGTTCGGTTTGTCGGCGATCAGCTTGGTGATACCGTTACTTGGCAAACGGAACAGAGCGTAGCTGTGCAGATAGCCCTGTTGAATAATCGGGGCGCCCAGCCAGGCCACTGGCTGACCGTCACGAGCAGAGAAGTCAGAGAACACCACCGGCGTAAAATCTTCGTTATTCTTGCGCTTTTCACTCACCAGTTCTTGCAATTGGTGAAATGTCTGGCCGAGATTGTCATCCTTAAAAACACCGCTGAGCAGGTTCGTGCCGTAATAGCCATATTTGTAGATGGAATAGGTGACGTTGCCATCGCGATCGACCAGCAAAATATCATCGAAGTCTGAACGCTTGAGCAGTTCCAGATAGGCCCAGTGGTAGCGTTTGTGCAGCAGGCGATAGCGCTCGCTGCCGTTAAAGTTACTCGATTGTGGCAAAATGGAGGTCTGAACCTGATCGCCTGAGCCGGGAATGTAACGTTGCTGGGCGTGTTGACGCGCTTGCTCAATATCTATGCCCAGGTTCTGGAACGCATTGACCAAACCGTAGAAACGCCCGCCACTGGCGTACGCCAGTTCAGAGCGAACGAAGCCCATCACTTCCGATTCTTTGGCATTGAGATAATCAATGACCTGCTGTTGTTTGCTGTCCCGGACGGAGAGGAGGTGAGAGGTACTCTGCTCCTGCAGATCTTTACTGTGCGATTGGAGAAAGAACAGGGCGGTGATGGTGAGTGGCGTGATGCTCAACACCAGAAACGCCAGCATCAGGGTATTTTGCAGGCGTTTGAATCTTTGTTTACGATACAACCTGAACATATGTCACTTTTATAGGTGAGGCGAAGACGTCAGTCACGTCAAAGCTGAATGAAAAAACAGAAACCTAAAGTGACGAAACTAACGAGTTTTTTTACTTTGACAAGTAAGTCCACCTCAAAGCGTGTGCACCAACGCAGTTTTTCCTCTTCCGGGGACGAAAATGCCCGGTTTCAGGTGAGAAACCGGGCTGGAATGGTTATTTTTGTGCGTGATAAATCGCGAACTTGGTGGTCTTATTTAGCGTCTCGCAATTACCGAAAGCCTGCTCAATGAGCGGCGGATATTTGAGGAAGCTATTGGCGACAATATAGAGCTGGCCGTTTGAGGTCTGATGCTGAGGGGCATCGGCCAGCAGGGTTTCGGTCGCGCTGTAACTGGTATCCAGCCCCGCATGAAAAGGGGGGTTACTGACAATATAGCGGTAATCACGCGCCGTATCCGAATAGACGTCGGAGGCAAACACACGACCTTCCAGTTGGTTGGCTTGGAGTGTGGCCTGACTGGATGCCACGGCCAACGCACTGATGTCACACATTTCCAGTTCAATGTCCGGGTTCAGTTTGGCCATTACGGCCCCGAGGACACCGGCACCACAACCGAAATCAAGTACTTTGCCGTTCAGGGACGGTAAAGTATCCAGCAACAGCTGACTGCCAATATCAAACTCACCGTGGCTGAACACACCCGGCAGGCTACGAATGGTTAGGGAGTGCTGCTGGTATTGGACCTGATAACTTTTAAACCAGGCGTCTAGCTGAAACGCGGCAGGCATCTCCAAGCACTGACCCCAGTAAAACGAGCAGCGCCGGGCAGAATCATATTTGTTGATTGGACCATAGGGCTTGAACATTTTTTCAATGCTTTTCACGCCGCTGCGGTTTTCTCCCACCACTACGATTTCGGTTTCCGGGCCCAGTTTGGCCAGCAGCATAGCCAGCAGAAAGTCGGCCTCCGCTTTGGCTTTCGGCCAGTAGAGCAGGATCATGTCAGCTCCGGTTTCTGCGGTCAGTTCAGCACCAAAGTAGCTGTTGAGCTGTTCGTAGGCACGGATTTGGCGATAAAAACCATAGTTGGTGGTAAAGACACTGACCGACGCGCAATGCTGACGCAATTCCAGCGCAAACAAATCTTCGACTTCGCCGGCCACCAACACGTGTTTACCTTCGAAGTACGCCAGTTGTCGCTGGGCGATTTGGCTGGGGGCAATATAAGCTGACATGAATGATCCCGGAAAAAAATGACGGCAGATTCTCTCACAATCTGCCGTCGGCTTGAAGTCGTATGACTCAGCTGTTGTCCTGTTGGTCGAGGAAGTCTTTGAACTCCTCATCATAGATGTTAAACAGCACCATGGTGATGGCGAAGATCAGTGGACCGTAGATCAGGCCAATCAGCCCAAACAGATGGATGCCGCCCAGCAGAGAGAAGAAAATCAGCAAGGTGCTCATTCCGGCGCTGCCTTGCATCAAAAGCGGGCGCAGCAGGTTGTCGATTGAACCGACAATGGCAATGCTCCACACCGCCAGGAAGATAGCCCAGGTTGTGTCCCCGGTCAAAAACAGGTACGCGGTCGCCGGTATCCAGATCAACGCGGTGCCGACCACCGGAATGAACGATGCGAAGCCCATCATGGTGCCCCAGAACAATCCCGGAAAACCAGCCAGCCACATGCCGATGCCACCCGCCAGCCCTTGGGCGATGGCGGTCAGAAACGAGCCCATCACTGCAGACTTGGACACTTGTTCTATCTCATCCAGCAGTTTGTCTTCCTGGCTACGCGACAGCGGCAGGATATGACGAATGGAGCTGATGATATGCTCGCGATCACGCAGCAGAAAGAACAGCACAAACAGCATCAGGAAAAAGTTCATCAGGAAGTTAGTGGCGTCGCCGAGTATTTTGGCGCTGATCCCGACCAGATTGGTGCCGAGGGATGTGGCCAGTTGGGCGGCTTTCTGGGCAATTTCCTGAGGTTTGATGGCATCAAATGGCAGGTAATTGTTGATGACTGATAATCCTTTCACCACCCAGGGGTGTTGAAAGATCTCCTGGATTCCGCCGCCGGTGACCCAGGCGTAAAGGTTTTGTGAAAACAGCGAGCCTTGCTGCACGATGGCGGCAAACACAAACAGCAGCGGGATGACGATGATAAAGGTGAGGATCACACAGGAGATCAAAGCCGCGATGTTACGGTGATTCGGCATTCTGGCTTCCAGTCCGTTGTGGATTGGTATCATCAGCATCGAAATGATGAACGCCATTACAATCGAGTTGATATAAGGTTCTACCAGCAGGTAACAGGCGATTCCGGCGGCCACCAGGGCGACGACCAACACCCAGTGGCTGGAGGTTATTTTCACTTTTTCTGACACAGACGTTGTCCATTTATCACGCGTTATGGGAGTATAATGACGTTAAAACCTAGTGTTATCAATGGAGAAATGTTGCGATGGGCTGCTGTAGTGATGATAAAAATTGCGCTGGACAACGTAAAAAGCGTCGCCCTTTTCCTTGGTTTGGTGCCATTCTGGTTCTGCTGGCGGTGCTGGTGGTATTGAACTGGCAAGGATAATAAAAAGGCTGCATATCAATGCAGCCTTGTTGATGGGAGCTGAGTGTCAGCGATTACGCTTCCTGCGCCAGAACGGCAAAGCAGCGGTCGGCCGCTTCCAGGGTGGCGTCGATCTCTTTCGGGCCGTGCGCCAGAGAGGTGAAGCTGGCTTCAAATGCAGACGGCGCCAGATAAACCCCGTGGTCGAGCATCAGGTGGAAGAAACGTTTGAAGCGATCGATGTCACATTTGGTGACGTCTTCATAACAAGTGATGGTATCTTGATCGGTAAAGAAGAAACCGAACATGCCGCCAACCTGGTTGACCACCAAAGGAATGCCGTGTTTGTCGGCCAGCGCCTTGAAGCCTTCTGCCAGTTGTTTGGTTTTCGACGCGAGACGTTTTTCATTGCCTTCTTCTTTTAGCAGCGACAGACTGGCAAAGCCGGCGGCCATAGCAACCGGGTTGCCTGACAGCGTGCCTGCCTGATAAACCGGACCAGTCGGTGCGATGTACTGCATCACGTCTTTGCGTCCTCCAAACGCCCCGACAGGCATTCCGCCACCGATCACTTTACCCAGAGTCGTCAGATCCGGTTTGATGTCGTAGTAGGCCTGAGCGCCGCCCAGTGCGACACGGAAGCCGGTCATCACTTCATCAAAAATCAGCAGTGCGCCTTCTTCATCACAAATTTGACGCAGTCCTTGGTGGAAGCCTTCAACCGGCGGGATACAGTTCATGTTGCCGGCGACCGGTTCAACGATGATACAGGCGATTTCGTCTTGGTTGGCCTCAAACAGTGCGCGCACGGAGTCCAGATCATTAAAAGTGGCGGTCAGCGTGTACTTGGCAAAATCTGCCGGAACACCCGGTGAGCTTGGCTGACCGAGCGTCAGGGCACCCGAGCCGGCTTTCACCAGTAGGCTATCAGCGTGGCCGTGATAGCAGCCTTCGAACTTGATGATTTTATCGCGGCCGGTAAAGCCACGAGCCAGACGTATCGCACTCATGGTCGCTTCTGTACCGGAGTTCACCATACGAACCTGTTCCATGGAAGGCACCAGCTCTGATACCAGCTCTGCCATGGTGACTTCCATCTCCGTTGGTGCGCCGAAGCTCAGACCGCGTTGTGCGGCTTGAATCACGGCGTCACGGATCACGGCGTGGTTATGGCCAAGAATCATGGGGCCCCATGAACCGACGTAATCGATATACGCTTTACCATCAGCATCAAAAATCAAAGGGCCGTCGGCACGTTCGATAAAAATCGGTGAACCACCGACGCCGTTGAACGCGCGTACCGGTGAGTTGACGCCGCCAGGAATGGTTTCCTGCGCCTTCTGATACAGTTCTGCTGATTTGGTCATTGGAATATCCTCTTTTGATTGCTCGGACCAAGTTGGCGGGCATTGTAACGCTACCCGAGCGAACTAGAAACGCCTGACGCCACATTCTAATCACTTTTTGTGCGTAATCTGAGCGTGACTCAGTGTAAAGTTGCGAATTGCGCGATAGTAGTGGCGAATACTTGAACGCTAAGGTCAGGTATTGGATAATCAACTATTATCGAAATATAGAGATAGACCCGCAGATGGCCGTCAGGCCCTCGCCAGCGGGCTCTGACACGAGTGAGAGAGGTCGTCGTGAGCGAAGTAAATGTACCATTGTCCTTTTCTGATGCAGCGGCAACGCGCGTAAAAGCGCTGATTGCTGAAGAAGAGAATCCGGAACTGAAGTTACGTGTATACATTACCGGTGGTGGTTGTAGCGGCTTCCAGTACGGCTTCACCTTTGACGAAAGCGTCAATGAAGGCGATACGACTATTGTTAACAGCGGTGTGACCTTAGTGGTTGACCCGATGAGTCTGCAATACCTGATCGGGGGTGTGGTGGATTACACTGAAGGTCTGGAAGGATCGCGCTTTTTTGTCAACAACCCGAATGCAACCACAACCTGTGGCTGTGGAGCGTCGTTCAGCGTGTAAATCACAGTAGCCACTTGTTGAGTGACGGGTAGGGGACACTGCCCGGCTCTGTGTGCCTGATTGTACGCGGGGCTGAATAATTCTAAAAAAGGTACTCACATAAGGATGTTGTATGCCTGGAATCAACAACGGTGGCTATTGGTCTCAGAAACCATGGCTGGTTTCTGCTGCCTTGGTTTTTTTTCTTTGCCTGTGGCTCGGGCTCGGTTCTCTCTGGGCGCAGGATGATGTCGACACTTCAGAGCAAGTCCAAACCATTCCACTGGCAAAAGTGGTCTATCAGACCTTTCATGCCACGCCCACTCATAAAATCATCAATCTTTATGGCCGCACTGCGCCCGATCGCCAGGCGACACTGGGAGCAGAGATTGCCGGAAAAATTGTCTCACTGGCGCTGAGAAAAGGCAGCCGGGTGGAACAAGGTCAAGTGATCGCACACATCGATCCGGCGGATCTGGATATTCAGTTCAGCCGCGCGCTGGCGATGCTGAAAGTGCGCGAAAAAGAATTCAATGCCGCCCGAGCGCTGAAAAACCGTGGCTTGCAGGGGGAAGTGGCGTTTGCCACGGCTGAAGCGCAACTGGCTGAAGCGAAGGCGATGGCCAGCAATGCCCGATTGGCGCTGCGTAATACCCAGGTACGGGCACCCTTTGCCGGTATTATCGACCAATTGCTGATTGAAACTGGCGATTTTGTTGCGGTGGGCGATCCGGTGGCGACCCTCATCGATCTCGACAAAGTGGTGATCGAAGCGGACGTCAGTGAACGTCATATTCAATATTTGCAGCCCGGCCAAGCAGCTCAGATACGCTTTATCGATGGGGAAAACCTCACGGGCCGTTTGCGTTACGTGTCTCGGGTGTCATCACCGGCCACCAATACGTTTCCGATCGAAATTGAAATCGACAACCCTGAGCAGCGTATCCCGGCCGGGGTCAGTGCAGAAGTGGCGATTAGCCTCAACGATCAACTGGCGGTGAAAGTCACGCCGGCGATGCTGGCGCTCGACGAAGCGGGTAACCTTGGGGTTAAAACCTTGCAAGATAACGTGGTGCATTTTGTTCCGATTCAGTTGGTGAAAGCCGAACAGGATGGCGTCTGGCTAGCAGGTCTCGGTGAAGTAGTGGATATCATCACGGTGGGACAAGGGTTTGTTCGCGACGGTGATCAGGTTATTGCTACGCCGCAACCCCGCTCTGATCAGAGCTGAAGGAGAGAGTATGTACTCACTGATTGATGCTGCTCTGTCGCGTACTCGGACCATGCTGACGCTGCTGGTGTTCATACTGGTGGCCGGTGTCATCACCTATCTGACTATCCCCAAAGAGTCGAGTCCGGACATTACTATTCCTATCATCTACGTATCGGTCACTCATCAGGGGATTTCACCGACCGATGCCGAGCGTCTGTTGGTACGCCCGATTGAACAGGAGCTGCGTTCAATCGAAGGAGTAAAAGAGATGACCGCCACGGCTGCCGAAGGTCATGCGTCGGTGATGCTGGAATTCAACGTCGGTGTGGATCTGACTAAGGCAATGGCGGATGTGCGCGAAGCGGTGGATTTGGCCAAGCCCAAGTTACCGGCCGACAGCGATGAGCCCACCGTGAATGAAGTCACGCTGGCTTCAGAAGAGCCGGTGTTGTCGGTGGTGCTGTATGGCACCGTACCAGAGCGGACCATTGTTCAGATTGCCCGCCAGTTACGCGACAAACTGGAAAGTTATCGCCAGGTGCTGGAAGTTGACATTGCCGGCGATCGTGAAGACATCGTCGAAATTGTGGTCGACCCGCTGCTGATGGAAAGTTATGGTTTGGATCAGGGGGATATTTACAACCTGATAGCCCTGAATAACCGGGTCGTTGCTGCCGGTTTTGTCGATACTGGTTACGGGCGTTTCTCGGTGAAAGTTCCGTCGGTATTCGATTCTTTGAAAGACGTGCTGGAGCTGCCGGTCAAAGTGGATGGCAAACAGGTGATCACCTTTGCTGATGTGGCGACGGTGCGGCGCTCATTCCGCGATCCGGAAAGTTTTGCCCGTCTGGACGGCGAGCCAGCGGTGGTGCTGGACGTGAAAAAGCGCGCCGGCGAGAACATCATTGAGACGGTTGAATTGGTCAAAGCCGTGATTGCGCAGGGGCGTGAGCAGGCAGAATGGCCGTCTAATTTATTGGTGAAATACACCTGGGATCAGTCGGATGATGTCCGTCTGATGCTCAACGACCTGCAAAACAACATTTTGTCGGCGATTATTCTGGTGGTGGTGGTGATCATCGCCATCCTTGGGGTACGCACTGCGCTGCTGGTCGGGGTGTCGATTCCGGGGTCATTTCTGACCGGCTTGCTGGTGTTGTCTGTGTTCGGGCTGACCGTCAACATTGTGGTGCTGTTTTCGCTGATCATGGCGGTCGGTATGCTGGTGGACGGGGCGATTGTGGTGACTGAGTTCGCTGATCGGCGAATGCAGGAAGGAGTGGACCGTACTCAAGCCTACCGCGATGCCGCCAAGCGCATGGCCTGGCCCATCACCGCCTCCACTGCGACCACGCTGGCCGCGTTCGCTCCGTTGTTGTTTTGGCCGGATATCACCGGTGAGTTTATGAAATACCTGCCATTGACGCTGATTGCTACGCTCAGTGCGTCATTGGCGATGGCGCTGTTGTTTGTTCCGGTATTGGGAAGTCTGATTGGCAAACCCCAGCACGCCACCACAGAAAGCCGACAGCAAATGGTGGCGCTGCATGACGGCGATTTTACTCAGGCAACCGGTCTGACCCGGCTCTATTACCTGACCCTATCGGTAGCCATCCGCCATCCGTTGAAAATTCTGCTTGCGGCGATCGTGATGGCGATAGGGGTGGGTTTTGCCTACTCGAAAGCCGGTTTAGGGGCGGAATTTTTCCCGGAAGTGGATCCTCCGTTTTTTAACGTGAAAGTGCGCTCTTACGGCGATCTCTCCATTCGGGAGCAGGATGCGATCATGCGTGACATTGAGCAGGTCATGCTTGGTCACGACGAATTTGAGAGTGTTTATACCCGCACCGGGGGCGACGATGAAATTGGCCAGATCCAGATCAAACCGGTTGACTGGCAGTATCGGCGTAAAGTCAAAGCGATTATCGACGAGCTGAAACAGCAGACGGATCAGATACCCGGTGTGGAGATCGAGTATAAGTTTCCCGACGCTGGTCCGCCGGTGGAGCACGATTTGGTGATCGAAATGAGCGCGCGCGATCTGGATAAACTCGATACCGCGGCCAAGCAGGTGCGTCACTGGGCAGACAATAACCCTGCACTGACTAACGTGAGTGATTCCTCTAGCAAAGATGGCATTGACTGGCAGATTGACATCCGTCGCGATGACGCCTCGCGTTTTGCTGCTGACGCCACCCTGGTTGGTAACACGGTTCAGTTTGTGACCAACGGTCTGCGCATTGGTGACTACCTGCCGGATGATGCCGATGAGGAAGTGGATATTCTGGTGCGTTATCCGGAAGACAAGCGTGATATTGGCCGTTTTGATCAACTGCGGGTGAAAACCCCGGCTGGTCTGGTGCCCATCACCAATTTTGCCAGCATTGTCCCGGAGCACAAACAGCACACCATCAAACGTGTCGACGGCCAACGGGTGATCAACATCAAGGCAGACATGGTTGAAGGTTACAATCTGGCGTTGGAGCTGCCGAAAGTCGAACAGGCGTTGAGTGAGCTGGGGCTGGCCTCTGGGGTGACGTTTAAAATTCGTGGCCAGAATGAAGAGCAGGAACATTCCTCGGCCTTTTTGCAACAAGCGTTTTTGGTTGCTCTGGTGGTGATGGCACTGATCCTGATCACTCAGTTCAACAGTTTCTATCAGGCATTTTTGATCCTGAGTGCGGTGCTGTTTTCCACCGTTGGGGTTTTCCTGGGGCTGCTGATTTTCCAGAAACCGTTTGGCATTATTATGTCCGGGATTGGGGTGATTGCGCTGGCGGGGATTGTGGTCAACAACAATATCGTATTGATCGACACCTATAACCAGATGCTCAGTCGTGGGCTGGACAAACGCGAGGCGATTTTGCGTACCGGCGTGCAGCGCTTACGGCCTGTGCTGCTGACAACGGTGACAACCATCCTCGGTCTGCTGCCGATGGTGCTGGAGATGAACATTGACCTGATCAATCAGAAAATAGAGTTCGGCGCTCCCAGCACCCAGTGGTGGTCGCAACTGGCGACGGCGGTGGCGGGTGGGCTGGCGTTTGCGACGTTGCTGACGTTAGTGCTGACGCCTTGTCTGCTGATGCTCGGCCGCAGTCCGGTTCAGCAAGCGATGCCTAGTACGGAGCTTAGCGAATAAAAAAGCCCGCAACAGCGGGCTTCGTTCAGTTATTGGCGTACAGTAACTGGCTGTAGCGTTCAAGCTTTTCCAACCGGTTTTTTGCGTTGGCGATGAAGGTCGTCTTCGCTTGTCCGGTGAGTGATTTAGCCTGAGGCAACTTGACCGTACGGGCATTCTGATGGACGCCGTTGACCAAAAATTCGTAGTGCAGGTGAGGACCAGTAACCCGCCCGGTGCCACCCAGCGTACCAATGGTCTGGCCCTGCTTGACCCGCTGACCTGTTTTGACCAGACGTTTGGTCAGGTGCAGATACTTGGTCATGTAAGTGCTGTTGTGGCGGATGAACACGTAGTTGCCGTTAAACTGGTTGTAGCTGGATTTTTCCACCACACCGCTGCCCGCTGCCCAGATTGGCGTGCCAACCGGAGCGGCGTAATCGGTTCCGCGGTGCGGACGAACCCGGCCCGTGACCGGATGGAGGCGACGCGGATTGAAATTCGAAGAAACGCGACGAAAATCCAGTGGCGCACGCAAGAAGGCTTTTTTCATTGCCCGGCCATTCTCATCGTAATAATCGCCGGTTTTGTCATCCAGGATCGCTTTAAAGGTGTCGCCCTGGTTGGTAAAGATCGAGGCAATGATTTTTCCACGCCCAATCACTTCGCCTTCCACGACTTTCTCTTGATAGAGAATACGGAAATTGTCGCCCTTACGGATATCGAGAGCAAAGTCGATATCCCAGCTGTAGATACCGGCCAGTTCCATGATTTGGTTGGGCGTTAACCCGGCGCTGATCCCCGCATTCCAGAAGTTGGAGGTGATGTCGGCTTCGGCGTAATTGTATTGGTAATAGACTTCTTTGGTGTCCAGTCGGCTCAGGTAGCCCGAATCGGATTTGGTGATGACAAAGTTTTCGTATGAGCTGATCGGACGTTTGATCTGCAACAGTTCATTGTTCTGATCGAAACCAAACAGCAAGACATCACCCGGGCGTAAGCGGGTCAATTGCTTTTCGATTTCTTCACTGCTGGTGGTGAGCTCGTACAATGTCCGGGAAGATAAACCGACGCGCTGGAACACCAACGCTGCACTTTCTCCGGAGCCAACGGTGTGTTTTTGCCAGCGCAGCGCAGCCGTCGGCGTCATCACGCTGCCTGGGGCGAGCGCTTCAGCGTCTATCGTCAGCGGATAATGGCGTCCGACTTCAAGTGTGCCTTCATCACTACGCAGGTCTTGAGGATCGGGTAAAAACAGTGCAATGACCATCAAAGCACTGAAACAGGCAATTAATGCTCGGTGCATCCATGGAAGTCGAGCGAAGATAGACAACATCTTAAAGTTCGTTCTGCAATTAATTAAAGAAAATAGTGGGCTCTTTAGTCTAACTGGTTTCAAAAAGCATCGCTATTCAAGTAATATGTCGAACTAATAAATTTTTGCCAAATCTGTGGGAGTGAACAAGAATGGCGAGTATTGAAGCAGCGCTGGCCGAAATTAAGCGTGGTGTGGAAGAGCTGATTCCAGAAGAAGAGCTGATTGAAAAACTGAAAGAGGGTCGTCCTCTGCGTATCAAATTAGGTGCCGATCCAACCGCACCTGACATCCACCTTGGTCACACTGTGATCCTGAATAAACTGCGTGCATTTCAGGAACTTGGTCATGATGTTACATTCCTGATTGGTGATTTTACCGGTATGGTCGGCGATCCGACTGGCAAAAATACCACACGTCCGCCGCTGACGCGCGAAGATGTGCTGCGTAACGCTGAAACCTACAAGCAACAAGTGTTTAAGATTCTGGATCCGGCTAAAACCAAGATTCAGTTTAACTCTGACTGGCTGTCGGAGCTGGGCGCAGAAGGCATGATCCGTCTTGCCGCTAACCAGACGGTTGCTCGTATGCTGGAACGTGACGACTTTAAAAAGCGTTACGCGGGTGGCCAGCCGATTGCAATTCACGAGTTCATGTACCCACTGCTGCAAGGATACGATTCTGTGGCGATGGAAACGGATGTAGAGCTTGGTGGTACTGACCAGAAGTTCAACCTGTTGATGGGGCGTGAGCTGCAAAAATCTCATGGTCAGAAGCCTCAAGTGGTACTGATGATGCCTCTGCTGGTGGGGCTGGACGGTGAGAAGAAAATGTCCAAGTCTGCCAACAACTACATCGGCATCAGTGAAGCGCCGAGTGAGATGTTCGGTAAGATCATGTCGATTTCCGATGATCTGATGTGGAGCTACTACGAATTACTGTCGTTCCGTCCGCTGGATGAAATTACTCAGTTTAAATCAGATGTGGAAGCAGGTAAAAACCCTCGTGATATCAAGATTCTGCTGGCGAAAGAGATCATTGCTCGTTTCCACAGCGACGCCGACGCCGACGCCGCAGAGCAGGAGTTCATCAACCGCTTCCAGAAAGGCGCTATCCCGGACGAAATGCCAGAGTTTGGCTTTGATGCGGGCCTGCCAGTATCGAACCTGCTGAAAGAAGCGGGGCTGTGTGCATCAACGTCTGAAGCGATGCGTATGGTCAAGCAAGGTGCGGCGAAGATCGACGGTGAGAAAGTGGCGGACGCGAAGTTTGAGCCGGCAAGCGGGACGTACGTATTCCAGGTCGGCAAGCGTAAATTTGCCCGTGTAACTATCAGCTGATGCGTAACTTACCGAAGCAAAAACGCCCGACACGGGCGTTTTTTGTGTCTGTTTCCCTTTGAAAGCGATGGCAAACCGAGTTTGATTTGCTATCATAGCGCGGTTGCCACTGGGGCAACGTTTTTGGAGACCACTATGAACAATACCGACCATCCCCCTAGTATGAAGGGAGAAAAATAACCCGCTTCGGTATTGGCGCTCTCCGTCCCTGCCTAAGTGGTAGGGAGCTTGTTTTCCTCTCTCTGTTTTTCTCCATGTCTTACTAGAAGATAAATCGCGGATTTCCGCCGGCCTGTGTGTGCCTGCCGGAAAAACGTTGTTTATCGATGGTCGTTACCAATTGCCAATCGGGAGATTCGCCATGACGGTAATGAGCGACACTTGTACACAAAACACCACACCGTTCTCCAACGCGGAGATCAGTGCGGCTCGTAATGCTTTTTTGCAGTACGACCAACAAAAACAAATTCATTTACTCACTGTGATGCCGATTGAAGAAGCCGTAGGTATTCTCAATCACTGCTCTGTGGCTTACGTGCAACAGCTGATCAATCAACTGGAGCAGGAAGGCTTTGATAAGCAAGCGCGTCATTTCGCCCATCAAATGGGGTTTATCTATTCTGAGGTGGAGCCGACGAATGACTATCTGAGTACCGGGGTGCTTGAGCATGTTAAACATCGGATAGGTTGGATCATTGCACTGGCGCTGCTCGGAATTGTCTCCGGGCTGATCATTTCTCACTATGAGGATACGCTCAGTCAGCTGGTATTACTGGCGATTTATATGCCAGTCATCGCGGCGGCAGGCGGTAATACAGGCAGCCAGGCAGCGACGTTAGTGATTCGGGCGCTGGCAACCGGAGAGCTGAAAAAACGCCAGTGGTTGGCGGTTTGCTGGAAAGAGAGTCGGGTCGCGGTGTGCATTGCCCTGGCGATTGCTTTGGTGATCGTGGCGCGGATTCTGATCTTCAGTGATCCTGCGTCGGCTGGTGGCTTTAACATGCATCTAATTGCCGCTGCCATCGCGGTGGCGCTGTTTATTCAGGTGACGATATCGACCACGCTGGGCGGGCTGCTGCCCATCCTCGCCCGGGCGTTTAAGCTGGATCCGGCGGTATTGGTCAGCCCGGTGCTGGCGTCGGTGGTCGATATCTCAGGAATGTGGATTTACTTCACGGTCGTGAATTACTTCCTTCACTTAGCCTGACTGTAGTTGATCACATCCTGGTAAAACAGGGTTTCGAACTGAGTGATCGGCGGGACGACGGGTTGGTTGTCGTCCCTACGGACCGGATGGTAGTCACTGACAAACTGAACGAAAATCGCATTCGGTTTGCCGTTTTTGTCCAGACCGTACCCCGCCATATTGTAGCTGCCATACAGTGAGCCGCTTTTGGCAATCATCTGTCCTTTGATTGGTGCCTTACGCATGCTGCGACGGTAATGCAGGGTGCCGGATTCACCCGCTTTCGGCATCATATCGATAATGTGCAGTTTGTGATCATTGTTGTAGATATAACGCAGTACCGCCGCCATGTCGTGCGCGGTAAAACGGTTATTGCGTGATAACCCTGAGCCATCTGCCAACTGAGCGTGTTTAAGATCGATGCCGGTGTGTGCGAAGATGATTTGCTTGATCGCCGCGGTGCCGTTTTTGAAACTGCCGGGCTGGATGAAAAACTGGGCACCCAGCGACTTGGTCAGGCTGTCAGCGATCAGGTTATCGGATTTTTTCAGCATCTCATCCAGCAGCTGTGGTAACGGCGCTGAGTAGTGCACCGCCAGTGTTTTCTGCAATGGCGCGTTCGGGCGGCCGACTTTCACTTTGCCATCCAGTTTTATCCCGAGGCGATTGAGCTCGGTGTAGATCATGCGTGTGGCATACAGACGTGTATCCTGAACCGCGAACTTGAGTGGCAGAGGTTGCTTTCTGGACACCAGGCAGCCTCGTAATTGATAGTGGTTGTCCGGGTGCGTCAGCAGTTCAAGGTCGCACTGCGCCGCTTTTTGCCCGGCTCGGGTGACGGTTTTGACACTGGTGGACACATAAACCGGATATTGCTCTGGCACATAGACGCGGGTTTTGCCGTTGTCCTGCGTATATATTGAGGCTTGAATACAGTTTTCGTCCAGAGTGATCGCACTGGCTGGCGCGCTGTAACACACCCCCAGAATGTCCCAGGGCCAGCCGATGGCGCGCTCGTAGCCACTGAACGCTGAGTCGTCCAGCCAGATGTCACCTGTGATACGGGTGAGTTTTTGTTGCTTAGCCGCCGACAGCATATTCGCCAAGTCTTTGGTGGTCAGCGTCGGGTCACCTGAAAATTGAAACACTAAATCATTACCGGCTTTGGCCAGTGTGGTCTGGTAATGAAATTGATCACCCAGTTCCAGCTTGGCCGCCAGTGCTGTCACCAGCTTAAGTGTACTGGCTGGCGGAAAAAACTGGTCGCTGTTGTTGGTTAGTGTCAGACCGTTATTGCCCTGCAAATCTTCCACCAACAGACTACTGCGGCTGCCTTGCGGAAGTTTATCAACTGGGGCGTATTTGTCTGCAATTGCCTGGCCGGCCAGCAGAGTGGAAACAAGCAGAAGCGCGTAGTTAAGCGTACGTGTCATGGAATCGGGCCTTCATCAGGTCGTATCAATGGGATTCAGTAGCTCTAAGTATAAAGAGCCATTGGGCGTGAAACCAGTCGGATAGTTTGTCAGATGTTAGACGGCGGTCAATTCTAACCTCAGGAAACGAAAAAACCCGGCCGAAGCCGGGTTTGAAATTGCTTTACGAGTGAATACTCGTCAACACATTAGAATGTGTATTTCAGGCCTAGACGTACAGAGTCTTCTGCGTCTTGTACTTTACCGTTGTTGTCGGTGTAAGCATCGTCTAGCTGGTTGAATTTGTAAGCAACGTAAGCGTTCAGGTGCTTGTTGAAGTCGTACGCACCAGTCAGCTCGAAGAAGTCAGAGATGTCGTCGTTTTCAACTTGACGGTTCTGGTAAGCACCGATGATGCTGAAGTTGTTTTCGAACTTGTATTTCGCAGCGAACTCGTAGCCGTCGAAATCGTTGTCGTCGTCTAGATCACCAGTAGTGTAAGTGAAACCAGTGTAGAAACCGCCGTTAGTGTAGTTGATACCAGCGATAACTTGGTCTGCGTCACCGTTGTTGTTTTCACCAGCTGCGTAACCCAGACCTAGGCCCAGACCGAATGGCAGGTTATAGATAGCAGATACGCCGTAGCCGTCTGAATCGTCTTCTTCACCAGCGATAACGCTTGCTTTAACAGTCAGAGCGTCGAATTGACCAGTGTAAGCGATAGTGTTGTTGATTTGCTCGTTACCAGCGTAGATGAATGCTTTCTGATCACCAGTGTAAGTCGCGATGTCTGACATGTCAGAGATCTGAACACCAGCAGTGTTTTGACGACCGAAAGATACTGCGCCGTAAGTGCCCATCAGACCAACGTAAGCGTAACGCTGTTGGAATTTGCTGTCGTCGTTTGCGCTCTTAGTAGTTTGCTCAGCTTCGTAGAAACCAAAACCGCTTAGAGTATCAGTGATTTGAGTAGTACCACCAACGTTCAGACGTACACGGCTCTTGTCAGCCATAGTACCGTCGATGTCTGAACCATCTTCGTTACCGTTGAAGTCGCCACGGAATTCAGCGCGGCCGCCTAGGAAAAGGTTTGCACCGTCTGCAGAGTAGATAGCGTTAGTGTTGTCGCCGCCGTTTACTGCTGGGCTGAAATCTGTTGCTGCGCTTGCGCCGCCTGCCACTGCTGCTAGAGCTAGAGCGATCAGAGTCTTGTTCATCTTATTAAGTCCTAATTTACTGTCCATAAATAGTTTTTTATGAAGGGGAGAGCGAAAAAGTACTCGTCCACCTTACGTTATCAGACAGATGTGAAACCCTAAGCAAAGACCTTTTACTGTCAGCAGGCACACATCGCCATCAGATACGTGGCCTATGTTGTAACGCTAAAGTTCCTTATGTCGTTAGTAAAATGATATAAATCTGACTATTGAACGGTGTTTTATTTAAAGGTAAAAAACATCAAGCTTATGAAATTTAAGAAAAAAATACCATTACTGATGGTTATAAAAATACACGGTTTTTTATTTTTTTTTATTTTTTTAACTGACGTATGGCGTTCTTTATGTGATTGATTAGGTTGTTTTTTATTCCAGAATCGCTGCGGCCCTGAGCGTTAAGTGTGAAGTGGGTCACGGTCTGTGAATTATGATGATCTCCGCTCAGAGTTTGTTTACACTAGAGGAAATCTTTAATCATTCTGACTACCTGATCGATAAGACTGGGTGGTTTTGTTTTGTCCAAAGCCTGCTTTGGCATAGAGGTACGAAATGGAAAAAGTCCCAATGACTCTCCGTGGCGAGAAACTGCTGCGTGAAGAACTCGATCGTCTACTTAAGCTTCGCCCACAAATCTCTGAAGCAATTGCAGAAGCTCGCGAGCTGGGTGACCTGAAAGAGAATGCGGAATACCACGCTGCGCGTGAAGAGCAGGGCATCTGCGAAGCGCAAATCCGCGATATCGAGTACAAATTGTCTGTGGCTCAGGTTATTGACGTCACAAAAATGGAAAACACCGGTAAAGTCATTTTTGGCGCGACGGTGACGCTGATCGATGTGGATACGGAAGAAGAGAAGAAGTACACCATCGTCGGTGATGACGAAGCGGAGATTAAAAGCGGCCGTATTTCCGTCAGTTCACCAATGGCACGTGGTTTGATTGGTAAAATGGAAGGCGACGAAGTCAGCATCACGACACCGGGTGGCACCAAAGACTACGATATCGATAAGGTTGAGTACCTCTGATACTCCTTTGTTCAGAGATGAAAAAAGGTCGCGTTTGCGACCTTTTTCTCTTTCTAGCCGAAGCCAGTTGGGATTATTTGCGCGGCAGTTCGATTTTGCGCGCTTCGCTTTGGCGATACAGGACCAGGGTCTTACCGATTACCTGGACTTTTTCTGCGCCAGTTTCGCGAACCACGGCGTCAACAATCAGGTTCTTTGTCTCACGATCTTCAGAAGCGACTTTGACTTTGATCAGCTCATGGTGGTCCAGAGCGATTTCGATTTCCGCCAGAACAGCTTCAGTAAGTCCGTTTGCGCCCATCAGCACAACCGGTTTAAGGTTGTGTGCCAGGCCCTTTAGATGCTGCTTTTGTTTGGTGCTTAGGTTCATTACGCGGCCAATTTTATTTACTATTAGGGTTGAAAAATACCATTTTAACGCCATCTATCCATGAAGACTATATTTTCTACCATACTTTCTTTATTAGGGTAGAGGCTTGTTAGTTAGGAATTGAATGAGTAAACAGAAGCATTCGGCAAGCTCTGGCCGTTGGTTGAAAGAGCATTTTGATGATAAATACGTCAACGAAGCCAAGAAGAAAGGCTATCGCTCACGTGCTATCTTCAAAATTGAAGAGATTCAGAATAAAGACAAGCTGTTGAAATCGGGCATGACCGTGGTTGACCTCGGTGCGGCTCCGGGTGGATGGTCTCAGTATGCGGCGGGGATCGTTGGTGAAGAAGGTCAGGTGATTGCCTGTGACATTCTGCCAATGGACTCAATTGCAGGAGTCGCGTTTCTGCAGGGCGATTTTCGTGAAGAATCTGTCCTGGACGCGCTGCTTGAACGAATCCAGCCTGACATGGTTGACGTAGTAATGTCTGATATGGCGCCGAATATGGCCGGTAACCTGTCGGTCGACCAGCCAAGAGCGATGTACCTGGTCGAGCTTGCGCTCGATATGTGTCGACAAGTTCTGGCGCCTAATGGTAGCTTTGTGGTGAAAGTCTTCCAGGGGGAAGGATTTGACCAGTACGTAAAAGACGTGCGGGATATGTTCAGGGCCGTCAAAATCCGTAAACCGGATTCTTCCCGGGCAAGATCGCGTGAAGTTTACATCGTAGCAACCGGTTACAAAGGGTAACCATTTCGCTGCCCGTGGCAAAAGTTAACACTATAGCTACAGGTTACAAACTGTAGTACCCTACCTTTAATTACAATTAGTTATCGCGAGGCTGACACCTTGAGTGACATGGCAAAAAATTTAATTCTGTGGCTCGTCATCGCTGTAGTATTGATGTCGGTATTCCAGAGCTTCGGTCCTGGTGACAGTAACGGCAGAACAGTAGATTACACCACATTTGTGCAGGAAGTTGGCCAAGGCCAGATCCAGGAAGCAACCTTTAAAGAGCGAGAGATTTCATTCACTCGTCGTGGTGGTAGCGCGCGTTACGTGACTTATATGCCTGTGTACGACCAGAAACTGCTGGACGATCTGATCAACCAGAACGTGAAAGTACAAGGCACACCTCCAGAAGAACAAAGTTTACTCGGAACCATCTTTATTTCGTGGTTCCCGATGATCCTGCTAATCGGTGTGTGGATTTTCTTCATGCGTCAGATGCAGGGCGGCGGCGGCAAAGGCGCGATGTCGTTTGGTAAGAGCAAGGCTCGCATGATGAGTGAAGAGCAGATCAAAACCACTTTTAACGACGTTGCTGGCTGTGATGAAGCCAAAGAAGATGTGAAAGAGCTGGTCGATTACCTGCGAGATCCGAGCCGTTTCCAGAAACTGGGTGGTAAGATCCCAACGGGTGTTCTGATGGTCGGCCCTCCGGGCACGGGTAAAACTTTGCTGGCAAAAGCCATTGCCGGTGAAGCGAAAGTGCCGTTCTTTACGATTTCGGGTTCTGACTTTGTCGAAATGTTCGTCGGCGTTGGTGCATCACGGGTACGTGATATGTTCGACCAGGCTAAGAAAGCCGCCCCTTGTATTATCTTTATCGATGAGATTGATGCCGTCGGTCGTCAGCGTGGTGCTGGTGTGGGCGGTGGTCACGATGAACGTGAGCAAACGCTCAACCAGATGCTGGTTGAAATGGATGGTTTCGAAGGCAACGAAGGTATCATCGTGATTGCGGCGACAAACCGTCCGGATGTACTGGATCCGGCGTTGTTGCGTCCTGGCCGATTTGACCGTCAAGTCGTTGTGGGCCTGCCAGATGTACGTGGCCGTGAGCAAATCCTGAAAGTGCACATGCGTAAAGTTCCTCTGGCTGGTGACGTTGAACCGTCTCTGATTGCCCGTGGTACACCTGGCTTCTCGGGTGCCGATTTGGCAAACCTGGTGAACGAAGCGGCGCTGTTTGCTGCACGTGGTAACAAGCGTAACGTTTCCATGGTTGAGTTCGAACTGGCAAAAGACAAAATCATGATGGGCGCCGAGCGCCGTTCAATGGTGATGTCGGAAGAGGTTAAAGAGTCTACTGCGTACCATGAAGCGGGCCACGCGATCGTCGGTCGTCTGGTGCCTGAACACGATCCTGTTTATAAAGTGTCGATCATTCCTCGTGGCCGTGCCTTGGGTGTAACCATGTACCTGCCTGAGCAAGACCGCATCAGCATGTCGCGTCAGCATCTGGAGTCGATGATTTCCAGCTTGTATGGCGGCCGTTTGGCGGAAGAGCTGATTTATGGTCCGGCCAAAGTATCGACCGGTGCCTCGAACGATATCGAACGTGCAACGGACATCGCTCGTAAGATGGTCACACAATGGGGCTTCTCGGAAAAACTGGGTCCTCTGTTGTACGCTGAAGACGAAGGCGAGGTATTCTTGGGTCGCAGCGTGACGCAGACTAAGCATATGTCAGATGACACCGCCAAACTGATTGACGACGAAGTGCGCAGTATCATTGATCGCAACTATGATCGGGCGAAGCGTATCCTGGAAGAAAACATGGATATCATGCACTCGATGAAAGACGCGTTGATGAAATATGAAACCATCGATGCAGGTCAGATTGATGATTTGATGGCGCGCAAAGATGAGATTCGTGAGCCAGCTGGCTGGGCGGATCAGGAGCGAGCCAAGGCTGAAAAACAGCCGGAAGAGAAAGCTGAGCCTGCCGCAGAAAAAGCCCAGCAGGACAGCGCACCGTCTGAAGACAAAGATACCGAATAATTTTAGTCTACTGATCAAACCCCGAGGCAACTCGGGGTTTTTGTATTTAAAATGAAAATCTCAGCAAATAATAAAACGCTCGATTTGAGCCGTCCTCAGGTAATGGGGATTCTTAATGTGACCCCGGACTCGTTTTCTGACGGGGGCCAATTTAACTCGATTGACTCCGCATTAGAACGCGTCAGGCGCATGATCGATGCCGGTGTCACCATCATCGATATTGGTGGTGAGTCTACCCGCCCCGGGGCGCCGGAAGTGACACTGGAAGATGAACTGGAGCGGGTGATTCCGGTGATCCGTGCCATTCGTCAGCAATACGATGTCTGGATCTCAGTCGATACCAGTAAAGCGGAAGTGATGCGCCAGGCCGTTGCGGCTGGGGCCGATTTAATTAACGATATCCGGGCATTACGAGAGCCAGGTGCTCTGGAGGTCGCGGCGCAGGCTCAGGTACCTGTTTGTCTGATGCACATGCAGGGGCAACCACGCACCATGCAAGCTCACCCTCACTACGAAGATGTGCTGAGTGAAGTGGCGGCGTTTCTTGAGGAACGCGTGGCGGCATGTGAAGCGGCAGGGATCAAAAAAGAGCAATTAATTCTGGATCCCGGATTTGGCTTTGGCAAAACCGTTGAACATAATTATCATCTACTGGCGCACCTTGAAGAGTTTCATAAGTTTGGTTTGCCTATTCTGGCGGGAATGTCACGCAAATCGATGATCTTCAAGTTGCTGGACAAGCAACCGGCGGACTGCATGGTGAGCAGTGTGACTTGTGCCAGCATTGCCGCGATGAAAGGGGCACATATCATTCGTGTCCATGATTTCGAAGAGACGCTGGAAGCGATGCGGGTTGTCGAGGCAACTTTGAGCAATCGCTAAGATTCACAGCACAATAATAATGAAGGAAACCGTATGTCTGATAAAAGACGCTATTTCGGTACGGACGGCGTACGTGGCAAGGTAGGTCAATACCCGATCACGCCGGATTTTGTACTTAAGCTTGGTTGGGCTGCCGGCCGTGTACTGGCTAAACAAGGCACGAAAAAAGTTATCATTGGTAAAGATACCCGTATCTCGGGATACATGCTGGAATCCGCTCTGGAAGCGGGCCTGGCAGCGGCGGGGCTGAAAGCCATTTTTACCGGCCCGATGCCGACGCCGGCTGTGGCGTATCTGACCCAGACATTCCGTGCGGAAGCTGGTATTGTCATCTCTGCATCGCACAACCCGTATTACGACAACGGGATTAAATTTTTCTCCTCTGAAGGCACTAAGTTACCCGATGACGTTGAGCTGGCGATCGAAGAAGAGCTGGACAAAGACATTGAGTGTGTGGAGTCGGCGATGCTGGGTAAAGCGGCGCGCCTGAATGACGCTGCTGGCCGTTACATTGAGTTTTGTAAGAGTACCTTTCCGTCTCAATTGAGTCTGGAAAAACTGAAAATCGTCGTCGATTGTGCGCATGGCGCCACGTATCATATTGCTCCGAGTGTGTTTACGGAGCTGGGTGCGGACATCGTCACCATGGGCGTTGAACCCAATGGCACCAACATCAACGATCAGGTAGGGGCTACTGATGTGAAAGCCCTGCAGCAACGTGTTGTGGCTGAAGGGGCGGATCTGGGGCTGGCGTTCGATGGTGATGGCGATCGCATCATCATGGTCGATCATCTGGGCAACAAAGTGGATGGTGACCAGATCGCATACATCATTGCACGCGATGCGCTGCGCCGTGGCGAGCTCAAAGGTGGGGTTGTTGGTACGCTGATGACTAATCTGGGAATGGAAAACGGCTTGAAGCAGCTCGGCATTCCGTTTGTCCGCGCTGCCGTGGGCGATCGTTATGTGATGGAGCAGTTGCAGGAAAAAGGCTGGAAGATCGGCGCGGAAAATTCCGGACACGTTATTTTACTGGATAAAGTCACCACTGGTGACGCGATTGTGGCTGCGTTGCAGGTGCTGGCTTCGGTCGTTGGCAGCGACATGACCTTGCATGAGCTGTCTCAGGGAATGACCCTGTATCCTCAAGTGCTGGAGAATGTCCGTTTTGCTGGCGACTCCAACCCATTGGAAGCGGCAGCGGTCATCGCTGCGGTGGAACAAGTGGAAAACGAATTGGGTGATAAAGGCCGAGTTCTGCTGCGTAAATCCGGTACCGAGCCGCTGATCCGTGTGATGGTGGAAGGGGAAGATGCTGAGCTGGTGAAGGCGTCGGCTCTGAAGATTGCCGCTGCGGTCAAGGCCAGTTGCTGACGGTAAAAGGTTGACGTTAAGCGAGAGCGTCCTTTAAGAAGGAGAGCGACTCGGGAGACAAAAGGGTAACTGATTGCTGCTTTTGCCCTTTTTTTGACCGTTTGACCGAAGAGTTAAGCTTTTTTGTCAATTTCCTCTTGTCAGATAACATGGCTTTCGCTAGTATTGCTCCGCCTTCGGTAGTGGAGGCCGCTAGCCTTGTTCCGGAATCTTTCCAGAGCGGCGCTGGCTCAACAATTTGGAACATAGGTGGAAATATGTTTACAGTTCTACTTGTGATTTACCTGTTGGCAGCGCTTGGTGTAATTGGCCTGGTGTTGATTCAGCAAGGTAAAGGCGCAGATATGGGAGCCTCATTCGGTGCTGGCGCTTCAAACACAGTGTTTGGTGCAAGCGGCTCTGGTAACTTCCTAACCCGAATGACTGCAATTTTTGCAACCGTATTCTTTGTCATCAGCTTGGTACTGGGTAACATGTCTACCCATAAAGTTGAATCTCAGTTTGCTGACCCAAGTCAAGGTCAGGTTATTGAGAAGAAAGTTGATGATGCAGCGAGTGATGTACCGGCTAAGCCGAGTGACGAAATCCCTCAATAAGCTGCAAAGTTTGATGCCGAGATGGTGAAATTGGTAGACACGCTAGCATGAGGTGCTAGTGCCTTAGGTGTGAGGGTTCGAGTCCCTCTCTCGGCACCATTATTTACAAACTTGTAAATCACCTTGTTGAGCGTATAATGCACAGCAAGTCGGACGCGGGGTGGAGCAGCTTGGTAGCTCGTCGGGCTCATAACCCGAAGGTCGTCGGTTCAAATCCGGCCCCCGCAACCAAATCCTTTCACGGATTCGTGGACAAGTTTGCACAGTGTCGAATGCGCACTGTGAGTTAAATACACTAGTATTTAACGTATCAGGGTCCAGCAACAAAAAACCCCGACTTTCGGGGTTTTTTGTTATCTGAATTTCTGCACGTTCGGAATTCAGGTGTTGCTTGGAATTGAAATTGGGCTCTGAGCCCTTTTTTTGTTTCTGGAGTGGTTTAAATGACTGGCTTAGAAAGACAACTTACTGAAATGCTTGACGCGCCTGTCGCAGCCTCAGGCTACGAGTTGGTTGGATTAGAATTTATTCGCGCAGGCGAACATTCAACGTTACGTATTTACATCGACCATGAAAATGGCATTAACGTAGACGACTGTGCAGAAGTTAGCCATCAGGTTAGCGCTGTGCTGGACGTTGAAGATCCAATTTCAGTGGCTTATAACCTGGAAGTGTCCTCTCCTGGTCTGGAAAGACCACTATTTAAAGCAGCACACTACGAACAGTTTATTGGTCACGAGGTAAACATCGTTTTGAAAATGCCCGTTGGCAACCGCCGCAAATGGAAGGGAGTGATCCACTCTGTTGATGGTGAAATCGTGTCTGTCACCGTAGACGGGGCAGAAGAACAGTTTGCTTTGAGCAACATTTCTAAAGCGAACCTTATCCCTAAATTTTAGGTCCCTAAAAATAAAAGCTTAGAGGCTAGAAAAATGAGTAAAGAGATTTTAGCGGTAGTTGAAGCGGTTTCGAACGAAAAAGCAGTTCCTCGTGAGCGTATTTTCGAAGCACTGGAAATCGCGTTGGCAACATCGACCAAAAAGAAATACGAAATCGAAATTGACGTTCGTGTTGCTATCGACCGTAAAACCGGTGAATTCGACACCTTCCGCCGCTGGATGGTGGTAGAGGAAGTAGAAAGCCCAACCAAAGAAATTTCGCTGGAAGCGGCCCGCTATGATGATGATTCGGTTGAGCTGGGTGATTACATCGAAGACGAAATCGACTCCGTGACGTTTGACCGTATTACCACTCAAACGGCGAAACAGGTGATCGTACAGAAAGTTCGTGAAGCTGAACGCGCTCAAATTGTTGAACAGTTCATCGACAACGAAGGCGATCTGGTCACTGGCGTGGTGAAAAAAGTGAACCGCGACACCATCATTTTAGATCTGGGCAGCAATGCGGAAGCGGTAATCCTGCGTGATGACCAACTGCCACGTGAAAACTTCCGTCCGGGCGACCGTGTTCGTGGTCTGTTGTACAAAGTCGCACCAGAAGCACGTGGTTTCCAGCTGTTCATCACTCGTTCTAAACCTGAGATGCTGGCTGAGCTGTTCCGTGTGGAAGTGCCTGAAATTGCTGAAGAGATCATTGAGCTGAAAGGCGCTGCACGTGATCCAGGCTCTCGCGCCAAAATCGCAGTCAAAACCAATGACCGACGTATTGACCCGGTCGGTGCGTGTGTGGGTATGCGCGGTGCGCGTGTTCAGGCTGTCTCTGGTGAACTGGGTGGTGAGCGTATCGATATCGTGCTGTGGGACGACAACCCAGCGCAATTTGTGATTAATGCGATGGCGCCGGCTGACGTTGCGTCGATCATCGTTGATGAAGATGCACACGCGATGGACATCGCGGTGGAAGCTGACAACCTGGCACAGGCGATTGGCCGTAACGGTCAGAACGTCCGTCTGGCGTCTCAACTGACAGGTTGGGAACTGAACGTGATGACCGTTGAAGATCTGCAGAAGAAACACGCAGAAGAGTCTCAGGCGTCGATTGAAAACTTCATGAAGTACCTGGATATCGAGCAGGACTTCGCTGAGCTTCTGGTTGAGGAAGGTTTCTCAACGCTGGAAGAAGTGGCGTACGTTCCGGTGAATGAACTGCTTGAAGTGGAAGGTCTGGATGAAGATCTGATTGAAGAGCTGCGTACACGTGCAAAAGATGCACTGACGACGATAGCTCTGGCACAGGAAGAGTCTTTTGAAGGCCTGGAGCCAGCGGACGATCTGCTGGGTCTGGAAGGTCTGGAACGCGAAATGGCGTTTAAACTGGCAGCCAAAGGTGTGGTAACACTGGAAGATCTGGCTGATCAGGGAATTGATGATCTTGAAGGTATTGAAGGTCTTACCGAAGAACGTGCAGGTGAATTGATCATGGCTGCTCGTAACATTTGTTGGTTCGGTGAAGATGCATAATTAATTCAGCAAGGGGAGAAAGCGGCATGACACAAAGAACAGTTAAAGCACTGAGTGAAGAAATTGGTACGCCAGTTGACCGCTTATTAGAACAACTTGCTGATGCTGGCATGAACAAAGCGAGTGAAGATGTAGTGTCTGACGATGAGAAGCAGAAACTACTTACTCACCTTAAAAAAGAGCACGGAGACACGTCAGGTGAATCCGGCCCGACTCGCTTAACATTGCAACGTAAAACCCGCAGTACACTGAGCGTGAACGCGGGCGGTGGTAAAAGTAAGAATGTTCAGGTTGAAGTGCGCAAAAAACGTACGTATGTTAAGCGCAGTACAATCGAAGATGAAGCGCAACGCGAAGCAGAAGAAGCTGCGATGCGTGAAGCTGAAGAACTAGCGAAACGTGAAGCCGAAGAGCAGGCGAAACGTGACGCTGAAGCGAAACGTGAAGCGGAAGAAGCGGCTAAACGTGACGCGGAAGAAAAAGCGAAACGCGAGGCTGAAGAGAAAGCCAAACGTGACGCTGAAGAGAAAGCGAAGCGTGAGTCAGATAAAGGAAGTGAACTCACTGCTGAAGAGAAATCCAAGCAAGAAGCAGCGCGAAAAGAAGCTGAAGAGCTGAAGCGTCGTCGGGAAGAAGAAGCCAAGCGTAAGGCTGAAGAGGAGAGTCAGCGCCAGCTGGAAGAAGCGCGCGAATTGGCTCAGAAGAACGAAGAGCGTTGGTCTGCTGCAGAAAAGAAAAAGGGTGATATGGAAAATACAGATTACCATGTAACGACTTCACAATACGCACGTGAAGCCGAAGATGAAGCAGATCGTAAAGTAGAAGGCAGCGGTCGCCGTAAGAGCAACAAGAAAATGTCTTCGAAGAGCGACTCTCAAGAGCGTGGCGCACGTAACCAGCGTGGCGGTAAAGGCGGTCGTAAAGGCAAGCTGAGCAAGCCAGCGAAACCAGCTTCAATGCAGCACGGTTTCGACAAAACGGCCACCGTTGCGAAGTCAGATGTTATGATTGGTGAAACCATCATTCTGTCTGAACTGGCGAACAAGATGTCGGTGAAAGCGACTGAAGTCATCAAAGTGATGATGAAAATGGGCGCAATGGCCACGATCAACCAGGTAATTGACCAGGAAACAGCACAACTTGTTGCTGAAGAAATGGGTCACAGAGTTATCCTGCGTAAAGAGAACGAACTGGAAGAAGCGGTTCTGTCTGATCGTGACAGCGATGCCGAGTCTGTACCACGTGCACCCGTTGTGACCATCATGGGTCACGTTGACCACGGTAAGACGTCGACTCTGGACTACATCCGTCGTGCGCACGTAGCGTCAGGCGAAGCCGGTGGTATTACTCAGCACATTGGTGCTTACCACGTTGAAACGCCAAACGGCATGATTACCTTCCTGGATACTCCTGGACACGCCGCGTTTACCGCTATGCGTGCTCGTGGTGCTCAGGCAACGGATATCGTTGTTCTGGTCGTGGCAGCAGACGATGGCGTAATGCCTCAGACAAAAGAAGCGATCCAGCACGCGAAAGCGGCCGGTGTGCCTCTGATTGTTGCCGTGAACAAGATCGACAAAGAAGAAGCGAACCCAGACAACGTTAAGAACGAGCTGGCTCAGTACGATGTTATTCCGGAAGAGTGGGGCGGTGAGAACATGTTTGTTCACATCTCTGCAAAACAGGGAACCAACATCGAGCAACTGCTGGAAACCATCCTACTGCAAGCGGAAGTTCTGGAACTGACGGCTGTGAAAGAAGGCATGGCATCAGGCGTGGTGGTGGAATCTCGTCTGGATAAAGGTCGTGGTCCGGTTGCTACCGTTCTGGTTCAGTCTGGTACACTGCACAAGGGCGACATCGTTCTGTGTGGTCAGGAATATGGCCGTGTTCGTGCAATGCGTGATGAAGTGGGTAACGAAGTTACTGAAGCGGGCCCGTCGATTCCTGTTGAGATCCTGGGTCTGTCGGGTGTACCGGCGGCAGGTGATGAAGCGACAGTTGTCCGTGATGAACGTAAAGCGCGTGAAGTCGCGAACTACCGTCAAGGTAAATTCCGTGAAGTGAAACTGGCTCGTCAACAGAAAGCGAAACTGGAGAACATGTTCTCTAATATGGCGGCGGGTGATGTTGCTGAACTGAACATCGTTCTGAAAGCAGACGTACAAGGTTCGGTTGAAGCCATCGCTGACTCGTTGGTGAAACTGTCTACTGATGAAGTGAAAGTCAACATCGTTGGTTCTGGTGTTGGTGGTATCACAGAAACGGACGCAGTACTGGCTGCAGCGTCTAACGCTATCGTTCTTGGCTTTAACGTTCGTGCGGATGCCTCTGCGCGTCGTACCATCGAAACTGAGAACCTGGATCTGCGTTACTACTCAATCATCTACCAGCTGATTGACGAAGTGAAGCAGGCCATGAGCGGCATGCTGGCACCTGAGTTCAAACAAGAGATCATTGGTCTGGCTGAAGTTCGTGACGTATTTAAGTCACCGAAACTGGGTGCCGTTGCGGGCTGTATGGTTACTGAAGGTGTCATCAAGCGTAACAACCCGATCCGCGTACTGCGTGATAACGTGGTTATCTATGAAGGTGAGCTGGAATCACTGCGCCGCTTTAAAGATGACGTTGCCGAAGTGAAGAATGGTTACGAATGTGGTATCGGCGTTAAGAACTACAATGATGTTCGCGTTGGTGACCAAATCGAAGTATTCGAAATTGTTGAAGTGAAGCGTACTATCGATTAATTGACTTATGTTGCCAACACAATGGCAATGATCGGTTGTTGAATACGCCATGGGGGGCTGGGTTAACCATCCCCCCATTCTTTCTAGATAAGAGAAAAGTTATGTCAAAAGAATTTAGTCGTACGCAGCGTGTTGCACAGCAGCTGCAAAAAGAACTGGCCATGATCCTGCAACGTGAAGTCCGTGACTCTCGTCTGGGGATGGTGACCATCTCTGATGTTGAGGTGTCCCGCGATCTGGCTTACGCCAAAGTGTTCGTGACGTTCCTGTGTGTGGGCGAGCAAACCCCGGAATCGTGTCTGGCCGCTTTGCGTGAGCACGAAGTGCATATCCGCATGATGCTGGGTAAACGCATTCGTCTGCGTCTGACTCCGGAGATCCGTTTCCACTACGACAATACTCTGGTTGAAGGCATGCGCATGTCGAACCTGGTCACGGAAGTGGTCAGTGAAGATAAGCGCAAGCAGAAAGATTCTGGTCGTGAGGACGAAGAATAATGGCTCGTCGTCGCAAAGGCCGTCCGGTCAATGGTGTTGTCCTGTTGGATAAACCGACCGGCATCTCCTCAAATGATGCGTTGCAGAAAGTAAAGCGCATCTATTTTGCTGAGAAAGCAGGGCACACGGGGGCACTGGATCCCTTAGCGACGGGCATGCTGCCTATTTGTCTTGGGGAAGCAACCAAGTTTTCACAATTCCTGCTTGATTCCGATAAACGCTACCGTGTTATCGCCAAACTGGGTGAACGGACCAACACCTCTGATTCGGATGGTGAGGTCGTTGAAACCAGACCGGTCAATGTCGATCTGGATACACTACAAGCTTGTATCGACAAGTTCCGTGGTACCACGGATCAGGTTCCATCCATGTTCTCCGCGCTTAAACATCAGGGCAAACCTCTGTATGAATACGCGCGTCAGGGCATCGACGTACCGCGTGAAGCGCGTAAAATCACCGTTTACGAGATCGTACTGCATCGCTTTGAGGGGGATGAAGTCGAGATGGAAGTGCATTGTTCAAAAGGCACCTACATCCGTACCATCGTTGATGATCTGGGTGAGATGCTTGGTTGTGGGGCACACGTGACGATGCTGCGCCGCACCGGAGTGGCCAAATACCCTTATGAACGCATGGTAACGCTCGAGCAGTTGAATGCGTTGCTTGAGCAAGCACAGCGTGATGATATTGCACCTCGCGAGTTGCTTGATCCGTTGTTGTTGCCCATGGATACTGCCGTGCAGGATCTGCCCGAAGTGAATTTGGTGCCAGAGCTGACCGATATGGTTCAGCATGGTCAGCCAGTACAGGTTTTTGGGGCACCGCTTGAAGGCGTAGTGCGCCTGACCAGCGGGGATGACAAGCTGTTTATCGGTGTCGGTGAGATGAACGATGACGGTAAAATCGCGCCCAAACGCTTAGTGGTGTTTCGCGACGAATCGCTGACAGAGTAATAAAAAAACCGAAGCCCAGGCTTCGGTTTTTTATCGCTGTTACTCGAGGATCACACCTTGCTGTAGCAGCAGGCTTCTCAACTGCTCAGCCCGTTTGCGGTTGACACCAAAATCAGAATACCCGAGCCGGGATTCAGAGCGCACCATCAGTTGTTGCTGACGGATCCGCAGTTCGAGATCATCCACAAAACGCATGATGCGAGTAGTGCATTCGATCCGCAGGTAATCGGCTTGACGCTCAGCCGTTTTGGCACCGGGCAGCATCAGAGCGGCACGTTCGACGTCATCCAGTGTTGCATTGTCAGTTAAGGTAAAAGGCGTCAGATGAAAGGCTTCCCGGGTGTCTTCTGTAGACACACAGTTGGGTTTGTTACCACAAGGTTGAGCGGTTCGGTCCTGCATGGGGGCTACTCCGTGCGTGCAAGCGGTTAAGCTCACGAGACTCAGGCTGATAAACGCGATGAGTTTCATGACAACATCCTAAAAATAAATAACTTTTTATTATAGGGGCAGAAATGAAAAAGGATCCACAGAGTGGATCCTTTTGTGCGTTTATTTACTCAGATTTCCAGGTAGTCGAGGATGCCATCGGCGGCCTTACGCCCTTCATCAATTGCCGTGACCACCAGATCGGAGCCGCGGACCGCATCCCCACCGGCAAAAATCTTCGGATTGCTGGTCTGATATTGAAACGTCTGTTGCGTGGAGGTTTTGATGCGTCCCCACTGATCCAGCGCGACGTCGAATGGTTCTAACCACGCCATCTGGTGCGGCTGGAAACCAAAAGCCATGATCACTGCGTCTGCTTTGAGCACGTGCTCACTGCCTTCGACCGGTTCAGGACGGCGGCGCCCGGCGGCATCGGGTTCACCCAGCGCGGTTTTGACGACTTTTACACCGCACACCTGGCCGCTGGCATCGACTTCAATGCCGAGTGGTTGCAAGTTGAACATGAACTTGACGCCTTCTTCTTTGGCGTTTTTCACTTCTCGGCGCGAGCCCGGCATATTGGCCTCGTCCCGGCGATACGCACAGACGACTTTGGATGCGCCCTGACGAACCGAGGTGCGCACGCAGTCCATCGCAGTATCACCGCCACCCAAAACCACCACACTTTTGCCGGCCATGTCGATAAACGGCTGATCGTGGGTCAGTTCCATCACTTTATACGTGTTGGAAATCAGAAACGGCAGAGCGTCGTAGACGCCCGGAGCGTTTTCGTTGTCTAAACCGGCACGCATGTATTGATAGGTACCGACGCCAAGGAACACCGCATCGTACTCGTCCAGCAGTTCTTGCATCTGGACATCCTTTCCGACTTCAACGTTGAGGCGGAACTCCACGCCCATTTCACTGAAAACGCGACGGCGATTTTCCATCACCCCTTTTTCCAGTTTGAACGATGGGATACCAAAGGTCAGCAAGCCACCGATTTCCGGATAGCGATCGAACACCACAGGTTTGACACCATTGCGCACCAACACGTCTGCCGCGGCCAGACCGGCAGGGCCGGCGCCAATGATGGCGACTTTCTTGTCGGTCCACTCCACGTTGGACATGTCCGGTTTCCAGCCCATCTCGAACGCTTTGTCGGTGATGTATTTTTCAATATTGCCGATGGTGACCGCGCCGAAATCGTCATTCAGGGTACAGGACCCTTCGCACAAACGATCCTGTGGGCATACACGACCACACACTTCCGGCAGACTGTTTGTCTGGTGAGACAACTCGACTGCCTCGAGGATGCGGCCCTCATTGGCCAGTTTCAGCCATTGAGGAATGTAGTTGTGAACCGGGCATTTCCATTCACAATACGGATTACCGCAATCCAGACAGCGATCCGCCTGAGCGGTGGCCTGCTGTTTGGTAAACGGTTCATAAATTTCAACAAATTCTATCTTGCGTGTCTTGATCGGCTTCTTCGCAGGGTCCACGCGTTGAACATCGATAAATTGGTATACGTTCTGGCTCATAAATCTGGCTCCTTCCAATTCTTATTGTGCTTGAACGCGCAGTTCTGCGGCGCTGCGGCTCTGGTGGCCGAGCAGGGTATTGAGATCCGCAGCTTGCGGTTTCACCAGGTAGAACTTCGGAATCCATTCGTCAAAGTCTGCCAGGATACGTTCAGCGTGCACTGAACCGGTCTCTTCCAGATGCTCGGCAATCAGTCCGCGCAGGTGCTCCTGATGGATATACAGATCCGCCAGTGACAGCGCTTCGACCGATTCATTATTGACCCGGCCGGCAAAGTCGTCATTTTCGTCCAGTACGTACGCAAATCCCCCCGTCATACCCGCGCCGAAGTTCACTCCGGTGGCTCCCAGGATAGCGACAATACCGCCAGTCATGTATTCGCACGCGTTGTCACCGGCTCCTTCAATCACTGCGATAGTGCCTGAATTGCGGACTCCGAAACGCTCACCGGCCTTACCCGCCGCAAACAATTTACCGCCGGTTGCGCCATACAGACAGGTGTTGCCGATGATGGTCGCTTCGTTGCACTGGAAGGCCGTGCCAAGGTGTGGCTTGATCACCACTTTACCGCCAGCCATGCCTTTACCGACATAGTCATTGGCGTCGCCAGTCAGGTACAGTTCCACGCCACCGGCGTTCCATACACCGAACGACTGACCTGCGGTTCCGTTAAGGTGGATCTTGATCGGGGTGGCCGCCATGCCCTGGTTGCCATAACGTTGAGCGATTTCGCCCGACACGCGCGCTCCGACTGAGCGATCGGTATTGATCACGTCGTAGTAGAAGCTGGCTGAGTGCTGCGCTTCAATCGCCGCCATGGCATCGTCAACAATTCTCTGGTTGAGGATGGCTTTGTCGAATGGTGCGTTCGGCTCGGTCCAGAACAGGGGATGCCCCTCGGCGGAGGCCGGCGCTTCCAGAATACCGGACAAATCCAGTTTGCTCTGTTTGGCGGTCATGCCTTCTACCGCTTGCAGTAAGTCGGTGCGGCCAATCAGATCCGTCAGCTTTTCCACCCCCAGTTCCGCGAGCAATCCGCGCACTTCCTCGGCCAGTCCGGTGAAATAGTTGATGACCATTTCCGGCAAGCCTTTGAAGTACTCTTTGCGCAGTGTCTCGTCTTGAGTCGCGACCCCGGTCGCACAGTTGTTCAGGTGACAGATACGTAGGAACTTACAGCCCATCGCTACCATAGGGGCGGTACCAAACCCAAAGCTCTCAGCACCCAGAATGGCGGCTTTGACGACGTCTAATCCGGTTTTCAGGCCACCGTCAACCTGCAAGCGGATTTTGTGGCGCAGACCATTGGCAACCAGCGCTTGTTGGGTTTCAGCCAGGCCCAGTTCCCAAGGGCTACCGGCGTATTTTACTGAGGTTAACGGACTGGCTGCGGTGCCGCCGTCGTAACCCGAGATAGTTATCAAATCGGCGTACGCTTTGGCAACACCGGTTGCTATTGTGCCAACCCCGGGTTCGGAGACCAGTTTCACCGACACCAGCGCCTTCGGGTTCACTTGCTTCAGATCGAAGATCAGCTGAGCTAAATCTTCAATCGAGTAAATATCGTGATGCGGAGGAGGAGAGATTAACGTCACCCCTTGCACCGAGTAACGCAGCTTGGCGATTTCTGCCGTGACTTTATGCCCGGGCAACTGACCACCTTCGCCGGGTTTGGCTCCTTGCGCCACTTTGATTTGCAGTACGTCCGCATTGGTCAGATAGTGAGGCGTCACACCAAATCGGCCAGAGGCCACCTGCTTGATGCGCGAGTTGCGTTCGGTGCCGAAACGGCGGGGATCTTCGCCGCCTTCGCCTGAGTTTGAATAACCGCCGAGGCGGTTCATCGCGGTCGCCAGCGCTTCATGCGCTTCCGGGCTGAGTGCGCCGATCGACATCGCTGCTGAATCAAAGCGTTTGCATAGATCTGTCACAGGTTCAATTTGCGTCAGCGGCAGTGGCTGCGCTGCTTTTTTCAATTGCATCAGGTCACGCAGCATCGCGACCGGACGCTGGTTCACCTGCTTAGCAAAACTCTGGTAATCCGTTGCTTGACCGGTTTTAACCGCCGTTTGCAGTGTACCGACCACGTCCGGGTTGTAGGCGTGATATTCGCCGCCATGGACGTACTTCAACAGTCCGCCGTGATCAATCGATTTGCGCTTCGCCCAGGCTTTCCGTGACAGGTTGAACAGGTCCTGCTGAAAATCTTCGAAGTTTGCCCCCTGGATACGAGTGGTGACGCCGCGGAAACAGAGGTCGACCACATCCCGATGCAGGCCGACGGCTTCGAACAGCTGCGAGCAGCGATAGGAAGCAATGGTCGAAATGCCCATCTTGGACATGATCTTATACAGGCCTTTATTGATGCCGTACTGATAATTTTGCATCACGTCGCGATAGCTTTTGTCGATCGCGCCGTCATCGATCACTTTGCCCAGCGCTTCATAAGCTAGGTACGGATAGACTGCGGTAGCGCCGAAACCGAGCAGAACGGCAAATTGATGAGGGTCGCGCGCGGAAGCGGTTTCGATGATGATGTTGGCATCACAGCGCAGGTTGGCTTCAACCAGACGTGTCTGAACAGCGCCAACCGCCATCGCCGCCGGGATTGGCAATTTACCTTTAACCAGTGCACGGTCCGACAGTACCACCAGTACCGTGCCGTCACGAACCACCTGCTCGGCTTCATCACACACATCCAGCAGCGCCTGCTTCAGGTCTTTTTGCTGCGGATCGTAATTGATGTCGAGGATGGTATTGCGGTAATGCTTGTCACTCAGTTCCAGCAGTTGTTGCATGTCTGAGTACAGCAGCACTGGGGAGTCGAAGGTCACCCGATAGGCGTGACCATCCGTCTCGCAAAACACGTTCATCTCCTGACCGATACTAGTTGCCAGTGACATGACGTGTTTTTCCCGCAGCGGGTCGATCGGCGGGTTCGTCACCTGAGCGAACTTCTGACGAAAATAGTCCGTTACCAGCCGCTCTTTGGACGACAGCACGGCCATGGGCGTATCGTCGCCCATAGAGCCGACCGCCTCCTGGCTCATGTCTCCCAACACGCGCAACACTTGATCCACTTCCTCATTGGTCATGGCAAACTGCTTCTGATAGGTTTTGAGCCGATTTTCGTCAAAGCTGCGTTCGCCGACCTGATCGTCCGGGAGAGCGGCAAACGGAGTCAGTTTGTGAACGTTGTTTTCCATCCACTCGCGGTAGGGGTGGCGACCTTTGAGGTCGTTATCGATTTCACTGGATTGCCACAGTTTGCCTTTACGGGTATCCACAACCAGCAGTTCGCCCGGACCGACGCGGCCTTTTTCCGCTACTTCGTCTGGCGCGTAATCCCAGATGCCCACTTCAGAGGCGAGGGTGATCAGTTTGTCTTTGGTGATCACGTAGCGCGCCGGGCGCAGGCCGTTGCGGTCGAGATTACAGGCGGCATAGCGGCCATCAGACAGTACGATACCCGCCGGGCCATCCCAGGGTTCCATGTGTTTGGAGTTAAAATCGTAGAAGGCGCGCAGATCGGCATCCATATCCGGGTGGTTTTGCCACGCGGGCGGCACGAGCATGCGCATTGCGCGGAAGATGTCCATCCCGCCAGCGAGGAACAGATCAAGCATGTTGTCCAGGCTGGATGAATCTGAGCCCGTTTCATTGACAAACGGGGCCGCGGTCTGCAAGTCCGGCAGCAGCGGGGAAGCAAACTTGTACGCCCGGGCACGAGCCCACTGGCGGTTGCCTTCAATGGTGTTGATTTCCCCGTTGTGCGCTAGATAGCGGAACGGCTGAGCCAGCGGCCAACGAGGCTGCGTATTGGTTGAAAAGCGCTGGTGGAACAAACAGATGGCCGACTCCATACGCAGATCCGCCAGATCCAGATAGAAACGGGGCAGGTCAGCTGGCATGCACAGGCCTTTGTAGACCATCACTTGTGTTGACAGGCTACAGATATAGAAATCACGGTCATCGGTCAGCTGTTTTTCAATCCGGCGACGGGCAATGTACAAGCGACGTTCAATGTCGCGTTCACGCCAACCGGCCGGCGCGGAGATAAATACCTGTTGGATATCGGGCAGTGAGTTGACGGCGATAGGACCGAGTACGTCGGGATTGGTCGGCACTTCGCGCCAGCCTGACACGGTCAGGGTTTCCTGAGCCAGTTCTTTATTGATGATGTCTTTGGCAGACTGGGCTTTCACCGGATCCTGACTGAAGAAAATCATACCAATCGCGTACTGCTTACCCAGTTTAAACTGGTGCTCTTCGGCGATAAGGCGTAAGTAGGAGTCGGGTTTTTGTAACAGAAGGCCACAACCATCACCGGTCTTTCCGTCAGCGGCGATACCGCCCCGGTGGGTCATGCGATCAAGTGCTGAGATTGCGGTACGAACCAGCTTATGGCTTGTTTCACCTTCCATGTGTGCGATCAAGCCAAATCCACAGTTGTCTTTTTCAAGACTTGGATCATATAGAGCCATTGCAATTCTCCCTTTGCTTCCTGCCATCCTGGCAGAGAAATGACTAACTATGCATCTAAATTGTTGTATTTGTTTTTTTATGCAATAAAAACGTCGTTAAAACTTAACAAGATTGGGTGTTTTTCTTTTCACCGAATTCACAACCTATAGCTTGTTGTGAAAAAGGTCAAGTTTTTAGTGAAAAATCGCGCTGACGACGCTTTTACCACGTAAATCACCATATAACCCCTTTTATATCAATAGGATAGATTTTTGATTGTTACATTTTTGCAACATATTTGAGTGGTCGGAATAAAAAAGACCAGCATGTGATGCTGGTCAAATAAAAATGTTTGGAAGGAATCGTTGTAACGCCGGGGTTTCATGGATAAGCATGCTGTTTATCCAATCACCCGGCGATGGTGGTTAGGCGGACAGCATCAGGGAATCGGCTCTTGCCTCCAGGTTGCTGGTGCCCATCAGGTAAGTGTCAATGGCGCGCGCGCATTCACGACCTTCATTAATACAGCGTACGACCAGAGACTGACCTGTGCGCATATCACCTGCGGCGAAGACGCCTTCTTGGTTGGTGGCAAAATCTAGCGTGGCCACATTACCGCGATCATCGAGCGCGATATCCAGTTGAGCCAGCACACCGGTAGGTTCCGGATGCAAAAAGCCCATGGCCAGGAAAGCCATGTCACAAGGGATCACGCGTTCGCTGCCTTCCACTTCTTTAAAGCTGGGGCGCTCACCGGGTTTTGCCTCTTCCCAGACGATGTCGGCCAGGCGCAGACCTGTGACTTCACCTTTGTCGTTACCGATGAAGGCTTTGGTCAGGATATTCCAGTGACGATCGACGCCTTCTTCATGAGAGGTCGAGGTGCGCAGGATCATCGGGTATTGTGGCCAGGGCATATTGGTTGGACGTTTCTCCGGTGGAATCGGCATGATTTCAACCTGAGTAACGCTAGCGGCACCGTGACGATTTGACGTACCCACACAGTCAGATCCCGTATCACCACCACCGATGACAACAACGTGTTTCCCTGCGGCGTGAATCTCTTCCCCTTTGAGAGCCATGTTGTTCGCGCGGCGATTATTTTGTCCGAGGAACTGCATCGCAAAGTACACGCCTTTTAGCTCGCGTCCCGGCACAGGAAGATCACGAGGAACGGTTGACCCGCCGGTCAGTAGCACCACATCGTATTCCTGACGCAGTTGCTGGGCGTTAATATCGACACCCACGTGTTGATTGACTTTAAACTCAACGCCAGCTTCTGCCATTAAGTTGATTTTACGATCAATCACGTCCATACCCAGTTTGAAATCAGGGATCCCAAAACGCAGTAAGCCGCCCACTTTTTCATCACGTTCAAATACCGTCACCGTATGGCCTGCGCTGTTTAGCTGCTCAGCGGCGGCCAGGCCCGCCGGGCCAGAGCCGATGATTGCTACGGTTTTACCTGTGCGAGAACGTGGCGTTTTCGGTTTGGCGTACCCTTCACGATACGCCGTTTCAACGATGGTTTTCTCGATGTTACAGATGGTGATGGGATCCTGGTTGATCCCGAGGACACACGCACTTTCACACGGCGCCGGACACACTCGACCGGTAAACTCCGGGAAGTTGTTGGTGGAGCTGAGAATGTTCCAGGCTTCTTCCCAGCTATCACGATACACCGCATCGTTAAATTCCGGAATGATGTTGCCAATCGGGCAGCCGTTATGACAAAACGGCACACCACAATCCATACAGCGAGAAGCCTGAGTGTTGATTTTGTTACCAAACTCCTCGTTGAGAACAAACTCTTTGTTATTCTTGATGCGTTCTTGCGGGTCGATCTTCTGTGGCAGTTCACGACCATGCTCTAAAAATCCAGTAGGCTTACCCATTACACGGCCTCCGCTTGAGTTGCATTTCCTTGAGACTGCGCTTCAGCTTTCCGCTTTTGCAGTACCGCTTTATAGTCGCGCGGCATCACTTTTACTAACGAAGCCAGGCTGGCTTCAAAGTTGTCCAGGAAAGACTGAGCGACTTCACTTCCTGTGAATTCAACATGCTTGGTGAGCATGTTGAGTAAGAGTTCGCGATCTTCTTGCTCAATAGGATCCAGGTCCACCAGTTCTGGGTTCAGTTTCGACTCAAAGTCGCCGGACTTATCCCATACGTAAGCGACACCGCCACTCATACCGGCAGCGAAGTTACGACCCGTTGAGCCCAGAATGATCGCTGCGCCGCCCGTCATGTATTCACAGCCGTGATCTCCGACCCCTTCAACCACGACTTTGGCACCCGAGTTACGCACACAGAAACGTTCCCCCGCCATGCCGCGAATAAACGATTCACCTGAGGTCGCGCCGTAGAAACAGACGTTACCCACTACGATGTTGTCTTCGGCCACAATGCTAGAGTTCGCATCTGGGTAGAGTACTAAGGTACCGCCAGACAACCCTTTACCCCAGTAGTCGTTCGCATCGCCTTCGACGTCGAACTGAACACCTTTCGCCAGGAAGGCACCGAAGGACTGACCGGCTGAGCCTTTGAACTTCACCGTCATCGGTTGAGGCAGCCCTTGGTCTTTGTATACTTTTGAAATTTCGTTCGACAGCATGGTACCGACAGAACGGTCAGTGTTAACGATAGGGAACTCTGCATCCACTGCCTGGCCTTTTTCTAGCGCTGGAATTGCGGCCTGAATCAGCTTACGGTCTAGCACAGCTTCAAGGTTGTGGTTCTGCTGCGTTTGGTTGTGGATACCGTCTGATTCACGTGGCTGCTCAATGTGAAGAACAGGAGACAGATCGAGGTTTTGGTATTTCCAGTGCGAAACGTCTTGGCGAACTTTCAGTTTCTGGCCCTGGCCGACCATTTCGTCGATAGTGCGGAAACCCAGCTCCGCCATGATTTCACGCAGACCTTGCGCCATATACTGGAAGAAAGTCACCACATCTTCGACGCGGCCATCAAAGCGCTCGCGCAGCGTTTTGTTCTGTGTGGCGATACCAACCGGGCAGGTGTTTTTATGACACTTACGCATCATGATACAACCTTCAACCACCAATGCGGCGGTGGCGACCCCCCATTCCTCTGCACCGAGCAGGGTAGCGACTGCCAGGTCGCGCGGGGTTTTCATCTGACCATCCGCCTGAACGACGATACGGTTACGCAGGCCGTTTTTCAGCAGCGTCTGGTGGGTTTCTGCCAAGCCGAGTTCCCAAGGAAGGCCGGTATGGCGAATGGAAGACATGGGTGACGCGCCGGTACCGCCGTCGAAACCTGCGATCAGCACGACGTCGGCTTTGGCTTTCGCGACACCGGAAGCGATAGTACCAACACCGGCTTCCGACACCAGTTTCACGTTAACGCGACCGGCACGGTTAGCGTTTTTCAAGTCGTAGATCAACTGAGCCAAATCTTCGATGGAATAGATATCGTGGTGCGGCGGAGGTGAGATGAGACCGACTCCCGGCGTTGAGTGACGCGTCGCGCCGATCCAATCATCGACTTTATCGCCAGGCAGCTGACCACCTTCACCAGGTTTCGCGCCTTGCGCCATTTTGATTTGCAGCTCATCGGCATTGGTGAGGTAGTAAGAGGTCACACCGAAACGGCCTGACGCCACCTGTTTAATGGCTGAGCGTTCCCAGTCACCATTGTCTTTGCGCTCAAAGCGCATCGGATCTTCACCACCTTCACCTGAGTTCGACTTAGCGCCGAGGCGGTTCATCGCAACCGCTAGTGTGGAGTGCGCTTCATAAGAGATCGAACCGAATGACATCGCACCGGTGGCAAAGCGTTTGACGATGCTCTCAATAGGCTCTACTTCGTCGATAGAGACAGCGCTGGCTGGGTTTTTGATGAACTCAAGTTGGCTACGGAGCGTTACTGCGTTGTCGCCTTGTTTATCGACGGCGCTCGCGTACTGTTTGAACTGAGCGTAATCTTTGTTACGTGTTGATTGTTGCAACAGAGAAATCGTTTCTGGATTGAACAGGTGCTTTTCACCACGTTGTTTCCATTGGTAAACCCCACCCACGTCGAGCATTTGAATTGGGATTTCGCGTTGAGGGTAGCCGATGCGGTGACGGATCAGCACTTCTTTGGCGATGTCGTCCAGAGTGAGCCCCTGGATACGAGAAACTGTGCCTGTGAAGTATTTGTCGACCACCGATTTGTGGATGCCCAAGGCTTCGAAGATTTGCGCGCCGTGGTACGACTGCAGGGTAGAGATGCCCATCTTCGAGAAGATCTTCAACAGGCCGCCATTGATCGCTTTGCGATAGTTATTGAACAGATCGCGTGGGTTCGCGTCTGGATCTAACTTTTTCGTGCGTTGCAGATCTATGATGGTTTCAATCACCAAGTAAGGGTTCACGGCATTGGCGCCGTAACCAATCAGAGTAGCAAAGTGGTGCGTTTCACGGGCGTCACCGGTTTCGACCACAATGTCACACTTCGCACGCAGGCCTTTGCGGATCAGGTGGTGATGCACCGCACCGACCGCCAGCATGGCTGGGATTGCGGCGTGGTTTGAGTTCACGGCACGGTCGGTCAGCAAGATGATGGAGTAACCATCAATTACTGCGTCTTCTGCGTATTGGCAGATGCGTTTGAGCGCCCGCTCAAGTTTGCCTTGATCTTCGCTGGCCTGAAAGACGATATCCAGTGTTTTGGCTTGCAGATGCTCGTTGTCGATTGCACGCAGTTTCTCCAGCTCAGAGTTTGCCAGCACCGGCGATTCCAGCTCAACTTTCTGACAGTGAAGCGGTGTTTCCGTCAGCAGGTTTTGGTCTTTCCCTAAGTAAGTGTTGAGCGACATCACCATGCGCTCGCGGATTGGATCGATCGGCGGGTTGGTGACCTGAGCAAACAGCTGCTTAAAGTAGTTAGACAGATGCTGAGACTGATGCGACAGCACCGCCAGCGGCCAGTCCGCGCCCATGGCAGAGAGCGGCTCTTTGCCGTCTTGAGCCATCGGCACAATCAGTTCGTTGACTTCTTCGCTGCTGACCCCAAACGCTTGTTGGCGGTGAAGCAGCCGCTCCGGAGACGGTTGGCTGAACTGGTTGCTCGCATCGGGGAGCTTGTGCAGGTTCAGCAGGTTCTCAGCTACCCACTGCTCGTATGGCTGAGCGGTGGCGATGGTGTCTTTCACTTCTTCGTCAGAAATGATGCGACCTTGCTCTAAATCGGCAACGAAGATACGTCCGGGCTGCAGGCGACCACGAAATTCCACGTTCTCAGGAGCAATGTCCACCACGCCAGATTCAGATGCCATTACCAGGAAGTTATCTTTGGTCACGGTGTAGCGAGACGGGCGCAGACCGTTACGGTCGAGGGTGGCCCCCACTTGAACGCCGTCGGTGAAACAGACGGAAGCCGGGCCATCCCACGGTTCCATAATATTGGCGTGGTACTGGTAGAACGCACGACGCTTAGGATCCATGGTTTTGTTTTCTTGCCAGGCTTCTGGGATCAACATCATCAGAGCGTGTGGCAGGCTACGACCAGACAGTACCAGGAGCTCCAGTGCCATATCGAAGTTGGATGAATCTGAGCTGCCTTCCTGACAGATCGGCAGCAACATGTCGATCTCGGCCTGGCTGAACAGCTCCGATTCGAGGATCGCCTCGCGCGCTTTCATCCAGTTGAGATTACCGCGCACAGTGTTGATTTCACCGTTGTGGGCAATGTAACGGAAAGGCTGTGCCAGGCGCCATTTCGGGAAGGTATTGGTAGAGAAGCGAGAGTGAACCAATGCCAGCGCTGTCACCATGGTCGGGTTTTGCAGATCGAGGAAATACTGTGGGACCTGCTCTGTGGTCAACTGACCTTTGTAGACCAGAGTCTTGTACGACATCGAATTGATGTAGAATCCGTCGCCAATGTTCGACACGCTTTCCAGACAGACTCGTACGGTGTAGTTACGCAGGACGTATAATTTGCGTTCCAGCTCTTGTGGCGAAGTGCCCGGTCCGCCGGTGACAAACACATGCTCGAACTGAGGTTCGGTACTGAGCGGATCCGCGCCGATCATAGTGTTGTCGGTCGGCAGAACCCGGTAACCGATGATTTCCAAATCCAGTCGTTTGGCATTGCGTTCCAAAATGTCGCGACATTGTTCGCGTTGGTATTCGTCTTTCGGGAACAGCACGACGCCCACGCCATACCGCTCGAAAGAAGGCAGTTTGATGCCCAGCTTGACGGCTTCTTCTAATAGGAATTCATGGGGTTTCTGCAATAAAATGCCCGCACCGTCGCCGCTGCAAGGGTCACAGCCCTGACCACCGCGGTGCTCCATCCGTGCCAGCATATCCAGTGCCTGAGTGACGACTTCGTGCGATTTGCGGTTTTTCAGATGAGCGACAAAACCGATACCACACGCGTCATGCTCCAGTTCTGGAGTGTAGAGGCCTTGTGATTTCTGCTCTCTATCTACCATAGATACATCCTTCCAGTTTAGTGGAGACGCGACAATACTGAGCCGTTCACTCAGTCTGTACGTCTGTTCCTTTATTTTTTGATTCTGAGTCCGCCAAGGTGGCAACTCCGAGTCCATTCCGTCTCTCGCTGAAGATATGTTGCGAGAAAAACATTCCTTGGTGATATCCGTATTTTGAGTGTCACTTTTTCAGTGATTTATATCGGAGGGGGACGAATAACACCGATTTTCTGCGTTTGATTGTGTAATTAAAAATACAAAAAAAAGCACAAAACGTAATTATCCTACAATTTTGTGACGGGCCTTGGCAATCAAAACTGAAGCCTGTTTGATGGTTTTTCATACGCCGTAATGAATTTTTAAATTAACAAATGCGCAACAATAATCAAATTTGGCTTTGGAAAGTGCATGTTTATTGATTTCTACCAGGGTGTGCTTGTTTTAAACACTCTAAGATGAGTGGTTTTCTTTTGCATTTGTGTAATTAAATTACGTAATTGCGTGAGCGCAGTTTTCTTTGAGGTAATCGATGCAGCTACATGAACTGGTCAATACGATTGGCCAGGATTTGACCCGACGCTATGGCGAGAAAGTACACAAATTGACGTTGCACGGCGGGTTTAACTGTCCAAATCGGGATGGCACGATTGGACGAGGCGGGTGTACGTTTTGCAATGTGGCCTCATTCGCTGATGAACAGGCACAGCAAAAAAGCATCGGTGATCAGTTAACCGAGCGGGCGGGTGAAGTCAATCGAGCTAAAAAGTACCTGGCGTATTTTCAGGCTTACACCAGCACTTATGCGGAAGTGCAGACACTGCGCAAGATGTATGAACAGGCGTTACAGGCAGCGGATATTGTGGGCTTGTGCGTCGGGACCCGGCCGGACTGCGTGCCGGAGGTGGTACTGACGTTGTTGTCGGAATATGTTTCTCAGGGGCGGGAAGTCTGGCTGGAGTTGGGGTTGCAGACCGCCAACGACGCCACGCTCAAATGCATCAATCGTGGGCATGATTTTGCCTGCTACGCAGATATTGCCCAGCGTGCGCGTGCATTGGGGATCAAAGTCTGTACTCATTTGATCGTTGGGCTGCCAAAAGAGAACAAAACGGACAATCTGGCCACGCTGCGTCAGGTGTTGGCCGTTGGTACGGATGGGATTAAGTTGCACGGGTTACATATTGTTGAGGGCAGCACCATGGCGAAAGCCTGGCGAGCGGGGCGGTTACCTGTCCTGAGCCTGGAAACGTATGTTGATATTGCTTGTGACATGATACGCATGACACCACCTCAAGTGGTGTTCCACCGGGTTAGCTCGGCGGCGCGGCGGCCGACATTACTGGCGCCGTTGTGGTGTGAGAATCGCTGGCTGGCGATGACGGAAATTGGCCGTCGGCTGGATCGTGACGGCGCACAAGGATCATTGCTTGGTCAGCCGTTTATATACACAAAACCATCAATTGGTGCAGATCCACAGACAAGAACCTGATATCTTTCTAATCTTTAGTAAACCAAAGGATTAATTCGAGGGTAGATGGAACAGCTCTTTAGCGGGTTTTGGAATCTCATCTCACAGCATGGCGCATGGTTGGCCGTGCTGTTGGCGAGTGTTTTGATCCTGACATACATCTACACTCGGGCGCAAAAGCATCTTGAGTCTTTACTGCAGGATTCTCCTGCAGCATTGTTGCTGATTGACGCCAGTAGCGGGCGGTTATTGTTGTCCAACCGACCAGCCATGCAACTGTTGGGAATCCGCTTGGTCGGCAACCATTATTTCCTGCCTGCGGATGTCTCACAACACTATCTGCTGTCGATGCTCAATCAATTCAGCTCTCGGCGTTTCAGCGACCATAGCGAGCTCTGGCCGACATCATCCCATTCTAAAGTGAAAGTGTCGTTGTGTGGCAGCAAAACGCTCTACCGTGGCAAATTCGTGTGGTTGATCTACGCGACGCCTCATTGTCAAACCGACAAGGATCGCCAGCAGGAAATGCAATCCTTGTCGATCGCCAACAGCGCGATGAATTCTCTGTCGGAACTGATCTTCGTCAAAGACAATCAGGGTAAGCTGATTTCGGCCAACCGGGCATTTGAACGTTTCTGGAAAGGTCGTGAAAGCGAGGGGGGCATCACCTCTGACGGAGCGATTAAAGGTCGTTCCAGTGTTCGTCGTTGGACCGTAACTCCCGATGGGCGCAGTTGTCTGCTTGAAACCCACCTCAGCTTGCTGTTGTCGCCGCGTGGCGAACGGATTGGCGTATTGGGCATCAGTCATGATGTGACCGACTGGCACAACATGCAAAAGAACCTGCGTGATGAGATGGAGAAGCGCCGGGACACCGAAGTGGCGCTGGCTCAGCGTGACACCATTTTGCAGAACATTCTCGAATCGAGCCCGGACGCCATCGGTATCTTCAATGAAAATATGGTCTATCAGGCCTGCAACCAGCCGTTTGTTCAGGCACTCGGATTGTCGTCGGTGGATGAACTGCTAGGGAAAAGGTTGGATGAAGTAGTCCCGGAGGGCATTCATGGCCGATTTAAAGAATCGGATCGTCAGGTCATGGAAGAGGGTAAATCCTTGCGGATGCTGGACCGAGTCGCGCGTACCGATGGTGGTTACACGTGGTACGACGTGGTGAAGTCACCGTACAAGGATCCGATGTCGGGCACTAATGGCGTGCTGATCATGGCGCGTGATGTCTCAGAGCGCTATCTGGCTGAGCAGAAACTGGCGGAGGCCAATCAGGAGCTGGCACGACTAAGCTTTGTCGATAGCCTGACCCAAATCGCCAACCGGCGCAAATTCGATGAACAGCTCAACACTTTATGGCACCTGCACGTGCGTGAAAAGCAGCCTCTGACCGTGATGCTGTGCGACATTGATGACTTTAAAGGCTACAACGATCATTATGGACATCAGCAAGGAGACGATGCCTTGGTGGAAGTGGCTGGCGCCTTTGCCCGGGTGTTGTCACGCAGCAGTGATTGCGTTGCGCGATACGGCGGGGAAGAGTTTGGATTCTTACTGCCCAACACCACCCAAGAGGGCGCGCTGAAAGTGGCCCAGAAGATCCATGCGGAAATTGCCGCGTTGGCGATTGAGCACAGTGATTCCCCCACCTCCGGAAAGGTCACCGTCAGTATCGGACTGGTATCGTACCTGCCGACGCCGCAGGATCGCCCGGAGGATCTGATCGCCATGGCTGACAGTGCGCTCTATCAGGCCAAAGCGCAGGGACGCAATCAAACCTGCGTTTATCACACATCTCAACATTGAAGCGCTGAGCCTTCAGGTTTCCCTTACCTGACGTCAGCAAAATCAGTAGACTAACTCTATCCGGAACGCGCTGACAAATTCGCCTTTTCTCTGAGTGGCGCCCCGGCGGTCAAGTGGCATGGAGCATTGCATGAAACCCATCAAGAATCTGGCTCAGTATTATGTTGATCTTTTGGTCAAGCTGGGCATTCTCCGATTTTCTATATTACTCGCACTGGCGCTGGTGGCACTGGCGGTGGTGGTGCAGGTTGGGATCACCTTGGTCCTTAATGGCCGGGTGGACGACATTGATATTGTTCGCTCGGTGTTTTTCGGCCTGTTGATCACGCCCTGGGCGGTGTACTTTCTTTCTGTGGTGGTGGATCAACTGGAAGAATCCCGTCAGCGCCTGTCTAAACTGGTCTCTAAGTTAAAAGACATGCGCTCACGTGACCAGGAGTTGAACCACAAGCTGCAGCAGAACATTGCGAAGTTGAACCTGGAGATCGAAGAGCGTATTAAAGCCGAAGAAGCGCGTGAAGAAGCGATGAAAGATCTGGAAAATGAGGTCTATCAGCGGGAGCGCACTCAGTTAGAGCTGGCAGAACGTACCGCGTTACTGCGTTCCTTCATCGATGCTTCCCCCGATTTGATTTACTACCGTAATGCTGAAGGCATTTTCTCAGGTTGCAACCGTGCGATGGAAGAGCTGACCGGCAAGCGGGAAAGTGAGCTGGTTGGTTTGACGCCCTGGGATGTCTACCGCAAAGAGGTGGCACAGCCGATAGTGGATACCGACCAGCAGGTGTTCGCCAACAACCGTGCGATTACTTACGAGCAGTGGCTCGAGTATCCGGATGGCCGGCGTAACTACTTTGAAATCCGAAAAGTGCCGTTTTACAGCAAAGATGGCCGCCATCTTGGCCTGGTGGGTTTTGGACGTGATATCACCGAGCGCAAGCGTCATGAAGAGTCACTCGAAAAAGCCAGCCGGGATAAAACCACTTTTATCTCCACCATCAGTCATGAGTTGCGCACGCCGCTCAACGGAATTGTCGGCTTGAGCCGGATGCTGCTCGATACGCCACTCACGCCGGAGCAGCGCAACCACATGCAGACGATCAACGTCAGTGCGATCACCTTGGGTAATATTTTCAACGATATCATTGATATGGATAAGTTCGATCGGCGTAAATTGGAGCTCTACCCGGCGCCGCTGAACTTTGAAGAGTTTGTTGTGGAAATGGAGAGTATTTCGGCGTTGATGGCTGAGCAAAAAGGGCTGAGGTTTGATCTCGAACGCCTCAGCGAACTGCCGGCGGCGATCGAAGTGGACGCCACCCGTCTGCGCCAGGTGTTGTGGAATTTGATCAGCAACGCGATGAAGTTCACCAAAGAAGGCGGGGTGGTGATGACGGTCAGTGCTGACGTAGACAATGGGCACGCCAACATCACCATGGAAGTCGAAGACAGCGGGATTGGCATTCCGGAAGCTGAGCTGGATAAGATTTTTGCCATGTATTATCAGGTGAAATCTGGCAAGGACAATCTGCACGCAGTCGGGACGGGGATTGGCCTGGCGGTGTCTAAACAGCTGATTAACATGATGGATGGTGACATCAACGTCAGCAGTGAAGAAGGCTTTGGTAGCACATTTACGGTGACGATCCGTGTACCGTTGGCGGACATTTCGCTGCCGGAGCAAAGCGCGCAGAGCGAACGCAAAGAGCTGAACATCTTCATGGTGGAAGACATTGAACTGAACATTACTGTGGCGCGCTCGTTACTGGAGAGTATGGGGCACGAAGTATCGGTGGCGATGACCGGGGAAGAAGCGATCGAGATGTTTGATCCTGAACTCTATGATCTGGTGTTCCTCGATATTCAGTTACCAGATATGACCGGATTCGATGTAGCAGCGTTTTTCCGTAACACTTACAAAGATCTGCCGCCGCTGGTGGCCTTGACGGCGAATGTACTCAAAAACAAAGCCGAGTACCTGCAAAAAGGCATGGACGATGCCATCAGTAAACCGTTGTCGGTAACCGCTGTTCAGGAAGTGATCGCGAAATTCACTTCAGACGAGCCGGCATTGGTGGTATCGGCGCCTGAAGTTACAGTGGAGACGACTGAGAGCAGTGATTTGTGCTGCCGGGTACTCGATCTGGATATGTTGGAGTCGTATGTTGATATTGTTGGGTCGCAACCGGTACTCGACAGCATCGATATGTTTGAAAACATGATGCCGGAGTATATTGAAGTACTCGACTCCAATATGACGGCCAAGCATCAAGACGGAATCGTGTCGGAAGCGCATAAAATTAAAGGTGCAGCGGGTTCTATCGGTTTGAAACACATTCAGAGTATCGCGCAGAAAGCGCAGTCGCCAGACATGCCTGCGTGGTGGGAAAACATCGATGACTGGGTTGAAGAGATAAAAAATGAGTATCTGAACGATATCCAGATACTAAGAAGTTGGTTAGAGCAGAGGGGAGAAAAATGAAAAAGTTAGCCGTGGCTTGTCTGACGAGCGTGTTGTTGTGGGGATGCAGCGCTCATCCAGTAGCGTGGGAGCAATCGAATGTGGCGACCATTGCCAATATTGCAGTGTCACTCAAAAGCACATTGTGGCTGAACAAAATGCCGACAGTGGAAGAAGAAACTGACCAGGTGCTGCACGGGGCGTTGTACCTCAGCTCAGATCAGTCTATGCCGGCGGATCTGGATGCCGAAGTTCTGATCATCAAGCAAGGAGACAACACCTGGCAGATCGATGCCAAGCAACTGGAAGTCCGGACTCAAAGTGAAAACCGTTGGGAAGTGGTGTTTGCTGAGCCTGTCGGCGTCAATGACCGTGCGCGCGTCGATGTGGCATTGCGTTTATCGGAAGGAGCAAAGACGCAGTGGCTGATCGAGAAAAACGTGAAAATTGATGTGGTGTATTGATGCGCCAAGAAGCAAAAAGGCTTGCCATTTGGCAAGCCTTTGTCGTTGTTAGGGAAGGGAATTACTCTTCCAGGTCGCCGCAGAAGCGGTAGCCTTCACCGTGAATGGTGGCAATAATTTCTGGTGTACCAGAGACCGACTCAAAGTGTTTACGGATACGACGGATGGTCACATCGACGGTCCGGTCGTGCGGCTTAAGTTCACGTCCGGTCATTTTCTTCAGCAGGTCCGCACGGGTTTGAATTTTGCCCGGGTTTTCGCAGAAGTGCAGCAGAGCACGGAACTCAGAACGTGGCAGCTTGTAGCCATCGCCATCTGGGCTAACCAGTGAGCGGCTGTTGATATCCAGTACCCAACCGTTGAACTTGTATTTGTCGACACTGCGCTTTTCTTCGTGCGTGGCATTGGCGCTCATCGAGCGGCTCAACAGGTTGCGTGCACGAATGGTCAGCTCGCGTGGATTGAACGGTTTGGTAATGTAATCGTCGGCACCAATTTCAAGGCCCAGGATTTTATCCACTTCGTTATCACGGCCAGTCAGGAACATCAGGGCGATGTTCGCTTGTTCACGCAGTTCGCGTGCCAACAACAGGCCATTTTTACCAGGCAGGTTGATGTCCATGATCACCAGGTTCACCTGATTATCAGACAGCACCTGGTGCATCTCTTCACCGTCACTGGCCTCAAAAACAGCGTATCCCTCTGCTTCAAAAATACTCTTAAGAGTGTTACGAGTTACTTGCTCATCTTCTACGATAAGAATTTGCGGGGTTTGCATTGGCGGTACCTAAATTTGTGAAAAAATTGTACTAATAGAATAAATTCTAGGCAAAAAGTGACATACAGGTAAATTGCTTTCGATAATAAACCAAAGTCTTCTAAAAAAATACAGCCTTCAGTTGCCCGCCATCCGTGGTGTCACGTCCTGAAAAAAGGTCTCCAACCTTGTTGTAATCCTACTGTTCTGAGGCGGATTCTATAATGTTAACAGCATGCTAACAATGACAGAATGTTAATTCCATTCACTTTGTTGATTTATATCAAGAGTTCACATGTAACAAATATTAATAGTAATACTTGAATGTAAAATTACTACAGATATGAAGATTGATACCAAAATGTGGCAAGCGTATCGCGAGCCTTTTTTCCGTTTTTCTCGAGAGTTGACGTGTCGGGAGTTTGCGATCATTACCGCATGGAACCCGCGCAGCCAACTGATGTCAAACGAATATAACCGTATAAAAAATAATGCGTTAGAGCGCCGACTTCGGCATTATTCATACGTGTCGGTGTCGGTGTCGGTGTTGGTCGGAGACGCACAGTTTTGCTGGGCGGAGGAGAGTTTCGCCGCAGCACTGCCGCTGGTCAAGGCGCTCTCTCTGGGAAGAGAATTTGCCCAGAATGCCATCTATTATGTGCGTGATGGTGAGCTGCTGTTGTTCTCGTGCCAGGGGACGCAAAAGGAACATTTAGGAGCACTGACAAGCCGTTGTTGTGAGTGAAAACCGTACAAGGAATACGAGAATGTCATGGAGGAAACAATGAAAGACATAACCCCCGATATCTGCGATAAATATGAATCACAGGTAACACTGATTCATCTACCGTTACAAAATTACGGGCGTCGACACGCCTTTTGGGGTGAAATTGCCACGGTTCGCTGCTACCACGATAACTCGAAAGTACGAGAAATGCTTGAGCAGGACGGGCACGGCAAAGTGTTGGTGGTGGACGGACATGGCTCCTGCCAACATGCACTTTTGGGTGACCAACTGGCCATCAAAGCGATCGAAAATGGCTGGGAAGGCGTGATCGTGTATGGCGCGGTGCGCGATGTGGGGATGCTGGCGGAAATGGAACTGGGCGTGAAAGCGTTAGGCGCCAACCCGTTCAAAACGGAAAAACGTGGTGCAGGTGATATCAATGTCACGTTAACCATCCAAAATCAGATGATTCAGCCTGGGGATTACATCTATGCCGACTGGAACGGAGTTTTAACGTCGAAAGATAAACTTGATGTCTGATCTGGTGATTAGAAGCGAAAACCCAATCCGACTTCGACCCCTTGCTGCCACTGTTGATAATCAACGGTGGCGTGCAAATCGAGGTTTTCTGTCAGCCTGACTCGGCTGGAGACTTCCGCGGACAACTGAGTATCGATCACCTGACTGTTGGTTTCTTCCTTGAACTTATGGGAATGCAGGGTGCTTTTCACCGATACCCGATCGTTAAACTGATAACTGACCCCACTCATAAAACCGCTTTGACTGATGTCGTTGGAGTTATCGATGCGGGCACCAACGTACAGATCGATCTTATCAAACAGGTTATAGGAATAACCGCTATCAATTGTCCAGCTGTCGAAACCGGACGGATCTTTTTCTGTCGAAATAAACAGGCGGTGCGGGGATTGATTGAGTTGCGACGGAAGTGGCGGTAACTCTGTCGCTGCAACGAAAGAACTAAAAAACAACAGCATGATCATGATGCACTTGTTCATAAAGCTCTCCCTGCTTTTCATTTGTTAGTTCCACTGCGTAAAGCTAATTAAAGCATAAATTACTTCAACGTCTACTCAGAATCATATAGCGAATAGTTATTACTATATGCGTTGGCTGGTGATTATTCGAGCGCCAATGCATAACATTTGGATCAAGTGCAAAGAATGGAAAAGCTCGGTTTGGCTGAAAAGATTGCAACTTATAGTTGACTCAGGGTGTTTAAATGCGGTAAGACTAAAAACACGCAAACACATAAACAATGTATAACGACGTTCAACCATGATTCTCAACAGCCATACCGTAATGACCACCACCATTATTATTACCGACACCACCGATGTTGGGGCAGGCTGCTGAGCGAAAGAAATTCAAAAAAAGGCCTGTATCCCACCAGATACAGGCCTTTTTTTATACCGATTTTTCAATATTTGGAGAGGAAGGGATGCGAGTATTAAAGTTTGGCGGTTCATCATTAGCCGATGCTGACCGTTTTCTGCGTGCTGCAGACATCATCGCAAACAATGCACAACAGGAAGAAGTGGCCGTCGTTTTGTCGGCGCCAGGAAAAACCACCAACAAGCTGGTCGCGGTCATCGAGGGCGCGTTGCGCAACGGTGAAGCGGATCTGCAGATTGCCGAGCTGGAAGATTCGTTCCGCGATTTGTTCCAGGACATCAAGCAGGTGCTGCCTGCGTTGGACGGCCACGCATTTGATCATCAGGTCAAAACCTCACTGTCTCAGCTGCGCCAGTTTGTTCATGGCATCAGTTTACTGGGCATGTGCCCGGACAATGTCAATGCGCGCATTATCAGTAAAGGCGAACGCGTCTCCATTCAACTGATGAAGGCGGTACTGGAAGCCAAAGGTCAGCCAGCCAGCCTGATTGACCCGGTTCACTACCTGCTGGCGCGTGGCGATCATCTGGAAGCCATGGTGGATGTCGACCTCTCCACTCACAATTTCCGTCAGCAGCCTTTGCCGCAAGGCCACGTTAACATCATGCCGGGTTTTACCGCGGGAAATGAAAAAGGTGAGCTGGTGACGCTGGGCCGCAACGGGTCGGATTACTCGGCGGCGGTATTGGCCGCGTGTCTGCGTGCGGACTGCTGCGAAATCTGGACTGACGTAGATGGCGTCTATAATTGTGATCCCCGTTTGGTGGATGACGCGCGCTTACTGAAATCGCTCAGCTATCAGGAAGCGATGGAATTGTCCTACTTTGGCGCGTCGGTACTGCACCCGAAAACCATTGCCCCGATTGCTCAGTTCCATATTCCCTGTCTGATCAAAAACAGTTTCAACCCACAGGGCGCCGGCACGCTGATCGGCCAGGATACCGGGGAAGACAATCTGGCAATCAAAGGCATCACCACCTTGAACGACCTGACCATGGTCAACGTTTCTGGTCCGGGCATGAAAGGCATGGTCGGCATGGCCAGTCGTGTGTTTGGCGCCATGTCCTCTGCCGGTGTGTCGATTGTGCTGATCACCCAATCTTCGTCTGAATACAGCATCAGCTTTTGTATTGAAGCGCAGGATAAGCAACTGGCGCAGCGCGCGCTCAGCGACGCTTTTGAGCTGGAGCTGAAAGACGGCCTGTTAGAGCCGGTCGACTTTATCGATAACGTATCCATTGTCACGCTGGTCGGGGATGGAATGCGCACGTCTCGCGGCGTTGCCTCTCGTTTCTTCTCATCTCTGGCGGAAGTCAACGTCAACATCGTAGCGATTGCCCAGGGATCGTCGGAACGTGCCATTTCTGCCGTGATCCCGGAAGATAAGATCTCGGAAGCGGTCAAAGCGTGTCACGAGAACCTGTTCAACTCCAAACACTTCCTTGATGTGTTTGTGGTCGGCGTTGGCGGCGTGGGCGGCGAGCTGGTGGATCAGATCGAGCGACAACAAGCCAAGCTGCAGGAGAAAGGCATCGTCATTCGCGTGTGTGGTCTGGCCAACAGCAAAGGGCTGTTACTCGACAGCGAAGGGCTGCCGCTGGAGCACTGGCGCGATCGGATGAACAGCGCGACAGAAGAGTTCAGCCTGGCGCGTCTGATTGCGTTGGTGCAGCGTAATCACATCATCAACCCGGTGTTGGTCGACTGCACGTCAAGTGAAGCGATTGCAAACCAGTACACAGATTTCCTTGCTGCCGGTTTCCACGTGGTGACGCCCAACAAAAAAGCCAACACCGCCAGCATGGCTTACTACCATCAGTTACGCGATGTGGCACGCAGCTCGCGTCGTAAGCTGATGTATGAGACGACAGTAGGAGCAGGGCTACCTGTGATTGAGAACCTGCAAAACCTGATTTCTGCCGGCGATGAACTGGAACGCTTTAGCGGCATTTTGTCGGGCTCATTGTCGTACATTTTTGGTAAGCTGGATGAAGGTATGACGCTTAGTCAGGCGACGCAAATTGCCAAAGACAACGGTTTTACTGAGCCGGATCCCCGCGATGATTTGTCGGGTATGGATGTCGCGCGTAAACTGCTGATCCTGGCACGTGAAGCGGGCATGGCTCTGGAGCTGGAAGACGTGATCGTCGATCAGGCGCTGCCACCGGGTTTTGATGATTCCGGTTCAGTGGACGAGTTCATGGCTCGTCTGCCCGACGCGGATGCGTACTTCAGTGACTTGTCGGCCAAAGCCAAAGTTGATGGCAAAGTATTGCGTTACGTCGGTGAAATCAGCAACGGCCAGTGTCGCGTCAGTATGGCGGCGGTCGATGATAACGATCCTATGTTCAAAATTAAAGATGGTGAAAATGCGCTGGCCTTCTACAGCCGTTACTACAACCCTATTCCTTTGGTGTTGCGAGGTTACGGTGCCGGTACAGAGGTCACTGCGGCTGGGGTATTTGCGGACGTAATGCGGACGTTGGGATGGAAATTAGGGGTTTAACGGAATGAGTAGTGAGATGGATGTTGTCGTTTACGCACCGGCTTCAATCGGCAACGTCAGCGTAGGATTTGATGTGTTGGGGGCCGCGGTGTCCCCGATAGATGGCACCTTGCTCGGGGACCGGGTTGCTGTCAGCGCAGGCTCAGAGGCATTCAGCCTGCAAACCGCAGGTCGCTTTGTAGCGAAATTGCCGGACAACCCCAAAGACAATATTGTGTACGATTGCTGGCGAGTCTTTGCTCGTGAGCTGGATAAAAAAGGCGTCAGCCTGAAACCGGTCGCCATGACGCTGGAAAAGAACATGCCAATCGGTTCAGGGCTGGGGTCGAGTGCCTGCTCGATTGTTGCGGCGCTGGATGCGCTAAACCGCTTTCACGCTGAGCCGCTCAATGAGACCGAGCTGCTGGCGCTGATGGGCGAAATGGAAGGGCAGATTTCCGGCGGGGTACATTACGACAACGTCGCACCTTGCTATCTGGGTGGTGTGCAACTGATGTTGGAAGAGCTGGGGATCATCAGTCAGTCAGTGCCCTGTTTCGATGACTGGTACTGGGTGATGGCTTATCCGGGGATCAAGGTTTCCACCGCGGAGGCACGTGAGATCTTGCCGTCTCAGTACCGTCGTCAGGATATCATCGCTCACGGCCGTCATCTGGCGGGGTTCATTCATGCCTGCCATTCCGGTCAGCCTGAGCTCGCCGCGAAGATGATCAAAGACGTGATCGCGGAACCGTATCGTGAGAAACTGCTGCCAGGCTTTGCCAACGCGCGCCAATATGCGGCATCCGCTGGTGCGCTGGCGACTGGTATTTCCGGCAGTGGTCCGACCCTGTTCAGTATCTGCAAAGAGAAAGACGTCGCCGAACGGGTTGCCCGCTGGCTGGAACAGCATTACGTACAGAATGAAGAAGGATTCGTCCACATTTGTCGTCTCGACAAGCAGGGCTCAAAAGTAACAGGAAGTGAGCTATGAAGCTTTACAACATAAAAGAAAATGATGAACAAGTCTCCTTTGGCCAAGCCGTTCGCCAAGGATTAGGCCGTAATCAAGGGCTATTTTTCCCGTCACAACTGCCTCAGTTTGACGATATTGATGCGCTGCTGGCGGACGATTTTGTCACTCGCAGCACCAAGATTCTGTCGGCGTTGATCGGTGATGAGCTGAGTGAAGAACAGGTCAATGCCATGGTCGACGCAGCATTTCAGTTTCCGGCGCCGATCAAAGCGGTCAAAGACGGTGTGTACGCATTAGAGCTGTTCCACGGTCCGACACTGGCGTTTAAAGACTTCGGCGGCCGCTTCATGGCGCAGTCACTGGCGGCGGTGTCCAATGGGGGTAAGATCACCATCCTGACGGCGACGTCAGGTGACACCGGTGCTGCGGTGGCGCACGCATTTTACGGTATGGAAGACATCAATGTGGTGATTCTGTATCCGAAAGGTAAAATCAGCCCGCTGCAGGAGAAACTGTTCTGTACGCTAGGGAAAAACATCCACACCGTCGCGATTGACGGCGATTTCGATGCTTGCCAGGCCCTGGTGAAGCAAGCGTTTGACGATGCAGAGCTGCGCGAAGAAATCGGTCTGAACTCCGCTAACTCGATCAACATCAGCCGTTTGATGGCACAGATTTGTTACTATTTTGAAGCGGTGGCGCAGATGAGCAAAGCTGAACGTGAGAATCTGGTGGTGTCGGTACCTAGCGGTAACTTTGGTAACCTGACGGCCGGTTTGCTAGCCAAAGCGCTGGGTTTGCCGATCAAACGTTTCATTGCAGCGACCAATGCGAACGATACCGTGCCACGTTATCTGCAAACCGGTCAGTGGGATCCGAAGCCGACCGTGGCGACGACCTCGAATGCGATGGACGTCAGCCAGCCAAACAACTGGCCGCGTATTGAAGAGTTGTGTCGGGTGAAAGAGTGGGGCCTGGAAACGCTGGGTAAAGGCGCAGTATCTGATGCACAGAGTGCAGAGTCGGTGAAAACGCTGTTTGAGCAAGGCTACTTATGTGAGCCACACGGTGCGATTGCCTACCGTGTGTTGGACGAGCAACTGCAAGCGGGTGAAACGGGTCTGTTCCTGTGTACCGCGCACCCCGCCAAATTCAAAGAAGTGGTCGATGAGATCCTCGCGTCCGACATGGAGTTGCCCGCACCGCTTGCTAAGCACGCGGCCATGGCGCTGCTGTCTGAAGATCTTGATAACGACTTTGACGCGCTAAAAGCGGTCTTACGTCGCGTGCAGAACTGATCCACGTTCAAGGCAATAAAAAGGTCGCTCAGGCGACCTTTTTTATTGCCTTGAAGGCGTCAGCGATTGAGGGCAAAGGTTGGCAGTGACAAGTGCCAACGGATGGCGCCAAGTCGAATCAGCAGAGTTGACAGCACACCGGACATGAAGGCGGTGTTGCTGTCATAGCCCATCGCCAGCGCGGTAGTGTGGAAAATGCCCCCGATAATACAGGCTGTCGCATACACCTCACTGCGCAGCACCATTGGCACTTCGCGTGCCAGTACATCACGGATAATGCCCCCACCACAGCCCGTGATCACGCCCATGATGATGCCAACCAGAGCCGAATCCTGATAGGCCATGGTTTTTTCGACCCCGATACCCACAAACACCGCCAGACCAATGGCATCGCACACGGGTAAAATCCACCAGGGCAGCCGTTTAGGACGGCGGACGATCAACATGGTCAGTAAGCAGGTGATCAGAATCACCCACAAATAGTTGGTGTCTTTGATCCAAAAGACTGGCGTCGCTCCGAGCGCCATGTCGCGGATGGTGCCACCGCCAATGGCGGTCACACTGCCCAACACCGCCACGCCAAACGGATCCATTTTCAGCCGCCCGGCAAGCAGAACACCAGAAATTGCGAATACCGCGGTACCGAACAGATCGGTGAAATAAAGCAGCATGGAATCCATGTTACTCACCATTGCTATTGATAGAAGGAACAGAAAATAGGGCTGGCATTCTACGCATTCCGCCTGACTCCCGTTAGCGCTTTTGTCTGACAGAGTCGAATCGATCACACACTTGTCGGATCGCATTGAGGGTTCGTGGTGTGGGGCGGTTGAGCCAGTCGGCGTTCAGTGCCCAGATGTGTTGATTCTGGACTGCGGGCAACTGCGCCGCCCACTCTTGCCACATGTTCCCGTTTTCAATCGCGTGCTCAGAGGTAAAAATGACCTCGGGCTTGGCGACGATCACCTGTTCCAGCCCGACCTGAGGGTAGGGGGTTGCGCTGCGTTCAAAGACGTTCTCTCCGCCACAGAAGCGAAACACTTCGCTTGGCCAGCTGCCCTGAGCCAATGTGATGATTGGCTTTTCACTCAACTGATAGAAGTAACGTACAGGCGTTGCCGTCTGATAACGCTGTTTTAATTCCGCAAGCTGCTGGCGAAAGTGAGTGGCGGCGGCTTTACCCACTTGAGGGTCTGCGCTGAACTCGCTCAGCTGCTCAATGTTGCGGGCGATGTCTTCCAGTGTATGGGTCTGTGAATAATAGATGCGTAAACCAAATTGCTTGAGCTTGTCGAGTTCGCGCTGTGGGTTGCCGGCAGGCCAGGCGATGATCAAATCGGGTTTGAGCGCGATGATACGCTCGATTTTTATCCCCTGGTAATTGGAGACATGTTCGAGTCTGGCGACCTGCGCTGGGTAATCGCTGTGCGCACTGACGGCGATCAGTTGGTCACACAATCCGGCTGCGCAGGCCAGCTCCGTTGCGTGTGGAGCGAGTGCGATCACACGCTGTGCTGGTTTGGCCGCCAGCGAAGTCGACAACAGTAAAAGGGCGCTCAGCGCCAGCAGTTTGTGCATTTAGAATCCCTGATAGATAATGGCCAGGATCACACTTTCGGTCACGATCCAGATCAGAATGCGCCAGGCAATAAATTTCTGCAATTGGGCGAGGTGAATGGCCGCGGGCGCGATTCGGCCACCAATTTTGGCCCGTACCGCTTTACGTCCATCGTAGATGGCCGGTCCGCCAAGCGCCAGCTCCAGCTTTGAACCGAGTGATGTCAACAGCCAGCCCGGTCCGGGTAGCGGCCAACTGACACTTTGAGCGCGCATGGTTTGGAAGGTCGACAGACCGCGTTGTCCAGGCACGACGAGCAGTGCCAGCAGGCGCAATGGGACAAAATCGAGCACGGCCACCAGGCGAATCGCCGGTAAGCCAAACGGCGAAAAGGTTGCGCGGGACGGAGACCAGGCGCGTGCCAGTTCTACCGCCAGGCGGTACAGCAGAGCACCCGCTCCGCCGCCGAGTGCGTACCAGAACAGCACACCGACCACATTGCGGCCATAGCCGAGGATCAGAGTTTCAGCCCCAGCTTTACCCAACCCAAGGGCGGACAAGGTACGGGTTTCGCGGTTGAGGAACGGTTGTAAAGTGGAGCGTGCCTGGGCTTTTTCGTCTTTGGCCAGGGCAGGTAACAGTTCGTGGGTGAGTTTGTCATAGCTGCGCCAGTCCAATGCCAGTATCAGCAGCGCCAACTCATACAACTGAGGTTGCCAGACTAACGGTTTTAATGCCCACAGTACCAGCCAGGTTGGCAGCAACATGAGTAGCAGAGCGAGTGAGCCCGAGATCACGCTTTGTGTGTGGCTGTGCGGTGTATTGACTTTGTCGGCCAGCAAGTGAGCAAAACGGCGCCACAAGTTAGCCGGATGGGCATCGCGGGGGATTGGCAGTAGATAATGACACAACAATGCGCCCCACATCACCAGGAGCGCGCCGTTGCTATATAGCGAGTTGAATAAATCTTCCATGATTTAGATGGTGAATTACTTCAGCAGCTCCACCATCTTGATCACCATGGCTGAGGAGCTTTTCGCCGCCAGCGGCAAGAACTCTTCAAAACTCATTGGCGACTCTTTGTCTGCCACGTCAGAAATGGCACGCACAACCACAAACGGGACGCCAAACTGGTGACAGGTCTGAGCAATGGCTGACGCTTCCATTTCAACGGCGATCACTGTCGGAAAATGTTGGCGAATGAAAGCCTGGCGCTGCGCGGTGCAAACGAAAGCATCGCCCGTACAAATCAGACCGCGTACCGCGTGTTTGTCTTCCATTTGCTCCAGCGCACGTTCCGCGATGTTCATCAATTGAGCATCGGCCTGGAAAGCCGCAGGCTGGCCTGCCATTTGACCCATTTCATAGCCAAAAGCGGTCACGTCGGCATCGTGGTGACGCACTTCGCTTGAAATGACCACATCACCCAGATTCAGGCTTGAGTCGAATCCGCCGGCGGAACCTGTATTGATCACGACATCCGGTTGGAACTGGTCCAATAAAATGGTGGTACCGACGGCGGCCGCGACTTTGCCGATGCCCGACTGCAGTACGACCACTTCGACGCCGTTCAACTGGCCAGAATAAAAGGTGCAGCCCGCTTTGCTCATTTCCTGGCGGTTACTGATTGCGTCTTTTAGAATCGCGACTTCTTGTTCCATCGCGCCGATGATGCCGATTTTCATGCTGGTTCTCTTGATATGAAATTGAAAAAACAGGATTGAAACAAAGTGTACCATGAATCGGATCACTGCCAATACGCAATCTGTCGGGTGGGTGGAAAACCGGTTGCTAAGCGATATCGATTCCCCTATAATTCGCGCTCCTCGTGTCGGCTGAATCAGAGATTGGCTGACACAAATATAAACTTAACTCTTTAGGAGAGAATTATGTCTCTGAATGCAGAAACTAAAGCAGCAATCGTTGCAGAATACGCACAAGGCGAAGGCGACACTGGTTCACCAGAAGTACAAGTAGCACTACTGACTGCTTCTATTAACCACCTACAAGGTCACTTCAAAGCGCACAAAGGCGATCACCACAGCCGTCGTGGTCTGCTACGCATGGTTTCTCGTCGTCGTAAACTACTAGATTACCTGAAAGGTAAAGATCTAGGACGTTACCAAGACCTAATCAAACGTCTAGGCCTACGTCGCTAATCAGTGGCTGCATAGCACAGTTTGTACGAAAAAGGGGCGTCAGCCCCTTTTTTGTTGGCTAAATTTAGCCAAACCGCATTTATCCCGTTATACTACGCACGGCAAAATCCAAACGTTGGATTTTCTCTTACATACTCAGGCATTACAGTCAACCTCGTCGACCAAAAGGTCGCGACTATTAAAAGCTGCCTCGAGCCCGCTAGACGGCTTTTACTAGTCGCGATTCGTAATGCTCTGAGCCTAAACACATTCAATCTAAGCACAGCTTAGAGCAAGGAATAATAATGTTCGAAAAACCAGTTGTTAAAACGTTCCAGTACGGCAACCACACGGTGACTCTGGAAACGGGCGTGATTGCACGTCAAGCTACAGCTGCGGTTATGGTCACTATGGATGACACCGCAGTTTTCGTTTCTGTTGTTGGTAAAAAAGAAGCAGTGGAAGGTCAAGACTTCTTCCCACTGACTGTAAACTACCAAGAGCGTACTTACGCGGCAGGTAAAATCCCAGGCGGTTTCTTCAAGCGTGAAGGTCGTCCTTCTGAAGGCGAAACATTGACAGCTCGTCTGATTGACCGTCCAATCCGTCCGCTATTCCCAGACGCGTTCAAAAACGAAGTTCAGGTTATCGCGACTGTAATGTCAGTAAACCCTGACGTTCAGCCAGACATCGTCACCATGATCGGTACTTCTGCGGCTCTGGCTATTTCTGGTATCCCGTTCAACGGCCCAATCGGTGCCGCGCGCGTAGGTCATATCGATGGTCAGTTGGTTCTGAACCCAAGCAACACTGAGTTGGACGCGTCTAAACTTGATCTGGTGGTTGCAGGTACCGAATCTGCAGTACTGATGGTTGAGTCTGAAGCGGATAACCTGACTGAAGAAGAAATGCTGGCAGCGGTTGTTTACGGTCACGATCAACAACAAGTGGTGATCAACGCGATCAACGAGTTCAAAGCAGAAGTGGCGACACCAGCGTGGGATTGGGTTGCACCTGAAGAGAACACAACGCTGACCAACAAGATTGCTGAGCTGGCAGAAGCGAAGCTGGTTGAAGCTTACCAAATCACAGAGAAGATGGCTCGCTACGACCGCATTCATGCAATTGCTGCGGAAGTAAATGAGGTACTGCTTGCTGAAGACCCTGAAGCAAACACCAAAGAAATCCACACTATTTTCCATGACCTGGAAAAGACTGTAGTACGTCGCAGCATCATCGCTGGTAACCCGCGTATTGACGGTCGTGAGAAAGACATGGTTCGTGCGCTAGACGTACGCACTGGCGTTCTTCCTCGTACACACGGCTCTGCGCTGTTCACGCGTGGTGAAACTCAGGCAATCGTGACGGCGACTCTGGGCACTCAGCGTGATGCTCAAATCATCGATGAGCTAACGGGTGAACGTAAAGATCACTTCCTGCTGCACTACAACTTCCCTCCTTACTGTGTGGGTGAGACAGGCTTTGTTGGTTCTCCTAAGCGTCGTGAAATCGGCCACGGTAAACTGGCGAAGCGTGGTATTGCTGCGGTAATGCCGTCTGTAGATGAATTCCCATACACGGTACGTGTGGTTTCTGAAATCACTGAATCGAACGGTTCTTCGTCTATGGCATCGGTTTGTGGTACGTCTCTGGCGTTGATGGACGCAGGTGTGCCTATCAAGGCATCTGTTGCGGGTATCGCGATGGGTCTGGTGAAAGAAGGCGACGATTTCGTTGTACTTTCTGACATTCTGGGTGATGAAGACCATCTGGGTGACATGGACTTTAAAGTAGCAGGCACCAGCACCGGTATCACTGCACTGCAAATGGACATCAAGATCGAAGGCATCACCAAAGAGATCATGCAAATTGCGCTTAACCAGGCACAAGGCGCACGTAAGCACATCCTGTCAGTCATGGATGAAGCGATTTCAGGTGCTCGTGACGATATTTCTGAGTTTGCGCCACGCATTCACACCATGAAGATCAGCTCTGAGAAGATCAAAGACGTGATCGGTAAAGGTGGTGCGGTTATCCGTCAGCTGACGGAAGAAACGGGCACAACCATTGAAATCGAAGACGATGGCACCATCAAGATTGCTGCAACCGAAGGTGCGGCAGCTCAAGAAGCGATCCGTCGTATTGAAGAGATCACTGCGGAAGTGGAAGTGGGCCGTATCTATACAGGTAAAGTCGCGCGTCTGGCTGACTTCGGTGCATTCGTTACTGTACTGCCGGGTAAAGATGGCCTGGTACACATTTCTCAAATCGCCGACAAGCGTGTTGAGAAAGTATCGGATTACCTGTCTGAGGGTCAGGAAGTTCAGGTGAAAGTACTGGAAATCGACCGTCAGGGCCGTGTACGTCTGAGCATGAAAGAAGCGGTTGAGAAACCTGCGGCAGAAGAAAACTCAGCGCCGGAAGCACCAGAAGCCGAGTAATTGAGTCATCTGTTTTTCGCTTAGCTTTTACGGGATTTTCACCCACAAAGCATAAAGCATGCTATAAAGGGAGCATATTGCTCCCTTTTTTATATGCGGAAAGTCCGGTCCTTATTCTGATCGGCGAACAGGAGTCTCTACTTGTGAAATGGTTTCAAACCGCTAGCTTAAGCATTTTTCTTTTGGTGATCTCTGGCTGTGCCTCGGTCGGAAATAGCAGCACAGACCAGTGGCTTTATCCTCCCATGGCCATCGCATTACAACCCAACCTTCAACAACAAGTCCAGATTGCGCGTTTGACGCAACTGCTGCAACGCCCGGATCTGAGTGATGAAATCCGAGCAAAAATGTTTTTTGAGCGCGGTAACTACTACGACAGCGTTGGTCTGCGCGACTTGGCTCGGGTCGACTTTGAGCAGTCACTGGCATTAAACCCTGTCCAGCCGGATGTGTTTAATCTCCTCGGGGTGTACTTCACCGAGCGCGGTGAGTTTGACAGTGCTTACGATGCCTTCGATTCCACTTTGGAGCTCGACCCTGGCAATACTTATGCACAGCGCAATCGCGCTATTGCACTGTACTACGGAGACCGGGTGGACTTAGCGCTGGAAGATATGCAAAAGCAATATCAGGTCAGTCAGGCCGATCCGTTCAGTGCCTTGTGGCTGTATATCATCGAGTCCGATCTTGACGCTGAGAAAGCGCGCAAGGATTTACAGGCTCGTTACCAAAACCGCAATCAGGAGTGGGGCTGGGTATTGGTGGCCGTCGTCCTGCGCGATGTGTCCGATGAGCAAGCCTTGCGCGCCATCATCAGTGAAACTCGTGACAACACCTTGTTGGCACAGCGACTGACGGAAACGTATTTTTACATGGCCAAACGCAATCAGCAGGAAGGGGATTACGCATCGGCAATCTCACTCTACAAGTTGGCACTGTCGTTTAATGTCTATGAATACGTCGAACATCGCTATTCGTTTCTCGAGCTGGAACGTATTTTCAATGACGTTCGCGACGAGCAGCAGGCCAAGGCCGAACAAGCGGCGTCTCAGTCTTAAGTTGCAAATCCAATACGCATCAGCCGCTCGTTCGAGCGGCTTTTTTATTGCCTGTTGAGCTGTTCGTCGCTAGAATAGTTAGCTTGGCTAACTAATTGGAACACGGAATGAGTCTGGAACAGAGCCTGGAGCTGACCGAGCGTTTTGCGGCAAAAATATGGCGTAAATACGCTAAGGAAGACCCGATTGCGCAGCTGAGTTTTAATGAGTACGACTATCTGAAAGTGGTTCAGACCGCGCATGAGCCGATACGTCTGACCGATTTGGCGGCGGAACTTGAGGTCACGAAGCCCTCCGCCACCAATATGGTCAAACGCCTGGAAAGAAAAGGCCTGGTAGCCCGGGTGCCATGCCCGACGGACGCGCGTTCTAAACGTGTGGTATTGACCGCACTGGCTCTGGAGAGCCTCTCGAATGAAGCTCAGGTCTACTCGGTCTGGGCCAAACGGGTATCCGAGCGGCTGAACCATGCAGAGGCCCGGCAACTCGAACAATTATTGATGAAAGCCATGCGTTAACGCTTAGGCCGTGACAAGGCGGCCCTGGTCTATTTAGTTAGCCTGGCTAATTTTTTGTGGTGAAAGTTATGAATCAGTCCATTTACCGCCAGTTCTGGCGCTACACCATTCCGACCGTGGCAGCAATGCTGGTGAACGGTCTGTATCAGGTTGTAGACGGCATTTTCATTGGGCGTTATGTCGGGGCTGACGGCCTGGCCGGGATTAATGTGGCCTGGCCGGTGATCGGTTCTATTCTTGGTATTGGTATGCTGGTTGGGGTTGGCACCGGGGCACTGGCGTCGATTAAGCAGGGGCAACAAGCGCTGGATGAAGCAAAATCGATCCTCGCGACCGGGTTGATGCTGCTGGTGGCGCTGACGCCGCTGGTTGCCGGTATTTTATGGGCTTATTCCGATCGCTTTCTGCTCTGGCAGGGAGCGGAAGGGCGCGTGTTTGAGCTTGGGCTGCAGTATTTGCATATTCTGATCGTCGCGTGTGTGTTTACGCTTGGATCGATCGCCATGCCGTTTCTGCTGCGCAATGATGACAGCCCCAATCTGGCCACCTTATTGATGGTGATGGGGGCGGTGGTGAACATCGTGCTGGACTACGTGTTCATTGTCTGGCTGAAATGGGAACTGACCGGCGCTGCGCTGGCCACCGGGATTGCACAGTTGTTGGTGACCTCGCTTGGGCTGGCGTATTTTTTCTCATCGCGAGCTAAGCTGCGTCTGACCCGTGCTGATTTTCGCCTGCGTTGGTCGGCGATTCCGTCGATTTTTACTATCGGCACCTCCAGCTTCTTTATGTACGCGTACGGCTCAGTGATGGTAGCGCTGCACAACAGTTTACTCACTCAGTACGGTAGTGCTGCGCTGGTCGGGGCATACGCGATCCTTGGCTACATTGTGACGGTCTACTACCTGGTGGCGGAAGGCATTGCCAACGGGATGCAGCCCTTGGTCAGCTACAATCACGGGGCGGGGAACCGCGACAATATCCGCAAATTGCTCAACGTGGCAATGTGCAGTGCGGTGTTAGGCGGCGTGGTGTCTGTATTACTGCTGAATCTGTTTCCTGGCGTGGTGGTATCGGTGTTCAACGACAGCGATCAGAGTCTGATTGTCAGCACCATCACGGCGTTGAGACTGCACATGTTTGCCTTGTTCCTGGACGGTTTTTTGGTGGTGGCGGCGGCTTATTATCAGGCGATTCATCGGGGAGGCAAAGCGATGTTTGTGATGATAGGTAATATGCTGATCCAACTGCCGTTTCTTTATGTCATGCCGAAGTTGTTCGGGATTACCGGGGTGTGGATTGCGTTCCCGTTGTCGAACATTGCGCTGAGTCTGGTGGTGGCGGTGATGCTGTACAAAGATGTGCGTAAGATGCTGCTGCCCAATCTCAAACCACTCAACGCGTAAATCACAACAGGCTCTGGTATACAGAGCCTGTTGTCGTTCAGGGTTATAAATTGCGCACTTCCAAACCGGCCAGTTGATGCCAGTAGCCATTACACTGGCGGTCAGCCAGAGGCTCGGGATGTTCGCCGTGTTCATTTGCCTGGAACCGATCCAGTTGAGTAAAGGTGTCGAGCCCCAGCGGACTGAGGCGAACCACATCCACCAGTCCTTGCATCGCGGGTAAGTCATTATGCAGGTTGTAACAGTAGCCTGACTGAGTCTGAATACCGTTCAGATTGAACACCGCTTGCCCTTCCTGGCTGCGCACCTGAATGCCAGTCGGGTAATGGATACAGCAGGTTTCGCAATCATCTTTGGCCCGGTTTTCTGCACGAGCGGTGAAACAGCGTGCCGAGTAGGCCAGTGGCAGATAACCGTGGCCGAAAACTTCAATCTCAAACTGACCGCGAATGCCCAATTGCTCGCATTGGCTGAGGGTGTGGTTGAGCCATTCACGCGACAGTTCCACCGGCATGCACCAGCGGATCATTCCCTGGCGAAGAAACAGTCGCAGTGTCTGCGCATTGTAGGCATTGACCGCCGGACCAACCACGAACGGCACCCTTTGCTCACTCGCCAGCTGGATGGCTGAGACGTCGTTGGCTTCGATGGCGAAGTCACCGTTGTCGATGTACTTTTTCATCACGTTGACTTCACTCGGCGCTTCAAGCAAAGCCATGGTCGACAACACGACCTGTTTCCCGCTCTCAGATAATGCTTTCGCGAGCGCCAGCCAGTTGGCTGGCTTCATTTCCCGTCGTTTGGAGCAGACGGATTCGCCGAGATAGACGATGTCCGCTGTGCTGCTGGCAGCCTGATGGTAAAACTGCTCCACATCCTGCTTAGGCCAGAAATAGAGCAGAGGGCCGAGGGCGTATTTCATGGAATGTTGCATCGTTTTTCCTTACTGCCATTTGCGATGATAGGCACCGAGTGTGGTTTGAGTGCCTTCGGAAACGTTCGCCAGTGCTGCGTTCCAGGCGCTATCGACTTGATATGCCTGCGGATCGGCCTGAAAGCGATCGATGGCGGCGCGCCAGGTACGGGTGACCTGTTCGACGTAGGCCGGGCTGCGTTGACGCCCTTCAATTTTGACGGAAGCGACGTTAGCGGCAAACAGTTCTGGTAACAAAGAGAGTGTGTTCAGACTGGTCGGCTCTTCCAGCGCATGATAGCGTTTGGTTTCACCGCAGATATCCGCATCAAAGCGTCCTTTACACAAGGTAGGATAACCGGCGTTTTCGCCGGCGCCGTAGCGGTCGATGAGGATATTGTTGAGCCGGGATTCCAGTCCGTCGCTGGTTTCCTGCCAGCGGACATAGCGCGCTGGCGAACACGCACCGACGGTGTTGGGGGATTCACCGGTCAGGTAGGAGGAGAGATAGCAGCGCCCCTCAGACATGATGCACAGGCTGCCAAAAGCAAATACTTCCAGCTCGACCTCTTCGCTGATGTTACGCGAGAGCTGCTTCACCTGATGAATGGATAGTACCCGCGGCAGGACGACGCGTTTGACCTTAAAATTGCGCTGATAGAATTCGATGGCCGGAACATTGGTGGCAGAGGCCTGTACTGACAAATGCAATTCCAGGTGCGGATAGCGCGTGGCGGCGTATTCCAACAGCGCAATGTCGGCTACGATCAATGCATCCACGCCAATCGCCGCCGCCCGATCTACCGCATCGGTCCAGCGCTGGAAGCCGTCCGGATGAGCAAACGTGTTCAGCGCAACGTGTATTTTCCTGCCATGGTCGTGGGTGTACTGCACCGCTTTATCCAGCTTCTTACCGGTAAAGTTCAGGCCCGCGAAGTGACGCGCATTGGTGTCATCTTTAAAGCCGATATACACCGCATCGGCGCCACAGTCGATTGCGGTTTTCAGGGCGGGCAGGTTGCCGGCCGGGCATAAGAGTTCCATCGTTTCATACCAAACTTTGTCTCAAAGTGGCGGGCATTTTATGAAGGATAATCAAGCGCGGATTTGATGTAAGGCAGGTTTACTTCAGTTTTTTATCAAATACTTATTTGGAGTTAGTTCTTGTGGCGACGGTTCTGGGCGAACAGCTCTTCCACTTCGTGTTTCGGTTGTGGGCGGTAGAAATGAAAGCCCTGAATGGAATTGCAGTTGAGATTGGACAGTAAGGTTGCCTGCTGCTGAGTTTCAACCCCTTCGGCGACCACAGTCAGATTGAGGGATTTGCCCAGATTGATGATATTTTCAATCACAGTGACCTGCTTAGGCAGGGTATCGATGTCACTGATAAAGGCGCGATCGATTTTGAGTTCATCGAGTGGAAAACGTGCCAGATACGACAGCGACGAGTAGCCGGTTCCAAAATCATCGATCGACAGACCAAAGCCGAGTTTCTTGATGGCATTGAGCATTTGCAGAGTGTGTTCGCTGTCACTCATGACCGCACTTTCCGTCAGCTCAAAAGTAATGCAGGCCGGATCCAGCTCGGTGGTACGCAATAACTTTTCCATGAAGTCGATCAGTTTCGGGTTGCCGAACTGCTCCGGCGACAAATTGATGGCCACCCGTCCAGGTAAAATCCCCTGCAGTTTCCAGCGTTTGACAGTAGCGAAGACATCGCGCATTACCACGCGGCCAAGGTGCTCAATCAAGCCGGCGCGCTCCGCCACCGGAATGAAAGCACCCGGAGAAATATACCCTTCCACCGGATGTTTCCAGCGCACCAGCGCTTCGGCGCCGTTGATGCTGAAATCGCGCGCATTCACTTTGGGCTGGTACCACACCTCGAGACCATTTTGTTGCAGTGCTTTTTGCAGTTCGATCTCGAGCCACAGACGCATGCGGGCTTCTTTGTTCATCTGATCGTTGAAACGGATCAGGCGATTGCGACCGCGATCTTTGGCCTCATACATCGCCGTATCGGCATTTTGCAGCAGGATGCGTGCATCGTTGCCGTCGCCCGGATACGCAACACTGCCGATGGAGCAAGCAAGACGTTTGCTGAAATGATGCAGGTCGAATGGCTGATTGATCAGTGAAATGATGCGCTCGGAGAGCATCTCAGCCATGCGATTGTTGTCCGGTTCGGGAATGATGATGCCGAATTCATCACCGCCAAGATGGCCAAGGACTGCGTGCTGAGGCAGCAAACGCTTCAGGCGGGAGGAGACCTCTTTGATCACTTTGTCACCAATGTGATGACCGAGTGAGTCATTGATGTTTTTGAAATTGTCGATATCCAGATAAAGCATGATCAGCGGTGTGTCATTCTGGATAAACTGCTCAAGACGTTTGGTGAAACCGAAGCGGTTAAACAGGCCGGTTAACGAGTCGGTATGGGCGTTTTCACTCTTGGCGAGCGATAATGGCTTCGGCTGTTCGTCGGCGTCCTGGATCAGCACCAGTTGCGTGTTGCTGCCGAGCAGAGTGGCGGCATCGGCATGCAACTGCACCTTGCGTTCAAAGCCGCATTTCGGTCCTGTCAGACACACCAGCGGCGCTTCCGCAAGTAACAGCCCCAACGGCGTATTAAAAACCGTTTTGGTTTTCTCATCGATAAACAACGTTGACAGTTCTTCTCCGAGCAGCTCGTTGTTGGTGTTGAAGCCGAGCAGTCTTACCGCCGCCGGGTTGGCGGACAAAATGCAGTCGTCTTCGACCAGCAGAATACCGTCGGGCAACAGAGTGGTCAGAGTGGAAAAGCGTGTTTCGGACTCTTCCAGCGAGCGGATCAGAAGTTGTTTTTCTGAGGTGTCGATGGCATGAAACAGAATATGACGGACAGTGCCGTTGTCATCGACGGGGGTCAGGCAGAATTGCAGGCTGGTTTCGAGGTCGATTTCACTGAGGGTGATTTCGGACTCAATGGTTTCGCCCTGAAATGCCCGTTCGTAATACGGTCTGAGATGATGATAGAACTGCGCACCCAATACTTGGGCATCGCTCATCCCGACCAACTCTTCACTGTTGAGTCCGGCAATGTCGCAGTAGCGATCGTTAACCACGGCGTACTTATGCTGATTGTCCAAAATCGCAAAGAAAAACGGGCTATGGGCCGTTATTTTGGCAAACCAGTGCTTTAATTGTTGCGCAGGCATGTAGTACTACCGACTCCCAAAGAGCTGTTTCATTCACATGGATTGTAATGTTTGTTGATGATATTCACTATAACTGTGATTCACGCTAGATCAAGCATCACAGCTAGATACGGGTTTATTGATACACAACAGGAACCGACGTTATCACATCCATTATGATGAGGAATTCTCACAACAAAGTAACGGATAACGCTCGTGATTAACAAGATTCGTACTCAATTAGTTCAAAATGCAGCGTCAATTTTGCGATCTCCAGTCCACTTATTACCTCCAATCGTACAAAAAAAAGCCTTATTAGAGGGACTTAAAACCGTATTTAAAGAATCCCTCGAAGAGGGGGATTTTGATTTTCTGGAAGATAAATGGTTGAAAGTAGAGATAAAAGATATGCTACTTTGTTGGTATGTCAGCTATCAGAATGAGCGTCTGATGGTGGCTGATGGTGCGGTGGAGCATGACGTCAGCTTTTCTGCTAACCTGAATGATTTGGTGTTGATCGCCGGGCGGAAAGAAGATCCTGATACCCTGTTTTTTCAGCGGCGTTTGTCAATTGAGGGAGACACGGAGCTGGGACTGGAAGTCAAGAATCTGATGGACAGCGTCGATCTGGATTTATTACCCAGAACGCTGCAAATTTTACTCGAACAACTGGCCGATTTTGTGCAAAAGGGCTTACAATCCCCGATAACACAAAATGAGGTAATGAATGCTTATTCGAACTGAAGCTCCGGCAGACATCCTGGCGATCGATCGCTTGTTGAAATCTGCGTTTGACACCGATGCCGAAGCGCAATTGGTGATGTCTTTGCGTGAAAACAGCCGTCTGACGCTGTCTCTGGTCGCGTGCAGCGATGAGGGCGAAGTGATTGGTCATGTGATGTTTACGCCGGTGACGCTCAATGGGGAAGACCTCAATTGGCAAGGGCTGGCGCCGTTGGCGGTGGCTAAGGCGCATCGTGGTCAGGGGATCGCGTCTGCCCTGATTAAAGAGGGTTTTGAGTCTCTGCTGATGTTTGGTTATCCGGTATGTGTGGTGCTGGGCAATCCGGATTACTATCAGCGTTTCGGCTTTCAACCCGCTGAACAATACCAGATGCGCTGCCCATGGGATGTGCCGGTTGGCGCTTTTCAGATATGTGAGTTGGCCGAGGGCATGCTGAATAACCGCAGTGGCCTGATAGAATACAGCCCGGAATTTACGCAATAGCCCGGTGCGGGTCGAAAAGGGGCTCAAGCCCCTTTTTTGTTATCTCCATCCATGTAAAGCCCAATGACAGGGAAAGGCACAAGGTTTGTGACTTTTTCCCCATTAATTTGATAGGATGAGCGCCTCACATCAGGTAACACGACTATGTCCAACACCGAGACTCAATATTTATCCGAAATGGGAATCCAGTACTGGCAGTTGACGCATCCAGAGCGGCTGACGGGCTACCAGGCTACTCAGGTGGATTTACCCGAATCCTGTCAGCTGCTGCTGGTCGCCCCCTCATGCCCGCGAGGCGAGACCGCCGCCATGTTTGCGCGTGTGTTGAAAAGCATCAAGCTTGAGTTGGGACAGGCGCGGCATATTCTGCCTGACGATTTTAGCGCTATCAGTGAGCAACATCTGAAATGGATCTGGTTTGCCGGATGTGATGTTCAGGCGGGCATTGATGCTCACGTCCTTCATACTCCGATGTTGAGCGACATTGATGGCAATAACACGCTACGCCGTGCGCTGTGGCAGCAAATTTGTTCTTATCAGTAAATTATCATGACCCAAACTCGCTTAATGCCGTTAGCCGTTCAGCACCTTGACGCGGTGTATCGGATCGAAACCCAAGCTCATACACACCCTTGGTCACACAATTTGATCCGCGATATTAACAGCCGTGGAGGCCGCCATCATGTACTGCTGGCCGAAGAACAGGTCGTCGGCTACTTTTACGCACAAAATATTGTCGGTGAAGTCACGCTGCTTAACCTTGCCGTTGATCCGGCCTGTCAGGGACAAGGCTACGGTAAAATGCTGCTGGACGGGTTTCTTGAGTTGTGTCAGCAACTGAGCGCCGACAGTGCCTGGTTGGAAGTGCGCGAGAGCAATCAACGAGCCTATCAGTTATACGACCTAGCGGGTTTCCATGAAGTAGATCGGCGCCGCAACTACTACCCAACGCAATCCGGTCACGAAGATGCGATCATCATGAGCTATCTGTTTTTCTGACCGTCGCCATCCAAAGTTGCCCCGAGCAGCAATATAAGCGAAAATACCGCGCAAAATTAAATCGCATTGCTAACTGACGGCCCGGCGCCGGCTTTTTTCACCCAGTTAGCCCAAGAGAAGACCATTTCCATGTCAAACGCATTTTTGAGTGAAGTGTCCAAACGTCGTACGTTTGCGATCATTTCTCACCCGGACGCGGGTAAAACCACCATTACTGAAAAAGTTCTGTTATTCGGACGTGCCATTCAGACCGCCGGTACGGTTAAAGGCCGAGGCTCGGCTCAACATGCCAAATCTGACTGGATGGAAATGGAGAAGGAACGGGGGATTTCGGTTACCACATCGGTGATGCAGTTCCCGTACAACGAGTGCCTGGTGAACCTATTGGATACGCCAGGACACGAAGATTTCTCGGAAGACACCTACCGTACGTTGACGGCGGTAGACTCTTGTTTGATGGTGATCGATGCCGCGAAAGGTGTTGAGGACCGGACCCGTAAACTGATGGAAGTTACTCGTCTGCGTGATACGCCGATCGTGACGTTTATGAACAAACTGGACCGCGATATTCGTGATCCAATGGAGCTTCTGGACGAAGTCGAAAGCGAACTGAACATCGCGTGTGCGCCGGTGTCGTGGCCGATTGGTTGCGGTAAAGAGTTCAAAGGTGTGTACCACATTCACCGTGATGAAACGATTCTGTACACCACAGGTCAGGGGCACACGATCCAGGAACAGCGCATTGTGAAAGGCCTGGACAACCCTGAATTGGATGAGGCCATCGGTGCCGAACTGGCGGAGCAGTTACGTGAAGAGCTGGAGCTGGTTCTGGGAGCGTCGCATGAATTTGATCGCGAACTGTTTCTGAGCGGCGAGCTGACCCCGGTTTTCTTCGGTACGGCACTGGGTAACTTCGGTGTGGACCACATGCTGGATGGTCTGACTGAATGGGCGCCGGCCCCTCTGGCGCGTCAGGCAAATGAGCGTGAAGTAGAAGCGAACGAAGAGAAGTTCTCTGGCTTTGTGTTTAAGATTCAGGCCAACATGGACCCGAAACACCGTGACCGAATTGCGTTCATGCGCATCGTATCGGGCACCTACACTCAGGGCATGAAAATGAACCACGTGCGACTGGGTAAGCAGATCAACATTTCCGATGCTGTGACCTTCATGGCCGGCGATCGCTCCCGGGCGGAGAACGCTTATGCCGGCGATATCATCGGTCTGCACAACCACGGTACTATTCAGATTGGTGATACCTTCACGCAAGGGGAAGCACTGAAATTTGCGGGTATTCCTAACTTTGCTCCAGAGCTGTTCCGTCGCATTCGCCTGAAAGATCCACTCAAGCAGAAACAGTTGCTTAAAGGTTTGGTGCAACTGTCGGAAGAGGGGGCAGTACAGGTGTTCCGTCCGCTGCAAAACAACGATTTGATCGTGGGCGCGGTGGGGGTACTGCAGTTTGATGTTGTGGTGGCGCGCTTAAAAGCGGAGTACAACGTTGAAGCTATCTATGAAGGCGTAAATGTGGCCACGGCACGTTGGGTTGAGTGTGACGACGCGAAGACTCTGGAAGAGTTTCAACGTAAGAACCAGGCGAACCTGGCGCTTGATGGCGGCGATAACCTGAGTTACATCGCACCGACGATGGTGAACCTGAACCTGGCTCAGGAACGTTTCCCGGACGTCCAGTTCCGAGCGACTCGCGAACACTGAGCATGACATCCCGGCCTGTGGACCGGGATTTGGACACTAAAAAAGGTGATGCCATGGGCATCACCTTTTTATCGTTTTCAGTTTGAGGTTACTTCTTTTTCTTCGCCACTTTCTTTTTGGTGCCGGTTGCTTTTTTCGTCGCCGCCTTTTTCTTATCGTCTTTTTTCTTTTTCTTAAACACCGGCTTCTTGTGTTTAGGACGCAGCTCTTTGATGAAACGCTCTTTGATGTCTTCTTTCACGTAGCGGGCAACCCGGTCCATCATGGGTTGGTCGTGTGCTTCGACCAGAGAAACCGCATTGCCTTTTTTCCCGGCGCGGGCCGTACGACCGATGCGGTGCAGATAAACATCGGCACTGCGCGGCATATCGTAGTTGATCACGTGGCTGACGTCGGGCAGATCGATACCACGCGCTGCAACGTCGGTGGCGAGCAGGACATTGACGTCACCGTTACGAAAACGGCTGATGGCGTTATTCCGGCGATCTTGTGGCATCTCACCCTGAATCCAGGCACATGGGATCTGGGCGCTCTCCAGTTCAGCACGTAGTTCTGCCAGACGTTCGCGGGTTTTGAGAAACACGATAGTGCGTTCTGCTTGCTCGGTAATGATGGTTTTCAGCAGCGCCAGTTTGTGCTCCATGTCGTCGGCACGGTGATACCACTGGGCAATCTTCTTGCGTTCGCGACGTGACGGCTCGGCGTCCACTTCGGCCGGCTCTTTGAGCAGATCCGCGGTAAAGCCTTCCACCCCTTTGCCTTCCAGTGTGGCGGAGAACAGTAGCGTCTGTTTGCGCCAGCGACACTCAGAGGACAGCCGGTCGACGGTTGGGCCAAAGCCCATATCGAGCATGCGGTCGGCCTCGTCCAGGATCAGCCATTCGATCGCGCGACAGTCGAAACGCTCAGCCTCAATGTATTCCATCAGACGCCCGGGGGTCGCGACCACGATGTCTTGTGTGGTCGCCAGAATGTCCGCATGTTCCTGATACTGAACACCACCGGTGATGGTAAAAATGTTCAGCTTGGTGTGCTTGGCCAGCGCACGGGCCTGATCGGCCACCTGCATCGCCAGTTCGCGGGTCGGCGTCAGGATCAGCACCCGGGCCGGTCCTGGTTTTCGGCGCGGAAAATCGCTCAAAAATTGCAGTGCCGGTAGGACAAAGGCGGCGGTTTTTCCGGTACCGGTTGGTGCTGACGCCAGAATGTCGCGACCTTCCAGTGCTTCAGGAATGGCTTGGGCCTGAATCTGGGTTGGACGGGAGTAGCCCATCTCTTCGATGGCCGTCAATAGATTCGGATCAAGATCGAGGTCGGCAAAAGTTTTGATCACTGTGGTGTCTCCGCGAGCCATTCGGCGCTATTGAGTGAATTTAAAGGGCGCATAGTATAAAGCCATTGCTAAGTAGGGTCACAGGTTATTTCTACATCTTCAAATAAAATTCTCGCGTCAGTTCGATAAAGGCCTGGCTGTAATCCAAATTTTCCCGGATGGTTAACTCGCTCACCTGACAAGGTACGGCGGAGCGAGCCAGTTCGAACAGTAAGCGGTGGACCGGTTTGGTGTCTGACGGTCTGACCCGACATAAGCGGGTGACAAACCAGCCGGATTGTTCGGCTTGACGGATAAATGCCTCGCCTTCGCTGTCGGGCAGAACGAAACTGGCACATCCGTTTGGCGTCAGCAATTCAGCGCAGCGTGCGATCAACGCCTGATGGGAGAGACGGTCAGTATGACGAGCGGTGGCGCGCTGTTGGTGCTGTGACTGCTCGCCGCTGTTGAAGTACGGAGGATTGCACACGATGGCGTCGAAGTTGCCGGTTAGCGGCATCGACAGAATGTCGCCTTCGAGTATCTCAATCCGTGCCTGCCAGGCTGAGTTGGTGACGTTGTGCTGCGCTGCGGCAATGGCGTTGGGCTCAATGTCCACCGCCGTCACATGCGCATGCGGTTGTCGCTGGGCACACATCAGCGCCAGTAGCCCGGTGCCCGTGCCGATATCCAGTATGCGTTCAGCGGGTTCGATGTCAGCCCAGGCTCCGAGCATCACGCCGTCTGTGCTGACCGGCATGCCAGACTGACCGCCCTCTATCGAGAACTGTTTGAACGAAAATCCTTTAGTTTTTAATGGCGTGGCTTTCATTTTTTATTTTGCTACCGATCGGTTATTAAGTATTTACAACTATTGTTAATAAAATGTTTGGTGAATTGTTCTATTCTTTGATGGAAAAATGCGCACTTAAGATGGCGTATAATATTGGTTTTTTGATTTTTGTTAGTATAACTGACTGCTTTTTTACTTTTGTAATAAATTAATATAGTGTTTTTTTATCACGGGTTGCGAATTGATGATGCATTCGTCATTATTCGCACCCCGGATCTCTGGATTCGCTCGCATCAATTAGGTGCGTGGATGCATACACAACAACATATTTGACTATAACGATAAGGGCTATCTGTGAAGCAGACTTTAAAACTAACAGATATTGTTGCAATCGGCTTTATGCTGTTTGCGTTTTTCCTGGGTGCCGGAAACATCATTTTCCCACCATTTGCAGGGCAACTTGCGGGTGACAACCTTTTACCGGCAATGACAGGTTTCCTACTGACGGCGGTCGGACTGCCTTTGATCACCATTATTGCCATCGCACTGGCGGGTGGTACATGGGAACACATGACCAAAGATTTGCCCAAGCGTGCAGCGACCATTATGGCGGTGCTGATTTTCATCATTATCGGGCCAGCATTTGCGGCGCCGCGCACCGGACTGGTGGCGTACGAAATGGCGGTTAAGCCATTTATGCTTGACGCCGGTCAGTTCCAGCTAACGGCTTTTTCTATCATTTTCTTCATCGTAGCGATGGTGTTTGCCTGGTTCCAGGGACGACTGATCGACATGATTGGTAAAGTTCTGACCCCGGTACTGTTTCTTGGATTGATCGCGCTGGCCGTTGGCGTATTTATGAATCCTCAAGGGGACATCGTGGCGGCGCAGGGAGAATACCTGACCCATCCTCTGCAGAAAGGCTTCCTGGAAGGTTACAACACCATGGACACGTTCGCCTCACTGATGTTTGGTGTACTGATGGTGGATGCGCTGCGCGGCAAAGGCATTACCGAACGCGCTGCCACTACTAAGTACCTGATCAGTGCTGCCTTCATTGCTGCCGCTGGACTGGCGTTTGTCTACATTTCGCTGTTCTACCTGGGCGCAACCAGCTCGGTTGTCGCTGCCGGAGCTGACAATGGCGGTGTGGTGCTGAGTCAATATGTTCAGGCGCTGTTTGGCTCTTACGGTCAAATCGTTCTGTCGGTCATCGTGCTGCTGGCGTGTCTGACAACCGCGATCGGCCTGATCTCGGCGTGTTCGGATTACTTCAGTTCGCTGACGCCGCTGTCGTACAAAACCTGGGTTATTATCAACGGCGTTGCGTGCGCAGTGGTAGCCAACGTGGGTCTGTCACAATTGATTTCTCTGTCGGTGCCAGTGTTGTTTGCGCTTTATCCGGTGGCGATCGCGCTGGTGGCACTGACTTTCCTGCGCAAGAAGTTGCCTAACCCGAAAATGGCGTACCGTACGGTGATGCTGGTTTCTCTGCTGTTTGCAGCCATCGATGGGGCCAAAGTGGCGGGCATGGATGTCTCGATGCTTAACATGCTGCCATTATTCGATGTGGGAATGGCCTGGCTGTTGCCAACCGCACTGTCGATTGTGTGTGTCTTCTTTATCGGTTCGAGTGAAAAAGAGCAACTGGCCGACGACATGGCCTAATCCAATCAGCGGTTGAATATCAAAGGCCGGCGCTATAGCGCCGGCCTTTTCTATAGCGATTAGCGAACTCTAATTTTTCCTGTATCTTCATCACATTTTTCAGTAGAATTCTTCGGTTAAATTCTACACGAAAGTGCAAAGCAAACATGTTTGAAATCAATCCTATTAAAAACCGTCTCCAGGACGTGTCTGAGCGCACGAATGTCCTGAGGGGGTATCTTTGACTATGACGCCAAAAAAGAGCGTCTAGAAGAAGTCAACGCAGAATTAGAACAACCGGATGTCTGGAACGAACCTGAACGTGCGCAAGCATTGGGTAAGGAACGTGCTTCTCTGGAAGCGGTTGTGGAAACCATTGAGCAACTGGAGCAGGGCGTCGACGACGTGGAAGGGCTGCTTGAGCTGGCGGTGGAAGCCGACGATCAGGAAACGTTTGACGAAATCGAACCTGAATTGGCTGAGCTGGAAGAAAAACTGGCACTGCTCGAGTTTCGTCGTATGTTCGCTGGCGATCATGACAGCTCGGATTGTTATATTGACCTGCAAGCGGGCTCCGGTGGTACTGAGGCGCAGGACTGGACGAACATGATGCTGCGGATGTATCTGCGCTGGGCTGAAGCCAAAGGCTTCAAAGCCGAAGTGATCGAAGTTTCCGAAGGTGAGGTGGCGGGTCTGAAATCGGCAACGGTCCGTATTTCGGGTGAATACGCGTACGGTTGGCTAAGAACGGAAACCGGTGTGCACCGGTTGGTGCGTAAATCACCGTTCGACTCCGGCGGTCGTCGTCACACTTCATTTGCGTCTGCGTTTGTTTATCCAGAGGTTGATGAAAACATCGATATCGATATTAATCCGGCGGATCTGCGTATCGACGTGTACCGTGCGTCGGGCGCGGGTGGTCAGCACGTCAACACCACGGAATCTGCGGTACGGATTACCCACCTTCCGACCAATACTGTGGTGCAGTGTCAGAATGACCGTTCGCAGCATAAGAACAAAGATCAGGCGATGAAACAGCTGCGCGCTAAGCTGTTTGAACTCGAGTTGCAAAAGCAGAATGCGGAAAAACAAGCCAACGAAGACGCCAAATCCGACATCGGTTGGGGCAGTCAGATCCGTTCTTACGTACTGGATGATTCCCGCATTAAAGACCTCCGTACCGGCGTTGAAAACCGCAACACTCAAGCGGTGCTTGATGGCGATCTGGACAAATTCATTGAAGCTAGCCTGAAATCAGGTTTGTAAGCTTTTCACCGACTAACGACAGGATACATCGAAAAATGACTGATGCTGTTCAAAACGAAACTGTACTAGAAGAAAACAAACTGATTGCTGAACGCCGCGCGAAACTGGATGAGATCCGAAAGAGCTGCAAAGCAAACGGTCACCCAAACGACTTCCGTCGTGACAGCCTGGCGGGCGATCTGCAAAAAGAGTTCGGTGAAAAGAGCAAAGAAGAGCTGGAAGCGTTGAACCACGTAGTGGCGATCGCAGGTCGTATCATGGCGAAGCGTGGTCCATTCCTGGTCATTCAGGAAACTTCTGGCCGCATTCAGGCTTACGCCTCGAAAGATGTTCAGAAAGCTCTGAAAGAGCAGTACCAAGGCCTGGACATCGGTGACATTATCGGTGTGAAAGGTGCGCTGCACAAGTCAGGCAAAGGCGATCTGTACGTGAACATGGAAGAGTATGAGCTGCTGACCAAAGCATTGCGTCCTCTGCCAGAGAAATTCCATGGTCTGACCGACCAGGAGATGCGTTACCGTCAGCGCTACGTGGATCTGATCGTCAACGAAGACTCTCGTCAGGCGTTCATCATCCGTTCTAAGCTGGTGTCTGCGATCCGTAACTTCATGAGCTCGAAAGGGTACCTGGAAGTTGAAACACCAATGATGCACGTGATCCCTGGAGGCGCAACGGCGCGTCCGTTCGTCACGCATCACAATGCACTGGACATCGACATGTTCCTGCGTGTCGCGCCTGAACTGTACCTGAAGCGTCTGGTAGTCGGTGGTTTTGACCGTGTGTTTGAGATCAACCGTAACTTCCGTAACGAAGGTCTGTCGCCACGTCATAACCCAGAATTCACTATGATGGAATTCTACCAGGCATACGCTGACTACAAAGATCTGATGGATCTGACCGAAGAGATGCTGAGTACTGTGGCGATGAACGTACTGGGTTCAACCTCAATGCCATACGGCGATGAAACGGTTGAGTTTGGCGGCAAATACGCGCGTATGAGCATGTTCGAAGCGATCAAACACTACAACCCGACTCATGAACAGATCCAGGCGCTGACGGAAGCTGATCTGCAAAACCGTGAGTTGATGGTGTCGATTGCGAAATCAGTTCATGTTGAAGTTGAAAGCTTCTGGACCTGTGGTCAGTTGTTGGAAGAGATCTTTGGTGAAACCGCTGAACCAAAACTGATTCAGCCAACCTTCATCACGGGCTACCCGGCGGACATTTCGCCGTTGGCACGCCGCAGCGATGACAACCCGTTCTTCACTGACCGTTTTGAATTCTTCATCGGTGGCCGTGAAGTGGCGAACGGCTTCTCTGAGCTGAACGATGCTGAAGATCAGGACGCACGCTTTAAAGCGCAGGTTGATGCGAAAGATGCGGGTGATGACGAAGCCATGTACTACGATGCGGACTACATTACCGCTCTGGAACACGGCCTGCCACCTACGGCCGGTCAGGGTATTGGTATCGACCGTTTGGCCATGTTGTTTACCAACACGCACACCATTCGAGACGTTATCCTGTTCCCGGCTATGCGCCCACAGGCTTAAATTTGAGATTGAAAAAACCACCTTCGGGTGGTTTTTTTTCATCTTAGGTTTGCCCTATTACCCGTATTGGGCCTTTTATCGCCTTCCTGAAGCAGAATTCGCCCCCATTTGACCAAGAATATGAACTTGTATTAATAAAAGTCATGGTAAAAGCACTATTACATGTCTAGTCTTAACATTGAGACAGATTATCTTGGCGAGTCTCGATAATGTAACGGCTCGCAGTGAAGTGCTCTGTAATGAGCACGTAATACTATAAAAATTGATATAAGGAACAGAAAAATGGGTAATCAATTCCGAATGGATTCTGTCCCTGGTTCACTTATCGTTGTTGGTGGTACATATGAACCCTGGCTCTCAGTTTTGGAGCAGGTTGGCTGGCGTTGCACTCAGTGCGCGGATCTGCGTAAAGCAGATGCTTTGTTCACCGAAACCGGACCTTGTATTGGTATCGTTGACCTGAGTCACGATGAATTCAGTCTCAACGGTATTGCGAATCTGGTCAGTAATCATAAGCAGGTGCGTTGGCTGGCGTTTATTCGCGAGTCGCAACTGAGTTCAGACACCATCTGCCAGTTTATCGTTAACTTCTGTATCGATTTCTTCACCGCTCCGATCCCTGATGCCCAGTTGCTCAGCACCATTGGTCACCAATTAGGTATGCTGAAGCTGGAGAAGAAAGTCTGGCCGCATTATGGCTCGACCAGCAATATGGGACTGATTGGCGACTCGATCCCGATGAAACGTCTGCGTGATCAGATCAAACGTATCGGTCCGACCGACGTTAGCATTCTGATTTACGGTGAAAGTGGTACTGGCAAAGAAACCGTCGCGCGGGCTATTCATAAAACGTCATCCCGAGGCAATCGCGAATTCATTTCAGTTAACTGCCGAGCCATGTCCGAGCGCAGTCTTGAGGCCGATCTGTTTGGCATCAATCTGGAGGAAGGCAGTGATGCCTCTATGCTGGAGCGTGCTGACGGAGGAACTATTTTGCTGAACGACATCCTGACACTGCCCAAGTCTCAGCAACTGAACCTGCTGCGTTTCTTACAAGAAGGTACGGTAGAGACAGCGGGTGGTCGCAAAGAAGTCGATGTGCGTATTTTGGCGGCCAATTCTGCCGATATTGAAAAAGCCTTGATAGACGGTGATTTCAACGAAGAACTCTACCACTACATTAATGTACTGCGAATCAATGTCCCGAGCCTGAAAGAGCGGGCGGGAGACATTGCGATCCTGGCGCGTCATTTCCTGCAGGAATACTCGAAAGAGTTCAATGCGCAGGCGCGCAGTTTTACCGAAGACGCAACCCGGGCCCTGACTCGTTACCACTGGCCGGGTAATGTGCGTGAGCTGATGAATCAGATCAAGCGCGTGGTGCTGATGTCTGACTCCGTGATGATTGACGAGTTGCAGCTCGACTTACCCAAACGCAGCGACGGCAAACGCAGCCTGAAGAGCATTCGTGAACGCAGTGAGCGGGATGCTCTGCTATTAGTACTGGAGTCGCACTCTGGTCAGGTTTCGATGGCGGCGAAAGAACTGGGTGTTTCCCGCGCCACCATGTACCGTCTGCTCAATAAACACAATTTGATCACAGAAAGTTCTGTCTGAACGCGATCAATACCGATTACTGTCCTTGGGCTGCCTGAAAAGGCAGCCTTTTTTATTGACCGATTATTTTATTAGTTGAATATTGTTCAGGTGAATATGTTATTCCTGATTGGCATATGGTTTGAATATCAGACGAAAAATTTATTTTCTCAAAGAATAAGAATATTTGGTTGAATATTCATCTGGTTTGCTTAGAATTTAACCGTGAGCACAGCTCCACATCTAACTCTTTCAATGGATTAATTTTTTTCGACCAGGAGGCGCAAAATGAAACATCTATCTGTATTCATCCAAGTTTGCGCTTCTGCGATCGTAGCCCGAGATATGGCGACTTCTATTTGCCGTAACGACGCTATGTCTGATCGTAAACCTGGTACCGATAACTAATTGATCCGTAACCTTTTAGGCTGCGGAAAATAGCAGCCTGACGGGTAAACCCCAAGTTGTACTCCCATTTTTCCAGACTGCTATTTTCCCAGTAACTTACTCTTAATCTACTGGAGAAATACCATGAGTCATTCTGTCTACCTGAAACTAGCCACCTTACTGGTACGCGCTGATCTGAAACGTGAAGAACGAGTTTGGAAACGCAAGTTGCGCCGTAGCGCTCACGATTTACCGTGGAACAACGTCCATCTGCTGCGAGACATCGGTTTGGAACAAGATGGCCGTCCGGTCGGTATGTCTGAGCCTGATGCAGTTAAAGCGGAACGTCGTGTGCGTCATCTGCGTCGAGTACTCAGTGCGCGAATACCTACGTAATCTGACCGGGTCAGGTGCTGACACCTGACCCGGAATCCCTTATGGGCAAGGATTGGAGTAAGTCGTTCCGATCTGCTGAATGCCCTCAAGCAACTCCTGAGTTAATTCGACTTCAATACTGTCAATGTTCGACTTCAATTGTTCCAGGTTGGTGGCTCCAATTATATTGGCGGCCACAAACGGACGTTGATTGACAAATGCCAGCGCCATCTGAGCCGGATCCAGGCCGTGCTCACGCGCTAAATCGACGTACGCTTGCGTGGCTTTGACGCCTTGTGGCGTAAAGTAGCGGACAAAGCGTTCAAATAAAGTGCAGCGAGCCCCTTCCGGACGCGCACCGTTGAGATATTTACCGCTCAGGCAACCAAACGCCAGTGGCGAATAAGCAAGCAGCTGAACGCCTTCAAAGTGACTGATTTCCGACAAACCGACTTCAAAGCTGCGGTTGAGCAGGTTATAGGGGTTCTGAATTGAGACGATGCGTGGCAGTTCGTGCTTTTCGGCCAAACGCAGCAGTGTCATCACGCCCCACGGCGTTTCATTCGAGACACCGATATAACGCACTTTACCGGCTTTAACCAGGTCACTCAGTGCTTCAAGGGTTTCAATCAGTGTGACTTCATCCTGACTGTCTGGATGAGGATAGTTGAGCTGGCCGAAACAGTTGGTCTGACGCTGAGGCCAATGCAGTTGATACAGGTCGACGTAGTCGGTTTTAAGACGGCGTAGGCTGTCGTCAATTGCCTGATGGATATTGCGTCGATCGAGACTCATGTGATCTCGGATGTACGGGACATTACGAGGCCCGGCAACCTTGGTCGCCAGCACTATTTTTTCACGTTTCCCCGACTTTTCCAGCCAGTTCCCAATAAACTCTTCCGTGCGTCCCTGAGTTTCTGCTTTGGGTGGCACTGGATACATTTCAGCCGTATCAATGAAGTTCACTCCGCGCTCAAGTGCGCAATCCAGCTGGCTGGACGCTTCCGCTTGTGTGTTTTGCTCACCGAAGGTCATCGTGCCAAGGCAGATCTTACTGATTTCTAACGTTGAATGAGGCAGCTTGGTGTATTGCATAGTCCTTCCTTGCTTGTTGTGATTCTCCCACTATAGGGGAAGAGTTTGTCTGAGGGGAAGCAGAAACAGACGGGATTCGCAAAAACAGATGGCTTAGCTAAACTTTGTGCTAAGGAGGTGATTTATGCAGAGACACCAACTGGATAAGTGGATTCACGCCCCGCACAAAGATAGTTATCAACCGCCGAAAGTGTTTGTTATCGGATGTTCTGATTTGTCCCAGTATTTGCTGGCGGTTGAATTTAAACACCGGCTGGAGCCGATCAAGCAAGCGGGTGAAACGCTGCACTTCGACTCTATTGAGCAGGTCAAAGAGGAATTGATCCGGCTGGGGGTAGAACGGGCGTACTTGCGGCTGCATAACGCCTATGATGAGTGCGGCAGCCCCGATGGCCAGTGTTATTGCGATATTGAGTTATCACTGGCGAACCACATCAGTCATTAGCGCATCTGGTGAGCTAAGAGAGAAAGTTCCGTTGCAAAATACGGGCAGTAAACTGCGTTCGCAGATAGAACCCGCGTGGCAGGGTTTTGATTGGCCGGCCTGTGGCGCCATAGGCTTCGGTGACCACCCGGCCGTTGGCCGCTTTGGGGCGTAGCTGTAGCACCTCACCATGACGGGCGGTGATCTGTTCCACCTGACCCAGCACGATCAATTCCATCAGTTCTTCCCAATCTTGTTTGAGCTGCGCTTCTTCATCAGCGTCTGGCGACCAAAGTAAAGGTGAGCCCACCCGTCGTTCAGGCAGGGGAATTTCACGTTCGCCTTGCACGGGTACCCACAGGATACGCGACAGTTTATTGCGTACATGGCTGTGTTCCCAAGTCAGGCCATGCACCCCGGTCAGTGGCGCGACACAAACAAAGGTGGTTTCGAGCGGTTTTCCGCTATGGCTGATCGGAATACTCTTCAGTTCGATACCCAACTGGGCAAAATCTTGGGTCGGTTTGCTGCCTGCGGTGGCACCCAGATGCCATTCAAGCAGTTGTCCGACCCAGCCTTTGTCGCGGCGCAAATCCGGCGGGACGGCCATACCCGCTTCCTTTGCCAGTTCTGCAAATGAGTGGCCGGCAATGCCCATAGCGCGTTCGAGGAGTTCTTGTTCTGACTGAGGTTCTGGTTTCATGACTGTTTCCGCCGACGATCATCCGCAGTATGGTAACAAATTTTTCCAGCACAACGGAATGGCGAGTGTTGTCCCGGGAATGGTCAGATAACGATCGTTTTGCCCAAAAGATCATCTATTCATAACTTATCCACAGAGTGTGGCGTCGAAAACGCAGGATTACGGAGGTCTGGATCAATAAACAGGGGTTTTAACCTCAGTTTAGGGTTGATTTTTCTGACGTGATGCTGAAGTGTTCACTACTGATGTGGATAAAATCGTCGTTGGTGGATCTTTGACCGATCTGTGTGGAAAGGAGATGAGATATCACGCTGGGTTTGAAAATAAACAAAGAATATATTTAAGGTTATGATATTTAATATTTTTTGTTGTTTGTTTTTTAGGTGACCTCACAGGTCATCTCGGCAGTGTATTTAAAATGATCACTTTCTCATTGATTCTACACATGGTTATGCACAGAAAAGGTGAATAAATGTGGCGTAGCTCTCATCCTGCTGTTGATAACCACGGTTTGGTGTAAAAGTTATTCAATATGCGCAGTGAACACAATAAATCACGCCTCAATCACACAAGGAAGTTTGCTCATATTGGGGATATGTGGAAAAATCACTGTTATTAAAGATTTTATTAGAGGTTGGCCAGTGATAGATGGCGATGGTTACCGCTTAAATGTGGGAATTGTAATTTGTAACAACCATGGTCAGGTCTTCTGGGCAAAACGATACGGACAACACTCTTGGCAGTTTCCTCAAGGTGGCATTGATGATGGCGAAACTCCTGAGCAAGCCATGTTCCGGGAGTTGTATGAAGAAGTGGGATTGACGAAGAAAGACGTCAAGATCATCGCAACCAGTCGTCATTGGCTGAGGTACAAGCTTCCCAAGCGTTTGGTTCGCTGGGATTCCAAACCTGTCTGTATCGGCCAAAAACAGAAATGGTTTTTATTGCGTCTGGAGTGCGAAGAATCGCGCATTAATATGCAGCGTGGTAATTCCCCTGAATTTGATGGTTGGCGTTGGGTCAGTTATTGGTATCCGGTCAGACAAGTGGTTTCTTTTAAGCGCGATGTTTATCGTCGGGCAATGAAGGAGTTTGCCTCGATGGCAATGCCGTTCCGTGAACGTAAACTGAAAGGTAAACGCAAACACAAAAGAGGATAGGCATGCTTTCTCAACTAAGGGAAATAGTTGAACAGGTTTCCAAAGTGGAAGACGTCCATCAGGCGTTGGATGTTTTGGTGAAGCAGACATGCCGTGCAATGAGCACGGAGTGTTGCACTATCTATCTGGCAAACGAAGAGATGCATCGCCTGGAGCTGATGGCCACACAAGGTCTCAAGTTCAAAGGCGATAAAATTCATATCGATTTTAATGAAGGTCTGGTGGGATTGGTGAAGCGTTCTGCTGAACCTATCAACCTGGCTGAAGCTTCCAAACACCCCAATTTCAAATACTTCTCCGAACTGGGGGAAGAGGTATACCAAAGTTTCCTCGGCACGCCCATCATTCACCGCAAACAAGTGCTTGGTGTGTTGGTGGTACAACAGAAAACACCGCGTCAGTTCAGTGAAATGGAAGAGTCTTTTCTGGTTACTCTGGCGGCCCAGTTGGCGGTGATCATTGCCCACGCGCAAACCCAGGGTTTGTGGAAGCTGAGCAAGCGACAACAGGCGATCAAAGGCATTCCAGCATCGGCGGGAATTGCCATTGGCCAGTTCTGGTGGGACGACACTCAGCCGCAACTTACCGATGTGTATCCGGCGTCGACGTTGAATGTCGAACAAGAGCAGGAGTGGTTGCTGCTGGCAGTGGAAGCCGCGCTGAGTGATTTCCGCCGGATGCGCAAGAAACTCGACAGCGAAATCAACAAAGATGCATTGGCGATCTTTGATCTTTTTACTCACTTGCTGAATGACCCGATGCTGCGCGGCGATTTGAAAGCGCAAATCCAGAAAGGCGATCGCGCTGACTGGGCGTTGCGTCAGGTAGTGGAAACTTACTCGAACCGTTTTGCGCGGATGTCGGATGTCTACTTACGCGAGCGGGCTCAGGACATTCGAGAGCTCGGGCAGCGGCTGCTGTATTTCCTGCACAATACCGAAAATGAACAGCAAGAATTTGAACAACCGGTGATTCTGGTGGTGCGAGAGCTGACCGCTTCCTTGTTGGCGTCGATTCCAAAAGATAAGCTGCTGGCGGTTGTGTCGCTGGAAGGGGCGGCTAACTCGCACGCCGCTATCCTCTCTCGGGCGCTCGGCATTCCTGCTGTGATGGGCGCCACGCTCAATCTGAAAAATCTGAACGGCAAGCTGGGGATTGTTGACGGCTACAGTGGCAAGATCCTGATTTCGCCAAACAAACAGTTGCTGCGTGAATACCGTGCACTGGCGGCGGAAGAGCGCGAGTTGGCCAGCATGGTCAACAAGCGCATCGAAGAGCCCGCCTGTACTCAGGATGGAGAACGGGTGCAGGTGTTGCTCAACGCGGGGTTAAGCGCGGATGCCAACATTGCTGTGAACCAGGGGGTTGACGGCGTCGGGTTGTACCGAACGGAAATCTCCTTCCTGCTGCAACACCGTTTTCCTTCTGAAGAAGAGCAAACCCAGCAGTACCAGGCGGTGTTGGGAGCGTATCCGGACAAACGGGTGGTGATGCGGACGTTGGATGTTGGCGGTGACAAAGCGTTGCCGTACCTGCCGATAGAAGAGGACAATCCCTTTCTTGGCTGGCGTGGGATCCGCTTTACGCTTGATCATCCGGATATCTTCTTGATGCAGCTTCGGGCAATGATGAAAGCCAGTGCAGAATATCAGAACTTGAGTATACTGCTGCCGATGGTATCAGGGGCGAAAGAGCTCGACGACGCGTTAACGCTGATCCATCAGGCGTATCAGGAGGTGTCGGTCATCGATGAACGGATCGTGATGCCGCCCGTTGGCATCATGATTGAAGTACCGTCGATGCTTTACTTGCTGCCACTCATTGCCACGAAAATCGACTTTGTTTCGGTTGGGACCAATGATCTAACCCAATATCTGCTGGCGGTGGATCGCAATAATTCCCGCGTGGCAGATGTGTATGAATCGATGCATCCGGCGGTGGTGATGGCACTGAAGCAGATCCAATCGTGCTGTGAGCAACTGAAGCTGCCCGTCTGTGTGTGCGGTGAGCTGGCCGGTGACCCGATCGGCGCGCTGCTGCTGGTAGGGCTGGGTTATCGTACGCTGAGTATGAACACGTCGAACGTTGCCCGGGTTAAATACCTGTTGCGTCATTCCGCTGCACAAGAATTAACAGCACTTGCTGACAAAGCGCTGATGCAACCCTACGGGGATGCCATTTACAATATGTTGCAGCACTTCTTTGAACAGAAAGGCTTCGCCGGCTTCATTCGTGCCGGGAAAAAATAAGGTAATCACTTGAACGTTGAATTTTTGCTGCTGTTGCTTCTGCTCGGCTCTGTGGTAGGTGTGTTGGCTGGGCTGCTGGGCATTGGTGGTGGCCTGGTGGTGGTACCGGCACTGCTGTTTCTGCTGCCGATGGCTAAGGTTGACCCTGCCATCGTGATGAATATTGCGTTGGCGACCTCCCTGGCCAGCATCATCGTGACGTCCGGCTCGTCGGCACTCAACCACCTCAAGCTGGGTAATGTCGATATGTTTGTCGTCAAATGGTTGATGCCGGGAGTGGTGATTGGCGGGTTTGTCGGCGCGAATATCGCGGAATGGATCCCGGCTCAGTACCTGCCGAAAATCTTTGGTGTCATTGTCTTGCTGCTGTCGCTGCAGATGTTGCTGTCGCTGAAAAACAGCAAACATCGCGACATGCCAGGTACACTGGCGACCATGTGTTACGGAACCGGGATCGGCGTGGTATCGAGCTTGGCTGGTATCGGCGGCGGTTCGTTGTCGGTGCCGTTTCTCAACCGTCACGGGGTCGAAATGCGCCGTGCTGTCGGCTCATCATCAGTGTGTGGTTGTGTGATCGCGATTTCCGGTATGACCGGGTTTATTCTGCACGGTTTCAGCAGTGATAACTTACCGCCGTACAGCTTGGGCTATGTTTATCTGCCTGCATTGGCTGCCATCGCGGCAACGTCGATGCTGACCACACGCATTGGTGCCCGTTTGGCCACTCGGATGCCGACCGCCGCACTCAAGAAAATTTTTGCCGTGTTTTTGATGTTTGTTGCCGGAACTATGTTACTGCAATGACATCTCACTCTTAATACCTATTTCAAGCAAGAGAAACGTTTTATGTCTCAGGAATACTTCCAATTTCCTAATATTGATCCTGTTCTGGTCACGATAGGCCCTTTGTCGATCCGTTGGTACGGTTTGATGTATTTAGTTGGGTTTGCCTTTGCTTTGTGGCTGGCTAACCGCCGGGCTGATAAACCAGGCAGTGGCTGGACCCGAGAGCAAGTATCGGATCTGCTGTTTGCGGGTTTCTTGGGAGTCGTGATCGGTGGCCGTATCGGTTACGTGATGTTCTATAATTTTGGTCTGTTCCTCGACGATCCTCTTTACCTGTTTAAAGTCTGGACCGGCGGAATGTCATTCCATGGTGGCCTGCTTGGTGTGATTGCTGCGATGGCCTGGTATGCGCATCGTCAAGGCCGGACCTTTTTTGGTGTGGCCGACTTTATTGCGCCGCTGGTGCCGTTTGGCCTCGGGATGGGGCGACTGGGTAACTTTATGAATGGTGAGCTTTGGGGACGGGTAACAGACGTGCCATGGGCGATGGTTTTCCCCAACGCAGGTCCTCTGCCGCGCCATCCGTCTCAGCTGTATGAACTGGCACTGGAAGGCATCGTGTTGTTCTTCATTCTTAACTGGTTTATCAAAAAGCCTCGTCCACTCGGGTCGGTATCAGGGCTATTTTTACTCGGATATGGTACATTCCGCTTCCTTGTCGAGTTCGTCCGTGAGCCGGATGCGCAACTGGGGCTGTTTGATGGCGTGATTTCAATGGGGCAAATCCTGTCGACGCCGATGATTCTGGCCGGTCTGTTGATGATCATCTGGGCTTACAAGCGTGGACGGTACAAAGACGGCGTTGCAGCAAAGTAGTAAGGAATCCAAGTGAAACAGTATTTAGACCTCTGCCAGCGTATTGTTGATCAGGGCGTATGGGTTGAAAACGAACGCACCGGTAAACGTTGCCTGACGGTGATCAATGCCGACCTGAGTTACGATGTCGGTCACAATCAGTTCCCGCTGGTGACCACGCGTAAAAGCTTCTGGAAAGCCGCCGTAGCCGAGCTGCTTGGCTACATCCGAGGTTATGACAATGCGGCCGATTTTCGTCAGTTGGGCACCAAAACCTGGGACGCCAACGCCAACTTGAATCAAGCCTGGCTGGATAACCCTTATCGTAAAGGTGAGGATGACATGGGGCGGGTTTATGGGGTGCAGGGGCGTGCCTGGGCGAAGCCGGATGGGGGGCACATTGACCAGCTCCGTAAGATTGTGGATGACTTAACCCGCGGTGTTGATGATCGCGGTGAAATTCTTAATTTCTACAACCCGGGTGAGTTTCATATGGGATGCCTGCGTCCGTGTATGTACAGCCATCACTTTTCCCTGCTGGGGGATACCTTGTTCCTCAACAGTACGCAGCGCTCATGCGATGTGCCGCTGGGTCTGAACTTCAACATGGTTCAAGTCTATGTGTTTCTGGCGATCATGGCGCAGATCACCGGCAAGAAACCAGGCGTGGCGTACCACAAAATCGTTAACGCGCACATTTATGAAGATCAGCTGGCGCTGATGCGCGATGTGCAGCTTAAGCGCGAACCGTTTGCGGCACCTCAGTTTAGCATCAACCCGGATATCCGCTCTTTGGAGGATTTGGAGACTTGGGTAACGCTGGATGACTTTGAGGTGACGGGGTATCAATGCCACGACGCGATCAAATACCCGTTTTCGGTCTAAGCCGTAATTCAACACAAAAAAAGCCAGCATCCGTGCTGGCTTTTTTGTTCGTCAAATGTACCGTCATAAATAAGCTTGACTGAGACAAAAAAGGCCCCAGTATTGGGGCCTGTCACAATAAGCGATGGTGTTGATTAAGCGGATAACGCCAGAATGGTGCCTGGAAGAATCAGGAAAACCGATAACAGGTAGCCTGCAACAACTGCTTTGTTTTTGATCGCCATTTCGGAGATCATATCGGCACCTTTCAGTGGCAGTTCACGCAGGAACGGAATACCGAAGATCAGCAGGGTTGCCAGTATGTTGAAGGTCAGGTGAACCAGAGCAATTTGCAGGGCGAAGACCGCGAACTCACCCGTAACTGCTGTTGCCGCCAATAACGCGGTAATGCAAGTACCGATGTTTGCCCCAAGGGTAAATGGGTACACGTCACGCACTTTCAGGACGCCAGTCCCAACCAGTGGCACCATCAGGCTGGTAGTGGTAGAAGAAGACTGCACCAAAACCGTGACTATAGAGCCAGATACGATACCGTGGATCGGGCCACGGCCAATGGCGTTTTTCAGAATGTCACGAGCGCGGCCAACCATCAGACTCTTCATTAGTTTGCCCATTACCGTGATAGCCAAAAAGATAGTGGCAATACCGAGGACAATCAACAGCACACCGCCAATCGTATCGCCGAAAGTTGACAACGGGCCTTTGATCGCGCTGACCACAGGTTTGGTGATCGGTTTGATGAAGTTGAAGCCTTTCAGGCTCATGTCACCGGTAGCCAGTAGTGGCGACACCAGCCAATGGGAAATTTTTTCCAGAATGCCAAACATCATTTCCAGAGGCAGGAAGATCAGTACTGCAAGCAAGTTGAAAAAGTCGTGGATAGTGGCACTTGCAAACGCGCGTTTGAATTCTTCTTTACAGCGAACGTGGCCCAGGCTGACCAGAGTGTTGGTGACCGTGGTGCCAATATTGGCGCCCATGACCATAGGAATGGCGGTTTCGACCGGAAGTCCGCCAGCCACTAGGCCCACAATGATCGAGGTGACCGTACTGGAGGATTGGATTAACGCCGTCGCCACCAGGCCGATCATCAACCCGGCAACTGGATGAGAGGCAAATTCAAACAGCACTTTGGCTTGATCGCCCGTCGCCCATTTGAAACCGCTGCCTACCATAGATACTGCCAGTAACAGCAGATAAAGCATGAATGCCAAGTTAGCCCAGCGTAACCAGCGAGTCGTACCCGAAATCGGTGACGCTGCAGTAGTAGCTTGGTTCATCATTTTTTTCTCCGTGGACCTGTATGGATAGAACTGAGGTCGGTTGTTGAAACTGTGGGCGATAGTAGAGAGCGAATGTTTCATTAATATGACAGTTATATTGAAACTGATGTGTTTTTGAGCGCTTGAACCCTTGTTGGTGAATAAAATTATCAGTAGTTATTTATCTTTCTGATTTATATAATGTTTATAACTTGTTTTGTGACGAATTTTGGCGCAGATTTTTCGTACCTGTAGGTGTTATGTAAAGCGTTTTGTGACACGGGTACGGCATTGCTGTCATATTGCTGGTTGTACTGTTCGGAATAATTATGATTTTTTCTCTAATAATTCGGTTTTAACGATTTATTGTGGTCACAAAATACATTTGCTATAAACAAAGCTCGACGACCTTGATGGAATACAGGCATGTCTCACCTCAACTACAACCACCTTTATTACTTTTGGATGGTATGCAAACAAGGCTCAGTCACTAAGGCGGCGGAAGCTTTGTTTCTGACGCCGCAAACTGTCACTGGGCAAATCAAAGCGTTGGAAGAACGGATGGATGGCAAACTGACTAAGCGTAATGGGCGCAGTGTCGAGCCTACCGAGTTGGGTCAACTGGTGTTCAAATACGCAGACCGAATGTTTGGCCTTAGCTATGAGATGCTGGATATTGTCAATTACAGCCAGCGTTCAAACATCCTGTTCGATGTTGGTGTGGCGGATGCGTTGTCAAAGCGATTGGTGAGTAAGATTCTGATGACGACTGTACCAGCAGACAACAGCATTCATTTACGTTGTTTTGAGTCGACCCACGAAATGTTACTTGAACAACTGTCGCAACATAAATTAGACATGATTTTATCCGACTGTCCGGTGGATTCCGGTCAGAGCCCGGGGCTGTACAGTAAAAAGCTGGGTGAGAGTAAGATGAGCTTTTTCTGCTCTGGCAATCTGGATAAGGTCAGATTTCCTGCGGTGCTTGAGCAGCGTAAACTGCTGATCCCTGGAAGTCGCACGGCGATGGGGCGTAAAGTACTACAGTGGTTTGATCGTCAGGGCATTCAGCCCAACATCTTGGGTGAATTCGATGATGCGGCATTAATGAAAGCCTTTGCCCGTTATCACCATGATGTGATTTTTCTTGCGCCTTCTTTATATGTGTCAGAAGTGGGGGATGATCTGCCGCTTCAGTTGATCGGACACATCGAGGAGCTCAGAGAAGAATATTATGTCATTTTTGCCGAGAGGATGATCCAACATCCGGCAGTAAAAAACGTTTGTGACGCGGATTTTAGCAATTTGTTTGAATGATTAATTTTATTCTTGTGAACAAATCGATTACTATCTCCGCTGATATTGTAAATTTTTATAAATTCGCTTGACTGACTAGGTTAAACTTGTGAAGTCTGAGATGTACAGTTGTTCCAAGGGATCCCGCCTATGAACCTACAAGAAATGGAAAAAAACTCGGCTAAAGCGGTGGTGTTGCTTAAGGCCATGGCTAATGAGCGTCGGCTGCAGATCTTGTGCATGCTGCATAATCAGGAGCTATCGGTTGGAGAATTGTGCAGTAAACTTGAATTGAGCCAGTCGGCATTATCCCAGCATCTGGCGTGGCTGCGACGAGACGGTCTGGTGCATACACGCAAAGAGGCTCAAACGGTTTACTACACGCTGAGCAGTGATGAGGTGAAAGCCATGATTCATTTACTGCATCAGCTGTATTGCAAGGAAGCGGCGATGGCGTAAGCCATCGCTTTTTACTTTTTAAGGTAAAATTCAGGTATAAAAAAACCGGCCATGCAGCCGGTTTTTTTCTTCACTGTGTTATCAGAGTTCTATTACAGAGCTTTGATTGCAGCAGAGAAGCGAGACTTATGACGTGCAGCTTTATTCTTGTGAATAAGGCCTTTAGTCGCCATGCGGTCTAGGATTGGTGTAACTGCAGCAAATGCTTCAGTTGCAGCAGCTTTGTCGCCTGCTTCGATAGCAGCAACAGTTTTCTTCATGTAAGTGCGCATCATTGAACGACGGCTAGCATTGTGCTGGCGACGTTTCTCAGCCTGGATAGCGCGCTTCTTAGCAGATTTACTATTTGCCAAGGGTCTAACTCCCAAAAACTTTAGTTCGGTGACAATTTAAGGGCAGGGAATATCCCTCATTAGCACTTAATTGTCAAATGATTTGTGCAAAAACCACTCGAAACCAAACAAATTTTGGTAAGAAAAGGTCTTCGCGGTTAAGATGGCGTGGATTCTAACAGTATTTTTATACCAATGCTAATACTTATCTGCTCTTACGCTGACATTCCTTTCCCGGCGAGGTAGATAATCGGATTTTTAGCTGCTTCGACAGAGGTTAAAGTGAGTAAACGTCTTCTTAAGTCTGGCCTGATCGTCAGTGCCATGACTTTGGTTTCGCGTGTCCTGGGATTAGTCCGGGACGTGGTAGTCGCCAACTTGATGGGCGCAGGGGCTGGGGCTGATGTCTTCTTTCTGGCCAATAAGATCCCCAATTTTTTACGTCGCCTGTTTGCCGAAGGCGCATTCTCTCAGGCGTTTGTTCCGGTCTTAACCGAATCGCATGCTCAGGGGGATATGGACAAAACGCGTGAGCTGGTTGCTCGCGCTGCCGGGACGCTCGGGGTGATTGTCACCGTAGTTACCCTGCTGGGTATTCTGTTTTCCGGAGCCGTCACTGCGGTGTTTGCGGCGGGGTGGTTCTGGGACTGGCTGAATGGTGGTCCGTCGGCAGAAAAGTTTGAACTCGCCACCTTGATGCTCAAACTGACCTTTCCTTATTTATGGTTCATTACGTTTGTGGCCCTGTCCGGTGCCATCCTCAACACCATGGGAAAATTCGCCGTCTCTTCTTTTACGCCGGTGTTTCTCAATGTGATGATCATCTTTTCGGCCTGGTTTATTTCACCGCAGATGACTCAGCCGGAGATTGGTTTGGCGATCGGGGTGTTTCTCGGTGGTCTGGTTCAGTTTCTGTTTCAGATCCCGTTTCTGATTAAGGCCGGGGTGATGGTCAAGCCGAAATGGGGCTGGCGTGACCCGGGGGTCGTAAAGATCCGGACGCTGATGATCCCCGCGTTGTTCGGGGTTTCCGTCAGCCAGATCAACCTGTTGTTTGACACCTTTATTGCCAGTTTTCTGCAAACCGGTTCAATCAGCTGGCTGTATTATTCTGACCGGTTGCTGGAGTTTCCGCTCGGGTTGTTTGGTATTGCAATTGCCACGGTGATTTTGCCGGCGCTGTCGCGTAAACACGTCGACGCCCAAGGCGAAGGCTTTGCTCACACTATGGACTGGGGGGTGCGTATGGTCACTCTGTTGGGGATTCCCGCCATGTTGGGGTTGATGGTGTTGGCCAAACCGATGTTAATGGTACTGTTTATGCGCGGGGAGTTCAGTCCTCACGATGTGCATCAGGCGTCGCTGTCTCTGCTGGCGTATGCGTCTGGCCTGTTGAACTTTATGCTGATCAAAGTGCTGGCCCCGGGATATTACTCGCGCCAGGACACCAGAACGCCGGTCAAATACGGCATCATTGCTATGGTGACCAATATGGTATTCAACGCGATTTTTGCCTGGATGTACGGTTATGTCGGTCTGGCGATAGCCACGGCCTTGTCGGCATTTGTCAATATGGCGCTGTTGTACCGCGGTCTGCATTTGCAGGGGGTGTATCAGGTAACTCGCCAGACCATCTCTTTCGTGGCGCGTCTGATTGTCGGTGGCGCACTGATGGTCGCAGCAATCCTGTGGGCAGATAAAGACATGTCGGTGTGGCTGAGCTGGAGTGGGTCGTACCGGGCGCTGATGTTGGCGATGCTGATTGGCCTTGGTGCCTTGGTATATCTCATTAGTCTGTTTATCATGGGGATTCGCCTAAAAGACTTAAAAGCAGCGACAGATTAAGATGGATTAGTATATAATCCGTCAGTTTCACACATTGATAATTGAGAATTGCAAGGTTTCAGCGTATTTCCATGGAATTAATCCGCGGTATTCATAACATCAAAGCAAGTCATCATGGCTGTGTTCTGACCATCGGCAACTTTGATGGTGTGCACCTCGGGCATCAACAAGTGTTGAGCCAGGTTTCTGAGCAGGCGAAAGCACTGGACTTACCTTCAGTGGTGATGACGTTTGAACCTCAACCGATGGAGCTGTTCGCGAAAGACAAAGCGCCGGCCCGTCTGACTCGCCTGCGCGATAAGTTTGTGCAGCTCGGGAAACTCAATATCAACAGACTGCTGTGTGTGAACTTTAATGTGCACTTTGCCAACCTGAGTGCGGAACAGTTCATTCGTGACTTGTTGGTCGCAAAATTGGGTGTTAAGTTTCTGGTGGTTGGCGATGATTTTTGCTTCGGCAAAGGGCGCACGGGCAACTTTGCCATGTTGCAACAAGCCGGCCGGGAATACGGCTTTGAAGTCGTCAGTACCCAGAGTTTCTGTTTGCAGCAACAACGTGTCAGCAGCACCGCGATTCGTGAAGCGCTGGCTAGTGATGATCTGGTTGCCGCCAGTAACATGCTGGGGCGTCAGTACAGCATCAGTGGGCGGGTGTCACACGGCCGAAAATTGGGCAGAACCATAGGTTTCCCAACCGCCAATATCCCGCTCAAGCGTTGCGTGTCACCGGTTTCCGGTGTGTATGTCGTTGAAGCATACGGTTTACAGGACACGCCGGTTGGCGGCGTCGCGAATATCGGCCAGCGCCCGACGGTCAATGGCATTCGCCAACAACTTGAAGTGCATTTGTTTGACTTTCACGGCAATTTGTACGGCAAACAGCTGGAAGTCGCACTGTTACATAAGCTCCGAGACGAGCATAAATTTGAGTCGTTTGATGCGCTCAAACAACAAATTGAATTGGATGCTGAGGCAGCAAGGGTGTGGCTGCGTCGGCTTAAGCGTTAAACGGTTTAGTCCACCGTCTAACATAATGTCTAACTATCGCCCAACATAACGGAATTAAGAATCGATGAGTGAGTATAAAGATACCCTGAACTTACCTGAAACAGGGTTTCCGATGCGCGGCAATCTGGCCAACCGCGAGCCAGAAATGCTGAAGCGTTGGTATCAAGAAGACCTTTACGGCGAAATCCGTAAAGCGAAAAAAGGCAAAAAATCTTTTGTATTACACGATGGCCCTCCATACGCCAACGGTGATATTCATATTGGCCACGCACTGAACAAGATTCTTAAAGACATTATTATTAAATCCAAAACACTTTCAGGTTTTGACGCACCTTACATTCCTGGCTGGGACTGCCACGGTCTGCCTATCGAACTGATGGTAGAAAAAAAGGTTGGTAAGCCAGGTCAAAAAGTTACCGCGGCGGAGTTTCGCGAAAAATGCCGTGACTACGCTGCGGGTCAGGTTGAAGGTCAGAAAGAGAGCTTTAAGCGCCTTGGTATCATGGGTGAGTGGGACAAGCCTTACCGCACCATGGACTTCGACACGGAAGCGAACATCATCCGTGCATTGGGTAAGATTGCTGACCAAGGTCACCTGTTGAAAGGCTTCAAACCGGTTCACTGGTGTACCGACTGTGGCTCTGCATTGGCAGAAGCAGAAGTCGAGTACAAAGACAAAGTCTCTCCTTCGATTGATGTGCGCTTTAAAGCGGCAGACGAAGCGGCGTTGTTGTCTAAATTTGCATTAAGCGAAGGCCACGAAGGTCACGGCGATATTTCTATCGTTATCTGGACCACCACACCTTGGACACTGCCAGCGAACCGCGCGGTGTGTCTGCGTGACGATCTGGAATACGTGTTGATCCAAGTTGAGGGTGACGATGCGTCTGAACGTCAACCTGAGCGTATTATCGTCGCTTCTGAGCTGGCGAAAGACGTGATGGATCGTGCCGGCATCGAGCACTTCCACAATCTGGGCTTTGCGAAAGGCGCGGATCTGGAGTTGACTCAGTACCAGCATCCGTTCTACGACTTTACTGTGCCTGCGATTCTTGGCGATCACGTGACAACAGATTCTGGTACGGGTGTGGTTCACACGGCACCTGGCCACGGCCAGGAAGACTTCGCGGTTGGTCAAAAATACGGTCTGGAAGTCGCGAACCCGGTAGGTTCCAACGGCGTTTACTTGCCAGATACAGAGCTATTTGCTGGTCAACATGTGTTTAAAGCCAATGATGCGGTTGTGGAAACGCTCAAAGAGAAAGGTGCGCTGCTGCATCACCACGCTTACGAGCACAGCTACCCGCACTGCTGGCGTCATAAAACGCCAATCATTTTCCGCGCAACCCCACAATGGTTCGTGTCTATGGACCAGGCTGGCCTGCGTGCAAAAGCACTTGAATCCATCAAAGGTGTTCAGTGGATGCCAGAATGGGGTCAAAGCCGTATTGAAGGCATGATCGAAGGTCGCCCTGAGTGGTGTATCTCTCGTCAGCGCACCTGGGGTGTGCCGATTGCACTGTTTGTGCATAAAGAAACCGCAGAACTTCACCCCAACACCTCTGAGCTGATTGAAAAAGTGGCTCAACTGGTTGAGCAAAAAGGCATTCAGGCTTGGTGGGATGTCGATGCGGCGGAACTGCTGGGCGAAGAAGATGCAGCGAATTACGAGAAAGTACTGGATACACTCGACGTCTGGTTTGACTCGGGTGTGACCCACTTCTCAGTGGTTGATGCTCGTGAAGAATACCACGGCCACAGTGCAGATCTGTACCTGGAAGGGTCTGACCAACACCGCGGTTGGTTCCAGTCTTCACTGATCTCATCGATCGCGATGAAAGGCGAAGCGCCATACAAACAAGTACTGACACACGGTTTCGTGGTTGACGGTCAAGGCCGTAAGATGTCGAAGTCGATCGGTAACGTTGTGGCACCTAAAGATGTGACCAACAAGCTGGGTGCCGACATTCTGCGCCTGTGGGTGGCATCAACCGATTACACTGGCGAAGTCGCCGTATCGGATGAAATTCTGAAACGCAGCGCCGATGCGTACCGTCGCATCCGTAACACCGCCCGTTTCTTCCTGGCAAACCTCAACGGTTTCAACCCAGAAACGGATCTGGTTCCGGCTGACGAAATGGTGGCACTGGATCGCTGGGCGGTTGGTCGTGCACTCGCCGCGCAAGAAGAGATCGTGAAAGCGTACGGTGAATACAACACGCACGCCGTCACGCAGCGTTTGATGCAGTTCTGTTCAATTGAAATGGGCTCGTTCTACCTGGACGTGATCAAAGATCGTCAGTACACCGCGAAACGTGGTGGCCACGCGCAGCGCAGCTGTCAGACCGCACTGTACTACATCGTTGAAGCTTTGGTTCGCTGGATGGCGCCAATCATGTCGTTCACAGCGGACGAGATCTGGAACGAAATGCCGGGTCAACGTGACAAGTTTGTCTTCACGGGGGAATGGTTCGATGGTCTGTTCGGTCTGGCTGAAGGCGAAGAGCTGAACAACGAATTCTGGGCTGAAATTCAGTCGGTGCGTAATGCCGTCAATAAGCAATTGGAAGCCGCACGTAACGAAAAAATCATTGGTGGTGCGTTGCAGGCGTCAGTCACGCTGTACGCTGACGACGCGCTGGCGGCGAAAATCAACAAACTGCAAGATGAGCTGCGTTTTGTGTTGCTAACCTCTGAGGCAGTGGTTAAGCCAGTGAGCGAAAAAGGTCAAGCGGCGCATGCCACTGAACTGGATGGCTTGTTCGTTGAAGTTGCCGCGATTGACGCTGAGAAGTGCGACCGCTGTTGGCATCACACTCCGGATGTTGGCACCATTGTTGGTCACGAAACCATTTGTGGTCGCTGTGTGTCTAACGTCGACGGTGAAGGCGAAGTTCGTCGATTCGCTTAATTTGATTTCACGGCCGCTGCGGTGGCCGTGATAACAGGAATGATGAATGAGTGAACAGACGCTAACTTTAAAACAATCTGGTATTCGCTGGCTGTGGCTGGCTTTGCTGGTGTTTGTTGCCGACATCGGCATCAAGCTGGTGGTGATGAACAGCATGGGTTACGGTTGGGAAAACCGCATAGAGATCCTGCCGTTCTTCAACCTGTTGTACGTCCACAACTACGGTGCCGCGTTCAGTTTCCTGAGTGATCAGGCGGGATGGCAACGTTGGTTGTTTACGGGGATTGCTTTTGCAGTCACGGCCATGCTCTCTTACTGGATGAGCAAGTTACCCGCACAAGAGAAGTGGAACAACATCGCGTATGCGCTGATCATTGGTGGCGCGGTTGGCAACGTGTTTGACCGAGTGGTGCATGGTTTCGTGGTGGATTATCTGGACTTTTTTTGGGGAAATCATCACTGGCCGGCATTCAATCTGGCAGACATGGCCATTTGTATTGGCGCGGCGATGATCATTGTCGACAGCTTTCGCAGTAAAGACAAGGCCAAAGGCTGAACCGCCAGCAACTGAATAACCCTAAGCGCCATCCGTTGATTCGGGAGGCGCTTTTTACTATAAAGGCTCGACACAGAGTCAACTCGCGGGCGATGCCCGTCAATTATCAAGGAAGCCCTGACGTGACTACGATTACCCACAATTCAGCAGTGACCCTGCATTTTACGATTAAACTCAGCGATGGCTCGGTGGCCGACAGCACGCACAACATGGGCAAGCCAGCCAAGCTGGTGATTGGTGACGGCAGTCTGAGTGATAATTTTGAACAATGTCTGCTGGGTATGGCACCGAATGAGCAGAAAGCCATTGAACTGAAAGCCGCCGACGCATTTGGTATGCCAAACCCGGACAACATCCATCATATGGATCGCGCCCGTTTTGTCGGTGACGCTGAAGTGGAAGTTGGCACCGTCATGGCGTTCAGCGGTCCGGATGGGATGGAAATTCCGGGGATCATTACCGAGATCGCAGGGGATTCCGTGACCGTGGACTTCAATCATCCTCTGGCCGGACAAGATGTGACTTTTGAAGTTGAGATTTTGTCAGTAGAATAACGCCCCAGACAGAAGAACTCCCATGAGCAATGAAATGAAAATACTGTTAGCAAACCCACGTGGTTTCTGTGCCGGTGTTGATCGCGCCATCAGCATTGTTGAACGTGCGCTGGAAATGTATCAACCGCCGATTTACGTCCGCCATGAAGTAGTGCACAACCGGTTTGTGGTCGAAGGCCTGAAACGTCGCGGTGCGGTGTTTGTCGAAGAGCTGCATGAAGTGCCGGACGACAACATCGTGATTTTTTCTGCTCATGGAGTCTCGCAGGCAGTCCGTCAGGAAGCGAAAGCCCGTGCTTTGACGGTGTTTGATGCCACATGCCCACTGGTCACGAAAGTGCATATGGAGGTGGCGCGCGCCAGCCGCAAGAATATGGAAGTGGTGCTGATTGGCCACGCGGGTCACCCGGAAGTGGAAGGGACCATGGGGCAGTACGCCAGCGATAGCGGTGGCATGTATCTGGTGGAAAAGCCGGCTGATGTCGCGGCGTTGCAGAGCAAAGTAAAGCACCCGGATAATCTTCACTATGTCAGCCAGACAACGTTGTCGGTGGATGAAACTGCCGATGTGATTGAAGAGCTACGTCGGGTATTTCCACACATTCAGGGGCCGCGGAAAGATGATATTTGTTACGCGACTCAGAACCGTCAGGATGCTGTGCGTGAGCTGGCGGAAACGGTGGATGTGATGGTGGTAGTGGGCTCCAAGAATTCGTCCAACTCCACCCGATTGAAAGAGCTGGCTGAGAAACTCGGCACGCCGGGGTATCTGACTGACTGTCCGGAAGACATTCAGCCACAATGGTTTGAGGGCAAACAGAAGATCGGTGTGACTGCCGGGGCGTCGGCGCCGGAAGAGCTGGTTAACCAGATCCTCAATCGAATCCGCGAACTTGGCGCCGAGTCTGTCGAGGAAGTGCTGGGGCGCGAAGAAAACATGTTCTTTGAAGTGCCGAAAGAGCTGCAAATCAAGCAGGTTGACTAACCTGGTGATGGAACAATGAGGCGACCTGATGGTCGCCTTTTTTCTATCTCGCGCAGAGTGTTTGGTTAGGGCTGGATGCGTTGCCACAGCAAAGCATCTTGTTCTGGTGGGCTTTGGGTACTGAGGCTGCTGTCACTCGCACAAGCAGAGTCATAGTGGTCTTGTGAAAACAAAAAGAGCTCCCGAAGGAGCTCTTTGACGTTTAAGCTAAATCGTTACAAGGTCAGGCGGTCTCCGCCACTGCCTGAGGTTTTTCTTCGTCGCTCAGGGCCATTTCACCTTTGCCTTTTGACGTCTTGATCACGTAGACCATGGCCGCCAGCGAGAATACTACACCCACGATGGTCGACAGCTGCATTGGCAGACCGAAGCCGAGCGTGCTGCTGTTGAGGATGAAGGTCACACAGACGCTGGTCATGAAGACCGCTGGCACGGTTGTGATCCAGTGCAACTTATTGTGGCGCAGCAGGTAAGCGGATGCGGTCCACAACATCATAACGGCCGTGGTTTGGTTGGCAAAACCGAAGTAACGCCAGATGATACCGAAATCGACTTGAGTCAGTACGCCGCCGATCACGAACAGAGGCACTGCCATCAGCAGACGATTGCGTAGTGTTTTCTGCTCCATATTGAAGTACTCAGCCAGAATCAGGCGGCTTGAGCGGAACGCTGTGTCACCAGAGGTGATGGGCAGGATAACAACACCCAGGAAGGCAATCACACCACCAAAGACACCCAACAGACCGAAAGAAGAGCTGTACACGACATTGCCTGGTCCGCCGTTTTTCACCGCTTCCGACAGCGCATCCAGTGAGCCGAAGAACGACAGGGCGATTGCACACCAAATCAGGGCAATAACGCCTTCGCCGATCATCGCGCCATAAAAGACAAAACGGCCGTTCTTTTCGTTTTCCATGCAGCGTGCCATCAGCGGCGATTGTGTGGCATGGAAACCAGAGATCGCACCACAGGCGATGGTGATGAACAGGGCAGGCCACAATGGCATGTCGTTCGGGTTCAGGTTAGAGAACATATCACTGACCTGGAAATCGCCCATCACCGTGTGTTCACTGGAGACGGCAACGGCCGTCATCAGGCCGACAGACATGAAAATCAGCAGCGCCCCGAACAGTGGATAAAAGCGGCCAATGATTTTATCGACAGGGACAATGGTTGCAATGATGTAGTACGCGAAGATGATCACCACCATGGTTGTCATGCTGACGTTGAGGCTGGTCTGATCGTTAATCAGATTGGTGATCATGCCAGCAGGTGCGGAGACAAACACCACCCCAACCAGCAACAGCAGAACAATGGCAAAAATGTTCATAAAATGTTTCGCGCCATTGCCCAAATAACGTCCGGTAATACTCGGAACCGATGCTCCACCATTGCGCACGGACAGCATGCCGGAGAAGTAGTCGTGTACCGCGCCTGCGAAGATACAGCCGATCACGATCCACAGCATAGCGGCAGGGCCGTAAAGCGCTCCCATAATTGGGCCAAAAATCGGACCCACACCCGCAATGTTCAGCAACTGCACTAGGTACACTTTCTTGGTTGACATCGGTACGTAATCGACCCCGTCGGTTTTGGTGTGTGCCGGTGTTTGGCGCTGTTCATTAATACCAAATATTTTCTCGACGAAAGCGCCGTAAATAAAGTATCCGCCGATGAGGGCTGCGACACAGGTTAAGAACCACAACATAGCAATTGTCCCTTGATTAATTGATTAAGCTCAGCCTGGATATTACGTCGCAAGGAGTCGAGAAACATCCGCTTTTACCTTGAGTGGTCGTATCCTGATGTGAGTGGTAGCCAATGACATTGAGCGGTTTTGGTGCGGAGTGAACGGTTGTGGTGCAAGAGGAGTGCTGCTCTCCCGGCGAAGCCGGATAGTCTACAATTGGGTAGCAAAAGTATGTCGTTAGTGGCATGTTGGTGGGTAGTACACGCATTGTTATAAAGGAACAAAAATGAAAACAATCATAATATTGAGCGCAGTGGCAATCCTGGCAGGCTGTGCCAGCAGTACCGCAGACCTGGCGCAGCAGGGTAATTGGCATCAAATCGGTTATCAGGATGGCGTGAAAGGGGCGGAGCAGCGCAATTACAAAGAGCTCTCCAAGTATGGCGCGGCCAATCAGGCGGATTACAACCTCGGTTACAGCGAAGGGCTGGAGGAGTACTGCAATCCGAACTTTGCCTATCAGATAGGCTTGTCCGGACAGTATTACAGCGGCGTTTGTGAAGGCACCAAAAGCGCACAGAAATTCCGAATGGAATGGCAGCGTGGCTGGAATGACTACAGTACCAACAATTCCGACTACTAAATCGGACGGGATAAGTTCACTATGCAAATGGAAAGTTCTGCGCTGATGTTTGCCGCTGTCGGTGTGGTTGGGCTCGGTTGTCAGTGGCTGGCATGGCGGTTGAGATTGCCGGCGATTTTGTTTTTGTTGCTCGCAGGGATTGTGGTCGGTCCGGTTAGCGGCGTGTTGGACCCGGATCATCTGCTCGGTGATCTGCTGTTTCCGCTCATTTCTCTCGCGGTGGCGGTGATTTTGTTTGAAGGCAGCTTAACACTGAATTTCAAGGAGATCCGTGGCGTCAGCCGTTCGGTCTGGAGCATCGTTACCCTGGGAGCCTTGATTTCCTGGGGGCTAACCAGTGTGGCCGCTCACCATCTGCTGGATTTTGACTGGCCACTGGCGTTGTTGTTTGGCAGCTTAACGGTCGTCACGGGCCCAACGGTGATCGTGCCGTTATTGCGTACCGTGCGCCCGACCAGCAAGCTGGCCAACATTCTGCGTTGGGAAGGCATTTTGATCGACCCGTTAGGGGCGTTATTCGTGGTGATGGTGTATGAATTCATTGTCTCCAACAGCCAGATGCACAGCCTGGAAGTGTTTGCCGCGATCATTGCAGTGGGGGTGATACTCGGTACGGGGGTCGGGGCACTGATGGCACACATACTACGTCGTGGTATGCTGCCGGAATATCTTCAGCCGTTCGCGGTACTGAGTGTGGTGCTGGGGGTGTTCACTCTGTCGAATGCAATAGAGTCTGAAGCCGGACTACTGACGGTGACAGTGATGGGCATGTGGCTGGCCAATGCCAGAGACGTCAATATTCAGCATATTCTACACTTTAAAGAGCATTTGACTATCTTGCTGATCACGGGTCTGTTTATTTTCCTCGCGGCACGTATCAGTATTGATGAGTTTACCGCGCTTGGCGCAGGTGCTCTGCTGTTGTTTGCTTTCATGCAATTGGTCGCAAGACCCGCGTCGATATTTCTCTCTACGCTGCGCAGTAATCTGGCCGTGAGAGAAAAGCTGTTTCTCTCCTGGGTCGCTCCGCGTGGCATAGTGGCGGCATCCATTTCATCACTGTTTGCAATCAAGCTGGTCGAGTATGGTATGGCGGAAGCTGCGTTGCTGGTGCCGCTGACGTTTATGGTGATCATCGGTACGGTGGTGCTGCAAAGTGCGACTGCCCGTCCGGTGGCCATCGCTCTCGGTGTGGCGGAGCCTGCTCCGAAAGGTTTTATGTTGGTTGGTGCCAACGAAGTGGCACGTAAAATAGGTCTGGCGTTGGCCAAATACGATCGACGTGTTCTGCTGACAGACTCAAACTGGGATTACATTCGCCAGAGCCGTATGTTGGGACTGGAATGTTATTACGGCAATCCGATTTCCAGCCATGCTGAGGAATACCTGGATCTGATCGGCATCGGTCAAGTGCTGGCGCTGAGCCCGGATCGCCATTTCAACGCCATGGCGTGTATGCAGTTGGTGAGTGAATTCGGTGATCAGAAAGTCTATTGTCTGCAGGACAATAATGGCAATGGTAACCACGACAAGCACTACGTTGCCGAAGAGTTTCGCGGTATGTCATTTCTGGGCGGAGAGGTGAGTTACAAAAAACTCGCCAGTCTGCTTAATCAGGGCGGTGAGATCAAGCACACCAAACTGAGTGACAGTTTTAGCTATCAGGACTATCTGTCACATCACAAAGAAAGCTTTGTACTGCCGCTGTTTTCTGTGGGCGAAAAAGATCGGATTACCATATGCAGTAAACCTGCTGAATTCTGGCCGCAGTCAGGGCACACGGTAGTGTCGATCATTAAATCCAACGAGAGCCGTTAACGGCTCTCGTTGTCGTGATCAACCGCTTTGCGCAGAAATCCCTGATTGCTGTCGAGTTTCGCTTTGGCTTGCTGGTAATCCATGCCTGTCAGTTGCATCAGTATGGCTACTTTGGCGTTATTGTCGCTGCGCGCCAGCAGTGACCGTGCTTCAGCATAATCGCAATCGGTGGCCTGCATGACGATACGAGCGGCACGGGCGACCAGCTTTTTGTTGGTCGCTTTCACATCCACCATCAAGTTTTGATAGCTTTTCCCCAAGCGGATCATAGAGGCGGTTGTCAGCATGTTCAGAACCAGCTTTTGCGCCGTCCCGGATTTGAGTCGGGTAGAGCCGGTCAGGGCTTCCGGACCGACCACCGGGCTGATGGCAATGTTGGCCAGATGGGCAATCGTCGAGTCTGGATTGCATGAGAGTGCGACTGTGGTTGCGCCGAGCTGATTGGCGTATTCAAGTGCACCAATTACGTAGGGGGTCCGGCCACTGGCGGCGATACCCACCAGCACATCCTGTTCGCTAAAACGGATGCGCTGCAAATCTTCCATCCCCAACTGTGGGGAATCTTCAGCCCCCTCTTTGGCTTTCAGGATCGCTTCCGGTCCTCCTGCAATCAGGCCCAGTACCATCTGATCTGACACGCCAAAGGTAGGTGGGCATTCCGACGCGTCCAGCACGCCAAGTCGACCGCTGGTTCCCGCTCCGATGTACACCAGCCGGCCGCCGTGTTGAAAAGCTTGGGTAATACAATCCACCGCGTCGGCGATCTCCGGCAGCACTTTTTCTACCGCCAGCGGGACCAGTTTGTCCTGTTGATTAAGGCGTTTAACGATTTCAAGTGAAGGCAGCAGATCGATGTCCATGGTGTCCGGGTTACGCCCCTCTGACACCAAATGAGACAGCGCTGCAAGTAATGCATCGTTAGTCATGATATTCCTTATGATTGACGGCTAAGCAAAATAAAGAACGCCCAGCGACGCCAGCTTACTGGCTCCGGTCACTTCAGGCAAATTGCTTGGCAGGTTATGGATACGGCGTTGTGCCAGCCAGGCAAAGGCCATGGCTTCCATGTAGTCGCTGTCGATCCCGCGGTCACTGGTCTGAGCCACGGTCCAGTCTGGCAATAAAGCGGCCAGACGCTCCATCAGCAGCGGGTTGCGTGCTCCACCGCCACACACCAACAGCTCTGGCGCAGGGCCGGAGTGAAACGCGCCGACTTCGTTGGCGATGGTTTGGGCGGTGTATTCGCACAGAGTGCGCTGCACATCGGCGGCACTTAGCTCAACGTCTTGCAACTGCGGCATTAACCACGGCAGATTAAACAGTTCACGTCCGGTGCTTTTCGGGTACGGCTGAGTCAGATAAGGCTCTTGCAGTAGTCGCGCCAGCAACGCTGGCACTACGTCTCCCTGGCGCGCCAGACGGGCATCCTGATCATACTTGAATCCGTTGTGCTGTTGACACCAGGCATCCAGCAGCAGGTTGCCCGGACCGGTGTCGTAGCCCAGAACGTGTTCGCCTGGACGAAGAACAGAGATGTTTGCCACGCCGCCAATATTGAGTACCACCACGCTGGAGTCGGAGGAGTGGAAAATTGTCTGGTGAAAAGCGGGTACTAAAGGTGCGCCCTGGCCGCCCAGCGCCATGTCTTTGCGGCGAAAATCGGCCACGGTATCAATGGCGGTTTGCGTGGCGACAATATTGGCATCACCGAGCTGCATGGTGAATGGCGCGGTACCGGACGGTTGATGGAATACTGTCTGTCCGTGGTTACCGATCGCGCGGATTTGCGCCGCCTCGTAACCGGATTTGTCCAGTAAAGCATTGACGGCATCCGCAAACAGATGACCGAGCAGGTGATCCAGTTCGCCGATTTCCACCAGATTGGTGGACTGACCGATACACACGTTAAGCAGGCGCTGTTTGAGAGCGTCCGGCATCGCGTATTCGTCGTACGCCAGCAGTTCAATGTCTTGATTTTCGATGGCCACCAGAGCGGTGTCGACACCGTCGAGGCTGGTACCGGACATTACGCCGATATAAAGTTCACGAGTCATGGTGTTCTCCTGCCAGTTGATGCGCCAACCGTGTGGCACCGTCGAGTGCATCGCCTTGCGCTATGATGCAGCGTGCCTGCCACGGTAGTGAAAGGCGTGATTGATAGTATTGTCCCAGACTACCGAGAAAAACGATAGCTAAGTCATTATTTTTGCAGCAATCTTTCACAAGCTGCTCATTATGCTGTCCGCCCCGCTGAAGAATATCACAACTGACGCTGCACCCTTGCTGCGCATGGCTCAGCACCAACGGTGCCAGAGCCGCATAAGCGCAGGCGTCAGCCTGTTTGAGCCAGGTTAGAATGGCAGCGCGCTGGCTGCCGAGTGAGGTCGCCAGCGTCAGAGTCAGCGGATTGGATTCATTGTTTTCATAGCTGCGGATCAGTGCCCGGACGGCCTGCATCCCCAACCAGGCACCGCCGCCCTGATCACCAATGGGGAAGCCCCAGCCGCCAAGCAGTGTGATATCCCCATTGGCCTCCAGCCGGGTAGCAACGCTCCCGGTACCAATGGCCAGGCAGTTGACCGGTTCGCCCCGATTGGCACCCAGCAGCGAAATATGGGCATCGGAGGTGATCTTAAGGTGCGGGCAGAACGATAATGCCTGCTCTAGCCCGGCTTTGAGGTGTGGATTGCCGCTGCCGGCCACTCCAATGGCGACAGCGCACTGCGCGGGGTTCAACTGATGGCTGGTCAGTTGCTGAGTGATCGCCTCACTCAGCAGCGCGTAAGCGTGTTCGCCCTGTTGCGTCAGGGAGGACGGCCCGAGGGTATGCTCGCTGATCGGGATGGGGCCGGATTCTGTTAATGCAGACAGACGCAGAGCGGTTTTGCTGCCGCCGCCGTCCACGGCCAGAAGATGGCAGATCATGAGCGTGCCGCCTGCATCTGGCTATGCTCTTGGGGCTGTGCTTTACCGCTCAGACACACCAGCAGGGAAACCAGCGTTCCGACACATAACTGGTAAGGGAAAGCGAGGCGAATGCCCACCCACTGTGGATAGACGATAGCCATCATACTGTCCCAGACGTAAGCCTGGAGCAACAGAGTGGTGGTAAACCCTGCCAATAATGCCCAGCCAACCGACGCCTGATTGCCGCGCTGGGTAAACAGAGCCGTAAAATAGACCCCCAATAGGCCAGTGTAGGCAAACACCATGACGCTCAAAGCGAAAGACAACAGGGGCATGTCGGTGTATTGCTGCCAGTAGTAGCATAAAATCCCCATGCTGCCGAGTGCGGCGGCGGCCACGGCCATGCCCACCCGGCCAGCTTTTACATAGTGCATCTCACTTTGCTGACCATGACGAGCTTCTTTCCATGGCCTATACAGATCCTGAATGGCAACCGATGACATTGAGTTGAGGCCAGAGTTGAGGGTCGACAGTGCCGCAGCGACCACCCCGACAGTTACCAGACCACGCAGTCCGGCAGGCATTTCGTTTAACACGTAGTACATGAAAATAGTGACTTTCTCGCCATTGAAGCTTTGTACCACGTTCTTGCTGGCCATGCCCATCAGATCCGGACGTTGGTAGAAGATATACAATAACAAGCCGATCGACATGAAGATCAGTACCACAGGAATGGCGTACAAAATGGAGTTGATCATCGCCTGAGAGCCTTGTTTGGCATCTTTACAGGTCAGGACGCGTTGGGTCATGTCCTGATCCAGACCAAATGCGCCGATATTGAGCAGGACAAAGCCAGTGATACACGCCCAAAAACTGAAGGTGCCGGCTGGACTGAAATCAAGACGAAAATCCAGAAACGTCAGTTTGGATAACTGATCATTTCCCGGGGATTCCAACGCCTGAATGATTTGGCCCAAGTCTGCCGGGATCTGGCTCAGCAGGTAGACGATCACTGCCAGGGCTGCGCCGACATACACGATCAGCTGGATCAGATCACTCCAGATCACCGAGCGAATACCACCCATGTAGGTGTACGCCAATCCGACTACCACCAAAATCATCACCGAAGTGATCACACTCTGTGGCTCGATATTGGTAAACAGGATCATCGATACCGCAATGGCTGCCATATAAAGTCGTGAGCCTGAGGCAAAGACCCGTCCGATCAGATACATGCTGCCTGCGCGGCGTTTGGTCTTCTCGCCGAAACGCACCTGCAGAAGTTCATACACGGTGGATACTTTGCTCTGATAAAAGCGGGGGATCAAAACCCAGGCGACAAACAAGGCACCAATCACGGCTCCGATGTTGGTCGCCAGATAGGTCAGATTGCCGCGGTAACTTGATTCCGGGCCGCCGAGAAATGTAGCGGCAGATTGTGAGGTGGCCAGCACTGAAACCGCGACGACCCACATTGGCATCGCGTTGCCGCCTAAGAAATAGTCTTTGGTTGAGGTTATCTTGACGCGGCTGAAATACCAGCCCGTGTAGGCGATGATGGCAAAGTAGATCGCAAAGACCATCCAGTCCAGCGAAGTAAACAAGGAATTCATAGCAGCTCCATAGCGATGAATGGACGACAAGTCCGGCATCTGTTCAGCATGGCGCGGGTCTTGCCAATCCGCAAAAGCTATTCCGCGGCGGAATCGTTACCGGGCAGGTTGTATGAGCACGCTCTCAGTTTTGAGCATAAACTATTCCTGACATGGCTAATACAAGGAATAGTTATTCTTAGGTTAAGCTGATATCTACGATGGAGAACGCGCAGATGAACGGACTCGCCAAACTCACTGCCCTGCTGCCCAAATTGTCGCCATCAGACAGCCGGATCGCGCACTATCTGTTGGATCACCCTCAGCAGGTGAAACAGTCGTCTTCGCCTGAGCTGGCGAGGGAGATTGGTGTCAGCCAGTCGACCATCGTCAAATTCAGTCAGAAGTTAGGGTATCAAGGGTTCTCTGAAATGAAACTCAAGTTGTACGAAAATGCGCTTACCTATCGGCCCGTATCCCGCAAAATAATTCACGGCAGTATCAGTCGTAATGATCCGCCGGAGCAGGTGATGGCCAAGCTGCTTAGCAGTAAACAGCTGTCTCTTGAGCGCACCGTGTTGCTCAATGAGGGCCAGCACCTGACCCACGCTGCGGGGTATCTGCATCTGGCGAACAAAATCCAGATCGCCGGGGTTGGGGCTTCGTCGCTGGTGGCCAAAGATCTGGCCTACAAGTTGATGAAAATTGGCCACGCGGTGCATACAGAGCCGGATGCGCATATTCAAATTGCCAACGCCGCGGCTCTGACTGAGGCAGACGTGTTGATCGCTTTGTCGTACTCTGGCCGCAGTCAGGAAGTGCTGAAAATTGCTCAGCTAGCACGCAGCCGCGGAGCGAAAGTGATTGGTGTTACCCAACTGGCGCCAACACCGCTGGATAAGCTCTGTGACATAAAACTGGTCAGCGCGGCCGATGAGGAGCAGATCCGCAGTTCATCCATCACGGCGCGTGACAGTCAGTTGCTGGTGACCGATCTGCTGTTTATTGCGCTGACGCAGCAGGAAGAACAGGCTGATCAGTTGATAGAACAAAGTAAGTCCGCTGTGGCAACACTCAAACAATAAAGGAACAAGTATGGGACCATTATGGCTCGATGTGGAAGGTTGTGAACTGACCGCAGAAGATCGTGAAATTCTTCAACACCCGACGGTGGGCGGGGTCATTCTATTTGCCCGCAACTATCACGACAATCAACAATTACAAGCGCTGACTAAAGCGATGCGGCAGGCGGCTGGCCGGTCCATCCTGATTGGCGTGGATCAGGAAGGTGGACGGGTGCAGCGCTTTCGTGACGGCTTTTCACTGATCCCGCCCGCGCAGCAGTATGCGTTGCACGATGAAGGTGAAAATCTTGCCCGTCAGGCGGGTTGGTTGATGGCCGCTGAGTTGATTGCCCATGACATTGACCTGAGTTTTGCGCCTGTGCTGGACAAAGGGCATGATTGTAAGGCAATCGGCAACCGCGCATTTGGCGACGATGTGGATACCATTGTGCGTTTCAGTCATGCGTTTATGCACGGCATGAAGTCGGCGGGCATGGCAACCACAGGAAAACATTTTCCGGGGCATGGCGGCGTGATTGCTGATTCGCATTTGGAAACCCCGTTTGATGAACGCGACGATCTGTTCACCAATGACATGCGTATTTTTAAAGCGCAGATTGATGCTGGCATATTGGATGCGATGATGCCAGCGCATGTGATTTATCCGCACTACGATGCGCAGCCCGCCAGTGGCTCGGAATACTGGCTTAAGCAGGTTTTGCGCCAGCAACTTGGTTTTAAAGGCCTGATTTTTTCCGACGATCTGACGATGGAAGGAGCGGCGGTCATGGGCGGTCCGGCTGCCAGAGCGCATCAGGCACTGGTTGCCGGGTGTGACATGGTGCTGGTGTGCAATCAGCGTGATGCGCAGGTCGAAGTGCTCGACAATCTGCCCATTATGGATGTGCCTGCCGCAGTACCTTTGCTTAAAAAAGCCAGCTATTCACTGCAGGAATTACGTGGTTCGCAGCAATGGCAGCAAGCCTCACAAGCGATGCAGCGTATGCTGGATGTCTGATCCTCTGAGCCGCTTTGGCGGCTCTGTTCAGTGAAACCCTAACATCTCTTTAAGGTTTTTCAGATAACGCCGGCTGACCGGCACTTTATGTTCGCTCAGCGTGACAATTTCCGCCAGCCCGTTCTCCAGCAGTTTGATTTCTTTGATCGCCTTGATATTAATCAGATACTGGCGATGACAGCGCACCAGTGGCGTTTTCTCCTCCAGCACTTTGAGTGTCAGCTGGCTGGTGGCCGTTTGTTCATGCGTCTGGATTTGCACACCGCTGATGTCGCTGAAGGCACACTCTACATCCTGAGTCGGAATGATCACAATGCGATTGTGGCCGAAGCACGGCACCTGAGCGAGCGAAGAGGGCGCCAGAATCGAGATATCCTGGTTGGGACGCTGACTTTTGACCAGGCGTTTGATGGTTTTCTTCAATCGCTCGGTATCGACCGGTTTGAGCAGATAATCAAACGCATTGTCTTCAAATGCCTGAACTGCGTACTGATCGTAGGCCGTCACAAACACCACTTTAGGCATGGTGTCCGGGTCGAGCATGCCCAACAGTTCGATGCCGGTGATCTGGGGCATCTGAATATCCAGAAAGACCACATCGGGTTTGAGCTGGTTGATTTTCTTAAGACCTTCAATGGCGTTACTGGCCTGATCCATCACCTCTATCTGGCCGGTTTCTTCGAGCAGTTCGCTCAGCTCTTCACGCGCGAAGAGTTCGTCGTCAATGACAAGTGCTGAAAGCATGTGACTACCTTAGTACGTTCCCTGATGTGGAATAATAAAACTCATTCTGGTGTATTGGTTCGCAGCAACATCGATCTGCAACGCGGCGAGACGGCCAAATTTATTGGTCAGCCGCTTGTCCACAATTTGCATGCCGAGCCCGGTGTGTGCCTCCTGCGGTGGTGTATACAGCCCCGCATTGTCTTCCACCACGATCCGATCTCCGTCCGGCAGCGGCTGAGAGTATATGCGAATGTGCCCGTCTTCAAGTAATTGCGACGTACCGTGTTTGATTGCATTCTCCACCAATGGCTGCAATGTAAAGCTTGGCAGATTTCGTTCCAGAAGCGAGTCGTTGATGTTGATCTCGACCTCTAAGCGGTCGGAGAAGCGCGCGGTTTCGATCGTCAGGTAGGCGTTGACGTGCGCCAGTTCCTCTTTGAGGGTCACGGTCTCGATGTTCTGTTTGAGGTTGCTGCGAAAAAACTGCGATAAATGCTGGATCAGAGCGCGCGCTTTCTCAGGATCCCGACGAGTGATAGCACTGATGGTATTGAGGGCATTGAACAGGAAGTGCGGATTGACTTGGGCATGCAGCAGCTTGATTTCCGCCTGAGACAACAACAGCTGCTTTTGCTGATATTCACCATAGAGGATCTGACTGGAGAGCATTTGTGCGATGCCTTCAGCCATCGACATATTGATGGTCGAAAACAATTTACGCTTTGGTTCATAGAGTTTGATCGTGCCAATCACTCGATCCCCGGCGCGCAGTGGGATGATCAGCGCAGAGCCCAACTTGCAGTCTTTCGATAAAGAGCACTGATAGGGGCTGTCTTTACCGTCGAGGTAAATGATGTCGTTCTGTGCAATCGAGTCGAGCGTGCTTTGCGATGAGATCGGCGTGTTCGGTTTGTGGTGATCATCGCCAATCCCGACAAAGGCCAGAATTTTCTCTTCATCGGTGATCGATACGGCGCCCACGTTGGTTTCTTCGTACACGATCCGGGCGATTTTTTCCGCATTGCGGGTGTTAAACCCAGACGCCAGAATGCCCACAGATCGATCCGCAATATTGAGTGCCCGGCGGGAAAACGTGGCGGAGTATTCTTCAAAGATGGTTTTGCGATCCTGCAGTATGCTCATAAACAGCGCGGCCCCGACCGAGTTGGCGATGATCATGGGGGCCGCAATCGCCGACACCAGCACATAAGCCTGATCAAACGGTTTAGCAACCAATAAAATGATCAGCATCTGGACGATTTCTGCCACCAGAGTGATGGAAAACACCACACTGGGGTTAAACAGCGAAGCCGTTTTGCCTCTGCGCAGCAGATAAGTATGCAACAAACCACCAATCAGGCCCTCTGCTGTGGTGGATATGGCACAGGCGAGATCAGTAAAGCCACCCAGTGAGTAGCGGTGCATGCCACCGGTAAAGCCAACCAGAAACCCGACCACCGGCCCGCCAAACAGTCCGCCCATCACGGCACCGATGGCTCGGGTATTGGCAATCGCATCATTGATCTGCAAACCGAAGTAAGTCCCCATAATACAGAACAGCGAAAATAGAACATAAACACTGAGTTTGTGACTTAATCTGCTGGAGATGTTTAAAAGCGGCAGGAAGATGGGGGTTTTACTTAGCATGTACGCCAATACCAGATAAACACACATCTGTTGCAGCAGCGAGAGAATAAGGTCCATAGTCAGTTCCATCGGGGTTTTCCGCATATTTTAGGTAAGTTGATACCAAGAAAATACGCTCTGTCCGTGTTTTTTGATTAAAGAGTTAATACATTGCAATGTAAATAATGATTTACATTAAATGTTTTTATTACTTTACGATTGCATTCTGTTTTTAGTCTGATAAGGTAAGTTTTGTTGAGTTTATGAGCTCAATGTTACGTTTGGTGTAAATTTAAATATACAGGTGTTAAGATGCAAAAAAGTGAATTGAGCAACATTAATATTATGGAAGAGCAGGTGCTGATCACACCGGATGAACTCAAGGCAAAGCTGCCCTTGAGTGATAAGGCTCGTCGCTTTATTCAAGAGTCCCGTCAGACCATTGCCAACATTATCCATAAAAAAGATCACCGCCTGCTCGTGGTATGTGGTCCTTGCTCTATTCACGATATCGACGCCGCCAAAGATTACGCCAAACGTCTGAAAGCCCTGTCTGAACAGCTCAATGATCAATTGTATATCGTGATGCGTGTGTACTTTGAAAAACCGCGTACCACAGTCGGCTGGAAAGGGTTGATCAACGATCCACACCTAGATGGCAGTTTTGACATTGAACATGGTTTGCATGTTGGGCGTCAATTGTTGGTGGAACTGGCTGAGATGGAAATCCCGTTAGCGACGGAAGCCCTCGATCCTATCAGTCCGCAGTACTTGGCCGACACCTTCAGTTGGGCTGCCATCGGTGCCCGCACAACGGAGTCTCAGACTCACCGTGAAATGGCCAGTGGCTTATCGATGCCCATCGGGTTTAAAAACGGCACGGACGGCAGCCTGGCTACCGCTATCAATGCGATGCAGGCGGCTTCTTCCAGCCACCGTTTTATGGGGATCAACCGGGAAGGCCAGGTGGCTTTGCTGACCACACAAGGTAACCCGAATGGTCATGTGATTCTGCGTGGCGGCAAGCAGACCAACTACGATTCGGTCTCCGTTGCTGAGTGTGAGCAGGAAATGAGCAAGTTAGGGTTGGAAGCGTCTCTGATGGTGGACTGCAGCCATGCTAACTCGCGCAAGGACTACCGTCGTCAGCCGCTGGTGGCAGAAGATGTGATCCATCAGATTCGTGAAGGTAACACGTCGGTCATTGGCCTGATGTTAGAGAGCCATATCAACGAAGGTAACCAGTCATCTGATCTTGCACCAAGTGAGATGGAGTACGGTGTGTCGATCACCGACGCCTGTATCAATTGGGGGGCAACTGAGGCACTATTGCGTCATGCTCATGAAGAGCTGGTGCCGTTTTTGGAAAACCGTCTCAAAGGTTAAGTGAAAGGAAAGTTGGATGGCTGTAGAACTGAATGAACTGCGCGAGCAGATTGACAGTGTCGATAAACAGATACTCAATTTGCTGGCCGAGCGCTTGTCACTGGTAGAAAAAGTCGGAGAGGTGAAAAGTCAGCACGGCCTGCCGATTTATGCCCCGGATCGCGAAGCGGCGATGCTGGCTTCTCGCCGTGAAGAGGCTGAAAAAATCGGCGTTCCGCCGCAGTTAATTGAAGACATTCTGCGCCGGACGATGCGCGAATCCTACGCCAGTGAGAAAGATTCGGGTTTCAAGTGCCTTAATCCAGAGTTGCGTTCTGTGGTGATTATCGGAGGTCACGGTCAACTGGGGGGCTTGTTCGCCCGGATGTTCCGTCTGTCCGGCTATACGGTAAAAATCTTGGGCAGCAAAGATTGGGAGCAGGCCGATGAACTGCTCGCGGACGCTGGGTTGGTTGTGGTGACGGTACCGATTCACCTGACGCAGGGGGTGATCGAACGTTTAGGCCATTTGCCACACGACTGCATCCTGTGTGACCTGACGTCAATTAAATCCAAGCCATTGCAGTCAATGCTTCACGTACACTCCGGACCGGTTGTCGGGTTGCATCCAATGTTTGGCCCCGACGTACCGAGTCTGGCAAAACAGGTGATCATCTACTGCAACGGGCGTGGCAGCGAGCAATATCAATGGCTGCTGCAACAGTTCTCTATCTGGGGGGCGAGTTTATGCCCGATCGATGCCGGTGAACATGACCATGGGATGACCCTGATTCAGGCGTTACGTCACTTTACGTCGTTTGCTTACGGTCTGCATCTGAGCCGTGAGAATCCCGATCTGGACAAACTGGTTCAGCTCAGCTCACCCATTTATCGCCTTGAACTGGCGATGGTCGGTCGACTGTTCGCTCAGGATCCCAATCTGTACGGAGACATTATTCTGTCTTCAGACGAGAATATTGAGATGATCAAACGCTTCCATCGCTGCTTTGGTGAAGCGCTGCACATCCTGGAAGGGCATGACAAACAGGCGTTTGTGACCAGTTTTAATCAAGTCAGTGAGTGGTTTGGCCCGTACTCACAACAGTTTATGCGAGAGAGTCAGAACTTGCTCAAGCAGGCCAATGATTCCATCCATCGCGGCTAAAACTGCGTAGATGTGGTACAAAAAGAGCAGCCCGAAGGCTGCTCTTTTTAATGGGGGCTCGGCGAGTTTGCATCGCGGTGCTCGTCGTTGCTGGCGGTTCGGACAGACTCGTTCGGGTAAGGGTGCTGAGTGAGTGCGACCTGCAACTTGACGACCTGATTGACCTGATCGACCAGTGAAGCCCATTTAACGTGCTTCTCAGCTTTGAACAGCGATTCAAAGTTTTCAGGTGTCCAGGACATCAGGTTGTGCGGGTTAAGGGGGCGTCCAAGAAAACGCACTTCATAGTGCAGGTGTGGGCCGGTGGAGTTTCCCGAGTTGCCGCACTCTGCAATCAGATCGCCTTTGCTGACAAACTGGCCAGCGCGAACTTTGAATGCTTTCAGGTGAGCGTAAGAGCTGGAAAAGCCGAACGCGTGTTGTAAGGTCAGGTAGTGGCCGTACCCCTGGGCACTGGGCCGGGCTGACTCCACCACGCCATCGGCGGGGGCGTACACGGCTTCTCCCATATTACAGGTCAGGTCGATCCCCGCGTGGGTATGGCGTTTACCTGAAATCGGATTGATCCGGCTGCCAAATTCCGATGACACCCGGTTGTAGCTAAGCGGGGTATCGTTTGGGATCATGCGAAACAAGGTGGCGCGCACTGCTGAGTCAATCGCGGCGGCGTCAAGACGCTGCTCGAGACTGTCTTCATCCTCAGGCTGGCTGTCGCTGGCAAGGCCAAGTACGGATTCCACATCATAGACCCGGCGGCCGAGCAGTTGAAGCTGATTACGTTTGGTCTCCAGCTCCTGGCTCAGAGCATGCGTTTCATCCTGTTGTTCGCTGTTGAGCTGGGTCAGGTAGGTGACCTGGGTCTGCTGCTTAATCAAAGCGCTTTCAAGCTGATGTTTTTGCGTGTAGAGGTACAGCAGCGCCGAGCCTGACAGCAGGCTGAACGACAGCAGACCAGCGGCAACAAGTCCGCTTGTTATCAGGCCTTTTTTTGACAAATAAAAGCTGCGATCCCCTGATGGTGTGGGAATCGAAATAGTAATACGTTGTGACATCTCGGGTGTGCTACTCGGCGTTATCGCCTAAATCTGTCAGGTGTTTCAGCTCTCTGTGTAACAGAGCGTCGTCACCGACATTGAGTTCGACCAACCGCTTCAAGTGTCCGATACTTTCAATATCAATATGATCAATGCTGGCACGGAGCATATTGCTATTCATACTAACCACTTTGGCAACCAAGCCGATAGAGACATCACTGTCAGGAAGCGAAAACTGAATATCTACGGTAGCGTCTGCGTTAAGTTGGGTTATGTCCGCATCGACAGACAGGAGTAACCCGTGGAGAGACAGATCGTGGATTTTACCATCCAGGGTCACGTCTCCCTGCCGGAGCTGTGCAGGCGCCTGATAAATCACGCGTGAAAAACGACGTCGTTCCATCTGAATGCACCTTACTGAGTGAGTATTGCTAACAGCATAGCAAACCACACCTTTATACGATGTGTCGTTACTCCGAAAAGGAGCATGGAGTCTGACGTCTCGCGGATTTTGTCACCGCAAAGAATAAAGGCCGCTATGATAGCGGCCTTTGCACAAAATACAAGCAGGATTATTTCGCAATACGTTTGTACTTGATGCGGTGTGGTTCTGCTGCTTCAGGGCCCAAGGTTTTCTTCAGCCAATCCATGTACTCGGTGTAGTTCCCTTCGTAGAAGTTCACCTGACCTTCATCACGGTAGTCGATGATGTGCGTCGCGATACGGTCGAGGAACCAACGGTCGTGCGAGATCACCATGGCACAGCCAGGGAATTCCAGCAGAGCTTCTTCCAGTGCACGCAGGGTTTCTACGTCCAGATCGTTGGTCGGTTCGTCGAGCAACAGGACGTTGCCGCCTGCTTTCAGCAGTTTGGCCAGGTGGACACGGTTACGTTCACCACCAGACAGCTCGCCGATGACTTTCTGCTGATCTGAGCCTTTGAAGTTGAAGCGCGAACAGTAGGCGCGCGCCGGAATTTCAAAGTTGTTGATCTTGATGATGTCAGCGCCTTCCGAAATTTCCTGGAATACGGTGTTCTTATCGTTCATTGAGTCGCGGAACTGCTCAACAGACGCCAGCTTCACCGTATCTCCCATTTCGATGCTGCCTGAATCCGGTTGCTCGGTGCCGCTCAGCATCTTGAACAGGGTCGATTTACCCGCACCGTTGGCACCGATAATGCCGACGATCGCCCCTTTGGGCATATTGAACGACAGGTCATCAATCAGGACGCGTCCATCGAATGACTTAGTCAGGTTTTTCACTTCAATGACTTTGTCACCCAGACGTTCACCTGGTGGGATAAACAGTTCGTTGGTTTCATTCCGTTTCTGGTGGTCAGTGTTCTGCAGTTCCTCAAAGCGGGCCATACGCGCTTTGGATTTGGCCTGACGACCTTTCGGGTTCTGACGTACCCACTCCAGTTCTTTCTCGATGGTCTTTTGACGAGCTTTTTCCTGAGACGCTTCTTGCTGCAGACGCGCATCTTTCTGCTCTAACCACGAGGTGTAGTTGCCTTCCCATGGGATACCTTCACCACGGTCCAGTTCCAGAATCCAGCCCGCAGCATTGTCGAGGAAGTAACGGTCGTGGGTAATCGCAACGACGGTTCCGGTGTAGTCGACCAGGAAACGTTCCAGCCAGGCCACGGACTCTGCGTCCAGGTGGTTGGTTGGTTCGTCGAGCAGCAGCATGTCTGGTTTTTCAAGCAGCAAACGGCAAATCGCGACACGGCGGCGTTCACCACCAGAAAGATGGGCGATCTTCTGATCCCACTCCGGGAGACGCAGGGCGTCTGCCGCGCGTTCGAGTGTGTTGTCGAGGTTGTGACCGTCTTTGGCCTGGATCAGCGCTTCCAGTTCACCCTGCTCTTTGGCCAGTGCATCGAAGTCTGCGCCGTCTTCTGCGTAAGCTGCATATACCGCATCAAGACGCTTTAGTGCGTCTGCCACATCAGAAACGGCTTCTTCGACGACTTCACGTACGGTTTTGGATTCGTCCAGAACCGGTTCCTGAGGCAGGTAGCCCACATTAAGGCCTGGCTGCGGACGCGCTTCACCATCAATGTCAGTATCAATGCCTGCCATGATGCGCAGCAGGGTCGATTTACCTGCACCATTAAGGCCAAGAACACCGATTTTTGCACCCGGGAAGAAGCTTAGAGAGATGTCTTTCAGAATTTGGCGCTTAGGTGGCACGATTTTGCTCACCCGCGACATGGTATATACGTATTCAGCCATTGCCGATCGTTCCTAAGTTTAAAACCAAGTAAAGGCAACATTTTATACCAAAGCCCTGCGTTTTGTTACCTCCTGAATGTGAAGGAAAGTGAATTTCGCTGTTTCATGGTGTGAAATAATACGTCGTTGAGTGCATATGTCGCACTTTTATGAATTTATGATTATTTACAGCTAATTTACATCCGAATGCTTTACATTTTTCCCTAGAATTAGGGTAATGAGAGGCGTTATTAAACTGAATAAACTATAGGATGAGAGGCGCATGACGCGAACGAGTTTTTCAAAACCGCAAAGCATTCTTTCGTCGGTGGTGGTGATCGCATCACTGGCCAGCGGTACCGCGTGGGCAAACTCTGATAAAGCACTGGAAACCCAACGTAAACTTTACGATCAGGCGCAGACGCTTCTGGACGCTAAAGAGGTCGATGCGTATCAACGGATGCGTTACAAAATTGCCGATTATCCACTGACCCCGTACGTCGATTATCGGACCTTTTTGATTGATCTTGGTGACAAGAGTCCGAGTGAGGTGACAAGTTTTATCGCTGAACACAAGGAGTTTCCTTTCTCGGCACGAGTCAGTGCTCCGTACCTGGCGGCACTTGCCCGTCAGCAGCAATGGCAGACGTTCTTAACTTTCCAGCCACAGCTTCCGTCTGGTGAAACTTATCAGTGCTATTACTATTACGCCAAATACAAAACGGGCAAAAAGCAGGAAGCGTTTGATGGCGCTAAACAGATGTGGCTCAATGGACACAGTGTGTCTGATGCGTGTGATCCACTGTTCAGTGTCTGGGATAAAGCAGGCTACAAAACGGACGAGTTAGTGATGCAGCGAATGCTGCTGGCATTCGATAATCGTAACAGCGCGTTACTGAGTTACCTGCAAAAACAGCTCAAAAGCAACGACGCCAAACAAACCGCGAAAGCCATGCAGGATTTGCTGGCGAAACCACAGTCGGTGCAAAGCTACGCCGCATCACACAGCGCCAGTGAACATAACCGCCGGTTAGTGAAACGTTCTCTGGAACAGTGGGCCCGCCGCGACCCGGAAGCGGTTCAGCGTGCCTATGAGTCGGTGATGACCACGCAGAAATTCAGCGCAGAACAGCGTCAGGAGATGGCGGATTTCATTGCACTGCGGCTGATGAATACGGATTCATCAACCGCAGCGGCGTGGCGGGATAAAATGGTCCGCAGTTCGCAGAATGGGGATTTGATTGAGCGACGCATTCGTCTCTCTATTCAGGAGGCTGACTGGAAGGCGGTGCAAAGTTGGATTACCGTTTTACCAGAATCGCTCAAACAGGATATGCGTTGGCAGTACTGGCAAGGACGTACAGACATTGCTCTAGGGAAAAAAGAGCAGGGCACAGCAACATTGGAAAAGCTGCTCGGTAAACGCGACTTCTACAGCGCGGCGGCGTCCAAACAACTTGGCAAGCCGTTTGAGTACCCGGTCACGAACGTGACACTTGATCGTCAAGCGGTGGCGCCTTATCAAGCGGCTCTGGCACGTATCCAGGAGTTGATAGCTCGCGATAAAATTGCCGCCGCCAAAAGCGAATGGCGCTGGTTGCTGTATCGTTCGACTCAGGCTGAAAAAGAGATGTTAACCGCGTACGCCGCCAGTCAGCACTGGCACCACTTGACCGTGACCGGTTCTATCTCTGCCAAAATGTGGAACAACATGAAGCTGCGTTTCCCGCTCGCTCATCAGTGGTGGTTTAACTTTTATGGCAAGAAGCACAATATCGATCCGATCACCTTAATGTCGGTGGCGCGCCAGGAGAGTGCACTCGACTCAGAGGCCCGCTCACCGGTTGGAGCGCGTGGCATCATGCAAATCATGCCGGCTACCGCCAAACACACGGCGAAGAAGTACCAGCTTAGTTACGCCGGTGCGGACGAGTTGTACAATGTCAGCAAAAATATTGAAATCGGCAGTACTTATCTCAATGGGCTGTTGGAGCAGTACGACAATAACCGGATTTTTGCGTTCGCTGCCTACAATGCCGGACCGGGCAGGGTTAAGCAATGGCGTCAGCGCAGTGCCGGTGAGCTGGATGCATTCGCGTTTATTGAAATCATTCCGTTTCGTGAAACCCGTGGCTATGTGCAGAACATTTTGATGTTTGAGACCTATTACCGCGACTTGACTGGCGGAGCCGGTGATTTCCTCAAACCGGGCGAGCTGCGTACAAAATATTGATTCCATTGAGCGGCGAAAGCTCTACAATAGTGGCGTTGAATTATTGTAGAGTGAGCCTATGTCGTTAGAACCCGATTACACTGACTGGCAACAGCTGATGGATTTAGTCAAAGACGCGGCCGCCGACGACCAACATACGCTGTTATTGACCATGATGATGACACCGGATGAGCGTGAAGCTTTGGTGGCGAGGCTGAATATAGTCTCTGAGCTACTCAAAGGTGAGAAATCACAGCGCCAGATCAGTCAGATGTTGGGAGTGGGGATCGCCACCATTACCCGTGGGTCCAACGAACTGAAGGCCAAATCGGACACTGAGCGACGGCAGATTGCCCGGCTGATTCTCAAGCAAGACTGAAACAAAAAACGCCAGTGAATACTGGCGTTTTTTGTGCGTTATAAGTTGGCGGGAAAGTGTTCCGGGTTTGTGAATGGGATCAGAGCCAAGATTAAAGCCTGATGATAGACCGAGCTTCGGGTGAGCTGGTGCTGAGTCAGCAAACCGATCGCGCCGCCTTTTTGCTTAATGTTGTCAGTGCCAAACACTTCGTCCATGACATCACCCAGTTCATTTGCCTGAGCGAGTTTTTCCAGCACTTTCGGCGGCAACATCAGGCTGGCTGAGCGAGATTCGCCACGCTGTGTCGGCGATTCAATCACCATCCAGGCGAACGTTACACCACCTTCAATCCCCGCTTCCAGGCCGACGTAGTAATCGCCGTCGTCAATGATCTGTTTGGCGTTGCGCACTCGATTGAGCGCACCGGCACGGGTTTCTTCATCGGTCATCGGTTGGTCGGCCACTTCGCTCGGCACACTGACGCCGACAAACTCAAAGGCTTGTTGGCCGAAGGCGCTGGCAAAGGCACTTTTTACCGCATTGATTTTAGCTGGATTAAGCGAAGCTACGATGACTTTCTTGATTAACATCTGAGGTTCCTTGGTTGTGTTCACTCCACTGGCGCAACTGGCTGAGTGGCATGGGTTCACCAAACAAGAAACCTTGCATGTAATCGCAGTTGTACTCAGACAGCCACTGGCGCATCTCTTCCGTTTCGATCCCTTCTGCGGTGACTTGCATTGCCTGGGACTGACACAATTCAACCAGAGGTTTGATGACTTTCTTGTTATTGGTCGCAAGCAGGGTTTCAAGGAAGAAACGATCCAGTTTGATTTTCTGTACCGGGTACTGCACCAGCTGTTTGATGGACGTGTAACCGGACCCGAAATCATCGATCGCCAGCTTGTATCCTAACAGAGACAGTTCGTGTAACAGAGGAAAACTTTGCGAGTCGGCTGCAAAGGTTTCGGTGATTTCAAAATCAATTAGGTTGGGTTCCACGTTATAATGCTGAGCTTCGTGGTGAATAAAGTTCGCCAGTTGCAGTGAATCGAGTTCGGCAGACGAGAGGTTGATCGACAGGTTGATGGCTTCACGAAACATGGCCTGCAAGTCATGGAAGTCTTTAAATGCAGCGCTGATCACCCAGCGGTCGATGGCACCGAACAGACCAATCTGCTCGGCAATTGGGATGAACTCACTGGGAGGAATGCTGCCAAGCTGCTCGGACTCCCAGCGCAGCAGTGCTTCCACCCCGGCAATTTGGGCACCGTTATGCTTAAAATAGGGTTGGTAGACCAGATAGAACTCATCATCAAAATGGCCACTGCGCAGCGCGCGTTCAATCTGAGTACGACGCTGACCAGCACGGGCCAGATCTTCCGAGTAGTAAGCAATCTGGTTTTTACCGGCTTTCTTAGCCTGGTACATGGCCGTATCGGCATTGGATAACAGCTTAGCGACTTCTTTGCCGTCTTTAGGATACGTGGCAATGCCGATACTGGCGGTAATGGGGAAGTTTTTCAGCAGTGACCGTTTGCCACTGGCGATGGGCTCAATCACCTGGGCGGCAAACTCTTCGGCAACATGTTCAACCTGATGTGCCCGAGGCGTAGAGATGAACACAGCAAATTCATCACCGGACAGGCGGGATGCCAGACACTTGACCGGGTATTTACTCTGGAATTGCTCACACAGTGCCGTGATGTGTTTCGCGAAACTGACCAGCAGAGAGTCGCCGACCTGATGACCGTATTTGTCATTCACATACTTGAAGTTATCCAGATCAATATACAACACCCAGACATAACGGTTCTGAAACTGGTTGGCCAGAGCGCGTTCTGCGTACGCCTGAAACTGATGGCGGTTGGCCAGTTGCGTCAGATGATCATTTTCGGCTAGCACTTTGGTCTTCTGATAGGTGGAATCCAGCTCCTGATACATATCATAAAAGCGCGATGACAGACGGCCGATTTCGTCATTGCTGTGCAGTCGTTCAATGTTCTTGCGTTTGTGACCTTCCACTTCCCGTAACTGGCGTTCCAGAGTGCTGATAGGGCGGATAACATGACGATACAGCAGAAACAACAACAGCAGCACCGTGGTAATGGATGACAGGCCGAACGCGATTGCCAGGTTCTGGCTGACTTTGTTGAGTTTGTTGCGGATCAGATAATGAGCCGGGTCCAGCGTGGCGTAGAAATCGTTCAGCAGTTTGACGGTATGTGTTTGCGTGCCGGCTTGTGCCAGCGGCTCAGGTGTGAAGAAAATGCTGCTCTGATTATCGAACTCAATTTGATTACGCAGCCGGTTGAATGCATCGAGTGACACCGATACAACCACAAAAAAAAGCTCGTTCTTGTTGTAGCTCAGTGGCGACGACAATGTGCGTTTGTCGAGGGCATCATAGCGGACCAATACGCCGTCACCCTGTCCATTTTGGGTGTAGCCGATGTGAGAAGTGTGGCTGGTGGCGTCGTATGTCTGTTCAACGTATTCAAGAATAGACGGATCGAGTTTGGCGAACGGCTCATTGCTGTTGTCGGCGTAATACTGGGGACGTTTTTTATCATCCAGAATGGCGATGCCGGTAAAGGATTGCTGAGAGGCCTGAAGATTGGCGATGGTGTCTTGCAGATTTTCGATCAGTTCAAACTGGCGATAGGGATTATCGCTGTTGGCCACATAATGGCGAATGATGTCACTCTTGGTCAGGGTAAACGAATAACTGTTCAGCAAAGAAACCGACTGCCGAAAGTGACCGGCCAGCTTTTCCATGTTGAGCTGAAGGTAGCTGTCTTCCAGCTTGATCAGCGCATCTCTCTGGCCGTTGTAAATAGTGTAACCTGATACTGCTGCACTGAGCAGGATAACCGGAGCAACCAGTAGCAGTATCCTAGTATTTAGCTTCATGACGTTTAATTATACTGTTTATTATTTTGGCTCTTAGGCCTATGTTTGAATTTGACAGCTCAGCATCGATGAGTCCGTGGTCAATTTGATCTTGCGACAAAAACAATGATGTATCATTAACATAATAGTCTGGAAGTAGTTTCAATGCGCTTAAATTTGGCGTCGCAGCCCTGATATCAATTGCATTTTTTGCAGCAATGTTGGGATCTAGCAAAAAGTTTATAAAAGACTTTGCCAACGATTTATTTTGTGAGTGGTTGCTGACGGCCAGGCAGTCTACCCAGATGAATGCCTGACCTTGTGGCCGGGCGAACGCCCATTTATCACCCGAGAAAGAACGGTTCAGCGAATAGTGGTCACCACTGTAGGCGAGTGCCATGTGTAGTTCTTCTGCACTTTGGTGGCTTCGCACATAACTGAGCACGTATTCGTAAGTCAACACGTTATGATTGAACGGTTTCAAATCCTCGTAAGCCTGTTTGAGTTTGTCTTCACTGCCGGTGAAGGGCGATGTCCCCTGTGCGTAAAGGCTGGGTAACAGGGTTTCGACACTGTCGGTGATCATCCCGATGTGTTGAGTGAGCGAGGCCGGTGGGTGCATGAACTCTTGCCAGGTCTGAGGCGGTTTGGTGACTTTATCTTTGCGGTATACGTAGCCGACGGTGCCCCAGAAATAGGGCACCGCGTGAGTACCGCAAGCCTGATTCCAGATGGACGCGTTGTGCTGACGGTTTGGTATGTCTGACAGATCAATAAACGAACCCTGACGGGCATAAATTTGCGCCGAGACATTATCGAGCACCACAATATCGAATGGAAGCTGCACCCCTTTTAGCATCAACAGACTGCGCTCGTCGTCGTTGTCAAAGTGCGAGGTGGTTAATGTCGCTTTATGTTCTTGTTGCCACTGGTCGATGACCCGCTGAGACAAAGTGTCTTCCCACAGGTACATGTTGAGGTTTTGCGTTTGAGCAGCTGCGAACGGGCTCAGCAGAGCCGGGAATAACAAGACGTATTTTAACTTCATACGGGTAGGTAGGGCCTATCTTAAGTGTTAGGTAAACCGCCTATCAGAATGAAAGAGCTGTACTTTTGTACAAAAAGCTGAGCACTTATCCAATATGCAACCAAGTAGGCCTGATGGTAAAAGTTATATGGATAAGTGTCAGCAATGAATGGGGAATTCTATGACTAAGTTAAACTTATTGAAGCTGAACCTGAGTCGGTTTGACGTTTTCGATTGGGTAACATCCTAGTACTTTCAAATGCTTGGTTATTTTCGTCAGTTCCGCCAATGCCTGTTGCATACCGTCTGAGTCCAGGTGTGCTTCAAGATCCACGTAAAACATCTCTTCCCACGGGTTACCCATGATCGGGCGCGATTCCAGCTTGGTCATATTGATGCCGTAACGTTGCAGAACCAACAGAGTTTCAACCAGAGAACCCGCCTGTTGTGACGTAGACATGATCAATGTGGTTTTGGCTGGGATCTGCGTCGAGACTTCAACTGGCTTACGTGCCACCACGATGAAGCGGGTGTGGTTTTCGGTCTGGTTAGCGACGTTGCCTTGTATGGGCTGCAGCCCATACAGTTTGCCGCTGGAGGCATTACCGATAGCGGCGATGTCATCGCGATTCAGTTCTTTGACCTTTTGCATTGCGTCGGCGGTACTGGCACACGACTCCAGCGTGACACCGTCCAGGCGACTAAGAAACTCGCTGCATTGCTGATGTGGCTGAGGGTGTGAATACAGCGTTTTGATGTGTTCCAGGCGAATGTATTTGGTGGCCAGCAGGCAATGCTCAATCGGCAGCGTCAGTTCGCCGACGATGTACAGTGTCGTGTGCTGCAACAAATCATATACTTCATTGATTGAACCGGAGCTGGTGTTTTCGATCGGCAGGACGCCATAGTCGGCATGCCCCGATTCAACAGTCGTGGTCACTTCCTTAAAGCGATCGCAGTTGAGCTCGATTAACTCTGTGTTCTTGCGGCTGAAGTACTCACGACTGGCCAAATGTGAATAAGAACCTTTGGCGCCCAGAAAGGCCACTCTGGCGAGAGGTTTGCGGCTTTGCTGTGGGTTGGCCAGATTTTGCAGGTAAGCCTGTTGCAGCAGAACGGAGTCTTCGATGATGGTGTGGAAAATTTTAGTGATGTACGGTGCGTCAAGCTGATACTTTTCTTTACCGTTATTGATCAGTTTGACTAATAGCTGCTGCTCACGCTCCGCATCACGCACGGGTTTGGACGTTTCCACTTTGCTTTTCGCTACTTCAATACTCATCTGACGGCGTTCAGACAACAGGTTAAGCAACTGGTCATCAAGTTCATTGAGACGCAGTCGGATTTCATCAAGTGAGTAGTGCTTATCAGTCATAAAATTTTCCTTATAAAAAAGCCTCCCGTTTGGGAGGCTTTCTGTTCGTTTTTGACTTATCTTCCGCGAACGAGCAGGCCTCCAGCTTCAGTGGAGAAAAAAGAAGTCAAAAAAGAACAGTGAGGTCAGGCGCATATTCGTGTCTGGGGTTAAAAGAACTGTAAACACAATAAGCAAGCGGACATAGGGCGTCAAGCAAAAAAATAGCGCCTTTCGGCGCTATTTCTTGTCTCCTGTCAACTATTCGATCTCTTCTTCCGGCTCAGGTTTTTCGGCTCGGCGAGCTTCGGGTTTGTGACGTAGTTTGTTGAGCTGTCGTTCCAGTTTCTGTTCGGCTTCATTGACGGCAGCGTATAAATCTTCATGAATGGCGGAAGCCACAAGCTGACCCTTCGGTATGGTGATGATCGCTTCAAACTTCATCTGTTTGTTCGGCTGCTCGCTGAACGTTGCCTGACAGCCAATGATGTCGACTTGCCATTTTTCCAGTTTTTTAAATTTACTCTCAATGTGAGTACGGATAGCAGAGGTGATTTCGATGTTTTTGCCAGTGATGTTTACTTTCATAGATGTTTTCCTCTGTTGCATCCCTCATGGGTTGAGTTCAGATTACCTGTTTGGTGCGCATGAAATGTGATATAGATCATGTTTTGTTGGCTGATTTTGACCATCAGAATCAAATGTGATCTTTCGCAAAGAGTGCAGGCGTTGTTCGCATAAAAAGCTTGTACATATGAAAAAACACGCTAGATTGGGAGAGGTAGTAGGCTAAAAATATTCAGTTTTTAGGGGTGTTTTTCGGCCTGAAACAAAGTGGTGATGAAATTCTCACCATCACTGTACTGAGAACCTAATCACACTTTTCTTCTCTCCAACGTCACGTATCTTCACTGAGCCATTTTCTGGTCGATTTTGGCTGCTGTCGCTTCACGTTCACGACGAATTTTCGACAGCTGTTTATAGACGACATAGTATCGGTTGACGTTAGACACATACACCACGGGCTGGCTGCCGATGTTGCGGCGGGCCATCAGTTCTACGTGGCGAAACCAAACATTCGGATTGTAACCGTGTTTTACCGCCAGTTCGCGCATTCGACGAATATTGGCCGGACCGGCGTTGTAGGCCGCTAAAGCAAAATAGACTTTGTTGTCATAGCTGATGGCGTCATCGTTAAAGTAACGGTCTTTAATGAAGCGCATGTACTTGATGCCCGCATGAATATTGTTTTCTGTTGTATAGATATCAGGAATATTCACGTACGGCTCCCGGGCGGTTGTTGGCAGGACCTGCATAATGCCAACAGCGCCTTGCGAGGAGACTTTACTCTGATCCAGCCCGGATTCCTGAAAGCCCTGAGCCGACATCATCAAATAATCAAACTGATATTGCTTGGCGTAACGCTGAAAGAGGGTGGTTAAGGTGTCCAACTTTTGGATCGCTGCCGGGTTCAGGGCTTTATCCAGCCAGCGGGTACTGTCGAGATACTTGCCAAAGATTACATTGCCCAGCAGTGTGCCGGAGCGGGCGGTGTTAATGAACGTGTTCAGCTCCTGTTTGAGTTTGGGGCTGTGCTGGCGCAGAGCCCAGGCTATCTGACCGTTTTCGCGCAGTGGCAACTGACGATGTACCCGGATGTGCGGCATCACATCGAGCCAAATTTGGGTCTTATGTTCGTCCATCACCGTCATCCCAATGTGCCCTTGTTCAAGCATTTCCAGCAGATCGTAATCCTCCAGCACTTCGTCAACGAACTGAATGCGAAGTGGTTCAAGATTGGCCGTTGTCAGTTGATGATTCACGCGTTGCAGACTTTCCGCATAACTGGAACTGGCACGCACCCAGACCTCAAGGCCACTGAGCTGTTTGATGTGGGTGATGTCAGGCTGAGCAGCATTGGTGACCAGTAATTCCCGAACATCACTCAAGAGTGGGTCGGTGAAGTCAAGGTGGTCGGCGCGACTATTTGTGATGGTGATGTTGGCCGCGGCGATGTCCCCCAAACCTTGTTCCAAAGCGGACAGCAGGTCATCGCGTGGCACCGGAATCACCTGTACTCGCAGGCCTTTATGGTGTTGTTTGAGCTGGGTTTCGAAGTGGCTGAGTAATTCGGCGATAATGCCTTTAGGTTGACCGGCTTCCACGTAATAAAACCCCAGATCGGCGGAGACCAGTACCCGGATCACACCTTTTTGCCGCATGATATCCAAATCACCGGTATAGGGCAGTTGACGCAGCGGCGACAGTTCCAATGAAAATCCGTTGAGAGAGAGGCAGCACAACAGCAAAGCGATTATCCCTCGCATAACATCTGTTCCTTCTGATGCTTATTGAGTTAAAGCTTAGTTTCTGCACGGGCGTTGTGCCATCAGGAACAAAAAAACCACTTCAGATGAAGTGGTTTTGTCTTGCGTGAGTCTGCTTAGATTGGGTTGAGCTTCATCAACGCTTCGGTCCGCTGGACGGCGTCTTGTAATCCCAGTTCCTGATAGGCATCGCGCTGAATTTTCAGTGATTTACGTGCCGCTTCAGTATCTGGATAAGCTTTTTGCAACTCTTGTGCACGATTGATCGCGGCGATCCATGCTTCACGGCGCAGGTAGAAGTCTGCGGTGGCTAAGTCATATTCAGCCAGGCGGTTTTTCAATGCGATCATGCGTTTGTGTGCGTCTTCGGCGTATGGGCTGCTCGGGTAACGTTGCAGCAGTTTCTTAAAGTCAATGAAGGCGGCTTTGACCGGCTCTGGATCGCGGTCACTGCGATCAATGTTAAACAGATCGTGCATAAAGTTACGATCCTGAGCCATGTGCGTCAGACCGCGCATGTACAGTACCCAGTCGGTTTTGGCGTGTGTTGGGTTCAGACGCATGAAACGTTCGATGGTTGCCAGACCCAGTGCCAGATCATCATTTTTGTAGTAAGCGTAAATCAGGTCGAGCTGAACCTGCTCTGAATAGGCACCAAATGGGTAACGCGAATCAAGAGCTTCCAGCTTTTCAATCGCAGTCTGCCAGTTGCCGCTCTGCAGAGAAGATTGTGCGTCTGAATACAGTTCAGAAGGTGGAACATCCGGAACAACCTGCTCGCTACTTGAACAGCCGACTAAAAGTGATAACGCTAACAGGCCAGATAAAGTGTGGTGTTTCATGTCAGGAGTCGATTCCTTGAATTTAAATATTTCTTCAGCTTCCGTTACTTTCTTACCAGTAACAGATACAATGACGCAATAGTGTATTTTTCCATAGTAGTGAGCATTAGTCTCACAGTTTTTAAAAAAGTTCGATATGGCTCAGCAGATTGAATTAACAAACACAGTAAAAGACAGTCAATTGGGTCAGCGTCTTGACCAGGCTGTCGCTGAATTATTCAGTGATTTTTCGCGTTCTCGCCTTAAAGAGTGGTTACTGGACGGCAAAATCATGGTCGATGGCAGCGTGGTGACGAAACCTCGCGTGAAGGTGATGGGCGGTGAAGTAATTACTGTTCAGGCCGAACTGGAAGACGAAGAGCGCTGGGAAGCGCAGGATATCCCGCTGGATATTGTGTACGAAGATGACGACATCATCGTGATCAATAAGCCTCGGGACTTCGTGGTGCACCCGGGAGCGGGCACGCCTGACGGCACGGTTCTGAACGCGTTGTTGTTCTACTATCCGGAGATCGCCGAAGTACCGCGAGCGGGCATTGTCCATCGTCTGGATAAAGACACCACAGGTTTAATGGTGGTCGCGAAAACCGTACCGGCGCAGACTCGTCTGGTTCGCGCGCTGCAAAAGCGTCACATCACTCGTGAATACGAAGCAATTGCGATTGGCCGCATGACCGCAGGTGGAAAAGTGGACAAACCGATTGGCCGCCACTCTACCAAGCGAACCTTGATGGCCGTCAGCCCGATGGGGAAACCGGCGGTGACGCATTACCGGGTAGCGGAACATTTCCGTGAACATACCCGTATTCGTCTGCGTCTGGAAACCGGTCGTACACACCAGATCCGGGTGCATATGTCTTACCTGCAACATCCGTTGCTGGGCGATACCGCATACGGTGGCCGTGCACGTATTCCATCAGGGGCGTCCGATACGTTAGTGGACATGATTCGCGGTTTTGATCGCCAGGCGTTGCATGCTGCGATGTTAAGGTTTGAACATCCCGTCACAGGAGAAGAGCTGGAGTTTCACGCTCCGGTGCCTGCTGATATGGTGGCTATTACTGATGCTCTGCGCGAAGATACGCAACTGCACGGTCTGGAAGACGAGTATTAATCATGGAACTGATCATCCCTGACTGGCCAGCACCGGCCAAAGTTAAAGCATGTGCGTCTACCCGTCTGGGTGGCTACTCTCGTGCTCCTTATGAAGGCCTGAATCTGGGCGTTCATGTCGGGGATGACTGGATTGTGGTTGAGAAAAACCGTCAATTACTGGCCGCTCAGGCGGCAATGCCCTCGTTGCCTGTGTGGCTCAATCAGACTCATTCTACCCGGGTGATTGAACTGTTGGCTCCGACCAGTAAAACTCAGGATGCCGATGGCGCATTTACCCGCCAGCGGAATGTTGTCTGTTCTGCGATGACCGCCGACTGCCTGCCAATTTTATTTACCAATAGAGAAGGCACTCAGGTAGCTGCGGTGCATGCGGGGTGGCGTGGCCTGGCTGGTGGTATCGTTGAAAATGCATTGGCAGAGTTTGATAGCGAAGTCATGGCGTGGCTTGGGCCGGCGATTGGTCCTCGCGAGTTTGAAGTCGGTCAGGATGTTCTGGAGGCATTCACGGCGTTTGACCCGCTGGCGGCAGAAGCTTTCACGCCACGTGAGCAGGCCGGAAAATGGCTGGCGGACATGGCCATGCTGGCCACTCAGCGTCTCAATAAAGCCGGCGTCAGTCAGGTTTATCAATCCGGGCTGTGTACAGTTGAGGATCCGCAGCGTTTTTATTCCTACCGCCGCGATGGGATCACCGGACGCCAGGCGACGTTTATCTGGATTAAAGAGTAGCCATCCCTCTTTCGAATCTTCATCACAAGCAAAGCTGAGATAAATCAATCTTAGTGTCGCTTCCCCTTGAATTTCGCTCGATGCGCAACCATCTTTGCAACTGTTAGAGAAACATATCTCAGTTGAGATTAAGAAGGTTGATATGCGTCTAGATAGATTCACAAGTAAGTTTCAAATTGCTATTTCCGATGCTCAGTCGTTAGCGTTGGGGCGCGATCATCAATACATTGAGCCGGTGCACCTGATGGTGGCGTTACTGGATCAAAATGGTAGCCCAATTCGACCGCTGCTCACCATACTGAATGTTGATGTCACGCACTTACGCTCAAAGCTGAGCGAAATTTTAGATCGTCTGCCCAAAGTCAGTGGCATTGGCGGAGATGTTCAGTTGTCGAGTGCGATGGGCACTTTGTTTAACTTGTGTGACAAAGTGGCTCAAAAGCGTAAGGATGCCTACATCTCATCCGAAATTTTCCTCCTCGCAGCACTGGAAGACCGCGGACCGCTCGGCAGCCTGCTCAAAGAGCTCGGTTTGACCGAGAAAAAAGTCAGCGAAGCGATTGATAACATTCGTGGTGGCCAGACCGTCAACGATCCTAATGCTGAGGAATTGCGTCAGGCGCTGGAGAAATTCACCATTGATCTGACGGAGCGGGCCGAGCAGGGCAAGCTCGATCCCGTGATTGGCCGAGACGATGAAATTCGCCGTACCATTCAGGTGCTGCAGCGCCGTACCAAAAACAATCCGGTGATCATCGGTGAGCCCGGTGTCGGTAAAACCGCGATTGTCGAGGGGCTGGCACAACGGATAATCAACAATGAAGTGCCGGAAGGGCTGCGTAATAAACGGGTCTTATCGTTGGATATGGGCGCGCTGATCGCTGGGGCCAAATATCGCGGCGAGTTTGAAGAGCGGCTTAAATCGGTGCTGAATGAGCTGGCGAAAGAAGAGGGGAACGTCATCCTCTTTATCGATGAAATCCATACCATGGTCGGCGCCGGTAAAGGTGAAGGCTCTATGGATGCCGGTAACATGTTAAAGCCGGCGCTGGCCCGAGGTGAGTTGCATTGCGTGGGCGCCACAACGTTGGATGAATATCGTCAGTACATTGAGAAAGATCCGGCACTGGAGCGACGTTTTCAAAAAGTGCTGGTGGATGAGCCGAGCGTTGAAGATACCGTGGCCATTTTGCGGGGTTTGAAAGAGCGTTATGAGCTGCATCATCATGTTGAAATTACCGACCCGGCGATCGTCGCGGCGGCGGCACTGTCGCACCGTTATATTTCGGATCGCCAATTACCGGATAAAGCGATTGACTTGATCGATGAGGCGGCTTCCAGCATCCGAATGCAAATGGATTCCAAACCTGAGTCTCTGGACAAACTTGAACGCAAGATGATCCAGCTTAAGATTGAGCAGCAGGCTCTGAGTAATGAGCATGATGAAGCGAGTGAAAAGCGGTTGCAGATCCTCAATCAGGAGTTGGAAGAAAAAGAGCGTGAATACGCCGAGCTTGAAGAAGTCTGGAATGCTGAAAAGGCTTCACTGTCTGGGACGCAGCACATTAAATCTGAGTTGGAACAAGCGCGTATGGACATGGAGTTTGCTCGCCGGGCGGGGGATCTGACTCGTATGTCCGAGTTGCAGTATGGCCGAATTCCTGAATTGGAAAAACAGCTGGATTTGGCTACCCAGGCCGAAATGCAGGAAATGACCTTATTACGTAATAAAGTCACGGACAATGAAATCGCTGAAGTCCTCTCTAAACAAACCGGTATTCCGGTCTCAAAAATGCTCGAAGCAGAAAAAGAAAAACTGCTGCGCATGGAGGAGGTACTGCATAAGCGTGTCATTGGCCAGAAAGAAGCGGTCGAAGTGGTGTCGAATGCGATTCGCAGAAGCCGTGCAGGATTGTCGGATCCTAATCGTCCGATCGGTTCGTTCTTGTTCTTGGGGCCAACAGGAGTGGGGAAAACCGAGTTATGTAAAACGCTGGCTTCCTTTATGTTTGACAGCGAAGACGCCATGGTTCGTATCGACATGTCTGAGTTCATGGAGAAACACTCGGTGGCGCGTTTGGTCGGTGCGCCTCCAGGCTACGTTGGATATGAAGAAGGGGGATACCTGACTGAAGCGGTACGCCGCAAACCCTATTCGGTGATTTTGCTGGACGAAGTTGAAAAAGCCCATCCGGATGTCTTCAATATTTTGTTGCAGGTACTGGATGATGGCCGTCTAACTGATGGGCAGGGTCGCACGGTGGACTTTCGTAATACGGTAGTGATCATGACCTCTAACTTGGGGTCGTCACGTATTCAGGAAAACTTTGCCACACTTGATTATCAAGGTATCAAAGAGCAGGTGATGGAAGTAGTCAGTAAACATTTCCGTCCTGAGTTCCTGAACCGGGTTGATGAAACGGTCGTATTCCATCCACTTGGCCAAGAACATATTAAGTCGATTGCTAAGATTCAGCTGCAGCGTTTAGCAAAACGTATGGAAGAGCGCGGCTTTGAGCTGGAGATCTCTGAGAAAGCGCTTGAGCTGATAGCGCAAGTCGGTTTTGATCCGGTATTCGGTGCTCGTCCTTTGAAACGTGCGATTCAACAAAGTGTTGAAAACCCGTTGGCCAAAGCGATTCTTGCCGGAGAAGTGGTACCGGATAAGAAAGTTAAACTGATTGTCAGTAACGACCAGATCATCGCGCATCAGGACTAAATACGACAACTTGGAAAATAAAAGGGGCTGCCAAGCCCCTTTTTTGTCGGATTTTTCTTCGTTGTGGCTATTTCGTAAACGAACGAACAGAAAAGTCGTGTTTTTTTTATTTTCTCTATTGTGTTCATTTCTAAAGTACCTATAATGCGCCTCCGTTGCCACGGGAAACCGGCTGAATCAGCAGGCAGCAAATCGGTCTGAAAGTTAAGTGATTAACTTTCGAAGAAATAACGAAAAAAGTGTTTGACACCTAAAGTTATCTCGCTAAAATGGCCGTCCGTTTTGAGCGAAAGCGAAAAACAACAG
>NZ_BATJ01000010.1 GCF_000467125.1 Vibrio proteolyticus NBRC 13287 | reverse complement strand
AAGTAAAATCTGCGCATAAGTGGCGTGGGAAGTAGGAAGAGAACAATGAAACGCATTCATATTGTGGCCGGGATTATTTTCAATTCAGATAAGTCACAGATTTTTATTACCAAACGCCCAAGCGACAAGCACAAAGGTGGCTTCTGGGAATTCCCGGGAGGCAAAGTCGAAGTGGGCGAAAGCATTGAACAGGCGCTGATCCGTGAGCTGCATGAAGAAATCGGGATTGAGTCGACGCAACTGGCGCCTTACGTACACCTCGAATACGATTATCCGGATAAGTCACTCAAGTTCGATTTTATGACGGTGACCGAGTTCGACCATCAACCGTATGGTAAAGAGGGACAGGAAGGGCGTTGGATTGATGTGGCAGAGCTGGCGAACTACACCTTTCCGGAAGCAAATGTGCCGGTCCTGGAGCAGGTATTAAAAGAGTTCTCATAAGCGCTGGTCACCCACAGCGAATATTGTTAGTTTTAAGGCAACAGAGACACACCGTCTGATGAGGATCAGCCGGGCAGAAAAGAACGGAGAACAAAGCAATGGTAAAAATTGCGATTGCAGGTGCGGCAGGACGCATGGGACGCAATCTGGTGAAAGCGACTTTACAGAATCAGCAAGCCCGATTTGGTGCAGGCTCCGAGCGTCCGGAATCTTCACTGGTTGGTGTAGACGTGGGCGAGTTGTGTGGTGAAGGTAAGCTGGAGATCGCTCTGGTTGATGATTTGGAAAAAGTGATCGATCAGTTTGATGTGATCATCGATTTTACTGCCCCGGCCAGTACGTTGGCGAACCTGGAGCTGTGTCGTAAGCACGCTAAGAAGCTGGTTATTGGTACCACAGGTTTCAGTGACGAGGAGCGGGCGCGCATTGACGAAGCCGCCAAGACTGTACCAGTGGTGATGGCGCCCAACTATTCGGTTGGGGTTAACCTGGTCTTCAAGCTGCTGGAGAAGGCTGCCAAGGTGATGGGCGACTATTGTGACATCGAAATCGTCGAAGCGCACCATCGGCATAAAGTGGATGCTCCTTCTGGAACGGCGATTGGTATGGGTGAAGCCATTGCCGAGGCAATGGGAAACAAACTGAACGATGTGGCGGTGTATGCCCGTGAAGGGATCACTGGTGAGCGGACCCGTGATGAAATCGGTTTCGCCACTATCCGTGCCGGTGATATCGTCGGTGAACATACAGCCATGTTTGCGGATATTGGTGAACGAGTGGAGATCACTCACAAAGCGACCGATCGGATGACTTTTGCAAACGGCGCTGTCAAAGCTGCGGTGTGGCTGAACAGTAAACCCGCGGGTTTTTATACCATGACGGATGTGCTCAACCTCAATGAGCTTTAATACATAATTATTCGCCGGCGTAAGCCGGCTTTTTTGTATTTAGACACCTGTGACAGAATAAATTAACTTGCCTTGATGCGCGAAAAATGAACGTGTTTTGTGTTAGTTTTGTTGTCTTTGAGTGGTTTTTTGATTTTGGTTGCTAAAAAATGCACTATTCTGGTGGTGATTAACGTTTGCGTTTTTGTGTAAAGATTTTACCGGATTGTTTTGATTGCTGGGGGAAGTTAATTTAAACTTTGCTTATTCAATTCGCATAACCATTGAAAAAAACATCTCTTTTTAAGCGTTTTGTTCCTGTTTTTATCCGTGTGTCTGAAAAAGTAAATTTTATTTTTGAGTGAATATTGACACAGGTCATATGCGTCTTTAGAATACCGCCAATTTGTCTGAATTCCTCGAAAGAGCTATTTTACGGCGTTAAGGAAGGCAAAGTTGCAGTTTAATTTATAATTTATGCATTTTTATTCTTGGAGGTTGTCTTGAGTAAGTCAGCACTGTTAGTCCTAGAAGATGGGACAGTGTTCCACGGAGTTTCCATTGGAGCAGATGGCACGTCCGTTGGTGAAGTCGTTTTTAATACCTCGATGACGGGGTACCAAGAAATCCTCACTGATCCTTCCTATTCTCAGCAAATCGTTACTCTTACTTATCCTCACATTGGCAATACCGGCACCAACGCCGAAGACGAAGAATCCTCTTCCATCCATGCACAAGGCCTTGTGATTCGCGATCTCCCCCTCATCGCTTCCAACTTCCGCAGTGAACAATCCCTTTCTGATTACCTTAAATCACAGAACATCGTTGGCATCGCAGATATTGATACGCGTAAGCTGACTCGCATTCTGCGTGAGAAAGGCGCACAAAACGGCTGCATCATGGCCGGTGACAATCTGGACGAAGCTCTGGCGCTGGCCAAAGCAAAAGAATTCCCTGGCCTGAAAGGTATGGACCTTGCGAAAGAAGTTACAACAAAAGAAGCGTATCAATGGAAACAGGGCTCGTGGACGCTCGAGGGTGGACTTCCAGAAGCGAAAAACGACAGCGACTTGCCCTACCACGTTGTGGCGTACGACTTCGGTGCAAAACGCAACATCCTGCGCATGTTGGTTGACCGCGGCTGCCGCCTGACGGTGGTGCCTGCTGAAACTTCAGCAGACGACGTTCTGGCCCTCAACCCAGACGGTGTTTTCCTGTCAAACGGCCCAGGTGACCCAGAGCCATGTACTTACGCGATTGAAGCAACCAAAGCATTCCTTGATAAAGGCCTGCCGGTTTTCGGTATCTGTTTAGGACACCAAATTCTGGCGCTGGCGTCGGGGGCCAAAACGGTGAAGATGAAATTTGGTCATCATGGTGCTAACCACCCAGTGAAAGACTTAGATCGCAACGTTGTGATGATTACTTCGCAAAACCATGGTTTTGCCGCTGATGAAGCAACGTTGCCGGAAAATCTACGTGCTACTCACGTCTCGCTATTTGATGGCTCGCTACAAGGTATCCACCGTACTGATAAGCCAGCATTCAGTTTCCAAGGTCACCCAGAAGCGAGCCCAGGTCCACATGACGCGGCGCCGCTTTTCGACCACTTTATCGAACTAATCAAACAACACAGCGCTTAATTTCGGAGTAGTAGATAATGCCAAAACGTACTGACATTCAAAGTATTCTTATTCTTGGTGCTGGTCCGATTGTTATCGGTCAGGCCTGTGAGTTTGACTACTCTGGCGCACAAGCGTGTAAAGCCCTGCGTGAAGAAGGCTACCGGGTTATTCTGGTGAACTCGAACCCTGCCACCATCATGACTGATCCGGAAATGGCGGATGCGACCTACATCGAACCAATCCAGTGGGAAGTGGTACGCAAGATCATCGAGAAAGAGCGCCCGGACGCGGTACTGCCAACCATGGGTGGGCAGACGGCGCTTAACTGTGCTCTGGATCTGGAGAAGCACGGCGTTCTTGAAGAGTTCGGCGTAGAGATGATTGGTGCCACGGCTGACGCGATTGATAAAGCCGAAGACCGTTCTCGCTTCGATAAAGCGATGAAGTCTATTGGCCTTGAGTGTCCTCGCGCCGATACCGCGAAGACCATGGAAGAAGCTTACAAAGTGTTAGACATGGTTGGCTTCCCTTGTATCATCCGTCCGTCGTTCACTATGGGTGGTACCGGTGGCGGTATCGCATACAACAAAGAAGAGTTCGAAGAAATCTGTCGCCGTGGTCTGGATTTGTCTCCGACCAACGAACTGCTTATCGATGAATCGCTGATTGGCTGGAAAGAGTATGAGATGGAAGTGGTTCGCGACAAAGCGGACAACTGTATCATCGTATGTTCTATCGAGAACTTTGACCCAATGGGTATCCACACCGGCGACTCCATCACAGTGGCACCAGCGCAAACACTGACCGACAAAGAATACCAGCTGATGCGTAACGCATCGCTAGCGGTGCTGCGTGAAATCGGTGTAGAAACCGGTGGTTCAAACGTACAGTTTGGTATCAACCCGAAAGATGGCCGTATGGTTATCATCGAGATGAACCCACGTGTATCTCGCTCGTCTGCTCTGGCCTCAAAAGCCACCGGTTTCCCAATCGCGAAGATTGCCGCGAAACTGGCGGTGGGTTTTACCCTGGATGAGCTACAGAACGACATCACTGGCGGTGCAACGCCAGCATCATTCGAACCAACTATCGACTACGTCGTGACTAAGATTCCTCGTTTTAACTTCGAGAAATTTGCGGGTGCGAATGACCGTCTGACTACTCAGATGAAGTCGGTGGGTGAGGTGATGGCGATTGGCCGTAACCAGCAGGAATCTCTGCACAAAGCGCTGCGTGGCCTAGAAGTGGGCGCGACTGGCTTTGATGAAATGGTGGATCTCGAAGCGCCAGACGCACTGACTAAGATTCGTCATGAGCTAAAAGAAGCGGGTGCAGAGCGTATCTGGTACATCGCGGACGCATTCCGTGCGGGGATGTCAGTCGATGGTGTGTTCAACCTGACGCAAATCGACCGCTGGTTCCTGGTGCAAATCGAAGAGCTGGTGAAACTGGAAGAGCAAGTCAAAGCGGGCGGTTACGCGGGTTTGACTAAAGAAGTACTTCGTCAGATGAAACGTAAAGGTTTCTCAGATGCGCGCCTGTCGAAACTGCTGGGTGTGGCCGAGAGCGAAATCCGCCGTGCGCGTGAACAGTTCGATATTCACCCGGTTTACAAACGTGTGGATACGTGTGCGGCTGAGTTCTCTTCAGATACAGCTTACATGTACTCATCTTACGATGAAGAGTGTGAAGCGAACCCAACTGACAAAGACAAGATCATGGTTCTTGGCGGCGGTCCAAACCGTATCGGCCAAGGTATCGAATTCGACTACTGTTGTGTACACGCGTCACTGGCGCTACGCGAAGACGGTTACGAAACCATTATGGTGAACTGTAACCCTGAAACCGTATCGACGGACTACGATACGTCTGACCGCTTGTACTTCGAACCCGTCACACTGGAAGATGTACTGTCTATCGCTCGCGTTGAAAAACCAAAAGGTGTGATTGTTCAGTATGGTGGTCAAACACCACTGAAACTGGCTCGTGCCCTGGAAGCGGCAGGCGTGCCAATCATAGGTACCAGTCCTGATGCGATTGACCGAGCGGAAGACCGTGAGCGCTTCCAGGCTGCCGTTGAGCGTCTGGGTCTGCTTCAGCCGCAAAACGCGACAGTCACCACGATGGAGCAGGCGATTGAGAAGTCGAAAGATATCGGTTTCCCACTGGTTGTCCGTCCGTCTTACGTTCTGGGCGGCCGTGCGATGGAAATCGTTTACGACGAGCAAGATCTGCGTCGCTATTTCAACGAGGCGGTCAGTGTATCCAACGAGTCGCCAGTCCTTCTCGACCGTTTCCTGGATGATGCGACGGAAGTGGATATCGACGCTATCTGTGACGGCGAACGCGTGGTGATTGGCGGTATCATGGAGCACATCGAACAAGCGGGTGTCCACTCTGGTGACTCTGCATGTTCACTGCCTGCATACACGCTCAGTCAGGAAATTCAGGACAAGATGCGTGAGCAAGTTGAGAAGCTGGCGTTTGAACTGGGTGTACGCGGTTTGATGAACACGCAGTTTGCGGTGAAAGATAACGACGTTTACCTCATCGAAGTGAACCCGCGTGCTGCGCGTACGGTACCATTCGTATCGAAAGCGACCGGTGCACCACTGGCAAAAATCGCGGCGCGTGTAATGGCGGGTCAATCTTTAGAGTCTCAGGGCTTTACCAAAGAGATCATTCCTCCTTACTACTCAGTGAAAGAAGTGGTGCTGCCATTCAACAAATTCCCTGGTGTTGACCCACTATTGGGCCCTGAAATGCGCTCAACCGGTGAGGTTATGGGGGTGGGGACGACGTTTGCTGAGGCTTACGCAAAAGCGGAACTTGGCTGTGGCGCGGTTTACCCTGAAGGTGGTCGTGCGCTTCTGTCGGTGCGTGAAGGCGACAAAGAGCGTGTGGTTGACCTGGCTTCTAAACTAGTGAAACTTGGCTACCAGCTAGATGCAACTCACGGTACCGCCGTGATTCTTGGCGAAGCGGGTATCAACCCACGTCTGGTGAACAAAGTACACGAAGGTCGTCCACACATTCTTGACCGGATCAAGAACAACGAATACACCTACATTGTCAACACGGCTGCTGGTCGTCAGGCTATTGAAGATTCGAAAGTTCTGCGCCGCGGCGCATTGGCTGAGAAAGTGAACTACACCACAACGTTGAACGCCGCGTTTGCGACCTGCATGGCACACACCGCTGATGCGAAAACGTCGGTCACTTCTGTTCAGGAGTTGCACGCTAAGGTGAAACAAAGCCTGGCGTAATCCAATAATACAATAAGCCTTGATGTTAGGCTTATACGACAACCTCATTGCCCGCTCTCTGAGCGGGCTTTTTTTGTCGCTAAATAAATGATGAAAATAGGGAATAGGTTGCTATCTCAGCTTTCGCTGGGCGTGTGATCAGGATGGTGATAATTTCGTCCACATAAGTTGATGAATGTCTACAGGAAGACAATGGAACTCTCTTTCGAATTATTGGCGATTTTATTTGTGGTGGCGGGCGCCGCCGGTTTTATTGATGCCATGGCCGGGGGCGGTGGCTTATTGACGCTGCCCGCTTTGCTGGCGGCTGGCATTCCCCCGACTCAGGCGCTTGCGACCAACAAGCTGCAGAGCTCGTTCGGCAGTTTTTCGGCCAGTTGGTATTTTGTTCGCAATGGCATTGTCAGTCTGAAACAGATGCGACTGGCGATCGCCTGTACGTTTGTCGGATCCGCCGTGGGGGCGGAAGCGGTGCAATACATTGATGCATCGGTGCTGACTAGCTTAATTCCTTTGCTGTTGCTGGCCATCTCACTCTATTTTCTTCTCGCCCCGCAGACGCGGGCGAGTGGCGGAGAACCTAAATTACCGCAGGCACTGTTCGCCTTTTCTGTTGGGGGAGGAGTCGGTTTCTACGATGGTTTTTTTGGCCCGGGAACCGGTTCGATCTTTACCGTTTGTTTTGTGGTGATCGCACACTGCTCGCTGGTGGAAGCGACCGCCAGAACCAAGGTGCTGAACTTTACCTCCAACATTGCGGCTTTGCTGTTTTTCATTATGGCTGGGCTGCCGATCTGGGAGTTGGGGCTGGTGATGGCGGTCGGTGGATTTATCGGTGCCCGCCTTGGCGCCAAAGTGGTGGTGAGCAAAGGCCAGAAATGGATTCGGCCTCTGGTGATCACGATGTCGATGTTGATGGCAGCAAAACTGCTGTGGGAACAGCATCAGCAATGGTTGTTATCACTGTTTTAACCCGCTCGCTCTGGTAGCTTTTAGGCCTGACACACAGATGTATCGGACGATAGAGCGGCTTGAGTTGGGCAAAACTGAAGCAGTGCTCTGGAGCAATAGACAGGGCTTGGATGATGGAGAGTGGTACCAGTGCGGGGGCGACGCCAGCCAAGCCCAGTTGGGCCGTCGCGGTATAGGAATCCATTTCCATCAGAGGCTGAACACCCAGTTTGGCCAGTGCCGCTCGCTGGTAGCTGTTGGCCGGGTTGGTCAGATCATTGGTCAGCAGTTGCTCCGGAATTGTCGTCAACGGGCGATGAAATACGACCATAAACGGTTCATCACACAGGTGAAAACTCAGCAACCCATGGTGCGCCGGCAGGTGGCCGGCACAAAAGCCGATGGTTGCCTTACCGGACTGCACGTTTTCAATGATCCTGGGGGTGTGATTTGTGGTCAAGGTGAGATGACGGTCGGTTTGCATATAACGTTGCAGTGCCGGGCCCAGATAACCGGCCAATAAGGTTTCCGAGCAGTCGATCCTCAGCAGGCTGTCGTCCTGCAATGATTGCTGATCGAATATCAGCCCACGCAGTTCATTAAAACTGGGGCCGATACTGTCGATCAGAGCGCAGGCGTCTGCTGTCAGTTTGATGTGCCGTCCACTAGGTTCGATCAGCTTTTTGCCCAGTCTCTGCTCCAGATTCGCAATTCGTTTACTGACGGCTGACTGGCTGATGTACAGTACACTGCCAGTGCGGCTCATGGTTTTTTCTTTGCTCAGCACCAGCAGCGTTTCAATGCCTTCGAGTAACATGCTTATCCATGAAAGTTGGGAATGGATGAAATAATCTACTCCACTTTCTTGCGCCTGAACAGCGTGCCGTGTTTTGCGGTGGGCATCATAAGGGCAGCAAGGCGCTGACCGTAGTAGAACGCCGTTTTCAGATCGTTCGGGTGTACGTTGCCCTGTTCATCCGGGCTCGCCACCAACCCCAGACTGGATCCCGTTCGGTTGAGACCCGACGGGTCGGTAAACTGCGACGTATCCAGTCCGGCCCAGAGCATGCCATGCTGACAGGCCAGAGTGATGAATGCGAGCAGCGTTTGTTGCTGCTCGCCATTGATGCTGCCTCCGGTGGTAAAGCCTCCCGCCAGCTTATCTTTCCACGCTTTGTTACTGTAGCAATCACCGCTGGCATCCATAAACGCTTTGAACTGTGCGCTCGGTGAGCCCATGTAGGTTGGGCTGCCAAAAATAATTGCGTCACATTGGTTCAGGGTGTCAAACAGTGCGGCGTTGTGATAACGCCCTTCGACAATCGTGTCCGGAGCAATGCGGCACAGTTCGACGTCACAACCTGCGCTGGCGGCGCCTTCGGCGATATGACTGGCGACCAGGCCAGTCATGCTATGCTGAGAAAAATACACGACGGCGGCTTTAGGGGGATTATTCATAATGATTACGCTCCGATGGTTTCTCACTGAGATACTCAATAAACTCCCACTCAATGCCGTCGGTGTCGTAAAAGTAGATCCGCTTGCGAAACGCTTCCGAGGCCGACATTGGGTTTTCCTGATAGCCCGCCGCCAGCAGGCGTTGCCGGACTTGACCCACATCACCGACCACCAGACCGATATGGTTGACGCCAATGTCATAGTAGGGCGTACGCTGTTGATAAGGTTGATCTTTGGGTTCTCGTTCCTGCAACGCCAGGTAGGAGTCCTCACTGCCGATGTGGCACCAGTGCTTGCTATTGAAGCCGCGGTGGCGAACCGCAAATTCAGGGATCGCCGTCTCAAGAAAACGAATGGTGTTGTCGATATTTTCGACCGTTAGATTGGCGTGCTCTACGTATGCTTTCATAGTCCTTCCTTAACCAGTCGCGTTTCGATCGCTTCCTGATAGGCATTGAGTGGGAACTGCCAGGCTAACCTGGCGCAGCTGTATGTCAGTTTGATGGTATGGTCGTCCTGGCTGAGTGCGGCTCGTTGCATCAGGTTCGGCCACGTTTGTGCCGGGGCGGGCAACCACGCTTGAGTGGTCAACTGGTTGCTGGTTGAAGCAAACGCCGCCACATAGGCCTGCCAGAAATAGTGTAGCCCTCTCTGTGGGTCACTCAGGTAGTGGCGAAGCGACATAAAGGCATCAAAACCTGTCACTCCATGCAGCAGCGTAAAATCGTCGCTGCCACGATACTGTTCTATCGTGATCCGGGCGACCTGTTCGACCGACAGGTCATAAGGAATGGTTGCGATGGCGGCGTACTGCTTGGCACTGATAATCTGGCGGACACGATCCACGATGATGCCTGGTGAAAATGCAAAGTCGTGATAGAGCGCGTAAGCGCGCTGAATGTGTTCTGACGCATCGTAATCGTAGCTGCACTCTAGTTCGGTCAGCGGTTGATACTCAGTGGCCCAGTAGGCCAGCGCTGCGGCGATTTCCTGGATATCTTCTGCTTCTAGTGCATAGGCGAGGCGGATGAGAGCGTGAAAAGCGGCCGCACTCACGCCAGCAATCAGCTCATCAAGGTGAGAATGCAGGGTTTGCGCCACCCCGAATGTTTCCAACTGCAACTGGTAGTGCTGCCTGAAACGGACAAATTGTTCAGGCTGGCCATAACGCAGCGGAGCGTCATCCTGGTGCGTTGCCAAGGGATCCAAACGTTGGCAATAGTGGTCGTAAAACGCCTGGATTCGTTCGGCTGAAGCTCCGCAACGTTCGAGCGCAATCAATGTCATTGAAAGATGATTGCTTAATTTTCCCTGATAATTCGGCGCAAAGGCCTGGTTAGCATTGAGAAGTGTTTGAGTGGTTTGGGAGACATTGCTCATGTCGCAACCTTTTTAGTAAAGTTATTTGTTTACTAAGTTAGTTGCGCATCTGATTAAGTAAATAAAAAACTTTACATAAATGGGTGAAGTTACGAAAAATGAGATTTATATAGAAAAAATTTGCAATAAAGTGAAATTTGCATAAAAAAACGGCGCTCTTGTGAGCGCCGTTAGCTAAATTATCAGCGGGGTTGTCTACAGTGACTCGGTAAAAGTACGTGCGATCACGTCGCGTTGCTGTTCAGGAGTCAGGGAATTGAAACGCACAGCGTAACCCGACACACGAATCGTCAACTGAGGGTACTTCTCAGGGTGTGCGACAGCGTCTTCCAGCGTTTCACGCTTCAGTACATTGACGTTCAGGTGCTGGCCACCTTCAATACGAGGAGCGGTTTCGATGGCGATTTCGCGGCTTTCGTAGTCACCCAGTTCGCTCAGAGCGACCACTTGATCGGCCTCGTAGCCACTGTTTGCCGCGACACAGCGCGCTTCGTTCTGCTCGCTGTCGAGCAACCAGATAGAGTTAAGCAGGTTGTCATTGGCGGCTTTTGTAATTTGGATACCTTGGATCATCACTATCTCCTGTTCCCATTGGGTACTTATTGGTGTTAATTTTCAAACTTTTGTTGAGCTAGGTATTATATAGCGAATAACCATGTTTATAATATTGATTTAAGTCAAAAGACAACCAAAAACATTAAATAAAGAAAGGTTAATTTTTTGTTCTGAATCAACAAAACTTTATATATCAATGATTGTCTGTTTGTGTGTGGATTTTTAAGAAGTATGTTCCAGTTTTAATTGTTGTAAATTTACTACATTATTGGTGCGGGTTAGGCACGACAATCAACAAAATGAATAAGTTATCCGAGAGAAATGAAAGCGAGACGTGATTAAATGACACAGTGGAAAAAACGGGTGGGAGAGAAGTTTATCGGCGCGCATGTTTCGGCCGCTGGTGGGGTCGATAAAGCGCCGATTCGGGCACACGAAATCGGAGCCAATGCATTTGCCTTGTTCACTAAAAATCAACGCCAATGGAAAGCGAAGCCGCTCGATATCGCCACGATTGAGGCCTTCAAGACCAATTGTGCCCGATTCGGTTTCTCTGCTGAGCAGATTTTGCCCCATGATTCCTATCTGATTAATCTCGGGGCTCCGGAAGAGGAGAAGCTCAACAAATCCCGCGCGGCTTTTGTCGACGAATTTGAACGTTGTCATCAACTGGGTCTGACGCTACTCAATTTTCACCCCGGCAGCCATCTCAATCAGATTTCCGAGCAAGAGTGCCTGGCGAAGATCGCAGAATCGATCAACATCGCCCATCGGTCGGTGCCCGAGGTGGTGGCGGTTATCGAGAATACGGCTGGGCAAGGGACCAACTTGGGCTGGCAGTTCGAGCATCTGGCGGAGATCATCGATCAGGTGGAGGATAAATCCCGGGTGGGCGTGTGTATTGATACGTGTCATACGTTTGCGGCGGGTTATGACCTGAGCAGCAAAGCGGCGTGTGAATCGACGTTCGCAAACTTTGAGCGAGTGGTGGGAATGCACTATTTGAGAGCAATGCACCTTAATGATTCAAAGATCCCGCTGTCTGGCCGGGTCGACAGGCATCATTCACTGGGAATAGGGGAGATTGGTTGGGATTGTTTTGAGTATATTGCCAAAGACCAACGATTTGATGGTATCCCGTTGATTTTAGAGACAATCGATCCAAGTATCTGGCATCAAGAGATTCGTCAGTTGCGAGAGTTTTATCAATAAGTAAAAAAATAATTGGCTTTTTAAGCACTTGGCATCCATCTTTCATAATGTCACAGAAAGAAATACCCCATAAAAAAGGATGCCAAGATGTCTAAAGTTCCACCCGCAGTGTTTGCACGCCGAGTCATCGGTGCGGCGCGTCTTCCCCAACCCAATCGGCACATTCATGCTCACGGACATTTCCGTACCCCTCAGAGGAGTAAATAACGCCGCCGGATATTGTCACCGGCAGGACCGGTTTACGTTGTGCTCCACTACTTCGCATGATTCGAATCGGCGGCTCAGGGGCTTGTGCGTTGAGAGGCAGATTTGTATAGAATAGAGGCAAACTTTATCGGAGAGCCTCTATGACTAACTCATTGACCTGGCATGATGTTATTGGTAACGAAAAGCAGCAGGACTACTTTCAGCAAACTCTGGCGTTCGTAGAATCTGAACGGCACGCGGGCAAAGTGATCTTTCCACCAGCCAAAGATGTGTTTAATGCGTTTCGCTCCACTGAATTTGCTGACGTAAAAGTGGTGATTCTGGGTCAGGATCCATATCACGGGCCAAATCAGGCTCACGGGTTGTGTTTTTCCGTACTGCCCGGCGTGCGCACACCTCCTTCGTTGGTCAACATGTATAAAGAGCTGGCTCAGGATATCGATGGCTTTCAGATCCCGGCGCACGGCTATCTTCAAGCCTGGGCGGAGCAAGGTGTATTACTGCTCAATACGGTACTGACCGTTGAGCAGGGAAAAGCTCACTCCCATGCCCGTACTGGCTGGGAAACCTTTACCGACAAAGTGATTGAAGCGCTGAATCAGCATCAGCAAGGGGTGGTGTTTCTGTTGTGGGGTTCACACGCCCAGAAAAAAGGCCGTTTTATTGATCGCAACAAGCACCATGTCTTGGCGGCACCGCATCCATCCCCGCTTTCGGCGCACCGGGGTTTCTTCGGATGTGGTCATTTTTCCCAGACCAATTACCTGTTGACACAGCAAGGAAAAGCCCCAATCGACTGGCAAGTTCCATTGACAGTGGAGTGAGTGTTTTTCGACCAGTATCAAAGCGTGTTGCATCAATCTCTTATACACTTACAAAGCGTGGGTATTTAAGGAGAGATGCCATGATGATAGAGAGGATCCGCCGTGAGCATGGGTACATGATGCGACTGTTGGCGGTATTGCGCAAAAAAATAGCACTGCTTAAAGATGAGAAAGTGGTGAACTATAACCTGATTCGGGAGGTGGTCGACTACCTTGCCAACCATTCTGAGAAGGTGCATCACCCAAAAGAAGACATCCTGTATAACTACTATATGGAGAAATACGGTGCGACCCAGGACGTCCAAAATCTGGCAGAAGAGCATGTTGAACTGTCTCACCGGACGCATGAATTCTTGAATACCATCGACATGATACTCAACGATGCGATCGTGCCCCAGGATCTGTTTCTCAATCAGTTGGAAGAGTTCGTGGCAGCTCAGCGGCGGCATCTGGATATGGAAGAACAATCGATTTTGCCACTGATCGCCAATACCTTCAGCACCGAAGACTGGCAGCTGGTGGAATCACAATGGTGTGTCAATGAAGATGACCCGGTGTTTGGGAACACCATCGCCGAGCAATATCAGGAGTTGGCGCTCAGAGTCAGGCAGACGGATCAAGAATCCGTCTGAGTCTCACTGGTTGGGAAAACGAAAAAGGCGCCAAACGGCGCCTTTTTCTATAAATCAATGTCTTCCAGGTCAGCTTCAAAGCCCATATCCATGAGCTCTTTTTGTAAGCGTTGTCGGTCTTTAATGGCTTCGATTTCCCGCCATTTACGTTTTACTGGCTTGGCGCGTCCTGCGCGGGCCCGCGGCATTTCCATTTCCAGATAATCGTCGAATTGAAAGCCTTCCATAAGCTCACCTCATTATCATTATTGTCCCTAAAACGGAGACTTCTTATTACCACATGTGGTTGAAGCGTAACCTTGATTTATTTCTCATTTGTTTCGTTTCGATGAAAGTTTTATGGGTTTTTGTATCGGTTTTCACAAATCTGATTTCTAAAAATGTATAAAAAATAGCCAAATAAATTAAAGCAAACGATTAAATTGAAAAAAAACCATGTTAATAATTCGTACACATTCAAAGCGCGGATGGTTTTCCGGCGAGTGAGATCAGTTTAGTAACTTTGCTTTGTGGTTTTAGATTTAGTTAAGCAAAATCTCATTTGATGCGAATCCTTACTGACAAAGGGCTGGCGGATTTCCGGCTGGATACGTTAGTTTGTATTGAAGGATAGATTTAAATGTTACAAAATGTAGTGTTTTTTATGCGGTCTTTGTGGCTTTTATGTTGTGCTTTGTGTTAAGAAAAGGTGATTTTCTAGTGAAAAATAACACTATAGTGCAACTGTGTGCGTATTGATTTTTCACGCCCCAGACTGCATTATCCGCCCCGTCTAAAATGACGCTGCTTTGAGTAAACGCTCGATAAACGAGTGCTATCTCGACACGAACTGCACCCAAAAACTCTAACTATCACCTTGCTTGTAAGGATGTCAGCAAGCAGCTTGTGCATTTCGGAGCTAAGCTTTTCCAGTTAAGAGCAGCGCAAAACACCTATGAGAGGTTCTTGTGACAGACTTAATCAATTTGATGAACGATCTTCTTTGGGGATCGATTCTGGTTTATCTACTGGTCGGCGTAGGTATCTACTTCACGCTGCGTCTTGGTTTCATTCAGTTCCGCCATTTTGGCCACATGTTTAGTGTGCTGAAAAACAGCCGCAAAGCAGACAGTGCCGGTATTTCTTCTTTCCAAGCTCTGTGCACCAGTCTGGCTGCCCGCGTCGGTACCGGTAACATGGCGGGTGTCGCCGTGGCACTGACTGCTGGTGGTCCGGGTGCGATTTTCTGGATGTGGTTGATTGCGATGCTGGGGATGGCGACATCTTTTGCCGAAAGTACCTTGGCTCAGCTTTACAAAACACGTGACAAAGACGGCAACTACCGTGGTGGTCCGGCTTACTACATGGAAAAAGGCCTCGGTATGCGTTGGATGGGGATATTGTTCTCTGTCTTCCTGATCATTGCATTTGGTCTGGTGTTCAACGCGGTACAGGCGAACTCAATCACTAACGCAATGAACAACGCTTTCGGCGTGGAGCCTCTGCATGTGGGCATCGTGATTGTGTTGATTTCAGCGTTCGTTATCTTCGGTGGTATCCGTAAGATCGCCCGCACTGCGGAACTTATCGTGCCAGTCATGGCATTGGCATACCTGGTTCTGGCGTTCTTCGTGATGTTTGCCAACTACGAAAAAGTACCGGCAGCACTGGCGCTGATCGTGAAAAGTGCTTTTGGTTTCCAGGAAGCGGCGGCCGGTGGTCTGGGCTATGCGATTGCCCAGGCAATGATCAATGGTATCAAACGTGGTCTGTTCTCGAACGAAGCGGGTATGGGTTCTGCGCCAAACGCAGCCGCGTCCGCCACACCGTATCCGCCACACCCTGCGTCTCAGGGTTATGTGCAGATGTTGGGTGTGTTTGTTGATACAATCGTGATCTGTACTGCAACGGTGGCCATCATCCTGATGTCGGGTGAATATGTCCCGCACGGTGAAATCACTGGTATCGAACTGACGCAGCGTGCGCTGAGCTCACAAGTGGGCGACTGGGGTGGCATCTTTGTAGCGGTAGCGATTTTCTTCTTCGCCTTTACTTCGATCATTGCGAACTACTCGTACGCTGAAACCAACCTGATCTTCCTCGAGCACAATAACAAGAAAGGTCTGATGGTGTTCCGTTTGATTGTTCTGGGCATGGTTATGTTTGGTTCTCTGGCCACACTGCCAACCGTATGGTCACTGGCGGACGTCTCGATGGGGCTGATGGCGATTGTCAACCTGGTAGCGATTCTGCTGCTGTCTGGCATCGTGATCAAACTGGCGAAAGACTACAACCGTCAGTTGGATGCTGGCAAAGTACCGACTTTTGATGCCAACGATTATCCAGAGCTGAAATCTCAGCTGGAAGAGGGTATCTGGGACAACAACCGGAAAAACTGATTGTTCCCCGCTATTACAATGATTGAAAAAGCCATGCAGACAATGCATGGCTTTTTTTATAAGCTAATAGCAAATCATAATCAGGAAAAAAAAGTCATGCTTATTGTAGTTTCTCCGGCCAAAACGCTCGACTATGAATCGCCACTGGCGACCGAAAACTATACCCAACCAGAACTGACGGAACACTCAGCCGAGTTGATCGAGGAGTGCCGTAAGCTGACCCCGGCGGATGTATCTGCATTGATGAAAGTCAGTGATAAAATTGCCGGGCTGAATGTGGCGCGTTTTGCCGAATGGAGCCCGACATTTACGCCGGATAATTCGCGTCAGGCGATTCTGGCGTTTAAAGGCGATGTCTATACCGGGCTGGACGCGCAAACGCTAAGTGACGCCGATTTTGAGTACGCTCAGAAACATCTGCGCATGCTCTCCGGACTGTATGGTTTGCTCAAGCCACTTGATCTGATGCAGCCTTACCGCCTTGAAATGGGTACCAAGCTGGCCAATGCCCGTGGTACGAATCTGTATCAGTTCTGGGATACGATTATTACCAATAAGCTGAACGATGCTTTGCAGGCTCAGGGCGATAATGTACTGATTAATCTGGCATCAAACGAGTATTTCAAAGCGGTGAAACCGAAACATCTCGACGGCCAAATCATTACACCAGTGTTTAAAGATTGTAAAAACGGCCAGTACAAAGTGATCAGTTTCTACGCCAAGAAAGCGCGTGGCATGATGGCTCGCTATATTATAGAGAACCGCATCGAGTCGGTCGCGCAGCTGACTCAGTTTGATACGGCCGGTTACTACTTCGTGGAAGAAGAATCGACGCCAACCGAACTGGTGTTCAAACGCGAAGAGCAGGCTTAACCGAGAGATTTTCAGGAGACGGAAATGCTGACATGGTTCAAACGTGTACTGGCACGCTACGATGCCTGGTGTCAGTCGATGGGATTGACGCCGGAGAACAAACGCAGTTGCGTGCCTTATCGCAAGGATCCACTGCATGACAAGCGTGAATCCTGATTTTTCTCCTTTGTTCGACACGCATTGCCATTTTGACTTTGACGTGTTTGCCGACGATTTTCCCGCTCAGTTGTCGGCCGCGCGACGTCATGGTGTGACCCGTTTATTGCTGCCAGCTATTGGTCCGGATAACTGGCAGCGTCTGCTGACACTGAGCAGTGAACATCGCGAGCTGTTTATCGCTCTTGGTTGCCATCCCTATTTTCTCCATCGTTACCAATTGAGCGACTTGGATCGCTTAGCCAGCTTATTGACACGCCGTTCACAGCAGTGCGTGGCCGTGGGGGAGTGCGGGCTAGATTTTGCTATTGATGTTGAGGTCAGCTTGCAGGAGCAGTTTCTGTTGGCTCAGATTGCGCTGGCGGAGCAACATCGGCTGCCCTTGGTTTTGCATTGTCGAAAAGCTCATAACCGATTGCTGCAATTGCTCAAGCAGACTCGTTTTTCTTATGGCGGTGTGCTGCACGGATTTGCAGGCAGTTACCAACAGGCCATGCAGTTTGTTGAGCTGGGATTTAAGATCGGAGTTGGTGGCACTATCACCTATAGTCGCGCAAAAAAGACGCGAAATGCGATTGCTCAATTGCCATTGGAGGCCTTAGTTCTGGAGACGGATTCTCCGGATATGCCACTGATGGGATACCAAGGTGAGCCCAATCACCCCAAGCGTTTAGCTCAGATACTGGAGGCATTGGTCGTACTGCGCCAAGAGGATAAGCAAACGGTTGCTAGCTCTGTTTGGAAAATAAGCAATCTGGCGTTCGGTATTTGTGAATAGTTTCTAAAGAAATTGTTCGTTGCCTACCCAGAAATCGGCCGAATAGTGATACATTTCACATTAATGAGTGAACGCATTATGAATCTTATAAGAAAGTGTGAGGGCGGCGTTACTTTATGTCTGACGGGCTGAGTATAATTGCCCGCGCTTAAGAGCTCCATTTTGTAACACGCCAACAAACAACTTATAAGGAAGTCATAAACTATGAGCCTGTTTATGAGCCTGATCGGCATGGCAGTACTGCTGGGAATTGCATACCTACTGTCAGACAACCGAAAAGCTATTAAATTAAGAACCGTGGGTGGTGCATTTGCTATCCAATTCGCAATCGGTGGTTTCGTTCTTTACGTACCATGGGGTCGTGACCTGCTGGCAGGTTTCTCTGCTGGTGTTCAGAACGTTATCGACTACGGTAAAGACGGCATCACTTTCCTGTTTGGCAGCCTGGTTAACTTCTCTGTTGACGGAATCGGCTTTATTTTTGCCTTCCAGGTGCTACCAACCGTTATCTTCTTCTCTGCACTGATCTCAGTTCTTTACTACCTGGGCGTCATGCAGTGGGTCATCAAGATTTTAGGTGGCGGCCTACAAATGGCTCTGGGTACTTCACGTGCCGAGTCTATGTCTGCAGCGGCTAACATTTTCGTGGGTCAAACTGAAGCACCGTTGGTTGTGCGTCCGTTTGTACCTCGCATGACTCAGTCTGAGCTGTTTGCAGTAATGTGTGGTGGCCTGGCATCGGTAGCTGGTGGTGTTCTGGCGGGTTACGCATCAATGGGTGTGCCTCTTGAATATCTGGTTGCAGCGTCATTTATGGCGGCGCCAGGTGGTCTGCTGTTCGCTAAGATCATCAAGCCGGAAACGGAAGAAGCTAATGAAGATCTTGATGCTGATATCGATGGCGGTGACGACAAACCGGCAAACGTGATCGATGCAGCTGCTGGCGGTGCTTCTATGGGTCTGCAACTGGCTCTGAACATCGGTGCGATGTTGCTGGCATTCATCGGTTTGATCGCGCTGATCAACGGTATGCTGGGCGGCATCGGTGGCTGGTTGGGTCACCCTGAGCTGACTCTGGAACTGATCCTGGGTTGGGTATTTGCTCCACTGGCGTTTGTTATCGGTGTTCCATGGAGTGAAGCTACACTGGCTGGCTCTTTCATCGGTCAGAAACTGGTGGTAAACGAATTCGTAGCGTACCTGAACTTTGTGCCTTACGTGGGTGAAAATGCTCAAGTAGTCGCAGCAACAGGCGCGCAACTGTCTGAGAAGACAACGGCAATCATCTCGTTTGCTCTGTGTGGTTTTGCTAACCTGTCATCTATCGCTATTCTGCTGGGTGGTCTGGGTGGTATTGCTCCGAACCGTCGTCACGACATCGCTCGTTACGGTATGAAAGCGGTAGCAGCAGGCACACTGTCTAACCTGATGGCAGCAACAATTGCTGGCTTCTTCCTGTCTTTCTAAGTAAGTAGAGTCAGACTATATAGACGCCACGATAACTCGCCCCGTAGCAAGAGATTGCTGCGGGGCGTTTTTCGTTTTTCACGCTGCAAAAACACAGCGATGGAAAAACTGAGATACAAACCGTTTGCGCTCTCAGCCCAACTACAGTTTTGCGATAAATACCTATACTGTATATACGTAGAGAAAAGCGGGTCAGTACGATGCATGACGTAATCCTCGCAACCTTTGCCGGGTTCGTGGTTGGAGTCTTGTTTTCAGTCATCAAGTTGCCTGTTCCTGCCCCGCCTGTGTTGGCCGGAGTGATGGGAATTGTCGGGGTATACTTAGGTGGCGTGACGTATCAATGGATCATTGAGAAGTTTTTTAGCTAGCGCGGATTTATACAGGGAGTATGATTGGCGCTGGTGGTGGATTCGTCTGCCCGATATACACGTTAGACACCGCAATCGCAGATTGTTGTGCCATAGACCAAACTGGTACTGTGCGGTGACAAGGATAGCAATTGGCATGTATTCGCTGTATATGCCGAGTCTTCAGGGAACCAAGTCCGTTCATTAATGACTGTTCAGCCATATCACCATATCCGTGAGGCTGAAGGGTAAAATTTTTGAATATTGATCGGAGATAGAAATGAGCGATTTAAAAGCAGCCGCGCTACGCGCACTTAAATTAATGGATCTGACGACGTTGAATGATGATGACACTGATGCCAAGGTCATCCAACTTTGTCACGATGCTAAAACACCGGTAGGTACCACTGCTGCAATCTGTATTTACCCTCGCTTTATTCCTATTGCTAAGAAGACACTTCGTGAGCAAGGTACACCAGACGTTCGTATCGCAACGGTCACGAACTTCCCACATGGTAACGATGACATTGATATCGCTGTTGCTGAAACCAAAGCTGCCGTTGCTTACGGTGCGGATGAAGTTGACGTTGTATTCCCATACCGCGCGTTGATGGCCGGTGATGAGACAGTGGGTTTCGAGCTGGTAAAACAGTGTAAAGAAGCGTGTGGCGATATTTTGCTGAAAGTGATCATCGAAACGGGTGAGCTGAAAGAAGAAGCGCTGATCAAGAAAGCGTCACAAATCTGTATTGAAGCCGGTGCGGACTTCATTAAAACCTCAACCGGTAAGGTGGCGGTGAACGCTACACCGGAATACGCCCGCATGATGCTGGAAGTGATCCGTGACATGGGTGTCGCGGAAACAGTAGGCTTTAAGCCTGCAGGCGGTGTTCGCACTGCTGAAGACGCAGCACAGTACCTGGCAATGGCCGATGACATCCTGGGTGATCACTGGGTTGACGCGCGCCACTACCGCTTTGGTGCTTCAAGCCTGCTAACAAATCTACTGAATACATTAGAAGTAACGGACCAGGTCGCTGACCCTTCAGCGTACTGAGACTAACGTCTGAACGATGGTGAGCGAGCGCTCACCATCTTACCTCTTATCCTACATACCATGGCTCTGCACTCAGAGCTTGGGAGGCACTAATGTATTTACCTCAAGAAATTATCCGCAAAAAACGCGATGGCGAAGTTCTTACCGCCGACGAAATCAATTTCTTTATTCAGGGCGTGGCGAAAAATACGGTCTCGGAAGGGCAGATCGCTGCTTTCGCGATGACGATTTTCTTCAACGAGATGACCATGGATGAGCGGATTGCACTGACGTGTGCGATGCGCGATTCGGGCATGGTCATCGACTGGAGCCACATGAACTTTTCTGGCCCGATCGTGGATAAGCACTCCACCGGTGGTGTGGGGGATGTGACATCGCTAATGTTGGGGCCAATGGTCGCCGCTTGTGGCGGTTTTGTGCCTATGATTTCTGGCCGTGGTTTGGGTCACACCGGCGGAACGCTGGACAAACTGGAAGCGATTCCTGGTTACAACATTACACCGACCAATGATGTGTTTGGTGAGGTGACGAAGGATGCTGGCGTGGCGATTATTGGCCAGACTGGCGATCTTGCTCCGGCAGACAAACGGGTCTACGCCACACGTGATATTACTGCGACTGTGGATAACATCTCACTGATCACGGCATCGATTTTGTCGAAAAAACTGGCCGCGGGTCTGGACTCTCTGGTCATGGACGTCAAAGTCGGATCCGGAGCCTTTATGCCGACGTATGAGGCGTCGGAAGAGCTGGCCAAGTCGATTGTGGCAGTGGCTAACGGTGCCGGCACCAAGACTACGGCAATCCTGACGAACATGAACCAGGTTCTGGCGTCATCGGCGGGCAATGCGGTTGAAGTACGTGAAGCCGTGCAGTTCCTGACGGGGGAATACCGTAATCCTCGTCTGCTGGAAGTGACCATGGCACTGTGTGCTGAGATGTTGGTGCTGGGCAAACTGGCCACAGACAGCGACGATGCGCGCGCTAAGTTGCAGCAAGTGCTGGATAACGGCAAAGCGGCTGAGTGCTTTGGCAAAATGGTCGCGGGCCTGGGTGGTCCGAAAGACTTTGTTGAACATTACGACAGCTATCTGGAAAAAGCCGAGATTATTAAACCGGTGTACGCTGAACAATCCGGAGTTGTCAGTGCGATGGACACCCGCGCGATTGGTATGGCTGTCGTGGCGATGGGGGGGGGCCGCCGTGTGGCGACTGACAGCATCGACTACGCCGTCGGGTTTGATCACTTTATTCGCCTTGGCGAAACGGCTGGTGCCGACAAGCCTCTGGCGATGATCCACGCACGAACTGAAGAGCAGTGGCAGGAAGCGGCCAAGGCTCTGCAAGCGGCGATGAAGGTGGGGGGAGAGTACACAGCAACCCCAGACGTATACCGTCAAATCCGCGCTGAAGACGTATAAACATCAACAAGGCCCACCGGTCGCTGACGTGTCCGGTGAGCCTGAGGAACAAGCAATGAAAAGAGCATTTATTTTAGTCCTGGACTCCTTTGGGATCGGTGCCGCTGCAGACGCAGAGCAATTTGGGGATGTTGGTTCAGACACGCTGGGTCATATTGCCGATCAGTGTGCGGCCGGTGAGGCCGACAATGCGCAGCGCCAGGGCGCGTTGACGTTGCCAAACCTGTCCAAGCTCGGGTTGGCGATGGCGCACAAAGAGTCCACTGGACGTTTCGCACCAGGTCTGGATCAGAACGCGGACATCATCGGCGCGTATGCGCACGCGGCAGAGCTCTCGTCAGGTAAAGATACGCCGTCAGGCCACTGGGAAATTGCCGGCGTACCTGTGTTGTTTGAATGGGGCTACTTTACCGACAAACAAAACAGCTTCCCGAAAGCCCTGACAGACCGCATCCTGGAGCGTGCCGGACTGGATGGTTTCCTTGGCAACTGCCACGCGTCTGGTACTCAGGTGTTGGACGATCTTGGTGAAGAGCACATGATGACGGGCCAGCCAATCTTCTACACCTCTGCGGACTCGGTGTTCCAAATTGCCTGTCACGAAGAGACTTTCGGCCTGGATCGCTTGCTGGAGCTTTGCCAGATCGCACGTGAAGAGCTGGAAGATTACAACATTGGGCGTGTGATCGCGCGTCCGTTCATCGGCCCGGGTAAAGGGCAATTCGAGCGTACTGGCAACCGCCGTGATCTGTCTGTTGAGCCACCTTCTGCTACCGTGCTGCAAAAACTGGTGGATGAGAAGCAGGGCGATGTGGTGTCTATTGGTAAGATTGCCGATATTTACGCTCATTGTGGGATCACCAAGAAAGTGAAAGCGACCGGTATTCCGGCACTGTTCGACGCAACGGTCGAACAAATCCAGGCGGCGGGCGACAATACGATTGTCTTCACCAACTTCGTTGATTTTGATTCGGCGTACGGCCACCGCCGTGATGTTGCAGGCTACGCCGCCGCGCTGGAGTACTTTGACCAGCGTCTGCCGGAAGTGCTGGACATCATGCAAGACGATGACGTGCTGATCCTGACGGCCGACCACGGCTGCGATCCAACCTGGCCTGGCACTGATCATACCCGTGAACATATCCCGGTGATCGTCTACGGTAAGAAAGTCGCACCGGGCTCGTTGGGCCGTCGTGACTCATTTGCCGACATCGGTCAGTCGCTGGCGTCCTATTTCGGAACCTCAGCGATGGATTACGGTAAGAACTTCCTGTAATACGAGCTGCGGCCACGAGCAGAGGCCGCCTGGAAATGAATCGAACGCCGGGCAACACTCCCGGCGACTCAGAAGAAAGGAATAAACAATGGCTACTCCACATATCAATGCTGAAATGGGTGCTTTTGCGGATGTTGTACTGATGCCGGGCGATCCATTGCGGGCGAAATACATAGCGGAAACGTTTCTGGATGACGTAGTGCAGGTGTGTGATGTGCGCAACATGTACGGTTTCACTGGTACTTATAAAGGTCGTAAAGTGTCGGTCATGGGGCACGGTATGGGTATTCCGTCGTGCTCTATCTACGCCACTGAGCTGATCAAAGATTTCGGTGTGAAGAAAATCATTCGCGTCGGTAGCTGTGGTGCGGTCAGCGAAGACATTAAAGTGCGTGATGTGGTGATCGGCATGGGCGCGTGTACCGATTCGAAAGTGAACCGTATCCGTTTCAAAGGCCACGACTTCGCGGCAATTGCAGACTACAAGATGGTGAAAGCAGCTGAGGAAGCGGCAACGGCACGTGGCATTGAAGTGAAGGTCGGTAACCTGTTCTCGGCAGAGCTGTTTTACACGCCGGATCCTGACATGTTTGACGTGATGGATAAATACGGCATTGTCGGTGTAGAGATGGAAGCGGCAGGCATCTACGGTGTCGCCGCCGAGTATGGCGCGAAAGCGCTGACCATCTGTACTGTATCTGACCATATCAAAACGGGTGAGCAAACCACCTCGGATGAACGCCAAACCACGTTCAACGACATGATGGTGATCGCTCTCGACTCCGTATTGTTGGGTGATAAGCAGTAAGATTACCGGCTCTCAACGATAAAAACCTCAGCCATGGCTGAGGTTTTTTGTCTCTGAAAAATTTGACGTTAGTGCGGCAGAATGTCGCGCAGCAGCAGGTTTTCCCCTTTGGCTTTTTTCTTACGTCGGATCACCAGCGGCAGCAGCAGACCGATGATGAAGCTTAGTAGGATCATGGTGTACATGTAGCGATCGCTTTTACGGTAATAGTGATCTGAAATCGCCGTTACTTTGCCAGTCTCAAACGTAACACGCACAAAACCGATCAGGTTATTCTCGTGAAAAACCGGCTCCACCAGTTGTTGGCGGCCGATGCGGGCCGTGGCCAGCGGGGTATCCAGTCCGAGAACTTCACGGGCGGATAAAGCATCATCACTGGCCGCCAGTCGTACACCTTCGGCATCGTAAATCGTCGCGTCAAACACCAGATTATCTTTCGCCAGTTGGTTCGTCAGTTTGAGCAGGCCTTCTTGATCCTGCTGGACGATCATGTCACCAGCCGACAATGATGCCTGAGAGATCAGAACCTTGGTCAGTGTTTCCAACTGATTGTTCTGGATCTTCTCGTTGCCTTTGCTGATTTTGACGCTGTTAACGGCGATCACACCGATCATGGCGATCAGGGACAGAACAATCAGGACCCGAAGGGCGACTCGAAACGAAAAAAGTGAAGAGTCCATAATATTCCTAACCACAATAATTTTGGTTTTCGCTCATATTGAGACTTGCGTAGTTAAATTGCAATAGGTTAACGTTTCAGAAGATTTAACAAAAATTCGGATACGGAACCGCAAACATGGAAAAGTTAACGACACTGCCGATCAGGCGCTATTCCTCATTGGTGAACCGCTTACCAGAAACCCGCCGCGCCACGTTGCATGACAAACAGCGTGCCAACTGGATAGTGTTTGGCGGCTACCTGACCGCAGAGCTGTTTGATGACATCGACTTCTTTACCGGTTATTACAACGCGGTAGTGGATTGTTGGAAGGTTGGGCCCTACGAAGTTGCTCTGATGGAAGGCGAGCTGACGGACGAGCATGAGAAAATCCTCCAAGCTATGGAGCTGGATTATGCCCGGCTGAATGATATTCCGGATCTGTCTAAACCGGGGTTGATCGTGATGGACATGGACTCGACCGCGATTCAGATCGAATGCATTGACGAGCTGGCCAAGCTGGCTGGCGTGGGGGAAGAAGTGGCGGAAGTGACCGAGCGGGCAATGCTTGGGGAACTGGACTTTGAACAAAGTCTGCGTCAGCGCGTGGCCAAATTGGCAGGAGCGGATGAAGCCATCCTAGACACCGTACGCCGCGATTTGCCCTTGATGCCGGATCTGCCCGAGTTGGTGAACACCCTCAACGCCATGGGCTGGAAAACCGCGATCGCTTCGGGCGGCTTTACTTATTTCTCCGATCATCTCAAGCAAACGCTGGGTCTGCATCATGCGCAGTCCAATCAATTAGAAATCGTTGCTGGTAAGCTGACGGGCAAGGTCGTCGGCGATGTCGTGTCGGCGCAGACGAAAGCGGACATTCTCGAACAGCTTGCCGATCAGTATGAGATAGAAGCGCACAACACGGTGGCGGTCGGTGATGGGGCGAACGATCTGGTGATGATGAAAGCTGCCGGTTTGGGCGTGGCGTATCATGCCAAACCGAAAGTGGAAGCTCAGGCTCAGTCTGCTGTGCGTTACAGCGGACTCGGTGGGGTGTTGTGTATCTTATCTGCCGGGCTGGTCAAGCAACAGAAAATCAGCTGGAAGCGTCAGCCTTAAACAAAAAAGCGAGGCTCAGCCTCGCTTTTTTTAACGTGTCAGTTCGAGCCTGATCAACACCTCTTCGGTGATATCTACGATCTCGCCATAACCGGCGATGGCGTTGATGTCCTTTTCCAGCGTCCGTGCCTGAAACAGGCTGATCGGCGCCAGCTCGGCGATGTCTTTGCGCAGTAGTTCGGTCATGGGGTCAAAGACCGGCACCCCGGAGAGTCGCAAAGCATAAAACTCACCGAAATTTTGTGCATTCTTGATAAACTCAATCCGCTCTTTGGTGCTGGTAAACTCACTCAATAGTTTGGTCTGAACCGACTGAATCCGGCTTCCGAACTTGATCGCAGCCAGATAAATTTCATGGTATTGCGGCTCCGCACCATCAATCCGTTTCATTGGTTGTGATAACAAGGTACTGCTGCGTCCTTTGAAGACCGGTTCTAACGACAGTTTGTGGTCATGGCCGAGTTTGGCAAACAATGCCAGATAGGGTTGGAGCGGGTAATTGACCCCAATCATTCTCGGGCAAAGCGTCGCGGCGCGCTTTTCGACAAAAATCGGCGAGCAGACCATTTTATCCAGCAACACATGATGCAGACTCTCCAGCAGTGCATTGCTGGGCAGCAGTTCCTGTTTGGCAGTCAGTTTATCCAGGTTATGTTCAATCAACCGGTTGAGGAAGGTGACGGTTTTGGCGGTTTCCCGGGTATCTTCAATCATCAGTTGTACGCGCCGTCCTTCCGGACTGATACGGATCACCCGATAAGGCACCCGGGTCAGCGGCAGTTCTTTGTCGTACAGCTGTAATTCGTGAAAATTAATGTAGCATTTGTCACCCACTTTCGCGTTGAGCCGCTCCGTCAGGTCCACAAATAGTCCGCGTTTCGAGATATCCAGTGTGCTACCGGCAATGAGTTGTTGCTGGAACCTCAGCTCTAACGGTGACTGAAACTGATAGCGCGGCTCTTTGCGCCGCGAGCGGGCATCAAAGTAAAGACTGAGTGGCTGGTTGGTGCTCTGGCGCGAGTGGCAGAACTTTTTCAAGGCGTTGGCATCCAGGCGCGGTTTGTCAGACAGCAGATAGTCGTGTGCTACTTCATGATTGGCGATTTCCTGCAAAATACCGCAGTGAGTCAGTGACTCGGTCGCCAAAGACAACTCCGTCGCGTGTTGGCTGAGTTCCTGACGCTCCTCTTCCGACAGTTCAAACACCGATAAACGGAAAGCTTTCCAGCTCTCGCGCTTAGCGCCGACATGCCAGAACAGTTGGCGCTCTTCTCGAGTGGCCTCCGGCATCATCATCGAGAAGAACAGACTCTTATCCTGATGTTCGTGGGTGAATGAGTAGAGCATATTGTTGCTACCGCGCATGCCCGGACGCGTCAGTAAGTCCATACGCTGTGCATTGAACAGGCTGCTCAGGGCTTGCTGATTGCGTTCGTCGTGCCAGTACTGCCAGATGGGCTGATTGTTCTCCGTCATCAGTACCAGTTTGAGTTCGTTACCACTGAAAAAGAGCGGCAGGTTGCAGGTGTGCTTGAGGTAGGTGTGTTCAAACCCGCGAGTACGGGCCCGAATGATTTTATCCTGATTGTCGTGACGGGCGCGTTGCGATTCACTGTGCAGTGCTTCAATGATCGCCAGTTCAATGGCTTTGGATTCGGTCAGGCGGATGGTGCGCAGAAATTTTACCGCGTCGTTGTCGTACGAGTCATCAATGCCAACCACCCGGTATTGAAACGGCTTGGCAATCCCGTCCACCGTTGAACTCTTACTCAGCTCAACAAATTGAACCGTGATGATCTCACCGAGTTTATAGTTGAACGCGGTTGGTACTTTAAAGCGTGCGCCGGAAGCGGACAGATCCACACTCACCCCATGCACCAACTGGGCGCTGGGCAGGATGATTTCCACTTGAGAAGAGAGTTTGAGCCGGTTCTCTTTGCGCTTCAGGTCATAGCCGAGCGTAACGGGCTCCAGCTCATACGGGCTTTTGGCGTTGGTAAGCTCGCGATCTGAACGCTGACCGCGCTGCTGCATGATGCGGAAATTATTGTGGGTGTTCTGCATCGCCTCCCACACGCCTTCGGTATAAGCGCCGAATTTTTTGATGTTTTTGTGATAGGCGTTGAACGCCACATCATCAAGCCAGTGCGAAAGACCGTCCAACAGGTACTCACGGCACTCACCCTGAACCCGGCCGCGTAAGTCGATGGCTCGTGAGCAGGGGGCCATAATCCGGTTCAGTTCCATTTTGACCAGCAGGCGAAAGGCAGGCGAATGTCCTTCGGTCAGTTGTGAAAGCACGAAGTCAAAGTCGTCTGCCTGATAGGCAGGGATCAGCTGCTCTGCGAGCGAGAGAATTTCGGTTTGCTGCATATTTTTCTGTTAGAGTGTCCTTACTATATGACTCATCGGCCGTGATAATCAGATCTTGAGTCACTTCATAGACTGATTCAATAAGTGTTTTATCATTAAATTCAAAATCACGTCACAGACTTAGATAATTTAGGGGACAAATGGCAAAAGCAAAGCGTGCTTATGTGTGTAATGACTGCGGCGCCGATTTTCCGCGCTGGCAGGGTCAGTGTAACGCCTGTGGTTCATGGAACACCATTTCAGAGGTGCGTCTGGCAGCATCGCCGACTGTGGCGCGCAACGAGCGTTTAGCCGGTTACGCCGGTTCGGCGACGGAAGCTCAGGTTCAGACTCTGGCGGAGATCGATTTGCAGGAGGTGCCTCGTTTTACCAGTAGTTTCAAAGAGCTGGACCGGGTACTGGGCGGTGGCATTGTTCCGGGCGCTGCGATCCTGATCGGGGGTAATCCGGGAGCCGGTAAGTCGACGCTGTTGCTGCAGACCATGTGTCAGCTGTCGGCGCAGATGCCTACGCTGTATGTGACCGGGGAAGAATCATTGCAACAGGTCGCGATGCGGGCTTCACGCCTTGGGTTGCCAAAAGACAACCTGAAAATGTTGTCGGAAACAAACGTTGACCGAATCTGCCAGGTGGCCGAAAAAGAGCAGCCGCGCATCATGGTGATTGACTCCATTCAGGTGATGCACGTCTCTGATGTTCAATCTTCCCCGGGCAGTGTGGCGCAGGTTCGTGAATCTGCCACTGCCCTGACGCGTTACGCTAAGCAAAACAATGTCGCGGTGTTCATCGTCGGTCACGTGACAAAGGACGGCACACTGGCCGGGCCGAAAGTGCTGGAGCACATCATTGACTGCTCTGTGTTGCTCGATGGTGGTACGGATAGCCGTTTTCGCACCTTGCGCAGCCACAAAAACCGTTTTGGGGCGGTGAATGAACTTGGGGTGTTCGCCATGACCGGTCAGGGTCTGCGTGAAGTCAGCAACCCGTCGGCAATCTTCCTGTCGCGGGGAGAAGAAGACACCTCCGGCAGTTCGGTCATGGTGATCTGGGAAGGGACCCGGCCTTTGCTGGTTGAGATTCAGGCGCTGGTGGATTATTCCCAACTGGCGAATCCGCGCCGGGTCGCGGTGGGCCTGGAGCAAAACCGGCTCTCGCTTTTATTAGCGGTGCTGCATAAGCACGGTGGTTTGCAGATGGCGGACCAAGACGTGTTTGTGAACGTGGTTGGTGGCGTCAAGGTCACCGAAACCAGCGCTGATCTGGCGTTGTTGATGGCGCTGTTGTCGAGCTTTCGTGATCGTCCGTTGCCAAAAGACGTGGTCGTATTTGGTGAAGTCGGGTTAGCAGGCGAAATCCGACCAGTACCAAGTGGTCAGGAACGATTGAATGAGGCGTTCAAACACGGCTTTAAAAAGGCGATTGTGCCTGCCGCGAATATGCCCAAAGGTGGCATCGAGGGGATGCAAATCCACGGCGTGAAAAAGTTATCTGAGGCGATTGAAGCGTTTGATGAGCTGTAACTCTGGTATGATTTCCTGTTGCAAATCCGCGTGATGCCAGAAGAGTGGCGACATAAAATCCGATTTTTGACTATGATTTTGGGGTGGTGTTTTCTACCCCAATGTTTTTTTTCGTCCAACGGCACGCAAAGGTATCAGTATTGACAGAATATGATATACTCTGCGCGCACTTTATACCTTATTAACAGAGTAAGACAATGACTGATTTATCAAAATACAGAAACATTGGTATTTTTGCTCACGTAGATGCGGGTAAAACTACCTCTACAGAGCGTATCCTTAAGCTAACTGGTAAGATCCACAAGATCGGTGATACTCACGACGGTTCAACTACTACTGACTTCATGGAGCAGGAAGCTGAACGTGGTATTACAATCCAGTCTGCGGCAACTACTTGTTTCTGGAACGATCACCGTCTAAACATCATCGATACTCCTGGACACGTTGACTTCACAATCGAAGTTTACCGTTCTCTGAAAGTACTTGACGGTGGTATCGGTGTATTCTGTGGTTCTGGTGGTGTTGAGCCTCAGTCAGAAACTAACTGGCGTTACGCTGACGAATCTCACGTATCACGTCTGATTTTCGTTAACAAACTGGACCGTATGGGCGCTGACTTCTACAAAGTTGTAGATCAGGTACAAAACGTTCTAGCGGCAACTCCTCTAGTAATGACTCTGCCTATCGGTATCGAAGAAGATTTCGTTGGTGTTGTTGACGTACTAAGCCAGAAAGCATACGTATGGGATGATTCTGGTCAGCCAGAGAACTACGAAGTTCAAGACATCCCTGCAGACATGGTAGAGAAAGCTGCTGAATACCGTGAAATGCTGATCGAAACTGCTGTTGAGCAAGACGACGACCTGATGATGGCTTACATGGATGGCGAAGAGCCTTCTCTGGAAGACATCAAACGTTGTATCCGTAAAGGTACTCGTGATCTGGCATTCTTCCCAACTTACTGTGGTTCAGCGTACAAGAACAAAGGTATCCAACTTATTCTTGACGCGGTAGTAGATTACCTACCATCGCCAACAGAAGTAGATCCTCAGCCTCTGACTGACCCAGACACAGGTGAAGCGACTGGTGAAGTTGCGACTGTATCTGCAGATGAGCCACTAAAAGCGCTTGCGTTCAAGATCATGGACGACCGTTTCGGTGCTCTGACCTTCATCCGTATCTACTCAGGTAAGATGAAGAAAGGCGATACCATCCTGAACTCTGCAACTGGTAAAACAGAGCGTATCGGCCGTATGGTTGAGATGCACGCTGACCAGCGTAACGAGATCGATGCAGCACAAGCTGGTGACATCATCGCTGTTGTTGGTATGAAGAACGTTCAAACTGGTCACACTCTGTGTGATCCAAAACACGAATGTACTCTGGAACCAATGATCTTCCCAGAACCAGTAATCTCTATCGCAGTTAAGCCTAAAGACAAGGGCGGCAGCGAGAAGATGGGTATCGCGATCGGTAAGATGGTTGCAGAAGATCCATCATTCCAGGTTGAAACTGACGAAGATTCAGGCGAAACCATCCTGAAAGGTATGGGTGAACTTCACTTGGACATCAAGGTAGATATCCTGAAGCGTACTTACGGCGTTGAGCTGGAAGTAGGTGCTCCACAGGTAGCTTACCGTGAAACCATCACTCAGCCTGTTGAAGACAGCTACACGCACAAGAAACAGTCTGGTGGTTCTGGTCAGTTCGGTAAGATCGATTACCGCATCAAACCAGGTGAGCCAAACTCTGGCTTCACGTTCTCTTCATCAGTAGTTGGTGGTAACGTTCCTAAAGAATTCTGGCCTGCAATCGAAAAAGGTTTTGCTGGCATGATGGAAAACGGTGTTCTGGCTGGCTTCCCAACGCTAGACGTTGAAGTTGAGCTGTTCGACGGTGGTTTCCACGCAGTTGACTCATCAGCAATCGCGTTCGAAATCGCAGCGAAAGGCGCATTCCGTCAGTCTATGCCTAAAGCGGGCCCGCAGCTTCTTGAGCCAATCATGAAAGTTGACGTGTTCACTCCAGAAGATCACGTTGGTGACGTAATCGGTGACCTGAACCGTCGTCGTGGTATGATCAAAGACCAACAAGCTGGTACTACTGGCGTACGTATCAAGGGTGATGTACCTCTGTCAGAAATGTTCGGCTACATCGGTACTCTACGTACAATGACTTCTGGTCGTGGTCAGTTCTCTATGGAGTTCTCACACTACGCACCATGTCCGTCAAACGTTGCTGAGCAAGTAATCGCAGAAGTTAAAGAGCGTAACGCTAAGAAGTAATTCTTTGGGTTAAGTTAAGCGATTGACAAAAGCCCCGTAAGTGAAAGCTTACGGGGCTTTTTTATTTCTGTTGTCTTGTGCAGTTCTGCTCAGATGGTGTGGATACCACGTTAGTATTTGGCTTCAATCACCGTCAGATTATACTGAGCTTCACATTGAAATTGTGCCGCTTGCTCCTCAATCCACTCACAGAACAGGGCGATTTTAGGACGCCGGAAATAGCCTGCAGGAGCACACAAATAATATTGGTATTCTGGCCTCAGGGCAATATCACCGATCCGAACCAGTTTGCCTTCCTGAATATAACGAAACGCCAGACTGTGTTTGGTCAGGGCGACCCCCTGAACGGCCAGCGCGCCTTCCAGAACGAACTGTGAGCCATGGTACTGTATGGTCGGTTTGGGTAACTGACCAATGTTTTTCAGCCATACGTCCCAATTAATGTCCGGCCAGGTATCTTCAATCAGTTCGGCACGGTGCAGGTCGTCAAGCTGATAGATGTTGTGCTGCTGTTGGTAGAGTGGATGGCACACCGGGTAGAGCACTTCGTCCATGAACAGGCGCGATTCCAGATTCGGATAGTGGCCGCGGCCATAACGAATACAGATGTCGACATTCGAGTCCTGAAAATTGATCAGTTCATTGCGCGGCTCAATCAACATCGCCAACTCTGGATGTTGCTGGCGGAACTGACCAATACGGGGCACCAGCCAATGTTGGGCAAACGATGGCAGGGTTGAAATCGAGAGTTGGTTCGGGTTGGGATCCTGGTTGACCTGACGCACGCCGTCCTGAATGTGATCGAAACCACGCTTAGTCTGCTGATACAAAATGCCGCCTTCCGCGGTGAGTTTGACACGCCGGTGTTGCCTGATGAACAGCTCAACCCCCAACCAATCTTCCAACTGGCGGATCTGCTGACTGACCGCTGCGGCGGTCACAAACAACGCTTCTTACAAGGAGGCTGTATGAACACAGTTATCACTACACACCAGAGAGAATCCAAAAAAGTAACTGGTACTTTTGTTAAGAATTACTTTTGCCAGTTAAAACGTTGGCATCACAACTACCGTTCGCGTCGTCACTTGAATGAATTGCCGCCTCACCTGTTGGATGATTTGGGACTGAGCCCTGATCAGGTGGCATCTGAAGTGAGTAAGCCGTTCTGGCGCAACTGAATCATCGGCTGAGCTGAGCCACTTCACGGTGCAGCCAGTCGGTAAATGCCTCTATCCGGGCACGGCGGGAGGAGCCGGGATCGTGGAACAGGGTATATCGCACGCCAGGTGACATACCGATGTCAAACGGCTTGACCAGTAAGCCGCGTTCCACGAAATCGCCCGCCAAACTGTCGGTGCCCAGACACACACCGTGTCCCGCCATCACCGCACTGAGCCCCATATCAAAGGTACCGACTTCCATCCATTGAACCTTCTCTTCGCTCATTTCAACTCCGGCTTCGTGAAACCAGTTCTTCCAGGTGAAGTTTTTTGTATCCACTCCGTGGATAAGCCAACATTGCAAAAGCTGCTCGGGGTGTGTTAGTTGCATCGAGTCGGCCAGTTCAGGGGAACAGAACGGATAAACCGCTTCCTCGTACAGCACCTCTTTACATAGATTGGTGCCGAGATCGGTAGTCAGCCCTTGGCGGATTGCCACATCGACTTCGCCGTATTTTATCACCGGGTGTTCCGTCGTGGCGTAAACCCGGATCGGGATCAGTGGGTGCTCCATGGTGAATTTCCAGAGTTTCGGCATCAGCCAACGGGAAGCAAAAGAAGGCGTGGTGTTCACGGTCAGCATGCCTTCCAGCGGCTCGGACTGAATCGCGTTCAGGCCATTCAGAATGTGTTCGAATCCATTACTGACTTGCTGATAGAGAGTGGTCCCTTTGGCGGTCAGACGCATGTCACGCCCTTGACGAACGAATAATTTGCACGCCAGTTCATCTTCGAGTTGACGTATTTTCTGACTGACCGCCGCCTGGCTGATGTGCAGCTCCAGAGCGGCCTTACTGTAACTTTGGTGACGGGCTGCGGCCTCGAAATAACGCAGCGCGGCAAGGTGCCTGAGTCGATTGTCCATAATCTGTGCTTATAGTGATTGTCATGAATGATCGTTCGTTATCTTAGCGGAACCACACCATAATTCGTTGAAAAAGCGGAGAGTAAAGGTGGGAAGCGCAATGAAGATCGCAATTAACTGGCATTTTGAATTGATATGGAGTTTGAACAAGGAAAGCCTGACTTATAAAGAACCTAAGCCATCGTCGAATGAGTATGCGTTACTGAATCCGCATCTACAACGTGATACTGGCTTAAATTCTTCACCTCAGGCAAATCGTCACTACAGTGATTTTCTCTAATTGGCGCTGGGGCACATTGGTGAAAAGTGAGAAGATGGAACAGATAGAAAGAAAAAAGCTGCCTCATCAGGGCAGCTTTTATGTTGTGCGTTGTAACGTCCTAAAAAGTGTCAACCCATATCAGGACGGGTCACGTTACTCTTCCCACACGACCAGTTGACCTTTCGGCCAGTTCTGACCCATGTCGTGGTACTTCTGCTCCAGAAGGTGGCGTTTGATCTTCAAAGTGGGGGTCAGAATACCGTTTTCGATACTCCACGGCTCTTTGATCATGAGCACCCCTTTGATCTGTTCATGCGATTCCAACTCTGAGTTCATGCGATCGATGACTTTTTTGGTGGTGCGTTCATAACGGGCACGATCAAAGTTAGGAAAATCATGCGGAACCACCAGAAGGATCGGCGCAGGTAGCCCCAGTCCAATCAAACACATCATTTCGACACGACTGTATTCAAACAGCTTTTTCTCAATGGGGACCGGAGAGACAAATTTGCCCTTCGCCGTTTTAAAGGTGTCTTTTTTACGTCCCATGATCGTCAGGTAGCCGTCTTGGTCAATTTTGCCGATGTCACCCGTGTGTAACCAGCCGTTGTCATCAAACGCTTCCTGGGTCGCGATGTCGTTCTTATAGTATCCGGAGAACAGCCCTTTTCCTCGCACCATGATCTCTTCATCGGCGGCAATACGCAGTTCAATACCGGGGCCGGCATTCCCGACGGTACCGATTTTATCGGCGCGGAATGGATAGTTAAGTGTGCTGTAGGCAAATGATTCCGTCATCCCCCAGGCCTCAGTAATGTTCAGGCCGACGCTGCGATACCATTCCAGCAGCGCGGGTGAAACCGGGGCGGAGCCACAACCGAGGACACGAGCCTGATCCAGGCCCAGACCGTCGGCAAGTTTTTTCTTGATCAGGGTATTGATGAACGGAATTTTGAGCAAAAGATTGAGCTTTCTCTGTGGCAGTTTGTCCTGAATACGTTGCTGAAACAGGGTCCACAAACGAGGCACCGAGATAAACAGGGTTGGGCGCTGCATTTTTACATCTTCAATGAAGGTGTCCAGCGACTCGGGAAAAGCCGTCGGGACACCGCCCATGATTGACGAGCCAAAGATGTAAACACGCTCGGTAATGTGCGCCAGCGGCAGATACGAGAACAGACGATCGTTTTCTTCGATACCGATATGATTGATCAGCTGCTGCGCCGACCAACTGAACGCGCCATAGGTGAGCATGGCCCCTTTGGGTAAGCCGGACGTACCCGAGGTGTACACCAGAGACATCAGTTTATCATCGTAATGTTGTGGACGTTCTGAGCTGGGTTGCGACTGGGCGAGCAACTGTTTGTACTGATGTTGGCACTTAGGCGCTGAGTCATAGGGTAGTGCAATGCTGATGAGATCTGGTATGGCATCGATGACTTGCTGAGTGGCGTCAGCATTGTCCAGTTTTCCGCCGATCAGGGCTTTACTTTCACTGTGAGTGACGCAGTACTCAATGGTGTCAGCCCCTGCCGTAGGGAAGATCGGCACGCTGATGTAATCACCCAGCATCATGGCCAGATCACAAATAAACCACTCGGCACAGTTCTTTGATACCAGGGCGACTTTGTCGCCTGGATGAACGCCCAGTTCTCTGAGGGCGGTCACCAGGCGCAGTGCCTGATCGGCAACCTCTGCATAGGTGTACTCAACAAACTGGCGATTAATGATCTGTTTTAGATAGACTTCATTTGGGCGTTCCTCTGCCCATTTTAAAATCATTTCATTGGGGGGCGGGAGAGCGCAGGTTGTTTTGCTTAACTCGTTAGGCTGAATCATTCTCTAACTCCGTGTTATTGGCAAATTGGTTTAATAATTATTATGTTAAAAGCTTGTTAAGATTAGCATGTTGCCTTTTCTTTGGAAATCAAGATTCACGGGTTAGAGACAAGAGAGTGATCTGGTTAATGTAATTGGCGATACACGCCGGGTGAAACCCCAGTTCGCTTCTTGAAGATGCGAGAAAAGTACGAGATATCACGGTACCCACATTGATAGGCGACAAACGCAATTTTGGCTTTTCTGTCTTCCAACAGGATCTTTTTTGCCAATGAAATCCGCTTTTCAATCAGGTAGTCGCGAAAACTTTGCCCCATTACTTTATGAAACAGTTTGGAAAAGTAGGTCACAGAGTAGTGGCATTTGGCCGCCGCATCCTCCTCTCTGATGGTGGTACTCAGGTTGGAATCAATAAAACGCACGATCCGCATGATCTCATCACTGGGATGGGAGTTTAGTACCGGGGTTTGTTGAGAAACATCCTCTTGCTTGAGCAACCTATGAGTGAGGGTCATTAACCAATTCTCAAATATGGAGTAATTCAGATCACAGTGATCAAGCACAACTTTCAATTCCAGAAACTCGTGATTGATTTCTCCGTTGTAGATTAACACCAAGTTTTTATTCAAGTTTTGGCAAATTTTGATCGCAGTTAATAATAAATTTTGATTCTGATTAGGATCGTAATAAAAAAAGCAAAATGTAATTGCAGGCTCACTTAAAATAGAAACATCACTACCGCTATCGATAATATTGAAATAACGCTTAATGATTGATGCCTTATCCTGAGGTAGAAAAGTGGTCGATTTTCCCAACCAATGGCCAGATTTTAATTCATCCATTGTCCGACTTCCCTTCATAAAAAATCGTTTAAGCCATCTTGATCTTTAATACCCAGCCAGGTTTTATTTCCATGCTTTCAGACTAGAAGAGAAGCAAAATTGTGCAAGTTAAGTGCAGTAAATAAACCGCCATTAATACGCTAAATCCAAGTGTTTAAGTTGATCTCTGTCCTATTAAATGATGATTTTATGTATAGATTTGTCATTTGTGTTTCGTTTTTGAGACTTTTTCGATTTGATCTTAGATGAGCAACTGGTTTTTTACTTAGTCACTAACCCTGATTTTTGTTGGTTTTTTAGTTTTATACTCTAATTTATTGGTTTTTTATTGGTTTAGATTCCATTATGTAATGTGTTTAATAGTGACTAATTGTGTGCTTATTTCGTTCTCACACTTCCGTATGACATAAAAAGATAAAGTAATGGCAAAAAAGTCCTAACCCAAAAAAATTAAGTTGTCCTACTTTTAACTCACGGCGCTAATCATTCTAATCCGTAATTGAATAGTGCTAGTTATGAGCTAAACCACAGGGGATTAAATCATGGAAACGATGAAAACATTTGTTAATAACTTTATTAACGATGAAGAAGGACTCACTCTTTTGGAGTACATTTTGGGCGCCGCATTGATTGTTGCTGCACTATTATCAATTGGCTTCTGGGATACCTTAGCGAGCAAATTTACGGATGTGGCTTCCGAAATCAGCGGAATTAACCCTACACCGTAGGTTTACTATCTAATGCTAGTTGAATGCCTCATTTGGTCATTATTAGTTGCGGTCGGTGTTTCTGATGCTCAGAAACACCGAATTCCCAACAAGCTGGTACTGACACTTCTGCTTGTCGTCACTATGTCGATAGCCGTTGAGCCGGGTGGGCAGACTCTTGACCATCTAAGCGGTTTTCTCGTCGCGTTTGCTGTGTGTTTACTGCTGTACATCACACGCATTATGGCGGCTGGAGATGTGAAGTTGCTGGCGGTAGTCGGGCTATGGGTTGGGGTATCTCAACTGGCAGATACAGCGATTTGGATCGTGTTAGCTGGGGGCATGGTTGGTGTGTTTTATTTGGCACTTTTTCTGGCCGAGTCGCGAGGCACGCTGTATCAAAATGTGGTCGGGTATGTGTATCAAAAGGCCACGCCAGGCAGCCAAAAAACACGTCTGGTTATACCCTTTGCGCCAATCATTGTTATTGGCCTGGCATTGCAGTCCTATATTTACTAGCGCTGAGAACTTATCACTGAGACCAAGTCTCTGCTTGGCGCAGCTCCATGGAGGGAGTGTCAATGGGAACGTCACTAACTGAACATTTGGTGCCACAGATAGAGCCACCTTTGGTTCCCACCAATGATACCGCGTTGGGTGTACCGGTGGCGGTGGTGGAACACCTGGTGATTAAGCACATCTCTGCGTATCCGAAAATTGATCTGATCGAACTGTCACACCGGTTGTGTGTTGTTTCACATATTGTCGAAGATGCTCTGGCACAGTTACGCAAACGTAGCTGGATAGAAGTCTACCAGCCTGTTACGACGCTATCTGAAAGTTCATATGCCCAGGTGCGTTATGGGTTAACTGAACTGGGGATGGCAGAAGCCGAACTGGCGTTTCGTCGTGATGCTTATATCGGTCCGGTGCCGGTTTCCATGGAACAATACTGGCAAGTGGTGCAAGCGCAGGATTTGCGTCGTCAGCCGATTGGCCGTGCCGATGTGGAGCGGGCCTTATCTGACGTCTATGGCTCTGAACGTTTGGTTCAGGTGCTGGGGCCTGCGATTAACTCTGGCCGTGCCATGCTGCTTTATGGCCATGCCGGGACAGGGAAAAGTTACGTTGCAGCCCGAGTGCTGAATGCACTCAATACGTCGGTGTTTATTCCGTATGCGGTGTACGCCGACGGCAACATCATCAAAGTGTTCTCTGAGCATCATCACCGCCGGATGGACGATGACCATACTCAGGTGTTTGTTAAAGTCACTCAGCACTATGACAAACGCTGGATACTGTGCGAGCGACCAAACATTCAGGTGGGCGGTGAGTTGACTCTGGAGATGCTGGAAGTCAATCACAGCGATCACAATCGGGTGTGGAATGCACCACTGCAGATGATGGCTAATAATGGCATTCTGGTGATTGATGACTTGGGGCGTCAGTCTATTTCGGTGGCGGCATTACTCAACCGATGGATAGTGCCAATGGAATATTTCGTCGATCACCTGGCGTTGCCCAATGGCCAGCATATTTCTGTGCCGTTCACGCTGACGCTGGCTTTCTCATCCAACCTTTCTCCGAGCTCTATTGCCGATCCGGCTTTTCTACGACGTCTCGGATACAAAATTGAGTTCAACCCGCTCGAAGAAGCAGAGTATCTGGAATTGTGGTCTGAAATGGCGACAACGATGGACATTGAGGTTGAACCGTTAAGCATAACAACGTTGTTGGCACTACATAACGAAAATAATGTTGAGTTCTTTCCTTGTTTACCAAAGGACTTGTTAGGGATCAGTCGAGATATCCTGACGTTTGAGGGAGGGAGCAGTGTTGTCTCTCCCGATATTCTTGTGAGGGCGTGGGGATTGTACTTCACCACGGATTAACATGGAGGTTTCATTATGAGCCGGAGCCAAGTCGTCATTCTGCTTCTTCTCTCGGTGGTATTCGGTCTGGCGGCCGTTATCGTTGCGAAAAAGTGGATAGACAGTCAAACCACACCGACCGTTGAGGTCGAACGAGTTGAACGCCATCCTGTTGTTATTGCAGCCAGTGAACTGGAGCCGGGGACGGTACTCGAAAGCAAGCATCTCACCACCAAATTACTGGAAGTAAAATGGATAAATGAAGAGACGCTGGAAAAACCGGAAGATGTCGTAGGGCGCATCGTCGCCAACACCATCTACGAAGGGGAGTTGATCCATCCCGCTCGTCTGGCCTTGCCTGGGGAAGGGGCCACACTGGCGGCATTGATACCGGACAACAAGCGTGCGGTCACCATTCGGGTTAATGATGTTATTGGTGTCGCGGGATTTCTATTGCCGGGCAATAAAGTTGATGTGTTGAACACCGTCAAAATTGGTAAAGCGCGAGCCACCACGAAAACAGTGCTGAAAAACATCAAAGTTCTGGCGGTGGACCAGACTGCGAAAACCAAAGAAAACAAGCCGGTTATCGTTCGGGCTGTAACACTGGAAGTGTCGCCGAAAGAAGCCGAACGCCTGCTGACAGAGAACAGCAAAGGCGATATTCAGCTTGCGCTAAGAAACCCTCACGAGATCGACAAACCTGCGCCGGTCAGAAAATACACGCCGGCACCGAGTGTAACCATTATAAAAGGTGCTCAGGCGTCTAACGTTCGAGTAAGTAATTAGGTGACTTATGAAAAGAATAATATTCGTGATATGTCATTTACTTATGACAAGTTTTGCGCTTCACGCTGCCACGATCCCATCCGGCAAGGTTGTCAGTGTTGCTCATCATCAGTCGACTCAGGTTGTGATTTCTGGGTCGGCGAAGAAAGTGACGTTAGGGGATCCGTCGGTGGTCGACATTCTGGTGTTACGCTCAAATGAGTTATTTCTGGTCGGGAAAAAGCTTGGCTCTACCAATGTGTCTGTGTGGGATCGCCGCGGTCGATTGATTGAGTCGTTTAACGTTGAAGTAACGCATGACCTAAATACGCTCAAAGCTAAACTGCATCAGTTTTTGCCTAACGACCGGATTGAAGTCTACAGCTCTCAGGAGAAAATCGTCCTGCGTGGTCTGGTGAGTAATCAGCAGAACATGGATACCGCAGTGAAGATTGCTGAAACCTTTGCTGCCGGGAAAGCGGCGGATGAGGGGGACGACAAGAATGACGACGATGCTTCGGTGATTAATTTGCTGACCATTGGCGGTGCTCAACAGGTCACTCTGGAGGTTACCGTGGCCGAGGTACAGCGCACGCTGGTAAGACGTTTTGATTCGAACTTTCACTTTTTCCAAAAGAGCGGAGATTTCACCTGGGGAACCACTTCAGCGGGGGCGGCAATCGACAGCATTGGTCCGATTCTCAATATCCCTGCAGCAAATGATTTCGGCTTCCTCGGTTCGTTTATCGACAGCAATACCTTGTTCACATTTGCTTTAGATATCGCGAAGCAGAACGGTGTGGCCAAAGTCCTGGCGGAACCCAGTTTGACCGCACTGAGTGGCACCAAGGCCGATTTTCTGGCGGGGGGGGAGTTCCCGATTCCGGTGCCCAATGATGATGGCATCACCATCGACTATAAAGAGTTTGGTGTGGCGCTGGATTTCATTCCGTACGTGCTGAGTGACAAGAAAATCAACCTCAAACTGTCGGTGAATGTCAGTGAGATCGCTAACTCAGGTGTACTGACGTACAACCCAGGCGACGTGAATGCGGCCTTCTTTATTCCGCCGATCACCAAGCGCAGTGCCGGGACCACCCTCGAACTGGCCGACGGTCAAACCATCGGTATCGCCGGGTTGCTCAGTGAGAATGCGCGCGACGTCAACAGCCGTATGCCGGGTTTTGGGGATATTCCGGTATTGGGGCAACTGTTCAAGAGTGAGGAATTTACATCCGGTGAAACTGAGCTGGTTATTTTGGTGACGCCGCGCCTGGCTCAGCCTATTGACCGTCGCCGAGTGTCGTTACCTACGGATGGCTTTGTCAGTCCGAACGATGTGGAATTCTACTTACTGGGTCGCGGGGCTCGTCTTGACTACAGCAAATACAAACGCGGAACCACCAGTCAGGGCAGTGCAGAGTCTTATAACTATACGTCGTCAGAGGGTGGCTCTGAAGGTAAGTTCGGCCACAGTCTGTAAGAGGAATACGAGATGAAAAGCGTACATATTGCCTTAACCGGAGCACTGTCGCTCGTTTTGCTGGGCTGCGCCAATGAGCCGAGTATGGGGATGTCAGTCAGCCAGTTAAGAGCGGAACAAACCCTGAACCCCACCGCATGGCAGGAAAACCTGGGTTACCTGCCTGAAGGAAGTGGGGAAAGAACATACGTCAGTCTGGAAGTTTATAACAATAATGGAGTCGCCAAAGAGTAAGTGATTTCTATCACGTAGGAGGGGCTATGTTAGTGCTTCATCATGGCCGACGTAAAGGAACGCAAAAAGGCATTACGCTGGTATTGATCAGTCTGATTATGCTGCTGTTGTTGGGTGTCGCAGCATTCAGTCTGGATTTGAACCACATGGTGCTGAACAAAACCCGGCTGCAAAATGCCGTTGATTCGGCCGCTTTGGCCGGTGCGGTGGTGGCAGACGACACAGGTGATGTGGATCAGGCTGAAGTTGCCGCTATTGCTGCAATGAACAGTTTTGCCACGTCAACCGGAAACTCAGAACTGACGTACACCGCAGAGAACATTGCTGTCACATTTTCTTATGACTATCAGACCTTTGTCCCTGCCGCGAGCTTTTCACCACCATCGGAAGATGCGGACATTTATGTGCGCGTGGCGGTGACGGATGTCTCTTTGACCGAGTTTCTCAGCTCATTGTTTGGTATCAACAAAGCGGTGGCAGCCAGTGCTGTGGCTGGTCGCAGTGCGGCCATCACTTACTCATGCAATATAACACCGATGGCGGTATGTGGTGATCCGGTCGCTGGGCAGGACGCAGTGTGGGGCTATCAGAACGACCCAAATATCTACGATGACATCAACTTGCCAGATCAGATTCATGAGTTGAAAGTGGGAGATCAGGATAACTCCGGCATGGGCCCCGGGAATTTTCAGCTGCTCGACTTTGGTCAAGGGGATGGCAATGGCGGCGGTGCCGCGTTGGTACGTAAGGCGATGTCCGGAGAGTATAACGGCTGTGCCACCATTGGGGATACGGTAACCACCAAGCCGGGGAACAGCATTGGCCCGGTGGCGCAAGGATTAAATACACGCCTGAACGATTTTACCGGGCCGATTCCTAACGATGGTACCGTCTTGCCGGATCTCTATGTTCGTGAGCCAAATACTTTGGCTGAGTCAGATACGCCTTATGCCGGAGATCTGTACTACAGCGATTACCTCAACGAGCTCAGAAACTGTGAAGGTAATGGGGCCGAAGCTTCATGCGTACCGAACGACTACATAGAAAGTGGGCAAGCGGGGCGCCGTATCTTGCGGATTCCCATCGTGAACTGCACCGACGCAGGCGGTAAGACCGATCTGGATGTGCTTGGCTTCGGTTGCTTCTTCTTGTTGCAGAAAGTGGAAAACTCCGGTCAGTCGAGCGTGTTTGGCCAGTTCTTGTATGACTGCCCGATAAAAAACGGTTCGACGGGTATTGAAGCCAGTGACGTCGGTTTGTATCGCATCCAGCTGTATAAGGATCCGCTAGGGGGAGTGTCATAATATGCGTGTCATTACTCCCGTTAACCATCAGAAAAAATCGCAAGGGTTGGCAGCGCTGGAATTCATCATCTGTTTACCCGTGTTGTTGATGCTATCGGTACTGGTTCTGGACGTTGGACGGGTATTGATCCAGTACACCGAACTTAACAAAGCACTGCAAAATGGTGTGCGTTATGCGGTCGTGGATACCTACGGTACGCTCGATTTTACCGCGATAGCGGATGAAGGCAGCATCAAAAACGTGGTGATTTATGGTAATCCGCAGGTGAATGACAGTTCGGAGCCGATGATCGATTACATCTCAGCTGACGATATTGTCATCACGCAACCGACGCCGATCAGCAAAGAAGTGACCCTGTCGGCCAGCTTCGTTTATGAGCCGTTTTTCTCTGAGCTGCCATTTTCCGACGTCTCACTGGCGTTTAACGTAGCGGCCTCATCGAAAATGAGGACAGCGCCATGAAGATATCAAGATTGCACCGTTTACAACGTGGTGTCACGCAATTGGAGTTCTTGATCATTGCGCTGGCGGTATTGCTGATTATCTTCGCCATTCTGGAGTTTGCGGCTTATTTCTATTCGATTCAGATGGTGAACGAAGTGACAAGGCGCTCGGCCAGGCTGGCCACGGTATGTTATATCGCCGACCGGGACGATATTCCTGAAATGGAATCAGTTTCCGGCCTCTATCCGGCGGGTTTTTCCAAAAACAACCTGGAAATTACCTATCTGGATCAGAACGGCAATGAAGTCGATGTGTCCGGGTTTTTATCCACGCCGCCAGCGGACAATGCCACGCTGGATGCACAGTTTTCACAAATCAAGTATGTCAAAGCGCGCTCGGTGAACTATACCTTCCGATTTTTTGTGTTGTCAGCGTTGATTAACGCCATCGGTACCGCGCCCAGCTTTGAAACCATACTGCCGGCTGAGAGTCTGGGGATTCTTCGGCCGACCAGTCCGACAAGTACGGACAAGTCAGATTGCTAATGGAGATAGCCATGCTGAAGCCAGTGAAAGTGGAAAATGAATACGCCTCTCTCAAGACCAACCTGGTGTTGTGGGCGGTGTATTCGACGCCAACCTTTAAAGCTCACATGAGTAATGAGTTATCCAAATGTCTTAATCTCAATATTGAATGGATAGAACTCAGTGACTTCAACCTAGAAAAAATTCAAGGCAAACCGATCCCGGATCTGGTTTATATCGAAACCGGTGACAAATGGGCGCAAAAAGTCGCTCATGTGTATTCCAATGGTGAAAACTTCCAGAATGCCCACACATCGTTGATCGTCTTTGGTGACGAACACGACACCCCCTCGCTTAAAATGGCGCTGCGCCTCGGGGCGTCGGATTACTTTTCCGATCAGGTGATGTTTGAAGAGCTCTACCCACTGCTCAAAGAGGTAGCGGACGATAAGGTGGCGAACCGGAAAATGGGCAGCCTGACGTTGTTCCTTAATACTAAAGGGGGCTCGGGGGCAACGACGCTGGCGTTGAACACGGCAATTGAGCTGGCCGGTTACGCCAAGAGCAGCGTGTTACTGGTCGACCTGGACATGCGATTCAGTGACAGCGCGGACTACCTCGACTGCAAACCGAAGTACAGCATCAACAGCGTGATCGATTCGTTGAATGATCTGGATGAAATGTCGTTGGAAGGGTTGGTACACAAACATCACTCTGGGCTGAATTACCTCGGTTTTGATCCTTTGAGTCTCAAAGATAACCACGACCACGCCGGGCGGGTCAGCGCGTTGTTACCTGAACTGAGACAGTACTACGCACACATCATTGTGGATATGTCCGGTGGGGTGGAGCATATGTTCCAGAAAATCGTCTCTCCTGCCACGCGGGTTTTTCTGGTGATGCAGCAGAACGTGATTTCGGTGAAACATGCGTCGCAGTACCTGCGTAGTCTGGAATACGATTTTGGTCTCAACAAAAGCCAGATAGAACTGCTGGTGAACCGCTATGACAAAAAGGCCTCGATCTCGACCAAAGACATTGAAAAAGCGATTCCGAACGTACCGGTGCACATGGTGCCAAACAATTTCAACCTGGCGATGGAATGCGCCAACCTGGGTAGCCCGATTGTTCAGTCGAAGAAAAACAGTGCACTGAAATCGTCTCTGGCCGAAATCTCACACAAACTGGAAGTGCCTGATGAGGAAAACGCCAGTTGGATCAAGAAACTCTTTTCTTAAGGGGGAGCTATGTTTTTCAAAAGAAAAGCCATCAACAGCGACTACGAAGAAACCAGCTCTCTCGGTAATCTGGTTCAACGCTCTGAAGAGCTGAAAGCGGCCGAAGTGCTAGAAGAAAGCGGCACCAAGTTGTCCAACATTGACGCCAAAGTGAAGTTTATCGAAGAGCAGAAAAAGCAGCTTGAGCAGGAGATGGAAATTAAGCATTACTACCACAAGAAGCTGCTGGATACGCTTGATTTAGGCCTGCTCTCTCACCTTGAAGAGGATCGAGCCCGGACGGAATTGCGTGAAGCCATCATTCACCTGCTCAATGATGACCGTACCCACCCGATGAGCTCGGAAGCGCGTACCCGAATCATTGCGCAGATTGAAGATGAAGTGTTTGGCTTGGGGCCGCTGGAGCCGTTGCTGTCAGATCGCACCATCTCCGATATTCTGGTCAACGGGCCGAAAAACATCTACGTGGAACGGTTCGGTAAGCTGGAGCGAACGCCTCATACCTTCCTGGATGAGCGTCATCTGCGCAACATCATTGACCGGATTGTCAGCCAGGTCGGCCGGCGTATTGATGAGTCCTCTCCTATGGTGGATGCCCGCCTGAAAGACGGCTCCCGCTTTAATGCCATCATTCCTCCTCTGGCGATTGACGGGCCATCAGTCTCGATTCGCCGGTTCTCGGTGGATCGCCTGACGATGGATAACCTGCTGGAACTCAACTCGTTGACGCCACCAATGGCTAAGTTTCTTGAAGCTGCCGTGGTGGGGGAAATGAACATCCTGATTTCTGGGGGGACCGGTTCGGGTAAAACCACCACTTTGAACATTTTTTCCGGCTTTATTCCGAAAGATCAACGTATTGTCACCATCGAGGACTCGGCGGAACTGCAATTGCAACAGCCGCATGTCATTCGTCTCGAAACCCGCCCGGCCAATATTGAAGGCAAAGGGGAAATCACTCAGCGTGAGCTGGTGAAAAATTCACTCCGGATGCGTCCGGACCGGATTGTGATTGGTGAGGTGCGCGGCAGCGAAGCGGTGGATATGCTGTCGGCGATGAACACCGGTCACGACGGTTCTCTGGCGACCATTCACGCCAACACACCACGCGACGCCCTGAGCAGGATAGAAAACATGTTCTCTATGGCTGGCTGGAATGTTTCGACCAAAAACCTGCGTTCCCAGATTGCCTCGGCGATCCATATTGTGGTGCAAATGGAGCGCTTGGAAGACGGTAAACGTCGTATGGTCAGCGTGCAGGAAATCAACGGTATGGAAGGCGATATCATCACCATGTCTGAGATTTTCCGCTTTCAGCGTCAGGGAGTCGACGAAAATGGCAACGTGATTGGTCAGTACATGCCGACGGGGATAGTGCCGCATTGCCACGATCAATTGGTCAAACGCGGGCTGGATGTTCCGTTTGAAATTTTTAACGACAAGGCTCGTTAATTAGGGAGGCGCTATGGATAGCCAATTACCCATCTTTTTAATCCTGTTGTTTTTGTCGGTGTTTTTCATCAGCCAGGCGCTGATCCTGCCGTCGGCCGGGAAGAAGGTCAGGCACAAACAACTGGTGAAGCGACTGCGGGACAGTCAGCGCAACATCGATCAGGAGAGCATTTCCCTGTTGAGAGAAAATGCGCTTAAGGATCTCTCTCCGTTGGAGAAATGGCTGATTCAGTTCTCGTATTTTGAAGGCTTTAAGAAAAAGCTCGAGCTGGCTGGGATTCAAATGTCGTTCAGTAAGTTCATGTTTTTATCTTTCTTGCTGGCCTTTACCGCAGCGCTGGTGTTGGTGTTGTTTGATCAGGTTTGGTATGTCTGTCTTGGTGGCGCGCTGAGTGTTTGGGGAGCCGAGCATTTCTTCATCAGTAAACGCATTTCCGATCGGTTGATGAAGTTTGAAGAGCAGTTGCCTGAGGCGCTAGACATCATCAAGCGGGTATTGCAAGCCGGCCAGCCGATCAATCAGGCGTTCGGCGAAGTTGGACGGGAAATGCCTGAGCCCATCGGCTCTGAATTTCGCAATACGTTCAACCTGCTGAACTACGGGTACGATATCCGTTTGGCGGTCACGCAGATGTCCGAACGGACACCTACCGTGTCGATGCTGGCATTTTCCAGTGCGGTGTTGTTGCAGAAAGAGACCGGCGGTAACTTAACCGAAAACCTCGATAAGTTGTCTCGGCTGTTGCGGGCCCGATTTAAACTCGGGCGTAAGATCCGGACCATCTCTGCGGAGTCCCGTATGTCGGCCTGGGTGCTGGTGCTGGCGCCGTTTGCGCTCTACATCATTATTGCGCTGATCAAACCGGACTATATCTCGGCCTTGCATACTCACCCGACCGGGATCAAGCTGGTGGGCGGCGGGATGGTGGCGTTGTTCCTCGGCACCTTGTGGATTCGTAAAATCATCAACATCGAGGTGTGAATCATGAATACTGATGCCATTCGTTCCTGGTTTAATTCTCTGTTGGTCAACCAAGAGCTGTTATTTATCGCTTTTGTCGTGATTACTACTATGTTGTTAGTACTCACTGTCGGCTCCGTGTTGATCGGCGTACGTTCGCCGATGAAAAGAAAACTGGCGGAGTTGTCGGGAGAGAAAGCCGATGTGACACCGAACCCGAACGTATTTTCAACTCTGGAGTCACTGGCGCCGATCATGTCGCCGAAAAGTGACAAAGAGCGTCAGAGTACCCGTGCCAAACTGATGCACGCTGGGTTCCATCGCGGCAACGCGTTGTCACTGTTTTATTCGCTTAAATCGGTGACCACCATTGTCGGGTTGGTGGCCGCAAGCATTATTTATCTGTCGATTCCGGATTCTAAATATCTGGTTCTGAGCATGGTGTTTGCGGTGGGATTGGGCTTGTTCCTGCCGGACATCGTCTTGGCCAGAATGGTCAAAAACCGACAAAAGAACATTCGTGCCGGTATTCCTGATGCGCTGGATCTGCTGGTGGTTTGTACCGAGTCGGGGTTGGGGTTTAATGCCTCTTTGCGGCGTGTGGCCGACGAGTTGGTGATCTCTCACCCGGAACTGGCCGATGAACTCGATACGGTGTGCGTCAAGATTAAAGCGGGGATCACCATGCCGGATGCGCTGCGAGAGCTGGTGGTTCGTACTGGTCTGGAAGAGTTGATGGGGCTGGTCAGTATGCTCAGCCATGCATCACGTATTGGGGGCAGTCTGGTCAATTCTTTGCGTGAATATACTGAAGATTACCGGGACAAACGTCAGCAGGCTGCGGAAGAGATTGCGGCAAAAATTCCGGTAAAAATGATGTTTCCGATGGTGCTGTTTATCTGGCCGTGTTTCTTTATCGTTGCAATCGGTCCGGCTCTGATTTCTCTGTCTGAAGCTTTTGCTAAGTAAGGGGGCGTTATGTGGATGAAAAAGGGAATGGTTGTCATCACCCTCGGTGTACTGACAGCGTGTAGCACAGGACCACAAGGTCCGAATTTTGACGATACGCTTTATGCCGGTAAACCGGTGGACTCGCTGACCAGCGATGCGCCGCCCAAAACGGAGAAAGAAGCCATCACCCGGGGTGATGTCGCGTTATCCAAGAAAAACGTGGATCTGGCGCTGTATGAGTACATACGTTCGCTGTCATTTCAGAATGCACAATACAAAGATCAAACGCTGTATACCATTGGTCGTATTCACCTGACCCGCGAAGACAATGCACTGGCGGAAAAGGCATTTCTAGCGTCGATCGATGCCAATCCGAACTTTCCCGGATCATTGGAAGAGCTGGGAGTCATGTACGCCAAGCAGGGTCGCAAAGATGAAGCGATGGGGTATTTCCTCAAAGCGATTAATGCGGACCAGATTCGCCTGGGTGGCAAACCGGATCTGACGTTGAGTAATCTCAATGAAGACAAAGTGGCGCAATTGAAAGAAGACGCCAAATCACCGCTGAAAGCACTGGTGGGGATTGGGGTATTGTATGATGTCAAAGACGAGCATGTGCTGGCGCAAAGCCTTTACAATAAAGCCTTGTCGGCGAATGCCCAGAATGTCAGCGCGTTGGTGAATCTCGGGTATTCATACTACATGTCGGATGAATACAACGATGCAGAGCAATATACCAACCGGGCGTTGAGTTTGGATCCGGGCAATGAACGGGCGATCAATAACTTGGCGTTGATCTACATTTCCAAAGGTAAGATGCGTCAGGCGCTGAATATTTTCAGCCGTCATATGAGTGAACCGGAAGCGCTTAATAACATTGGTTATTTTCTGATCTTGCAAGATCGTCCCGAAGAGGCGATCCCTTATCTCCAGGAAGCGATAGACAAGAGTCCGTCATACTATCCGGTGGCCAACGAAAATCTTGAACGGGCGCTGGCTGAAGTGCGTGAAATGGACATCAAAACCTGAAATCAGGATCATTCGGTGATTCCAACCGTCAAAAAGGAGAGCATCGGCTCTCCTTTTTATTTGTTTGGCGGTGGGTGTGTACGCGAACGCTTAAAAACTACCGAGTATCAGCCCGCTAAAAATAAACAACGCCACCATCCAGACAATCGGCAGGCGCCACTGTTTAAGCAGGTAAACGCCCAGCAACACCATCGCCAAATCCAGGGGAGCCGAGACGGCGCTGGTGAACACTGGCGTGTATAACGCAGATAACAACAAGCCCACCACGGATGCATTTACTCCGTTCACCGCACCTGAGATAGCCGGCCGGCGGGCCAGAAGCTGCCAGTTTTTCAGTACTCCGAGCAGCAGCAGAAATCCCGGTAGAAAAACCGCCAGAGTGGCCAGAAGGGCACCGAGCAGTGGAGTATCGGGTAGCAGTTCAAACCCCAGGTAAGTGGCAAAAGTAAACATCGGGCCCGGAACCGCCTGAGCGGCGGCGTAGCCGGTCAGAAAGACATCACGGGAGAGTTGTTCGCCGATGAGGTTTTGCAACAGCGGCAATACTACGTGACCACCGCCAAACACCAGACTGCCAGCTTGATAAAAGTGGCTGAACAGTGCTAGTGCCGGATTGAGATTGGCGAGCCAGGGGAGCGCAATCAGTAACGTAGCAAACAAGAATAGGGGAAGGATGTTCGTCGATAGTGTCTCTTGAGCCTCCGTCGAATCCGGTCTTTGACTAAGATATCGCACACCGATCACGGCCGAGCCGACCAGTACGGTGATTTGAGCCCATAGTCCTGGCACCAGTAATAAGGTGATGGCAGTGAACAGACACAGCGTGACGGTGAGGCGGTTCTGGCAAAAGTTGCGATACATGCCAAGCGTAGCATCGGCAACCACTACTACGGCCAGCAATTTCAGCCCGTGTACCGCATGGTGAAACAGGCTGGCATCGGTGAACTGGCTGCTGAGCGTTGCCAGTAATAGCATCAACAGAACAGAGGGCAGTGTAAAACCGATAAAAGCCAGACATGCGCCCGCCAAACCACCGCGTTTATACCCCAGAGCGAAACCTACCTGACTGGAGCCGGGACCAGGCAGAAACTGACTCAGCGCCACCAGTTGTGCGTATTCGTGATCGTCCAGCCACTTCAGTTTTTCAACGAAGGTTGTCCGGAAGTAGCCGATGTGCGCCGCTGGTCCGCCAAAACTTATCCAACCGAGCGCAAAAAAGGTTTTGAAAATTGAGAACATGATGACTCTCTGAACATGAACAACAGGCTTAATCTAAGGCTTGCTTTATAATGACTCAAATTAATAGTTTAGATAATTAACATGAATAAGATGGGATATTGTGAAAATGCGTACGGATATCAACTGGAGAAGTATTGATCTTAATTTGCTGGTCAGTTTTTCGTTTCTCTATCAGTATCGTAGTGTGAGTCTGGCTGCGGAGCAGTGTCATGTCAGCCAGTCGGCCATGAGCCACAGTTTGTCGCGTCTGAGGCAATGGCTGAACAATCCGTTGTTTGAGCGTCGGGGTTATCTCATGGAGCCGACGGAGGTCGCGCACCAGTTGGCGCCGATCATTGAACGGATCCTCTGCACCGTCCAGAGTGAATTGCTGACCGTGCCGGAATTTATTCCGGCTGAATATCAGGGAGTCTGCCGAATCGGGTTGACCGATTATGCCGAGTTTATTTATGCGCCGGATCTGTATGATGCGATTCACACTGCAGCCCCTCAGGCTCAGGTGAGCTTTGTGAATGTCAATCGTCACAATTACCAAAAAGTGGTGGAGGAGGACAAGCTGGATTTGGTGATTGGCAGCATTGCGAAGCCCGCTGAGGCTTTTGAGACTCAGTGGCTCTATACCGAGCAGCACGTGTGTCTGTTTGACCCCAACTGCGTCCCTATGGAGGCGCTTGATGATGTTGCGACGTTTGCTTCAATCGAGCAGGCGCTGGTCAGCCCCGATGGTCAGCTAGGCACGCCGGTGGACGCCAGTCTAGCAGAGCATGGACTGACACGTCGTGTGACGGTGGCGTCGCGCAATTTTCTGACCATTCGCAGTTTGCTCAGTCGCCGACCTCTGGTGGCTATTGTGCCCAGACAAATGGCATTGGCGAGTGGGTTTGATGATGCGCTCGCGTTTGCTCCGCCTCCTGTGGTGGTGGGGGATTTTGACATTTCGATGCTGTGGCTGAAAGCCCGCACACTGGATGACAAAAGCGGTTGGTTAAGACAACTGGTGCAAGCGCGTCTGGGCGACAATGGCGAGAAAAAGACTACACTGAAATAAGGTAAGGATACCAAGGCGGAGGCTCAGTGGCCGAGCTTAGTCGCAGCAAACTTAATCTTCAGGTGGATTGGCAGGCAGTCAGAATGGACTTATACCAGGATCGACTGCTGTATTGGTTTGTGCTGTTTTCGTCTCTGGTCACGGCGGTGATAGTGTGGTTCAACCGCGAACGCATCGTCTATCAGTACCAGTTTGATGTGTACCTCAGCCTGATCTCAACCTGCCTGAGCGCGACGTTTATCTGTTGGGTGATTTACTACTATTTTCGTCTGATGTTTCAGCGCGAGCCGAGGCCGTTTCTGAAATTTTATCAGGCCGTGAAGGCTATGGTGTGGCCTCTGAACCGACCGATCACGTTTGCGGTCAGGATCCTGCTGCTCAACATCTGTTTCGCCAATTACACCTACATCAAAGAGATCATTCCCGAGCTGCAACCATTCCAGCTTGATGAGATGTTTTATCGTTGGGATCAATGGCTGCATGGCGGCGTGGATCCATGGCAACTGACACATGCCGTGTTTGCCAATCAGTACGCATCCCTGTTTTTGAATGTGTTGTATCACCTGTGGTTTTTCTTTTTGTGGGGCAGTTTTCTGTATTTTGTCTGCGTGTGTCGTCAGCAACGTTTGCGGTTGCAGTTTTTGCTCAGTTTGCTGGTGTGCTGGTTTGTGCTGGGGAATCTGCTGGCGATTGCGCTGTCGTCCGCCGGGCCATGTTTTATTCAACTGCTTGAGCCGGCTAACAGCAGCTATCAGCCCTTAATGGCGTTACTCGAACAGCAAAACCTTGCCCTCAAGTCGGCGCAGTTTTTTGAACTCTGGGCGCTCAATGTTCAGGATCTGCTTTGGCAGGCACATACTCATCGTGGAACGCAGCTAGGCTCCGGGATCTCGGCTATGCCGAGCATGCACGTTGCTTCGGCGGTGTTGTTCGCACTGGGCGCTTATCAGGTGAATAAACGCCTCGGATGGGTGATGTGGGGCTACGCCGCATTGATACAAGTAGGCTCAGTTCATCTGGCCTGGCATTATGCCGTGGATGGTTATGTGGCCGCGGCGGCGACGCTGTTGATCTGGTTCAGCGTGAAATGGCTGCTCAGTCGCACATCGTCATGTTGAGCCGCGATATCATTTAGCGAACTTCGGCCAACAAGGCGTCAATCACGGGTTGATGGTGGGCTTCCACACCGGCGAGGTTACCGTATTTGGGAGCCTGACGGTCATTTTCCAGAGGGAAGTGCCAACCCACCGTATGTTCTACAAAGTGACGGGCAAATTGGGCGGACACGTTCAGACAGCCGGCCAGGACAGTATCAACGTACGTCTGCATGATTGGGCTGAGCGAGCAAGGTGGCTCAGGTGTGTCTTTAACGTATACCCAGATGGTTTGTCCGCGTTCGAAGTGATGCTCGGCTTCTATTTGCTCTGCATCGATGGCGACGCGGTGATATCCTCGCTCGCGGCGGTCAAACTCTTCCAACGCTGCCGGATCGATATCAAGCAAAACGCCATTGACCTGACCTTCTCCTCGGTTAACCACCAGTGGCGACAGGGTGTAGCTGTCATCAATTTTCCCCCAGTAGCGCACCAATCCATGCGCGATCGCCGGAATGGCCTGGCCAGTCTGGCCTGTAAGTTGACGAGAGGCGGCGTTAATCAGGCTTCCGTAGCCAAAAATGTACATGGTAATTTCCTTGTGAGTCGGCTGAGAAGGTTTTATTGATTCCATCGAGTCATATTGACTTGTTTTTGGTTGAGTCAATATGACCACACTGTCATTCAATGTATTGATTCTCTTGGTTTTGTTTAGTTGGAACAAAAGCTGCATTGGTCAGATAAGTTTTTATGATGGTCAATGCCTGACTGGCTGCTTTGGAGTTCCGTCTTGCTCAATATTACTGATAAACGCGTTGAAGAAAAGATCCCGGCGTGGTTGCGCTTGGGATTTCGTCCTTTTTTCCTGCTTGGTTCGACGTACGCGCTGATTGCCATTCCTCTCTGGGTGTGGATGTTTCAGCATGGACAACCCGAATGGTTGCGTGTCCCGGCGTTGTGGTGGCACGTGCACGAAATGTTGTTTGGTTTCGCCATGGCCATAGTCGCCGGGTTCGTGTTGACTGCGGTGCAAAACTGGACTGGCATCAATGGCACCAAGCATTACCGTTTGGCGCTGTTAGTGGGGCTGTGGCTGGCGCCGCGTATTTTGTTCTGGACTCCGACGCCGTTGTGGCTGATTTCCTCCATTGAGGCGCTGTTCTTACTCTTGGTGGCTGTGGAGGTGGGAAGTCGGGTGGTCAAAGCGCGTGGATGGCGGAATCTGTTTTTTGTGCCTTTGTTGTTACTGGCGCTGGTGGCGAATTTTGCAGCCTACGCCACGATCAAAGGCATGCCGCCGTTCAGCAGTGCTGCAGTGTGGCAGGCGATGTTGTGGTGGTTCACTCTGTTGTTGTCGGTGATGGGGGCGAGGGTGATTCCGTTCTTTACCGCACGCCGTTTTCAGTTCGACAAAGCCCAGCCGTTAGCATGGCTGGAGTGGGCGGCGAATCTGCCGTTGGTGGCCTTGTTTGTGCTGAGTTTCTTTCCGCTGGCCTTTGCTGAACTCGGGCGCGGACTGATGGTGTTGGCTGGCGCAGCGCAACTGGTGAGAATGTGGCGTTGGAGACCTTGGACAACCTTGAGCGAGCCGCTGGTCTGGTCGCTGCACGCCGGTTATTTGTGTTTGCCTCTGAGCTTGTTGATGCGCGGCTTGTGGTCCAATCCGTTGGCGCAGCACAACATGATTCACCTGTTTGCCATTGGCGCGCTGGGTGGGGTCATTCTGGCTATGATCGCACGTGTGACTATGGGGCACACCGGACGGGCCATTTATCAGGGGCCGGATATGCGTCTCGCATTCGCAGCGATTGTGCTGGCGGCGCTGGTTCGCGGGCTGGGTGTGGCGTTGCTGCCCCAGTTTATGATGTGGTGGCTAGACATCAGTGCCGCTCTTTGGGTACTGGCGTTCGGACTGTATCTGTGGCGCTTCGGTTACATGCTGGTAACGCCGCGTCAGGACGGACATCCAGGCTAGAGGCCGGGCGTATTGCCATTCTCAGCAATACGCCTCGGTGATTGCGTCGTCGAGGCGTTATTTGCCGACAAAGCGCAGTCGGCGCAGCAGCAACCATTCTGCACCAAAGATTGCGATCAGGGCGATACAGAACCAGGTAAAGGCCATCGGCGATTCCACGCCGGGCATCCCGCCGATGTTGATCCCAAGTAACCCGGTTAAGAAGCTGGTGGGTAGGAAAATCGTAGCCACAACCGTAAACAGGTAGCTGTTCTGGCTGACTTTCTCTTCATGGCGTTGATGCAGTTCTTCTTTAAACAGCTCCAGTTCACCGAGGTAGAAGTCGATGGTTTCGTTGATGCGGGTGATGTTGTTGAGCGCGTAACGGATCTGGTGCGGCCGGCTGGCCAGCAAGCTTACGTCGGATTCGGCCAGATCCCGAATGGCGTATTGCTGTGGACGTATAAAGCGTTTAACGGCCAGCAAGGCTTTCTGGGTTGGGATAATATCATGGCTGTCTTCGTCATCGATATCCAACTCATCCACTCGGTTTTCGACCGTTTCTAAATGTTGATCAATTTTGCCATTGAGGCCATCGATGATCTGGATAAGCAGATCTGCCAGTTGTTTGGGGCCGCGCTCTTCAGCCAGAGCCTGACGGATCTCCATAATGGCACGCGAGGGGACTTTGCGGGTGGAGATCAACGCTCCGTTGTAAAACAGAATACGAACACTGAGCATGTCTTCCGGGGCGGCATCCTGATTCATGTTCATGCCCCGCAGGATCAGCATGAAATTTTGCTCATCGTACTGATGGAAAGAGGGACGAGATTCATCAGCGAGCAGGTGTTTTACCGTACTTTTGGGGATCTGATTGTTCAGCAACCAGTCACGGATGTCCGGATGCTGACGTTCACAGTGATACCAATGATTGGCTTGGATGACGTTGCTGTCCGCTTCCAGCCGTTGTGCAGGCTGTGGGGTGAAATCCCACTGCTCAATCATAAATCCCATAGCGCTTCCTTTTTTGGTTCAGCTCGCCGGTCATGAATGTGGTCGAGTACTGTCGCATTATGGGAGGTGTGGCGTATTACTGTCCAATAAAAAAGCCTGCATTTGCAGGCTTTTCACACAGGATTTCAATAAGTTTACTTAGCTGACCTTACACAGGCTGAGTACTTTATCTTCCGGATGCTGCGCTTTGATGTAGTCGCTGACCGCTTGCTGAGCCGTTTGATCCAGATACAGGCCCAGCTTGGTACGACGCCACAGCAAGTCATCGGCTGTCTTAACATGCTCATGGTCGATCAGATAGTCGATCTCACGCTGGTAAACGCCTTCGGCAAAGCATTCTCCCATGTCTTCCAGGGTATCAACGTTGGCCAGCATCTTACGCGTGTAAGTACCGAACTGACGCACATAACGCATCGCCAATTTTTCGGTTAGCCAAGGGTATTGATCACGCAGTGACTGAGCAAGTTGCGCGCGACTGCAACTGAAGTTACCGCCAGGCAGACTTTCGTTCGCGGTCCAGGATTTGCCCATGTTCGCAAAGTAAGGTTCCAGTTTTTTCATCGCGGCTTCACCAAGCTTACGATAGGTGGTCAGTTTGCCGCCAAAGATAGACAACAATGGCGCCTGGTCCATCTCCTGTTCAAGTTCCAGCGTGTAGTCACGTGTAATGGCTTGAGGAGAATCCGACTCATCATCGCACAGAGGACGGACGCCACTGTATGTCCAGACCACATCGTCACGGCTGAGTTGTTTGATGAAGTGCTGGTTAACGATGTCGATCAGGTAGTCAACTTCATCGTCCACAATCGCCACTTCACGCGGATCGCCCTGGTATTCTACGTCGGTGGTGCCGATGATCGAGAACTCATCCATATACGGGATAACGAACACAATCCGGTTGTCTTTGTTTTGCAGAATGTAAGCCTGCTCTTCATCGTGTACGCGTGGCACAACAATGTGTGAGCCTTTGATCAAGCGGATGTTGCGAGGTGACGGTGAGTGCAGACCGTCATCAAAGAACTGTTTGACCCAAGGACCCGCTGCATTGACTAGGGCTTTGGCACGACGTTCGAACTGCTCACCGGTGATCTGATTGGTGATGGTGACACGCCAGATACCTTGTTCACGGACGGCGCTGTCGACTTTACAGTAGTTGGCCACTTCGGCGCCGTTTTCTTGTGCGGCCAGAATATTAAGCAGTACCAGGCGCGCGTCGTCTACCCAGCAATCTGAGTATTCGAAACCGACTTTCATCTCTTCTTTCAACAGGCCGGACTTGGCTAAATCCACGGTGTGGCTCGCCGGCAGTGTCGTGCGCTTGCCCAAGTGATCATACAGGAACAAACCACAACGGATCATCCAGGCCGGGCGCAGGTAAGGGCGATGGGGGAGGCGGAAGCGCATCGGCTGAGCCACATGGGGGGCTTTTTTCAGGATCACTTCGCGTTCAGCGAGCGCTTCCGAAACCAGACGGAACTCGTAGTGCTCCAGGTAGCGCAGGCCTCCGTGGATCAGTTTTGAACTGGCCGACGAGGTAGCAGAAGCAAAATCGTTCGCTTCAAACAGGCCAACCGTTAAACCACGACCTGCTGCATCGGCGGCGATACCGGCACCGTTAATTCCGCCACCGATAATGAGCATATCGAGGAGGCGAGTGTCTTTGTCTTGCTTCTTCATATCCATAGTTACTGACCTTGTTAAATTTGAGCGAACGAGCATTTAAGAAGATAAAGGAACTATAGCGTGACTTTCGTTTGTGATCATCTTTTATTTTCGTTTTTGAGCGTTTTGTGTGATTTGGACATAAAAAAACCTCTTCGTTAGTCGAAGAGGTTATCAGTTCGGGTGACTAGGCGGGGGCGTTCAGCGTTCGGCAGCCACTTCCATTGGGATCTGATGCTCATGCAAAATCGCCTGAATCTCTGCCGGTGGCGCCTGGTCGGTAAACAGCGTATGAATCTGAGCAATATTTCCCAGTTTGACCATCGCATTGCGGCCGAATTTGGAGTGGTCGACGGCAAGAAACACGCTGCGGCTGTTTTCGATGATGGCCTGTTTGACGCGTACTTCATGGTAGTCGAAATCGAGCAGCGAGCCGTCCAAGTCAATACCGCTGATGCCCAGAATGCCGAAGTCGAGACGGAACTGTTTGATAAAATCCAGTGTGGCTTCGCCGACAATGCCGCCGTCGCGGTTGCGTACTTCACCGCCGGCCAGAATCACGGTGATCTCCGGGTTGGGCAATAAGATGCTGGCGACGTTAAGGTTGTTGGTCACCACGCGCAGTTGAGTGTGGTTCTTGCATAATTCCCGGGCGACGGCTTCCGGAGTCGTGCCGATGTCGATAAACAGCGTGGCCCCGTTGGGAATGTGTTTGACCAGCTCTTCTGCGATCAGATCTTTTTCGGTGAAGTTGTGCGATTTGCGTGTTGAGTAAGAGGTGTTTTCAGAACTGAGAGGAATGGTAGCACCACCGTGGTAGCGACGGATTTTGTTTTCGTCGGCCAGTTCATTGAGGTCGCGGCGGATGGTCTGCGGGCTGACGTTGAAACGCTCAACCAGTTCATCGGTACTGACATAACCCTGTTTTTTGACCAGCTCAATAATCTGCTGGTGGCGTGGAATTTGTTTCACACATGACTCCCTGATGTGTCCGGAACGCGCCGGAAATCTTCGAAAATGCTCACTCACGCTATTGTGCGCCAAATTTTCGGAGTCGAGAAGCAACAATCCTCAGGAATCGGGGCCGAAACGCAAAAAGAGCGTTCATAGAACGCTCTTTTGCTCATTAATCGCTATTACCGGGGTTAGTCTTCGCTGGCACGCAGCTCTGCCCAGGTTTGGGCACATTTGACTGCGCGCTTCCAGCCTTTGTAACGACGGTCGCGTTTCTCTTCGTCGTGGTGAGGCAAGAAGGTGCGATCCAGCACGGCTTTGTCTTTCACTTCTTCAATACTGTTCCAGAACCCAACGGCCAGGCCCGCCAGATACGCCGCCCCCAGCGCCGTTACTTCCGTCACTTGCGGGCGGTGCACTGGTGTATCCAGTACATCTGACTGGAACTGCATCAGGAAGTTATTCGCCACCGCGCCACCGTCCACACGCAGCGCAGAAAGGCGGATACCGGAATCGGCCTGCATCGCATCCAGCACATCACGGGTTTGGTATGCAATCCCTTCGAGTGTGGCACGGATGATGTGGTTTGAATTCACGCCGCGGGTCAGACCAACGATGGTGCCGCGAGCGTAGGCATCCCAATATGGCGCGCCCAGACCAGTAAAGGCTGGAACCACATAGACGCCGTTTGAGGTGTCCACTTTGGTCGCGAAGTATTCAGAGTCGTGCGCGTCTGAGATCAGTTTCAGTTCATCACGCAGCCACTGAATAGATGCACCGCCCATAAAGACTGCGCCTTCCAGTGCGTAGGCTGGCTCACCTTGCGGGCCGCACGCCAGAGTTGTCAGCAAGCCGTTTCTTGAGGTTACTTTTTCCTGACCTGTGTTCATCAGCAGGAAGCAGCCGGTGCCGTAGGTGTTTTTTGCCTGACCGGCCTGGACACACATCTGACCATACAGCGCGGCTTGCTGGTCTCCGGCAATACCGGCGATTGGGATACGAGTCCCGCCCTTACCACCGATGTTGGTCTGGCCGTACACTTCCGAAGAACGTTTGACTTCCGGCATCATAGAAGCAGGGATACCCATCTCATCCAGCAACTTCTGATCCCATTGCAGGTCATTGATGTTGAACAGCATGGTGCGCGAGGCATTGGTGTAGTCGGTCACATGCACACGGCCCTGAGTCATTTTCCACACCAGCCAGGTATCGACCGTACCGAACAGCAGTTTACCCGCTTCGGCATCTTCACGCGCACCTTCGACATTGTCGAGGATCCACTTAACTTTGGTGCCTGAGAAATACGGGTCAAGAACCAGACCGGTATTGTCACGGATATACTCTTCCAGACCACGTTTTTTCAGTTCTTCACAGATGTCGGCGGTGCGGCGGCACTGCCAGACAATCGCGTTGTACACTGGTTTCCCGGTTTCTTTGTTCCACACGATGGTGGTTTCGCGCTGGTTGGTGATACCGATGGCGGCAATCTCGTCGCTGCGGATACCCGATTTTGCCAGTGCTTCCACCATGGTGGAGCTCTGAGAGGCCCAGATCTCCAGTGGGTTATGTTCAACCCAGCCCGCTTCAGGATAGATTTGATCGAACTCGCGCTGAGCGACGCTGACGATATTGGCGTCGTGGTCCAGAATAACGGCACGTGAACTGGTGGTGCCCTGGTCTAAGGCGACGATGTACTTTTGCTCGTTCATGTTGGAATCCTTGTATTCTTTTCTATCTGTAATTTTAGGCGATCTGCGTTAGACGCGAGCCTCTTCATTGGTTTCTATGTCTTCACATTGATTTGGAATGGTACAGCCATGCCCCTGTTGTGGCAGGTAAGCGCCAATCGCTTTCGGGTACAACCAGGCACCGAAACAAGCACCAAATATCGGCGCCAAAAGTGGAACAATAAAGTAAGGGATATCACGCGCGCCGGACAGGGCGTAATCCCAACCTGCCAGGTAAGCAAACAGTTTCGGGCCAAAATCACGGGCCGGGTTCATCGCAAAACCGGTCAATGGACCCAGTGAACCACCAATCACCGCGATCAGAATACCGATCAGCAGAGGGTTCATCGCTCCGCGTGCGGCGCCATTGTTTTCATCGCCCAACGCCAGGATGGCAAACATCAGCACGGCCGTGATCACAAACTCAACGGCAAAGGCACCGGAGATGCTCAGAGCGGAGTTCGCATAGGTTGAGAAAATGCCAGCGGTGGCCAGGGCCTGCTCGCTACTGCGGACAAAGTTGTGCGCAATCTCGTAGTCGGTAAACAGGTTGCTGTAGAGGCTGTACACCAGCGCCGCAGAGCAGAACGCGCCCAGCATTTGAGCAATGATGTACGGAATGACTTTGGCTTTATCGAAGCCATGGAATGCCGCCAGAGCGATGGTGACCGCCGGATTAATGTGGGCGCCGGATACGCCAGCGGTGCAGTAAATGGCGATGGAGACACCAAAGCCCCAAACAATACTGATTTCCCATTGGCCGAACTGGGCTCCGGTCAGTACCAGAGCGGCTACGCAGCCTACGCCGAAGAAAATCAGCAATCCTGTGCCGATAAATTCGGCCAGACACTCACCTAAGAGTGTCGGTTGTTTTTGTGTCGTCATGGTAAGAGTCCTTGTTAGTTTCACTTATGCCTGTGTCATTGTTATCTGGCATGGTGTAATTCTGCACAATTAAACGATTGCGAAAATAAACAAACATTCAAAATGAGCGTTCGAGCATAAAATTATTAACTAAAAGTGGAATTTTTGTTAAATGCATCATCATTTGCGCAAAAACGAATCAAAATTGACGTGAAACTGCTAAGGCAGGGAATAACAACAACGGGTTAATATACGCTTTTTGTCATAACTGGTTGTTGATATTACATTTTATTAACCGAAGGCTAAGTGCTTAATGATGAATCTGTGATTTTAGTGGCACACTGGCGGTGCGATAGGGTGACCGATGACCAGTTTGTTTATTTACTGGTCAGACCAAACTGAGAGTTAAAATGTTCGCATAGGAACATTGGGGTTACGTTAATGGGGAGATGAAGCCAGGATCTGGCGATATTTGCTTTCCAGCTCATGCAATGCTTGCGACACATCAGGGTCGGGTTTACTCAGGTGGCGGATCAGCGTCATGAAGTAGCAGTCCATCAATAGCGGCAGCTTTGCTTTCAATGCCGGAGGCTGGCTGACATGGTCGAACAGCTGTTGGTTAAAGTTCTGATAATACTCCAAATCCCAGATGACCTCTTTCAGCAGAGCGCGACTGAGCGCAACGTTGGCAAAGTAATACTGGTAGTATGTGCGAGCTAGGTGCATACCGGTATCGAACTCGCCGTTGCCCGAGTGTTGCGTCAACGCCAGCTGGCTTAACTGGGTCAGTTGAGACAGCATGCCTTCGCGCAGCAGGGTCAGTTTATTAGGGAAATGGCTGAACACAGTGCCATCGGCCACTCCAGCGTGCCGGGCGATCTGTCGGGTGGTGGTTTCTTCATAGCCGGATTCGGCAAACAGCTGCCAGGCAGCCTGCAAGATACGTTCTCGGGTCTGTGCGCGTTTACTCATTTGGGATCTCTGATACGAAAACTTGGCTGATCATACCCTTGGGCTGAGTTATTGACAAACTGAGCGTGCTCAATTATAAAAAATGAGCGCGCTCATTTTTTTGGAGGTGAATCATGGATTTTATTAAAACGTTCGGGCAGTGGCTGATTTTCCTGCCAGCAATTTTTTGCTTTTCATACGTACTCAGACCAATGTTGCTGGTACTCCTGATCCCTGGGGGACTTTTGCTCTTAGCCATTTTGGGCGGGCAGGAAGTACGTCAGCCTTTATTTGCCATGCTTAAGGAGCAATTATGGCCAGGTTCGACACGCTGCCAGAACACAGCGCCCTGATAACCCGGCGGGCGCAGTGTGACTTTTGTGATGCCGTAAGCTTTGTTCTGCCCGATGCGGAGCCTGCATGGCAACCTGATCAGGTGTATGCGGAAGTGTTTGCTCGCTTGCCCGGTTTTGTGGAACGTATGATGCTGTTGCGTAACGCGCTGGTAAAACCGTTGGGATTTCGGGTTCAACCTGTTGGCCTGACGGTGTCATTGGCGGAACTCAGAGCCGGACAGGGAAGTGGCTTACATCAGATTGACATCTTGACGGAGAATGAAATCGTCTGCACCAGTGAGGAGCGGCATATGCAAGTATCGCTGTCCGTCTATCGTCGTACGCCGCGGGAGTTTACACTCTCCACCATGGTGACCACTCACTCTCGGCTGGGATATTGGTATCTGCAGGCTATCATTCCTTGGCACAAAGTGATTGCAATGGCGAGTGTCCGGCAGATGGTTAGACGAATGGAAATGGAAGTTGCAACCCAGCGATAAAAAAGCCGGGCGTTTGGCCCGGCTCATTTCAGTTCACAATGTGCGCGTTAGTTGTTGCTGTGCAACTCGCTGTTCAGCTCTACCGCGGTCTTGTTCGCCAGGCACTCGATTTGTCCGGTGACTGAGTTACGACGGAACAGCAGATCCGAGACGCCAGCCAGATCACGCGCTTTGACCACTTCGACTTCGTTGCCGTCAGAGTCCAGCATGCGTACTTTTGAACCGGCAGTGACATACAGACCGGATTCAACGGTACAGCGATCACCCAGTGGGAAGCCCAGTCCTGCGTTGGCACCCAGCAGTGAGTTTTCGCCAATGGAGACCACCACTTTGCCACCGCCAGACAGTGTACCCATGATCGATGCGCCACCGCCGATGTCGGAACCGTCACCGACTACCACACCAGCTGAAATACGACCTTCGACCATGCTGACGCCTGTTGTACCGGCATTGAAGTTAATAAAGCCTTCATGCATCACTGTGGTGCCTTCACCCACGTGTGCGCCAAGACGGACACGTGAGGTGTCTGCAATGCGTACGCCGTTTGGTACCACATAGTCGACCATTTTCGGGAATTTATCCACGCAGTCGACACTCAAAACCCGGCCAGCCAGGCGAGCTTCAATTTGGCGCTCAGCAAGTTCAGGCAGATCGATCGGACCTTCGCTGGTCCAGGCGATGTTGTGCAGCAGGCCAAAAATGCCGTCCAGCACGGTGCCGTGTGGTTGCACCAGGCGGTTCGAGATCAGTTGCAGTTTCAGGAAGCCTTCGGCAACAGACTGAGGTTGTTGGTCTTCTGCCAGGATCACCAGCACCAATGGTTGTGCAGATGCTGCGGCTTTGGCTGCGAAAGCAGCATTCGCCTGGTCACCGTGAGCTTCAAATGCTTGCGCCAGCTCGGCGCTTTGCTCGGCTCTGATTTCCAGAGTTTGATTGCCTTGGGTGTAACCACTGACGGTTGCCAGATCTGCAACCAATTCGTCGCTAGGGTTGAGTACCGGATGAGGGAAAAATGCTTCGATGATTTTACCGTCACGGTTTTTGGTAGCCGTACCAAAGGCCAGAGAAAAATGAGCCATGTTGAATCTCCATGTAAAGAGTGAGTCCGACGCCAGGGCGGCAGACCGGAATTGAGCTGCTTTCATCTTAATGACAGCGTTTTCGACTTTAAAGAGCCGCAGGAGAGAAAGTCTTGGAACCGATATGTTTTGTCTGATGAGAGATATTGGTGTCTTTTGGGAAAAATGCATTGCTCGTCTGCGGACCAGCGTAAACCGTCACGAGAAGCCATTAAAAAGCCCGAAGCGTTCACTTCGGGCTTTATCAGACTTTACTTTTAACTGATTGGCGATGCGCTGTGCGCTTATGCTTTATCTCGGTCCAACCATTCACCCGTTGAGCGGGGTGTTAAAAGTGAATTACTTTTTAGCCAGGTCACCAGCGTGCTCAGACAGGAAGCTTGCTACGCCTTTCGGAGATGCGTCCATACCTGCTTTGCCTTCTTCCCATTGTGCTGGGCAAACTTCACCGTGCTTCTGGTGGAAGTTCAGTGCGTCAACCATACGCAGCATTTCGTCGATGTTACGGCCCAGTGGCAGATCGTTAACAACCTGATGACGTACTACGCCTTCTTCGTCGATTAGGAAAGAACCACGGAAAGCAACGCCTGCTTCTGGGTGCTCTACATCGTACGCTTTAACAACTTCGTGTTTAACGTCAGCAACCAGTGGGTATTTAACTTGACCGATACCGCCGTTCTCAACAGCAGTGTTACGCCATGCGTTGTGAGAGAACTGAGAATCGATAGATACGCCGATTACTTCTACGCCTTTCGCTTGGAAGTCTGCGAAACGGTTGTCGAATGCGATCAGTTCAGATGGGCAAACGAAAGTGAAATCTAGTGGGTAGAAAAATACGACAGCTTTCTTACCTTTAGTGAATTCTGCAAAGTTGAAGTTATCAACGATTTCACCGTTACCTAGCACTGCTGCAGCAGTAAAATCAGGGGCTTGACGACCTACTAGTACCATTTTTTTGCTCCTAAGATGAATGGTTTAGTGCCAAAGCCGGGCAAGATGCCCGGCTTTGGTCCGTGTTTGTACGAGACAAACTATAGTACAGATTGTAGTATTGAAAAAAGCGAAATAAATAGATTGAGTTAATCGAAAAAAGCGATTTAACCAAGTAAATAGATAGAGGGCTGCGTGGTGCTCTGTAGAGTGACGCAGATAGTAGTGAAGCAATGAATAAATGGCCAAGTTTAAAGCAGTTACATTATTTAGTGACGCTGTATGAAACGCGTCATTTCAGCGATGCAGCGCAGCGTTGTTTTGTCAGTCAGTCGACGCTGAGCAAAGGGATCCAGAATCTGGAAACTTTGATCGGTTGCCCGCTGTATGAGAAAAAAGACAAAAAGAGTCCGTTGGTGTTTACTCAAGCAGGGGAACTGGTGGTTCAGCACGGGCGAGACTTGTTGGCGAAAGGCCAGGATCTGGTCGAATTGGGTAATCAATGCCAGGGCGACACCATGCAAGGTCAGCTGAAAGTTGGTTGTATTCCGACCATTGCGCCCTTTTTGCTCGGTGATTTGGTGCAGGAAGTGAATGGCCGTTTTCCGCAATTGAACCTGCTATTGCGCGAAGACACCACCACGAACCTGTTGACCGCGCTGCGTCACGGTGAGTTGGACGTTTTGATTCTGGCATTGCCGGTTGAAATTGATGGCATGGAGAGCCGGGTGGTGGGCATCGATCCGTTCAAAATGGTGATCAGCCGTCATCAGGCCGACGGTATCCGGGTGCCGATCAAGTATGATGATTTGCCGGATGAGTCGGTATTTTTGCTCGAAAAAGAACACTGTTTGACCGAGCATGCGGTGTCGGCCTGTAAACTGACTGACAAAGAGAAGATCAACCCATTTACTGCGACCAGTTTACACACCTTGGTCCAGATGGTCGCGAATGGCCTTGGAACGACGTTTATTCCGCAGATGGCGATTGAACATGGCTTGCTGGATAATCAGAATCTGGTGGTGGTTGAACCTCCGGGCCAGCAGGCATATCGTGAAATTGGCCTTGTCTGGCGGCCGAGTTCGTCTCGGGTAAATACCTTCAATAAATTGGCTGAGGTGGTCTCCGGTCTACTTTAGCCCTAAGTCTTACCCCCATTTTTTACCATTTACCTCGGAAAGCACACTGGTTTTCGTGTGCTTTCTAGCATTTTATCCTGTGCGTTAATTTTAACTTGTAAAATTTCACAGACGTTCTTTAGTGAAGCTTTCATAAAATTGTGAAATTTGACAATGTTAATTTTACATTTCCGTGAGTCGCTCTTGTTTGACTGGCCTCTCTATACCACTTCTCCCGCCATACGCACTCCGGCTGTTGTCATGCACATCGATATTCATACGTGCGTTTAAAACTCTAAATTGCCTCGCATTTGAGTGTAATTAAATTACGTAACTGGTTACATTTTTAGTGCTGAATTCAAGCATTTGTTTGAAACGGAATAAAACTTTGAATTTAACGTTTTGTTTACTTTAGTACTTTTACTCTAACGTATGTTGGTATAAGTTAAATAAAGGCTCGGTAAGACTTATGTCTAGCTTGAAAAGCGAGAGGCAGTAAGTGAAAGTGTCACTGTTAAAAACAAAAGATGATGCAATTTGCCGACCCATGAAGTGATGTAATTTGTGGTTCTAAATTTACAAATGTAGTCAGGTCTAGTGAAGGAATACGAATATGCTTGCAAACACACCAGAGAAAATGCCGAGTCACGCCGAAGCCCAAGATACCTTAGGCATGCTTGATGTTGTGGCGACACTTTCGTCACAACATCAGGCTATTTTCCCTGTCGAAGCCCAAACTTTTTTATCTCAATTGTGTAGCAAGTTTGCTTCCCGGGTTGATGAGCTGCTTGAGGCGCGTGAACAGCGTCAGTTGCACATCGACCAAGGGGAGTTGCCCGACTTCCTCAGCGACACTCAAGATATTCGCGAGGGAAGCTGGAAAATCCTTGGTATCCCTGCGGATCTGCAGGATCGCAGGGTGGAGATCACCGGTCCGACCGAGAGAAAAATGGTGATCAATGCGCTCAATGCCAACGTCAAAGTTTTCATGGCAGATTTTGAAGACTCCATGGCACCTGCCTGGGACAAGATGCTGGATGGTCAGATCAACTTGCGAGATGCCGTGGACGGTACCATCAGCTACACCAATCCGGATAATGGCAAGCAGTATCAACTGAGCGATGATCCCGCGGTCTTGATCTGCCGGGTTCGGGGTCTGCACCTCAAAGAGAAACACGTCACGTTTGCCGGACAGATCATTCCCGGCGCGCTGTTCGATTTCGCACTGTACTTCTTCAACAATTACCGAGCGCTGTTGGCAAAAGGCAGCGGTCCGTACTTCTACCTGCCTAAGCTTCAGTCTCATCACGAAGCGAAATGGTGGAGTGAGGTGTTTCATTTTACCGAAGACTATTTTGGCCTGGATACCGGCACCATCAAAGCCACCGTGCTGATTGAGACATTGCCTGCGGTGTTTGAGATGGATGAAATCCTGTTTTCGCTCAAAGAGCACATCGTCGGATTGAACTGTGGTCGTTGGGATTACATTTTCAGCTACATCAAAACGTTAAAGAACCATCCGGATCGGGTACTGCCGGACCGTCAGGTGGTCACCATGGATAAACCGTTTCTCAATGCCTATTCCCGTTTGCTGGTGCGCACTTGTCATCGCCGTGGTGCGTTTGCGATGGGCGGTATGGCCGCTTTTATTCCAGCGAAAGATCCTCAGGTCAATCAGCAGGTTCTGGATAAGATCCGTCACGATAAGCAGCTTGAAGCGGACAATGGCCACGACGGTACTTGGGTTGCACACCCGGGCTTGGCGGACACTGCGATGGCGGTCTTCGATCAAGCCTTAGGCGGGCGCAGCAATCAGTTGGAGGTTAGCCGTGATACAGATGAGCCTGTGAGCGCGCAGCAGTTACTCGCTCCGTGTGAAGGGCCACGCAGTGAAGCCGGCATGCGCCACAACATTCGCGTGGCATTGCAATACATTGAAGCCTGGATCTCCGGCAACGGATGTGTGCCTATCTACGGGATGATGGAAGATGCGGCCACCGCAGAAATTTCAAGAGCGTCGATTTGGCAATGGATCAAACATGGTAAGGAACTGGACAACGGGCAAGTGGTGACCAAAGCCCTGTTTGAGCAATACCTGACTGAAGAAATTGAGATAGTAAAACAAGAACTTGGCGCAGAACGTTTTGACAATGGACGTTTTGCCGAAGCGGCGCAACTGATGAGCCGACTGACCACCAGTGATGAGCTGAGTAACTTCCTGACGATTCCCGGATACGACTACCTGGACTGAACACTGAGTTATTCAACCGATAACGATAACAATCAATAACGTGAACTGTTTTCAAGGGCAGAGAGGGATGTACTGCTCGCGAAAAGGATGACCATGCGCTTGCGCATCAATATAAGAGGGACTGAACATGACATTAACTCGCCGCCAACAAATTGAAGCTCTGGAAAAAGACTGGGCAACCAATCCACGCTGGAATAACGTAAAACGTCCGTACAGTGCAGAAGAAGTGGTCGAACTGCGTGGCTCTATGGTGCCCGCCAATACCATTGCCCAGCGTGGTGCTGACAAGCTGTGGTCTCTGGTCAACGGCAGTGCCAAAAAAGGTTATGTGAACTGTCTTGGCGCACTGACCGGCGGGCAGGCTGTCCAGCAGGCGAAAGCGGGGATTGAAGCCATCTATCTGTCGGGCTGGCAGGTGGCGGCGGATAACAATACCGCCTCCACGATGTATCCGGACCAGTCACTCTACCCGGTGGATTCCGTCCCTTCAGTCGTAAAACGCATCAACAACTCCTTCCGTCGCGCCGACCAGATTCAGTGGGCTGGTGGCAAGTCTCCGGATGAGGAAGGTGGTATTGATTACTTCCTGCCTATTGTCGCCGATGCGGAAGCTGGCTTTGGTGGCGTACTGAACGCGTACGAACTGATGAAGTCGATGATCGAAGCCGGGGCGGCAGGCGTGCACTTTGAAGACCAGTTGGCGTCAGTGAAGAAGTGTGGCCACATGGGCGGTAAAGTGTTGGTTCCGACTCAGGAAGCGGTACAAAAGCTGGTAGCAGCGCGTCTGGCGGCCGACGTTGCAGGCACGACCACACTGGTTATTGCACGCACCGATGCCAATGCAGCCGACCTGTTGACGTCGGATTGTGATCCTTACGATAAGGATTTCATTCAAGGAGAGCGGACACAGGAAGGTTTCTACCGAGTGCGCGCTGGTATCGATCAGGCGATATCACGTGGCCTGGCTTATGCGCCTTACGCCGATTTGATCTGGTGTGAAACCGCCACTCCGTGTTTGGAAGAGGCGCGTAAGTTCGCCGAAGCCATTCATGCTGAGTACCCGGATCAGCTGTTGGCTTACAACTGCTCGCCTTCGTTCAACTGGGAGAAAAACCTGGATGCTGAAACGATTGCCAAATTCCAGCAAGCGCTTTCAGACATGGGGTACAAATACCAGTTCATCACGCTCGCAGGTATTCATAACATGTGGTTCAACATGTTTGAACTGGCACATGCGTATGCGCAGGGTGAAGGCATGCGTCATTACGTTGAAAAAGTTCAGCGTCCAGAGTTCCAGGCGGCAGAGAAAGGCTATACCTTCGTCGCGCACCAGCAAGAAGTGGGCACGGGTTACTTTGACAAGATGACCAACACCATTCAGGGCGGAAATTCATCCGTTACAGCCTTGACTGGCTCTACCGAAGAAGATCAATTCTAATCACTAACAACCTTAACGTGGTGTTTGAGCGGCTTCGGCCGCTCTTTTTTTATCCGGTTCTGGGGGTAAGAGACTCGGCGACAACGGAGAGAAGCGGGGCTGTCTGGGGGATCTCAGTCGAACGCTTGTATCTCTTCCGGTTCACTATCTTCTTGCAGCTCCAGCAGGTTGATGGCGATGGCCACAAAGTCACTGTCGGTGATAATGCCGACCAGCTCGTCTTTATCGACCACAGGCAGACAGCCGACTTTGTGTTTTTGCATGTAGATTGCACTCTGTTTGAGCCCCGCTTTCGGGCTGACGGTCATGATGCTGGTGTGCATCACATCGACCAGCGGGGTGTTCATGGTGTACGAATTTTCATCCGATACCTGCTGCAGGCTGGAATCCTGTGCGGCCAGAATATCGCGTTGAGTAATAATGCCCAGTAAGCGGCGTTCAGTGTCCACCACCGGAATATGGCGAATATCCAGCGCTTCCATCATGTGCTTGGCATCAGCAAGGGAATGAGAGCGCAGCAACGTATGCGGGTTGCGAGTCATCATATCTTCGACCTTGATCATGGTGGCCTCCTGCTTCTCGTGAATATGCATTTAATATAGTTGTTTTTGGGCCGGCGGAATGAGAGCTGCTTCGGTTTTTGTTTTGCTATCCCTAAAAATTGTAAGGCAAATTGTGCCGGGTCAAATCGAGCTGAGATTTAAGTTTCGAAACAAACTCTCTCCTTGCTATTGCCTCGGGTACGCCTATACTAGTCGGCTGCGAAAAAACTCGTCAAAAGACCGTTTAATCACCTGATAAGACCTTATTAACATGCAAGTATCCGATTTCCATTTTGACCTGCCTGATGAACTCATCGCCCGTTACCCTCAACCTGAGCGTACTGCCAGCCGTCTGCTGCAATTAGATGGCAACAGCGGCGAGCTGACCGATGGTACGTTTACTGATGTACTTTACCAGGTACAGCCCGGAGATCTGGTGGTGTTTAACAACACTCGTGTGATCCCGGCACGTATGTTTGGCCGCAAGGAATCGGGTGGCAAACTGGAAGTGCTGGTTGAGCGCATGCTGGATGATAAGCGCATTCTGGCACATGTACGTTGTTCGAAATCGCCAAAACCAGGAACGACGATTTTTGTTGGTGAACAAGATGAGTACCGCGCACAGATGGTTGCACGTCATGACGCACTGTTTGAGCTCGAATTTAACTCAGAGAAAACCGTGTTGGAGATTCTGGAGCAGATTGGCCACATGCCATTGCCTCCGTACATCGACCGTCCTGACGAAGAAGCGGACAAAGAGCGTTACCAGACCGTATATAACCAGAAACCGGGCGCGGTGGCGGCCCCGACCGCCGGTCTACACTTCGACGAAGTGTTGCTGGAGAAAATGAAAGCCAAAGGGGTGGAGTTTGCTTATGTAACTCTGCACGTTGGCGCGGGTACATTCCAACCGGTCAAAGTGGACAATGTCCATGAACACCACATGCATGCTGAATACGTAGAAGTGCCGCAAGACGTGGTGGATGCTATTCAGGCGACCAAAGCGCGCGGCGGCCGGATTATTGCCGTTGGCACCACCTCTGTGCGTTCACTGGAGAGCGCTGCGCAGGATGCACTGAAAAAAGGCACACCGCTGGTGCCGTTTTTTGGTGACACCGAAATCTTTATTTTTCCGGGATACGAATACCAACTGGTGGACTGCCTTATCACCAATTTCCACTTGCCAGAGTCAACTTTGATTATGCTGGTCAGTGCGTTTGCCGGCTACGAGAACACCATGAAGGCGTATCAACACGCGGTCGCCAATCAGTACCGCTTCTTCTCTTATGGTGATTCCATGTTCATCAAAAAGAAAACCGCTTAGGCGAAAATCAACCAGCCTGTCCGATAAGGTATCCGGATAGGAAGAATTTACGAGTGCTAGCAGTAAGCTAGGAGAGCGGGGCCAATTCTGCTCTCTCGCAGGGAATACGCGACCGCTCCTCATTGAGCCCGACAGGGCTCTGAAATAACCGTCAGACTGTTTCTCTGACATTGGAGGCTTCGTGAAATTAACGTTTGATCTAAAAAAGAAAAATGGCAACGCCCGTCGTGGTCAGTTGACCTTTGAACGCGGTACGGTGCAAACCCCGGCATTCATGCCAGTGGGCACCTATGGCACGGTAAAAGGGATGACGCCGGAAGAAGTCAAAGGCACCGGCGCTGAAATCTTGCTGGGCAACACATTCCACTTGTGGCTGCGTCCGGGTCAGGAAGTGATGAAAATGCACGGTGACCTGCATGACTTTATGAACTGGCATGGTCCGATCCTGACCGATTCAGGCGGTTTCCAGGTATTCAGCCTGGGTGACATCCGCAAAATCACCGAAGAAGGGGTGCACTTTCGTAACCCGGTGAACGGTGACAAGATTTTCATGGACGCAGAAAAGTCGATGGAAATCCAGAAAGACCTGGGCTCAGACATCGTGATGATCTTTGACGAATGTACCCCATACCCAGCGACACACGCAGAAGCGAAGACGTCGATGGAAATGTCACTGCGCTGGGCGCAACGTTCTCGCGACCACTTTGACAAACTGGACAACCCGAACAATCTGTTTGGTATCGTACAGGGTGGTGTGTATGAAGATCTGCGTGACGTGTCAGTCAAAGGGCTGACCGAGATCGGCTTTGATGGTTACGCGGTCGGAGGACTGGCAGTCGGTGAACCGAAAGAAGACATGCACCGAATTCTGGAACACACTTGTCCGCAGCTACCGGAAGACAAACCTCGCTACTTAATGGGAGTTGGCAAACCGGAAGATTTAGTAGAAGGTGTGCGTCGCGGTATCGACATGTTCGACTGTGTGATGCCAACGCGTAATGCACGTAACGGACACCTGTTTGTGACGGGGGGTGTGATCAAGATCCGTAATGCGAAACACAAAACGGATACTTCTCCACTTGATCCGCAATGTGACTGTTACACTTGCCAGAATTACTCGAAGTCATACCTGCACCATTTGGATCGTTGCAACGAAATTCTGGGTGCGCGTCTGAACACCATTCATAACCTGCGTTACTACCAGCGTTTGATGGAAAGTATTCGTAAAGCGATTGATGAAGATCGCTTTGACCAGTTTGTGGAAGAGTTTTACGCTCGCCGAAACCGCGAGGTTCCGCCGCTGAGCAAATAACTCAGCGAGTGACAAAATATAAGCAATAGCGCTCGATTTTTGAGAGGGTGATCTCTAATACACTCTTTGACAGTTGAAACTCGGGCGCTAAAGCTCAACTTGTTGGATTATCAATAAAAAATAACAGAGGACATTACTCGATGTTTATCAATAAAGCTTACGCAGCAGCAGAAGGCGCTTCACAGGGCGGCGGTTTTGAAATGCTCATCATGCTGGGCATGTTTGCCGTTATCTTCTACTTCATGATTTATCGTCCGCAAGCGAAGCGTGTTAAAGAGCACAAGAACCTGATGGCTGCAATGGCAAAAGGTGATGAAGTGCTGACCAGCGGTGGCTTGGTGGGTAAGATCACTAAGATTTCGGAAGAAACGGATTACATCTCAATCGAGCTGAATGCCAACAATGAAGTTGTGATCAAGAAAGATTTCGTTACTGCTGTACTGCCAAAAGGTACGCTTAAATCTCTATAAAACAGCCTGAGGATCCTCGCTGTGCTAAATCGTTACCCGTTATGGAAGTACCTGATGGTGCTGATGGCCATCTGTGTCGCAGCGCTGTATGCACTTCCGAACATATACGGTGAAGATCCAGCTATTCAAGTAACAGGGGCGCGTGGCGCCTCTGTTGATATGTCGACGCTGGATGCTGTTACCGACACTCTGAAAAATGACACCCTTTCCTACAAATCCGCCGCGCTTGAAAACGGTTCCATCCTGATTCGATTCAACGATACTGACACCCAAATCAGTGCTCGTGACGTGATCAGTGAAGCGTTGGGGGAAGATAAAATTGTTGCGCTCAACCTGGCTCCGTCAACCCCACATTGGCTGGAAGCAATTGGCGCAGCGCCAATGAAGCTCGGTCTTGACCTGCGTGGTGGTGTACATTTCCTGATGGAAGTGGACATGGACGCGGCGATGGAAAAGCTGGTCAGCCAGCAAGAAGAAGCGTTCCGTAGTGAGCTGCGTGACGAAAAGATCCGTTATCGTGCGATTCGTCCTTCCGGCAAACAGGCAGTGGAAGTCGTCCTGCGCAATGAAGAGCAACTGGATCAGGCGAAACGCTTACTGACCTCCAAACACCCGGACATGACGTTCAGTGAAAACGGCTCAAACAGCCGCTTTGCGCTGATTGCGACGTTTACGGAGCCGCGTCTGCAAGAGATCCGCAACTATGCGGTTGAGCAGAACATCACCATTTTGCGTAACCGTGTGAATGAACTGGGTGTGGCAGAACCTCTGGTTCAGCGTCAGGGCGCCAGCCGTATTGTGGTGGAGCTGCCTGGTGTTCAGGATACCGCTCGCGCCAAAGAGATCCTGGGCGCTACTGCGACACTGGAATTCCGTGAAGTCGATGACAAAGCCGATCTGGCCGCAGCGGCGGCCGGTCGTGTGCCTGCCGGCAGTGAAATCAAATACGACCGTGACGGTCGCCCTGCGGTACTGAAAAAGCGGGTGATTCTGAGCGGAGCCAGTATCACGGATGCCAGTTCAAGTACGGATGAATACGGTCGCCCTCAGGTGAACATCTCGCTCGACAGCGAAGGTGGTAACAAAATGGCGGCATTCTCGAAGAAGAACATCGGCAAGCTGATGGCGACGGTCTTCGCAGAATACAAAGACAGTGGTCGCAAAACGCCAGAAGGCAAAGTGATTCTGTCTAAGCACGAAGAAGTGATTAACCAGGCGACCATTCAGTCAGCACTGGGGCGTAACTTCCGCATTACCGGTATCGACTCTGCGGCAGAAGCGCACAACCTGGCGCTGTTATTGCGTGCCGGGGCACTGATTGCGCCAATCTCAATCGTGGAAGAGCGTACCATTGGTCCGTCTATGGGTCAGCAGAACATCGATATGGGTATTCAGGCGTGTATCTGGGGTATGGTCGCTGTGATGTTGTTTACCCTGTTGTACTACCGTGGATTCGGCCTGATTGCGAACCTCGCGCTGATGGCTAACCTGGTACTGATTATCGGTGTGATGTCGATGATTCCGGGCGCGACGATGACCTTGCCGGGGATCGCCGGTATCGTTCTGACCGTCGGTATGGCGGTGGATGCGAACGTGCTGATCTTCGAGCGTATTCGGGAAGAACTGCGGGATGGACGTAATCCGCAACAAGCGATCCATCAGGGCTATGCTAATGCGTTCAGTACCATTGCCGATGCGAACATCACCACACTGATTACCGCCATCATCCTGTTTGCAGTGGGTACCGGTGCGATCAAAGGTTTCGCGGTGACACTGTCCATCGGTATCCTGACCTCTATGTTTACTGCCATCATTGGTACACGTTGTGTCGTGAACCTGATTTACGGCGGTAAGCGTGTGAAGAAACTGTCGATCTGAGGCTGAGAAGAGTTATGTTTCAAATTCTGAAAGCAGGAAAAGCGATCGACTTTATGCGTTGGTCGAAATTCGCCTTCATCTTCTCTTTGTTGATGATTGGCGCGTCTATTTTCACTTTATCCACCAAGTGGCTCAATTGGGGCCTGGACTTTACGGGTGGTACGCTGATTGAAGTCGGTTTTGAACAGCCGGCCAATCTGGAAGAGATCCGTACCTCGCTGGAAGCGCAAGGGTTTGGTGACGCTACCGTACAGAACTTCGGTTCGGCACGTGAAGTCATGGTGCGTTTGCGTCCGCGTGAAGATGTTGCCGGTGAAACGCTGGGTAACCAGATTCTGTCTGCAATCAAAGACGGCACGGGCAAAAGCGTGGAAATGCGTCGGATTGAGTTCGTCGGTCCGAACGTCGGTGATGAACTGACCGAAGCCGGTGGCCTGGCGATCCTGGTCTCTCTGATCTGTATCCTGATCTACGTCTCAATGCGTTTCGAATGGCGTTTGGCTGCCGGTGCGGTACTGGCCTTGGCGCACGATGTGATCATTACCTTGGGCGTCTTCTCGCTGATGAAAATCGAAGTGGATCTGACGATCGTGGCTGCATTGCTGACTGTGGTGGGGTACTCACTCAACGATACCATCGTGGTCTTTGACCGTATCCGCGAGAACTTCCGCAAGATGCGCAAGGGCGAGCCCGCCGAGATCATGAACAGTTCGATTACTCAGACACTGAGCCGAACGTTGATCACCTCGGGGACTACCTTGTTTGTGGTGATTGCGCTGTTTACTCAGGGCGGGGCGTTGATCCACGGCTTTGCCACTGCCTTGTTGCTGGGCATCACGGTCGGTACGTATTCTTCCATCTATGTCGCGTCAGCTTTGGCTTTGCGACTGGGCATCACCAAAGAGCATTTGATGCCACCTCAGGTGGAAAAAGAAGGCGCCGAATTCGACGAAATGCCATAAACATCCCAAAAAGCTACTGCCAGTCAGTAGCTTTTTTTATGTCTGACGCTTAAGGAGGGCTCTATGCCTATTACTACGCTTGATCGCCACTGCGCGCTGATTGTGATTGATTTACAATACGGTATTGTCCCGCTCCCGCCCGCTCAGGACGCCAAACGTGCTGTCGAGCACAGCGTTGCGTTGATTCAGGCCTTCCACAGGGCAGATCACCCCGTCGTGTTGGTGAATGTGGCTGGCAGTGCACCGGGTCGCACTGATGTCGGACCAAGCCGTGTTGAGCCTGCGTCGGACTGGGCGGAACTCATTGAGGCTTTACCGCGGCGAGAAGAGGATATTTTGCTCACCAAACGGAATTGGGGAGCGTTTATTAATACCGAGTTGCATTCTCTGTTGCAGGCGCGTGGGATCACGCAGGTGGTGGTGTGCGGTATTGCGACCAGTATTGGGGTGGAGTCCACGGCCAGGCAGGCGTTTGAGCTTGGGTATCATGTCGTATTGTGCCGTGATGCCATGACGGATCTGGACCCGTACAACCACCGTCATGCCTGTGACAAAATTTTTCCTCGTCTGGGCCAGGTGTGTGACAGCGCAGAGGTGATTCGACTGTTGGAGAGTCCGACGGTATAAAAAAAGCCCCGGCACTTATGGTGCAGGGGCTTAGACTGGTAATCAGCGTGACGGGCTTAGCATTACACAGTCGCGATTATTTCATCATCGCTTCGTTGCCGTTTTCACGGATGTGTTTTAGGATGCCTTTCACACCGCGTGCGCTGGAGGTGACAACATTGCCTGATTTCATGTAATCAGTACCACCGGCGAAATCGGTGATGATGGCCCCCGCTTCACGAGCGATCAGCTCACCTGCAGCCATATCCCAAGGTTTCAGGCCCAGCTCAAAGTAACCATCGACACGGTTCGCTGCCACGTAACACAGATCCAGAGCGGCAGAACCAGTGCGACGGAAATCGGCAACGTCGGTGAACAGTGACGTCATGATCTTGAAGTAAGATTCAGAGTGTTGTTTCTGCTTGAACGGAAAGCCCGTTGCCAGAACAGTACCTTGCAGATCTTTCAGTTGCTTAACACGGATACGTGCGTTGTTCAGCTGAGCACCTGAACCACGTTGTGCGGTGAACAGTTCATTCAGCATAGGATCGTAAACACAGGCAACTTCAGTTTTGCCTTTGATGCGAACCGCGATAGATACAGAGAAGTGAGGCAAACCTTTTACAAAGTTTGTGGTGCCATCCAGTGGGTCGATGATCCATTGTACGTCGTTGTCTTTGCCTTCCATCAGACCGCCTTCTTCAGCGATGATTGAGTGCTCAGGATATGACGCTTTGATAGTGCTAACGATAATAGCTTCCGCTTCTTTGTCTACGTTCGTAACAAAGTCGTTAATGCCTTTTTGTGTTGATTCGATTTTTTCGGCGTTTTCTAGAGATTTAGCAATATGGTTGCCTGCTTTTCGCGCAGCGCGAATAGCGATATTTAGCATTGGATGCATACGGGTTTCCCAACGGATGTTAAAGAACGAAAAAGCGGGCGGCAGTATATCAAAGTTTTTTCAAAAAGGAAGTGGTTATTTTTTGAACTTTTAGTTGCACAAAGTTCGAGGGTCTGACCATTTTACTCAGGTATGTGTTAATATCGTGCGGCTTTTCCATTTGGGGTATGAAATCCATGTTAGATAACGTCAAAGTCGTGCTGGTCGGCACATCACATTCAGGTAATATCGGCTCTGCTGCCAGAGCAATGAAAGTGATGGGACTGAGCCAGATGGTTTTGGTTGACCCTCAATGTGAAGTGGATGCTCAGGCGGTGGCACTGGCGGCTGGAGCGAGTGAAATCGCTTTGAATGCGCCCGTGGTTTCAACGCTGGAAGAAGCGGTTGCAGATTGCGGTCTGGTGGTGGGGTCAAGTGCCCGTTCCCGAACGCTGGAGTGGCCGATGCTGGAGCCGCGTGAATGCGGTGAGCGTTTTGCGGTGGAAGGTGAGCAACACCCGGTCGCACTGGTGTTTGGCCGTGAACGAACCGGTCTGACCAATGAAGAGCTGCAACGTTGCCATTATCATGTTTGCATTCCGGCAAACCCGGAGTACAGTTCGCTCAATCTGGCCATGGCGGTGCAAACCTTGAGCTACGAAGTGCGTATGGCACATCTCAATCGCCAGCAACAGCAGTATCCGCCTCAAGAAGCACAGGACTATCCGCGCCATCAGGAGCTGGAACGTTTTTACCAGCACCTTGAAAAAGTGATGCTGGACACCCAGTTCATTTCTGAGCAGCAACCAGGACAGGTGATGAACAAACTGCGTCGTCTGTTTAGCCGAGCAAGACCAGAGGCTCAAGAAATCAATATCTTACGTGGCGTTTTAACCGCGGTAGAGAAAAGCCTGATGAATAAGAAATAACCATTTTTATTTAGTGGTTAAATACCTGACTAATTTACTCAAATAAATACTTGACCATTTTAGTCAGGTATGAAAAACTCATACCACACAAACAAAGTGGATATGGTGTGATATGAGACTTACATCTAAAGGAAGATATGCGGTAACAGCCATGTTAGATGTGGCTCTGCATTCGCAACAAAACCCAGTTCCACTGGCGGATATTTCAGAACGCCAGGGAATTTCGCTCTCTTATCTGGAGCAACTGTTTTCTAAACTGCGCAAAGCAGGCCTGGTGGCTAGCGTGCGTGGTCCTGGCGGTGGTTACCGCCTCGGCGCAGAAGCGACGACGATTTCCATCGGCACTGTGATTGCTGCGGTGGATGAGTCTGTGGACGCGACCAAATGCAATGGTAAAGGTGATTGTCAGGGCGGTACGCGCTGTCTGACTCACACACTTTGGCGTGATCTAAGTTCACGCATCAGCGACTTCCTGAATAACATCACCCTGGGTGAGTTAATGATTGATAATGAAGTCCTGGAAATTTCAGATCGTCAGGATATTGAGCTGTCGGTCAACAATGGGTTCGCACAGAAAAAATCAAACACCGCCCCCATCGGTGTGAATGTTCGCTCATAGCGGCAATGTTTTACATTGGAGTAAAGAATGAAACTGCCTATTTATCTTGATTATTCAGCAACCTGCCCGGTCGATCCTCGCGTTGCTGAAAAAATGGTTCAGTACATGACAATGGATGGCGCATTCGGTAACCCGGCGTCACGTTCGCACCGTTATGGCTGGCAGGCAGAGGAAGCAGTGGACACGGCTCGTGAGCAGATTGCTGACCTGCTGAACGCGGACCCGCGTGAGATTGTCTTCACTTCTGGTGCGACGGAGTCGGACAACTTGGCGATCAAAGGTGTGGCGCATTTCTACAATAAGAAAGGCAAACACATCATCACGTGTAAAACAGAGCATAAAGCGGTGCTTGACCCATGTCGTCAGCTGGAACGTGAAGGTTTCGAAGTGACGTACCTGGAGCCTGAGTCAAATGGTCTTATCGACCTGAACAAACTGCAGGCAGCCATGCGTGATGACACGGTTCTGGTGTCAATCATGCACGTGAACAACGAAATCGGTGTGATTCAAGACATCACCGCGATCGGTGAACTGTGTCGTGAGCGTAAGATTGTCTTCCATGTTGATGCTGCGCAATCTGCGGGTAAATTGCCGATCGATGTTCAGGAAATGAAAGTAGACCTGATTTCTCTGTCGGCGCACAAGATTTACGGCCCGAAAGGCATCGGTGCCCTGTACGTTCGCCGTAAACCACGTATCCGTCTGGAAGCCCAGATGCACGGTGGTGGCCACGAACGTGGATTCCGTTCAGGCACACTGGCAACCCACCAGATCGTTGGTATGGGTGAAGCATTCCGCATTGCAAAAGAAGACATGCAGAAAGATTACGATCACGCTCTGGCATTGCGTAACCGTCTGCTGGATGGCGTAAAAGATCTGGAAGCGGTCACAATCAATGGTGATTTGGAGCAGCGTCTGCCAAATAACCTGAACATCAGCTTTGCGTTCGTTGAAGGTGAATCGCTGCTGATGTCTCTGAAAGACCTGGCGGTCTCGTCAGGCAGTGCTTGTACATCAGCCAGTTTGGAACCGTCGTACGTACTGCGTGCTTTGGGTCTGGACGATGAGCTGGCTCACAGCTCAATCCGTTTCTCATTCGGTCGTTTCACGAGCGAAGAAGAAGTGGATTACGCAATTGAACAAATCCGCGTAGCGGTTAACAAGCTGCGTGACATGTCTCCTCTATGGGATATGTACAAAGAGGGAGTCGATTTGAGCACCGTTGAATGGGCGCATCACTAATCGTTCCAAGGACAGAAGTAGAGGATTCGAGGTAATTTATCATGGCATATAGCGAAAAAGTAATTGATCACTACGAGAACCCACGTAACGTAGGTTCGTTCGACAAAGAAGACCCAAGCATTGGTAGCGGTATGGTCGGTGCCCCAGCTTGTGGTGACGTAATGAAACTGCAAATCAAGGTAACGCCAGAAGGCATTATCGAAGATGCGAAGTTCAAAACGTACGGTTGTGGTAGTGCAATCGCTTCAAGTTCACTGGTTACTGAGTGGGTGAAAGGCAAGTCAATCGACGAAGCGGCAGCAATCAAAAACGCTGAAATCGCGGAAGAGCTGGAACTGCCTCCGGTGAAAGTTCACTGTTCAATTCTGGCTGAAGACGCGATCAAAGCCGCGGTTGCAGATTACAAGAAAAAACACCAACAGTAAGACTTTAAATTATGGGGAGCCCTTTGCTCCCCATTCGTTCGACCTAACAGACAACGATAAAGGTGCAGTATGGCCATCACTCTGACTGAAAACGCAGCATCCCGCGTGAGAACATTCCTGGAAAATCGAGGCAAAGGTATCGGTTTGCGTCTGGGCGTGAAAACGACTGGGTGTTCAGGTATGGCGTATGTGCTGGAGTTTGTTGACGATCTGAATGAAGAAGATCAGGTTTTTGAACATAACGGCGTGAAAATCATCATTGATGCAAAAAGCATGGTCTACCTCGATGGTACCGAGCTGGATTACGTCAAAGAAGGCCTTAACGAAGGTTTTGAATTCAACAACCCGAATGCGAAAAGCGAATGCGGTTGTGGTGAGAGTTTCAACGTTTGAGCAAAAACCGTCGGGCCGTCTGGCCCGGCACTGACTATCCTGAGCGAATGCTATGAACCATTTTGAATTATTTGGGCTACCAAGTCAGTTTCAGCTGGATGGTAGCCTTCTTTCTTCTCAGTTCCGTGAACTGCAAAAGCGATTCCACCCAGACAACTTTGCCTCAGCTTCCGAGCGAGATCGCCTGTTAGCCGTGCAAAAAGCAGCGCAGATCAATGACGCCTACCAAGTGCTGAAAAATCCGCTCTCGCGTGCGGAGTACCTGTTGGCTGAAAATGGGGTAGAAATCCGCGGTGAGCAGCAGACGATGCAGGATCCCATGTTCCTGATGGAGCAGATGGAACTGCGCGAAGAGTTGGAATCGCTGGCGGATGACAGCGATGCGATGGATCGACTTTTTGACTTTGACAGCAAGGTCAGCAAAATGTACCGACATCATCTGGCGGAAGTCGAGCGCGAACTGGATAGCGGGTTGTGGAATGAAGCCGCTGATCGTGTACGCAAACTCAAATTTGTCGCCAAGTTAAAACACGAGATTGAACTGGTTGAAGACAAGTTAGCGGGCTAACCCGCGCTTCAACAAGGAACCGAAAAAGGACCCATAATGGCATTACTTCAAATTGCAGAGCCAGGTCAGAGTAGCGCGCCACACGAGCATAAGCTGGCAGCGGGGATCGATCTGGGGACAACAAACTCTTTGGTGGCGTCCGTACGCAGTGGCAGTGCGGCAACGCTGACCGATGAGCAAGGCAGAAGCATTCTGCCGTCTGTTGTGCATTATGCCAAAGAAGACACGCAAGTGGGTTATGCCGCCCGAGATAAGGCGCAGCAAGACCCGCAAAATACCATTATTTCTGTAAAACGCCTGATTGGCCGTTCACTGGCTGACATCCAGCAACGTTATCCGACACTGCCTTATCAGTTCAGTGAAAGTGAGAATGGCCTGCCGGTACTGCAAACGGAACAGGGCGCGAAAAACCCGGTTCAGGTCTCGGCTGAGATTCTGAAATCACTGGCTCAACGCGCCGAACATACTCTGGGTGGCGAGTTGTCCGGGGTTGTGATTACCGTCCCTGCGTATTTCGATGATGCACAGCGTGCCAGTACGAAAGACGCAGCCCGTCTGGCGGGTCTACATGTCTTGCGTTTGCTCAATGAGCCGACGGCGGCGGCGATCGCCTACGGCCTTGATTCCGGTCAGGAAGGGGTGATAGCGGTCTACGATCTGGGTGGCGGCACATTCGATATTTCGATTCTTCGCCTGTCGAAAGGGGTATTTGAAGTGCTGGCCACGGGCGGTGACTCTGCGCTGGGTGGCGATGATTTTGACCATCTGGTGGCTGAACATCTGCAAGCCAAAATTGGCATTGACGGGCCGTTGAGTGCTGGCGACAACCGCGCGTTACTCAATGCAGCCACAGCGGCCAAAATTGCGTTATCAGACCGCGACGTCGCCGAGCTTGATGTGCTGGGGTGGCAAGGTACGCTGAGCCGTGATGAATTTGATGATTTGATTCGCCCTCTGGTGAAAAAAACGCTGATGTCATGCCGCCGCGCACTGAAAGATGCGGACGTGGACACCGATGAAGTCCAGGATGTGGTGATGGTCGGTGGGTCGACGCGTACGCCGCTGGTCCGCGATATGGTGGGGGAGTTTTTCAATCGCACCCCGCTGACCAGCATTAATCCGGATGAAGTGGTTGCCATTGGCGCCGGCCTGCAAGCGGATGTACTGGCCGGAAACAAGCCAGATTCTGAGATGCTACTGCTGGATGTGATTCCGCTGTCTCTCGGTATTGAAACCATGGGCGGTTTAGTGGAGAAAATCATTCCGCGCAACACCACGATTCCGGTGGCGCGTGCGCAGGAGTTCACCACGTTTAAAGATGGCCAGACCGCGATGGCAGTGCATGTGGTGCAGGGAGAGCGAGAAATGGTGGATGACTGCCGCTCGTTAGCCCGTTTCTCTCTGAAAGGCATTCCGCCTATGGCCGCAGGCGCTGCTCACATTCGGGTCACCTATCAGGTGGACGCCGATGGTTTGCTGTCGGTCACCGCAATGGAGAAAAGCACCGGTATTCAGGCCGAGATTCAGGTGAAGCCTTCGTATGGTCTGAGTGACGATGAAGTGGCGAATATGCTGAAAGACTCAATGACGCACGCAAAAGAAGACATGCAAGCGCGTGCGTTGGCGGAACAGCGTGTGGAAGCGGATCGGGTAATTGAAGGCCTGATCGCAGCGATGCAAGCGGATGGCGACGAGCTGCTCAGTGAGAGTGAGCGTCAGGCGCTTGTCACCGCGATCGAATCGCTGATCGAACGGCGTAATGGTGATGATGTAGCAGCGATTGAGCAGGGCATCAAGGACACCGATAAAGCGAGCCAGGATTTTGCCTCTCGCCGAATGGACAAATCAATCCGTGCCGCACTGGCCGGTCAGTCTGTCGACGATATTTAAAGAGATTAAAACTATGCCAAAAATTGTTGTTCTCCCTCATCAGGATCTTTGCCCGGAAGGGGCGGTACTTGAAGCCAGCGAAGGCGAAACGGTATTGGACGTTGCGTTGAAAAACGGCATTGCGATCGAACACGCGTGTGAGAAGTCGTGCGCGTGTACGACTTGCCACGTGATTATCCGTGAAGGCTTTGATTCGCTTGATGAAAGTGATGAGCTGGAAGATGATATGCTGGATAAAGCCTGGGGGCTGGAGCCAGAATCCCGTTTGGGCTGTCAGGCGAAAGTGGCCGATGAGGACTTAGTGGTTGAGATCCCTCGTTACACCATTAACCTGGCGAAAGAAGATCACTAATCATGCATGGCGGTTATACTCAGGGTAACCGCTGTGAGTAAGACAGGAAACCGTTATGAAATGGACTGATTCGCGCGATATTGCGATTGAACTGTGTGATAAATTTCCGGACATCGATCCGAAAAACGTACGTTTTACCGATCTGCATCAGTGGATTCTGGATTTGGAGGATTTTGACGATGAGCCTAACCGCTCAAACGAGAAAATCCTCGAAGCGGTGATACTGTGCTGGATGGACGAAATGGACTAAGCATTTCGCTTGGCAAAACCCTGCGCAGTTAACAATTCTTACTAAAAAAAGCGGACCTTATGGTCCGTTTTTTTCTCAAGTTGACATTTTTACCCTACATAATGCTAACATTCGATGGTTATGAATAGTGCGGCCAGGCAAAGCCGCGGAAAGACAAGGAGAAACCATGTCTGCACATATGTCAGTTTTTATCAGCCGTGAACCTGCCCAGCCTCAGTGGGGAGACAAGGCACTGCTCTCATTTTCTGAAAATGGCACCACCATTCACCTGACTCAGGGGAATGCTCAGGACGCGATTCAGCGAGCGGCGCGCAAATTAGATGCACAGGGTATTCGTACAATCTCACTCGCCGGTGATGGTTGGGATCTGGAGACGATCTGGACTTTTCATCAAGGTTACCGTAATCCGAAAAAGAACAACCAGCTAGAATGGTCAACGCTGGCAGAAGGCGAGCAACATGAGTTGCTGGCTCGTATTAAAGCGGCTGACTGGACACGCGATATTATCAACAAAAGTGCGGAAGAAATTGCACCACGTCAGTTGGCGACGCTGGCGTCGGAGTTTATCAAGTCCGTGGCTCCTGAAGGTACCGTTACCAGCCGCATCGTGAAAGATCGCGATCTTCTGGCCGAAGGCTGGGAAGGCATTTTTGCCGTGGGGCGTGGCTCTGAACGTACCTCCGCCATGCTGCAGCTCGACTTCAACCCGACAGGGGATGAGAATGCACCGGTATTCGCCTGTCTGGTGGGCAAAGGTATTACGTTCGACTCTGGTGGTTACAGCCTGAAACCATCGAATTTTATGTCGGCAATGAAAGCAGACATGGGCGGCGCCGGCACTATTACCGGTGGCCTGGGACTGGCCATCATGCGTGGCCTGAACAAGCGGGTAAAATTGATCCTGTGCTGTGCTGAAAACATGGTTTCTGGTCGTGCGCTGAAACTGGGTGACATCATCACTTACAAAAACGGGACAACTGTCGAAATCATGAACACCGATGCTGAAGGTCGCTTGGTGTTGGCCGATGGTCTGATTTACGCTTCAGAGCAACAGCCGCAACTGATCATTGACTGCGCGACCTTGACGGGCGCGGCCAAGAATGCGCTTGGTAACGATTACCATGCGTTGATGAGCTTTGACGATGAGTTGTCTCATCAGGCACTGACGGCCGCTCGTCATGAACAGGAAGGTTTGTGGCCACTGCCTGTGGCTGATTTCCACCGTGAGATGTTGCCTTCTAGCTTTGCGGATCTGTCGAACATCAGCTCTGGTGACTACTCTCCGGGCGCCAGCACAGCCGCGGCGTTCTTGTCCTACTTTGTCGACGATTATAAGCACGGCTGGCTGCACTTTGACTGTGCAGGTACTTACCGTAAAGCGGCGTCAGACAAATGGGCGGCGGGTGCCACCGGTATGGGCGTGCGTACACTGGCCCGAGTGCTGGTGGAGCAGGCCGACAAATAAAGTATTACTGGTTCCGCGAACAGCGGAACCAGACTTATAACTACAATGATATGAAGTAGAAGGATACCTCTTATGGCTCTGGAAAGAACATTTTCTATTATTAAGCCCGATGCAGTCGAACGTAATCTGATTGGTGAGATTTACCATCGTATTGAAAAAGCGGGTCTGACCATCATTGCGGCGAAAATGGTTCGCCTGACAGAAGATCAAGCGCGTGGATTCTACGCCGAGCACGAAGGCAAACCTTTTTTTGAACCACTGAAAGAGTTCATGACCTCTGGCCCCATCATGGTTCAGGTTCTGGAAGGTGAAAACGCCATTGCGCGTTATCGTGAACTGATGGGAAAAACTAACCCGGAAGAGGCGGCATGTGGCACGCTACGTGCGGATTACGCACTGAGCATGCGTCATAACTCGGTTCATGGCTCAGACAGCCCGGAATCAGCGGCTCGCGAGATTGAATTTTTCTTCCCGCAGGCAGAAGTTCATCCACGTTAAATCGAATTGAATAACAAAGCCCCGGAATTGTTCCGGGGCTTTTTTGATTTTTCTGTTTTGTCCTGATGTGCATTCACACATTGACGGCGCAACGGTTTTCAGAGCATATCGACCGCTTTCTCAAGCGCAGCAATCAAACGTTCCACATCTTCCGAAGTATTGTAGATCGCAAAGGAAATCCGCACCGTCCCGGTCACCTTGAGGGCGTCCATCAGCGGGTGTGCACAGTGGTGCCCGGCCCGCACTGCGATCCCTTGTTGATCGAGCAAGGTTGCGATGTCCTGATGATGCACACCTTCCATGACAAACGTCAGCACTGCCGCATCAGGCTGATAACCCAGTACCCGGATGTCAGCCATGGCCGCCAACGCAGCGTAGGTGCGTTGTTGCAAGTGATGTAGATGCGCTTCGACCTCAGAGCGCGGAAACTGTTGATACCAGTCGATGGCACTGGCCAGCGCGATGGCGCCAGCCACATTGGGGGTGCCGGCTTCAAATTTGCCCGGCAACGCTGAGTAAGTGGTGTGTCCGAACGTCACTTTCTCCACCATTTTGCCTCCGCCGTGCCACGGTGGCATGGCTTCTAACAGGGTCAGTTTGCCATACAGCGCGCCGATGCCAGCTGGCGCGTAAAGTTTGTGGCCGGAAAAGACATAGAAATCTGCATCCAACTGGGTGACATCGACCGATTCATGCACGATTCCCTGAGCACCATCAACCACTACAACGGCATTGTGCTGATGTGCTTTGGTAATGACGGTTTCAATTGGCTGACGCGTTGCAGTGACATTGGTGATGTGCGCCAGCGCCACGATTCGGGTGCGAGCACTGAGTAATTGGTCGTATGCCGTCATATCCCACTGGCAATCCGGCGTCATGGGCACTTTCACCACCTTGGCGCCGGTTTGCTCAGCAACAATTTGCCAAGGCACAATGTTCGCGTGATGCTCCATCTCACCAACCAGAATTTCATCGCCAGGCTGGAGTGTGCCGCGCGCGTATGTTTGGGCAATCAGATTGATGGCTTCGGTGGCGCCCCGGGTCCAGATGATCTCTTTACTTGTCGAGGCACCGATAAACTCAGCGACCTTGTCTCGGGCTGCTTCAAACTGGCTGGTGGCATGAGCCGTCAGGCTGTGACTGCCGCGATGTACATTGGCGTTTTGTGAACTGTAGTAGCGGGAAATGGCATCGATCACCACTTGCGGCTTTTGTGTGGTCGCGGCACTGTCGAGGTAGACAAGCGATGAATCGTTGACCTGTTGTTGCAGGGCCGGGAATTGCGCCCGGATCGCAGCGATGTCTATCATGCGTCGTTACTCAGTTTGTGGTATTGCAGTGTCGGGATCACGACCATGGGGTCTGCCACCTCTGCTGCCAGTTGTTTACCGGACAGCTTAATGATGATCTCCATCGCGAACTCCAGAGCGGTGCCCGGCCCCTGACTGGTGATCAGGTTGTGATTGATGTCAATCGTAACGCGTTTAGGGCGCCATTTGTCAGCCGGAATGTGCGATTGAAAGCCAGGGTGACAGGTCATCAGAGCGCCGGGATAGAGATTGTGATGCTGCAAGACCAGTGCCGGAGCTGCGCAGATGGCGGCAACAAGGCGGCCATCGTATTTTTGTTGGCGAACGATTTCGACCAACACAGTGCTGTCTCTGAAGGTTTCAGCTCCCCCGACGCCGCCCGGTAAGATAACGGCATCAAATTCTTCATCAGCAATGTCAACCAGTTTGCAATCGGCCGTCAGTGTAACGCCTCGCGAGGCTTTCATCGTCAGCTCGCCTTCAAAGTCTGCGCTGGCGACCACCACCTCATATCCGGCCCGAACCATAATATCGATAACAGTGACTGCTTCCATCTCTTCGGTGCCAGGAGCAATCGGTATAAGTACACGTTTGGTCATGATGAAGTCCAACTTAATTCTGTGTGTTTAATCTGCTGATACAGGGCGCTATTCGTTGGTACCTCAATACCATGATGTGTGGCACGGCGAAGGAGGTAACCCGTAATAAAGTCTATCTCGGTTTTCCGCTGGTAGAAAACATCCTGCTGCATGGAGGAAAAGTTTGTCGCTGTGGCCGCAATGACGTTGTGAATGTTACTGCGCAGAGCTTGCTTGGATACATCGATGGATTCAGCGTGCATCACCTGAACTAACTCGTCGATGATGGCCTCCAGTGGTGCCTGAAATTGCGGGTCTGCTAAATCACCATTGCGACACTGATGTAACGCGGTCAACGGGTTAATGGCGCAGTTGATCGCCAGTTTGTGCCACAGCGCGGACTGGATATGCTCATTCCATTGCACGTCTGGGAGTGCGTGGTGCAGAACGTCGGTCAGGAACTGACACTGCTGTCCCTGCGTGTTGTAAGCCCCCAGTTGCGTGTGACCCAGGCCGGTGTGATTCACCTGATTCGGGGTTGGTTTGAATGCGCCGTGCGTCGTGGTGGCCAGAACCATCGGATGCGAGGAGAGCGTTGGCGCCAGTTGGTCAAGCGCGCCCATCCCGTTGTGACAAAACAGCAATATTGTGCGAGGGTCGAGATGGGGAATCAAAGGCCGTATGGCCGCGTCAACCTGCCAGGCTTTGACTGTAACCAGCAGCATATCCGCTTTGGTTAATGCAGAGCGCTGATGATTGGCAAAGGAGAGGCTTGATGTCTTACCCAGTGCCAGATTAATTGAAGTCACGTGTTGGCGACTCCATAGCGACACGTTGTGCCCGGCCAGAGCCAGATGACAGGCCCATAACGAGCCGATGGCACCTGGGCCGACAACCACAATATTCATCCTGCTTCCCACGGTTGTTGCGAATGGGAGCAAGGATAATGTCCTGTCTCAGGAAAGCAAACAAAAATGGCGCCATCCGGCGCCATTTTTAAAAGCAGAGTTCTGATTAGAACTTGTAGGTTACTGCCAGATAGTGGCTGAAACCAGTTGATTCAAGCTCTAGGCCGTTACCGATGTCCAGACCGTCTTTCACGCCGTAAACGTCTTTGTATGCTTTCAGGCCGTAACCAACAGCAAAACGCTCAGAGTGCCAGTAGATACCGTTAAACATTACGCCACCGTTAGAGGATGTCGTGCCAAACTTGTTACCTGCATCATCATCCATACCGAATTGGTAATCGATGTAACCTTGGTAAGAAATGAATGAACCGTTCTCGAAGAAGTAGAATGGTTTGAACCAGTTGGTCGAGATTTGGAAACCGTTCCAGTCTTTTTTGTTGATGTCGTAAAGGCTGTACACGTTCAGGCCAACTTTACCCAGCCAAGGTACGTTCACATCAGAACCCAGACCCCAGAAAGAGTTGTTTACACCGCCATTGTTACCACCCCAGTTGTACAGAGTTGCAAAGTACAGCTCTTGTACAGGACCGAAAGACAGGTCTTTACCAGTGACTGCGTCCAGAGAAACACGCGGTGCAAATTTCATGAACATTTTGTCAGGAGCGCCGTTCTCGATGGACTTATCCTGATTGTCTTTAGTCGCTAGGTTAAATACATCAACGTAACCGTATAGATCGAAGATTCCTGAGCGACCGCCAAATTCCATTTCCAGGTAATCGTGGGCGTTGTCGTCAGCGCCTTTTACGCGAGGCATCTCATCGATTGAGTACATGTAGTTAAACTGCATCCACTTGTAATCGTTTTTGTGGATATCGCCATCTGAGTAGTCAGCGGCCAGAGCTGGCGCGGAAGTCGCTGCTAACAAGCTAAGAGCTAAAAGTGATTTACGCATAAGGGGACTCTCTATAGGTTTGTTTGTTTTTTGGATACACGATCTGATTGCCGTGCTTCCAGATGGCGGGAATGATAGCGATAAAAATCTCAATTGAAAGTGATACCCAGTGCAAAACCAAACAAAATTAGTGACGAAGATCTCAACTTCGTTTTATTTCACGGAACTTATTTTGTGTTGCATGGCTTTTCATTTTATGTGTGATCTTGATCGTTTGCTTGGCGATTTTTAGGTTTTTTTATGCTTATCGTTAAACCAACATTTTTCGTTAGTGATCGGGCTGGCACCCCTTGCGTAATAAGGGGTGCCAGCTAAAAGGAATGTGTAGATGAACGAAATTAAGTTGTTTCCGCTGAGTTCAATGGTGTTGCCCGAAGGTAAAATGAGTTTGCGTATCTTTGAGCCACGTTATAAGCGTTTAGTTGCTGAGTGTTCGCGACAAAACAGTGGGTTTGGTATCTGTCTGCTGGACAGTGACGCCGGTCTGGCACCGGGTAACGTGTCGTCGATTGGTACTTACGTAAAAATCGTTGACTTCGAAACATTAGACGACGGGTTGCTGGGGATTACCGTGTCCGGAACTCAGCGCTTTGTGGTTGAGCGTGTTGCAGCCGAGTTTGATGGATTGCGCAAAGCCCACGTGCGTTGGCTGGACAACTGGTCTCAGCAGAAAATCGAACGATCACAACAATATATCAGTGAACAGCTCCAATTTGTTTATCGGCAGTTCCCCCAGATAGGCGACTTGTACTCGCACTGTTTTTTTGATGATGCAAGCTGGGTCAGCCAACGCTGGTTGGAGATATTGCCACTGGAATGCACGCAGATGGAACAGTTGGCCGGGCAACGGGACTGTAGCGCGGCTATGCACTTTTTGAGCATGGCAATTGAGGGCAGTGTGACGACGCAAAGTAAATGGTCTTCCTAGAATGGTGTGTGTGGACGCAGTCACTATAATTAGAAGACTGCAGGGTGGCCGTAAATGTTACACGCCGTTGTGATCGCAACGTGATGGTTAAACGTAAACTAGGCAACGAAGTCAGTGAAATACGGACACAATCACGCTCAGTCTAACTCTGAGTGTTAAGGGATAGGGAAGCACATGAGTCAAACCAGTTCCCAGGATATGACCCGCGCGGAGTGGGAAGAATGTATGAACCGCGTCAAACAACGTGACAAGTGCGCGTTTGCACAGGTTTTTACTCACTTTTCACCGCGGTTAAAGCAGTTTGCTTATAAGCACATTGGCAACGAACAGGTGGCGCTAGAAATGGTGCAGGAAACGTTGACGACGGTATGGCAGAAATCACATTTATTCGATGGTCGTAAAAGTTCATTATCGACCTGGATTTACACCATAGCCCGAAACCTGTGCTTTGATTTACTGCGTAAGCAGAAAGGGCGGGAATTGCACATTCATTCCGAAGATATCTGGCCCGCCGACTACTGTCCGCCAGATTTGGTGGAGCATTATGCGCCGGAGCATGACATGTTGAAAGAGCAGGTGGTCAAGTTTCTTGATTTGTTGCCCGAAGCGCAACAAGCCGTGGTGAGGGCGGTGTATTTAGAAGACCTACCTCATCAGCAGGTGGCCGACATGTTCAATATTCCTCTCGGAACCGTGAAGTCCAGATTGCGTCTGGCCGTGGAAAAATTACGACACTCAATAGAAGCGGGGCAGTTATGAGTTATCATCCGGAACAACATCTTTTAGATGCGTATGCAGCTGGTTCAATCGATGCGGTTCATGGACTGGCAGTGGCGACGCACCTTGAGTCATGCAGTCGTTGCAGAGCGTTAGTTGCAGTCAAAGAGCGGGAATGCGCTCAGGCTGTAATGAACGGGCCGGCAACGCTGGTGGCCAACGGCAGTGAGGAATTTGCCGGAATGTTCGAGGCCATCGTGGCTTTGGATCCTATTCAACCCAAAGCGGTGCAAGCGCCGCCAGCAGCTGTGTTAGAAGTGAACGGTAAGCAATTTCGTCTGCCTGGTACGCTGAGCAAGCATGTACGACAGATTGGTGAGTGGCGCAGTTATGGCGGTAAGGTGTACAGCGCGGCCATGGATTTGGGCGAGGACAATGTGCGGGTCAATCTGATGTACATCGCTGAAGATGTCCACATCCCGCAACACACGCACAAGGGGCTGGAGTCCACTTTAGTGCTGCACGGCGGCTTTAGTGACGAAGACGGACATTACGAAGCCGGCGATTTCATGACCCGTGACGCGTCGGTTCGTCACAGCCCGTTTACACGTACCGGGGAAGATTGCCTGTGTATGACGGTGCTGACCGAGCCTATGCTCTTCACTCAGGGTGTCGCGAGGATCTTCAATTTATTTGGCAAGGGGCTTTACCCATAACATGATGAAAAAGGGATGCAGAGCATCCCTTTTTTTTATCGTTTGAGGCTGGTCTAATTCTCGTCGTGACGATGCGCTTTATTGAGTAAATCGGTGAAATAGTGGCGAAGCGAATACAACATGATCAGGCTTGGGATCACCATCAGGGCCGTGAGCACAAAAAACAGTGACCAGTTATTGAGGTAATCGGCCAGTTCGCCACTGAAAGACGCCAGAGTGGTGCGTCCAAAGTTGCCCAGTGATGCCAGCAGAGCGTATTGTGTTGCGGAGAACGCTTGTCCGGTCAGCACCGTCAGGAAAGACACAAACGCTACGGTTGAGAAGGCTGTGGTAAAGTTATCGACGAAGATAGTCGCCAAGAACAGCTGCTCATTAGGACCGACTTCGGCAATCCAGGCAAACATCAGGTTACTTGCAGCCATTGCTGTGCCACCGATCATCAACCCTTTCACGATGCCGAAACGGACATTGACCATACTGCCGATCAGCGTAAACAGCATGGTGGCGCCCCAACCGATCAGTTTGGAGTAATAACCTATCTGTTCATTGCTGAAACCGACCTCTTTATAAAAAGCAATCGACATGCGGCCAAGAAACGCTTCCCCAATTTTAAACAGGAAGACGAACAATAAAATGGTGATTGCGACCCGGGTGCCATTGCGCCGGAAAAAGTCCATAAACGGTTCCAGCACGGTTACCGTCAGCCAGGCGACAACACGAGATCCGACCAGGGCATTGTGGCGCTCTTCCGCCTGCGCCTGAAGTTGTTCCCGCTGGGTAACTGGTTCGCCAACCAGCAGAGTAAACAACATCAACAGGCCGACGATCAAGGCCATGCCGTAGTACACCCCGTTCCAGCCTATCGAGTCAGCGTTGATAAAAGCCACATAACCCGGCAGAGAATAACCGGTCCACCAACCGATCACTGCCATAGCCGATGCCTGTGGCAGTTTGCTGGCTTGCGACTTAGGAAAAGTATCAATCCGGAAGGCATCAATGGCGATATCCTGAGTGGCCGATGCAATCGCGATTCCCAGAGCCAGCATCGATGTCAGAACAATTTGAGTGGCAGGATTGACGCCGGCGATCAGTAGAGTGCACACCAATACGACCATCTGACACAACAGTACCCAGCTTCTGCGTTGTCCCAGTGCCTTGTGCAATATTGGCAGTTTTACCCGATCCACCAAGGGAGCCCAAAGGAAGTTAATCGCATAGACAGCAAAGACACTGCCAAAATAGCCGATTGCGGCGCGTGTCATTCCTGCGTCTTTCAGCCAGCCTGTCATATTGGAGCCGATAAGGACCCAGGGAAAGCCACTGGAACATCCCAGCATAAACACCCACAACAAGCGTTTATCCAGGTAACTGCGGACCGTACCCATCCAGGTAAGTGAAGACGAATCTGATGACATAAAACTCGGAGTCCTGCTAAATGGTGAGAAAGGCTCTGAGCAGGAGCGCTCAGAGCCGGATGGATTATTTAATCAGAGTGGCTTTGGTGATCACGATCGGTGTAACGGGAACATCCTGCATCCGGCCGGAAGAGCGGGTCGGTTGCTGAGCCATTTTCTCGACGACATCAAAACCTTGGGTGACTTCACCAAAGACCGCGTAGCCAGGTGGGCGCTGCGCGTAGTTGAGGAAATCGTTGTCGACCAGATTGATGAAAAACTGGCGGGTGGCCGAGTTTGGATCATTAGTACGGGCCATCGCCAGCGTAGCACGATCATTTTTCAGACCATTCGATGCTTCATTTTTTATCGGCGCGTAGGTTGGCAGGCGATTCATTTCTTGGTCAAAGCCGCCACCCTGAGCCATAAATCCCGGGATAATACGATGAAACTGACTGCCTACGTAGCTGCCATCTTCAACATATTTAACGAAGTTCGCGACCGTTACCGGCGCTTTCTCCTGATTGAGTTCAACCGTAAATGAGCCCAGGGTGGTATCAAACTCCACCTTAGGCCCGGCGAACGCACCGCAACTGATCAGAGCCAGCGTAGTGGCAACCCATTGTTTCAGCATTAAAAACGCTCCTGCATGTATTGTTTGAGTTCTCGGTCGTTAGAGATCTCTTTCAGCACTAAGTTCACGGTATCGTTAAGAACGGTTTCAATTTCCTGGTTGGAGGCGCTCAATGTACCGGAACGCTGTGCCGTGCCTGTATACGTCTTGACCAGTTTGCCCTGAGGGGTCTCTGCGGTGACTTCCAGCACGACTTTGGCATCCATGTCGTTCGACATGACCGAGTGCTTGACGTTCACCAGCGCTTCCTGGATTTCGATCTCAATGACGTTTTCGCTGTTCACTGATGTTCTGAAACCTTGTGAAGCCAGTTGGTCCGCCAGAGCCGTTTCTACGGCGATCCGCACATTCTGCTTCGAATGAATCGGTTCGATGTGTGAACGGCCACTGTCGACCAGTGCCACGTATTGAGCGGAGCGAACGTCTTTGCTCGACAGGTTATAGGTGGCGCCTTTCACGAGGTCACTGTTGCTCAGCGTGGCTTTTGGCAAAAAGTTGATTTGTTCCTGTTGAGGAGCAGCACAAGCGGTGAGAAGGGCCATTGACGCTGCCAGAACCAGTTTTCTCATGGATATATCCTTTTTATTCACGATTTAGTTGCCTGTAAAATAACAAATTTATTATTGGCTGCCACGGTTTTTACCTGAGCTCGGCCAAACAATCTCGTTAACTTACCATCGTAGCCGAGGTGGCGATTGCCGATCACCAATAATTGGCCACCTTGTGTGAGAACATGCTTTGCATCACAGAACATTTGCCAGGCGATGTGGTCGGTGATCGCCAGTTGTTGATGAAATGGCGGATTACACACGACCAGTGATGCGGAAGCAGGATCAAACCCGTCCAGACAGTTATTTGCGAAGCAATCGACATGACGTTCCGGGCCAAGGTTGTCCAAGAGGTTTTGCTGGGCAGAGGCCACGGCCATAAAACTCTCATCGACGCAGACCAGGCGTGCATTCGGGTTCAACTGCCCCAGTTTGACTGACAGCACGCCATTGCCACAGCCGAGGTCAATGATACGTTCCAGTTTGTCGTCTTTTGGCAGGTGCTTCAGCATGAAGCGTGCGCCCAGATCGAGACTTTCTCCCGAATAGACGTTCGCGCGGTTTTTAAGCTGAATTGACTCGCCTTCGACAGCCCACGTGATGTCTTGTTCTACGGCAGGGCAGTGCTCAGCATTGGCTTGGGAGAACACCAGGCGATGTTTTTTCCACGCCAGAGACGTTGTCGTTTGTCCCAGGTGCTGCTCAAACAGCTTCAATGTGGAAGTATGAATTTCCCGTGCTTTATTCACGCCAATGATCGGCACATGGTCCGGCAGAGCCTGGCGGAGCTGACGCAACTGCCATACCAGATGGCGATTACTTTTTGGGATTTGCATCAGCACCAGATCGGCGTCGGCAGGAATGGCATCCATGCTGGTGGCGAATGTCACGGTTCCACTCTGATTGGCCGTCAGGTTGTGTTGTGTGGCCTGATGCGCAATGAAAGAATCGCTCATCATCGTGACGCGATAATGTTGCGCGAACCAGCAGGATAGGGCGCCGAAATGGTCGTTCAGAATAACGATGTGGTGGCCGGCAGGCAGAGCCAATGCCTCGACATGTTGGATCAGGTATTCGTCGCCGGCGTCCCAGGCTTGTAGGGTTTCGTTGGCTCGCTTTGGAAAGCGGTGCAGGGTTAATGTCCGCTCGAAAAGCGAAAGTTCAGTTTTCATAGTTGCCGTGGCAGATTTTTGCTTTGACGCTATTGTCGCAAATGGCAATCCATCAGGAAACTAAAACCTTCCTATCCCGTTTAGGCGGAGGTAAAATGTTGTTCAGTAACCGACGCAATCCGTCGTTCCATTGATACCCTGAATGGGTAAGTCAGGAAGAAATATGATCCAACAAGCTATTGAATCTAAAATCCATAATGCGCTTAACCCGGATTATCTGCGGGTTGATAATGAGAGTTACATGCATAACGTCCCGCCTGGCTCTGAAAGTCATTTTAAAGTGGTGGTGGTCAGCAGTGCGTTTGAAGGCCAGCGACTTTTGGCAAGACACCGCCAGATTAATGAACTTTTGGCCGAAGAGTTGGCTGGCAGTGTGCACGCGTTGTCGATGCATACTTACACGCCTGAAGAGTGGAAAGCGCAGCAAGAAAGTGCGCCAGACAGCCCGATGTGTATGGGCGGCGATAAGCGTTAATCAACAAGGAGCGTCAGCTCCTTTTTTGTCCATTGATTTGTTAACAGAGTGACAACAAATTAATGAAATGAAACGTTTATTTACGTTTGTTTCATCTTGTGAATGCATGAATAACCCTAAAGTGGGTGTGATATTTTAGGTTTGTGCGTCGCTTCAAAGTTATGACTATTCTTTAGCCTTTTAAACTCAATTCCTTGGAAATATCGCGTCGAATCCATTTATTGGTCATGGCATCAAGTTCCCAAAAAATGCTAAACTATCGCACCTGATAAATCTCGCGTATTTTCTGTGACGAGGTTTTTAATAGGATGTTGCGATTTTGGCGTTTGAAACGATGCCAAAACCGGACACTGATGTCGTGTCTAAAAGTTACGCAATCAAAAGAATCTTTTTCCCGATAAAAGTAGTGCAAGTGCGTATGATTACAATAAAGAAGGGTTTGGATCTTCCTATCGCAGGAACTCCATCCCAGGTGATTAATGATGGCAAAGCCATCACTAAAGTCGCCTTGCTTGGCGAAGAGTACGTTGGCATGCGTCCTACTATGCATGTTCGCGTAGGCGATGAAGTGAAAAAAGCCCAAGTTCTTTTTGAAGACAAGAAGAACCCAGGTGTGAAGTTTACTTCTCCAGCAAGCGGTAAAGTGATCGAAGTTAACCGTGGCGCAAAACGTGTCCTTCAATCCGTAGTGATCGAAGTGGCAGGTGATGAGCAGGTAACATTCGATAAGTTTGAAGCCAGCCAACTGGCCGGTCTGGATCGCGAAGCGATTAAGACTCAGCTGGTCGACTCTGGTCTGTGGACCGCTTTACGTACTCGTCCTTTCAGCAAGGTTCCGGCAATCGAGTCTTCAACTCAGGCAATCTTCGTTACGGCAATGGATACCAATCCACTGGCAGCGAATCCTGAACTCATCATCAACGAACAGTCAGAGGCGTTTGTCGCTGGTCTGGACATTCTGTCGGCATTGACAGAAGGCAAGGTTTACGTTTGTAAGAAAGGCAACAGCCTACCTCGCTCTTCACAGTCAAATGTTGAAGAACACGTTTTTGATGGCCCTCACCCTGCAGGTCTTGCAGGCACACACATGCATTACCTGTTCCCGGTTAATGCAGACAATGTTGCGTGGAGCATCAACTATCAGGACGTTATCGCTGTCGGTAAATTGTTCCTGACGGGTGAGTTGCACGCCGAGCGTGTTGTGTCTCTGGCTGGTCCGGTTGTCAATAACCCTCGTCTGGTTCGTACCCTGATTGGTGCGAGTCTGGAAGAGCTGACAGATAATGAACTGATGCCTGGCGAAGTTCGTATTATCTCTGGTTCTGTACTGAGTGGTGTAAAAGCAACGGGTCCTCATGCTTACCTGGGGCGTTACCACGTTCAGGTTTCTGTTCTTCGCGAAGGTCGTGACAAAGAGCTGCTTGGCTGGGCAATGCCTGGTAAAAACAAGTTCTCTGTAACCCGTGCTTACCTGGGTCACCTGTTCAAAGGTCAGTTGTTCAATATGACAACGTCGACCAATGGTAGTGACCGCTCAATGGTTCCAATTGGCAACTACGAACGTGTGATGCCACTGGATATGGAACCTACTTTGCTACTTCGTGATCTATGTGCCGGCGATTCAGACAGTGCTCAACGTCTGGGTGCTCTGGAACTGGATGAAGAAGATCTAGCATTGTGCACCTTTGTATGTCCTGGCAAATACGAGTACGGTCAACTGCTGCGTGAATGCCTGGATAAGATTGAGAAGGAAGGGTAATTTTCATGGGCCTTAAAAAGTTTCTTGAAGACATTGAGCACCATTTTGAACCAGGCGGCAAACACGAGAAGTGGTTTGCGCTGTACGAAGCCGTTGCAACGGTTTTCTATACGCCTGGTCTGGTTACAAAACGCAGCTCACACGTTCGTGATAGCGTTGACCTGAAACGTATCATGATCATGGTTTGGTTCGCGGTATTCCCGGCAATGTTCTGGGGTATGTACAACGCGGGTGGCCAAGCGATTGCAGCACTGACTCACCTGCACTCAGGTCAGGATCTGGCTGATGTGATCAACGGCAACTGGCACTACTGGCTGACCGAAATGCTGGGCGGAGCCATTTCTGCCGATGCAGGTTGGGGCAGCAAGATGTTGCTGGGTGCCACATACTTCCTGCCGATCTACGCGACGGTGTTTATCGTTGGTGGTTTCTGGGAAGTTCTGTTCTGTATGGTGCGCAAGCACGAAGTCAACGAAGGTTTCTTCGTCACTTCGATCCTGTTCGCTCTGATCGTTCCACCAACACTGCCACTCTGGCAAGCAGCACTGGGTATTACCTTCGGTGTGGTTGTTGCAAAAGAGATCTTCGGCGGTACGGGACGTAACTTCCTTAACCCTGCTCTGGCAGGTCGTGCCTTCCTGTTCTTCGCATACCCTGCGCAGATTTCAGGCGATACGGTCTGGACTGCGGCTGACGGCTTCTCTGGCGCAACTGCGCTAAGCCAATGGGCACAAGGTGGCAGCGGCGCTCTGATCAACACAGTCACAGGTTCTCCAATCACTTGGATGGATGCGTTTATCGGTAACATCCCAGGTTCGATTGGTGAAGTGTCTACACTGGCTCTGTTGATTGGTGCAGCGTTAATCGTCTACATGGGCATCGCTTCATGGCGCATTATTGCGGGTGTGATGATCGGTATGATCGTGGCTTCAACGTTGTTTAACGTTGTGGGCTCTGACACCAACCCGATGTTCGGTATGCTGTGGTACTGGCACCTGGTGCTGGGTGGTTTTGCGTTCGGTATGCTGTTTATGGCAACGGACCCGGTTTCAGCGTCGTTCACTAACAAAGGTAAGTGGGCTTATGGCGCCTTGATCGGTGCAATGTGTGTCATGATTCGTGTGGTTAACCCAGCGTACCCAGAGGGTATGATGCTGGCGATTCTGTTCGCGAACCTGTTTGCACCTCTGTTCGATCATGTGGTTATTGAAAAGAACATCAAACGGAGACTAGCGCGCTATGGCAAGTAATAACGATAGCATTAAAAAGACGCTGTTTGTTGTTATCGCATTGAGCTTGGTGTGCTCAATCATCGTATCGACAGCGGCGGTAGGTCTGCGTAGCCAACAGAAAGCTAACGCAGTTCTGGATAAGCAAAGCAAGATCGTTGATGTTGCGGGTATCCAAGCCGACGGTAAGAGCGTACCTGAACTATTCGCTGAGTATATTGAACCTCGTCTGGTTGATTTCAAAACTGGCGAGTTCGTTGAAAAAGCGGAAGACGGTTCAACGGCAGCAAACTACGATCAACGTAGTGCATCTAAGAATCCAGCAACGTCAGTGAAACTGGCAGCGGATGAAGACGAAGCGAAAATCATTCGTCGTGCTGACACCGGTATTGTTTACCTGGTGAAAAACGGTGAACAGGTGTCTCGCGTAATCATTCCGGTACACGGTAATGGTCTATGGTCAATGATGTACGCATTTGTGGCAGTAGAAACCGACGGTAACACAGTTGCCGGTATCACTTACTACGAACAGGGTGAAACTCCTGGACTGGGTGGTGAAGTGGAAAATCCGACCTGGACAGCACAATGGGTCGGCAAGAAGCTCTTCGACGAGAACCACAAACCGGCTATCAAAGTCGTTAAAGGTGGTGCTCCTCAAGGTTCTGAGCACGGTGTTGACGGCCTGTCTGGTGCAACACTGACCAGTAACGGCGTACAACACACATTTGACTTCTGGTTAGGTGACATGGGCTTTGGTCCATTCCTAGCAAAAGTTCGTGACGGAGGTCTGAACTAATGGCTAGTGCACAAAACATTAAAAAGAGCATTCTGGCGCCGGTGTTGGATAACAACCCGATTGCGCTGCAGGTTCTTGGTGTATGTTCTGCTCTTGCAGTAACCACAAAACTGGAGACAGCGTTTGTAATGACTCTGGCGGTAACGTTTGTAACTGCTCTGTCTAACTTCTCTGTTTCTCTGATCCGTCACCACATTCCAAACAGCGTGCGTATCATCGTTCAGATGGCGATCATCGCATCACTGGTTATCGTGGTAGACCAAATCCTGAAAGCTTACTTATACGATATCTCTAAACAGCTATCGGTATTCGTAGGTCTGATCATTACTAACTGTATCGTAATGGGCCGTGCAGAAGCATTCGCAATGAAATCTGCACCGATTCCATCGCTGATCGACGGTATTGGAAACGGTCTGGGTTACGGTTTTGTTCTGATCACTGTCGGCTTCTTCCGTGAACTGCTGGGCAGCGGCAAACTGTTCGGTATGGAAGTGCTTCCACTGGTGAACAATGGTGGTTGGTATCAGCCAAACGGCCTGATGCTTCTGGCACCATCTGCATTCTTCCTGATCGGCTTCCTAATCTGGGTCATCCGTGTGTTCAAACCAGAACAAGTAGAAGCGAAGGAGTAAGGTTGTCATGGAACATTACATTAGCCTGCTAGTTAAATCGATTTTCATCGAAAACATGGCTTTGTCTTTCTTCCTGGGTATGTGTACTTTCCTGGCCGTATCTAAGAAAGTTAAGACAGCATTTGGCCTGGGTGTTGCGGTTGTGGTGGTTCTGACCATCGCGGTACCAGTAAACAACCTGGTTTACAACCTGGTGTTGAAAGAAAATGCGTTAGTTGAAGGTGTGGACCTCAGCTTCCTGAACTTCATTACGTTCATCGGTGTTATCGCCGCATTGGTACAGATTCTGGAGATGGTGCTTGACCGTTTCTTCCCGCCTCTGTACAACGCGCTGGGCATCTTCCTGCCGCTGATCACAGTTAACTGTGCGATCTTCGGTGGTGTGTCTTTCATGGTACAGCGTGACTATAACTTTGCTGAATCTGTCGTGTACGGTTTCGGCTCTGGTATGGGTTGGATGCTGGCAATCGTTGCTCTTGCAGGTATCCGTGAGAAGATGAAGTACTCAGACGTTCCTCCAGGTCTGCGTGGTCTAGGTATCACGTTCATCACTGTAGGTCTTATGGCGTTAGGCTTCATGTCTTTCTCTGGTGTTCAACTGTAAGTCGGGTAAACCGCAACAATTAAGGAATAGTCAATGGACATTATTCTTGGTGTCGTGATGTTTACTCTGATCGTACTGGCGCTAGTACTGGTGATTCTGTTCGCCAAGTCGAAGCTGGTACCAACAGGTGACATTACAATTTCTGTGAACGGTGATGCTGATAAAGCGATCGTTACACAACCAGGTGGCAAGCTACTGAGTGCACTGGCCGGTGCTGGCGTATTCGTATCTTCTGCTTGTGGTGGCGGTGGCTCATGTGGCCAGTGTCGCGTAAAAATTAAATCTGGTGGTGGTGACATTCTGCCGACCGAACTGGATCACATCACTAAAGGTGAAGCGCGTGAAGGTGAGCGTCTGGCGTGTCAGGTGGCAGTGAAAACTGACATGGACATCGAGCTTCCAGAAGAAATCTTTGGTGTTAAGAAGTGGGAATGTACCGTTATCTCTAACGATAACAAGGCAACATTCATCAAAGAGCTCAAGCTGCAAATTCCAGATGGCGAGTCAGTACCTTTCCGTGCTGGTGGTTACATCCAGATTGAAGCGCCGGCTCACCACGTGAAATACGCGGATTACGATATTCCTGAGGAATACCGTGAGGACTGGGAGAAGTTCAACCTGTTCCGCTACGAGTCAAAAGTGAACGAAGAAACGATCCGTGCTTACTCAATGGCGAACTACCCAGAAGAGCACGGCATCATCATGCTGAACGTGCGTATCGCGACTCCGCCGCCAAACAATCCAAACGTTGCACCTGGCATCATGTCATCGTACATCTGGTCTCTGAAAGAAGGCGACAAGTGTACAATCTCAGGTCCGTTTGGTGAGTTCTTCGCGAAAGATACGGATGCAGAGATGGTCTTCATCGGTGGTGGTGCGGGTATGGCGCCAATGCGTTCGCACATTTTCGACCAACTGAAGCGTCTGCATTCTAAGCGTAAGATGTCTTTCTGGTATGGTGCGCGCTCTAAGCGTGAAATGTTCTACGTCGAAGATTTCGATGGCCTGGCGGCTGAGAATGACAACTTCGTATGGCATTGTGCTCTGTCTGATCCACTTCCAGAAGATAACTGGGATGGTTACACCGGCTTCATTCATAACGTTCTGTACGAGAACTACCTGCGTGATCACGAAGCACCGGAAGACTGTGAATACTACATGTGTGGTCCACCTATGATGAACGCAGCCGTGATCGGCATGCTGAAAGATCTGGGCGTGGAAGACGAAAACATCCTGCTGGATGATTTCGGTGGCTAATTAGCCCCACCGTGACAGCATCAATGGCTGACCATGTAAATGGTCAGCCATTTTTCGTGCCAGATGCTGAACAAGCAATAACGGCAGCTGTTTTTTGTGGTGAAGATTGGTTATTAACGGCAGTCTCACGACAAAAAACAATGAGTGTGAGTTTAGGAGTAACAATGAAACATCTCTTCATGCGAGTAATGGCTCTGATGGCCATTGTCTTATCCTTGGCGGGTTGTGGTGACAAACGCGAACAGGTACACCTGAGTGGCAGTACCATGGGAACCTATTACTCGATTAAGTACATTACTCAACCGGGCTTACCCGTGTCAGCGGATGTACAGGCAGAGATCGATAAACGACTGGAGCTGGTCAATGATCAGATGTCGACCTATCGTCCGGACTCTGAGCTGAGCCGTTTTAACCAGCACAAGAGTAGCGAACCCTTCCAGGTGTCGGCTGCAACCGCCAAAGTGGTGCGTGAAGCACTGCGCATTTCTGAATTGTCGAAAGGCGCGTATGACGTCACGGTAGGACCATTGGTGAATTTGTGGAGCTTTGGCCCAGAAGCGCGTCCGGAGCAGACGCCAAGTGAGCAGGATCTGGCTGAACGCCGCGCGGAGATCGGTTACCAGAATCTGTCGGTGACGGACGACAACAAACTGGTCAAACAAATCCCGGGTCTGTATGTGGACCTGTCGTCGATTGCCAAAGGTTATGGTGTAGATGTTGTTGCTGAGTATCTGCAGGAGCTGGGCGTTGTCGACTACATGGTTGATGTCGGGGGCGAATTGCGCGTCAAAGGGACTAACCTGGAAAATGTCGGTTGGCGCATCGCCATTGAGAAACCGTTGTCCAACGAGCGTGCCGTACAGGATATCATCCAGGTTGGTGATAATGGGATTGCCACATCCGGGGACTATCGTAACTACTTCGAAGAAAACGGCGTACGTTATTCACATTTGATTAATCCACGTACTGGAAAGCCGATCGCAAACCACGTAGTATCGGTAACCGTGATCAGCCCACAGAGCATGACGGCCGATGCGTATGCAACCACTTTCTCTGTAATGGGCGAAGAAGAATCGATTGCTCTGGCAAACAAAGAAAAACTTCCGGTACTGCTGATTGTCAAAACTGAAGATGGCTTTAAAGAGTACGCTTCTGACACGTTTGCGCAGTACGTGACGAAGAAAAACTAATGACACTGAGGTAGCTAATGGCGGTTTATCTGACAACATTTGCCGTATTCCTGATGGTCATCGCAGCGATGGCCGTAGGATACATCTTCCAGAAAAAAGTCGTACGCGGCAGCTGCGGTGGTTTAGGTGCCGTCGGTATCGAGAAGGTTTGTAACTGCCCTGAGCCTTGCGACGCGCGCAAAAAACGCGAAGCCCGTGAGGCGGTTCGAGCAGAAAAGCTGGCTGCGTGGGAAAAAGACCGCATCGCCTGATCTGGATGGTATACACACTAGCCCGGTATTGACCGGGCTTTTTTATGCCTGCCTGCCGGACAACCGGCTGACTACCCATCTCTGACGGCTTAGTGTTATACTGTTTTTGTATACAGTATCAAGCAGAGGCTCAGGTGGAAAAAACAGCACGTAAAATCATCCATATTGATATGGACTGTTTTTTTGCCGCGGTAGAAATGCGCGATAACCCTCATTATCGCAACCGGCCTCTGGCGGTTGGGGGGCACGAAAAGCAGCGCGGTGTGATCAGCACCTGTAACTATGAGGCTCGGCGTTTTGGTGTTCGTTCTGCGATGCCGACTGCGCGGGCGCTCAAACTCTGCCCTCAGTTACTGGTGGTGCCTGGGCGCATGGAGGTCTACAAACAGGTCTCGGCACATATTCGGGCGATCTTTGCCCGCTACACCGATAAAATAGAGCCCTTATCTTTGGATGAAGCTTTCCTGGATGTCAGTGAGTGCTCGCTTTGTCACGGCTCTGCGACGTTGATTGCGGAAGCTATCCGTCAAGATATCTGGACCGAGCTGCAATTGACGGCCTCGGCCGGGGTTGCGCCGATTAAGTTTCTGGCCAAGGTAGCCTCGGATCTCAACAAACCCAACGGCCAGACGGTCATTCCGCCGGATCAGGTTCAGCAAGTGGTGGACAAACTGCCCCTCGAAAAAATACCGGGTGTTGGCAAAGTGACGCTGGAAAAACTGCATGCGGCGGGTTACTACCTGTGTGAAGACATCAAACAGGCTGACTATCGTGAGCTGCTGCGGCGATTTGGGCGTCTCGGTCAGTCGTTGTGGAAGCGTAGCCATGGCATTGACGATCGCGAGGTGGTGGTGGCGCGTGAACGGAAGTCGGTCGGTGTTGAGCGGACGTTTGCCGAGAACATCGTCAGTTACGATCAGTGCTGGCAGGTCATTGAAGAAAAGCTGTTTCCCGAACTGGAGAGGCGTCTGGAGAAAGTCAGTCCGGAGAAGCTGATCAGCAAGCAGGGGATCAAACTTAAGTTTGCCGATTTTCAGTTAACGACCATTGAGCATACCCATAACCGACTCGAACGGGAGTATTTCAAAGTACTGCTGCGCGATATCCTCAAGCGGCAGCAGGGACGTGAAATTCGCCTGCTCGGTCTGAGCGTGATGCTCAGACCCGAGCTCCAGACTAAGCAACTGAGCTTTTTTGAATAGCGGCGCAGACGTCTCGAAACGGAGCGTTTTCCAGCTTGCCAAACCCAGCCATTTTATTGGCTTTGACACGACTGCTGAGCGGCGTGGCGATACCGCATAAATAACGAGCTTGTGCTTCGACTGACAAAGGCGTGTCACTGGCCGTGATAAACGGTTGCAACCATGCACGCAACTGGGTGGCGTCGAGTGCATCCGTGGCGACCCGGGGCAGTTGTGCTGGTTGCCCACGGCAAACGGAGCAGTGACCGCATTGTTGCGGGGCATTGTGATCGGCAAAGTATTCTGCCAAGCGGTGACTCAGGCAGCGATCCGACTCAAAAAAGTGGAGTAACTGATGTAAGCGCTCGATTTCGTGCTGCTCTTTGGTTTGAAACAACTGGTGCATGTTGGCGCTGAGTTGCGTGATGTCCTGAGAGCGATCCGTCACCTGATAGACGTCCGTGATCTGTTTGCTTTCGAGTTCGATCCACCCCTGTTCGTGAAAATAGTCCAGTGCCGCGATGGCGCGCTGACGATCGCCCTGATACTGCATCCACAGCGCTTCAAAATCGAGTTGACACCAGACTCTCGCTTGAGTCGCTGACGCAAACACTGCTTGAGTAAACTGACGCCGCTCGCCTTCAAAGCGCTGAATGATGGCCTCTTTGTCAATGAGAAACTTAAACCGATACTCGGCAAAATAGCTGTACTTGGGTTCTATCACGCCGGCCAGTTCCAGATAAACCAGTAAGGTTTTCAACGGCAGTTGGCGAATATTGGCGTCGCGAGACAGGCGCAGCAGCACCACTTCCCAGTTATCTTGTTGCTGATAGATCTGCTCAATGACGAAACGAATCGCCACTAAATCCGGAGAATCACCGAAGACGAAATTTTCCAGAACATGCAGGGCGTTTTGATTGGCCAATAACAAACAGCGCGACGGCTGGCCATCACGACCGGCCCGGCCAATCTCTTGCGAATAGTTTTCGATTGATTTGGGCAGATCAAAATGGATTACCCGGCGTATGTCCGCTTTGTCGACGCCCATACCGAAAGCAATGGTCGCCACAATGCAGGCTATGTCGCTGCGCATAAAACGTTGCTGGAGGCGTTCACGGACATCGGCTTTCAGCCCTGCGTGATAGGCTTCGGCCTCGATCCCCGATTGTCGCAACGACTCAGCCAGTTGTTCGGCGCTGTTTTGGAGTGTGACGTAAATAATGGTGGCTGCCTGTGGATCCGCTTCCAAGGTCTGCAGCAGGGCTGGAAACTTATGCTCTTCTTGGCAGGGCTGAATGGTCAGATCCAGATTGGAACGATAGAAGCCAGTCACGATAATGTTATCAGGGCTGAGAGCAAATTTGCGCTGCATGTCCGTAATGACGTCTTGGGTCGCGGTGGCGGTCAGCAACAGTACCTGAGGAATGTTGAGCATCTGTTGGTAGTGAGGCAGTTTGAGGTAGTCCGGACGAAAGTTGTGCCCCCATTCGGAAATACAGTGAGCTTCGTCTACCACCAGCAGTGAGATGGGAACTTGTGAGATAAATTGACGAAAGCGCTCATTCTTCAGGCGCTCGACAGAAATCATCAGGATCTTAGTGTCGCCGTTTCGCACCGATTGCATCACCTGCTGAGTGGTTTGGCGATCCTGAGAGGAGTCGATCGAAGCGGCGGCAATTCCTTTGCTGTGCAAAAAGGCCAGTTGATCTTTCATCAGCGCGAGTAAAGGGGAGATAACCAGGGTCAGGTGCGGCAGTTCCAGAGCCGGGAGCTGGTAGCAGAGCGATTTGCCTGAGCCGGTAGGAAAAATGGCTGCTGCAGACTGACCGCGCATGAGCGTATTGATGACTTGCTCTTGTCCTGGCCTTAGCTGCTCAAAGCCGAATACCCGTTTTAACGTCTGTTGAATCATTGCTTATTCCGTTCCATCTTTGCCTTGCTCTCCATACTACCTGATTCTATGCTGTAGCTCCTTAGAGATTGCACCTGAAAAGTATGAATAAATCCGATCTTCAGCAAAAAATAGTGGCCCAGTTGGAAGAGCAACTGCAGGTGGCCCGCTCTGCGACGCAGCGCGCGATTGACGCCGCAACGGACGAGGAAACCGTACCTGAACATAAATACGATACGCTGGCACTCGAAGCCGCGTACCTGGCGCATGGCCAGGCCATGCGGGTGCAAGCTTGTGAAGAGGAATTGCGTCAGTTTCGCCAATTGTGCCTGCGTAACTGTGATGATGGTAAGATCACCATGAGTGCGTATGTAGAGCTTGAGGATGAGGCCGGCCGTATCAGCCGCTTCTTCATCGGACCGTGTGCTGGTGGACTGGAAGTTGAGTGGCAGGGCGAACCCGTCAAAGTGATGACGCCTCAAGCGCCATTGGGGAAAGCCTTGTACGGTACTTATCAGGGTGATGATATCGAGTTTCGTATGGGAGAGGACACGATTGGTTACCAAGTCGTGACGGTATCCTGACACGATATTTATTGATATTTGCTATGGTTTCGGAAAACACCACCGCAGGGAATGTTATGAAGAAGTTGATGTTAATCGGCGCCTTGCTCGTCAGTCACAGTACAATGGCGGCGCAGTGCCGGGTCGATATAAAAAACGAGATTCATCTGGACGGCGATAAAGTCGAGATCCATCAAGCCAGTGGTGATAAGGCTGTGTTGGAAAAAGACGCACTGCAAATCGATGGTCAGTGGATCGCATTGAGTCCGGAGCAGAAGGCGGCGATCAACCGTTACCGCGAAAGCATGAGTGCTTACCTGCCAAAAGCTCAGCAACTGGCGAGTGAGGGCATGGAGCTGGCCAACAGCATCATCGATGATATTGCGGTCAGTCTGGATGCGCCCAATTCATTTGATAACGTCAAAGCGTCGATGCAGCGCTTTTTTGCCGATGTACAGGCGCGGTACTACAAAGACGGTGATTTGATCATTCCGGCGGAAACGTTTGAGCAAATGAGCGCAGAGTGGGCGCGGGATTTTGAACGTGCGAAGCAAGTCTTTAATGACGAGTTCATTACCAGCGCATTTAATGCCATGTCCGGCAAGATGAAAGAAGACGGTGGGTTGAACCTGACCGAACTGGCGGACAACATGAATGCCCTTAAGGCCAAGGTGGAGTCGAAAGTCAGAGAGCATTCGGCCACGTTGGAGAAGCAGGGACAAGAGTTCTGTGATTCACTGGATGATATGGCCAGTCAGGAACAGTCACTGCATGAAAAAGTTCCCGAGTTAAAGAATTATCAGGTATTCAGCATCTGATAAATATCAGATAAAAGAGCGCCGCATGGCGCTCTTTTTCTTTGTCGAGCGTGTTACTGCGCGTTATTCATCTGCGTCAATTTGTCTCCGACGGGCCCGGAGAAATTGTAACCGTCATGGTGATCCCAGTTGATCGACCAGGTCATGACACCAGCGTAATTCGGGTAGTTGAATGCCGGTGTGAGCGTATCGCACTGGGTGCCTTTTGTCAGGCAGTCGAGCGCATCCAGAATGTTCTGAGTCGGGGCTTGACCCGAGTTCGCAGAGCTTGGACCGGATGGTAAGCCTATGGCGACCTGATCATCACGCAGTGGAGCAAAGAAGCTACCGTCTGCCAGCTCAAAGCCTTCGATCAGCATTTTTGATTGTGCCACCATCATATCGACCGATCCTTCCGGCACACTGCCCGCCATATACGGATTGGGCAAGCCGCCATTGTTGTACAACTGAACATGCAGCAAATCGAGCGTATCACGAACTTGATCGATCACCGGAATGTATGCGCCCCAGATGCCACTGTAAGCGACAAAGCCGCCCTGAACATATGGGTGCTCTGGCGCCATCGTCAGGTACATATCACCACCGATGTTCTGCTCAATCTGCAACAGCGCACGACCCAGTCGGGCCTGAATCTGAGAGCCATGAACCAGATTTGAGCCACTTTCCAGATCCACGTCCAGACCATCAAACCCCCACTCCTGAATAATCTGAGTCAGGCTGCTGACAAAATGCGCTTCATCTTCATCGGTATTGAGCGTAATGGTACCTTCCGCTCCCCCGAGTGACAGGACAAACTTTTTGCCTTTAGCCTGAAGCGCGGCCATCTGCTGCTTGAACTGAGCAGGATTGAGCGCCGGACAGCTGCTGTGGATATCTCCTGAGTACAAGTTAAAGTGGACCGTGCCGGTGCTGTTGCGATCATTTTCGGCGAAGGCGATGTCGATAACATCCCAGGCATCCGACATGTCAGCCAAAGGCATAGGGCAGCCAGCTCCGTTAACGAAGTTATGCCAGTAACCGATCAGTTTGTGTTTTTTCTCGACTTGCGTCACCACTTTGACCGACGCCGCGTCGGACAAACTGTGCTGCCCGCTGTTGTCGATCGCTTCGGCGGCAATGGTGTAGTCGCCGACAGCGCCCGGTGTCCAGCTGTACTGATACGGCGCACTGGTGTCGGTGCCTACGACAGCGCCGTTGACGACAAAGTCCACCTGACGGATGCTGCCTGTCAGTGATGTGGCATCGGCACTTAAGGTGGTGGCTTTACCTAACGCCAGGTTCTGGCCGGAAGCGGGAGAGGTCAGCGCGACCACTAAATCCTGATCGCTGACGGTCACTGTGACGCTGCTTTCTGCGCGGTTACCTTCATTGTCGGTCGCCACTGCTTTGAGCGTGTTGGAGCCTAATGTTGTCGCCGACCAGCCGGTACGATAAGGCGGCTGAGCCAGACTACCCAATGACTGGCTGTTGGCAAAAAACTCGACCTTGCTAATGCTGCCGTCACTGTCGCTGGCGTCAGCATTGAGCGTGACGTTGCTGCCGGCGAGAAAAACCTGACCTTGGGCCGGGCTGGTTAATGTCACGCTCGGCGGCGCGGAGCAGGCGCCTTGAGCACTCCAGGCTTCTTGCCAGTATTCACCTTTGCCCGGTTCATACGCCCACGCAGAAGACGATGAGCACCAGCCAGCAATGTCACAGCGGTATTTTTGATTGCTGTTCTGTACCAGTTCACCGGCAGAGTAACTGGTGCCTGCGCTGTATAGCGGCAGACCGGCGCAGCCACCGTTTCCGGCACCGGCGATGGTGAGGTTGACACTTTTGCTGCTGGTGGATTGTTGATCATTGTCCGTCACACGGGCGCTGAAGGTGTGTTCTCCCGCCTGAGCTGCCCAGTGGTATTGGTATGGTGATGAGGTCACGGTCGCAACGGGCGCGCCATCGATCAGGAACGTGACATCAATGATGCTGCCGTCACTGTCACTGGCCTCGGCACTGAGAGTCAGTGAGCTGCCTTCGTTGACGGATTCGCTGCCGCTAGGGCTGGTCAGTGAGATTGTCGGCGGGATCAGGTCTCCAGACGGCGTCACTTGGATGGTGGTGCTTTGCGTCGTTGTGGCACCCTGATTGTCAGTAGCGACAATTGTCACCTGTTGAGCGCCCAGGGTGGCTGTCCAGCTCGTCTGATACGGCGCTTGAGTGACGGTGGCGACGGTCTGACCGTCAATTTGAAAATCGACATGACTGATACTGCCGTCGCTGTCTTCGGCACTGGCTTTCAGCGTGATAGTACTGCCTTGTGGAATTTGCGCGTTGTTGACCGGGGAGATGAGCGACACTTGCGGTGCCTGATTATCACTCTGATCACATGGCCCCAGAGCTTGCCACTCCTGCCAGTCACCAGAGTGGGCCAGCGGATCATCCCCGGCAGTCCAGTAGTTGGCGCGAAACGCCTGAGCGGCTCTCTGTACTTCGTCGCCCGATGTATAAGTGCTTTGTGAGTCCCATTCCGCCAACGGATCGCACTGGTAGGCCAGCGCAGGGGCGCTGAGCCCAATCGCTGTCAGGATAGCCGTCCTGAGTAGAGGTGAACGCATCATTTTCTCCTTATCTGTTTCGAGGTTCAAGACCTTTAACTAATAAGTCAGAAAGCGACCGTGTCATTGTAATACTATGATAAATTTATAAATTCTCGCCTGATCTCACGAGTGTTGTCTGTTTGATATGCAAGTTGCAGTGCGGCTTCGGCGCACTTCACGAAATCATATTGATGGCTGATACCCGGGGTATCAGCTCTGTGTATTGATAATTTTACAGTTTGAGAACAAAGCAATTGCCCAGAGTCCGGTCAAATGCTGAGCAATGAGCTTGTGAACGAAGCGTGAGTACCATATTGTACTAGTCAGCTAGTTTATTGGTACATGTGAGTAGTATGGCACCTCAACAATCTTCTTCCGCTCCGCGTGAACATTTTGGTTCGCGGATGGGCTTTATTCTTGCAGCGGCGGGTGCGGCTGTCGGGCTTGGTAATATCTGGGGGTTTCCCACGCAGGCCGCCAGCAATGGTGGTGGCGCCTTTCTGCTGGTGTACCTGGTTCTGATCCTCATTGTGGCGTTTCCGATGCTGGTCGTTGAGATGGCAATAGGCCGCTCTGGCCAGGCGAACCCGGTCGACAGCATGCGTTCGCTGACGTCGAATCCGCTGGGTAAGAAGCTGGGGGGATTGGTCGGCTGGATTGGCCTCAGTGTTCCGAGCGCTGTGCTGGCGTTTTACAGTATCGTCGGTGGCTGGCTGATCTGTTTCATGTTGGGCGCGGTGACGGACATTCTGGGGCTGGACACCCTCACGGCTTGGTTGAAGGGCTTCAGTATTGAGCGCAACCTGTTTGGTACTATCACGTTTTATGTGCTGACGATACTGATTGTTCAGGGCGGAGTGAAGCAAGGCATTGAGAAATGGTCCACACGCCTGATGCCGGCTCTGTTTGTCCTGTTTGCGGTTCTGTTTGTCTACATCATGACCCAAAGCGGCGCAATGGAAGGTCTGCAGCATTATCTGCTGCCTGACTTTAACAAGATCTGGGACCGGAAGCTGATTCTGGCTGCCATGGGACAAGGATTTTTTTCGTTGACCATCGGCGGTTGTTCGATGCTGATTTATGGTTCTTATCTGAGTAAAAAAGAGAACTTGCCTAAGATGGCCATGAACGTCACTCTGGTGGACACTGCAGTGGCATTTATTGCCGGATTGGTGGTGATGCCTGCGATGTTTGTTGCGATGAACAAAGGTGTGCAGATCTATGCTGAAGATGGCTCACTGCTCAGTTCAGACACCTTGGTTTTCACGGTGTTGCCGCTGATGTTCGACAGTTTGGGCTTGCTGGGACAAGTTTTCTCTGTGGTGTTTTTTGTGTTACTGATGATAGCCGCGTTGACCTCATCCATTTCGATGCTGGAGTGTCCGGTCGCGTTGGTCAGTGAACGCTTTAATACCAAGCGCAGCGCCACCAGTTGGGTACTTGGGGGATTGATTGCCTTGTTCAGTACGGTGATCGTGTATCACTTTGCAGAGCTGTTCGGCCTAGTAGCGACCGTTGCCACGCAATACCTGCAGCCGATGGCCGCGTTGCTTTTCTGTTTATTTGGTGGTTGGGTCTGGAGCCGCAATGCTAAGGTCAAGGAACTGGAGCAGGGCTATCCGGAGTTTACGCAGGGCTGGTTTGGTAAGTTGTGGCCCGTGTACGTGAAATTCGTTTGTCCATTGCTGGTGGCGACGGTTATCTGGGCTTCGTTTGGTTAATACTGCGATTACGCCCCCAAAAAAGCCCGCACGAGATTGCGGGCTTTTTTAGCTTAAGAGGCCGAGTTGGGCGGCGTCATTTGACCGGTGGTCAAAGGCTCAGCATCGAGCTCCACCACTTCACCGATAAACTCACCCACGGCTTGTTCGACTTCTTCGTCGTCTTCTGTGAAATACGCCAGGTGGAAAATCGCGTCTCCTTCATTGACCAGAGGCAAGGTTTGCTGACCGATGACCACACCGCCTTTATTGGCTTTCAGGACGATTTCATCATGCCCCAGCGGCGCACTGATGTAAGCCAGGATCTGACCACGTTCAACCCGTTCGCCTAAGGTGACCAGTGTACGCAAAATGCCGTCGCTTTCGGCCCGCAACCAACTGGTTGACTTAGCAATCACCGGGGTGGGCAGCTTTTTACGGCTTGCTCTGAGCATGCCGATGGTCTGCATGACCCGCTGAATACCAATGAAACCGGCATTAATGCAGATCGGTTCAAAACGCAGCGCTTCGCCTGCTTCATAAGTCAGCACCGGGATGCCTTGCAGTTCGGCTTCACTACGCAACGAGCCGTTACGCAGTGGTGCATCGACAATCACCGGTGTGGCGAACGCCTTGGCGATACGCATGGTCTCCGGGTTGCTCAGGTCGGCACGGATCTGCGGCAGGTTAGTGCGGTGGATCGCGCCGGTATGCAGGTCAATGATGTAATCACAGCGCTCAGCCACCTGAGAATAAAACGTATGCGCCATACGTGAGGCCAATGAGCCTTTGTTGCTGCCCGGAAAGCAGCGGTTGAGATCGCGGCGGTCCGGCAGATAACGTGACTTATGGATGAAACCAAACACATTCACGATCGGCACGGCGATGAGCGTGCCTTTCAGTTTGGTGGCGTCAATGGTGTTGATCAACTGACGTACGATTTCTACGCCATTGAGTTCGTCGCCATGTATGGCGGCATTGACCATCAGGACCGGGCCGCTAAAACGGCCATTGATCACTTCTACCGGTATGGACAATGGGGAGTGGGTATACAGCTTGGCCGCTTCCAGTTCGAACGCTTTGCGTTCGCCCGGAAGAATGGTTTCGCCTTGAAATTCAAATACGTTATTGCGCTTAGCCTTTGCCACGAGTTCTTGTCCTTCTGCTTGCCGCATTTTTCTCGATGAACTCAACAATCATACCGGCGATGTCTTTTCCGGTGGCTTTTTCGATACCTTCGAGACCCGGTGAAGAGTTCACTTCCATGACCAGTGGCCCGCGTTCAGAACGAAGCAGATCGACACCAGCCACATTCAGCCCCATGATCTTCGCAGCTTCGACTGCAGTGCGTCGTTCAGTTGGCGTAATTTTGACCAGCGATGCGCTGCCGCCACGGTGCAGATTCGAGCGGAACTCGCCCTCTGCGCCTTGACGTTTCATCGCTGCAATCACTTTATCACCAAGCACAAAGCAGCGTATATCGGCACCGCCCGCTTCTTTGATGTATTCCTGCACCATAATGTTGGCTTTCAGGCCCAAAAAGGCTTCGACCACACTCTCGGCCGCTTTACGGGTTTCCGCCAGTACCACGCCGATGCCTTGCGTACCTTCCAGCAGTTTGATCACGACAGGCGCACCGCCGACCATGTCGAGCAAGTCTTTAACGTCATCCGGTTTACTGGCAAAGCCAGTGATTGGCATGCCAATCCCTTTGCGTGACAGCAACTGCATTGAGCGCAGTTTGTCTCGGGAACGCGTGATGGCAACCGATTCGTTTACCGGGTAAACGCCCATCATTTCAAACTGACGCAATACGGCTGCGCCATAGAAGGTTACCGAGGCACCAATACGAGGAATGATCGCGTTGAAACCGGACAACTCTTCCCCTTTAAAGTGGATCTCCGGTTTGTCCGAATTGATATTCATGTAACAACGCAACGCGTCGATGACCTTAACTTCGTGCCCTCGTTCTTTACAGGCCTCGATCAGGCGTCGGGTTGAGTAAAGGCGAGCATTACGTGACAGAATACCAATTTTCATTGTGGTAGCTCCTCAAATGGGATTAAAAACGATTGTACCGGATCAACAATGATACGATTGTGCATGGCGGTACGGCCCAGCAACATGCGAAACGCCATGTTTTCACGGTTAGTCAGAGTAATTTCGATTGGCCAGGTTTCTCCGCCCAGGCTCATGACGGTTTGAATAACGTAGCGCTTTTCTTCATGTCCGCCGGAGTCGCGTACCACGCGCTCGTCGATGACTTTGGCTTCGCAAATCACCTCTTCGTGCGCGTCGTGCTGTTTCGGATGAAGCCAGAAGCGCACCCACGTGGTGTTGTCCTGAATAAAGCTTTCGACTTTAAATGCGTGCAAGCAAGATGTTCTGGCGCCAGTATCAATTTTGGCGTTAATTTGATTAATACCAAGCTCCGGCAGGCTGAGCGTTTCACGCCAACCAACGAGTAGTTTTTCTTTCATCGCAGTAACAATCATTGTCAGAGAGAATTTCAGATATCATCCGGGATGGAGACATCCACGACATTACACGGGGTAATCGCTTGAAGAGGACAAGATGGTTTGTCCATAGGCGCTTCAAGGGGGCGGACTGTAACAACCAGTTACAGCTGTGACTAACGAAAATAAGTGACCGTTACGATAAAAAATATTTATCCTGTCAGCGGTCGGGTGCGGCGTGTGAATATCGACGGAATACACCATATTTATCAGTTTGCTATAACACATAACATATTGTATCAAGTATGGTTTTACGCAAAGCTGCCGTTAAAGTTATTTACTTCAAACTATAGTCTAGGTGGGCGCGATTACAACCTGATTGGATGGGAGTTTGTGAGAAAAAAGCCGGCAGAGAGCCGGCTCTCTATTAGGGGATTAGGCTTTTTCCGGAATGTTTTCCAACAGCGCCACCATTTGTTCCCAGTACAGGGCTACGGTGTCGATCTTGACTTTTTCGTCCGGTGAGTGTGGAAACTTGATGGTTGGCCCGAATGACACCATGTCCATGTTCGGATACGGCTCTTTGAACAAACCACATTCCAGGCCGGCATGAATCACCATAATGTTCGGTTTGTGGCCGTAGATGCCTTCGTACATGTCGCGGAAAATTGCCATGATTTGTGAGTCAGCATCTGGTTTCCAACCTGGGTAGGCGCCAGAAAAAACTATTTCAGCCCCAGCCAGCTCAGCAACTGAAGACAACATGCTTTCAACCTGATTGCGTCCTGAATCAATCAGCGAGCGAACCAGACACAGCACACTGATGCTGCTGGCCTGTGTAGTCACGACGCCGACATTCAAAGAGGTTTCCACTACCCCTTCGATCTCATCACTCATGCGGATCACCCCATTCGGGTAAGCATTGAGCGCGGCAATAATGCGTTGCTGATCTTGGCGGGACAGAGCCGTCTGATCGGTGGTGACGGGAACATTAAAAGTAACAATGCCGGTTTCAATTTTACCCAGCTCGGTTTGTATCAGGGCTGTGTAGTGATCGAACAGCTTAGCCAGTCGACTTTCGTTATCTGCCGGCACGGCGATGGTCACGAAAGCTTCACGGGGAATGGCATTGCGTAAACTACCACCACGAAATTCGATCAGGCGCAGGTCCAGCTCTTGGGCGTGGCCGGCCAGAAAACGTGCCAGCAGTTTATTGGCGTTTCCGCGACCAGTATGAATGTCGCAACCTGAGTGACCACCTTTTAATCCCTTAAGGGTCAACTGACGGGTGGTGTAACCGGCGGGCAGTGCTTCGCGTTCAATCGTAAACGTCATTTCACCGTCAATACCGCCAGCGCAGCCCATGTACACTTCGCCTTCCTGCTCGGAATCGGTATTGAGCAGTATTTCCCCTTCCAGCCAACCGGCTTCGAGACCAAATGCTCCGGTCATACCGGCTTCTTCATCGATGGTCAGTAAGACTTCCAGCGGACCGTGCTTAAGATCCTTGGCAGCCAGTACTGCGAGACAGGATGCCATACCAATGCCGTTGTCAGCCCCTAACGTGGTGCCTTTGGCGGTGACCCATTCGCCATCAATGTAGGGTTGAATCGAATCCTGAGCAAAATCATGTTCCGTGTCTTCGTTCTTCTGCGGCACCATATCGATGTGTGCCTGCAAAATCACACCCTTTCGATTTTCCATGCCCGCGGTCGCTGGTTTCTTAATAAACACATTGCCCGTTGGGTCGCGACGTACGTCCAGGCCCTGGTTGGTTGCCCAATCAACAATGTATTGCGCCAGCGTTTCTTCATGTTTGGAAGGGTGAGGAATAGAACAGATCTTATCGAAAAACTGCCAAAGCGGGGCAGGTGACAAGTTACTGATTTCAGAATGGAATTCAGACACGGATGACTCCTTAAGGTGTGAATGTCCAGATCTTATGTTGGATAAGGCTCGATACGACAGAGCAAATCACTGGATCTGGTGAGCGAGACTGAGGCGACAGCATACCACTGTCTTTAAATAGCGAGTAGTCACTCAAGCCAGGAAATCGCTCGCGGTGGTCACATTTCTGGCGTTCATTATTACTGACATCATAATGTCATATGCTTTTGGTTTAGTAAGGTTTGGTAACTTGTTTCTTTAATAAGCTGACAATTATGTAATTTAATTACAATAATTTATTAATCTTGGTCATTTGGTGATTTTTTTGTGACTGGAGTCACTTTTGTTCTTGTAATTAAATTTCTTGGTGGTATATTTGTAACCAGCTTCTGAGATGAAGAGTAAATGCTCAAAGGATGAGTCCGATTTATCGCCTCCAGGGAACCGAGAAATCAACGCATTGTTTTTTATATTGATTTTAGAAGGTGATAGTTATGAAAGGTTTACCATCTGCAGCGTTCTGGCTAAACAACTCTGTTTACACTGGCAACTTTGCATACCCAACAAGCTTTGGTTATTAAGATCTCACGCTTGTGACTCGAACAGTTTGTTCACCCCTATATTGGAATATCTTTACAGCTGATTAGCTGACATGATTCAACCGCCACTCAATTTGAGTGGCGTTTTTTTATCCTGCTAACAGCCCATCGATAGAGCTTTAATACTAACGCTGGGTTTCCATTTGTGCACAAATCCCTCCTGACGTATTCGTGATACTTCATATATTAACTGCGGAAATTGTCGCTGTTTATCCATATAAGATTGAGAAAGTGTTGAAAAATACACCAATTAGTTTGCCTTAGACGCTTTTTGTTAGTTTATGATTTTTAAATGTTTTGTCGATTTGCAATCCATTACCTGACGTTTCTGACACATCAAATCCCCGAAAAATATCGCCTTGAGCCATAACTCCGTCTGGAATTTAATATTTGATAACTTTATAATCTTCGGCCAATCGATTACGCAACCGTTTACTTTTGACCTAAATAGGATTTGATCATGCTCGAGAAGCTATTCAAGCTCAGTGAGAACGGCACTTCAGTCAAAACTGAGATCATTGCGGGGATGACGACTTTCCTCACAATGGCTTACATTATTTTTGTCAACCCTAGTATTTTGACAGCCACTGGGATGGATCATGGCGCGGTGTTTGTTGCCACGTGTCTGGCAGCGGCCATTGGCTGTTTTATCATGGGCTTTGTCGCTAATTACCCGATCGCCCAGGCCCCAGGCATGGGCCTGAATGCGTTTTTCACCTATTCAGTAGTGCTGGGGATGGGATACACCTGGCAGGTGGCTTTAGCCGCGGTCTTTATGTCGGGCGTGCTGTTTATCTTATTGAGCCTGTTTCGTATCCGTGAGTGGATCATCAACTCGATTCCTTTGTCATTGCGTACCGGGATCTCAGCAGGTATCGGTCTGTTCTTGGCATTCATTGCTCTGAAGAATGCCGGGATCGTGGTGGATAACCCGGCAACGCTGGTTTCGCTGGGGGAAATTACCTCACTGCATGCGGTACTGGGCGCGATAGGCTTCTTCCTGACGATTGCTCTGGTTCATCGTGGCATTAAAGGCGCGGTGATGATTGCCATTCTGGCGGTGACCGGTTTAGGGCTGGTATTCGGTGATGTGCAATGGGGCGGGGTAATGTCGACTCCTCCGAGCATTGCGCCAACATTTATGCAGTTGGATTTCTCGTCAGTATTTGAAGTGGGCATGATCTCTGTAGTGTTTGCATTTCTGTTTGTCGATCTGTTTGATACGGCGGGGACACTCGTCGGGGTCGCGACCAAAGCGGAACTGATTGGCAAAGATGGCAAAATTCCACGGTTGAACAAAGCGTTGCTGGCCGATTCAACGGCGACCTCTGTGGGCGCTCTGCTCGGGACTTCCAACACCACATCGTACATCGAAAGTGTGTCTGGGGTAGCGGCTGGTGGTCGCACCGGTCTGACCGCGGTTGTCGTTGGCATTTTGTTCCTTCTTGCATTATTCTTCTCGCCATTAGCCGGGATGATCCCAGCTTACGCAACCTCAGGTGCGCTGTTCTATGTCGCGATCCTGATGTTGTCTGGCCTGGTTGGCATTGACTGGCGGGATCTGACAGAAGCGGCCCCTGTGGTGGTGACCTGCCTGCTGATGCCACTGACATTTTCTATCGCTGAAGGTATCTCAATGGGTTTTATCGCTTACGCGGCGATCAAACTGTTCAGCGGTAAAGGACGCGATGTCTCCCTCAGCGTCTGGGTCATGGCAGCGATTTTCATCATCAAATATGTCGTGGCTTAACGAATTCAATTAAAAAGTTATTAGGTTTTCTACAATGAGCAAAAAATTCATTATCACTTGGGACCAGATGCACACACATTGCCGTGAGCTGGCTGAAAAACAAATGCCGGCAGAGCAATGGAAAGGGATCTGGGCAGTCAGCCGTGGTGGTCTGGTTCCGGGGGCGATCCTGGCGCGCGAACTGGGCATCCGCCACGTCGATACGATCTGTATCTCCAGCTACGATCACGATCATCAACGTGACATGAGTGTTCTGAAAGCACCGGAAGGTGACGGTGAAGGCTATCTGATTGTGGAAGATCTGGTCGACAGCGGCGACACTGCTCGCAAGCTGCGTGAAATGTACCCGAAAGCGAAATTGATTGCAGTGTGCGCTAAGCCATCCGGTGCAGCACTGCTGGATGATTATGTTGTTGATATTGCTCAAGACACCTGGATTGAACAGCCGTGGGATATGGCGATTCAATACATTGAGCCGATCAACCGTAAACAGAAGTAAGCACGGTTAAAAAATAATATTTTGAAAAATGACCCTTTAATGGGTCATTTTTTTTATTACTATAACCTGAACAGAAGCAATAACCGGAAGATGTCATGTCAGAACCAACCAGCAAGAACCTCTCAGAAACGCTTTTTGTCAAACACAAACAAGCCAAAGAGACATCAGCACTGACGCAATATATGCCGAGCAGTCAGGTGGCGCTGGAGGAAAAGCAGCAGCAGGAGCAGCATTCCTGGTATCGCAACTTGCGCCGGCTGCAATGGGTCTGGCAGGGCATTGATCCAATAGAGATGGAAAGCGTGCTGGCGCGCATCGCGTCTTCCAAACATTCGCGTACCCGGGATGAATGGCTGGATACGGTGATGGGCTACCACGGCGGGAACTGGACGTATGAGTGGACCCGGCTTGGTATGCTGTATCAGAAAAGGGCCAACGATATGCAGGGTGAGAAAGCCGCTGATGAGCTGTTCTCGGCTTCGTTGTGCTTTAGCATCGCCGGTTATCCGCATCTGAAAAATGACAACCTGGCGTTGCAGGCGCAGGTGCTGGCCAACAGCGCTTATAACGATGCAGCGAAGAAAACTAAGTACGTCATCAAGCAGATTGAAGTACCGTATAAAAATAAACGCATCATCGCTAATCTGCACCTATCGAACACCGAAAAGCCACAACCTGTGGTGATGGTCAGCGCCGGGCTGGACAGTTTACAGACCGACATGTGGCGTCTGTTTCGGGATCATTTTGCCAAGCGGGATATCGCGATGTTGACGGTCGATATGCCCTCCATCGGGCACAGCAGCCACTGGCCGTTGAGTGAAGATTCCTCCTGCCTCCATCAGGCCGTCTTAAATGAGTTACCTAAACTGCCTTGGGTCGATCATCGCCGCGTCGGACTCATTGGCTTCCGGTTTGGCGGCAATGCCATGGTGCGTCTGTCGTTTCTCGAACAAGAGAAAATCAAAGCGTGTGTCTCGCTGGGGGCACCGATTCACGATGTGTTGTCGTCACCGAATAAACTGAAAATGATGTCAAAAATGTATTTGGATGTGCTGGCTTCGCGCATGGGCAAATCGGCTGTCGACATCAACAGTCTGGCCGGCCAGATGATGGCTTGGTCGCTCAAAGTGCAAGGTTTTCTCTCCAGCCGAAAAACTAAGGTGCCGATTCTGGCGATGAGTATGGAGGGGGATCCTGTGTCTCCGCCATCGGACAACCAGTTGGTCGCGCTGTTTAGCGACTACGGTAAAGCGAAGAAAATCAGCAACAAGACAATTTCAAAAGGATATGAGCAATCCCTCGATTTGGCGATAAATTGGTTAGAGGATGAACTATTTAGATGACTTTCCAGCGGATTTAGTTAACAGTGAACTTATGGGTAGAAAATAACCATATGATTATTACCCAGTTTAAGGGCATTCTTAACATGAAAATGGAGAGTCACAATGTCAGAGAAGACAAGTCCTACTCATTATCGTTTGTTGACGGCACTGAAAGCAATTGGGCCTTATTTGCGCGAGGGACAATGCGCAGACGGCTTTTACCTGTTTGACTGTTTATCGGTCTGCGTGAATGACCAGAAATCCCCGGAAAAGCGCGAGTTTTGGGGCTGGTGGATGGAGTTAGAACAGGAAGAAAAAGGCTTTGCGGCCAAGTATCACATTGGACGTTATAACGTGGAAGGCGAGTGGGTAGTGACCGACCTGCCGCAACCGGCCATTCAAGATGTGAACAAAACTCAGGAAGAGTTTCACCTCAAGCTGGTTAACGCTCTGGATGACAAGTTTGGCCTCAGTGTCGAATTGCATGATGAATCGGTTGAATTCGTCTGATTTTCCCCATCTTCCCCTTCTGAAATACAAAAAGGTGCTTTTCTAGCACCTTTTCTGCTTGTTAATTCTGTGCTGGATTGCTAAAACAAAGCCTCTCGTACGTTTTTCATTTCAAAAGACATCATGACAACGAATCAACAAAGTGTAACCGCTCAGCAACCCAAAACGGTTGTCGTAAAACTTGGTACCAGTGTTCTGACTGGTGGCACGCTGGCGTTGGACAGAGCTCATATGGTAGAGCTGGTCCGTCAGTGTGCGGAGTTAAAAAAACAAGGCCACTCAGTGGTCATGGTATCGTCAGGTGCAATCGCAGCTGGCCGTGAGCATTTAGGTTACCCCGCACTGCCCAATTCGATGGCGAGCAAACAGTTGTTGGCGGCGGTGGGGCAGAGTCAGTTGATTCAGGTGTGGGAATCGTTGTTCGCCATTTACGGGCTGAAAATCGGTCAGATGCTGCTGACCCGCGCGGATCTGGAAGATCGGGAGCGTTTTCTCAATGCGCGCGACACTATCAATGCGCTGGTCGACAACGGCATTATTCCCGTGGTGAACGAAAACGACGCGGTGGCGACCAGTGAAATCAAAGTGGGTGACAACGACAACCTTTCAGCACTGGTCGGCATTCTCTGTGGTGCGGACAAACTGCTCCTGCTGACCGACCAGAAGGGCTTGTTTACGGCCGATCCGCGCAAAGATCCCGACGCTGAGCTGATCAAAGAAGTCAAAACCATCGACGCCACGCTGCGCAAAATTGCGGGCGGTTCCGGGACCACGCTGGGTACCGGCGGGATGGCGACCAAGCTGCAGGCGGCGGACATCGCGCGCCGCGCCGGGATTGAAGTCATCATTGCGGCCGGCAGCGCGCCAAACGTGATTTTTGACGCACTCAGTGATGAACCACACGGTACCCGTTTTCTGCCGTGCTCTGAGGCGCTGGAAAATCGTAAACGTTGGATCCTGGCCGGACCGGCGGCGGGCGGCGACATCTTTATCGATGACGGTGCGGTTAATGCCGTGGTCGGCAAGGGCAGCAGCCTGCTGGCCAAAGGGGTGGTAAAAGTCAGTGGTGAATTTGCTCGCGGCGAAGTGGCGCGCATTACCAATCGACACGGCGACTTGATCGCTCGGGGGATCACCAGCTACTCCAGTCGGGATCTGGCCAAAATTGCCGGTAAACACAGTAACGACATTCTTGCTATTCTGGGCTACGACTACGGCTCTGAAATCATTCACCGTGACGACATGGTAGTGATCACGGAATAACGCTTAAGAGGGAAAGCGCGTGGATTTAATGAACATGGGCAAGGCGGCCAAAGAGGCTGCTTTCCACCTGGCGACCGCCTCGACGGCGCAGAAAAACAGAGCTCTGGCCATTATTGCCGATGAGCTGGAAGCCAACGCTGATACCATTCTGGCGGCCAATGACAAAGACATTCAACTCGGTCGTGAAGCTGGCCTGAGTGACGCATTGCTTGATCGCTTGCTGCTCAACTCAGAGCGCCTGCAGAGTATGGCCAACGATGTACGCAATGTGATTAGCCTCAATGACCCGGTGGGGAGCGAAATCGACAGCAAAGTGCTGGAAAACGGTATGTCGCTGTCACGTCGACGTGTCCCATTGGGAGTGGTCGGGGTGATTTACGAAGCGCGGCCGAATGTGACCATCGATATTGCGGCGCTGTGTCTGAAAACGGGGAATGCCAGCATTCTGCGCGGTGGCAAAGAAACTTTCTTCTCCAATATGGAGCTGGTGAAGGTGATTCAATCGGCGCTGGAAAAAGCGAAGCTTCCTGCGGCTGCCGTGCAATACATTGAAAAACCGGATAGAGAGCTGGTGACCCAGTTGCTCAAGCTGGATGATTATGTCGATATGATCATCCCTCGCGGCGGCGCTGGTTTGCATAAAATGTGTAAAGAAAACAGCACGATCCCTGTGATTATCGGCGGATTCGGCATCAGTCATATGTTTGTTGACGACAGTGCAGAGCTGGACAAATCACTGGCTGTGATTGAAAACGCGAAAGTACAGCGTCCGTCGGCGTGTAACGCGCTCGATACCTTGTTGGTGCATGAAAACGTGGCGGCACAACTGTTACCAAAGCTGGCGGCTCGCCTGGCTGGCCGTGTGACTTTCGTCGCGACACCTGAGGCTAAAGCACTGCTGGGGAGTGCCGCTGAAATGCGTGAGGCCGTGCACGGGGACTTCGATACGGAGTGGCTGAGTTACACCTTAGGGGTGAAGCTGGTGGCGGATGTACGGGAGGCGATCGAGCATATGCGACAGCACAATGCCAGTCATTCGGATGCGATCTTAACCAATAGCCTGAAAAATGCGGAGTTGTTTATTAACTCGGCGGGCTCGGCGGCAGTGTATGTTAATGCCTCGACCCGCTTTACCGATGGTGCACAGTTTGGACTGGGCGCGGAAGTGGCCGTCTCAACACAAAAACTGCACGCCCGTGGGCCGATGGGCTTGGAAGAGCTGACCAGTTACAAATGGGTAGGCGTGGCAGATTACCTGTCGCGTAGCTAGCAATTTTGGTGCAAAGTCACCGTAAAAAGGGGCGTTGACGCCCCTTTTTGTTTTCTTCACCGAAGCAATTCCGCTACACTACCAATCAATTACTTGGAGGTGATATGCATTGTCCTTTTTGCTCTGAGAACGACACTAAAGTGATCGATTCTCGTCTGGTGGCGGATGGTCATCAGGTCAGGCGTCGCCGTCAGTGTCTGGCGTGTGGTGAGCGCTTCACCACATTTGAGAGCGCCGAGTTGGTGATGCCGAAAGTGATCAAGTCGAACGGCAATCGTGAACCGTTCAATGAAGACAAAATGGTCGGTGGTATTCAGCGTGCGCTGGAGAAACGCCCGGTCAGTGCTGATTCGGTGGAACTGGCCATCAGTCAGATCAAATCCAAGCTGCGGGCAACCGGTGAACGCGAGGTACCGAGCGAAATGATTGGTAACCTGGTGATGGAGCAGCTGCGTGAACTGGATAAAGTGGCCTATATCCGATTTGCGTCCGTATACCGTAGTTTTGAAGACATTAAAGAGTTTGGTGAAGAGATCGCCAGACTGGAAGATTGATGCACACCATGCCGACTTTTACTCCTCTTGATTATCAAATGATGTCCCGTGCCATTCAACTGGCCAGACGGGGCGTCTACACCACGGCTCCCAATCCGAATGTCGGCTGTGTCATCGTGTGCGATGGCAACATTGTCGGTGAAGGCTTTCATTACCGTGCCGGCGAACCACACGCGGAAGTGCATGCACTCCGTATGGCGGGCGAGCGGGCTCGCGGCGCGGTGGCGTATGTAACGCTTGAGCCATGTTCGCACTATGGCCGAACTCCGCCCTGCGCCGAGGGGTTGATTCGGGCGGGGGTGAGCAAAGTGATTTGCGCCATGGAAGATCCGAACCCCAAAGTGGCCGGTCGAGGCATTACTATGCTGCGTGAAGCGGGGATCGAAGTCGCGGTGGGGTTACTGGAGCAAGATGCGCTGGCACTCAACCCTGCTTTTATTAAGCGGATGAAAACTGGCATGCCGTACGTGCAACTGAAAATGGCAGCCAGTCTCGATGGTCAAACGGCGCTGGCCAATGGTCAGAGCCAGTGGATCACGTCTGATGCCGCGCGTCAGGATGTCCAGAAATACCGTGCACAGGCCGGCGCTGTGCTTTCAACCAGCCGTACGGTAATTGACGATGACGCTTCTCTGAATGTGCGCTACGACGATCTTCCTGCTGGAGTAACGGCGCATTACGCACGCCAGGATGTACGCCAGCCTGTGCGGGTGATCCTCGATCGCCAGCAAAATCTGCTGCCAACACTTAAACTGTTTAATACGGCTGGAGAGGTCTTGGTTGTGTCTCCGCAAGGGGATGTCGCCACCAAGTTGGCTGAAGATGGTCACATCGATCTGGCGACGACACTGGCTATTTTAGCCAATGAGCATCACATTCATCACCTGTGGGTTGAAGCCGGCGCCACATTGGCGAGCGCGCTGCTCAAACAGCGTTTGGTGGATGAGCTGGTGATTTATCTCGCGCCAAAACTGATGGGCAGTGATGGACGAGGCCTGTTCGGCGCACTGGGACTGGACACGATGGACCAGGCGATCGAGCTGGATATTCAGGATGTACGCCCGGTAGGAAATGACCTTCGTATCGTGGCTAAGTTAAAACACAAAGATTAACGAATATGTTTACCGGAATTATTGAGGCGGTCGGTACCCTGACTGCCATCACCCCAAAAGGGGAAGACATCAGTGTGACGGTCGATGCCGGTCAACTGGACATGAGCGACGTGAAATTGGGTGACAGTATTGCCACCAATGGTGTTTGCCTGACGGTAACACACCTTGATGGACGCCGTTATACGGCAGACCTGTCGGTCGAGACGATGAACAAAACCGGCTTCACTGGCTACAAGGTTGGCGATACAGTCAACCTGGAAAAAGCCATGTTGCCAACCACGCGGTTTGGTGGCCATATTGTTTCAGGTCATGTGGATGGCGTGGGCGAGATTATTGAACGTCAGTTGGTTGGACGGGCAATCGAGTTGTGGGTCGCGATGCCGCAAGAGATTGCACGTTATGTGGCTGAAAAAGGGTCGGTGACGGTGGATGGCATCAGCCTGACGGTCAACGGCCTGCGTAAAAACGCATTCAAACTGACGATCGTACCGCACACCTCTCAGGAAACCACCATTGACCAGTTTCAGGTCGGACGCCGGGTGAATCTCGAGGTGGATGTGATGGCCCGATATATGGAGCGTCTGCTGCAGGGCGCTGATGAAAGCCAGGAGCCGCAGTCCCGCCTGACAATGGAATTCTTACAACAAAACGGCTTTGCCTAACTTGGCGGGCCGCCTGGCCGATGAATAGCCCAAAACAACAGGAATAAGATCATGCCGATTAGTACGCCACAGGAAATTATTGATGATATTCGTCAGGGGAAAATGGTGATCCTGATGGATGATGAAGATCGCGAAAACGAGGGCGATCTGATCATGGCTGCCGAGCACATTACGCCGGAAGCGATCAACTTCATGGCCACCCACGGACGCGGCCTGATCTGCCTGACCATGACCAAAGAACGTTGTTTGTCTCTCGGCTTGCCGCCGATGGTGCAGGACAATAATGCGCAGTACACCACCAATTTTACTGTCTCCATTGAAGCGGCTGAGGGCGTGACAACCGGCATTTCAGCGGCAGATCGTGCACGCACGGTTCAAGCGGCGGTGGCGAAAGAGGCCAAAGCGTCGGATCTGGTTCAACCGGGCCATATTTTCCCGTTAGCGGCACAGGACGGTGGAGTACTGACCCGCGCAGGGCACACTGAAGCGGGGTGTGATCTGGCGCGTCTGGCGGGGCTGGAGCCTGCGTCCGTGATCGTTGAAATCCTCAATGATGATGGCACCATGGCACGCCGCCCGGATCTGGAAATTTTTGCCGATAAACACGGCATCAAACTCGGCACCATTGCGGATCTGATAGAGTATCGCAACAACACCGAAACCACGATAGAACGCGTTGCTCAATGCAAGTTGCCGACCGAGTTTGGGGAATTTGAACTGGTGACTTATCGTGACACCATCGACAATCAGATCCACTACGCGTTGAAAAAAGGCAGCCTGGAAAATACGCCTTTGGTGCGCGTGCATCTGCAGGATACCTTTACTGATCTGCTGCGCAGTGATCGCAATGCTGAGCGCAGCTGGACGCTGGACAAAGCGATGAAACGCATTGGCCAGGAAGGTGGGGTTCTGGTGATCCTGGGGAATGAAGAATCGGCGGATCTGCTCATCCACCGGGTCAAAATGTTTGAAGCTCAGGACAACGGACAGGCTCCGACCATGGCGAAGAAACAGGGCACCTCTCGCCGTGTGGGGGTTGGGTCGCAAATTCTGGCTGACCTGGGCGTGCACGATATGCGTCTCCTGTCGTCCAGCAATAAGAAGTACCATGCGTTGGGGGGATTTGGCCTTAACGTTGCTGAATACGTGTGCGAATAGTCCCGCTTCTGACCTGACAGACAGAGACAGTCACACAGCCCGCGATGCGGGCTGTGTTTTTTTCTGCTGGGGCTGATGAAGAAAGCGTTGCTCGGTGCTATGCCTACTCAGAAGGTGGAGCCGACGTGGCAAATTTCCATTAGATATTGCTCACAAATCTATGCTAGAATCCGGCGATTCTCACTTGATGAACAAAGTTAAAGGAAAGCTTATGAAAGTGATCGAAGGTGGTTTCCCTGCACCAAATGCAAAAGTTGCGATTGTGATTTCTCGTTTCAACAGTTTCATTAACGAAAGCCTGTTGTCTGGTGCTATCGACACTTTAAAGCGTCACGGCCAAGTGAGCGACGAAAACATCACAGTAGTACGCTGCCCGGGTGCGGTCGAGCTACCACTGGTTGCACAACGTGTTGCAAAAACCGGTAAATTTGATGCTATCGTTTCGCTGGGTTCTGTAATTCGTGGTGGCACACCACACTTTGACTATGTTTGCAGTGAAATGAATAAAGGTCTGGCGCAAGTGTCTATGGAGTTTAGCATTCCTGTGGCATTTGGTGTTTTGACCGTTGATACTATCGATCAAGCTATTGAACGCGCAGGAACCAAGGCTGGTAACAAAGGTGCAGAGGCTGCACTGAGCGCACTTGAGATGATTAACGTTCTGTCTGAAATTGATTCCTAATGGGGGCCAGTGTGAAACCAGCCGCACGTCGTAATGCACGTCAATTTGCGCTACAAGCTATCTACTCATGGCAAATTACCAATGAGAACGTAGCAACTATCGAAGAACAATTCCTTTCTGGTGGCAAATATGATGAAGAAGAACATCATGCCGCTGAGCCTGCTCTGGCTGCACCAGAAACTGACGTTGCTTACTTCCGTGATCTTCTGACCGGTGTGGTACTGAGCCACAAAGAGCTGGACAGCAAGATCCGCCCATACACGTCCCGTCCGATGCAGGACTTGGACATGATGGAGCTGGCGCTGCTGCGTCTGGCGATGTACGAAATGACCCGTCGTGAAGATGTACCTTACAAAGTGGTGATCAACGAAGCGATCGAACTGGCTAAAGTGTTCGCCGCAGAAGACAGCCATAAGTTTGTTAACGGTGTGCTGGACAAAGCCGCACCGCATGTACGTAAGAAATAAACGTTTTCTGTAAATAAAAAGGTCAGCACACGCTGGCCTTTTTTGTGATAATTAACTCATGCTGACCATGACGGGTCGGCATGCCAATCAGTCATAAGGAACCAGGACCTGCCAATGTCTGGGGAATTTAACCTTATCGAAAAATACTTTGTGGGACGCCAGTCTCAGCGCAAAGATGTGCTATTGGCGGCCGGCGATGATTGTGCACTGGTTCAGCCGCCGGACAATGTGGCGCTGGCCATTAGCACCGATACGCTGGTGGAAGGCACTCACTTTCTGAAATCAGCCAACCCGGGTTGGGTGGCGCACAAAGCGCTGGCTTCCAACATCAGTGATTTAGCCGCCATGGGAGCCACGCCTGCATGGGTCTCATTCGCTCTGACCATGCCGCAGGCAGACGAAGCTTGGCTGGCTCCTTTTTGTGACGCCTTTTTCCAGCTTGCCGACTATTTTGGTATTCAGCTAATCGGCGGGGATACCACCAAGGGGCCGTTGTGTCTGACCTTGACGGTGCAAGGGTTCGTCCCGAAAGAGCGTGCCCTGACTCGCCACACTGCTCAGGTTGGCGACTGGATATACGTGACCGGTGATCTCGGTGATAGCCGCGCCGGACTGGATGTGATTCTGGATGCGAACAAACGGTCTTTGCCGTTTGCCGATAAACTGGAAGAGCGCCATTTTATCTCCACACCTCGGGTGTTGGCCGGGCAGGCTCTGTTGAATATTGCCAGCGCGGCTATCGATATATCAGATGGTCTGATTGCCGATCTGGGCCACATTCTGCAACGTTCATCGGTCGGTGCCAGTATTGATGTGGCGGAATTGCCATTGTCGGCGGAACTGTTGCAGTTTCTCGGTGATACCACCCAAGCGCAGCAATACGCGCTGACCAGTGGGGAAGAGTACGAGCTGTGTTTCACCGTCCCGCAAGAGTACCGGGGCACGTTGGACAGTGCGTTGGCGCACTGTGGTACGAAAATCACCTGTATCGGCCAGATTCGCCCGGCCGGTACGTTCGAGTTACATCAGGGCGGCAAGCCGGTAGAATGGCAACTGCACGGTTTTGACCACTTTAAGGCAGGAAAATGACCAATCCACTTTCTTTGATTTCTTTGAAAAATCCCTGGCACCTGCTCGCCACCGGATTTGGCAGCGGATTGTCTCCGATTGTCCCGGGCACCATGGGGACACTGGCGGCGGTGCCGTTCTTCCTGTTGCTGGCGCAGCTGCCTTTGCCGTTGTACATCATTGCGGTACTGGCGTCGTGTCTGATTGGGATCAAAATCTGCCAGGTCACGTCCGACGACATGGGAGTGCATGATCACGGCTCGATTGTTTGGGATGAATTTTCCGGCTTCTGGATCACCATGCTGGTGGTGCCCTGGTTTCAGATTCCGCTCAGCGACTGGAAATGGTTGTTAACAGGATTTGTGTTGTTCCGAATTTTCGACATGATCAAGCCCTGGCCGATCAGTTGGCTGGACAAAACCGTCCACGGTGGCTTCGGGATTATGCTGGACGACATTGTTGCCGGGATCATGGCTGGGATTGCATTGTATCTGGTTGGGCACTTTGCGGGTTGGCTGAGTTGAAAGCTTAGCTGTCCGTGTTCTAGAAAAGAAAGGCTCCGAATGGAGCCTTTTGTGTTTATTTCAGTTTGTCTAAATCAGCTTCAATCTCAGCGATCTTGCTGGCCACTACTTTTTCCAGATGTTTGAGATCCGACAGGATCTTCTGCTTAATATCTGTTTCAGTGTGTTTTTCCGGCTTGGTCAGTTTGTTCAGTTCATCGATAACCAGAGTCAGGTTTCGGTTGATCTCAGTGACTTCCTTGTATTGATGGCTGCCGCTGTCGACCAAGACGTTTTTCACCTGTCGCGGATACTTGAACTTGACACTCTTCGCAAACAGTTCGCCTTTCTGCTTACGAAAATAGATCTTCAGTACGTCTTTGTGCGCTTCCTGGCGTAGAGAGTAGCGCTCTATCTGTTTAGGATCCTGGATGCCTAAGCCGGTGAGGTTTGGATACATAAGTGACCTCTTAATGTTTGTCTCTGAAACAGTACCACCTTCCTACTGTAGCAGTCTAAAAATGTGTCAGATAGCTGATATTTAAACCAAATGCCTAACTTGTGGGCGAGATCGCTAGTTCGGTGCCAGCTCAGCCACATTGTCGATGAGTGATGCCCGCAGGGCTTGCTCTTCGTCTTCGCTCAGGCGGCCGCCATTGTGACTGGTGAGAATAAATAAATCCTCGGCTCGTTCGCCAATGGTGGTGATTTTCGCCGCATGCAGGTTGATGCCAAGATCCGCAAACGTCGCCCCAACGGTGGCCAGCAGGCCGGGAGTATCCAGAGCAACAAATTCCATCAGGGTGCGTTTTTTGCTCTTGGTTGGCAGAAAATCCACCTGAGTGCGGACTTTAAAATGCTTGAGCTGACGCGGTACCCGGCGCGGCCGGATTTTAACCGGACGGCTGTCTTGCAGCACGTGTGTCAGGTGCTTAATGATGGCATTGTGGCGATTTTCCTCCACCGCATTACCGAATTGATCGAGCACCATAAAGGTATCCAGCACGTAACCGTCTTTGCTGGTCATGACCTGTGCATCGTGGACATTGAAGTTACGTCGGTCAAGCTCGGCCACTACAGTAGCAAACAGCGCATGTTGGTCTTTGCTGTAGACAAACACTTCGGTGCCTCCACGGGTGGCTTTTTTGCTCACCAGAATCAAGGGCTGATCCGGATCGTCATGGCGCAGCAGGTGGGTGCAGTGCCAGGCGATCTGTTTGTGAGTGTGACGTAAGAAGTAGTCGGCTTTAAAACGTTGCCATAGCAGCTCGATCTCCCGTGCGGCAAAGCCTTCTTTGCGCAGCAGCGCCGACGCCAACTGCTGGTTGTGACGAATGCGATCACGGACGTCGACCGGATTTTCCAGCCCGCGGCGCAGCGCACGTTGGGTTGAATAAAACAGCTCAGCCAGTAGGGTGCGTTTCCAACTGTTCCACAACTCCGGGTTGGTGGCGCAGATATCGGCCACGGTCAGACACACCAGATACTCCAGGTATTCCTCGTCGCGGACCGTTTTCGCAAACTCGGCTATCACGTCCGGATCGTAGATGTCACGACGCTGCGCCGTGACGGACATCAACAGGTGATTGAGCACCAGCCACGACACCAGTTTGGCTTCGGGTTTGGACAGGCCATGTTCGATACAGAAACTGTAGGCCTCTTCTGCGCCGATTTCGGAATGATCCCCGCCGCGGCCTTTGCCGATGTCATGGAAAATCGCGGCCAGAATCAGCAACTCTTTTTTCTGCAGCCGAGGGTAGACCTCACAGCAGATCGGGTGTTTGTCGTGATTACTGGCGTAGCTAAAGGTATTGATGTGTTTGAGCAGACGGATGCTGTGTTCGTCGACGGTGTAAACGTGGAACAGGTCAAATTGCATCTGGCCGACAATCTGGCTCCACTGTGGCAGGTAAGCGGCCAATACTCCGAGTTTGTGCATCAGGCTGAAGGCTTTATGCAATGCGTTAGGGTGGCGGCACAGCTCCATGAACTTTTCCCGAGCCTCCGGGATGGTGTGGAGAAACTTGTTCAGGCGACGGCGGGCAGTGCGCAGTTGACGTAGCGTCGGCGGAGCGACGCCTTCGATGCTTGAATCGTTAGCAATATGGATAAACATGTCCAGAATGGTTTCTGGCCGGGCCTGAAACAGCGCCGGTTTGCGCGCTTCTATCAGCGGCCCGCGACGCTGAAAATCATCACTGAGGATTTGCGGTGGTGCCTCAATGCCGTTTTCTAAGATGGCCTGGTCGAAAATCTTGAGCAGCATTTTGTTGAGTTCTGCCACCCGGCGCAGCGTGCGATAGAACTCTTTCATCATCATCTCAACTCCGCGGTTGCCGTCGCCGACAAAACCGAGGTGTTCGGCCACTTTGACCTGATGGGCGAACGTCAACCGGTTGTCGTAGCGTTTGAGTTCTATGTGCAGCGCAAAGCGCACCCGCCAGAGAAAGTCCTGACACTCGACCAGTTCACGGTATTCGGCGTCGGTCAGAAAACCAAAGCGGCTCATCTCAAACAGAGAAGTGGCGCCGAAGTGGCGGCGGGCAATCCAGCCCAGGGTGTGAATATCGCGCAGCCCACCCGGTGTCGACTTGATGTCCGGTTCCAGATTGTAGGTTGTGTCGTGGTAGCGGGCGTGGCGTTCGCGCTGCTCTTGTACTTTCGCCTTGTAGAAGGTCTCACTCGGCCAGAACGATTCAGAATGAATAACCATCTTGAGCTGATGAAACGTATCTTCACAACCACACAGCAGGCGCGCTTCCTGTAAATTGGTGGCCACGGTCAGATCGCGACGACCGATGTCGGCACACTCGTCCACGGAGCGCACGGCATGGCCGACTTCCAGCCGTAAGTCCCACAGTAAGGTAATGAACTCACTGACTTTAGTGCCCATCGATTCGGGTAACGGCTTGCGTGATACCACCAGAATATCGATGTCTGATAAGGGGTGCAGTTCGCCTCGGCCATAACCGCCCACCGCCACCAGACTGATGTTGGGCAGAGCGTCAAAGCCAAAGTGTTGCCACAAACGGAACAGCAGCAGGTCAATGTACTCTGCCCGGCCGAGGACCAAGTCGGTCACCGGATGATGTTTGAGGAATTCCTGCTTCTGATACTCGGCAAACAGGTCCAGCTGATTTTTCAGTTCACTGACGCTGAGTTGTTGTTCAGAAAAAGTCAGAGGTGATTGGTAAGGCATACGCGGCAATCCATGCGGTTAACTCCATAATCATTCAATTTATCAAAACGGAGCCAATAAAAAAATATCCCCGCAGGGCGGGGATATTCAAAAGGAGGTCACAAGGCTTACAGGTTGTTCATATGACGCGGGATGGTGTCATCGCTACGCAGGGTCATCACCTCACAGCCTTCTTTCGTGACGACAATCGTGTGTTCGTATTGCGCCGATTTTTTGCCGTCGCCGGTGTACACCGTCCAGTCGTCCGCGGCGTCGACGCTTACGCCAAATTTGCCCGCGTTAATCATCGGCTCGATGGTGAAACACATGCCTTCTTTCAGTACACGGCGGTCGCTGTTCTTGTAATGCACCACCTGCGGTTCTTCATGGAATTCATTGCCGATGCCATGACCACAAAAATCTCTCACGATAGAAAACTTATTGCGTGGGTTCTTTTTGTTGTTGTCTTTGATGTATTTCTCGATGGCGCTGCCGATGTCACCAACCGTCGAGCCAGGTTTGACGGTGCGCATACCGACGTAGAGCGCTTCCTTCGTCACCATACACAGGCGTTTGTCTGCCGGTGACACCTCGCCCACCAGGAACATTTTAGAGGTATCTCCGTGGTAGCCTTCCGGGCGTACGCTCAGATCGGCCTTTTCATCATTGGGCACGATCACGGTAATATCGACGTTGATAATGTCGCCGTTTTTCAGTACCGCTGGCTTTACCTGACCATTGCTGCCCACTTCGTCTTGTGTGGCAGGGATACCGTGACACACGATGTGGTTGATCGATGTACAGATAGATTTCGGGAAGCCGTGGTAGTTCAGCGGTGCTGAGTATGCGCCTCGCTCCAGAGCGTAGTCGTGACAGATCTGATTCAGTTCCTCTGTCGTTACACCCTCTTTAATGTGAGGTTCAATCATTTCAAGAACGTCGGCAGCCAGTTTTCCGGCGATGCGCATACGCTCGATTTCTTCAGCAGTTTTGATCTTGATAGACATCGACTTCTCTCTGTTTATTCTGGAGCACAGAATGTGCTTGTGGTCGCATTCTAACAGGATGTGTTGAGAATGTGTATTTGTCTTATTTCTGTCGTGGCGCTTGAGTGGTTTGAAGGCGGGTTACGGCGCGTCTGCGAGCTTGGTAACGGGCAATTTTTTCTGGTCAAGAGTGGCTGTTTTGTGATATAAAGCGCGCCGGAAACTTGGTTCGTTTTCTTCGAAAGGCGAAGCGGATTACGTTTCCGAGTATACTTTTATCTTTAAATCACACACATTCCGACACATGTTCCGGGGTGCCCGTCTGATAGACAGGGTCGGATTCATGGGGGATGTGGAGGCCTAACCCCATAGAGGATTTTAAAATGGCAACTGTATCAATGCGCGATATGCTGAAAGCTGGTGTTCACTTCGGTCACCAAACTCGTTACTGGAACCCAAAAATGAAGCCATTCATCTTTGGTGCTCGTAACAAGGTTCACATCATCAACCTAGAAAAAACTGTACCGATGTTCAACGACGCTCTGGCTGAGCTGGCTAAAATCGGCGAGAAAAAAGGTAAAGTTCTTTTCGTAGGTACTAAGCGCGCTGCATCTGAAGCTGTTAAAGAAGCTGCTATCGCAAGCAACCAGTTCTACGTAAACAACCGCTGGTTGGGCGGCATGCTGACTAACTACAAAACTGTTCGTCAGTCTATCAAGCGTCTGAAAGAGCTTGAGACTCAATCTCAAGACGGTACTTTCGACAAGCTGACCAAGAAAGAAGCTCTGATGCGTACTCGCGAAATGGAGAAGCTAGAGAAATCTCTTGGTGGTATCAAAGACATGGGCGGCCTACCAGACGCTCTGTTCGTAATCGACGCTGATCACGAGCACATCGCAGTTAAAGAAGCGAACAACCTAGGTATTCCAGTATTTGCTGTTGTTGATACCAACTCTAACCCAGATGGTGTTGACTACGTTATCCCAGGTAACGACGACGCGATCCGTGCGGTACAGCTATACCTGAACGCTGCAGCTCAAGCTGTGTCTGAAGGTCGTAACCAAGACGTTGCAGCAGCTGCTGAAAAAGACGGTTTCGTAGAAGCTGAATAATAGCGGCTCTGTGTCACACTTAGTTTTATGTGAAACCAAGTTGTCGCATAAACTAAGTTATAGTTAGCATCAGGGGCCGACAATGTAGGCCCCTGATTTTTACCATATCCAGAATCAACTGAGGAATAGAGAATGGCTGTTACTGCTGCTCTAGTTAAAGAACTGCGCGAACGTACTGGCGCAGGCATGATGGAATGTAAGAAAGCGCTTGTTGAAACCAACGGCGACATCGAACTAGCAATCGAAAACATGCGTAAATCAGGCGCTGCTAAAGCTGCTAAGAAAGCAGGTAACCTAGCAGCTGAAGGCGCGATCATCATCAAAGACGCTGATGGCGTTGCCGTTCTTCTTGAAGTTAACTGCCAAACTGACTTCGTTGCTAAAGATGCTAACTTCGCTGCATTCGCTGAGAAAGTTGCAGCTGACGCGCTGGCTTCTAAAGCTTCTGTTGAAGAACTACAAGCGAAATTCGAAGAAGAGCGTGTTGCTCTGGTCGCTAAGATCGGTGAAAACATCACTATTCGTCGCGTACAATACGTTCAAGGCGCAGCTATCGCTTCTTACCGTCACGGTGAGAAAATCGGTGTAGTTGTTGCTGGTGAAGGCGATGCTGAGACTCTGAAGCACGTAGCTATGCACGTTGCTGCTTCTCGTCCAGAGTACCTGAACCCTGAAGACGTACCTGCTGACGTAGTAGAAAAAGAAAAAGCGGTTCAAGTTGAAATCGCGATGAACGAAGGTAAACCTGCAGAGATCGCAGAGAAGATGGTTGTTGGCCGTATGAAGAAATTCACTGGCGAAATCTCTCTGACTGGTCAGCCATTCGTTATGGAACCTAAGAAATCTGTTGGCGAAATCCTGAAAGAGAAAGGCGCTACTGTTTCTGCATTCGTTCGCCTGGAAGTAGGTGAAGGTATCGAGAAACAAGAAGGCCTGAGCTTCGCTGAAGAAGTCGCACTGGCGCAGAAAGGTTAATCCTTAGCGACGTGCACAATAAAAAGACCGTGGCCATGGCTGCGGTCTTTTTATGAGTAGCGGCCGATTTGCCGTGATGGATGCAGGTTAAGTGAGCCTTCATCCATGACTGTTAATCAATAACTCTCTTTTTTGGAAGGTAAACTCCATGACTACGAACCCTAAACCGGCATATCAACGAATTCTGTTAAAACTGAGTGGTGAAGCGCTGCAAGGCAATGAAGGTTTTGGTATTGATCCTGCGGTACTGGACCGTATGGCGCAAGAGGTCAAAGAACTGGTTGAACTGGGTGTTCAGGTGGGCGTGGTTATCGGTGGTGGTAACCTGTTCCGCGGTGCAGGTCTGGCGGAAGCGGGTATGAACCGTGTTGTGGGTGACCACATGGGGATGCTGGCAACGGTAATGAACGGCTTGGCGATGCGTGATGCCTTGCACCGTGCTTACGTGAACGCACGTGTAATGTCGGCAATTCCACTGCAAGGTGTGTGTGACGACTACAATTGGGCAGATGCCATCCGTGAACTGCGTCAGGGCCGCGTGGTGATTTTCTCGGCAGGTACCGGCAACCCATTCTTTACAACCGATTCTGCGGCGTGTCTGCGTGGTATTGAAATTGAAGCCGATGTGGTGCTTAAAGCGACCAAAGTCGATGGCGTATTTAGCGCAGACCCGGTAGCAAACCCGGACGCAGAACTGTATGATAAGTTGTCTTACAACGCTGTTCTGGAAAAAGAACTGAAAGTGATGGATTTGGCAGCGTTCACACTGGCTCGTGACCACAAAATGCCAATCCGTGTATTCAACATGAATAAACCAGGCGCCCTACGTCGCGTGGTGATGGGCGAAGCAGAAGGCACGCTGATCAGCGTCGCTGAATAACAGACTCAATTGCCATCGACACTCTCAGGTCGATGGCGTTGCCTTTTGCTTAAACCCTATTAGGCTTTCTTTTAGAAAGAAGACATATCTAAGGTGAAACTGTGATTAACGAAATCAAAAAAAGCGCTCAGGAGCGCATGGACAAAAGCGTTGAAGCGCTAAAAAATAACCTTTCTAAAATTCGTACCGGTCGTGCTCACCCAAGCCTGCTATCAGGTATCAATGTGGAGTATTACGGTGCACCAACTCCTCTGAACCAGGTTGCAAACGTAGTTGCTGAAGATGCACGTACTCTGGCTATCACGGTTTTCGATAAAGAACTGACACCTAAGATTGAAAAAGCGATCATGCAGTCTGACCTGGGCCTGAACCCAATGTCAGCAGGCACTGTGATCCGCGTTCCGCTGCCGCCGCTGACGGAAGAGCGTCGTAAAGATCTGGTGAAAATCGTACGTGGTGAAGCCGAAGGTGGTCGTGTGGCGATCCGTAACATCCGTCGTGACTCAAACAGCGAACTGAAAGCACTTCTGAAAGACAAAGAAATTTCAGAAGACGAAGATCGCAAAGCACAAGACGAGATTCAAAAACTCACCGATGCAGCTGTTAAGAAAGTTGACGAAGCACTGGCTGCAAAAGAAAAAGAGTTGATGGAAGTGTAATCGCCTATAAACTCGACATTTCTGGAAACGCTGTGCTCGCAGCACAGCGTTTTTTTGTGCTACTCTTATGCCCCGTTGATAACCCACATAACCTCCTTATGCAGAACTCACAACTCTCTCCTGACTCTTTACCTCAACACATCGCGATCATCATGGACGGCAATGGCCGTTGGGCAAAGGCTCAGGGTAAACCACGAGTTTTTGGGCATAAAAATGGAGTGGCTGCGGTACGAAAAACCATTTCGACAGCCGCCAAGTTGGGGATTAAAGCGGTCACTCTGTTTGCGTTTAGCAGCGAAAACTGGCGTCGACCAGAAGAAGAAGTTGGCGTTCTGATGGAGCTTTTTATCAGCGTATTGTCGACAGAAGTGAAGAAATTACACAAAAATAACCTGCGTCTGCGCATTATTGGCGACAAGACCCGTTTCAGCCAGCGTTTGCAATCGAAAATTGCCGATGCGGAAGCGATGACCGCTGGCAACACAGGCATGGTGATCAACATTGCGGCGAACTATGGCGGCAAATGGGACATCACCGAGGCCATGAAAGTGGTGGGCCAGCAGATTCAGGACGGGCAACTTCAGGCGTCAGATGTGACAGAAGAGCTGATCGCTCAACACCTGACTATGGCCGATCTGCCTGATGTTGACCTGTTGATCCGCACCAGTGGTGAATGTCGGATCAGCAACTTTATGCTTTGGCAGCTGGCGTATGCTGAGCTGTATTTTACTCCGGTTTATTGGCCTGAGTTTGGAGAAGAGCACTTATTAGATGCAGTGACTTGGTTTGTTAATCGTGAAAGACGCTTTGGTTGTACCGGTGAACAAATCAAGGCATTGATGAACAACTCATAAAGGATTCATCAGTTTGAAGCAAAGAATTATTACGGCGCTGATTTTAGCTCCTCTGGTTATTCTGGGCATTTTTATGCTGCCGCTACCATGGTTTATGGCGGCGATTGCAGCGGTCACTCTCGTCGGCTTCTGGGAGTGGACACAATTTGTTGATTGCCGCTCCCGTGTTCTGGCGTTGATCCCGGCGGTTGTGGTGGGGGGCGCGAGCCTGTTTTTCGTCCAGTCGGATGTCCTGAGTCTCAATACGTTGACTCCCGCTCATTACGCGATTTTGACGATTGGTGGAATTTGGTGGGTGATCTCCAGCTTGATGGCGATCACGTACCCTAAATCCAGCAATGGCTGGCAAAATTCCACGATATTGCGTCACTTGTTTGGCATATTGACGCTATTGCCATTTTTCTGGAGCGTGTTACTGCTGCGTGCTGAAGGCATTGACTCCGATCCATATCACGGTGCCAAACTGGTCTTGTTTGTATGCTTATTAGTCTGGGCGGCTGACAGCGGGGCGTATTTTGCCGGCAAATCGCTGGGCAAACGTAAAATGGCGCCGAACGTCAGTCCAAATAAAACCATTGAAGGCCTGATTGGCGGCATTCTCACAGCTCTGGTGGTGGGCTGGGTTGCAGCGGACTGGTTCGATATTACTTTTACCAATCACGCCGTGATGTTGGTGATCACGCTGATCACTGTGGTGATCTCCGTGTTAGGTGATTTGGTTGAAAGCATGTTCAAGCGTGTATCCGGGATTAAAGACAGCAGTAATATCATCCCGGGGCATGGTGGCATTCTCGATCGCATCGACAGCCTGACAGCGGCTTTCCCGGTCTTTGCTCTTCTATACTTCGTCTTCTAATCTCTACGGGCAGGGCATCCCTGCCTGTAAAATTCATGGTCTCTTGCTATGCGTAAGTTAACAATCCTCGGTGCAACGGGCTCCATCGGTGCCAGTACATTGAAAGTGGTCGCACAGAACCCACAACAGTTTTCTGTCGTGGCTTTGGCGGCAGGAACCAACGTAGACAAAATGCGCCAGTTGTGCGAAACCTGGCGACCGAAATATGCCGTGATGGCCTGTGACGACGCAGCGCTGTTACTCAAACAGCAATTGGCTGAGTTAAAGCTGACCACTGAAGTACTGTCTGGCGTCGAGGCCATGTGTCACATCTCCTCCTTTGATGAAGTCGATACGGTCATGGCAGCCATCGTAGGCGCAGCCGGCCTGATGCCGACGATGGCCGCAGTCAAAGCGGGCAAACGTGTATTGCTGGCCAACAAAGAAGCCCTGGTGATGTCTGGGCAACTGTTTATCGATGCCGTTGAAAAGTACGGTGCCGAAATCATGCCCGTGGACAGTGAACACAACGCGATATTCCAGTGTCTGCCAACGGACGTTCAGGTCAACCTGGGGCGCAGTGACCTCAAAGCCAATGGTATTCAGCACATCCTGCTCACCGGATCCGGTGGTCCGTTCCGCTACAGTGATATTGCCTCACTGGCCGAGGTGACGCCGCAACAGGCCATTGCCCATCCAAACTGGTCGATGGGACCGAAGATCTCTGTGGATTCCGCTACCATGATGAACAAAGGTCTGGAATACATCGAAGCCAAATGGTTGTTCAACACCGAACGTGATCAGCTGAAAGTGCTGATCCATCCGCAATCGGTGATTCACTCCATGGTGCAATATTGTGATGGTTCACTACTGGCTCAAATGGGCGAACCGGACATGGCAACACCTATCTCTCTGACGATGGCTTATCCGGAGCGCGTGCCGGCGGGCGTTCAGCCCCTGGATTTTACTCAGTTAAGTGAGTTGACTTTTATGGCACCGGATTACGACCGTTATCCGTGTCTTAAACTGGCCATTGATGCCTGTTATGAAGGTCAGCATGCGACGACCTCACTCAATGCCGCCAATGAAGTGGCTGTCGATGCCTTCCTTAATCAGCGTATCCGTTTTACCGACATTGCTGAGGTAAATGAAAGAGCCATGTCAAAAATTTGTTCGACTCATAGCTTGTTACAGTGCTACGACTTGGAAAGCCTGATTGAGCTAGATAGAATGACTCGCAGTATAGCCCTGGAAATTGTACGTGAGCGTTCGCTATGACCGGTATTTTATGGAACTTCGCTTCTTTTATTATCGCCCTGGGCATTCTGGTGGCGGTGCATGAGTTTGGTCACTTCTGGGTCGCACGTCGCTGTGGCGTGAAAGTCGAGCGCTTCTCCATCGGTTTCGGTAAATCGATTTGGACCAAGCAGGGGAAAGACGGCACAGAATACGCGCTGTGCGTGATTCCTCTTGGCGGCTACGTCAAGATGCTCGACAGCCGGGTAGATGAGGTTAGTGCTGACGAAGCGCATCTGGCGTTTGACCGCAAAGCGTTGTGGAAACGCACTGCGATTGTGGCCGCAGGCCCCGTGTTTAACTTCCTGTTTGCCATTTTTGCCTACTGGCTGGTGTTTCTGATTGGCATTCCGGCTGTGAAGCCAGTTGTTGGTGAAGTGACCCCGTATTCCATTGCGGCAGACGCGGGCTTGCAACAGGATATGGAACTTAAAGCGGTCTCGGGCGTCAAAACCGCAGACTGGGAATCAGTGAACATGGCGTTGATCTCACACATCGGTGATCCGCGCATGACTCTGACCGTGGCACCAGCCGATGGGCTGGGCGCACCGCAGACACTGAATCTGGATTTGTCCGAGTGGAACTTTGATCCAGAAAAAGAGTCTGCTATGGGAGCGTTAGGTTTTAAACCGTTTACGCCGGACATCTCGCTTACCATCAGCAACGTGTCGGAAAATGGCGCAGGAGCCAAAGCCGGCCTGGAACGTGGCGATACGCTGTTGCGGGCCAATGATCAAACGCTCACGGAATGGAAACAGGTGGTCGAGCTGATTCAAGGGAGTCCGAATGTGCCTGTGGCACTGACGATTGATCGCGCTGGTGAAACCCGCACCCTGACGTTGACACCGGACAGTAAACAGGCGCAAGGCCAGACGATCGGCTTCGCAGGAATCGCTCCGGAAGTCGCAGAATGGCCGCAAAGTTATCGCTTTGAGCTGCAATATGGTGTATTTGAGTCAATCGGTAAAGCGGTTGAAAAGACGGGTCAGGTCATTGATTTGACCATGTCGATGTTGAAAAAACTCGTCGTTGGCGATGTCGGTTTAAATAATCTCAGTGGCCCGATTTCGATTGCGAAAGGCGCTGGAACCACTGCGGATTATGGCTTGGTGTACTTCTTAGGCTTTTTGGCGCTAATCAGTGTCAACTTAGGAATTATCAACTTAGTCCCTCTGCCAATGTTGGATGGTGGCCACCTGCTGTTCTTTGCTATTGAAGCGATTATACGTCGTCCCGTACCTGAGAAAGTGCAGGAAATGGGATATAAAATCGGCGGTGTGATTATTTTTTCTTTAATGGCTGTGGCAATATTTAATGATTTTACTCGCCTTTAAACAGGGCATCGGGTTGTTGTAAGGAATAACTAAAACAAGTATGGCGATGAAAAAAATTCTGTTTGCGACGTTACTGGCGACCAGTGTTTCCGCAAACGGAGCAGAGAACTTTGTAGTTCAGGATATTAAAATTGAAGGTTTGCAACGTGTGGCACTGGGTGCGGCATTGTTGAAAATGCCCGTTCGAATTGGTGATAACGTCGATAGTCAGGATGTGGCGGAAATCATCAAGGCCCTGTACACGTCAGGCAACTTCGAGGATGTCAAAGTCCTGCGCGACGGCAATGTGCTGGTGGTGCAGGTCAAAGAGCGTCCGACAATTGCCAGCGTTTCCTTCTCCGGAAATAAAGCGATCAAAGAAGAGCAACTGACTCAAAACCTGGAAGCGTCCGGTATCCGGGTGGGTGAGGCACTGGATCGCACCAAGTTATCTAACATCGAAAAAGGTCTGGAAGACTTCTACTACAGCGTTGGTAAATACAATGCGACGGTAAAAGCGGTCGTAACGCCGTTGCCACGCAATCGTGCTGACCTGAAATTTGTCTTCACCGAAGGCGTGTCGGCCAAAATCCAGCAGATCAACTTTATTGGTAACGAGGTCTTTTCCGACGAAGAACTGCTTAGCCGTTTCAATCTCAATGTGGACGTTTCATGGTGGAACTTCCTGTCCGATGACAAATATCAGAAACAGGTGTTGGCCGGCGACATTGAAGCGCTCAAATCGTATTACCTTGACCGCGGTTACCTCAAGTTTCAGGTAACCTCGACTCAGGTGGCGATTTCACCGGATAAAAAAGGCGTCTACATCACGCTGGGTCTGGATGAAGGCAAACCGTACAAGGTAAAAGACGTGCAGTTCCGGGGGGAACTGATCGGCAAAGAGAAAGAATTCCAAGGTATGGTGCCGTTTGAAGACGGTGATGTTTACAACGGTTCGTCAGTCACTGCGCTCGAAGAGAGTGTCAAGAAAGCGCTGGGTGAGGCGGGCTATGCGTATCCCCAGGTTCGTACCATTCCTGAGTTTGATGATGAAAACCAGGAAGTGTCTCTGATCGTGAATGTCGAAGCGGGCAACCGTATCTACGTGCGCGATATCCGCTTTGTCGGGAACAACTCAACCAAAGATGAAGTGCTGCGTCGCGAAATGCGTCAGATGGAAGGCAGTTGGCTGAACTCGAAATCGATCGAGACCGGTAAAACCCGTCTCAACCGTCTGGGGTTCTTTGAAACGGTGGACGTGCAAACGGTGCGCGTACCGGGCAGTGAAGACCAGGTTGACCTGGTGTACACGGTCAAAGAGGCCAACTCAGGCAGTGTTAACTTTGGTATCGGTTATGGTACAGAGTCGGGTGTCAGCTTCCAGGTAGGCTTGCAACAAGACAACTTCCTGGGCAGTGGTAACCGGGTCGGCATCAACGCGATGATGAACGATTACCAGAAGAACATTAGCCTCGACTATCGCGATCCGTACTGGAACCTGGATGGGGTCAGCCTGGGCGGCAAGATCTTCTACAACGAGTTTGAAGCTTCAGAAGCCGGTATCGTCGACTATACCAATGAAAGTTATGGTACCAGCCTGACGTGGGGGTTCCCGTTTGATGAGCTGAACCGTTTTGAGTTCGGTGTTGGCTACACGCACAACAACATCGGTAACCTGACCCCATATCTGCAGATTGAACAGTTCTTGTGCAGTATGGGCGACTGTAATGCGACCAGCCTGCAAACCGATGATTTCGATATCAATTTGTCGTGGACACGCAACAACCTCAACCGGGGCTATTTCCCGACCGCAGGGAATTACCAACGTGCCTCGGCAAAAGTAACCGTACCTGGCTCTGACACGCAGTACTTTAAGCTGCAGTACGATATCCGTCAGTATATCCCACTGACCAAAAAGCATGAGTTTACTCTTCTGATGCGTGGTCGTTTGGGTTACGGCAATGGTTACGGCGAAACCGACGGCAACGATAATTTGTACCCGTTCTATGAAAACTTCTATGCCGGTGGCTTTACCTCGCTGCGTGGTTTCGGTTCGAACAGCGCGGGCCCGAAAGCGGTGTACCGAGATTACTCCGGCTCGAACAACGGTGCGGATACAGCAACGGATGATTCGGTCGGTGGTAACGCGGTGGCACTGGCCAGTCTGGAGCTGATCGTCCCTACGCCATTTGCGTCGGATGAAGTGCGTAACCAGATCCGTACCAGCGTGTTCCTGGATGCTGCCAGTGTCTGGGATACTGAGTTTGATTACCGCAGTGGCGGTGCAGACTATGGTGACAAGTACTACTATGACTACTCAGATCCAACGAATTATCGCGCATCATACGGTGTAGCCCTGCAATGGATGTCACCAATGGGACCACTGGTCTTCTCACTTGCGAAACCTATTAAGATTTACGAAGGTGACGATGAGGAATTCTTCACTTTCACTATCGGCAGAACCTTCTAACAGAGGAATATATTTTGAATAAAATGATTAAAGCGGCTGGTGTAAGCCTTATCGTTCTTACGTCTTCATTCTTTGCTAATGCCGCAGAAGCTGCTCAGAAGATTGGCTACATCAACACAGCTCAGGTGTTTCAGGCTCTGCCTCAACGTGAAGCGGTGATGCAGAAAATGCAGAAAGACTTTAAAGGCAAAGCCGATGAACTGAAGAAAATTCAGTCTCAGGCGAAGACGAAAATCGACAAGCTCAAGCGTGATGGCGAGCTGATGTCAGCGGATCAGGTTGAAAAGCTGCGTATCGAGATCGGCCGTCTGGACAGCGAATACAAGATCAAAGCGCAAGCACTGGATCAAGCGTCTAAGAAACGTGAAGCAGAAGAGACACAAAAGTTGTTTAAAGTGATTCAGGATGCGGTTGAGAAAGTGGCCAAGCAAGACGGCTACGATATGGTGATTGATATGCAAGCCGTGCGTTTCGCCAAACCTGAAAACAACATCTCTGAAAAAGTAATCAAAGCACTAAAATAATAGCGATATGACAACTCTGACTCTGGCCGACTTGGCCACTATTACCGGGGGGGAGCTACACGGCGACGCAGAGGCAACTGTGTCGACGGTGGCTCCGATGGATAAGGCGGCTGAAGGTCACGTGACTTTCTTGTCAAATCCGAAATACGCCAAACATCTGGCTGATTGCAAGGCAACGGTTGTGATGGTGAAAGCGGCTCAGCGTGAGCTTTGCCAGGGCAATGTGTTGGTGGTGGATGACCCGTATGTGGCGTTTGCAAAAGTCGCGCAAGCGCTTGACAGCACGCCGTCTCCGGCCAGTGACATTTCACCGTCAGCGGTCATCGCTGAGGACGTCAGGCTGGGGAGCAATGTGTCGATCGGAGCCAATGCGGTCGTTGAGTCAGGGGTCACGCTAGGTGATAACGTGGTGATTGGAGCGGGTTGTTTTATCGGTAAGAATGCCACGCTCGGCGCCAACACCAAGTTGTGGGCGAATGTGTCGATTTATCACGATGTGATGATTGGGTCTGATTGTCTGGTGCAAGCCAACACAGTGATTGGTTCCGATGGCTTTGGTTACGCCAATGAGAAAGGGGAGTGGATCAAAATTCCTCAGATTGGCACCGTTCGTATCGGCAACCGAGTTGAAATCGGTGCCGGCACCACCATTGACCGTGGTGCGCTGGACGACACCGTTATTGAAGACAATGTGATCCTCGATAACCAGATGCAAATCGCCCATAACGTGCACATCGGATATGGTACTGCCATGGCTGGTGGTACTATTGTCGCAGGCAGTACCAAAATTGGTAAATACTGCATTATTGGTGGTGCGTCGGTCATCAATGGTCACATTGAAATTGCAGACGGCGTAACGATCACTGGTATGGGTATGGTAATGCGGAGTATCGAAGAGAAAGGCATGTACTCATCTGGTATTCCACTACAGCCAAACAAAGAGTGGCGTAAAACAGCAGCTCGGGTTCATCGTATTGATGAAATGAACAAACGCCTGAAAGCGGTTGAGAAGCTGCTGGAGCCGAAACAGGAATCGTGAGGATTCCTGACTCGCTCATAAAAGGCTCGCGAACCGCGAGTCTTTTTCATCTATAATGCCACTCAATCCTTAGAAGATTTGAATTAGGAATATGACTTTGAGTACTGAAAACAAAACAATGAACATCACTGAAATTCAGGAATTATTACCTCACCGTTATCCTTTCCTGCTGATTGACCGCGTGACCGACTTTCAGGAAGAAAAATACCTGACGGCAATCAAGAACGTGTCAGTGAATGAACCTCAATTTACAGGTCATTTCCCACAATTTCCTGTCTTTCCAGGTGTTTTGATCCTGGAAGCGATGGCACAGGCCACTGGCCTGCTGGCGTTTAAATCCTTTGGCGCACCATCTGAAAACGAGTTGTACTATTTTGCCAGCGTCGATAACGCTAAGTTCCGCAAGCCAGTGACACCCGGTGATCAACTGGTGATCGAAGTTGAATTTGTGAAAGAGCGCCGTGGCATCGCTGCATTTAACGGTGTTGCGAAAGTTGATGGTGACGTTGTTTGTTCTGCTGAATTGAAGTGTGCACGCCGAGAGTTCTGAGATGATTCATGAAACTGCTCAAATCCACCCGGCAGCGGTGGTCGAAGACGGGGCCGTCATTGGCGCCAATGTCAAAGTCGGGCCATTTACTTATATCACTTCGGGTGTGACGATCGGTGAAGGGACCGAAGTGATGTCGCATGTGGTGATCAAGGGCAATACAGTGATCGGCAAAGAGAACCGTATTTTCCCACAAGCGGTGATTGGCGAAGAAAACCAGGATAAGAAATACGGCGGCGAAGACACCAAAGTGATCATTGGCGATCGCAATGTGATTCGTGAAAGTGTTCAGATCCACCGGGGAACAGCGCAAGACAAAGGCGAAACGGTTGTCGGCGATGACAACCTGTTTTGTGTTAATGCCCATATTGCGCACGACGTTATTGTCGGGAGCCACACTCATATCGGCAACAACTCGATCTTGGGTGGGCACGTTACGGTCGACGATTACGCGGGGGTCATGGCCTTGTCTGCGATCCATCCGTTCTGCACCGTGGGAGCCTACGCGTACATCGGTGGATGTTCTGCGGTGGTTCAGGATGTACCGGCTTACGTACTGGCGCAAGGGAATCACGCATCACCATTTGGTCTGAATCTGGTTGGCCTGAAACGCAACGGATTTGAAAAAGCGGAAATTCGTGCATTGCAGAAAGCGTACAAGGAAATCTATCGCTCAGGTAAAACGCTGGAAGAAGTCAAACCGGTGCTGAAAGAGATGGCACAAGAGTGGCCGTCGGTGGCCCGTTTCTCTGACATGCTGGAAAACACTGAGCGTGGCATTATCCGCTAACATCGGATACTGATACCACACAAAAGATCGCCGTTTCACGATGGCGGTCTTTTTGTGTTTTATGGCAAGCGCTTAAGGTTTGAGCGTTAGGCATAAAATACAACAGGACAAACGGAACGGAAGATGAACAAACCATTACGCATTGGTATTGTGGCCGGCGAGCTGTCGGGTGATACGTTGGGTGAAGGCTTTATCAAAGCGGTAAAACAGTACTATCCGGATGCCGAGTTTGTCGGCATTGGCGGTCCGAAAATGATCGCCCAAGGCTGCGAATCTTTGTTTGATATGGAAGAGTTGGCGGTGATGGGACTGGTTGAAGTCCTCGGGCGCTTGCCGCGTTTGCTGAACGTCAAAGCTTCTCTGGTGAAGTACTTCACTGACAATCCACCGGATGTTTTTATCGGCATTGATGCGCCGGATTTTAACCTGCGTCTTGAGCTAGATCTCAAACAGGCCGGGATCAAAACCGTGCACTATGTCTCTCCGTCAGTCTGGGCCTGGCGTCAAAAACGCATTCACAAGATAGCCGATGCGACTAACCTGGTCTTGGCATTCCTACCGTTCGAAAAGGAGTTTTACGACCAGTTTGGTGTGCCGTGTGAGTTTATTGGCCATACGCTGGCGGATGCGATTCCGCTGGTCTCTGAGCAAGCGCCGGCCCGAGAACTACTGGGGCTAGATCAGGATCGTAAATGGCTGGCGGTCTTGCCAGGCAGTCGAGGCAGCGAGCTGAAAATGCTGGCGGAGCCGTTTATTGACACGTGCAAAAAGCTACATCAGACGTATCCGCAACTTGGTTTTGTGGTGGCTGTGGTCAATCCGAAACGCCGTGAACAGTTCGAAGCTGCGTGGCAGGCGCTGGCACCTGAGTTGGATTTCCGCTTGGTCGATGATACGGCCCGTAACGTGATTACCGCGGCCGATGCGGTGATGCTGGCGTCCGGAACGGTTGCACTGGAATGCATGCTACTAAAACGTCCGATGGTGGTGGGGTACCGGGTCAACGCCCTGACGGCGTTTCTCGCCAAGCGGCTACTCAAAACCAAGTACGTATCACTGCCCAACATTCTTTCTGACAGTGAATTGGTCAAAGAACTGCTACAGGAGGAGTGCACCGCCGATAACCTTTATCGTGAAGTGGTCACCTTACTGGAGTCCGACAACCGTATCATGCTGGATAAGTTTACCGAAATGCATCACTGGATCCGTAAAGACGCGGATGCCCAAGCGGCGAATGCCGTCCTGACACTCATTAACAAGCAGAAGTAACCCATGGCAGTAGAAAAAAAAACGCTTCCTCCGTTTGAATACCCTCAAGGCTACCAGCTAATTGCTGGTGTGGATGAAGTCGGGCGTGGGCCGTTGGTTGGAGATGTGGTGACCGCGGCGGTGATCCTGGACCCGAACAACCCGATTGAAGGGCTGACGGATTCCAAAAAACTCTCAGAAAAAAAGCGTCTGGCCTTATTGCCGGAAATTAAGCAAAAAGCGCTGGCATGGTCAGTCGGACGCTGTTCACCGCAGGAGATCGATCAACTGAACATTCTCCAGGCAACGATGGTAGCGATGCAACGCGCGATTGCTGGTCTGGCGATTCAGCCGGATATGGCATTGATTGATGGTAATCGTACACCAGAGTTGCCCATGGCCGCTCTGGCAGTGGTCAAGGGGGACCTGCGCGTTGCTGAGATCAGTGCGGCCTCGATTCTTGCCAAAGTGGTGCGTGATCAGGAAATGGAAGCGCTGGATGTGCTCTATCCGCAATTCGGTTTTGCCCAGCACAAAGGCTATCCGACCAAAGCCCATTTTGAGGCCATCGAGCAACAAGGTGTGATCGATCAACACCGCAAGAGTTTCAAGCCAGTCAAAAAGGCACTTGGCTTGGACTAGTGCTTTATTCTGCAGGCTATTCACGTAAAATAGCCTGATTATGTTCGGAAATTTGAGTTACCCCGGAAACCGTTAATGTCAGACCCTAAGTTTATCCACCTGCGTGTTCACAGCGACTTCTCCATGATTGACGGCCTGTCCAAAGTGCCGCCGTTAGTCAAAAAAGTCGCCGAAATGGGCATGCCGGCGATGGCGCTCACCGATTTTACCAACCTGTGTGGTCTGGTGAAGTTTTACGGCACCGCACACAGCTGCGGGATCAAGCCGATCATCGGGGCTGACTTTGCCATGCAGTCGCCAGAGTTTGGAGACGATCTAACTCGTCTGACAGTGCTGGCGGCCGACAACGTCGGCTATAAAAATCTGACACTGCTGATCTCGAAAGCCTACTTACGTGGTCACATTCAACATCAACCGGTGATCGATAAAGAGTGGCTGGCCGAGCACGCCGAGGGGCTGATCCTGCTTTCCGGCGGTAAGAGCGGTGAGGTCGGCAGAGCGTTGCTGAAAGGCAATACGGCGCAGGTTGAGCGTTGCGTGGCGTTTTATCAGCAGTATTTCCCTGAGCGGTTTTACCTTGAACTGACCCGTACCGGACGCCCCGACGAAGAGAGCTATCTGCATTTTGCTCTTGAGCTGGCACAGCAGGCAGAATTGCCTGTAGTGGCGACGAACGATGTGGTGATCCTTGATCAGGAGCTGTTCGAAGCGCATGAGATTCGTGTGGCAATTCATGATGGATACACTCTGGAAGATCCGCGCCGGCCGAAGAATTACAGTCCGCAACAATACCTGCGCAGCGAAGAGGAAATGTGCGCTCTGTTTGCCGACATTCCGGAAGCGCTGGAGAACTCGGTAGAAATTGCCAAACGTTGTAATGTGACCGTGCGGCTTGGCGAATATTTCCTGCCCGCGTTCCCGACCGAAGGGATGGCGGAGACTGACTTCCTGGTAATGAAGTCTCGTGAGGGGCTGGAAGAGCGCCTTGAGTTCCTTTTCCCTGACGAGCAAGTGCGTGCAGAACAACGTCCTGCTTACGACGAGCGCCTACAGATTGAGCTGGACGTGATCAACCAGATGGGATTTCCTGGTTACTTCCTGATCGTAATGGAGTTTATCCAGTGGTCGAAGGACAACGACATTCCGGTAGGACCCGGGCGGGGATCCGGCGCCGGCTCACTGGTGGCGTATGCCCTGAAAATCACCGATCTCGATCCGCTGGAATATGATCTGCTGTTCGAACGATTCCTTAACCCGGAGCGGGTGTCGATGCCCGATTTCGACGTCGACTTCTGTATGGACAAGCGGGACAAGGTAATTGATCACGTTGCCGAGATGTACGGCCGGGATGCGGTATCTCAGATCATTACTTTTGGTACCATGGCGGCCAAAGCGGTCATTCGCGACGTTGGCCGGGTGCTGGGACATCCCTTTGGCTTTGTTGACCGGATTTCCAAACTGGTGCCACCGGATCCGGGCATGACGCTTGAGAAAGCGTTCAAAGCGGAACCGGCGTTACAGGAACTGTACGACGCCGATGAAGAAGTTAAAGAACTGATCGACAAATGCCGGATCCTGGAAGGGTGTACCCGTAACGCGGGTAAACACGCCGGGGGCGTGGTGATCTCTCCGACCACCATCACCGACTTTGCGCCCATTTATGCAGATGCAGAAGGGCACTTCCCGGTGACTCAGTTTGATAAGAACGATGTCGAAACGGCAGGGCTGGTGAAGTTTGACTTTCTTGGCCTGAGAACCTTGACCATCATCGACTGGGCGCTGGGCCTGATCAACCCGCGTCTGGAGAGTGAAGGGCGTGAACCGGTGCGGATCGAATCGATTCCGCTGGTGGATGAGGCATCATTCCGGATGCTGCAAAACTCCGAAACCACCGCGGTTTTCCAGCTCGAATCTCGCGGGATGAAAGAGCTGATCAAACGTCTACAACCGGACTGTTTTGAAGACATCATTGCTTTGGTGGCCCTGTTTCGTCCGGGGCCGCTGCAGTCTGGTATGGTGGATAACTTTATCGACCGTAAGCACGGCCGGGAAGCGATCTCCTATCCGGATGAAAAATGGCAACATGAGTCATTAAAAGAAATTCTGGAGCCAACCTACGGCATCATTCTCTATCAGGAGCAGGTGATGCAGATCGCTCAGGTGCTGGCCGGTTACACCTTGGGTGGTGCCGACATGCTGCGCCGTGCGATGGGTAAAAAGAAACCGGAGGAGATGGCCAAGCAGCGTGCGGTGTTCCAGGAAGGGGCCGAAAATAACGGCATCGACGGCGAACTGGCGATGAAAATCTTTGACCTGGTAGAGAAATTTGCAGGTTACGGCTTTAACAAATCGCACTCCGCCGCCTATGCTTTGGTGTCGTACCAGACCTTATGGCTCAAAGCGCATTATCCTGCCGAGTTCATGGCGGCGGTCATGACGGCCGATATGGATAATACCGAAAAAGTGGTTGGCCTGATTGACGAATGTATCCGCATGAAGCTAAAAGTGCTGCCACCGGACATCAACGCGGGTCTGTATCGGTTTAACGTTGATGAAACGGGCGCGATCGTTTACGGCATCGGGGCCATCAAGGGCGTTGGTGAAGGTCCGATTGAAGCGATACTTGAAGCGCGCAACAAAGATGGCTATTTCAAAGATTTGTTCGATTTCTGTGCTCGTATCGATCTGAAGAAAGTCAATAAACGAGTGATAGAAAAATTGATTTATGCCGGAGCCCTCGATCGCCTTGGCCCTCACCGTGCTGCGATGATGGCGTCACTGGACGATGCGGTGAAAGCGGCCAGCCAGCACCATCAGGCAGAGGCTTTTGGTCAGACCGATATGTTCGGTGTTTTGACCGACGCACCGGAAGAAGTCGAGCACAAGTACACCAAAGTGCCACCTTGGCCGGAAAAAGTTTGGCTGGAAGGTGAGCGTGATACACTGGGCCTGTATTTGACCGGGCACCCAATTAACGCCTATATCAAGGAACTCGGTAAGTACACCAGTTGTCGACTAAAAGACGCCACTCCGACCCGGCGCGATCAAAGCGTTACCGTGGCCGGGCTGGTCATTGCGGCCCGAGTGATGACGACGAAACGCGGTACGCGAATTGGCATCATGACCCTGGATGACCGCAGTGGTCGTATGGAAGTGATGCTGTTCTCTGATGCGTTGGAAAGGTATGCAGAGCTACTGGAAAAAGATAGAATTTTGGTCGTTTCCGGACAGGTCAGCTTTGATGATTTCAATGGCGGTCTTAAAATGTCGGCGCGCGAGGTTATGGATCTCGGTGCCGCACGTGAAAAGTACGCTCGTGCCTTGTCCGTATCGATCAATGCAAAGCAGATTGACGATCAGTTTTTTGAGCGCTTTAGTCAGATCCTGGAGCCTCACCGGGCAGGCACTGTCCCAGTCAATGTATACTATCAAAAGGCCGATGCCCGGGCGCGTTTGACGCTGGGTACCGAATGGCGCATTACGCCATCAGATACATTGCTAGATGAATTAAAACAGTTACTTGGCAAAAGCCAGGTAGAACTCGAATTTAACTAAAATTCGATTCTGAAGCAGAAAGAGTCGAGTAGAAAAGGATCCCTAGATGAGCCTAAATTTTTTGGAATTTGAAAAACCTATTGCCGAACTTGAAGCCAAAATCGAAGCACTTCGTGATGTTTCTCGTCACGGTGGTGAGTCAGGCGTCGATCTGGAGAAAGAAATCCAGCAACTGGAAAAGAAAAGCCTGGAGCTGAAGAAAAAAATCTTCAGTGACTTGGGTGCCTGGGAAACCGCTCAACTGGCCCGTCACCCGCTGCGTCCGTATACACTGGATTACATTGAGCATGTATTTACCGAGTTTGATGAACTGGCTGGTGATCGTGCGTACGCTGACGATAAAGCGATTGTGGGTGGTGTCGCTCGTTTGGATGGCCGTCCGGTGATGATCATCGGTCATCAAAAAGGCCGTGAAACGCGTGAGAAAGTGAAACGTAACTTCGGCATGCCAAAACCGGAAGGTTACCGTAAAGCGTTGCGTTTAATGGAAACCGCAGAGCGTTTCGGTATGCCAATCATCACGTTTATTGATACGGCGGGTGCTTACCCGGGTGTCGGTGCGGAAGAGCGTGGTCAGTCAGAAGCGATCGCGACCAACTTGAAAGTGATGGCAGGCCTGAAAGTGCCGGTTATCTGTAACGTCGTGGGTGAAGGCGGTTCTGGTGGTGCTTTGGCGATCGGTGTCGGTGATTACGTCAACATGCTGCAATACTCAACTTATGCTGTGATTTCACCAGAAGGCTGTGCGTCGATTCTGTGGCGTGATTCTGACAAAGCACCTCAGGCAGCAGAAGCCATGGGGCTGATTGCGCCGCGTCTGAAAGAGCTGGAATTGATCGACGAAATCATCGAAGAGCCACTCGGCGGTGCACATCGCGATCATGCACAAATGGCGGCCAACATGAAAGCCACTCTGCTGCGTCAGTTGGAAGATCTGGAGCAGCTGGATCAGGACTCGCTGCGTGAGCGCCGCTACCAGCGTCTGATGAACTACGGTTACTGCTGATAATTGGTTTGGTTTCATGAAAGGTCGGCTTCTGCCGGCCTTCTTTATTTCTCAGGAACCCGCGCGCGACAAGCCGTTACTGGCGTTGTAAGATGGCACTCATCGTTTGTCTGACCCTCAAGCCCCATGCTAGATATTTATCCGCGTTTTTGCGCTGCCGTTACGCCCTACTGCCAGCCTTCATCACGCCTTGTGGTGGGGCTAAGCGGTGGTGTTGACTCTCGAGTGTTGTTGGCGCTGGCTGCGCGTTATGGGCGAGAGTATCAGGTGCCATGCGTGGCGGTTCACGTGCATCACGGACTCAGTCTCAATGCCGACGACTGGGCCAGTCAGTGTGCGCACTGGTGTGAGGAAAGCGGGATTGCACTGGTGGTTGAGCGAATTACACTGGCGCGTCAGGGCGGGGAGAGTTTGGAGCAGATTGCCCGCGACGGACGCTATCAGGCGCTGCACCGCCATATTTGCCCTGGCGATTTACTGTTGACGGGACAACATGCCGATGATCAGGTTGAGACCTTTCTGCTGGCATTGAAGCGCGGCAGTGGGCCGAAAGGGCTGGCTTGCATGGCGCCAGTGTCATCTTTTGGTGAAGGCATGTTGATTCGCCCGCTACTGGAGGTCACTCGTGAGCAGATCGAAGCTCTGGCCCTGAGTGAATCGTTGGAATGGGTGGAGGATGAGAGCAATCAGGATACCCGCTTTGAACGTAATTTTATTCGCCATCAACTGACGCCACAACTAACGGAGCGTTGGCCAGTTTTTCGCCGCTCGGTGCAGCGCAGCGCCCGTTTGTGTGCAGAGCAGGAAGCGTTGCTGGATGAATTGCTTGCCGACAAGTATCAGATGGTCAGCGCGAAGGACGACAGCTTGAGTATCTCTGCATTGGATGAATGCAGTACGGTGATGCGTAACCGCCTTCTCCGGATGTGGTTCGCCGTGCACCAGCAACGTATGCCGGGCCACGCTCATCTGGCGCTGATCTGGTCGGAAGTCGCGTGTGCACAGCAGGATGCGAATCCACGCCTCAAGATCGACCAAGTTGAAGTTCGTCGTTTCGCCGGGCATTTATATCTGGTGGCCCATTGTGCCGATGTGTCTGGTTGGCAACATCCAATCTTACCAGATCAGCCTTTAAGCTTACCGCAAGGGCTGGGCCAGTTAAGAATAATACATACCGAAGGCCAGGGGCATCTCAACTTGTCGCATTGCGACCCGAGTCAGTTCTGGGTGACGTTTGATCCAACAGGGCTCAGTGCGCACCCGGCAGGGCGCTCCCACAGTCGGAAGCTGAAAAAACTGTTTCAGGAGTACGGAGTGCCCAGTTGGCTGAGACGGCGTACGCCGATCCTGATGTATCAGGAGCAGGTCGTTTGTGTGGCCGGTGTGTTTGTCGACCGGGCATTTAAAGGTCAAGATTGTGAACTGATTTGGGACAAGTAAACCGTTTTTGTGTCAAAATCGTACAATAAAAACGCATAAAAACCACGATTACATAAGGAAAAGCAATGAATAAAGTCGCTCTAGGAATGGTGCTTGGAATGAGTTTGTTGGCCTCTCAGGCCATGGCTGCTGGTGATATTGAAGCAGGGAAAGCGAAAGCGGCCGTATGCGCTGCGTGTCACGGTGCGGATGGTATTGCGGTGATCCCGGGGTATCCGAACCTGAAGGGACAAAGTGAGCAATACTTAGTCAGTTCGATTAAAGCCTACAAAAATAAAGAACGTACTGGCGGTCTGGCGGCAGTGATGCAAGCTCAGGCTGCGATGCTCAGTGATGAAGACATCGAAAACGTGGCTGCGTACTTCGCCAGCCTGAAATAATTTTTGCAGTGCAATCGTCGAGAAAAGCCCGGGCTGATGCTTGGGCTTTTTATTGATTGTTGTTGTCAGCTAACAGATAATAGCCAAAATAACAAAGTTTAAGGGATGAACATGAAGAAGATCGAAGCGATTATCAAGCCGTTCAAACTGGATGATGTTCGTGAGGCGCTGGCCGAAGTTGGTATTACCGGTATGACAGTCTCTGAAGTAAAGGGGTTTGGGCGCCAGAAAGGTCACACGGAGTTATACCGCGGCGCAGAGTACATGGTGGACTTTCTGCCGAAAGTGAAATTGGAAATTGTCGTTACGGATGATGTGGCGGATCAGTGTGTAGACACGATCATTGAAACAGCACAAACTGGCAAAATTGGCGATGGTAAAATCTTCATTACCGATGTGGAACGCGTGGTGCGTATCCGTACTGGCGAAGAAGACGAAGACGCAATCTAAACAGATTTTACCAAAGAGCCGCAAGGCTCTTTTTTCTACCAAGGCCAGCGATGTTAACACCAGCCAACCCAGCTTGATGGTGACTGGTTATTGGTAAGACTCCCTATATGAAGAAAAAGCTATTATTTGGTGTACCGGCCGTGGTCGCGGCCGGCATGACGATCGGTTATCAGGTCGTATTTTCCCTTCCGGAACAGCCTCAATTGTCTACCATTACCAACAGTGATGTTGAGCTGGCGTTGCGCTGCTATGACAACCCTGCGCCTGTTGCCATTGATGACAATGGTCGGCTGAATATTCTGGTATGGAACATCTACAAACAGAACCGCTCCAACTGGCGCCGGGCATTGAACAAATTTTCTGCCGATAAACAACTGGTGCTGTTGCAAGAAGCCAGCATGGGCGATGAGCTAAAAGCCTGGATCAATCAGGGCAAGTGGAACGGCAATCAGGTCGACGCATTTAAAGCGTTTGATAAGACGGCGGGAGTGTTGAACCTGGCGCCGCAGTTGCCGGTGGAAGCCTGCGCGTACACTGAATTGGAACCCTGGATTCGTTTACCCAAATCGGCGTTATACGCCACATACCAGCTATCGAATGGTGCGCAGTTAGCCGTCGTTAACATCCATGCGGTTAACTTTACCTATGGTACTAAAGAGTATCGACGCCAACTGAACACACTGACTGAGGCGCTGATGCAGCATCCGGGGCCTGTGATCATTGCTGGAGACTTCAACAGCTGGAGTAAAGAGCGTCTGCAGGTGATGCGAAACACACTGGAGATGATTGGGGTACATGAAGTGAGCTATTTACCGGATCACCGCAAGCAGTTCATTAATGGTCTGCCGCTCGATCACGTGTTCTATAAAGGGCTGAAGTTTGAAAAAGCAGAGGCGCCTTCAACTGACGCCTCTGATCACAATCCGCTGATGGTTCAGTTCAGTCTTTAAAACAGAACAATATACAACGCCCAGATGAGATAAAATGCCAACCACGGCAGCGTAGCAATCACCAGAGCCTGACCGCGCTCGAACTCGGTCCAGGTTCCGACGGCGGCATACCCCAGCGCGATGTACCAGGGTAAGAGCAGTGGAAATGCACTGGCAAACTGGGCCCAGTCACTGGTCAGAGGCAGTTTAATCAACCCGTTCAGGCTGTTGAGATCCGCCGCGTATGACATTACCTGGCCGTGTTTTAGCAGGACGCTGACGTAGCTGGCCAAATCACCAAGTACTGCCGGGAACGTGATAACAGCACTGGCAGCAAACCAGCGCCAATATCCGTGTTGATGCTGGCTGGCTTTGGTCGCAAGGTTAAACCACAGCGCCAGCATGGCGATGGTCAGGGTGCGGCCAAACACATCACTGATGATTTCACTCGCCATCAGGGTGTTTTTATCCAGTAGCTCCAACTGGCTGGGGTCGACGTTGGGTAACTGCTGCGTCAGAGCGGCTTTCAGCCAGGCAAAATCGACGATATCAAAATACGCGCCCCAGAACAGGAAAGGGGTCAGCAGTAAGACGATATACGGTTGCCATCCCCACATTCCTCTTTGATAAAGCGCGACAAACGCTGCCGATGGGGAGCGGAAAATATCCACCAACATGATCAACGGATTACTTGACGGGGTCATACACTTACCTTAGTCACATCCACGTACAGTTTAAGCTTCTGTCCGGGTTGCAGGTAGCGACCGGCACTCAGACCGTTCCACTTCACGACATCCTGACTGCGTACTTTGAATTTCTTCGCGATGCCGCTGAGGGTGTCACCGGAACGCACCGAGTAGAACACCGTACGGATGATTTTGCCGTCGCTGGCATTCTTCCAAATGACCAGCTTTTGCCCTACGCGTAGCGTGTCTCTCGGGCCCATGCCATTCCATTTAGCCAAGGCGCCGGAAGACACCTTATTGGCTTTGGCGATGGACCACAGACTTTCCCCGGATTTAACCGTGTGTGTCAGTTTAAACTGGCCACGGCTGCGTTGCTGAGTCTGCTTGAGGCGGTTAGCTGCACTTAGGGTGTACGCCTGTTCATCTTTGGTCGAGGTCGGGATCATCAGATACTGACCGATACGAATATTGTTATTCGACAGGTTATTGGCCTTTCGAATCACTTTGCTGGTGGTGTTATATTGATTTGCCAGGACACTGAGAGTATCACCCGATTTCACTTTATAATGCACCAGTTTCATCCCTTTACCGCGGTTTTTGCTGACGTTTGCGGTAAAGTGTGCCACAGAATCGATCGGCAGCAGCAACTGCTGTGGTCCGTTCGGAGAAGTGGCCCACTGATTGTAGGCTGGGTTCAGGCTTTGCAGTTCTTTGACCGAAATACCCGCGTAGTTCGCGGCAATGGCCAGATCGAGTTGTTCTTTTGGATCGACCAGTTGTACGACAGGTTTGTTCGGGATAGTTGGAAGACCGATGCCGTATTTTTTCTGATTAGCAATAACGTCTGCCAGCGCGAGCAATTTCGGTACGTAGCTGCTGGTCTCTTTCGGCAGATCCAGCGAGAAGAAATCCGTCGGCTTGCCCAGCTTCTGATTCTTGCGAATGGCGCGGGACACCCGGCCGCCGCCACTGTTGTACGCTGCAATGGCGTGTTCCCAGTTTCCGTCAAAACGTTTATTCAGGGCTTCAAGATAGTCCAGTGCGGCATCTGTGGCGGCATCCACATCCCGACGTCCGTCATACCAGAAATTCTGTTCCAGGCCATAGGTTTTACCCGTGGCGGAAACGAACTGCCAAAGCCCGGCTGCGCTGCCATGCGAGTAGGCAAATGCATCAAATGAGCTTTCTACTACTGGCAAAAGCGCCAGTTCCATTGGCATATTACGTTGTTCAATTTTGGTCGTGATCAGGTACAGAAACGGCTTCGCACGCTCGGACACCACTTTTAAGTGGTTCGGGTGTTTCAGATACCAGGTCCGGTAATAATTGACCTTCTGTTCATCAGGTACGCGCATCTCAAGTTGCATTGCAATTCGTTGCCATACATCTTGTTGATCCTGAGGAGTGATCGTGACTAGGGGTTTATCTGAAGGGACACTTGCTGGAGTTTTTGTGACCGATTCTGGCGTCGGTTTTATGGGTTTATTCGTGTCTTTCGTTGTGTCTGTCTGTGTTTGCTGGGTCAGTTGACAGCCTGCTAAGAGCAGAGCCAACGCCCAACTGTACTTTACTCGCATTCTACAGCCCTTTTTTTGAACGGCTGCTGATAATACTTGCCACTTTGGTCAAGTGGCAAGCAGCAAATCGTTAAAATTCGTTTTTCCACTCACGCAGCGCAGTAAAAATGGCGACTGGATCTGCTTTTGATGTGCGACTGGAAGCGGACTTGATCACCGCCGGTTGATCGCAGCGCAGGAACGGGTTGATCCATTTTTCGCGGCGGATGGTGCTTGGCAGCGTGGGCTTGTCTTGCGCACGCAGGCGAATCACTTCATCACGGTACTGGCGCAACTGATCATTTTCAGGTTCAACGGCCATAGCAAAGGCGACATTGGCCGCCGTGTATTCATGGGCGCAGTAGACCTCGGTTTCTTCCGGCAGCGCAGCCAGCTTGTTCAGTGAGGCGAACATTTGCTCCATGGTTCCTTCGAAAACCCGTCCGCAACCGGCAGAGAACAGCGTATCGCCACAGAACAATTTGCCGTCGCCGACATAGCCGATATGTCCGAGCGTATGCCCCTCCAACCCTAAGACCATAAACACCTCATCAAACAGCTCGATTTGATCGCCTGCTTCCACCGGGTGAGTCAGCGTGGGGATTGGTTCCTGTTTGGGGCCAACCACGTCAATGGTTGGAAAGTGATAAACCAAGTCTGGTACGCCACCGATATGGTCATGATGGTGGTGCGTGATAAGAATGGCGTCCAGCTGTAGTTCATGTTGTTTGAGGTAATCGAGCACTGGTTGCGCCTCACCCGGATCGACCACTGCACACCGCTGATCATCATTTTGAATCAGCCAGATGTAATTATCGTTAAATGCAGGTATGCTTTTGATATGTAACATTGTTAAATCTCCAGTCACCCAGGGTGAAACAGGTTATTTGATGAAGCCAGCTCGCAGTGAAAAAAAGCTAGAAAAGCCACATTCTTGGTCGCAGCTTAAGAACGGTCAATGGGTGAGTGAATCCATTCAAACCCGTTTGGACGAGTGGTGCCCCAAATTGTTTGGCTACCATATGCTCAAACTGGGCGGGTTGAGCTGTGAGCTTTCCAGCGGTAATTGTAACATTCAACACCAAGTAAATCTCGATATCCATAACCCGTTGCATAATGTGATCGCCGATGGTTACGATTTGCCCTTTTTAGAAAAAAGTTTTGACGCTGCTATTCTGGCTCATCAGTTGGACTACTGTAATGATCCTCACCGCATCTTACGAGAAGTAGACCGGGTGATGATAGACGATGGTTATCTGATTGTGACTGGATTTAACCCGCTTAGTCTGACGGGGCTCGCGAGTCTGATGCCATGGCGCAAGAATAATTTGCCGTGGAGTGGACGGATGTTTACTCTCAATCGCATCAAAGACTGGCTGGGGCTGCTCAACTATCAGGTGATCCATTGTGACTGCTATGCGTTGTTTCCAATGCAAAAATACCGCACGATGTGGACCTGGCTGGAGGGTGGGTTTGGTGATTGGGCTTCGCCGTTTGGTAGTTTGTATTTTATCGTGGCACGCAAACGGACGTATCCGCTTAAACCGATCAAACCGCACTGGCGCATTAAACGCCGCCTGTCACCGGTGAGTGTTAATTATCGGCTCAGACGGCAGAATTCATCGGATCAGCTAGGGACGTAGCCAGTGTCTTCTTCCGTTGGGTTTTCAGCGGCGGCTCGGGCTAGTTCATCACAGATTTCATTTTCGCGGTGGCCGGCATGGCCTTTAACCCAATGCCACTCAACCTGATGGCGTTGAGTTTCTTTATCGAGCTCCTGCCACAAATCCGCATTTTTGACCGGCTTTTTGTCCGCGGTTTTCCAGCCGCGTTTTTTCCAATTGTGAATCCATTGCGTGATCCCCTGACGAACATATTGGCTGTCGGTGGTCAGTATCACGTGGCACGGCTCTTTTAACGTTCGCAGTGCCACAATAGTGGCCAGCATTTCCATCCGGTTATTGGTGGTCAGTGTGTAGCCTTTGGCTAAAGTTTTTTCGGTCTGCTTGTAGCGTAATACAATGCCATAACCGCCGGGGCCGGGGTTGCCAAGACAGGAACCATCAGTGAAAATTTCCACCTGTTTCGTCATGATTTGATACTATTTGGTTTAAGCACATTATTTGCATAGTCTGACACACATTTTGTTATGAATACCAGCGACAATTCCAGCCAGCGACGTATAGTGGTACTCGATACCGAAACCACAGGTATGAACCGCGAAGGTGGCCCTCATTATCAGGGACACCGCATTATCGAAATCGGTGCTGTTGAGATCATCAACCGCAAACTGACCGGTCGTCATTTTCACGTCTATATTAAACCGGATCGGGAAATCCAGCCGGAGGCGATTGAGGTTCACGGTATTACCGATGAGTTTCTGGTCGATAAGCCCGACTACCGGGCAATCCACGATGAATTTCTAGAGTTTATCAAAGGCGCCGAACTGGTTGCCCATAATGCGCCCTTCGACGTGGGCTTTATGGATTACGAGTTCGGTATGTTGAGTCCAGACATCGGTAAAACAGATGATTTCTGTAAGGTGACCGATACGTTGGCCATGGCGAAGAAGATCTTCCCGGGCAAACGCAACAACCTCGACGTCTTGTGTGACCGTTACGGCATTGATAATTCACACCGGACGCTCCACGGGGCCTTGCTCGATGCGGAAATTTTGGCGGATGTTTATCTGCTGATGACTGGCGGTCAAACGACGCTCCAGTTTAATGCCGGCAGCAGCGATGGCGGGGCCGGTGAGTCGATCCGACGGGCCAGCAGTGGCCGAAAAGCGCTAAAGGTTCTACGTGCATCGGCCGATGAAATGGAAGCACATCAACAGCGATTAGACATCGTAGCGAAGAGTGGTAACTGCCTCTGGCGTCAATAGGAGAAAGGATGTTGAGGATTTTTCTGGCCCTGGTTGGGGCATTGTTAGCGACACACAGTCTGGCGAGTGAGGAATCCTCCCTGTCACTGCTCGATAACCGTTTTCGAGTTGATCCGACCATCAAGCAGATTACTTTTGTGATTTATCGGGCTGAGCGCTCCCAGCCTGTGGTGTTGGTGCGTCCCGACGGTAAGAAGTACTATTCGTGGAAAAGCCCGGACAATGTCAACTGGTATCAGGAGTCGGCGATGGACATCGTAACCATTGACGATCCGATGCCAGGCCCCTGGCAGGCGATTGGCAAAGTAACGCCGAAAAACAAAATCAAGCTGCTCTCGCATCTCAAGTTGACCACAGATACTTTCCCCAGTCGTTTGTTTCATGGTGAACAGATCAAGTTCACCGCGCGTTTGACCTCAGAAGATAAACCTGTGGTGCTGAGGGATTTTCTCGACCGGGTCAAACTCAAAGTCACTTTTACCAAGTTTGTTGAAAATGAAGATTCACTGGCCAACGAAGCCCGTCCAGTGCCGGAAGTGATCGGTGAATTTGCCGACGATGGGCGCGGTCTGGATGAGCTGCCGGGTGACGGTATATTTACGGTCTCGCTGCCCATTTCCCCTCAACCTGGCAAATATCGGGTCCGGGTTACATCTGGAAACGGAGTCTTCCTCCGAGCTCAGGAGCAGGAAGTGCTGGTGTACCCAACGCCAGTTCAGGCTACCTTTATTCAGGCTCGTGAGAAACAACAGGCGCATCAGATCGTCGTCTCCGGAGAGCAGGGCATGATAGAGCCCGGCACGATCGCCGCGCATATTGAACATGAAAACGCCCAGGGTGACAAACTGGATGTGGAACAGGCGGCCAGCCAGGATGCGATGAAAGTTACCTTGATTGTACCGCAGGCCGATGAGCTGGGTAATTTTCGCTGGAGTGGGGTAGTGTATGCGTCAGAGTTGTCTACGCGTCGCCCGTTAGTGTTCCCGTTGACGGAGAAAACATACAGCGTAGTGGACGATGTGAATATCGCGGAAACGCGTCGGTTGCAGGAAGAAGAACAAGCCAAGCGGGATGAGATGCTGGAACAGATTCGTTTGTTGCAAGAGCGGGAAGCACAGCGCCAACGCAGCACGATGATCATACTTATCGGCAATATTGCGGCTATCGCTTTAGGCCTGATTGTGTGGTTGGTGCTGCGCAAAATTCGGATGAAGCGAGCGGCCATTCCTGAAATGCAACTGGATATGCCAACGAAAAAGTGAAGACCAGAGCAATAAAAAAGGCTGCCATGGGCAGCCCTTTTTCATGGCGGTGATTTGGTTATGCCACGTCATCCATGGCCGGATACTGTGGCTTTGCGGCCAAAGCTTGGGGGGCAAAGTCGTCCACGTTAATGGTGTACAGGCGATGCGTTTCGGCGTCTTTCAGTAGCTGAGCTTCCGCTTCACTGATCAGTCCTTTTTCCAGCCCTGTTTCTGCCAGGCTGTCCAGATTCATGAACGGCCGACGCTCGTTGAGGGCTTTACACAGTTTGTTGAAGACTGGCTCTGCTTCCAGAACCACTGTCAGTGCCTGCTCAATTTTACCAGCCGGGTTGTGCTCGGTTGGCTCCAGGTATTGGAATCGGCCCAGACGAGAGCGTGTCGCACACGGTGTTTGTAGGATCTGTGCAACCTGGTTGTCCAGTTTGTCATTTGGCGCTTTACGTACGCGGCCAAATGGCAGGATCAATACCCGCAAGGCTTTTGCGATGACTTTGTTCGGGAAGTTCGCCAGAAACTCGTCAATCGCGACTTCCGCTTGTTTCAGGCTGTCTTGCAGTCCCCAGTGCACCAGAGGCAGATCGTCCGCTGATCGCCCGTCCTGCTCAAAACGTTTGAGTGTGGCTGAGCTTAAGTACAGCTGACTGAGAATATCACCAAGGCGCGCAGACAAGCGCTCTTTACGCTTCAGTGAGCCGCCAAGCACGGCCATTGAAATATCGGCCAGCAGGGCAAGGTTAGCGCTATAACGGTTGAGTTGCTGATAGTAGCGCTTAGTAGTGTCTTTGGTCGGGGCAGAAGAGCCACGACCATCCGTCAGACCAAGCCACGCACTGCGAATCAGGTTACTCATCGTAAAACTAACATGGCCGGCGAGCGCGCTGTCAAACTGTTCTACTGCGTCGGAGGCGTCAGAGTAAGCGGCATCCATTTCTTTTAACACATATGGATGGCAGCGAATCGCCCCCTGGCCAAAGATGATCATCGAACGGGTAAGGATGTTCGCGCCTTCAACCGTCACGGCGATCGGTGCGCCCTGATAAGATCGGGCCAGGAAGTTGGACGGCCCCATACAGATCCCTTTACCGCCCACGATGTCCATCGCATCAATGATCGAGCGCTGGCCCCGGTGGGTACAGTGGTATTTCACAATAGCCGAGATAACCGACGGCTTTTCGCCCAAGTCGATACCAGCGACCGTCAGATTGCTGGCAGCATCCATCACATAGGCGTTACCCGCCAGACGCGCTAATGGCTCTTCGATGCCTTCCATGTGACCAATCGGCTGTTTGAACTGACGACGGATACGGGCGTACGCACCGGTCGCCATAGCGGCCGTTTTAACACCGCCGGTAGAGTTGGATGGTAAGGTGATGCCGCGTCCGACCGACAGACACTCCACCAACATTCTCCAGCCTTGGCCTGCCATTTCCTGACCACCGATGATGAAATCAAGAGGCACGAAGATGTCTTTCGCGCGAGTCGGACCATTTTGGAATGGTACGTTCAGCGGGAAGTGACGGTTACCGATTTCGACGCCTTTCAAGTGAGTCGGAATCAGGGCACATGTGATCCCCAGATCTTCTTTGTCACCCAGCAGGCCGTCAGGATCGCGCAGTTTGAATGCCAGGCCAAGCACAGTGGCTACCGGTGCCAGCGTGATGTAACGCTTGTTCCAGGTCAGGCGCATACCCAGTACTTCTTCGCCTTCCCATTCGCCTTTGCACACCACACCATAATCGGGAATGGCGCCAGCATCAGAGCCGGCTTCCGGACTGGTCAGTGCAAAACAGGGGATCTCTTTCCCCTCCGCCAGGCGCGGCAGGTAATGGTTCTTTTGCTCTTCAGTGCCGTAATGCTGCAGCAGTTCACCGGGACCCAGAGAGTTTGGAACGCCGACGGTGGAAGACAGTACGCCAGAAACACCAGTCAGTTTTTGCAGCACCAGCGATTGGGCATAAGCTGAAAACTCCAGGCCGCCATATTTTTTCTTAATGATCATGGCAAAGAATTTGTGGTCTTTCAGGTATTGCCAGACTTCCGGAGGCAGATCGGCCAGTTCATGCGTGACCTTATAGTCACTGACCATGGCACACACTTCGTTGACCGGGCCATCCAGGAAAGCCTGCTCTTCCGCGCTTAATGTCGGGGCGGCAATGTTATGCAGTTTGTTCCATTCTGGTTTGCCTTTGAACAGCTCCGCTTCCCACCATACCGTGCCGGCATCGAGAGCTTCTTTTTCTGTCTGTGACATCGCTGGCAGGACTTTCTTAAACAGTGACAGGGCTTTCGCACTGATCAGCTTTTGACGTACTGATGGGACGGCCAGCAGTGCCACCGCTGCAAGGTACACCACCCAGCTGATTGGGCCGACACTACCAAAGATGGTTAACGCCGCCATGGTAACCGTCAGGACGGTCAGCGCGGTGCCGATCGACGTCCTGTGATAAAGGCACGCAGAGAGTACCGCGAGGAAACCAAGTGTAGAGAGCAAGATGTCCATAATTATTGTTCCTTCTGAAACATACCCGCTGTTTGGATATGTGACGTATTATAAGTGGTCTAACCAGTTATAAGTGTAATCAAAATATTAATGAAATGTAAAACATGAAAGTGTGCAAAAAGTGATCTCAGTAGAGTGAATATTCTAAATAGGTGAGCTGTGGCAGACCCTGAGGTAACAGAAATAGCGAGAAAGACAGAATTCTTACCGCTTCACTATCGACAGTGAGAATTGTTTGAGTAAACTCAGATTAACCGTGCGCTCTCCCCGGAGCGTAAACGAAATAACAAATAAGAGATGAACCTATGTACCAGGATCTGATTAGAAGTGAATTAAACGAAGCGGCCGACGTTCTGCATAAATTCCTGAGCGATGATCACAATATCGCTCAGATTCAAGCTGCGGCCAAAGTGATCGCGGATTCGTTCAAACAAGGCGGCAAAGTGTTGTCTTGCGGCAACGGCGGCTCTCACTGCGATGCGATGCACTTTGCTGAAGAGCTGACGGGGCGTTACCGAGACAATCGTCCGGGTTACCCTGGTATTGCGATTTCCGATCCGAGCCACCTTTCTTGCGTCAGTAACGATTTTGGCTACGACTACGTCTTTTCTCGTTATGTCGAAGCGGTCGGCTCTGAAGGGGACGTACTGTTCGGTTTATCGACTTCTGGTAACTCTGGCAATATTCTGAAAGCGATTGAAGCGGCCAAAGCCAAAGGGATGAAAACCATAGCTCTGACGGGTAAAGACGGCGGCAAGATGGCTGGTCTGGCGGATGTGGAAATTCGGGTACCGCATTTTGGTTACGCAGATCGTATTCAGGAAGTGCACATCAAGATCATCCACATCGTGATTCAATTGATTGAAAAAGAAATGGAATAAGCCTTATAGGGCGATCAGGGAGTTTTTAAAACCATGTGTGAACTGCTCGGCATGAGCGCAAATGTACCCACCGATATCTGTTTCAGCTTTACCGGACTGATGCAGCGGGGAGGAAAAACCGGCCCACATCGTGATGGCTGGGGGATCACCTTTTACGAAGGGAAAGGGTTTCGTACCTTTAAAGACCCTAACCCGAGCTGCCAGTCTAAGATCGCGGAATGGGTGCAGAACTATCCGATCAAAAGCTGCGCGGTTGTGAGTCATATCCGACAGGCGAACCGTGGGGGCGTGAATCTGGAAAATACCCATCCGTTCACTCGCGAGCTTTGGGGACGTTACTGGACATTTGCGCACAATGGGCAGTTGTCAGGTTATTTGGACATGGACACCGGTCGGACCAGGCCGGTGGGCCAGACCGACAGCGAGCTGGCTTTTTGCTGGCTGCTCAACGAGATGGAAGAGAAGTTCCCAGAGCCACCTCAGGACATGATTGGTGTTTTCCAGTTCGTGGCAGCGCGCTGTGGCGTCCTCAAAGAGAAAGGAGTATTCAACATGCTGCTTTCTGACGGGGAATATGTCATGGCCTACTGCACCAATCATCTGTACTGGATTACCCGCCGGGCTCCGTTTGGCAAGGCGACCCTGATTGATGAAGATGTGACCATCAACTTTCAGGAAGAAACCACCCCGAATGACATTGTCTCGGTGATCGCGACCCAGCCACTGACCGATAACGAAAACTGGCATCGGATGAAGCCTGGCGAATACGGTCTGTTTCATTTCGGTGAATTGATCGATGGTAATGCGGCACAGCTGCATGATGTGCCGTTTGCAGCGGCCAAGCCGGGGAATCAGGCGCCGACTGAGCCTCTGGAATAATTCCAGGAAAAGAAAAAAGGGTTGATAAGACATCAACCCTTTTTTGATCGCGTGAGTATTTTACTCGCTGGCGTAGCCATGAATACCAAGCTGCTTGCCATCGAGAAACGCTTTACCGCCGCGCATTTCCAGGCGGTCGTTTACAAACCATTCCACCACCAGTGGGTAGATTTTGTATTCTTGCGTTTGAACCCGCTCAGTCAGCGTGTCGATGGTATCGTCATCGAAAATGGGCACTTTTGCCTGGAGGATAACCGGCCCGCCATCCAGTTGCTCAGTCACGAAGTGAACGCTGGTGCCATGCTCTTCATCACCCGCATGAATGGCGCGTTGATAGGTATTTAAGCCCGGATATTTCGGTAGCAGTGAGGGGTGAATGTTGATCATGCGCCCCATGTAATGGCGAACGAATTCACCGCTCAGGATGCGCATGTAACCAGCCAGCACAATCAAATCCGGGCTGTACTCGTCAATCTGTTTCATCAGTTCATGATCAAAAGCGTCACGGGTATCGAATGACTTTGGATCGAGAAAGACACCTGCTGCCCCGGCTTTCTTGGCACGCTCTAAAGCATAAGCAGTTGCTTTGTTTGAAAAAACAGCGGTCACTTTGCCATTATTAATGCTGGTTTCACAAGCATCGATAATCGCTTGTAAGTTGGAACCATTTCCTGAAACTAAAACAACAATACTTTTCATGCTCAGTTGATCTCTACCTGTTCTTCTCCAGCTTGAGCATCAGCGATTTCACCGATGATCCAAGCGTTTTCTCCTTCCTGCTGCAACAGAGCAACCGCAGCATCGGCGTGCGCTTTTGGCAGTGCGACAATCAGGCCGACACCACAGTTGAAGGTGCGATACATTTCATGTGTCGTGACGTTGCCTTTTTCTTGCAGCCATTTAAAAATGACTGGCCATTCCCAGCTGTTTCCATCAATCACCGCTTTAGTGCCTTGTGGTAATACACGTGGAATGTTTTCCCAGAAGCCGCCGCCAGTGATGTGAGAAATGGCGTGAATGTCGTGTTCGGCGATCATTTTCAGCGCTGACTTGATGTAAATTCTGGTGGGTTCCAGCAGGTGTTCACCGATGGTACGACCATCCAGCTCTTCGTTTTTGTCCGCGCCAGAGACTTCCAGGATCTTGCGGATCAACGAGTAACCATTTGAGTGCGGGCCGCTTGAACCAACCGCGATCAGTGCGTCACCGGCTTGTACTTTTGCACCGTCGATGATGTCTTCTTTTTCAACAACACCAACGCAGAAACCTGCAACGTCGTAGTCTTCGCCTTCGTACATGCCCGGCATTTCAGCGGTCTCGCCACCAATCAGGGCACAACCTGCCTGAACACAACCATCGGCGATCCCGGTGACCACATCGGCTGCGGTATCGACATCCAGTTTGCCTGTCGCGTAGTAATCTAGGAAAAACAGCGGCTCAGCACCTTGAACAATCAGGTCATTGACACACATCGCAACCAGGTCAATACCGATGGTATCGTGTTTGTTCATATCCAGAGCCAGACGCAGTTTCGTACCAACGCCATCGGTACCGGAAACCAAAACCGGCTGTTTGTATTTCGTTGGCAGTTCGCACAGAGCGCCAAAACCGCCGATACCGCCCATCACTTCAGGACGACGAGTACGTTTTACTGCACCTTTGATTCGGTCAACAAGCGCATTGCCTGCATCGATGTCTACACCAGCGTCTTTGTAGCTAAGAGAAGAGTTGTTACCGCTCACGGGAAAGTCCTCGAACTTAAGTTGGATATGAAAACGGCGCTATTCTACCAGTGCTTAAACACAAAGAGCAAACGTTTGCGCGAGTTTTTTATCTTAGCTCAGATCAAGATATTGAGAGGGAAATCGTTTATAATCGGAAAGTTTGTTTAAAAATTGCCAATACTAAGCCGGAGATGGAAATGAAAGTTGTTGAAGTTAAACACCCTCTAGTGAAGCACAAGATCGGTCTAATGCGAGAAGGTGATATCAGCACAAAGCGTTTTCGTGAGCTAGCAACAGAAGTAGGTAGTCTGTTGACTTACGAAGCAACCGCGGACTTTGAAACTGAGAAAGTAACCATTGATGGCTGGAACGGCCCGGTAGAAGTCGATCAGATCAAAGGCAAGAAAGTGACTGTTGTACCGATTCTGCGCGCAGGTCTGGGTATGATGGATGGTGTTCTGGAGCACATGCCAAGTGCACGTATCAGTGTGGTCGGTATCTACCGTGACGAAGAAACCCTGGAGCCAGTTCCGTACTTCAACAAGCTGGCTTCGAACATCGGTGAGCGTATCGCGCTGGTGGTGGATCCGATGTTGGCTACTGGTGGTTCGATGATCGCCACTATCGACCTTCTGAAAGAGCAGGGCTGTAATCAGATCAAAGTTCTGGTGCTGGTGGCGGCGCCGGAAGGGATTGAAGCGTTAGAAAAAGCACACCCGGATGTTGAGCTGTACACTGCTGCGATCGACGAAAAGCTGAACGACAAAGGCTACATTGTTCCGGGACTGGGTGACGCGGGTGATAAGATTTTTGGTACGAAATAACACGCGATAACCCTGAATAGAAAAGGGGAGCATGACGCTCCCCTTTTTATTGGTGATTTATTTTTTCAGGCTGAGAGTACCACCGGTGCGAGGTTTCGCACTTGGCCGTGGCGCCGAGTGACCTGCTGCTGGCTTTCGGTACGGTTTGTGACTTTCGGATGTTGGCTTTTGTGGGCCGCGACCTTTTTTCGAATTCGGCGCGTGGCGGAATGCGTCGGCATTGTTGCCTTTAAACGTGCGGCTCTTTGGATTTCGGCGAGCACTGGAGTTTTGATTTTCTTCCCGGCTGTCAAAGAGCTTAGCATCCGTGGCTTTGCGAATGCGCTTACCCTGGCTGTCGACTTTTGATGCTTCTTCGGTGCTGCTGGAGTCTTCACACATCGCCAGAATGTCATTCACTTCCGCGTCACTCAGGTAGCGCCACTGGCCGTTAGGAATACCGTCCAGAGTGATGTTCATAATGCGTACCCGACGCAGCTTAAACACTTCGTACCCCAAAGCTTCACACATCCGGCGAATCTGACGGTTAAGACCTTGTGTCAGGACGATACGGAAAGAAAATTTGGTTTCACGCGTCACTTTGCATGGCAGGGTGACGGTATCGAGAATTTGGACGCCTGCGCTCATTTGGCGAATGAATTCATCACTGACAGGTTTGTCGACCCGAACAACGTACTCTTTCTCGTGATTGTTCCCGGCGCGTAAAATTTTATTAACGATATCACCATCATTGGTGAGGAAAATCAGACCGTCAGACGGCTTATCGAGACGGCCAATTGGAAAAATACGCTTTTTATGCCCGATGAAGTCGACGATGTTGCCCGGAATATCACGTTCGGTGGTGCAGGTAATACCGGTCGGCTTATTCAGCGCAATATAAATCGGCTTTTCTTTGGCGCTAACCGGGTTGCCGTCGATGCAGACATCATCTCCGGGAAGGACTTTTGTCCCCATTTCCGGAACGGTACCATTGATGGTTACCCGACCCTGTTCGATCAGTTTATCGGCTTCGCGACGAGAGCAGTAACCTGTCTCACTGATGTATTTATTGAGGCGTTTTGCTGAATCTTGTGACATGTTGTTCTCTCTACGTTTCACAACGGCAATCGGTAAAAACAGAGCAGCTATTAAAGCTGCTCACTATCTGCGCGGAGTGTACCATTAATGGTGCTGTTAGCCCATGCGTTTTTGGTGGCGCTCCCGGTTTTCCATTTTTTTGTCGCTGCTCTTTCTGAGCAAGACGTACACCGCCCCGGTGCCGCCGTGGAAGCGCTGTGCACTGTGAGCACACTGCACGTCGCGTATTTGTGTCAGCCAGGTTGCCACATAGCTTTTCATCAGAGCTGGCGGGTTGGATTTTTCCCCCCGGCCATGCACGATCACAACCGTGCGGATATCCATAGCGATGCATTGACGCAAGAAGGAAATGACTTCGTCACGGGCTTCTTTCAGTGTTTTTCGGTGCAAATCCAGCCGAGCCTGAATCGGGTACTTCCCGAGCCTCAGTTTGCGATAGACGCCTTCCTGCACACCGTCACGCTTAAACTCGATCACGTCTTGCGGCTTGAGCATACTGGCATGTTCGGTCGACAGATACTCAGGGTCATCTTCGGTAAGCCAGATGGCGGCCTCACGTTTGGCCAGTTGCGCTTCGGTCACGCTGTGGCTTTTTTTCAGTTCCGCGGTATCGTTTTTGAGCGGTTTGACGTCTCCCATCATTTCATGGAAGAGGGCAAAATCATCGTCATGAGACATAACGGCATCTCACAGGTAGGGATCAGTAACAGGATTATACCAACCGAAAAAGGTGAGTGATCACTTATCTTTTCAATTCAGTCTTAAAGGCAATAAAAAACCGGATTAGACAGGCAATCTAATCCGGTGCATAGCGTCACACTACTCTACGAATAGGTGCTAAGCGATCTAGTGAGGAGATTTGTCGTTCATAACCTTGTAAATGAAGAAACCGCCGTAGAACAGCATCAGACCCAAAGCGCCAAAGATTACTATCATTGAAGATAGCCCCACTGCATTACCAAATAGGAGATCAAGCCAAAAGTCCATGTTTCCTCCAAAGTTGCGAAGACGGGGTTAACGTTAATGCTTGCTTGGCTCGGCGACACTGATCTGGATCAATTGTGTTGCATAGGTTGATAATATGTTTCTTCGGGTGTGTTTTTTGTCACAATTTGTGGCCCGTTGATGATGTTTTAGCCGAACAAACTGAAATTCAGAAAAACTGAGCCAAATCACTTGCGTTCAACATGAGAATCCGTAATATACGCATCCGTTGACGGGCAATAGCCTGAACAACTTTTTCGGTGAATAGCGCAGTTTGGTAGCGCATCTGGTTTGGGACCAGAGGGTCGGGGGTTCGAATCCCTCTTCACCGACCACATTTAAGGCCCCAGCAGAAATGCTGGGGCTTTTTCGTTTTTGGTGTTTAGGCTTAGTAGGGCCACGACTCGGGTCGTGGGCTGGAGCGCCAGTCCGATCGAATCCCTCTTCACCGACCACATTTAAGGCCTCAGCAGAAATGCTGGGGCTTTTTCGTTTTTGGTGTTTAGGTTTAGTAGGGCCGCGACTCGGGTCGTGGGCTGGAGCGCCAGTCCGATCGAATCCCTCTTCAGCGACCATATTGCTTAGCCCCGACAGTGATGTCGGGGCTTATATTGGTGTCTTCGTCTTGTTCACAGCATGCAGTGTGCGATTTGGCTGTCCGAAAGCTGAGCGATCTGAAAGCCTTTTTGTGTGAGTAGGTCGATCAGGTTATCTTTACCGACCAAATGAAGCGCACCAACTACAACCAGATAGCGACCAGCCGGCTTGGGCAATATCGTGCCATTGTCGAGCTTGGTGGCCCAGTCACGATTACGCTGATAGAGAAATTGTTCCGTGAACGTGTCGCTGACCGATGACAGATCCGCAGACTCGACCAGCTTTTGCGCGTCGCCAGCCTTCCAGCTGTTGATCAGGCAATCCGTTAGTTGCTCTCCTTTATCATAGTCATTGAGTATGGAGGTCAGTAACTCTTTACCTCCCTGCGGCTGGCGGGTGAGCATGTCAATCTGAAACTGCAAAGGTTCAAGGCTCAGCACCGGAACATTGTTGATGGTCGCTTTGGACATTAATCTCATATCAACCCCATCTCCCGGGTTGTAGCCAAGATGAGAAAATTGTGCCATTTGGATACTTAGGGCGGTTTGCCAGGGTGGGAGTTGCATCAGGACTTCATAAGAGAGCCCGGTTTCTTTTGCAATTCGGGCAATTTGGCTTGCTTCTTGTTCAGAAGTGACCTGCTTCGTGAGTAACGTTGCTGGCGGGTATACTGCGCCTTCGGTTTTGCGTACATCCGTTTCGATAATCAAGCCGTCACTCTTGGCCAGAAAGTGCGTGATGGCTGTTGGTAATGGATACATGCTTTCGTCACCAACGTGCACCGAACCGAGAATGAGGTAGTGGAGGTCGCCTTTTTGTGCAGACCAGAAAAGTGGCTGGGCAAATAGATTTGCGCTCCATAGGCACGTCAGTGTAATGGCGAGTAGCCTCAACATATCAATAATCCTTTCTTGTTGTTTTTGTCCGAATGCCAGTGCGGAAAAAACGTCATTTTGCGACTATTTAATCGCAATTGACGCACTGTTAAGTGAGAGTCATTTCACAAAATGGCACTCTGCTTGTTATAGCACCACTGCATTGCTTAATGATGAGAGTTATGTGGATCATCATTTCTCTTGCTGTGGTAAGCAAATAAGTGACATTGTTCGCAGTAATCTCGTTAATTTACTCTTTTCGTTTTTAACGTATTCTATAACCTTTTGATATTTATGTTTTTTATTTTTTTAGTTTCAGGCTCATTTTGATACGGATCACGTCTCAATCTGAATAATTTTACGCTAAAAAATAACTTCTTGTATGGTGAAGAAAAGCCGGGCTAGCGGCTGTTTTTTCACTGTTTGGGGGGAAGTAGGATGTTGAAACATAGTGTTGTAGCGGCTTCAGTGATTGCGATGTTGGCAGGATGTGCGTCGATGCAAAGTACGGAGCAGCAGGTTGTAAATGCTCTGGCTGACAATTTGGATATTCAGTATCAGGTCATCACCAATCACGGTGCAAATCAAGGTTTGGCGTGTCAGGATTTAGGGGCGGAATGGGCATCTTGTAATCAGGTGAATATGACGCTGGTCAATCAGGGAGATGCGATTAACGCCACTGACTGGGCAATCTACTTCCACAGTATCCGACTGATTCTGGATGTGGATAACGATCAGTTTAAAGTAACCCGAGTGACCGGGGATTTGCATAAACTGGAGCCCACTGAGAAATTCGACGGTTTTGCGCCCGGCGAAAAAGTGGTGTTGCCGCTGATTGGTGAGTATTGGCAATTATTCGAAACCGACTTTCTGCCTGGTGCGTTTGTCACAGCGCCCAATGCGCAACCGAAAGTGATGGCATCGCTCGACAGTGAAGATGTGGGCACGTTTGTGTCAGGTCTGACAGGTGGCAACCTCAAGCGCACACCGGATGACAACAATGTGTTTGCTACGGCGGAGTCGCGTTTTGATAACAACACCGATTTGTCACTTCAAGATGTGTCCGCCACGTTATTGCCCACTCCGCAGCAAGTGAACGTTGGTTCGGGCAGTGTGGACATTGCCCAGGGGATAGCATTGCCAAAGTCGGTCTTCAATGCAGATCAATTTGCTGCCCTTGAAGCGAGAGCGAATGTGCTTGGTCTGAACATCAACGGCGCATTCCCCGTGACCATCTCAATTAAACCGGATGATTTTTCGACTGAATTTGCCCGATCCGGTGCCTATGAGCTGAACATTAAGCGTGATGGCATCAGAATCAAAGCGTTTGACCAGGCCGGCGCTTTCTACGCGGTACAATCAATTTTTGGCCTGACGGACAGTCAGAATCCGACATCGTTGCCGCAACTGGCGATACAAGATGCTCCTCGTTTTGACTATCGAGGGATCATGGTGGATGTTGCACGTAACTTCCATTCCAAAGCGGCGATTCTGGCGACTCTGGACCAAATGGCTGCATACAAGATGAACAAATTGCATCTTCATTTGACCGATGATGAAGGGTGGCGTATCGAAATTCCGGGCTTGCCTGAACTAACAGAGATTGGCTCAAAGCGCTGTTTTGATACTGATGAGCAACGTTGTCTGCTACCTCAGTTAGGATCTGGGCCGACAAGCGATAACTTTGGTAGTGGGTATTTCAGTAAGGCGGATTACATTGCTATATTAAAATACGCCAAAGCGCGCAATATTGAAGTGATACCGGAAATTGACATGCCGGCGCATGCGCGTGCAGCAGTTGTTGCAATGGAAGCGCGTTATACACGTCTGATGGCGGAAGGTAAGGAAGCATTGGCGAATGAGTTCCGCCTAATGGATCCGCAGGATACGTCCAATGTCACCACGGTTCAGTTCTACAATAAGCAAAGCTTCATTAACCCTTGTCTGGAATCTTCCACCCGTTTTGTTGACAAGGTCATCTCTGAAGTCGCTGCGATGCATAAGCAAGCTGGTATGCCACTGACAACCTGGCATTTTGGCGGTGACGAAGCGAAGAATATTAAGCTGGGAGCGGGATTCCAGGATCTGAATGCAAAAGACAAAGTCAGTTGGAAAGGAACGATTGATTTGTCAAAGCAGGACAAACCGTTTGCCAAATCCCCTCAGTGTCAGACCCTGATTAATAGCGGAGAAGTCAGCGATTTCGCGCATCTGCCAAGCCATTTTGCTGAACAGGTATCCAAGCTGGTGGCCGAAAAAGGCATTGCCCACTTCCAGGCCTGGCAAGATGGGCTAAAGTACAGTGACGCTGGTGCTGATTCATTTGCGACGGAAACAACCCGCGTCAACTTCTGGGATGTATTGTATTGGGGCGGCACCTCATCAGCCTATGAATGGGCTGAAAAGGGTTATGACGTGATAGTGTCGAACCCGGATTATGTCTACATGGACATGCCCTATGAAGCGGACCCGAAAGAGCGTGGTTATTATTGGGCGACGCGAGCAACGGACACTCGTAAGATGTTCGGCTTTGCTCCGGAAAACCTTCCGCAGAACGCAGAAACATCGTTCGATAGAGACGGCAATGGCTTCTCGGGAAAAGGTGAGATCGAGGCTAAACCATTTTATGGACTATCGGCTCAGTTATGGTCTGAAACCGTACGTAATGACGAGCAGTATCAGTACATGGTTTTTCCTCGAGTACTCGCAGCGGCTGAACGTGCCTGGCACCGCGCCGGTTGGGAGAACGACTACAAGGTGGGTGTGGAGTATTCACAGCAAACCAACCTTGTCGATAAACTGGCTTTAAATCAGGATTACAACCGGTTTGCTAACCTGTTAGGGCAACGTGAACTGGCGAAACTGGAAAAGGCGGGTATTGATTATCGTCTGCCCGTTCCGGGGGCGAGAATTGAGCAAGGACAACTGGCAATGAACGTGCAATTTCCCGGGGTTGAGTTGCAATATTCTCTGGACGGCACGCAGTGGCAGACCTACATCGACTCACAGCGTCCAGAAGTGAGTGGAGAGGTTTTTATTCGCTCAGTGTCTGCCAGTGGTGAGCGGAGTAGTCGGATCACCAGTATCAAGTGAATATAGACTTTGATATCTAGCCAGCGGAAACGCTGGCTTTTTTGTGCTAATTTTTTGTTCGATTTAATTAAAAATTGGTAATAAGAACAATAAGTTGATCTTTGATGATAATGTTTGTTTTTTAACCGCATGAATTTTAATGACTTTACTTGTTGGTATGTTTTTTGCGCAATGGATTTCTTATTTCAAAGGATTGAGGTGACAATGAGTAAGCCATTTCCATTTCCGCCCGAGACATCCATGTTCTGGAAGGACAATGCCTACGATTACGATGCGGCCGCAGAGGTGTACAGCAATGCAGGTACGCTTTCGGCGGTGAACCAAAAGCCGACGAAGGCGTCCGATGACCAGGGAGGTTATCCACCAGAGCACAGTGTTTTCTGGCAAGGCGGGACCGACAAAGCGGAACAACAGCAGTCGGTGAGTAGCAGTGCCAGTGAACTCAACTGGATTGAAATTCGCTTGGTGGATGAGCACAACCAGCCGTTTAACAGCGTGCCTGGAGTACTCAAAGATAGTGCGGGCAAGTGTTTTCCAGTCAAGGCCAGCCAAGGCAACATTCTGTTATGTAATATTGCTCAAGGAGCCGTCGAGCTACAATTTGACAACCCTGCGTGGTTACAGGACTCGGAAGCGCGCAAACCATATCAAGGTGAGCAAGATCCTGTCTGTGTCTGGATTGAAGAAAACGTAGTGGGATATAAAGCCACCCCCAGACAACTTCTGAATGCCACGGCGGGGGATTTTGTCGTACTGCAACCCGAGCAAGTGTTGCCAGAGCGGCATCAAGCGGGCAAAGCCGATACGATAAATCTGGAGTCGGGGAACAGCTACCTGATCAAAGTGCGAGGGTTTAATTACATCACGCTTCGCGTCGGGATGTTCTTCGATGGCACAGGAAACAACACATTCAGTGCCCAATGGGGCAAGCAACAGTTTGAGCGGTATATTGGTGAATGGAAACAACGCTTTGAGCAAGGTAAAAATGAAATTGCTAAAAAAGCAGGGATTTCTCCTTCTGAGGTGAAAATTAAAGATTTACCCGGCAACTGTTTTAGTTATCCAAACGATCGTTTTTATTGGTTCTGGCAAGATGATGAGAGCGTTGATGGTAGTGCAACAAATGAACTGACCAACATACAAAAACTGCATGACCTTTATTCGAGTTTTTTCCGGGAGAAAACATTATTACAAGATCAGAATCTGTATGTTCATCGGGAATATGTCACAGGTATTGGAACTGGGAATGAAACTAATCTAGCACCTGCAGATGAATCTATTTTTCCAGGTCAGGCGCTAGGGACCGGTGACTATGGTGTGGTTGCCAAAGTATCGACAGGGATTGAACAGCTCTGTGACCACATATCTCAATTGTCTGTCGATATCGAACCTTATACGTTTGATGGAATAGGATGTATTGAGTTTGATGTTTTTGGCTTTAGTCGCGGGGCTGCTGCTGCACGTCATTTTGTTAACGTGATGGCCGAAGGAAGTCGTGGTGAATTGGCTCAAAACCTAGAAAAAGCGATGGTATCTCAGGGAATAGTTCTATCCTCCTCTTTCGCTTGGGATGAATCCCGAAATTGCTGCGCTAATTTTGTTGGGCTGTTTGATACTGTTGCGGCGATAGTGGATTTTGGACGGGCTGACTTCACTCCTCACAATAATGACAACGGCGATGTCCGGTTGTGGTTAGATCCTGCTAAAGTAAAGAGCGCAGTACATCTGACCGCGCACCCCACAACGGAATATCGTTACAACTTTTGTCTCAATAAGCTCAACCCTGCCGGGCATTTTTTAGAAGTCGTATTACCGGGAGCGCATTCCGATTTAGGTGGCGGATATCACGCTACGGGATATTATGACGATCCAGAGTATTTGCTCCCACGCTTAGAAAGCAAGTGCATTGCTAAAGTGCAGCGTCCTCACAACGATAATGTATACAGCTACGAAAGAACACGAGAGTATCTTAGTAAGCGACTAGATGTGGAATTGGCCAAGGAAGTCAGTTTAGGGTGGGAAGCCTCCAATTATACGAAAGAGTTTGTTTCCAGAGGTGCGGGCAACCGCCCGGTCTTGATCGGGAAACTATATAAAAAGAGGGTCGTGGAAGGTGAACTCTCGAGATTGTATCTGAGGCTGATGTTCGGGCTTGCTTTAAATAAAGGCGTGCCATTCCATAGCAATGCCATTCCTGATATTAACGATGTGAATAACAAAAACTTTAATGTGAGTGAAAAAATTGGTGATATTGAATTTAAAAAGAAAGCTGACTCCGTGTTGGAGCAAGCTCTACAAGGTTGCGTTGATCCTAGCTTAATGAACCAAGATATGCTGATAAAACTGCAAAAGTCTAATCTTATTCACCATTCTTCGGATAATGGAATTGCTAACAAGCCAAATGAGCACAAACAATCTGGGCGGTATGTTAGGCAGGTCTTCGAATGTAAGGAATAATAATGATACGTATTATAATATTAGTGTTTAATCTATGCCAATTCTCCCCAGCGTTTGCATTTGTTAGTGCCTCTACCCTCCCTGAGGATTTGCTTGCATGGCGTATTGGTATTGCATCCCCGTCTTTTTATCCGGCACATTTGACAAAAGGATATGGTGTTAACGAAAGTGAAAACTGGACATCTCTGCTTCATAATGAGACGCCAGGGGCAACATTGTCGGCAACCAGCTTGAAAGGTGTTAGAAGTTTAGACCCTGACTATGATGGATTTGGTTTGTATATTGGTACAGGTGTTAATTACATAAGACAGGTAGCGGAAACGAACCATTTACCAGACACAGTATATTTATATTGGGTATCACTGTTTAATCAGCGCTTTTTTGTTACCAAGTTCGAACTTACGGATGATATCAAGCAACGCATGATGGTACTGACCACGAGTCCATACAATGCCAAACGCACTTGTTACCAAAGTGATTTGATTTTCGGATTATTACCGAATGGTCATGCCAAAGTTTGGATCGCCGGTTGCAATCGTTTTTCCTACCTGACAGAACTCGAACCCGCAGCAGAAAACAGTAAAGATACCGATGGACGTAACGCAGAAAGCTATCGTAGCAGTTGGACCTTTGAGCGCATTCAAAAGCGTGCTGATGAAGAGAAGGTTAGCTTGACGCCAATACCTTGGGACAAGGTCAATAAGACATACACTTTCAAACCAAGATAACTTGGTTACCACAACTTTCACCTCTGGTCGATGATTCCATGAAATTGATATTGGCGTTGTTCTTGCTATTGTTCTTTTTTGTCAATCAGGCTCGTGCATTTACTCATCTGCCTGAGTTACCAGACGATCTTAAAGCGTGGAGGGTTGGCATCACAATGTCATCTTTTTATCCAGTTGAAATAAATAGGATTTATGGTGTTAATGAATCTGAGGACTGGACGTCTTTATTACATAATCATTCATCAAGACGTTCGTTGGCGGCCAGTCGTTTTTCAAATGTTCGTGTAGACTTCCCCGAATACGATGGTTTTGAGCTGTATTTAGGGCCGCCAGTTTCGTACATACGTCAAATAGCTGAAACAAGCCATTTACCAGATACGGTGTATCTCTATTGGACATCATTATTTAATCAGCGCTTCTTTGTCACTCAGTTTCACCTTTCAGAACAGTTGAAAGCCAAGATGATGATCCAAAAGCAGTTTTTCTACGATAACCGAATGAGCTGTTACGAAAATGATTTAGTTTTTGGCCTGCTCCCTAATGGTCTGGCTAAAGTTTGGCTGTCTGGGTGCGGTACTTACATCTTTATAGATGAAATCGCGCCAGTGAAAGAGAGGAATAAAAGCATCGACGGCAGGGATGCAGAAAGCTATCGAAAAGGCTGGGAATACCAAGATATTCTTGAGCGCGCAAAATCAGAGAATGCGACGATTGATCCGATCCCATGGGAGCGTGTAAATCATGTTGTGACTTATCTTCGTCCAGACTTTAGAACAAAGACTTTTAGCCATTAAGCGATGTTATTGTGGACATCTTCCTCACTGAGTTAGGAATATCAATTGATTCGTCATTTAATTGCAGTGTTCGTTTTTGTTCTGAGTTTTCCGGTGTTGGCATTCGTTCGCTCTCCTAGCTTGCCTGAGGATTTCCCCCCATGGCAGGTTAGGATTAGCACTCCTTCATTCTATCCTGTAAAAGTAGGTCGTTCGTATGGCATCAATGAGGCACAAGATTGGACCTCACTGATGCACAATGACACGAGCGCTGCGGCAATGGCGGCAAGTCGTTTATCTAATATTAGAGCGTTGCTGCCTGACTATGACGGATTTGCTCTTCCCCTTGGATCCGGCAATAGACGCTTGCCTCAGATTGCAGCGATGAGATATTTACCTGATAGTATTTACGTTTACTGGACCTCACTGTTTGATCAGCGCTTCTTTGTCACTCAACTCAAGTTATCGAAAGAGATCAAAACTAAAATGTTGGCGAGGCAACAGTTTCTTTATAATAAAAATGTGAGTTGCTTTGAGAATGAAGTAGTTTTTGGTTTGCTCCCTAATGGTCAGGCTAAAGTTTGGCTGTCTGGGTGCGGTACTTACACCTTTATCGATGAGATCGCGCCAGTGAAAGAGAGTGATAAAAGCATTGATGGCAGGGATGCAGCAAGCTATCGAAAAGGCTGGGAATACCAAGATATTCTTGAGCGCGCAAAATCAGAGAATGCGACGATTGATCCAATCCCATGGGATCGTGTAAATCAGGTTGTGACTTACATCCGTTCAGATTTTAGGTAAAAAAGCCCCGTCTTACGGGGCTTTCTTTATTGGTTATAGCTGCTGAAGGTGTAGATCTGGCCTTGCTCGTTAAACGCATAAACATGAAACGCGTCTTTTTGGTCTCCGTACTCCATACCAGGTGAGCCAACAGGCATTCCCGGTACAGCTAAACCTTTGGCATTGGCTGGTGGGTTATCGAGAAATGCCTTGATATCTTTGGCTGGCACGTGGCCTTCAAACACGTAACCATTGATTTCAGCAGTATGACAGGAAGCGAGTTCAGGCTTAACTCCGTACTGCTGCTTCACGTTGTTCATGTCTTTGTGCAGCTTTTCTGTGACAGTAAAGCCAGCGTCACGCATGTGTTTGGTCCATTCGCTGCAGCAACCACAGTAGGGTGATTTGTGGTTAATGATTTCGGCAGCCAGTGCTTGTGTCGATAACGCGCTCAGAACCAGCAGCGAGAGTGTTTTTAGTTTCATATTGACCTCTTAAGAATCAAAAGTGGACTTAAATAATCTTAGTCGATTTGCGTTGCTGACGACTGTGATTGACGACAAAGCCATCGCCGCACCAGCAACGACCGGGCTTAACAGGAAGCCAAAGGCCGGATACAGAACTCCAGCCGCAACCGGAATGCCTAAGGAGTTGTAAACAAAGGCTCCAAACAGGTTTTGTTTCATATTTCTGATTGTTGCCTTAGACAGTTCAATCGCTTTGAGTACAGCCATTGGTGAAGAATTCAGTAAAGTCATCTGAGCACTTTCAATCGCCACGTCACTGCCGCTGCCCATCGCGATACCAATATCTGCTAATGCCAGAGCCGGAGCATCATTGATGCCATCACCCACCATGGCGACTTTGCGTCCTTGTTTTTTGAGCGCTTCAATATGGCCAGCTTTTTCATCCGGCAGAACCTGAGCGATCACCTGATCAACGCCGAGCTGTTGACCGATAGCATCCGCAACAGACTGGTGATCACCAGTCAGCATCACGGTATGGATTCCCAACTGTTTCAATGCTTGAATCGTGCCTTGAGATTCGGCTTTCAGCGGGTCTGCAATGGCGACTAAGCCGATAAGCTTTTGTTCCTCGGCAATGGCCACGGGGGTCCAGGCATTGCGCTCTAAAGTGGCCTGTGCCTCTTTCGCGATGCTCATATCCACGCCAGAGGAAGCAAGGTATTGCAGAGAGCCCACCGAGATGCGCCGGCCTGCGATGGTGGCTTCAATACCCCGGCCCTTCACGTTTTCAAATGTGTCTACTTCCAGGGTATTCGCCTGATGCTCTCGTGCATACTGGCAGATGGCTTTGGCAAGTGGATGCTCTGACTGACGTTCGGCGGTATAAAGCAGCTCAAGCAGTGCCGGTTCGTTGGTACCAAACGTAAACACCTGCTGTACACCAGGTTTGCCCTGAGTCAGGGTGCCGGTTTTATCGAACACCACCGTGTCGATTTTGCTGGCGGATTGAAGCACATCGGCGTCTTTGATCAGAATCCCCATTTCGGCAGCTTTGCCAACGCCAACGGTGACCGAAAGTGGCGTAGCCAGCCCCAGCGCGCATGGACAGGCGATGATCAGTACGGTTGTCGCGATAACCAACATATAACTTGCTCTTGGATCCGGGCCAACGGCAAACCAGATCAGCGCTGCCACAATGGCAATCGCGACTACCACGGGAACAAAGACCGCTGAAATCTGGTCAGCCAATTTGGCAAGGGCAGGTTTGCTGCTTTGCGCTTCACGGACCAGACGTATGATGCGTGCCAACATGGTCTGAGCGCCGATACCTGTGGCTTCCATTACCAGTGAACCATCACTGTTCAGTGTTCCGGCTGAGAGAGGTTCGCCAGTGTGCTTGATGACCGGAAGAGGTTCGCCGGTCAGCATCGATTCATCCACATACGATTCACCACTCACTACTTTTCCGTCGACCGGAATTTTCTCGCCCGGCTTGATGCGCAGTTGCATGCCGAGCTGAATTTGCTCAACCGCAATACTTTCGTCGCCTTGAGGGCCTATTAAAGTCGCGGTTTGAGGCTGCAGATTGATCAGAGCCTGCAGTGAACGGGTGGTTTTGGCTTTGGCCTTGGCTTCAATGTAATGACCGAAAGATATCAGGCCGACTATCATCGCACTGGCTTCAAAATAAACATGACGCGCGGCGGGGGGGAACCAATCAGAAAAAGCAATCACCAGCATCGAGTACAGCCAAGCCGACCCTGTGCCCAGAGCGACCAATGTATCCATGGTGGCTCGTTTGTGTTTCAGTGCCTGCCAGGCGTTGATAAAGAAGTCGCGTCCGGCCGTGGCCAGCAACCATAAGCAGAGCAACCCCACGATGCCCCAAGCGAACTGATCACTGGCATTGCGGATCATCATGTTGCCACCCAATACTCCCCATAACATAAGGGGGGCGCCGATGATTAAGCCTTTAATGGCGGCACTCAGGTGCCACTGTTGTTGCTGTTTCAACTGTTTGGCTTGCTCTTCCTGCTGCGTGGCAGGGTCGGCCACCAGTTTGGCTTTGTAACCTGCAGTGCGAACCGCATCGGTCAGGGATTGGGTCAACTGTGGCTGCGCCAGATTTGAAAAGACGATCGCACTTTGTTCAGCCAGGTTCACCTGCGCTTTGTCTACGCCCTCAACCGACAACAGAGCCCGTTCAACAGAGGAGACGCAGCTTGCGCAGGTCATGCCTTCAATCAACAGGTGAGTCGCAAGGCTATCCGGTGAGGCTTTTGTGTCAGGTGTATGTTGCGCGCTCACTTGTGCTTCATCTGCTTGTAGGGATACGGCTGAGTCAGCCGGAATTGCTTGGTATCCCAGTGACTCAACGATCGCGATAATGTCTTCCGGGGCGAGAGGGGTGTAAACACTCAGGTGTTGAGTGTCGATATTGATTTCACTGACCGATTCAGTTGCTTCCAGTGCGGTGCGGACTTTGTTGACACAGTGGTCACAACTCAGCCCTGACAGATTCAGCTCAACATTATTGCCAGCCTGATAACCGAGCGCAGTAATATGGCGCCGGATTTGCTCAAACGACTTGGAGGTATTGACCACAACCTGTGTCGGAGACAGCTCGATAATTTCGGCGTCGGTGTTCTCTTGCAGGCTGCGCTCGACTTTTCTCGCACAGCCCATACAGCTGAGCCCGGAAAGGGCAATAGAGAAATGGTTCATGTTGAAATCCTTGCTTTTTGTTTACTGTGAATGAGCATAAACCTTGCCGCAAGGGTAAGGTCAAGCAGGAAAAACAAACAAAAACGTTGATTCAATTCGTGAGTGAATCCTTTGGATGCTTTTTCTTTCAAGATAGTTTCTTGCCGAATCGCCAACGATGCTTAGAGAGGTTAGAAGAGGGGACGAGTACTTTATCCCCCCGGAGAACAAAAGTTTTCTTTAGGGCGAATTGTCGTGAATGTTTCTGGAGTGCTAGAATACCGCCCAACTATTGCTCGCGCTGATGATCTCAGCAGAAGTGTTCTCATAAAGGTAAATGACAAATGACGGTTAAAACTCGTTTTGCTCCTAGCCCGACTGGCTATCTTCACGTTGGTGGTGCACGTACTGCACTTTATTCCTGGTTATATGCAAAGAACCAGGGTGGTGAATTTGTTCTGCGTATCGAAGACACTGACCTGGAGCGTAACTCTCAGGAAGCCGTAGACGCGATTCTGGAGGGGATGAAGTGGATGGGGCTGGAGTGGGATGAAGGTCCTTATTTCCAATCTAAACGTTTTGATCGTTATGATGAAGTGATCGAAAAGCTGCTGGCGGAAGACAAAGCGTACAAGTGCTACGCGTCTAAAGAACTGCTCGAAGAGATCCGCGCAGAGCAGGAAGCGAATAAAGAGATGCCTCGTTACGACGCGAACCATCCGAAAGTAGTGGCGGCTAACGCGGCGGCAAAAGACGGTGACCCATGTGTGGTACGTTTCCGCAATCCAAAAGAAGGCAGCGTGGTTTTCGATGATCAAATTCGTGGTCGTATCGAGATCAGTAACGCACAAATGGACGATCTGATCATCCGTCGTACGGATGGTGCACCAACTTACAACTTTGTTGTGGTGGTAGACGACTGGGACATGGGCATTACTCACGTTGTCCGCGGTGAAGACCACATCAACAACACGCCTCGTCAGATCAACATCTACGAGGCGCTGGGCGCACCCGTTCCGACCTTTGCTCATTGTGCGATGATTCTGGGCGATGACGGAGCGAAACTGTCTAAGCGTCATGGCGCGGTTTCTGTCATGCAATACCGTGATGAAGGCTACCTGCCGAATGCTCTGAACAACTATCTGGTTCGCTTAGGTTGGTCACATGGCGATCAGGAAATCTTCTCTCAAGAAGAAATGATCGAAATGTTTAGCCTGAACGCCATTTCTAAGTCTGCGTCGGCCTTTAACACCGAAAAGCTGTTGTGGTTGAACAACCATTATATTAAGACGTCTGATCCGCAGTACGTAGCTGAACATCTGCAATGGCACTTAGACAACCAAAAGCTGAACACAGACAATGGCCCGGTCATTACGGACGTGATTCAACTGGTCGGTGAACGTTGCCATACTTTGGTTGAGCTTGCGGAGCAAATTCGATACTTCTACGAAGATTTCTCTGAGTTTGAAGCGGGCGCGGCGAAGAAACACCTGCGTGGTGTGGCTAAAGCGCCATTAGAGTTGGCGTTGGCGAAAGTGGAAGCGCTGTCTGATTGGACTACCGAGAACCTGCATAACGTCATTAAAGAAGTGTGTGACGAACTGGAAATCGGTATGGGTAAGATCGGCATGCCGCTGCGCGTTGCAGTCACCGGCGGTGGTCAGTCTCCATCAGTGGATGCTGTTATGCAATTGATCGGTCGTGAGCGAGTGATTGCGCGTATTAAATTGGCGCTGGATTTTATCACTGAGCGAGAAGCTAACGCGTAAAAACATCAGCAATGTCAATGACAAGCCGTGGTTAATACCACGGCTTTTTTATGTTTATTGAAAAAGTTCCCTCAATATCACAAATTATTTGTCTCAAAAATGAGAAAAAATGCTTAGTTATAAGGTTGTTATTATAGAGGGTTGTACTCACTAAAAATGCGTTGGAGCCAGATTTAATAAGGGCTGGCGGTGAATTGGTTAACTAAATACTCAGATTTCAGTGACAAGAAATTGACATTTTTCCTCTTTCATCTTGCTGCAAATTGATTATAGTTCGCTGCGTCAGTGAGTTGCGGACAAAAATCGCAACCCGCTAGGTGGAATACGCAAACGGAATTGGAACTAAATCAGTCCGGTGCTAATCACCAAAGCGCTGTATGTAGAGACAACGTTTTGGGGTGAGCACTGAGGCGCATCATCCATTTCGAATAAGTCTGCCTCAAGCAGAAATTTAGAGGATTTATAATGAAAAAGTTAGCAGCGGTAATTTCAGCGTCACTTCTAATGGCATCTACTTCAGCAATGGCTCAAGTATACGTTGGTGCAAAAGTTGGTAAAACTTGGCTAGACGACGCGTGTATCTCAGGTCAACCATGTGATGACGAAGATTCAACTCTGGGTGCATTCGCAGGTTACGAGTGGAACAAATACTTCGCGCTTGAAGCTGGCTACGATTACCTGGGTGAATTCAACACTGGTACTGCTGGCCTTAACGGTAGCAATGACGATGTATCTGCCATCACTCTGGCTCCTAAACTGAGCCTGCCTCTGACTGATGATATCTCTCTGTACGGTAAATTCGGTGGTGCATACGTTGATTACGGTAGCAAAAACGACTGGTCTTACCTAGGCGCAGCTGGTCTGGAAATCGATTCTCACCAGAACGTGACTGTACGTCTTGAGTACCAAACAATTACTGACATGAACAACGACCGTGTTCGCGCAGCAGGCAACTCTGCAACTCTGGGCGTTGTGTACAAATTCGGTGGCCAAGAAGCAGTTCCTGCACCAGTTGTCGTTGAAGAAGAGCCAGTGGTTGCAGAACCACAACCTGTAACTAAGACGTTCGAAACGAAAACGCTTGGCACAGGTAACTTTGCTCTGAACAGCACTGAGCTGAAAGCAGAAAGCGCAGCACAGCTGGATGACCTGGTTGCATTCCTGAACCAGCACCCACAAGCTAACGTAGAAATCGTTGGTTACACTGATACTTCAGGTTCAGCAGCTTACAACCAGAAGATCTCTGAAAAACGTGCTCAATCAGTAGCGAAAGCTCTGAACGCAAAAGGCATCGATTCTTCTCGCATCGCGACTCGTGGCGAAGGTGAGAACAACCCAGTTGCAGACAACTCAACTCGCGAAGGTCGTGCGAAGAACCGTCGTGTAGAAATCGTTGTTCCTGCGTTCGAATACACAGTTCAGCAGTAATTCCTGAATTCTGTAGAAGATGAATAAAAAGCCCCGGAGCCTTGCTCCGGGGCTTTTTTGTAGCGCTCATTTGAGATCGATACTGCTCAGACGTCCCATGAACTCCAGAATCTCCAGGTTATCCTTGTTCGCTTCAAGTAATGCTTTCTTCGTCTTGGTATAAGCGCCCAACCGACCGTGCTTACTGACGGAACACACCACACTTTTGTACGTGAGTCTGCCATTGTCATCGTAGGTACGCCAAGCCGCGATGTAGCATTCGTCTTTGTAATCCGGGTTCGATTTTGTGGGTCTGGGCTTATATATGATTTTGGGTTCGACAGAATGGGGGAGGCGTGTCATCAGGTAAGGGTCTTTTAGCAGGCGCCGCCAGAACTTGCCCCACATCGCCCGGCCCAACTCATTACGTATCTTGATTGCCTTTTTTAAGCCACGTTTTTCCCCGATACGAACATACCCTACCGAGCGATGCAGCACGGTATCATCCGGTGTGTGGATGTGGATCTTGTATGCGGTCTTGGCTTTGGAAATAAAGCGGTGACCGGTGTTCGTAATGAGATTACTCTTTTTCATCTTTTATTATCGATAGTATTGTTAATAATAATTTTAGTTGAATCGATACATTTGGTGAAGTGATGGCGAGGGATTTTAGTCAGTGAGACAACAGATGACATGCCTGTTTGACTTAACTGGCTGATTTTTATGAGGGCATAAAAAAGCCCGGACTCATGATTGAGTCCGGGCTTTTGATATTTGGCGCTCCCGACAGGATTCGAACCTGTGACCTGCCCCTTAGGAGGGGGCCGCGCTATCCAGCTGTGCCACGGGAGCGTGGTACCGCGATATGATACTCAATTCTATGCGTAAGTTAAGGGGTAATACCTTAAATTACATGAGTTTGTGCATTACATCGCCAATCTGGATGCTGCTGGCCAGGTCATCTTGATCAACTGACAATTCTGCCTCACTCTCGTACACACGGGAGACCGTCAGAGTAATTTCGCTTTCCGTGACTTTATTGCGCGGCAGACCATTTTGATCAATGAACGAACTGGTGTGCCACAGTTTGAGTCGATCACCTTGTTTGACGCCATGTACACGGCCGAGATCGATGGTGATGGTGTTGCCGAACTTAGCCACTACTTCCGGCAGTGAAATTTTGCACGACAGCTCCGATTCCAGATCCAGCATGATATTGCGGCTCACTCGTAGCATCATTTCACCGTACGTGGAAGCCCAAAAGCGCGCGCTCTTGGTGTCGACCTGGCTGGTTTTGGCAAATGGCCAGCGTGCCAGTTCGCGGTAATTGCGCTTATAAATCTCATGGCCGGTTTTCCCGTCAAACACTTGCAGTTCCATGGCAAACTGACGGTTAATCACATCGTCTTTAAGGACTTTCTGTTCGATGGTGGCCGTTAGGTCTGTGATACGTCCGCCGATGATGTATTGCGCGCCCGTATCCTGAGCAATCATTTTCAACCGTTCCGGATACCGCTTATTGATTTCGTAATCGGTGGTGCCAACGGTAACAAAACTGGCCGATTCACTGTCTAGCTGGCGGTTAATGACCTGAGCAAAGTCGTCTCCCAGACTGTAGATTTGCCCCATCACGGCTTGTTGAGGTGATTCGACATCAATATTGCCGACCAGAAACGTCTTTTTATACTGGCTGACGTGGCAACCCGTTGCCGATGGGTAAATGTCAACCCGGGCTCTGACTTGCATCACGCCGCCGCGACTTTTTTCTTTCTCGACCAGAATGTAACGTACTTCATGGTTGGTAAACTGGTACTCCTTGCGGTTTTTTTCCAGGAATGGCTGCAAATTGGAGATACTGCCGATATCCGCACCCGAAAAACTGACCGCCTTATACAGGGCATCCTCCAGGGCATGCAATCGGGCTTGCTCTTCGGACGACACAATTGTGGCGGTGCCAGTCACTTCATACCACGCTGCCTGCGCCTGAAATGACAGGCTGGCTGGGCAAAGTATCGATAATAAAAGGAGAATAAAGTTTTTTTTCATGCTTTTCGCCAGTTAGGTATAGTTTTTGCTTTTCAAATCTTAGCTGATTTAGGCATTGCCTTTCTGAATAGTTGCCAAAACAGAATAGCAAGTAGCGTTCCACTTTTTGCGTCGGTAAACCAACGGTGGAGCATGCCTTAAAAAATCTGGAGAAAATGAGAATGAAAAAGTGGCTCCCCTTTTTGTCAGCATTTGTGCTGACAGCGTGTGCCTATGCTCCAATATACAATGGTAAGGAGCAATACCAGGGCTCGCAGTTTATGTTGATGGATAGCCCGCGTCATACCATCGATTTTTTCGTCGAAAGTATGACCGAGGATTTAATGGTGTCGAATACCAGTATTTCGGCGCGCACACCGATCGCGATTACCTCGTTTGTGGATCTGCAGAACATGGATGCCACCAACTGGTTGGGGAATACGGTATCGGAAGGGTTTATTCACCAGTTTCAGCGTCGTGGTTTCAAGGTGGTCGATTATAAAACGACCGGCTCCATTCAGGTTACGCAGCAAGGTGACTTTGCCTTCAGTCGTGACTGGAAGGACTTATCTCACGAGCAGGATGTTCAGTTTGTGCTGACCGGAACCATGCTGCGTCAAGAAGGCGGGGTATTGGTCAATGCGCGGGTTGTCGGGATGCAGTCACGTGTTGTGGTCGCTACCGCTCAGGGCTTTTTACCAGCGGATCGCATCGGCCGCGATCTGGATACGCTCAACAGCATGCGCACTCAGGATGGGGTGATCATTCGCTCGAATCCATACATCTCTCAACCTCACACCGTCATTCTTCGTCCATAGGTAAGTGGTTATGAAAAAAGTATTATTGCTCGTGATGGCACTCGTTATGGTGGGATGTCAGCCACTGTCGACCATGCGTCCGGATGACTGGCTGACTGCAGTTGGCTATGCCAGCATCAGTGAACAAAAAGGCCGCAATGAAGAAGAGCGTCAGGTTCGGGCCATGCGCGCTTCGAAGATCGATGCGTACCGTGAGCTAGCGGAGCAGGTGTACGGCATGCGCGTTAGCGGCCGGGCCGATCTGCGTGATCAGCGATTAGGAACTGAATTTACCTCAGGCGCGGTTGACGGTGTGATCCGTGGTGCTGAAGTGGTACGTGCGTATAAGGTGGGTGACAGCTATGTCACTGAGCTGCGTCTGGATATCCGTAAGATGGACAAACTGCGTGACTACGGCGAAGTACAGGTCGTGCCGGACAAACGTCAGCAGACGCTATTCTGAGTTTTTCTCTCAATATCTCCAGAACGAAAAAAGCGGCAATCTGATTGCCGCTTTTTTATTATGCTTTGTCATCAGGCTTTTATATTGGTACCCAGAGTGGACACGGTATGAGTTTGCCCCCCGGCATTGTAGGTCATGCCTATTTTGCCATGGCTTTGTTGCATTAGGTTATTGAGCTTGTTGAAGCTCAATTGTGCGCGTTGCAAGGCATCACCGTTGATCTGATTCGCTTGTTGGCAATCGTGTATGATCGCACGGATCTGTTGAACTATAGGGCTAAGTTCAGGATCCGTTTTCAACGTGTCAACATCCGGATGTCGGCCAATCCGCTCATCGGTTTGCTGAAGCTGAGCGATCAGCTCAATTTTCTGCTTGGCCAGTTGTTCGATGTCTTTGGATACACGATTGGCGATCGCGACTTTTTCTTTCTCGAGCAGAGAAGAGAGGGCCGTTGCGCTCTGAAGTTGAAATTCCACCAATCCTTTTAATGCAGCCATAATTTACTTACAGGTTTTGTGAGAGTCAGTGACAGGTTATAGGCCGCCCAGCTCTTTTTCAAATTTGATCATGTTGTCCGCCAGTTTTTCCGGATCAACGGTGTATGAGCCATTGGCAATCGCTTCTTTGATTGCGGCGACTTTCGCTTTATCAAAACTCGGTTGCGCTGCCATTTCACTGTGCATTTTACCCATCGCTTTGCCTTGCGAGCTCAGTGACACCGCGTCCTGATTGGAGGCCGAGTGACTGACGCTCTCGTTGCCTGAAGTCTTGTTGCTCTCTGTTCGCGCGCTACTTCGGGTCGAAGTCGTCAGCGTCTGACCAGAGCGAATGTTATCAATGCCTGCCATAAAAAGCCCTATTTACAAAAATCAAAACCTGCGTAGTAAATATCGACAGTCAAAAAGATTACTTTAGAAATTTTTAACGGTTTGTTCATTATCCCGGGTTTTCGGGACCAACCTCTCTAAAATTGCACCGTGACTTCGCCAATACCGGTTACTCTTCCGTCAATTATACGATTGGATTTACTATTTTTCACTCTAATCTGTTCACCGAGTGAGCCGTCGGTCAAGGCGATGCCCTTCGTCGTAATGGTCATACCTTTATTCATCGCCTTTATCAGTACACTCTCATTGCGGCATACTACACAAATATCACGCGCTTCGAGCACTTCGCCAAGACGCATGCTTTTCTTGAGCTTAGCGCCAATCACTTCGTGCGTATCGGCAAAACCCTCGCGACGAAAGCGGTTCAGATCGACCATGGTGATATTTAAGTCGGATGCCGATAAGATATGACCTTTCGGTAAGGCGCTAGCCAAGGTCACCTGAGGGCCGGACAGAGACAGGCGCACTGGCACATAGATACGCCAGTCATCTTCAGGGCATTCCACCAAAACCGTGATGGTGCTTGCAGATGGATTGTTCGAGCTGGCGGATGTACGTAGCGGCGCTGGACAGTCGGTGGCAAATATACGAGAGTCGACATTAGAGGCGTTCGCATCTAGCTTACCGCCTACTGGCCATTCGACGGTCGACAAAATATGTTGTTCAGCAGCTTGTTGAATATTGACGATTTGCTCTTGTGTGGCCGCATAGACAGAAAGGCTAAAGAAAAACGACAATAAGCCGATAAACAAAAAAACATTACTATATATAAGTCTGCAGGCTCCGGGCGGTGCCGGGCGCAAAGTTTGTCGCAAAAAAGGCATTTTGTTTCCCTGTTCGTCACTTAGCCAGAGTTAGACTACCATTTTTCGCATCAAAGTTTGAATGGAGATGAGCTTATGACGGGTATCCTTGATTCAGTGAATCAGCGTACACAACTCGTCGGTCAAAACCGATTAGAACTGTTAACGTTCCGTTTAATGGGACGTCAACGTTACGGCATCAACGTATTTAAAGTTAAAGAGGTACTGCAGTGCCCTAAGCTGACTTCCATGCCAAACCTTCACCCATTAGTGAAAGGTGTCGCTCATATTCGCGGCCATACCGTGTCTGTGATTGATTTGAGTCTGGCCATTGGAGGCCGTCCAACCACAGACGTCGAGAAGTGCTTTGTGGTGATTGCGGAATTCAACCGAACGATTCAGGCCTTTTTGGTCACGTCGGTTGAACGCATTATCAACATGAACTGGGAAGCCATCTTGCCGCCTCCAGACGGTGCGGGTAAAGCCAACTACCTCACCGCAGTGACCAACATCGACAATGAATTGGTCGAGATCCTTGATGTTGAAAAAATCCTGGCTGAGATTGCGCCGGTGGATGAGACCATGGATGAATCTATTGGTCAGGGAATTGCAGAGGCTGAACAGGAAAAAGAAATTGTTCGTCGCATCCTGATTGCTGATGACTCGACGGTCGCGCGTAAACAGGTTGAGCGTGCGATTGCGTCGATCGGTTTTGAAGTCGTATCGGTCAAAGATGGCAAAGAAGCGTACGAGAAACTGGTCGAAATGGCTGCTCAAGGCAGCATCTATGAACAGATCTCTCTGGTGATTTCTGACATTGAAATGCCGGAAATGGACGGCTATACCTTAACTGCTGAGATTCGTCGAAATGCGGATCTGAAAGATTTGTATGTTATTCTTCACTCCTCCCTGAGTGGAGTCTTTAACCAGGCTATGGTGGAGCGAGTGGGCGCCAACACCTTTATCGCGAAATTTAACCCGGATGAGCTTGGTAATGCGGTGAAAACTGCACTGACAAATTAAAAGAGACATTAATGACAGCGATAACTATAAGCGATCAAGAATATCGAGATTTTAGCCGTTTTTTAGAATCCCAATGCGGTATCGTACTGGGAGACAGTAAGCAGTATTTGGTTAGAAGTCGCTTAAGCCCTTTGGTGACTAAGTTTAAACTGGGCTCGTTGTCTGAGTTGCTCCGTGATGTCGTGACTGGACGGAATCGTGAGTTGCGCGTTGCCGCCGTGGATGCCATGACAACCAATGAAACGCTCTGGTTTCGTGACTCTTACCCATTCACGGTCTTGGCCGAGAAGTTGCTGCCAGAGGTGGCCGCCAACAAACGGCCAATTAAGATCTGGTCGGCGGCCAGTTCATCAGGGCAAGAGCCATATTCAATTGCCATGACGATCCTCGAAACTCAGTTGCGTAAACCAGGCATGCTGCCATCGGTGTCGATCACGGCGACCGACATCTCCAGCACGATGTTGGATGTCTGCCGCGCGGGCGTGTACGACAATCTGGCGTTAGGGCGAGGCTTGTCTCCAGAGCGTCGTCGCAACTTCTTTGAAGATGCCGGTGACGGACGGATGAAGATTAAAGACAACGTGAAGCGTATGGTTAACTTCCGCCCACAGAACCTGATGGACAGCTATGCTCTGCTGGGCAAGTTTGACCTGATTTTCTGTCGTAACGTCTTGATTTATTTCTCTCCGGATATGAAGTCTAAGGTATTGAACCAGATGGCGAACAGCCTCAATCCTGGCGGTTATCTGCTGTTGGGGGCTTCTGAGTCACTGACCGGTTTGACGGATCGTTTTGAAATGGTGCGCTGCAATCCTGGTATCATCTACAAACTGAAGTAAATCGTTTCCTCCTCCTAAAGCCCGGCATTATTTGCCGGGCTTTTTGTTTTCCGCTATAGATAAGAAGACATTCCAAGATCCCACGTTTTTTGTTAACGCCATAAAGAGCGTGGAGTAAAAACGGCGTAATTATTGCAAATCTGACCGGAACTCGGCGTCGAGGTGTGGCAATTTCAAGTTGGTACGCTAATTGCAGAGTTCTAGTTAGTAAAGAGTCAGTTCTTTGGGTAGAGGCAGATATGGCAATTTCTTTTGACAACGCTCTGGGTATCCATCAGTACACGGTAGGGGTTCGTGAGCGCAATGCTGAGGTGATTTCCACCAACATTGCACAAGCGAATACACCGGGGTACAAGGCCCGCGGTGTTGATTTTCAGAAAGCGCTACAGGCGGCAACATCGGAGGCAAGCATTGGTCTTAGCCGAACCGATGGTCGGCATATTTCTGCCTCAACCAGGGTGACAGGGGAAAAGTTGTACCGCATGCCAACGCAACCCGACACCGGTGACGGTAACACGGTCGATGTGGATCTGGAGCGTAACCTATTTATGCAAAACCAGCTTCGCCACCAAGCGTCACTTGACTTCCTGGGAAGTAAATTCAAGAACTTAACGAAAGCGATTAAAGGGGAATGATTTAGATGAGCTTATTTAATGTATTCAATGTGACTGGTTCCGCAATGAGTGCTGAATCTGTTCGTCTGAACACGACCTCCAGTAACCTGGCGAACGCGGAAAGTGTCTCAAGCTCAGCCAAAGACACCTACAAAGCTCGCCACGCGGTTTTTGGCGCCGAGTTAAGCAAAGCACGTTACAATCGCGACGACAACGTGCCGGTGAAAGTGTTGGGGATTGTTGAAAGTGATAAACCACTGACGGCGGAGTATAACCCGGACCACCCTCTTGCGAATGATGAAGGCTATATCTACAAGCCAAACGTCAACGTGATGGAAGAAATGGCAAACATGATTTCTGCTTCCCGCTCATACCAAACGAATGTTCAGGTAGCAGATGCGAGTAAACAAATGCTGCTGCGTACGCTGCAGATGGGTCAATAAGGATAAGGAGGTAACGTAATGGCCGGAATTAATCAGGTTGGTCAAAGCGGCTTGTCCTATGTTGACCAGCTTAAAAGTCTTCAAGAGCAAAAGCAGAAAGAGAACGCGGAAGTTACCGGTAAGCAAGACCTGAAACAGGAAGACTTCTTGTCGCTGCTCACCAAGCAGCTTGCTCAACAGGATCCTTTTAAGCCGGTCAGTAACGACCAGATGATTGCGCAAATGGCTTCATTTGCCACGGTTGATGGTATCGGCAAAATGAACAATCAGTTTGAAACACTGAATGCGTCGATGACGTCGAATCAGGCGCTGCAGGCTTCGTCTCTGGTAGGTCGTGATGTATTGGTGCCAGGGGCAGCCGGCGTGAAGAAAGATGACGCAGGCATGGCCGCGATGGTGAAGTTACCCCAGTCGGTGGATAACCTGATGGTCCGAGTCGAAAACGAGGCGGGTCAATTGGTCAGAACCTTTGATGTGGGGGCAAAGCCATCCGGTGACAACCGTGTCGAATGGGACGGTAAAGACGAAAACGGTAACCCATTGCCGGCCGGCAAATACAAGGTGAAAGCCGCAGGTTTGCTGGATGGGGAGAGCAAAGAGTTTGAAGTATCGACTTACGCAAACGTCAACAGCGTTCTTCTTGGTAAAGGTGATGGTAACGTACTGCTCAATCTGGCTGGCTTTGATTCGCCAGTTCGACTTGCTGAAGTACTAGAAGTGGGCAAAGCGTAAGCGCGCCAGAGAGGAGATTTTGGAATGTCATATGTATCTTTAAGCGGTCTTTCCGCAGCTCAGTTAGATCTGAACACCACCAGTAACAACATTGCCAACGCCAACACATTCGGCTTTAAAGAGTCGCGTGCGGAGTTTGGTGATGTGTACTCGAACTCTTTGTTTACCAACTCCAAGACCACCGCTGGTCAGGGTGTTCAGGCAAACAAGGTTGCTCAGCAATTTCATGAAGGTTCCAGTATTTATACCAACAACCCAATGGATTTGCGGATTTCGGGAACCGGTTTCTTTTCCGTGGCAAAAGATCGCCTCGTGCCTCAGCAGAACGAGCTGACACGTAACGGTGCTTTCCACCTCAACAAAGACAACTACATGGTGACATCTAACGATGAGTTTTTGCTTGGTTATCAAGTCAATCCGGATACTGGTGATGTGAGCTCTTATGAGCCGCAGCCGCTGAACATTCCTGCGGAGTTCGGTAAGCCGAAACAGACTTCCAACATCGAAGTCGGGGTTAACCTGCCCGCCAATGGCGATCTGAAAGATCCAACCCTGTTTGATTTCACTGATCCGGACACGTATAACCGTTCAACGTCTTCGACAATCTATGACTCAATGGGTCAGTCATATAAGTTGACGACGTACTACGTGAAAGATCAGACCCAGCCGAACACCTGGCAAACCTACTACACGGTGACGGATTCTGCTGGCGAAAAGCCCCTGAATATTACAGGTGGTGATGCGTCAACGCCGGGCGGTCATGTCGGACACACCATGAAGTTTAACAACGACGGTACTTTGGCCAGTTTGAATAACGGTCAGAATATTGTGTCTGAGCCTTTGGGGACTGGGGCAAACCCGATTGATCTCAACGGTGCGGATCCAAATCAGGTGCTGTCATTTGGCCTGGACTCTGCCACCCAGTTTGCGGCGCCATTTGAGCTGACCAAGTTTGATGAAGATGGAGCCACAACCGGCTTTTTGACCAAAATTGATTTCGATGAAAACGGCAGTGTGCTGGGTACTTACTCCAACGGTGAAAACGTTACTCTGGGTCGCGTAGCGCTGGTTCGGGTTCCGAATGAGCAGGGCTTGGATAAGAAAGGTGGCACTCAGTGGGATTCAACGCAGTTCTCTGGTGACAAGATCTGGGGGGAATCCAACAAAGGGTCGTTTGGTACCATTAACAACGGTACGCTTGAGCAGTCGAACATCGATATGACTCAAGAGCTGGTGGATCTGATTTCCGCGCAGCGTAACTTCCAGGCCAACTCTCGCTCTCTGGAAGTTCACAACCAACTGCAACAAAATATCCTGCAGATTCGTTAATACATCCCTATCAGCAATCCTCTGCATACCAGACTGGCGGCAACCGCCGGTCTGGTATGGTTGCCATCTGCCGCGTTCATGGCGGCAAGCTTGCCTCTTTCTCGAATAAAACCATCTTAATTACCTGATTTATATGCTAAATAAAAATTGGCACGCCAATTGCTTTTGATGATCGTGAACTCAGATTATCGGAGCAATTTATGGACCGCGCACTGTTTCTCGCCATGAGTGGCGCTAAGCAAAACATGCAGGCAATGCAACTGCGTGCGAACAACCTGGCAAACGTCAGTACCACGGGTTTCCGTGCTGATTTGGCGCAAGCCCGTTCAATGCAGGCCTACGGTGAAGGGTTGCCAAGTCGTGTTTTTAGCATGACAGAACGTCCGGGCCATAACTTCGAGCAGGGCAGTGTGATTACCACAGGCCGGGATCTGGATGTCACCATTCAGGGGGATGGGTGGATTTCCGTGATGGATAAAACCGGCCGTGAAGGCCTGACTCGTAACGGTAATTTGCATGTGGGCACCAATGGCTTATTAAGCAATGCTTCCGGCCATCTGGTTCTGGGGGAGAATGGCGCGCCGATTACGCTGCCGATCCCGCTCAGCAAAATTGAAATCGGTAACGACGGCACGATCTCGGTGGTTCCTCAGGGCGCTCCGGCGGATGCTATCGAAGTGGTTGACCGAATCAAGCTGACCCGCACCAATAATCAGGATTTGTTCAAAGACACCAATGGTCTTTTCCGTGCTAAAGACCCCAATGCGGCATACGAAGCGGATGCCGGCGTTAAGCTGCTCACCGGTGCGATTGAAGGCAGTAATGTCAACGCCATCGGCGAAATGACCAGTCTGATTGACCTGCAACGTCAGTTTGAAATGCAGGTCAAAATGATGGGTACCGCTGAGGATATGGATAAAGCATCCGATTCACTGCTTCGTATGAGCTGATCAATTAGGAGATTATTATGCAACCGGCATTATGGGTCAGTAAAACTGGTCTGGACGCACAACAAACCAATATTTCAACGATTTCCAACAACCTGGCGAACGCCTCGACCATCGGTTTCAAAAAGAGTCGCGCCGTATTTGAAGATCTGTTTTATCAGAACATCAATCAGCCAGGTGGTCAGTCTTCCCAGAACACCGAGTTGCCAAGCGGTCTGATGTTAGGGGCGGGCTCGAAAGTGGTCGCTACGCAGAAAGTGCATACCCAAGGTAACGTGCAGACCACCAACAACAGTCTCGACATGATGATCGAAGGGGACGGTTTCTTCCAGATCCTGATGCCGGACGGCAACATTGGTTACACGCGCAATGGTCAATTTACCGTGAATGACGAAGGTGCGATCGTGACATCCGGCTCTGGATATTCGCTCGAGCCTGAGATCGTGATCCCCGATGATGCGATCAGCATTACGGTCGGCAACGACGGTGAAGTGTCGGTGCGTGTCCGTGGACAGCAGGACAACCAGGTGGTTGGTCAGATAGCGACCGTCGACTTTGTCAACCCAGGTGGTCTTGAGCCAATCGGCCAGAACCTCTACCTGCCGACGGGCGCCAGTGGTGATCCGCAAGAAGGCGTGCCGGGTCTGGACGGCTTTGGGCAAGTTCGCCAATCGATGCTGGAAACCTCCAACGTGAATGTCACGGAAGAGCTGGTCAACATGATTGAAGCGCAGCGTGTCTACGAAATGAACTCGAAAGTCATTTCAGCCGTGGATAAGATGCTGAGCTTTGTGAACCAACAACTGTAATTTAAGGTCGAGGGTTGCCGATATGTTTCGTTTGCTGGCCGTTTTAGGTATTTGTCTGCTTTCTGGATGCGCGATGCTGGATCCGGAAGTGGAAACGTCAGATGTGGTGCAGGGCACGACCACGGTCGATGCGGTGGAAGGAGACAAAGCATCAGAGGAAAGCTCGGGCCTAGTGGACACCATGCGTGGCCGCACGGATCCGGTGGCCGGTGACCCGGCCTGGGCGCCGATTCATCCCAAACATCAGCCTGAGCACTACGCGGCAGAAACCGGATCACTGTTTAACCTGCAGCAGGCCAGCAGTTTGTATGACGACTCGAAGCCTCGTGGCATCGGAGACATCATCACCGTGATCCTAGAAGAAAAGACCAAGGCTGCTAAGAGTTCGGATGCCAATTTGTCCAAGAGCAACGACTCATCCATGGACCCTCTCGAAGTCGGGGGGCAGCAACTCAATGTGGGCGACTATAATTTCTCCTACAAGCTGAACAACGACAACAATTTTGAAGGCAACGCCGAAGCGAATCAAAGCAACAGCTTAACAGGCTCTATCACGGTTGAAGTGATTGAAGTGTTGGCCAACGGAAACTTAGTCATTCGCGGTGAAAAGTGGTTGACGCTCAATACCGGAGACGAATATGTACGCCTGAGTGGCACGATTCGTCCTGATGATATTGATTACGACAACACCATTGCTTCTAAGCGAATCTCCAATGCGCGGATTCAGTATTCCGGCACGGGCACCAACCAGGATATGCAAGAACCTGGATTCTTGGCACGATTTTTTAATGTCTCTCTCTAAACAGCAGGTTTAGTCGAAGTATTGTCACTTCGCTCAGTTAGAGAAACAGGTACGCACAATGAAGAAACTCACACTGTTACTGATAGGCATGATGCTTTTTGCCACTGGCGCGCAGGCTGCCCGCATTAAGGATGTGGCTCAGGTAGCAGGCGTCCGGAGCAACCAACTGGTCGGATATGGCCTGGTGACCGGATTGCCGGGAACCGGTGAGTCGACGCCGTTTACCGATCAGAGTTTCAATGCCATGCTGCAAAATTTCGGCATTCAGTTGCCACCGGGCACCAAACCGAAAACCAAGAACGTCGCGGCTGTGATTGTGACCGCTGATCTGCCGGCTTTCACTAAGCAGGGGCAAACCATTGATGTGACAGTTTCGTCGATCGGTTCTGCCAAAAGCCTGCGTGGCGGCACATTGATGCAAACCATGCTAAAAGGCCTGGATGGGCAAATCTATGCCGTTGCACAGGGCAACCTGGTGGTGAGTGGCTTCAGTGCTACCGGAGCTGACGGCTCAAAAATTGTTGGTAACAACCCTACGGCTGGGATGATCTCCAGCGGTGCAATTGTCGAACGTGAGATTCCAACGCCGTTCAGCCGCGGTGATTACATTACGTTCAACCTGATGGAGTCAGATTTTACCACGGCGCAACGCATGGCCGACAGCATTAACAGTTTCCTCGGGCCGCAAATGGCCTCAGCAATGGACGCGACCTCGGTACGCGTGCGTGCCCCGCGAGATCTCAGTCAACGTGTGGCGTTTTTGTCGGCGGTAGAGAACCTGGAATTTAATCCAGCGGATGGCGCAGCCAAAATCATCGTTAACTCACGCACCGGAACGATAGTGGTCGGTAAGCATGTGCGCCTGAAACCGGCTGCGGTCACTCACGGCGGAATGACGGTGGCGATTAAAGAAAACCTTAATGTCAGTCAGCCAAACGCATTTTCAGGTGGTCAGACGGCGGTGGTGCCAGATTCTGAAATCGAAATCAAAGAAGAGCAGGGCAAAATGTTTAAGTTTGAACCGGGCCTGACGCTGGATGACCTGGTCCGGGCGGTGAACGAAGTCGGCGCGGCTCCGTCGGATTTGATGGCGATACTTCAGGCGCTCAAACAAGCGGGTGCCATTGAAGGCCAGTTGATCATTATTTAAGGGTGGATACATGATTAATAACGGCAACGATATTGGTTTTATCCACGACATCGCGAATCTGGACAAACTGCGTCAGAAAGCGGTGGACGGTGATGAGAGCAGTGAAAAGGCGGCGCTGACCGCAGCGGCAAAACAGTTTGAAGCCATCTTTACCTCGATGTTGTTTAAATCGATGCGTGAGGCGAACAGCGGTTTCGAATCCGATCTGATGCGTAACCAGAATGAGCAGTTCTACCGCCAGATGATGGATGAACAGATGTCGAGCGAAATGAGTGCCTCCGGCTCACTCGGACTAGCGGATATGATTGTGGCTCAGCTCAGTCAAGGCTCTGTTAAAAACCAGGGCGCCGCAGCCAAGGCGGATGATTTTGAAGCCATGATGGAGCGTGTGAAGCAAGTGCGTCAGGAACGTGCAGAGCAGCCAGAAGAGGTTGTGGCCAGTGCTTCTCAGACTCAGAGGGTGGATAAACCGGCCCGGTTCGATACGCCAGAAAATTTCATTTCGTCATTGCGTCCATACGCGCAACGCGCGGCTCGGGCACTGGGTGTGGATCCTTCGCTATTGCTGGCCCAGGCGGCACTGGAGACCGGCTGGGGACAGAAAGTGATCCATAATGCTCGCGGCAGCAGCAACAACCTGTTCAATATCAAAGCTGATCGCAGCTGGGGCGGTCACAAAGTCGCGACGCAAACACTGGAATATCATCAAGGTGTACCGGTAAAAGAGCGGGCGGCATTTCGTTCCTACGCCAACTATCAGGACAGCTTTGACGATTACGTCCGCTTTCTGAACGATAATCCGCGTTATCAGACAGCGCTGCGCCACGGAGGCGACTCTGAGCAGTTTATCCGCGGGATTCATAAAGCTGGTTATGCTACCGACCCGAAATACGCCGATAAGGTATTGCAGGTCCAACAGAAAATCGACCAGATGTAATGACACCACCCGCCTCGAGCGGGTGGCGTCTTTTTATCCTAATTACACCACCGGCGCTCCGCCAATATACTCTCTGGCATATATATTGCTAAATAACTTTAAGTAGTTCAGTGAAGACTGATTTTTCAAGGTTTTTTTGGGGGCAATATGGCGTCGGATCTTCTGAATGTTGGTGCACAAAGTGTTCTGACCGCTCAGAGACAGCTCAACACCACAGGCCATAACATTTCGAACGTGAACACAGAGGGCTACAGTCGTCAGTCTGTGATTCAGGGCACGAATATGCCGCGCCAGTACGGCGGGGAAACGTACGGCATGGGCGTGCATGTGGAAAATGTTCGCCGCTCCTGGGATCAGTTTGCCGTCAACGAGCTAAACCTGTCTACCACCAACTTTGCCAAGCAACAGGACATCGAAGCCAACTACGATTTGTTGTCCGGGATGTTGTCTTCCGTAGCGGCAAAAAAGATCCCCGAAAATGTGAACGAGTGGTTTGATTCTGTGAAGTCACTGGCCGACAGCCCCAATGATGTGGGCGCGCGTAAAGTGGTGCTGGAAAAAGCCCAGTTAGTGACACAAAACCTGAACGATTTCCATGAAACCGTTCGCCGCCAGTCGGATGTGACCAACAAGAAACTTGATGTGGCCGTTGAGCGGGTCAACCAATTAGGGATGGAAATCCGTGACTTACACCGGTTGATGATGCGCACACCCGGACCACATAATGATTTAATGGATCAGCATGAAAAGTTGATCAAAGAGCTGTCGGAATACACCAAAGTGACGGTGACGCCGCGCAAAAATGCAGAAGGTTTCAATGTCCACATCGGCAATGGCCACACCCTGGTCTCCGGGACGGAAGCGAGTCAGCTGAAGATGATTGATGGCTACCCAGATGTCCATGAGCGTCGTCTGGCGATGGTTGAAGGCAAAGGCATCAAAGCCATTACCACCAAAGACATTGATGGCAAAATCGGCGCCTTGCTGAAAATGCGTGATGAACAGATCCCATACCTGCAGGACGAACTGGGCCGGATGTCGGCAGCGTTTGCGTTTGAAGTCAACAAATTGCAGTCACAGGGGCTGGATTTACGTGGCAACGTGGGCCGCAACATGTTTACCGATGTGAACTCAGACGTAGCGGTCAAGTCACGTGTGGTTCAGGCGCCGGACTCACAAGCCGATCTGGCGGTATTTATCGATGATCCGTCTCAGCTCAAAGGGGGCGAATACTCACTGCAATACAATGGCGGAGATTATGTGCTGACGACGCCAGATGGCGAGCAGAAAGTGGTGCCGGTCAGCGGTAGCGCGATTGCTGTCGACGGTGTACGCATTGATATTCGCAGAGATTTAGCCGCAGGAGAACGGGTGATCATCCGCCCAACCCGTGATGCCGCTGCGCAGATCAAAATGGCAATTAATGATCCTACGCTGATTGCCGCGCAGAGTTACGAAGCATCGACCACCTTCGCGCAGGGCGCGGCCAAATTTGATATTGCGTCAGTTGGCGATTTACGTGAATTCGAAGTGGTGATCTCACCGGGCGGCGATCAGTTTGCCGTGACCGACACCAAAGGTAATGTGCTGCTGGATCCACAGAGCTACCCGCCATCGGGCCCGGTCAGTGTAATGGGTACAACATTTAACCTCAGCGGCGGCGCATTGCCGAACGACAAGTTCACGGCAAATCTTGTCCCATCGGAAGGGGATAATGGCAACCTGCTGAAGATGCAAAGTATCCAGACCGCCAAGACGCTCAATGATCACGAATCAACGGTGGTGGATATTTACCACAACCTCAATACCGATGTTGGCCTGCAGATGTCGACGGCTTCTCGTCTGACCGATGTGGCACGGCTGGAAAATGAGGCTGCGCAGGAGCGCGTAGCATCGATTGCTGGTGTGAACCTGGATGAAGAAGCGGCCAATATGATGAAGTTCCAGCAGGCCTATATGGCGTCATCGCGCATTATGCAGGCCGCCAATGATACCTTTAATACCATTCTGGCGCTGAGATAAGGAGGCCGATAAATGCTCAATCGTATATCCAGCTTCCATAACTATCAGTCGGTGCAAAATGATCTGCGCCGCCAGGAAACCAAAGTGCATCACAACCAGGAGCAAATGGCGTCGGGTAAGAAATTACTTAAGCCAAGTGATGATCCGCTGGCGACACACTATATCCAGAATGCCAGTCAGCAGTCACAACTGTTGCAGCAATACCTGGACGCGATCGTGCTGGTCAGAAACCGTCTCGAACATCAGGAAGTGATGGTGTCGGGGGCGGAAAATTTTGCCGATGATGCCAAACGTACGGTGATGGAAATGATCAACGGTGCGTTGTCACCCGAAGATCGCCTGGCACGTACGCGCGAACTGGAAGAGATTTCCAATAACTTGCTGAATCTGGCGAACAGCCAGGACGAAAACGGTAACTATGTGTTTGCCGGAACGAAACCTAAGAACCAGCCGTTCTTTCGCGATAATGCCGGCAACGTGACCTACGGTGGCGATGATTATCAGCGCAAGATGAAAGTGGCCAATACGCTGGAAATGGCCATCAATGATCCCGGCAGTAAAGTGTTCATGGAAATAGACAATCCGTTTGGTGATTACCAGCCGCAATATCAGCTCCAGGACGGATCGGAGCTGTTGCTGGAGCGAGCCACCAACTTAGATGGCAGCGATCAGTCCACGTATCAGGTGACGTTCGTGGACATGCAAGACGGTAAGTTCGGTTATCAGTTAGAGCGCAACGGTTCGGTGGTGCAGGCCGACGAGTTCAATCCGGCGCAAGGTATTCAGTTTGAAGATCTGAGCATTCAGTTTAAAGGTCAGATCACCAAAGGGGATGTGATCAGCATTGAACCGCGTAAGACATTCAGTATTTTCGATACATTCCGGCAAACGCGTGAGTGGGCAGCCAAACCCGTATCGGATGCTTCGGCATCGGCCAAATTACATCAGATGACCGAAGAGTTTCATGCGGCTTTTATTCATCTGAACAAAGCCCGTACCGATCTGGGGGCTCGGATGAGCACTCTGGATATTCAAGAGCAGCAACATGAGGATTTCAAGATTGCTCTGGCCAAATCCAAGAGCAATTTTGAGGATCTCGATTATGCGGAAGCCGTGATCGATTTCAATGAAAATTCACGTGCGTTGCAGGCCTCACAGCAAGCGTTCGGCAAAACCAAAGATTTAACGCTGTTCAACTACATCTGATCTTTGTTGCCATATGTGCTGACGCCATATGTGCGAAGGTGGAGTAGGGAGGCAAGCGGGCGGCAAACCAGCGGCAAAAGATAGTAATGGCCGCTCAATGAAAGGCGAGACACACATAAGCGGTATGAGTGTTATTTTGTAACTCATTGTATGATAAGTGTTTTGTTTCAAATGCATGATTGGTTAAAAAGTTGGCACACAACTTGTATTTATCCAGTTAAGTGAAAACAGAATTATAAATCGGCTTCAGGGCGGATTTAGCAAGGCATTTACGGTCAGTGCTTCCAAATGAGACTAAGCTGGCCGCTTCGCAAGCACTTGCGAACTCACTAGGAGAGCAAACTATGACCATCAACGTTAATACCAACGTCTCGGCGATGACCGCTCAGCGTTACTTAAACAAGTCGTCTAATGATCTGAATACTTCGATGGAACGCCTGTCATCGGGTAACAAGATCAACAGTGCAAAAGACGATGCGGCTGGCCTGCAGATCTCGAACCGCCTAACGGCTCAGTCCCGTGGTTTGGATGTGGCTATGCGTAACGCCAACGATGGTATTTCCATTGCCCAAACGGCAGAAGGGGCGATGAACGAATCGACCAACATTCTGCAACGTATCCGTGATCTGGCGTTGCAATCGGCCAACGGTACTAACTCAGCGTCGGAGCGTCAGGCTCTGAACGAAGAAGTGACGGCTTTGCAGGACGAATTGAACCGTATCGCCGAGACCACGTCTTTTGGTGGACGTAAACTGCTGAACGGATCCTTCGGTGAAGCTTCATTTCAGATCGGCGCCAGTTCCGGTGAAGCGATTATCATGGGCTTGACCAGTATCCGCGCAGACGATTACCGCATGGGTGGTCAGTCGTTTATCTCGGAGCAGGGCAAGACCAAAGAGTGGGGAGTTCCGCCAACGGCGAAAGATTTGAAACTCGAGTTCACCACGCAAGATGGCGAAGCCGTGACCCTCGATATCATTGCCAAAGAGGGAGATGACATCGAAGAGCTGGCGACGTACATCAATGGTCAGACAGACAAAATGAAAGCGTCGGTCGATCAGGATGGCAAGCTACAGCTGTTTATGGCCGAGCCAAACCTGCAAGGGAACTTGAACATTTCCGGTGGCTTGGCGACCGAACTTGGTCTGAACGGCGGCCCGGGTGTCAGCACAACCGTGCAGAACATTGACGTGAACACCGTGGGTGGTTCGCAGAACGCAGTCGGCATCATCGATTCGGCCCTGAAATACGTGGATTCACAGCGAGCAGACCTCGGTGCGAAGCAGAACCGGTTGAGTCACAGTATTAACAACCTGGCCAACATCCAGGAGAACGTTGAAGCGTCCAACAGCCGTATTAAAGATACCGACTTCGCGAAAGAAACCACCGCGATGACCAAAAACCAGATTCTGCAACAGGCCGGAACCTCAATTCTTGCCCAAGCAAAACAGTTGCCAAACTCTGCGCTTACTTTGCTGCAGTAGTGTTGGAGTGCTTCATTAAGTTGTTCCCAGACGTGGGGTTAATGAAGCGTTTCCAGGCAATGCGCAGCGATCATCGAGTTCAGCCTCTCTCACTCTCACTGGCTGTTCTGGAGGGTCACTGCGTAAACGGTCAGTCAGTGATGTGATCATTTCTCTCGATCTCCACAAGGCGCTGACGGACTACTCTAGCCCCGGTTCTCTCAAAGGAAAGGGGCTTTTCTTTTTCTGCCATTCCACTCGCTCCCCCGACCAGCCTGATTGAAACTTTAGGTCTTTTTTCTATTTCTGCTATCCAGTTCGAGAAACGGATTATTGTGCGTTATTTTTCAGCAACATTGTATTTTTCCGCTAAAGGTATTACGTCCTGAGTCGCTACTAAGAGTAACTTTGAGAGAACGACTTGGTTTTCCGAGACGTCGGAAACCGTTTCTGGAAGTTCCGCTTCGACGGGAAAATCAACAGGAGAAATCACTATGGCAGTGAATGTAAATACCAACGTGTCTGCGATGACAGCACAGCGTTACCTGAACAGTGCCAGTAATGCACAACAGACCTCGATGGAGCGTCTGTCTTCAGGTTTCAAAATTAACAGCGCGAAAGACGATGCAGCGGGCCTGCAAATCTCCAACCGCCTGAATGTACAAAGTCGCGGCCTGGATGTAGCGGTGCGTAACGCGAATGATGGTATTTCGATTGCTCAGACCGCTGAAGGTGCAATGAATGAAACCACCAATATTCTGCAACGCATGCGTGATCTGTCACTGCAATCGGCGAACGGCTCAAACTCAAAATCTGAGCGTGTTGCGATTCAGGAAGAGATCACTGCATTGAATGACGAGCTGAATCGTATCGCAGAAACCACTTCATTCGGTGGTAATAAACTGCTCAACGGTACGTTTGCCACCAAGTCTTTCCAGATCGGTGCAGATAACGGTGAAGCGGTTATGCTAAGCCTGAATGACATGCGCAGCGATAACGTTATGATGGGCGGCAACGCGTATGTGGCAGCGAATGGTCAGGACAAAGACTGGGCGGTACAGGCTGGTGCAAACGATCTGACGATCTCGCTGACGGACAAGTTCGGCGCAGCGCAGAACATCACCGTCAATGCGAAAGAAGGCGATGACATCGAAGAGCTGGCGACGTACATCAATGGTCAAACCGACATGATCAAAGCATCAGTGAACGAAGATGGTCAGTTGCAGTTGTTTACCGATAACAACAAAGTGGAAGGTGCTGCTACCTTTGGCGGCAGCCTGGCAGGTGAACTGAGTATTGGTGGTCCTCAGGCTGAAACAGTTGATACCATTGATGTTCGTTCTGTGGGCGGTGCTCAGCAAGCAGTCGCTGTGGTTGATTCTGCACTCAAGTACGTTGACAGCCACCGTGCTGAGTTGGGGGCATTCCAGAATCGCTTTAGTCACGCGATCAACAACCTGGACAACATTAATGAGAACGTGAACGCGTCGAAGAGCCGAATCAAAGACACTGATTTCGCGAAAGAGACAACGGCGTTGACGAAATCTCAGATTTTGACTCAGGCATCAAGTTCAGTGCTTGCGCAGGCCAAACAAGCTCCAAATGCTGCGTTAGGTTTGCTTGGTTAACAAGAGTCCTAGGGTTAGCTCTGCAATCGTTCAAAATCCAGCTTCGGCTGGATTTTTTATGCCTAATATCTTCTAGATGATGTTCTTAGCGGTTTTTATATCAAATTCAACAGTGTTGCCGAAGTGAATCTAAAGAGACACACGGAGAGACGAGGGAGCATGATGGATAGTCAGCAGATAAAACAAAACCCAGCCGAAGCTGGGTTTTGTTGTTTTCGTTTTAACTGTG
>NZ_BATJ01000011.1 GCF_000467125.1 Vibrio proteolyticus NBRC 13287 | reverse complement strand
AAAAGAGGCCCGCAAAGCGGGCCTCTCATGATTTAAACGGTACGGATGTGCTCGGCAATGCGCCACAGCACACCACTTGGATCCGTCATGCAAAATTCAAGCATGCCCCATGGCTGCTGCTGTAATTCGGTCAACGTGGTACCGAATTCCGTCTCCACACCGGATTGCGCCACGTGCTGATGCCAACTGCGTGCGTCTTCAACCAACAGATACATCATGTAGTTTTCGCAATGCACCGGTTCGTAAAAATCCTGCAGCAAAAACGCACATTCGCCTTTGCTCAGGTAAGCGACTTCACCAAACACGGAACCTACCGCAAACCCCAGTGACTGGTAAAAGCTGATCGACAACTCAAAGTCTCTGGCGGGTACGAAGGCTTTAATTTCGCGGGTTGCCAGATTCGCCATACGTTCTTCACCTCTGTTAATCCGGGCGCGCCAAGGTCGACACCCGGATACTCTGTTCCTTTATGAAAAGGCCGCCCCAGGACGGGACGGCACTGCTGTGTAAACGGGGGTTTTTCTGCCCGTTGTAACCTTATGAATGGCTATCAGAATCTTACTTGATAGTTTAGCGTATAAGTGCGGCCTCGGCCCTTATAATCATACGCACCCGGTGCATAATGAGTTGAATAGAGAATCTGCGCTCGCTGCCCCCAAAGCGTGGTGTAGTCGTTATTCAGCAGGTTTTGGATACCAAAGCCCAAGGTTCCGACTGGCAGTTGATAATTCCCAACCAGATCAAACAGAGTAAAGCCGTCGAGTTTGTTGTCTTGATCATCGGAATAATGAAACATAGTCTGGCTTTGCAGCTTCAGTGTCAGTTCATCATCATACCAAACCGCCCAAGCGCTGGCTTTAGAGGCACTGGCTTCGCCCGCCGACATCTTATTCCAGTCGCCATCTTGTTTCACTTCCGACATCACCAAGTGACCGGATGCCCCGAATTGAAGCTGCGTGTTAAACCAATACGTCAACTGCGCTTCTGTTCCGTATACACGTCGTTTGTCGTCAACACTTTCGATCAGCATGGTCTGTTTATTGTAGCTGACCGATTTGTCCGATTGAGAATAGTAGGTGGCCGCCTGCACACTCAGATCGGCGTTATCGAAGCGATACCCCACTTCAACACTGTTGGTTTTGATGCCCGACATGCGTGAGCCATCAACGTTGATACTGTTTAGCAGGGCGTAGTGACCGATCGCGTCCATATCAGCGTACTCACCCTGGCCGTAATACTTGGCCGGATCCGCAAGATCAAAGCCCTGGGAGAAGTTAGCCCAGAGCTGCGATGCCGGCGTCAGTGAGTAGATGGTTCCGAGGTTGAATAAACCGACATGATAGTCAGTTTCACCACCCGGCACCGCATCGGCTGACACCCCGTTCCCCGCCGCAATCTTCTTCTGGATGCTATATGCTACAAAATCATCTATTTCATTGTTCAAGTACTGATAGCGAGCACCGCCCTGAACATGCCATTTCGGCGTCAAGGCATAGTCGGCTTGCACAAAGGCGGCAACAGAGCTGACTTTAGTCCCCGGATACCGGCCCACTCGCGCATAAGTGTCATTGTTTAGGTTACCAGACGCCGTCGCAACAGCCGGGTCAAACAGTGCCTGATTGCTGTCAAAGCTGTCGCGGTATGCATCCACGCCATACACTAAGTTGAGACGAGAGAACTGCTTGGCCAGAGCGGTTTTTAGCGCGAATACATCGGTTTTCTGCTCCGACGCACTCTGATAATAGGGTGAGAATGTCTGCTGCTCTGAACGATAGGAAGCCTCGGCGATCAGTTGATGGCCTAAAAACGCGCTGTCGATGTACCTCATACTTAGCATCACGCGCTCGGTACCATGCTGACGGTCAGATTCAAACCCTTTACGTACGTCAACGAAATCACCGTTCACAATGTAAAGACCGTAAGGTGAGTCCTGCTGACTATCGTAATACTGCGCGAGAAAATCCAGTTGCTTGGTTTCGGACAACTCAACGCCGACCGTACTGAGCACATCCAGTGTTTTGTTGTATTGCAGCGATCCCTGAGAGATATCCGGTGTGACGATGTCACCATCAGCATCATAAAAACCTTGCGTTTCGGTGTAGACCGCGGCTAACCGCGCGCTTACTTTGTCACTGCCACCAGCAATGGACTGACCCAGTTTGTAATCCGCATCGTCACTGGTTTGAAAGCCACTTGATCCCCCCAGGTAACTCTCAAACTGAAGTGCGTCATCGTTGGCTTTTTTGGTCACAATGTTGATCACGCCGCCCGTCGCACCAGCGCCGTATACTGATGTAGCGCCAGACAACACTTCAATTCGGGCAATATTAAACGGGTCAATCGAGTCCAGCGCACGGCTGATCGGACGCGACGACTGCAACGACACCCCATCAATCATGACCAGCATTTTACGCCCGCGCAGGTTTTGGCCGTAATTGGTCCGTGCGCCACTGCCAACGTCCAGCGACGGAATCGTAGCCGCCAGAATGTCACCCAGTGTTTTGCCGCCACGATACTCCAGCGCGATCTGCTCTTCATCGATAAACCAGACTGTGCCTGGAATATCACTGATGGCTTTTGGTGTGCGGCTCGAGACCACCACCATTTTGTCCTGTTTCTCCGTTACGGCCAGAGCAGGTGCGCTGAATGCCATTCCTACGCTCGCCACTGCGATTGCCACCACCGTCACGTGGCCGGGTCCATGTCTCATTCTAATTCTCTTATTATTTCTGTTAATACAATATATAAAAAAAGAGAATGATATTGATTGTTATTTGCATAATCAATAAGAACAGATTATTCAGTCTGCATTTCCAGTGGATTCGCGGTACGGGGAAGTAAAGAAAATCGGGTCTGCGCAAGGATTCGCGCATGGGTTAATAGAATCCAATCTCTCGCAGCAAGGTCTGCGAGATTGGCCTTACATCTGGCTTGGAATACCGGCGTGATGCATCACGCCGGTTGAGGAGTAGTGTTTAGTTTTGCTGTAGCCAGTCAAGTGCCTCAGTACGGTTGTCAAAAAACGCCACCTCGCCAGACAGAAACCAGCTGCCCACTTTAGCTGCCATCTCCTGCCAGCCTGGCTTACCATACAAAGCAACTTTGTCGAACTCTGCACCGTGTTTCAACCCCAGCTTAAAGTCATCCCAGGCCGCCCGCAACTCCCAGCCTTCCAACTCTGTCGCATCGACGAGCGCTTTTACTCTCGGCCCCTGAACTTTGGCCAGCGCGCCATCGAGGATCGGAGTGATGAATGCGTAGTCTTCATGGGTCAGTTTGCCTACCGCAGTGATCGCCAGATAAAACTCGCTGCCAACGCGATCAATGCCCACAGAGATTCCGTGTCTTTCGCTGAACATATTGCCTCCCTAATTTGTTATCCCGCTCATAGATTATGCAACTTTAAGGTTATCTCCTTTTTGCAATGCTGCACAATATTCGGCCAACAACCGGACACAGATCGAATCATCAGTGACCCATTAATTCATCATTTGATGAATTAGCGGGTAATTAATCGCCTTTTCCTATAGTTAGATAAAAATAATACTTATCGTATCAATGTGATTCTATCTGTTCAGTGTTAACGCCTCCGACCGTTCAGACTGACCTTACGAGGAAACCTCATGAAGCCATATTTGTTCAGCACTCTGCTTATCACTTTGCTGACAGCCTGTAGTCCAGGCGATTCTCAACAGGCACTCGGGACGCTTGAACGTGACCGGGTGACCTTTACCGCTACCGCCAACGAAATCATCCGTGCCTTGCCCGTCATCGAAGGCAGCCCGGTTAAAGAAGGTCAGGTACTGGTTCAACTCGACAGCAAAAATCAGGAAGCCGTTCTGGCAAATGCGGTTGCCAATGAAGCCAAGGCCGCCGCCTATCTGCTCAAACTGACCAACGGAGAGCGGCCGGAAGACATCGCTTCAGCCCAGGCCAGAGTAGCTCGCGCCGAAGCCCAGTTGGTTGAAGCGCAGAAGACCTATCGCCGCAAAGCTGAGTTGGTGGCCAAACGGCTGGTCAGCCAGTCGGAGAAAGACACCGCTCTGGCCGCACGCGACTCCGCACGAGCTGAACTGGATTCAGCGACCGAAGAGTTCAGCAAACTGACAGCAGGGGCTCGGGTCGAAGATATCGAGCAGGCCAAAGCGGAACTGGCCGCCAGCAAAGCGCAAGTCGCGCTGCAAAAGCAAAAACTGGCAGAACTGACCATCGTTGCAACCCGTGATGGTATTCTGGATACCCTTCCCTATAACCTCGGCGAGCGAGTTCCGGTGAATGGCGTAGTCGCCGTCATTCAGGCCAGTCGCGTCCCGTATGCACGTGTGTACGTACCAGCGGATCATCGGGTGAGTTTTGTTCCCGGCAAAGAAGTGACGGTTCATGTAGACGGGGTAACGCAAGGTCTGAGCGGGACAGTGCGCTGGGTCGCCACTGAACCGTCTTTCACACCGTATTACGCGCTGACCGAAGACGAGCGTTCACGCCTGATGTACCTAGCGGAAGTCGACCTGGAGCCCAGTGCTGCTGAGCTGCCTTCCGGAGTTCCGGCGCAGGTTGAACTGTCAGGAGAGTAAACATGACCGAATACGCCATTCAGGCCAGCAACGTCAGCAAACAGTTCGGCGATTTCACCGCCATTGAAGGGATCAATCTGAACGTCCCCAAAGGCAGTATTTACGGTTTTCTCGGCCCGAATGGCTGCGGTAAATCCACGACGATCCGCGTGCTGACAGGCCTGCTCAGCCCAAGCATGGGCGAAGTCGATGTCCTTGGGTTACAGATTCCCCGCCAGTCTGAGGCTCTACGACTCAAAATCGGCTACATGACCCAAAAGTTTTCACTCTATGACGACCTCAGCGTTGAAGAGAACCTGCAGTTTATTGGCCAGATCTTCGGTATGAGTCGCAAAGCCCTCAACGAGCGGATCAATCAACAATTGTGTACTTACGGTCTGGATCAGCGCCGCAAACAACGGGTCGGCGGCATGAGTGGCGGGCAGAAACAGCGCTTGTCTCTGGCAGCCGCCACCATGCACAAACCCGAACTGTTGTTTCTGGATGAACCCACTTCCGCGGTAGATCCGGAAAACCGGCGCGAGTTCTGGGAGCAGTTGTTTGATTTGTCCGATCAAGGCACCACCATTCTGGTGACGACCCACTACATGGACGAAGCGGAGCGCTGTCACCGTCTGGCGATTATGGAATCCGGTCAGATCCGCGCCGATGGACCGCCTGAAATGCTGATGGAGCAAATGGGCGTGAACATCGTTGAAGTGAAGACACCCGGCCTGCGAGCGCTCAAAGAACAATTGTTGCAGCGTGAAGAAGTTCGCTCCGCTGCTCAATTGGGGGTCCGCTTACGGGTGTTAGTAAACAGGAAAATAGAGAAACCGATCGATTGGCTGAGACAAACGTTTCCTCACCTGCAACAGGCAGAGATGAATCTGGCCCGACCCAGCCTTGAAGATGTGTTTGTCACCGTCACCGGGGAGGGACGCCAATGATCCAGTCGCTCAATCGAATGAAAGCGGTCATGTACAAAGAGATCCGCCAGCTTTCCCGTGATCGTATCACCTTCGCCATGGTGGTTATGATCCCCCTGATCCAGTTGCTGTTGTTTGGCTACGCCATTAACACCGACATTCGCAACATCCCGGTGGCCGTGGTCGATCAAAGCGGGAGCACCGCCGGAAGAATCATCACCGAATCGGTCAAAGTCACTCAGGTGGTAAGCGTCGTGCAACGGTTTGAAACCCCGCAACAAGCCGAGCAAGCAATTCAGGATGGCCTGGTGCGCGCGGCATTGATTCTGCCACAGGATCTCACGCAGCGTATGATGCAAAATCGTCCATTGGGGCAATGGTTAGTCGATGGATCCGACACCATGATCAGTTCTGCGATTCTTGGCTTGCAGACCATGCCGCTGACCGATTTTGACTTTGAAATTCGCCCCCAAACGGTTAAAACCTTTGACGTCGCGCTCTTTTACAACCCGAGCCGACGTTCAGCGGTGAACATTGTACCGGGGCTACTGGGCGTCATACTGACCATGACCATGATCCTGTTCACCAGTGCCGCAATTGTGCGTGAACGCGAACGGGGTAACCTTGAACTGCTGATCACTACCCCCATTCATTCGATCGAGTTGATGGTAGCCAAAATCGTTCCGTATATCTTTGTCGGGCTGGTACAGGTGTTCATCATACTTGGGCTCGGCCACTTGATCTTTGATGTCCCGATCAACGGTTCGCTGGCGCAGATTTTATTTGGCACCTTGCTGTTTATTTCCGCCAGCCTGACACTGGGCCTGATGATTTCCACCATCGCCACCACCCAACTTCAGGCGATGCAAATGACTGTGTTTATTCTGTTGCCTTCCATACTGTTGTCTGGGTTTATGTTTCCCTACGAGGGAATGCCCGTTATCGCCCAGTGGATTTCAGAAGTGTTACCGGCCACCCACTTTATGCGTTTGATTCGGGGCATTGTGCTGCGTGGGGCGGATTTGGCCGATTTGTGGCGAGATACACTCTGGCTCTCTGCGTTTACGGTACTCGGTCTCGTGGTGGCTTCGATGCGCTTTAAGAAATCGCTCGACTGACAACAACAAGGCTGGCCTGACAGGCCAGCCTTGTTGTCATTCTGGGGTCAAGCGGAGAGCTGAACCTCTTGGCGCTGCGGGAAATCAACACGCTGCAATAAGCGCTCAAACATGATCACCTGTTTGGATAAACGATTGTTGCGCACCAGCAACACCGTGTGTGCAATCCAAACCAGACGTTTTAAGCGGCAAGCCACCCGATACAACTCGTCGGTATTGGCGGGATCACTTTGCTGCAACCACAGATTGAGTGCGTCTAACCGAGTTTTTTGGCTGACACGAGACAAACGGTAGGAATCCAGCAGGAACAGCGCCATATCTCGTACCCGCAGGCGTGCCGAATCCGACAAGCGAGACTCTTCCAAATCCAGTAGCGTGACTTCCCCTTGCTGATCGACCACGATATCTCGCATCGCCGGGCGACCGTGAATAAATTCCTCACGATGCAACTGTTGCAAACAGCCCATCGCCTTGGTAAACAAAAGCTTGGGTGAGTGTTGCCGGGCACGCACAATCGGCTCGCCGGCACTCTCCGTGACAAACCAGGAGCGACCAATGTAGAGCAACTTAGGGACAGGCAGATCACAGGAGATAGCATATTCCAACGCTGCCACTTCATGCTCGAAGCGTTGTTTGGGTGTATAGGCACTGAACAGCGTTAAGTGCGCGAAGCGTTTACTCTTTCGAAACAATCGGTTAAGGGAGCGGTTTAACACAGTGCGTTTGTCTTCGCCACACTTCTTTAGCCAAACACAATACTCACCGCGTTCGAGCATAAAAACATACTTTTGCCGTTGCTTTTTCAATGTAAAACCCCTGTCGGCGCCAAATAGAGAGGAATCAAGGCCGACGCAAATGATACTTGGTTAACAGAATATCAAACACTGTTCAAAACCTGTATCAATTAAACGTTAGTTTTCATTTAAGAAGCATTTTTAAGGCATAGTTATAACAACTCGTGATGTTTCGTTAACGTCAAATCACCCAAACAGTGTAAAAATACGCATGCTACATCACCCATAAGTTTGACCAGCTTCTATTCACTAACTAGTTTATAAATGTAAGGGCAAAGCCCCTAAGTTCCCGTCAGTACTCCTTTCTTTTACGCCAGGAGCAATATTATGGACGATAAAATTCTCTTTTATGAACCGTTCGACCCGAATGGATTCCTGTCGAACTTCTACCCCAGTGACATCCATATTTCCGGAGTCGTCTGGCCGACCAGCGAACATTATTATCAGGCACAGAAATTTGCCTCTGAGACATTACAAAAGGAGATTCAGCAAGCCACTTGCCCAGACAAGGCATTTGAACTCAGCCGGGAATATCAGGAAATGGTACGGCCCGACTGGATGGACATCCGCGTGGAAGTGATGCGTTATGTCGTACGCGAAAAATTTCTTCAGAACCCGCAGTTGGCCCATTTTCTGGTCAATACTGGTCAGCGAGAACTGACGGAACACTCGCATAAGGATCCCTTCTGGGGAGATGGCGGCAATGGAAAAGGCCGGAATGAACTGGGTAAAATTCTGATGGAGGTTCGACACGAACTGGAAGGCAGTGCACCTTACAATCTGGTGCAATTTATCGACAAGGCACGCCTGCCAACTCAATTTGGCGAATTTCAGATGCATGCGTTTATCGAACGAGCCAGCGGCAAGGAGCATCTGGCGTTGGTATACGGCGACCTGACTGATGGCACGGCCCCACTGATTCGGCTGCATTCCGAATGCCTGACAGGAGATGCGCTGTTTAGTAACCGCTGCGATTGCGGCTATCAATTAGCTCGAGCACTGGCCAATATCGTTGAAGAAGGCTGTGGCGTATTACTGTATTTACGTCAGGAAGGGCGTGGTATTGGCCTGATCAACAAAGTACGTGCCTACCATTTGCAAGACGAAGGTGCCGATACCGTCGAAGCCAATGAGCGTTTGGGGTTTAAAGCCGATATGCGCGACTACACATTTTGTCAGGGTATGCTGGGCTATCTGGGCATCCAGGCTGTGCGTCTGATGACCAACAACCCACGCAAACTCCGGGCGCTACAACAGGCCAATATTAATGTGGTCGAACGGGTGCCGTTGCAGGAAGGCAATAATCCGCACAACAAACACTATTTACGAACCAAAGCCTCGAAACTGGGACACATTTTTGATGCGACGTTCATCGAGTAACGGTTGACATACAAAGGCCAGATACTCATCTGGCCTTAATCAAATATAGTTGGCAATGATGGCATCCAGCTCCCCAGATACTCGCATTTGTTCAAGACGCTGATTGATGAAATCCTGTATTTCAGGTTCCATCTGATGCGAAAACGCCAGGTAGATGGAATAATCCGGAATGACGGTACTGAACGGTTGCGTAATGAAATCCTGTGGATTCAGACCCAGTTTTTTCATGTTGTATTTTACGCGGGACGCCATCTCTACAAATGCGGTATCACCCGGGGTGCGCTGCACAACACGAAAGGCGGCCTGATAATCTTTGACCCTTATATCTTCAACCGTGCCGTTCTCAATATACGGCAGTAGATCTGGATAGTCGAAACCAAGCAACAGCACCACCCCTTTGCCTTTCATGGATTCCATTCCATTGAACTCAAAAGCATTCCTCTTACTGGTCACCAAGGTGTGCTTGACGGTATAGATCGGCTTGTCAGACAAGTTTTCCGCTTGTACTTTCCCCCAGTTCGGGCTGCCGAATGTAATCCAGTTTGGTTCGCCGCCGGCTTCCAATGTCGCAATCATGCGATTAAACGGGTAGGTATGATAAACAATCTCGTAGTCGCTATTCTCAAATACTTTCCTGACGATATCTGTCACCATGCCGGATTGTTTTTCGCCATTTTCCTCAATCTGAAACGGCTGAGCCTGATTCGCAATCACATAATAATTGATCGTTTTAGCGCTCAATGAGGCACTGAGCAGACAACTTACTATAACGCTTAAAAGAGTAGCAATGATTCTCATTCTACCTCCATGTATTTGAGAGTATTGGGATAAGAATAGTTTACTAATGTATTTTTACTACTATCTTTAGAGTATACATTCATTGAATACACATTGATTGCATATGGGGCAGAAATTGCGCCGGCCAAGGCGTTTAGGCATTGATAAACAACTTGTGTTCGTCACTATCCTTGTGAGTTGTATTTTTGCTCTGTTTAACGCCAGCGCCAGCTTTTACCTCGACTACAAACATGAGTTAAAAGAACTCAGCCAAAACATGGCACTGATCAAAGACAGCTACTTGTCGAGTATCAGCAGTAGCTTGTGGGTGGAAGATCGTGATCAGTTAGCCACGCAAGCGCAAGGTATTCTCCAGCATCCGGACGTCGCGTATATCGAAGTGAATGACAGTTTTGGAACGACTATCACATTTGGTGAAAGAGTCACCGGAAGAAAGATAGAGAACTCTTGGCCCATCACCCACAACTTGGGCAAAAACACCTACGACCTCGGTACTTTGCTGGTGCAGATAGACATGACTTCGGTCTATGCGTCTCTGGTTCGTAAATTTTGGATCCAGACCCTGATCACCGTACTGGAAACCTTCTCCTTGGTTGCCGCTCTGCTGTTCATTATTCTAAAACTGATCATTCATCCGATCTCAGAGCTGACACAAGCCATGGGCGATTTCCGCGGCGGCCCGACTCCAAGCGCCATTCCCCCTCCCAAACGCCTGTTTAAAGATGAACTGACCACACTGACTGAGAAATACAACGTATGTGTTGAGCGACTTGAGTCCAACTACAATGATCTGATTCTGGCGAAACAGAAAGCCGAAGTCGCCAACCAGAAAAAAAGCGAATTCCTTGCCAATATGAGCCATGAGATCCGCACCCCGATGAATGGCATCGTCGGTATATCGGCCTTATTACAAGAATTGGACGCCACCTCCAAGCAAAAAGAGTATCTGGAGGTGCTAAACACCTCATCCAACAACCTGCTGGATGTGATTAATGACATTCTCGACTTTTCTAAAATCGAAGCCGGGCGACTGGAGCTGGAACACATTCCGATTGCCCTGCATGAGCTGATCCGCAAACAAGCGGGCGTCTTCAAAGTCAAAGCTCAGGAGAAAAACCTGCTGTTTGAATGCATTATCGACCCGACGATTCCCACCTCCATCATTGGTGACCCGACCCGGCTGAAACAAGTCCTCAATAACCTATTGGGGAATGCGATTAAATTTACCCACAACGGGTACGTTCAGTTTGAAGCTCGTTTACTGTACACAGACGAGCAGCAAGAGCGGCTCCGGTTTGAAGTCCGAGATACAGGTATCGGGATCGATAAAAACAACATCGACGTGATCTTCGACAAGTTCCAGCAAGCCGATGGCAGTACCACCCGTCAGTATGGGGGGACTGGACTGGGTCTGGCGATCAGTCGCAACATTGTTTCGAAGATGGGCGGCGAGCTGAGCGTGGTGAGTGAACTTGGACTCGGCAGCTGTTTCTATTTTGAAATACCGCTCCAACGCGCCTCTGAGATGAACGCGCCAGAAGAACCCAATGCAGGACAGGTCTTTACCTTTCCACGCAACAGCATGTTGAACTCAGCAGAAGCCAGCGCGGAAGTGACGATCTCTCCAATCAGGATGCTGGTGGTGGAAGACACGCAGGTAAACCAGAAAGTGGTAAAAATCATGCTCAACAACATGGGCATCTCAGTCGACGTTGCTGAGAACGGTCAAATCGCGCTCGAACGTTGTCATGATCAACTTTATGATGCGATTCTCATGGACTGTCAGATGCCGGTGATGGATGGTTATGAAGCGACACAGAGAATTCGCGCGGAGTGCGAATGGGCTGAGCACATTCCGATTATTGCCCTGACCGCGAATATCATTCATGAGGACAAGCAACGCTGCTTTGACGTCGGAATGAACGATTTCCTGTCGAAACCCGTGACACCCGCCAAGCTCAAATCATTGCTGATCAAACACGTTCCTTCGCTGGAAAACCTCGTCGAAGCCGATAAGCCAGACGATCGGGCTCAGCGTTCTGACCGCAGTTGAGCGCCTGAAACAAAAACACCGCCCTTAGGGCGGTGTTTTTGCGATATCAACGCTTGTCTACTTGGTCTTAAAACCCAGTAACGCTTTAACCGAAGCAAAGGCAATCAGAGAGTAACACAGCAGTTCAGCGCCCTCTTCTGCGATGCTTTTCACCATGCGAACGTAATCTTCTCCCATGACGGCTTGCCAGAAAGAACCGGTCCCAAACAGACGTGAAAACACCACTAACAGCACAATGCCTGATACCACTAAGTTGACGCCATGCGATGTTGCCATCACGGCCATTTGATTCACAATACGCTCTTTGGCGGAATAGGCATAACTGATTGCCAGTCCAGCAGCGACCAGTGCCGGATATTTCCAGAACCCATGTGCGATAGTATCAAGCGTATTATCCATTTCGCGGATGAACATAACGGCAAATAAACCACAAGCTAAAGCCGCCACGTGTTTCAAATCCGGGCGATGATGCGCGATCCGGGCAAAACAGCCGAAGGCAATGGTCAGACAAACTAACTGACTAACCTCAGTGAATGAGAATTCTGGCATACTGTTGCCAAAATAATAGACATCCAATCGAAGCATCAGATTCACAGCAATGGCAATCACCGCCATCACTGCCACGTTAGAAAAGACGTTTAAAAAAGCGCGTTTCGCGTTGATAACTTCTGTCGATGACGGTGCGCTGCTCACCGGATCAAATGAATCTGTTTTCATTGGGATACTCCCGACAATTTAGACGCAGATATACTAAATGTGATCTAGCTCAAATTGTCAGAGGAGTGTCAAAAGAAACACCGTGCAATTAATCAAAACCCATAGCGGGACTGCTCTGGTGGAAGATCCCGAACTCTATTCCAGCCATTTCAAGACGTTGTGCCAAAGTACACTGTCGATACCCTCCGCCTCCACTAAGTGTTTGTGGTGAAACGGTTCCTGATACTGATGAGATTCACTCATTATCCCTAAGGTTTTGAACTGACGAAAGAGTTTCAGCAGAGACAGCACCCGGGTCAAACGAGCATCCTCCTGAAAACACCGATTGATGACAAAGCCCAGCTGAATTTTCTTTCGCTTATAGATGTGCTGTTCAATCAAGGTACTGATGAACGGCAGAGAGGCATGCAAATCAATGGGCGACGGTTGCATCGGGATCACGATGTAATCTACGTAGCGTAGATAACGCACCAACTCCCCTTCCGAGAAATTAGCCGGAGAATCGATCACCACAAAATCAGAATCGGTACTGACCTGCAAGGTGAGAGCAATGCTGGACAGACTGCGCAGCGCCGGATTGTATGACTGGCAAGGCACCTCTTCGATGGGCTCTGCCCAGTGATAAGTAGATTGCTGGCGGTCAAAGTCCACCAGCTCCGCCTTAAACTGGTGGGCGATCAATTTGCTGATCAGGCTCGCAGTAAAGGTAGACTTGCCCACCCCACCTTTCAGATTGAGGACAATGATCTTCTTGGCTTTGGCATAAGCAATGCTGATCTGTTTGTTTTTGCGCTGTACTTGCAATGGGAAACCGCTCAATTATCCATCGATAAAGACAGCATAGTATGTCATGTCGACACCAGCTATTGACGCCCAGGTCAATAAATCAGAAATTTCTGCCGTTCTCGAATCAGAAGCGGCTGTTCATGCCGTGCCAGTGTGCGGTGTCATCCTGCATCTTTCCTCCCCCCCAGCGACCACTCTGTCCCAGAGCCAATACGTCTTTGGCGCAGTACGCATGCCCACCAAACAACAGTGCTCGAATGCGCGCCCTATCAGCATCGTCCACGTTTTCGGTATACAGAGCCTCCGCCCAGCGTTTCTGACGCGGCGACAAGCGGACTTGCGACGCACCTTGCTCAACCTGACCGGCCGAAAAATAATCCCGGCTTCCGTAGCCTTTGCGCAGAACGGGATTCATTAATTTAACAATGGTCAGTAAGCCGCGACGGCGAAAATAATCAAACAACAAGCACATACTCCAAGTCAGGAAAGCTTTGAGTCAGTATACCGTCGTGTGTGTATCCTCTGTCAATTTTCACTGTCAATCCGAATCATAACGGCATCCGGCCGCCAGTATTCAAGCTCACAGTCCATGAGTACGCCATCCTGTTTATAATTAACCCGGCAAATCTTCAGCACAGGCTGACCTTCGGCCAGATTCAGCGCTTTGGCCACACGAGCCGGCGCCGACGTGGGAATAACGTCAAAGCGCGAGCGGTGCGTCTGATAGCCATACCGGGTGTGAAACAGACCCGTCAGTGAACCGGTCAGATTTTCTGTCAGAATATCGGGAAACAGCTCGGCCTTGAGACAGTTTTCGACAAATAGCACGGGCCGGCCATCAATATGACGCAGACGTTCAACGACGTGAATCGGCGTGATGCGGCTAATTTCCAGCGCCGTGGCATATTCCCCCTGCGCCATTTCGCTGCGCACACCGATCAGGCGCGTCTCGGCAATGCGATTCTGTTCACGCACCATCTGATGGAAGTGGGCACGAGACAAAGGATTATACCGTACGCGTTCTGGTGACACATACCAGCCACGTCGCTCTTCTCGGTAAATCAGTCCCTCGGTCTCCAGCGAAATCAGGGCGTCTTTCAGTGTGATGCGTGTGGTGGCAAACAGCTCGCTCAGTTCGCGTTCAGAAGGCAATTTCTGCCCTTTCGCCATAATGCCACCACGGATCTGCTCGCGCAGGCTGGCCTTAATTCTTCCAAGTTGAGTATGGGGTTGTGTTGACATGCTGACCTAGTCCAGATGGTTATTCGCGCTCAACCATACGGCAGGTAGATAACAGATTCATGACAACCACTGATGCCTGCATTTAGCATCAACACCCATTAACTGACATATAAATTAATAAAAACTGTAAAAAATTCGCCCCTAAAGCGTCACATTGTCTCCATAGGATACAAAACGAACTTACTGACCTAGTCCAGAAGGATAGAGACAATGAAAACGTTGCGAAACCGCACTTTACTGACCAGCACAACGCTGCTTGCGGCAACCCTTTCCACAAGCGTATTGGCACAGGACCCGGATGTTGCAGCACTGGCCAACGCCGCGAAGCAAGAAGGCGCCGTCTACAGCGTCGGCATGCCGGACAGCTGGGCCAACTGGAAAGACACTTGGCAGGATCTTGAAAAAACGTATGGCCTGAAACATCAGGACACCGACATGAGCTCGGCTCAGGAAATTGCGAAATTTGAAGCAGAGAAGAAGAACGCCACGGCGGACATCGGCGATGTAGGCTTTGCATTTGCTCGGGTCGCCGTTAAAAAAGGCGTAACACAGCCCTATAAACCGACCACGTGGAATGATATTCCGGACTGGGCCAAAGACAAAGACGGTCACTGGGCACTGGCTTACACGGGTACGATTGCATTTATCACCAACAACCATCTGGTCAAAAGCGCGCCGACAAGCTGGCAGGATCTGCTCAAAGGTGATTACAAAGTGACGGTGGGTGACGTAGGTGTCGCGGCGCAAGCCAACAATGCGGTGCTGGCAGCGGCCTTTGCCAACGGTGGCGATGAGTCGAACCTCAAACCAGCGCTGGAGTTTTTCTCTAAACTGGCGAAACAAAACCGCCTGTCATTCACTGATCCAAGTATTGCCAATCTGGAGAAAGGGGAAGTGGAGGTGGCCATTTTGTGGGATTTCAACGCGCTGAACTATCGCGACAAAATCGATCGCAGCCGTTTTACCGTAACCATTCCACAGGACGGCTCCGTCATTTCTGGCTACACCACCATCATCAACAAGTACGCCAAAAACCCAAGTGCTGCCAAGCTGGCGCGTGAGTACATCTTCAGCGATCAGGGGCAAATCAACCTGGCGCAAGGTTATGCCCGCCCGATCCGCACCAACGTGACGCTGCCTCAGTCGGTACAAGACAAACTGCTGCCAAACGATCAATACGGCAATGTTCACCCGGTAACGGATTTCAAAGCCTGGGAAAAGTCGGCTCGTAAGCTGCCTCGTCAATGGCAGGAATCCGTGCTGATTCACCAACAATAAGAGGTCTGTATGAGCAATAAGGTGATCCTTGTTGTGCTTGATGGACTGAACTATCAGGTCGCCCGTGACTGCATGGGCTACCTTAACGGTTTAATCGAGCAACAACGCGCGACATTATACCCTTTGCAGTGTGAACTGCCCTCCATGTCCCGCCCGCTGTACGAATGCATTCTGACCGGTGTCAAACCGGTGGAAAGCGGGATAGTCAATAATCAGATAGTTCGTCTGTCGCATCAGGATTCTATTTTCAGCCTTGCACGCCGCGAGGGGAAAACCACGGCAGCCGCGGCGTATCATTGGGTCAGTGAACTCTACAACCGCGCCCCCTTTGATCCTATACGCGATCGCTTTACCCATGATGCAACACTGAATATCCAACACGGTTGCTTTTATCACTGGGATCACTATCCGGACGAAGCGCTGTTTTTAGACGCCGATTATTTGCGCCGCACTTACAACCCGGATTTTCTGCTGATCCATCCGATGAACATTGACGACAACGGCCATCAATTCGGTCTGGATTCTCCCCAGTACCGTAACAGTGCCCGCGGTGCGGATATTTGTCTGTCAAACTACATCGAAAACTGGCTGGCGGATGGGTATCAGGTGATGGTAACCAGCGATCACGGTATGAATAATGATCGCTCACATGGTGGGGTTCTGGCCGACGAGCGCGATGTGCCCTTGTTTGTTATCGGTGACCAATTTACTCATCAAGACTGTCAAGTTAAACAAACCGAGTTGTGCGGCGCTGTCTGCCAACTAATGAACCTGGACCACGCCAAACCCTACTCGCAGGCATTGTTAGCATTATGAGCAGTTCCGTTGTGACGCAGGCCACTCCCGCGTCTGCATTCTCAGCTACCCGCCAGTGGAAAAAGCTCAAGCCCGCTTTGTGGCTTGTGCCTTTCGCGCTGGTGTTTTATCTGTTTCAGCTCGCTCCCATGGTGTGGGTACTGATCAACAGTTTTCTCTACGACGGCGACTGGTCGTTGGCTAATTACCAAGAGATTTTCGACTCCGCCTTTATGCTCCAGGGCTTTAGCAACAGCCTGTGGCTTGCGCTGTGGTCAAGCCTTGCCGGGCTGATGATCGCTGCGCTGTTGGTCGCCTCATTGCGACGCGTGGATTCTAGCTTGCGTGATGGCGTGATCGCGTTTACCAATATGAGCAGCAACTTTGCTGGTGTACCACTGGCCTTCGCTTTCATTATCATTCTCGGCGTGAACGGCGCCCTGACCCTGCTACTGAAACAAGCCGGGCTGATTGACGAGTTCAATCTGTACGGCAAATGGGGTTTGTTGATGATCTACATTTATTTCCAGATCCCACTGGCAGTCTTGCTGCTCTATCCAGCCTTTGATGCGCTGCGTGATGACTGGCAGGAAGCAGCGGCCCTGCTGGGCGCCAACACCCGGCAATACTGGTTCAAAGTCGCCCTGCCAGTGCTCTCGCCCGCTCTGCTCGGCACTTTCATTATTCTGCTGGCCAACGCCATCGGCGCGTACGCCAGTGTCTACGCGTTGACATCAGGCAATTACAACGTCATTACCGTGCGCATCGCCAGTCTGGTTTCCGGCGATCTGTTCCTGGAGCCCAACCTGGCGGCTGCCATCTCCGTCATTCTGATTGCCCTGCTGGCTTTTATTACCCTGATTAATCAATGGTTGGTCGGCAAAAGTAAGACGGGAGGGAAATACTGATGCGACACCATTCAAACACGTACCATAAAGCCGTGGTGTACACGATCGTCGGTGTAATGCTGATCCCGATCCTGGCGACACTGATTTACTCCTTGTCATCGCGCTGGGGAGCGACAATCCTGCCAGATGGCCTTACGCTCGACTGGTACATGCGCCTGCTGACCGACGAGCGCTTTCTCGCGGCTTTTGGTCGTTCCCTGATGATTTGTCTCGCCGCACTGGCGCTCAGTGTGGGATTGATTCTACCCGCGATGTTTGTGATTTTTTATTATTTCCCTAAGCTGGACAAACTCATGAATGTCCTGATCCTGTTGCCGTTTGCTGTTCCGCCGGTGGTTTCATCCGTCGGTTTGCTGCAACTGTATGCCGACAGCACGATTCCACTGGTCGGAACGCCTTGGATACTGATAGGCACTTATTTCACCATCGCCTTACCATTTATGTACCGCGCCATCGCCAACAGCTTCGCCGCCATCAATCTGCACGATTTGATGGATGCAGCGCACCTGCTCGGTGCCAGTACCCGTCAGGCATTTTTTCTGATCGTGATCCCCAATTTGAAAAAGGGGCTGCTTGCGTCACTGTTTCTGTCGTTTTCCTTCTTGTTGGGCGAATTTGTCTTCGCCAATATCCTGGTCGGAACCCGTTTTGAAACTTTGCAGATATACCTCTACAACATGCGTCAGACCAGCGGACACTTTACCTCAGCGCTGGTCATGACCTATTTCCTGTTTATTTTCCTATTCACATGGCTGGCCAGCCGCTTTTCCAAACCATCGCGCTGAGTCGGGAGTTTTTTATGAGTTATGTCGTGGTCGAGCAACTGACCAAACGCTTCGGTGACAACACCGTTTTTAACAACATCGCTTTTACCATTGAACAGGGCGAATTTGTGACACTACTAGGCCCGAGTGGCTGTGGTAAGTCGACCCTGCTGCGCAGTCTTGCCGGGCTAAACCCGGTCGATGGAGGCAACATTTGTGTGGATGGGGAAGACATCACTCACCAGGTTCCTCAGCAACGCGGGATCGGCATGGTGTTCCAGTCTTACGCACTTTTCCCTAATATGACGGTGGCAGACAACATCGCTTTCGGGCTCAAGATGCACAAACACACGCCCGAACACATTCAACGTGAAACCGCCAAAGTCATCGCACTGGTCGAGTTAAACGGCAAAGAAAAGCAGTATCCGCATCAGTTATCCGGTGGCCAGCGTCAACGTGTCGCGCTGGCTCGCGCTCTGGTGGTCAAGCCAAGAATTTTACTGCTGGACGAGCCGCTTTCTGCTCTGGATGCCAAAATCCGCAAGCATTTGCGCCAACAAATCCGCGATATCCAGAAAGAACTCAACCTGACAACAATTTTCGTTACCCATGACCAGGAAGAAGCCATGCTTCTGTCAGACCGGATCTTTTTGATGAACCAAGGCGAGATTGTACAAGCGGGTTCACCGGAAAAGATCTACACTCAGCCCGCCAATGAATTCGTCGCCGGTTTTATGGGTCATTACAATCTGGTGGATGCCCGGCAGGCCAAACAGCTGTTCAATCTGGATACTCAATCGAACGTTGCGATTCGTCCGGAGTCCATTTACGTGCGAGAAGCGGAGCGACATTATGGAAGCCACATCTCAGCCCCGCAACGCGCCACTGTTAAACGCCATCAGTTATTGGGTAATGTCATTCGGTATCAGGTCAACGTCGGTGACTGCGAACTCACGGTCGATCTGCTCAACCGTTCTTCTGAACGACTGCTGGCCAACGGCAGCGAAATGGAGTTGTTGTTTAATCTGAATGAAATTCAACCAGTGAGAGCGTAAGCATGTCCAGACCACTCTATGTTTTTGATATGGATGAAACACTGATCAACGCTGACTGTGCGATGTTGTGGAATGCATTTCTGGTTGAAAAAGGGATTGCCACCGCGCCGGATTTCCTGACCGAAGATCAGCGGCTGATGGCCCTGTACGCGAAAGGAGAAATGCGGATGGAAGATTACCTGCAATTTTCCATGGCCCCCTTGTTGGAGATGCCTAAAGCGGAAGTGCTGGCCTTAGTCGACGAGTGTGTGGACACTCACATTCTGCCCAGACAATTCCCTCAATCCAAAACCCTGATAGCCGAATTGAATCGGGATGGCATCGACATGGTGATCATTTCAGCATCAGTTACCTTTCTGGTAGAAGCGGTCGCTCGACGCATCGGAATACGTCACGCACTGGGGATTGATTTGGTGGAACACAATCAGAAGCTGACCAGCCAGATCCTCGGTATTCCCAGCTATCGGGAAGGCAAAGTCACCCGCTTACAGCAATGGCTGGCTAACAGCATTGACAACTACAGCGAAGTGCATTTCTTCACCGATTCGATCAACGATCTGCCCCTGTGTCAACATGCGGATTTTGCTTATCTGGTCAACCCATGCGAGCAACTGGTGCGCCATGCGGATCACCCCAACTGGCAGGTGCTGCACTGGGGATAGCCTATCTGAGTCAAAGTGGTCGTGTGCACTTGAACATGGTTTAGGCAAAAAATCACGGTCCTGACCACTTTGACTCACCTTGTTGCACCTAAACATCCAAAGTGATTGAAACAATTAACAAATAATAAAGTCAACGGGGCATGATCCCATTTCCCATCGTGCATTTTCCCCGCAGCGCCAGATCAACGGTTCTACTGCCCAAATACACTAACAGAAGACAAGAATGATTCTCGATATTGTCTACAAATTTATTCTATTTAATAAAGAGTTAGAGTAGACGTCGAGGCATTATTTCGCACACCGTCAACATACCCAAAAAGTATGGTTAACAAATATGAAAACTATGATTCCCAAATTAACGTTTTATCAACAATGTTAATTGATGTTAATTTTCTTGGCATTGGCAGATAAATCATCGGAAACGCGCTCATCCCTCGAGGTGTTCCGTCGTCAACGGAATGGCCTTTATCTCCAATTTGTAACTAACCATTTTATGGTGCCCTTTTTAATCCGCGCATCGGCTTGATGCGCGGTATTTTTTCGTCACCACCTCTGGTTTAGTCAACGTATATCCGCTGATCAGGATGCGCGTTATATTCAAACAGCATAGCGATGTCATCAGCGCTCACCCGCCCCAACGACAACGGCGGCAATGCATCCGGCGCAAAGAAGCCAATTTCAGATATCTCAAGGTTGTCCTGCGCTTTCCCGCCGACCCAGTCACATAAGAAAAACAGCTTATAGATGTGAAACGGATATTTGGGTAGATAGGGATGTTTATCTCGATCTTTCACCGCAACCAGCCTCGGGTTTGCCACCACGTAACCGGATTCTTCCAGCACTTCCCGAATCACGCCCTCCGACGGCGATTCACACACATCAGCCCAGCCACCAGGTAGTGTCCAGAGCCCATCTTCGCGCTCACGCACCAGTAAGATCTGACCGTCTCTAATCACGCCAGCCCGTAGATCTATTTTCGGCGTTGGGTAGCCGGTTTCCGGTAGAAACAGTTCTGTCACCTGCTCGACCGGCGCACTACTCAGATGAGCAAACATATCCGCAGCAATGGCTTCCAACTGCACAAAACGTTCAATATCAAATTTGTCTTTGGAGTAAGTCAGCCCAGCCTGACTGATGGCCCGGATCTGCTTAACCCAGTCAATCCAACGATTCATACCACGCTCCTGAGGAATATTGATGGCCCAGACTAGCAAACTCAACAACGGAAAAGTTAGTGTATCGTCAAGCTGTTAGATAAAATTGGTTTGACACATATTGTTTGATGATCAAATATTACTCGTATAAGATACTTTGAAAATCAAACAATATGTCAAATTCTCGCTGTTCAATGCATCAACACACTGCACATCCCGCTCAGCATGCCGGAGAAAGCCGTACCAAGTATGTTCTGGCGCTGACACTGATTACGATGATCGTGGAGATCGCCGCAGGCACCCTTTATGGCTCCATGGCATTACTGGCGGATGGCTGGCACATGGGAACCCATGCCGCCGCATTCTGTATTACGTTGTTCGCCTATCGCTATGCCCGTCAGCACGCTGGCGACAGCCGTTTTTCCTTTGGTACTGGCAAAGTCAGTGTCTTGGGGAGCTACACCAGCGCAATTGCACTGGGCATCGTTGCTCTAATCATGTTTGTTGAATCGCTTCTGCGTCTGTTTAACCCACATACGATTCAGTTCAATGAGGCGATCGCCGTCGCCGTGATAGGCCTGGTAGTAAACCTTGCCAGCATGCTGCTGCTGGGTGACCATCACAGTCACGATCATCACGCTCACGAGCATGGTTCAAACCACACTCATCATCATGACCATAACCTGCGCGCGGCTTACATGCATGTTCTCGCCGACGCTCTGACCTCCTTGCTCGCTATCATGGCGCTGATCGTCGGTAAATACCTTGGCTGGATCTGGCTCGATGCACTGATGGGGATGGTCGGGGCGCTGGTGATCGCCAAATGGACACTGGGTTTGATGAAACAAACCAGTCCGATACTGCTGGATGAGAGTATTGATGACGACTACAAGCGGCAGGTACAACAAGAATTGGAAAAAGACGCGACCGTGACCGACTTGCATGTGTGGAAAGTCAGTGCCGATCATTACGCAGCGGCGATCAGCCTGACCTCCCGTTGCAAAAAAACAACCGATGAATACAGGCAACAACTGGAACAATTTGATAAGATTCACCACCTTACCTTAGAAGTTACCACCGGACACTAACATGCCATCGCTAGAGACTCTCAACCACCTACTGATTGAATTTTACGACAAGCTCTCTTCGTGGGAACAGTCTGTGGTGAAAGGCACCGGGTATTCTCTGGCGCAAATTCACACCATCGAGGTACTGGGCAACCACGGTCCACTGCGCATGAAAGAGCTGGCGGACCGGCTGGGCATCACCACCGGCACATTAACCGTTCAGGTGGACAAGTTGGTGAGGGCTGAGCTGATTGAGCGTTGCCCTCATCCGGATGATCGTCGTTCGATTGTCGTCCAGTTAACCCCCAGCGGAGATGCCTTACATCGCCATCACAATCAACTTCATTTAGCACTGGTGGAAGATCTCACCCGTCATGTTGATCAACAAGAACGCGAAGTGTTAATTCGTTGTTTGGGCAAAATCAATCGCGAGTTCTGATTAACGTCAACTGTTGCTGTACCCCGGCTTGCTGAGCGAATTCCTGGTCGTGCGTGACCACGACAAATGCCCCCTGATACTCTGCCAGTGCCTGCGCCAATTGCTGCCGAGAAAGCAAATCCAAATGGTTGTCCGGCTCATCCAACAGTAACAGCGGAAAGCCCGGTTGATGACTCACTACCAACATGGCGAGTTTCATTTTCTCACCGCCACTGAGCACAGAGACTTGGCGAAATACCGCGCCCCGACGAAAGCCAATACCCGCCAAAAGGGTGCGAGCCTGTGATTCTGCCAGCCCCCGGCAGAGTGACATCAGACACTCCAACATAGTGAATTCGTTGGTGAGGAGGGAGAAATGCTGATCCAGATAACACACTGATGTGTTGATATGTCGCTCTCCGGAACGCGGAAAACACTCCCCGCTGATGATTTTCAACAACGTCGATTTCCCACTGCCATTGTCACCGCTGAGCAGCAAGCGATGTCGCGCGGTTAATCTGAGATTGATCGGTGTGTCGTTACCAAATGGCAAAATAAGGTCACGCAGCGTCACCAGTGTGGCTGCCGAACCTTGCGTCACCGGCAGGTAGATCTTAGGTTTCACCGCCGGATCGAGTTTGTCCTGAACCGCTTCACGCTTGCGATGCAGTTCACTCTGCCGCTGCTGCCCGGCGCGAATCCGTCCGGACGCACTGGCCGATGCATCGCTGCGGCGCTGATTTAACACGATCTTCGGTACGCCTCCCTGACGACGTAACTGCCTGCCCTGGGCAGAACGCTGTTCAGCCTTCTCCTGATTACGCTGTATCTGACGCGCGAGCTGCTTGTGTTCTTTATCCAGCCGCTGGCACTGGCGTGTCAACGCGGTTTGCTCTGCATGTTTCTGCGCCACGTAGTGGTCGTAGTTTCCGCCGTACTGGGTCAAACCCAGTGAACCAAGTTCCCAGATTTGAGCCATTTCCCGCAGCAGAATCCGGTCGTGGCTGACGAGCAATATAGAACCAGAAAATTCACGCATTTGAGCCACCAGCCATTGTCGTGCGGTTTCGTCCAGGTGATTCGACGGTTCATCCAGAATCAAAAGCTCAGCGGTTGATTGAAACAACTGCCACAATTGCAGACGCGAAAGCTGCCCACCGCTTAATGCCCGGCATGGTAAGTGCACATTGTCCGGCAGACCAAGCGAGAGCATCAGCTTTGCCAATTCGTCACGCAGAGTCCAGCGCTCACCCACACGTTCGAAGAGTTCCGGGTCGCAGTGGCCATTTTCTATCTGTTGCAGCGCGTCCAGCACCGGCCATACGCCGAGAAATTCAGCCACGCTCAACTCAGAGTTCAGCAGGTGAGACGGTTGTTGACTGTAAGTACGCAGCGTGACTGAACATTGCACACTGCCGCCGGTGGGCGTCAATTCGCCACTGAGCAGTGACGCCAGTACCGACTTACCAACGCCATTGCGACCGACTAAGCCAGTGCGCTTATCGGTTAGCAAGCCGTTGATTTCACTTAGTAAGGTATGACCATTATCAAAGGTGTAGCTCAGGTGAGTCGCCTGAATCATAGGTAAAGAAGATTGAGTTGGCATTGAGCCTCCTGTAGACAGGGGCACAGACGCAGCTAACGCGTGATCAGAGTCGAATCGATTGTGTAAAGTCAGGTATGACGAAGCTACGCCCACTAACCCTGTATATCCAAAAAAGAAAAAATGTTGGTTTGGATGACAGGTGTTAGATATCCATTGTGGCGCAGTCTCCTGAAGAAGTGATGGTCAGATTCTAGTCATAAGCATGATGGGTGATCAAGAATAAAATTGCGCGGCGTGATCAGGACTGACACTTTTCTTCGCTAAGGGATTGAATTACATTGACCGTATCGTTACCTACCGGGAAGCACCATGAATCTGCGCCAGTTGGAAGTGTTCTACGCCATCATGCAAACCGGCACAGTCTCTGGGGCCGCCAAGAATCTGCATGTATCTCAGCCCAATGTCACCCGGGTTCTGGCACACACCGAACAGCAACTGGGGTTTGCCCTGTTCGAACGAGTGAAAGGACGGCTTATCCCTACTCCGGAGGCGCAAACTCTGCTCCCAGAAGCGGAGCGGGTATATCAACAGCTCGGCCAGTTTCGCGCATTAACCAACAAAGTTAAAAAAGGCAGCCAGCATATTCGCATCGGCGCGCCACCGGTCCTGGCCACCAAGTTACTCCCCGAAGCGATTGCCCGTCTTCGTCGCAATGACGCGATCTCATTTGAACTCGCGACCGCGAACCGCGATGAACTGTGCCATGCTCTGCTGCGCCATGAACTGGACGTCGCAGTTTGCTTTGGAGAGGACGCCCCGACCGGCGTTGCTCAACTTCCTCTACTGAAGGAAACAATGGTGGCTCTGCTGCCCTACTCGCTCAGCCGGACAGACTTGCCATCCCCTTTGAACATGGCATCGTTGCTGACTCAAACTCTGCCCGTTATCGGACTGGATCCGCGAGATCCTCTCGGTATGCAGTTGCATCAGGTGATTCACGCCATTGACCCGAACTATTACCACCCGATTACCGTTCGCAGTTATGCAGCAGCGGCTGAACTGGCGTTACACGGCGCCGGTATCGCGATTGTCGACCCATGGACCGCACGTCATTATGCCACCCGACTTGATGTCTGTGCGCTGGCCCCCACCATCCCGATTGCGGTATCGGTGCTCTACGCCGAGCACTCGCCGTTATCCATCTCCACCAGACTGTTCATTGAGACACTCAACACCCTATAACCGCACGTTATAGGGGAGCAACAAATAAGCATTCGGCACGCGCAAGGCTCAGCCTTAGAGTGAGGAGACAAGACCAAACTCAAAGGAATGCTGATGAACATCACCCAACCCTACCTGCTTTTTCTCGGTGACGTAACCGATCCCATTGCTGCGAAAACCGCGCGCGGTATCCATCAATGGCGTCCCGACAGTTGCCTCGGTCAAATTCGTCTGACAACGGATACCGTCTCCCTTGGCCTGCCGGATCTCAGCCTGACACAGGCAAAACACCAAGGCGCCCGTACTCTGGTTATCGGCACCGCCAACGCCGGAGGAGTGATCCCGGCAAACTGGCAAGCCACACTGATTGCCGCCGCGGAACAAGGGTTTGATATTGCTTCGGGCATGCATCAGCGACTTGACGACATTGACGCACTGCGGCATTTGGCACAGGCAGGAAAAACTCGCCTCTTCGATGTGCGTCATTATAATTTGCCACTGAGTGTTGGCAACGGCAAAAAGCGCGCCGGTAAGCGAGTGCTCACCGTTGGTACCGACTGCTCAGTAGGAAAAATGTATTCGGCGTTGGCACTAGAGCACGCGCTGAACAAACAGGGGGTCAAGGCCCGCTTTCAGGCCACCGGACAGACTGGCATTTTAATCGAAGGACGCGGCATCGCGGTTGACGCGGTGATCGCTGACTTTATTTCCGGCGCTGTTGAAGCCATTAGCCCGGCATTTTCGGATCACGAGTGGGATATTATCGAAGGCCAGGGGTCGTTGTTTAACCCATCATTTGCCGGCGTAAGTATGGGCTTACTTCACGGAGCACAGCCAGATGCACTGGTAGTGTGTCATGAGATAGGCCGTGCGCACATTCGCCATTTGCCCCACGCGGCATTGCCCACCATAGAACAAACCATCACGGCCAATCTAGCGGCAGCGCGGGTGACCAATCCCAATGTCCGCCTGGCCGGAATGTGTCTCAATACCAGCGCAATAGATAGTCAACAAGCCGCAACCTTGTGCGCACAATGGAGCGAGCACTATCAGGTACCGGTCACGGATCCGGTACGCTTTGGTATCCAATCGATTGCGGACACGATCCGCACCTGGCCATCGGAGGATTAAACGCATGATAAGTATTCAATCTCAGGCTCATTCTATTGAAATGGCGCGCGCGTTTCGTATTGCACGAGGCGCTCGTACCCATTGTGATGTGGTCCGGGTGACCCTGGATTATCACGGCCTGCAAAGTGAAGCAGAGTGCACCCCCTATCCCCGCTATGGCGAGTCGGTCACTTCAGTGCAGGAGCAGATCCGTCAGTTCAGCCGCACTATCCAACACTTGACGCCCAATGTGGCCAGACAAGATCTGCAACAACAACCCGCCGGCGCGGCACGCAATGCGCTCGATTGTGCGTTGTGGCGCCTCGAAGCAGCGCTGGCGGACAGCCACTTTCCGGCGCCGTATTTCGCGATTTCGCCCAACATAGAAACGGCCATGACGGTGTCCGTGGATACGCCATCCGCAATGGCTGAACAAGCCAGTGAGTATGTTGCAAGCGGCGCCTCATTACTAAAAATCAAGCTCGATGAACAGCAGATTATTGAACGTTTACAAGCGGTACGAGCTTCGGTACCGAGCACCAAAATCATTGTGGACGCGAATGAAGCCTGGACGCACCTCGATTTGGCAGATCTGTTTGTCAGGTTAGCCGAGCTGGACATCGCCATGATTGAGCAACCTGTGATGAAAGGTGAAGACGAGAGATTGAGGAATATCGCCCATCCGGTAGCTTTGTGCGCCGACGAAAGCTGCCACACGCGTGACGATTTGCCAGGGCTGACCGGCTGTTACGAAATGATCAACATTAAACTGGATAAGAGCGGTGGCCTGACTGAGGCTCTGGCGCTTGAGCAAGCAGCACGCGGTCTTGGTATGAGCATCATGGTGGGTTGTATGCTAGGGACGTCGATGGCAATGAAGGCCGCACTGCCACTGGCCACACGCGCCGAGATCGTTGATCTCGACGGGCCTGTGCTGCTTGGTCAGGATTGTGCTGACGGTCTGCAATACCATCGTGGACGGCTATGGATATAGTCAATATGACAGGGGGAAGTGCTCTATCTCCCCCGTTTCGACCTTATCTCTGGTTATAATGCCGAGAAAGGCCAGCGAGAAATTCGGTTGCCCCCAAGCACAAGAAGACACCCATCACACTTAAAGTCAGATTTACTGCGATTAAAATCAATAACAGCATCCATGTTCTGAATAGGACACTCATTTCCAATCAACCAACACATTTATTTCGAACAAAATCAACCAGTTACCGTTTGACTGGCAATTCAGCCAAATCACCTAGAGGTTTAGGCAACATTAAACGCGTGCTTCCGCTAAAATCCTCAAACCAAATTGTGTGTCCGTCTTTCACTCTTATATGAAGCAACCAAAGTACGTTCCAGCTGGCTATAAACCTGTTCAGGAAGCGCCTCGCGCTCCATCATCCGGAGTCAGAATCGTCAATGAAAAACCTGCGCCCACACCGCAATATGAGTGCAACCTGAAAGTCTTATGTACCCCAGATGAACTGACCCCGCTTCAAGTAGGCACTTGGTCATTAGCCCGGACTGCTAACGAACCTGCCATCACCAAGTGGACTAAGACCGCAGACACTGACGGACACGCGCTGTTAACGGCGCGCTGCTTTGTACAAGAGCCAAAAACCCTCTATCACGAACAGTTTCAGAACGCGGGTCAGGCCGAACAGTACACCTTGCAACCTAACGGACAAAGTGCGGGTGTGAACAACGCGCAATTTTTGCCCGTCAAACTGGCCGTGCAGGTCGACGACTATTTGTGCTGGGTAACAAAGGGCTATTTTTATCACTTCATTGATGGCCACCTGAACAAAGAATACCGCCTGATGGGCGATGGGCGGTGGACGTTTCAAATCACCCGCTCCGACGCTCATCAGTTGAGCGATGAACTCCAGTCACCTCATCAGTTAGCCACGCTGCTGTTGCCTTACAAAGTGGAATCATCACCGGCCGTTCCGCAGCACTTGCTCTACCGTGGCACCAAACTAAACGCAGACACTCTTGCTACCATCGACACAAACTGGCTGGATACTCACGCAACCCGACTTGATATGGACAACGTTGCGGCCGTGCGTCAACACCGCTGCAAAAAGCGGGCGCGACCACAAAGTGACCAGTCAGTGAAAGCTGTCATCACTGAATATCAGGTTGGCTCGGCGTACCCATTTGGCGATATCTGGGGGCAGTACAGCAACCGCCAGGCTGCGGACAACGCCTTACATATCATGTACGCCTCGGTACCCGACAACTTGCCTGTGATTAACGTGGCCAAAATCGACGCAGTCCACTCCAACCGAATCCTGGCGGGTGATGAACGGACCATTGCGAACGCTCGGCCGCCTCAGATGATGAAAAAAGACACGCTGGAAGCAACAGGTTCGCCTGTCAAACCCGACGCTCTGCTCAAGGGTAATTTCGGCCAACAACCGGTCAGTTGTGATTTGCTCAACCGACAACTCAATACTCTGCACGCCAGTACCCGTCAGGATATTCAGGATGGCGGACAGCTGGTCTTTACCGGATTACAATTCAGCCACAATCACGGCACGCTCGGCGCATTGAAAATCGTCGATACGGCAGCCGGAGAAATACCAGACAACAACACATCGCAACTGGCCTACTGGGTTGCCCAAGGTAAGTTCCTGGATGTGCCTAAGCATCCGAATCCGCATCGGGACCCCCAATACATTTTCACGCCAAGTTTTAGCGGATGCTCCTTTGTTGTCGACGAGTGGGATGACAACACACTGCGGGTGTATCACGTTGAAGGCGGGAAAGAAAACACCCAATACAACAACCTGGCTGAGCATGGTAACGGTTTGCTGAACTACATGAGTTACCGAGACTATGGCTACTACCAGCATGGTGACAGCACCATTGAGAACATCACCGCATTTGCGTTCATGAAGTACAACGCCTCGGCACGAAAATGGGAAATCCATTATCAGCGGCAGGAACACGCTCCGGCAATACAAAATTATCAGATTCGCCCGAGAGTACTGAGATCAGAACAGCACTGGGCGCAAGTGCAGGCTGCGCCGGCTTCTCGAGTCGTCAGCACTGGCATCACAACGATAGAACGCGTGGCAAACTGATGTGACCCTGCGCGGACGCTCCGCGCAGGGTAGTTTGCACTCAAAGTAATACTTTCACCCGAGTGTCACGCGCCTCATAAACAAAATTAGAAACACTCTTATTCTCTGCAGAACTGTCCTGACTGATCTCGCCCAGTTCGGTTAACGTCTCAACACTGACGTTACCGTGGCGGTCCTTTTTGATCAGTGAGAACGAGCAACAAACACTGTAGAGAATTTCCGGCCGATAATAATTAAAACAACGCGCGTCCGCACGCTGCATTTTGGCTTCCGGCTTTCCGCTGTAGGCCATGGTTGCCTGAGAAAAACAATCCAGTAATGCTGGCATACCATCATTATCCCACTCAGGCGGTGCCGTCAGATCGTTCTCAGGCATCATCAATTTAAGCAGTGCATAATTGTCGCGCACTCCGTGCTGACCTGTTTTCCACTCATTGGGAGAGATCGCTGTCCCGGCATGCAAGGCGTAAAACTGCCGCCCTTTGACACCCGTGACCATGGTGCAGCCACTCAATGTTCCACCCGTCACAAGTATTTGCTGGCCCGGATCCAGTTCATCCAGGTCAATGCGTACGCCTGCCGCTCCGGTATAACCATTGTGCAACACAAGCACATCCAGCTCTTCGGGCAGTGGATTGTCATCCCAGAAATGAGTCACCCAAGCGTTCATTGATTTGTTGAACGACGTCATCTGTGTGCCATCACTGCACTCCAGTACATCCCGTTGGTCGCTGTCACTGAGACGCTCAGAGGCTTTTTCCGCGCTAAACTCTGCCCTTTGATCAATCCGCGAAAACCAAAACTTCGCTCGTGGTGCGCGTGGCGTTTTGAGGTAAAACGGCCCTCGTCCGGTCAATTGTGTCATCGAAACCTGCTCACCGGTGCTGTACCCCTCTCCGTCCCATTCTCCCACCATCACGACAGGCATACGTTGGTTCACAGAAGAATCCGTCTGAATGTGCACCAGCTCAGGAGCCAGTTCTGGATGGCGATATTGGCCCCAGACATCTCCAAACGGATACACATGGCCAACTCGCAAGTGACCACTTGGCGGAATATCTTCTTGTCGAACTTCTGTCGTCAACGGGCCATTGAACGCGGCAATGACAGCGTCCATATTCAGGCGAAGTCCATGCTGAGCCAACCATGAAGATGAGAGGCTGGCCCACTCTTCAGTGGAAAGTCGTTCACGGCGATACAGTAAATACTGCTCACCCGGCGAATGGTTCTCGATTCGATAGGGCAGCAAAAAATGCGAAAGATGGCGCTCGAACAGCGGACGCTCATCCAGCCCGCGTTCGTCCGAACAGAGCAACTGATAGCTCCAGCGACCTTCGCCTGCAATCTGGCATTCAGCCTGCAGCGCTCCATCAATAAAATGATAGAAGTAGCCTTGCGTTGGCCAGCCTGCGACACCGTCACGAAGCAAAGCCAGTTTAACGGGAACAAACTGTGCATTGATGTCAGACGAGCCTTTGGGGCGGGTCATGACCTCATACTGTTTGCCATAACCCGCCCCTCGAATCCACTCATACACTAACCTGCGACTGGCTTCTTTATGGCAAGACGCGGTCAGTAACGTGGTCCCGTCGTCTTGTGAGCTCACTTCCCAGTTGGCCAAAGGCGCAACCCCTTTTGTATTCGTCAGCAGTTTCCACTGACCTCGCCCTACACTGTACTGACTCAGTTCATCCTCAGCGGTATAGATTCTCAGTACGCACTGAAAGCGAGCACTCGGCTGAGGTTTTTCTCTGACCGTCTCCCTGGTTGGCAGACATTTAGACTGGGGTGTCTCTACCGGCGGATAATAAGCCGCGACAAATCGGGCTGCTGTTTTTTTGGTATTTGGCATCATTGACTCTCTACGTACGATGTTTTTTTCGCTCATCGTAATCAAGTAATGCCAACAGGGATGCTCAACAAAACGCATAAATACATAATTTCATTTCTTTTTAGTTATTTTTTGTCGACCGCCCATGCGCTACGCCCTTCCCGGTCTGAGGATAACCACCCTATCCATTCCAGTCTCATATTAAATTTATCTTTATTTTCAGTCAGATAAATTAATTTGGCATTTAAATTCTGTTCCTTAAGTCTTTCTTAAGTTTCGCCCGTTAACTTGATATTACTCACCAAATACGAGGGCACACGAATGAGAGACGACTGTTCCGCTTCATCACTCAATCTGGAAATCGTGGATCACCATCATGCGCTGTGGCCAGAGGTCACACAGCAAATCACTCGTCGTTATCAGCAAGCCTTTGATGCCAGACTGTGCTCATTTATGCCGGCTTTCATGGCACTGATGATGGACAACGAAATTAAATCTCTGTGCGGCTTTCGCATGGCACACAATGAGCCGCTGTTTCTGGAACAATATCTGGATGAACAGGCTGATGTGCTGTTGAGCCACACCTTTAACACCCATATCCAAAGGACACAGTTGATTGAGTTTGGTCAGTTGGCGTCGTTTACCAATGGCATTTCGCCACTGCACTTTTTGCTGATGACAGAAACCTTAGTCGAGCTAGGGTTTGAATGGTGCATTTTCACCGCTACCGACCCATTGCACGCGCTGATGCGGCGCTTAGGTTTGCGTCCGCAAGTGATAGCCGAAGCCGACCCAAGCCGCATTCCACAAGCAGGAACCATATGGGGAACCTATTACCAGCATCAACCACGCATTCTGGCGGGCAACCTGCAACAAGGGTTAACGCTACTGCGCGCCCAGCGTCAGGGTTTGACCAACAAAGTCATCGGAGGCTGATATGAACGCTATTCTCAATGCGCTGGCTCATCATGCCCGTCAGACTCCAGAAAAACTGGCCTTTTTTGGCCACGACGCACAGCAGAACCCGCACTCTCTGACTTACCAACAGCTGGCTGAGCAAGTCGATTGGGTAGCCGAACAACTGCGTCGTTTGGCACCTCAGTGCATCGCGCTACGCGCTGAAAACAGCCTTGACTGGGTCGTGGTGGATCTGGCAGCCATGCAAGCGGGTATTGCCATCGTGCCCGTACCGACGTTTTTCTCCGACACGCAAACCCAGCATACCTTACTGGCATCCGGTGCTGACCTGCTGATTGGTGACTGGCCAGGTCAGGGAGACGAGATTGAGGAACTCAGTCATCTGTCGGTGCGGCGTAATCCGTTCGCAGTTCACGCCGAACGCCTCGCCGGCACCAGCAAAATCACGTTTACTTCCGGCTCCACCGGCGCTCCTAAAGGGGTGTGCCTGAGCAATACTAACCTGACAAACGTCACGACAGCGCTGGCCGCAAAGATGGACGCGCACCACAAAACACACTTGGTGCTACTGCCCCTTTCCACCTTGTTGGAAAACATCACTGGCATATACGTGCCTCTGCTTGCTGGCGTGACCAGTACGATTTTCTGTGGTCCTCATGTGGGACTGACCGGTTCCAGTCAGTTCGATGCCACTGCCCTGGCGTCAGCGCTGGCTAGGTACCAGCCGGCCAGCTTAGTGTTAACGCCCGCACTGCTGATGGCGCTGATCCATATCATTCAGGCACAACCTGTCCTGGCTAAGCCACTACGATTTGTGGCGGTCGGCGGAGCCCGGGTGGCCCCTGAACTGATGCAAACTGCGCATCAATTGTCCATTCCGGCCTATGAAGGTTATGGCCTGTCGGAATGCGCATCTGTTGTCAGCCTCAATACCCCGCATGCATTTCGACCCGGCAGTTGCGGTCAGGTACTGGAGCATGTCGAGATCCGTGTTGATAAGAGCGGAGAGCTGCTGGTACGAGGCAATATCGCACTCGGATACCTTGGCGAGCCCTTTCAGCAGACCTGGCTACCGACCGGCGATTTAGCCGCCATTGATACCGACGGCTTTGTACATCTGATGGGCCGAAAGAAAAATCAAATCATCACCAGTTACGGACGCAACATTTCTCCGGAATGGATTGAATCCCAGGCTCAGATCTTCCTTCCCGGCAGCACCTTGATTGTCACCGGCGATGCCGAAGCAAGTTTGACCGCGGTGACTACTCGACAGCCGTCACTGGAAGAGAAAATCGTTCAGCTGAATGCCACATTGCCAGATTATGCCCGCATTGGACGTCTGATCGTGGTCAATGACCTGCGCCAGCGGCCAGATTGGTTTACTGACAACGGACGCCCGAAACGACAACACATTGAAGCCTGGGTGAAACAACTGGCGCCGGTAACCCCTCAACCAAATATTGAAATCCGTACACTCGCTAACGCTGAGTCCAATCGCTAACAGGAGCAGAAAATGAGTTCATTCTTTCAGACCTTAAAACTGGAAACCCAACCGGCACAACAGACCATGCTTCAGGCGCCCGTATTTGAAGCGTGTGCCCGCGGAGAAATAAGCCGTGAGATGTACATCGCGTTTCTGACTCAGGCGTTCCATCACGTCAAACATACCGTGCCTCTGTTAATGGCATGCGGAGGCCAGCTGGACGCTCAGCACGAATGGGTACGAGAAGCATTAGCGGAGTACATCGATGAAGAGAAAGGCCATCACGAATGGATCCTGAATGACATCCGAGCCTGTGGTGGGGACGCCGAGGCCGTGCGACAGAATCGCAGCGAGGGCAAAGCGGGAACCGCCATTGAGCTGATGGTCGCATACCTCTACCACCAGATTGACCGCCACAACCCGATGGCACTGTTTGGCATGGTATGGGTATTGGAAGGCACCAGTGTTGGGGTCGGCGGACAGATGGCCTCGCTGGTAAGAGTCACGCTCAATCTGCCCGACGAGGCGATGAGTTACCTGACGTCACACAGCGAATTGGATCAAGGCCACATCCGCTTTTTCGAAACACTCATGGATAACGTCACGGATCCAGCGGACCAACAGGCCATCATCGACTCCGCTAATATGGTCTTTCACCTCTACGGCCAGATGCTGCGTGACTTGTCAGCCACGACCGTTCAGCAAGTCGCATGAGGAGTTGCACATGCAGATAGACAACAGCCACATCCTGCTCACCGGGGCATCAGGCGGCATTGGTCGTGCGATCGCGCATAAGCTGGCCACCAAAGGCGCTCATTTGCTGCTGGTCGCCCGCAACGCGGAAAAACTGGCTCAGTTGCAGGCAGAATTGCCTCATCCAGAGCGACACGACTGCCTCAGCGCTGATCTGGCGAGTGCAGAAGGCTTGGAGACGCTGCGTCAAAGAGCGCAACAAGATCTTCGGGACAACCAACGTATCAGCGCCGTGATCAACAATGCCGGCAGCAATCAGTTTCGCTTTCTGGCTCAGCGCAGCAGCGACTCCATCGAGCAGGAAATCCGCCTCAATCTGCTTACCCCGATATGGATAACGCAGAGCGCTTTGGCTTGGCTGAGCCGCCCCGGCATTATTCTAAACATCGGTTCGACGTTCGGATCGATTGGCTATCCAGGTTACGCCAGCTACTGTGCAGCCAAAGCCGGGGTGCATCGCTTCAGCGAAGCCATGGACAGAGAGCTGGACGGAGCTGGCGTCCGGGTTCTCTATCTGGCTCCCCGGGCAACCAACACCGAATTGAACAGTGCCGTGGTCCATCAGATGAATCAGCAGTTGGGTAACCACAGTGACGCACCGGAGGTGGTAGCTTCACATGTCATCGCCATGCTTGAAAAAGAGCATACGGCCAAGTGGATCGGCTGGCCGGAAAAATTGTTTGCCCGCATCAATCAAGTGTTGCCCGGCATCGTGACCAACGCGATTCGCAAGCAACAATCCACCATTCACCATTACATCAATCAAATCAGCAAACAGTGAGGGAACAACATGAAAACATGGTTAATGATCAGCGGCGTACTGAGTGTCCCCGCCCTGAGCAACAACGCCTTTGCGTCCGACAACGCTCTGAACAACATTCAACAGGAATGGGCACATTGCCAATATGAAGTGCAAGACAGCGACAAACAGCAGACCTGTTTTGAGATCGCCATAATGCACACTTCTCAGGCACTCAACCTCAAGCCTAACAACCCTGACCTCACTGTATGGATGGCCATTAACAAAGCGTCGCTGGCCGGTGCTAAAGGTGGATTAGGGGCGTTATCTTTGGCGAAAGAATCAAAACGCTTACTCGAACAAGTCATTGATACAGCGCCCAAAACACTCGATGGGTCTGCCTACACCAGCTTAGGTTCGCTATACTACAAAGTACCCGGCTGGCCAATCGGGTTTGGCGATGACGACAAAGCCGAGGCCATGCTGAAAAAAGCACTCGAAATTAACCCCGATGGTATCGATCCGAACTATTTCTATGGTGATTTTCTGGCTGAAGACGGGCGCAAACAGGAAGCAATCAAATACCTGACCAAAGCGCAGCGCGCTGCCCCGCGTCCGGATCGTCCGTTAGCCGATCAGGGGCGTCAGCAAGAGATTACCGCACGACTGGAGAGTCTCAAATAAACATGCGTTTGTTACTGGTTGAAGATGATGCCCTGCTGGGGCAATCCATGGTGACGTCGCTCAGCCGCCATGGGTACACGGTGGACTGGGTTCAGCAAGGCAGCGGCGTCACTGTGACGCTGAAAATGGAGCAATTTACCGCAGTGATCCTTGATCTGACCCTACCGGATATCGACGGTCTGGAGGTACTGCGCCAGATACGTACTGCAGGATACGATCTTCCCGTGATGATCCTCACTGCCAGAGACGACATCAATGATCGGGTCAAAGGGCTCGACGGTGGCGCAGATGAATACATCGGCAAACCCTTCGCTCTGGAGGAGTTGCTCGCCCGATTGCGCGTCTTGATCCGTCGCCAGTCAGGCAGTGCCAACGAGGTGATTCAGGTCGGTCCGCTGACATTGTCGCTATCAGAGCAAACCATCAAAAGCGCAGACTCTCCCCTAAAACTGACACGCAACGAATACAAGATCCTCGCCAGCCTGATGACCAACGCAGGTCGGGTGATGAGCAAAGAGCAACTGCAACAATCTCTGCACGGTTGGGATGAAGGCAGCAGTGATAACGCCATCGAAGTTCACATTCACAACGTACGTAAAAAGGTGCCGGACAAAATGATCAAAAACATCCGTGGTGTGGGGTACATCATTGAAAAATAAAGCTGTTTTTTCAATCAAACGTCGCCTGACCGGATCCGTGATCCTGCTGGCGCTAGCGTTGGTGGTGTTGTCGCTGTATTACAGCTTTCAGGCAGCCCGGCATGAAATCAAAGAAGTGTACGATGCGCGTCTGGGTCAAACGGCCAAACTGCTGTTACTCACCACCTCGGTCTCCGCCACGACTTTGGCTGATGAGGCCCACCAGCATCAGTTTGATCAATGGATGAACAGTATCCGGCGTTTGTCCGCCGCCGACGATGACAAAGACACGACTTACGGTCACCCCTACGAGCAAAATATTCTGTTTCAGTTTTACCAGCACGATCGGTTGCTGTGGAGCTCTAACAAGCAAGTCGGCCCACTTAGCCCAGCACCGACGTTTGCCGGCTTTGGCAACCGGGATATCGAAGGTGAGCAGTGGCGCTTCTTTCAGTTGCACGCAACCGCGGATGAGTATGTGGTTGTTGCGGAGAAACACAGCATTCGTCAGGAGATGATTGATGAAATCGCTTTGTCCACCGCTCTGCCTCAGTTGATTCTGATCCCGGCCCTGATGGCGCTGCTGATATTTTTGATCGACAAAAACTTTCGACCGATTTCAGAGCTGCGGTCAGCCATCGCCCAACGCAGTGCCCACAAACTTGACCGAATCTACGTGGCAAACCAGACTCTGGAGTTGTCACCACTGGTGGATACCTTAAACGAGTTGTTGGAACAATTGGAACAGGCGTGGCAACGGGAGAAACGCTTTACCCGCATGGCCGCCCATGAACTCAAAACCCCGTTAACCATTCTGAGGTTGAACGCAGAAAATGCCATCAACAGTGAAACTCGCCATCAGTTAGAGCAGGATTTGGATAACATTCTCAAAGGGATTGATCGTACTGACCGGATGCTGCATCAGTTGCTGACGCTGGCGAAAGTGGAAAGCATCACCAATGTACACAAACAGCCCTGTGAGCTGAAAACGCTGCTGCAAAGCGTGATCGCCGATTTAGCTCCTCTGGCATTGCGTCATCACCAAACCCTCAGTCTGGAGGGCGACAACGTCACCATCGACGGGGACGAAGTGCTGCTGGGCATTTTGTTCCGCAATCTGGTCGACAACGCCATCCGCTATTCCGGTGATCACAGTGTGATTGATGTCGTGATTAAACAACACGCCGACGGTATTGATGTGACGGTGTCGGACAACGGGGCCAATCTAAGCGATGAAACCAGAGACAAGCTGTTTGACAACTTCTATCGCGCCAATACGGAAAAGGGCGATGGTGCCGGTCTCGGCATGTCGATTACACGAGATATCGCGCAATTGCACAACGCCAGCATTACCCTGCTGCCGCGCACGCAAGACAAAAATACCTTTCGGATAAGATTCAGCCAGGCTTAAACATCCAATCCATTCCATAGGGAAGAGCTCTGACAACGCGCCGTCAGAGCACCTCGACATCACACAGCGTGTCTTCAAGGAGAAAAAAGGCTTTACCTAAAGTTAACTTTAAGTATTAGAGTATCAGCCGACCTCAAATACTCCATGGAGAATAACAATGAAAAACAAAACCCTTCCCTATCTTTGTGGGCGGTTCTTCGACGGCATCAGTTCTGGCTTATTCATGATGGCCCTCCCCTGGATCATGCTCAAACAACCCAATATGGGGGCGTTTGTTGCCCTCACGGCTCTCGCCTGTACTGCGGTCTCGTTTGTCCTTACGCCTTTTTTCTCCACTCTGACTGACCGCCATTCACGTAAAAACCTGCTGATTATGGTTCAGATTATTCAGTCTTCCACCGCATTTACCGTACTCGTGGCCTACTGGTTTGACGCAGGCAGTATCTGGCTACTGGCGGCCGCACAGTTATTGTTTTGGGTCAGCAGTAATATGGCCTGGAATGTCAACAATGCCTTCACTCAAGAAAACTACGCCAAACACGAGTACGCGCGCATTTCCGGCTATCAGGAAATTGTCTTGCAGGGCACCACGTTGGGCGCGGGCGCGATTGGGGTCATTCTACTGGAAATGTGGGGCGTGGTGGAATTTGCTCTGTTTGCCGCCGTGGCTTCCACCATTTCCGCCATCAGTTACGTGCTCACGCCCTATCACCGTCAACTGCGAGAGTCGACCAAAACACCGTTCATGGCCCAACTGGCCGAAAGCAAAATGATTTTCCGCCGCCAGCCGACGTTCTACGCTTTTTTGCTGGTTTCGTGCCTCTCGTATCCGGTTCTGACTTACCTTGGTAAGCTGGTGCCAATCTGGTTTGCAGAACAGAATGTCTCCGGCAGTTGGGTGGCCGGGTATAACATTGCGTTTGGTCTTGGCTCACTCATGACCGGTCTGCTGGTCTCCCGTATCCTGACGCTGTTTCCACATCAGAAAATTATGCAATATTCTATGGTTATTTTGGGGGTGTTACTGCTAGCGATGAGCGGTTTCATGCAGCCTGTCTACATCATCATGCTGACGCTCGGGTTTGGCTTCTTTAACGCCCTCAACCGGATCGCACGGACCAACTGGATGCACCACACCATCTCTATCCAGCAGCGCGGCCGGGTTGATGGTGGCCTGGCGATGTTTGCCACTTCGGTGCAAAGTCTGAGCTACATTTTGATTGCTTTCCTTGCCGATGTAGGTGCCACCGATCTTGGCTTTGTGATCATTGGTGCTATCGTACTCACGGCCAGCCTTTACATGCTGCTCATCGGGCATCGGCTGGAAAAACAGCCCCATCTGATCCCTGCCTGAGCCACGACTTCGCCAGGCTTCGGCCTGGCAAAATCTCACTAAATTGAATACAGCCGCATAATTTGCGAAAAATAATGCAGTCCAAAGTTGTAAATATTCCTGTTTTTAGTTTTATAAATCATGCATCATATTGGTGAATCTGTCCCAAGGATCCGTACAGATAAGGTTTATGGATGAACCCTTTATGACGAAGATGCGCATGACGCCATGTCTTCGTCTATGATCCTGATAACACAATCTTTTCTGGAATTACGGTGAGCGAAGCAAACGTCAGAAGACTTCAACAACTCCTGGCCCGGTATGAGCCGGGCAAAGCGTATGATTTAGTTATTGAAGATCTTGAGGCCACGCTCTCAACGTCCCGCCGTAACATCTCCAACATCATGAAATCGCTCTCTGAGTTAGGTTGGGTCAACTGGAGCCCTTCTGTCGGCCGGGGAAAAACCAGCAAACTCACCGTTGTTCGTGACGTCAACGAAGCACTGATTGAGCTGATCACATCCGAACTGCAAAGTGGTCGTTTCACGCTGATCACTCGGCTGCTGGAAAGCTATGGCAGCATGGCGGTAACGGCGCTGTCGATCGCCACCGAATGCCAGAGCAACAAAAACCAGTCCGACGATCATCTGCTGATCGCACAATACCCCTGGGTTGATGTGCTCGACCCCGTCAGTACCTACAGGCTGGCGGAAATGCAGGTCATTAAAAGTATCTATGCAACCCTATTGCGGCAGGGTGACGACGGCGAAATTTATTCCTGCATTGCACATACCTGGGAGATGACCGGGAACACCATCACACTGTGGATTCGCCCCGACGTCATTTGCCACGACGGACAAAACCTCACCGCTGACGATGTGGTGTATTGCATTCAACGTTTGTGTCAGGTCGACGGACCGGTTCAGCACTTGTTTGAACAGGTCAAAGAGGCCAAAGTGAGTGGTTTACGCCAGGTCTCCCTGACGCTGGCGTACCCCAATCCCTTGTTTTTGTATGCTCTGTGCTCCAGCAATGCCTCCATCTATCGCAAACGCAGCGTCCACTTCTCCGCGAACCACGCGGCTTTTGTCGGCAGCGGGCCTTTTGCGATTGCCAGCTGGGATAACGAGCAGCTGACACTGAAACGTCACCATCAGTTTTTCTGTCGCCGGGCGCTGCTGGAAAGCATCACGCTTTCCAGTAACGGCGATCTTGCTGAGCAATACCTGAGCTTCAATGATCATGAGGGCGAGAAAGAATCATTTGTCATCAATGCATTAAGTTATCTGACGGCCAACTACCGAGCCGGAGCTGATATCTCTCCAACAACTTTGTCTCAATTGATGGCCTTTATCGATCAGCAACGCCGTCATCACGATCCGGATAATGCCGTTATCGGGCTGAATTTTTCTCCGGCAATCACACCAGATACCCCCAGCGATATCCCTCAACTGAGTGGCAGACTGGTCTTAACTCAGCCTCCGCTGACGCTGCCCATCCTCAAGGAGATCGCTCAGTGGCTGCATCACACCATTCGTCTGACCGGTCTGACGCTGGAGATACTCGATCTGAACAACATCAGCGACCCCAGCACCGTCAGAGAACAGGCAGATATGCTGTTCATTGAAGAGATCATTGAACAACCTTATGAGTTTGGTTTGTATGAGTGGCTGCTGATTTCTTCCGGGCTGCGTTTCGCATACAGCGACGAGGAACGCCGGGATCACGAACGTCGGGTACAGCAGGCGCTGGCCAGTTCTTATCCACAAGCAGCGCTGGAAACAATTGAGCAAGATCTTTACCAGAGCTATCGTTTTTTGCCGCTGTTCAACGGCCGCGAAGAAGTCTACCGCACTGTGGAGGTTCAGGGTATCGATATCCGGAAAACCGGCTACAGCGAGTTCTTCAAATTGTGGATCGCTCATAACCGCTAAACTCCTCCATAACGAGGAAAGTACGGCGCCTTCCTCGTCACACATTTCTCCACTCAAATCCTCTCTCTTGCACCAAATTTGTGAAAACATGTCATTTTAATTACATGACTAATAATTACATGACAAATTAAATAAAATTTTAATATTCATTAAAAACAAATAGTTAATACAAAATTACCGCTTAAAGTCACTTTGACAACTTGATCAACTCAATCAGTTATGTATCCTTTAAATGCAAATTTAATTCGAACTCTAATGAATTTTAAACAATATGTGGTACACAATGATCACGTCAGCACCCTGGGTAATGTACCCAGAAATTAAAACCAAGGAAGAACCCACCTGGCTGTTTCGCATGCCAGACAAGCATGATGGAGAGAGAGTTCACCAGTTGATTGCGTCCTGCCCACCGCTGGATGTCAACTCAGCATATTGCAACTTCCTCCAGGCATCGCATTTCAGACGCACCTGTGTGGTGGCCGAGAAAGGTGGCGATATTGGCGGATTTGTTTCCGGCTATCTCAAGCCAGGAAACGACAAAGAATTATTTATCTGGCAGGTCGCTGTTTCGCCGCGTTATCGCGGACAGGGCCTGGCCTTAAGAATGCTAAATCAACTGCTGGAACGCGAATCAGTCGAGCAGGTTGAGGTGATAGAAACCACCATCACTGAAGACAACCAAAGCTCCTGGGGTCTGTTTAAGAAACTGGATCGGGCCAATGGCGATCAAGGTAAAGTCACGACTTTCCTTGATGAAGACGAACACTTTGCAGGCAAACACGATACTGAGTATCTGTATCGCATTCCACTGACAAACTCTTAACTCACTAAAGGAAAAGAAAAGGTCCACAATGGATATTTTTAATCAGCAAGAGTCAAATGTACGCTCATACGCTAACAGTTTTCCAACCGTATTTACCTCAGCGAAAGGCAGCTGGTTGTACAACAACCAAGGCCAGCGCTATCTTGATTTTCTGGCTGGCGCCGGTTCGCTGAACTACGGACACAATAACGCCATCCTCAAGCAGGTACTTCTGGACTACATCGACAGCGATGGTCTGACCCACGGTCTGGACATGCACTCTGCTGCCAAAGAGGAATTCCTTACTGCGTTTACCCAATACATCCTGAAGCCGCGTAACCTGGATTACAAGCTGCAGTTTACTGGCCCTACAGGTACTAATGCGGTCGAGGCCGCTTTGAAACTGGCGCGCAAGGTCACTCAGCGTACCAACGTTGTGACTTTCACTAACGGTTTCCACGGCTGTACCACGGGTGCTTTATCTGCTACCGGTAACCAACACCACCGTGGCGGTGCGGGCATGCCTCTGTCGGGCATGAGTCGTTTGCCTTTTGAAGGTTATGCCGGCATTGATGGTCTGCAACTGTTTGAAACCATGTTGAACGATAATTCAAGTGGTCTGGACAAACCGGCAGCAGTGCTGCTGGAAACCGTTCAGGGTGAAGGCGGCTTGAATGCAGCCTCGAACGAATGGCTTCAGCGCCTGAACAAACTCTGTAAAGAACACGACATTCTGATGATCGTCGATGACATTCAGGCAGGTTGTGGCCGAACGGGTACCTTCTTCAGCTTTGAGCCTGCGGGCATCGAACCAGACATCGTCACGTTGTCGAAATCCATCAGTGGTTACGGCCTGCCGATGGCGCTGGTACTGCTGAAACCGGATTTGGATATCTGGCTACCCGGCGAGCACAACGGTACATTCCGTGGCAACAACCATGCATTTGTAACGGCGACGAAAACTATCGAAACGTACTGGACCAATGATGAGTTTGAAAAACACATCGCCGAGCGAGCATCGCAGGTGACCCGTGCATTGCAGCGCACACTGCGTAAATACCCGAGCTTGTTCAGCCGCCTGAAAGGTCGCGGCATGATGCAAGGAATCGAGTGTAGCCGTGGTGAAATCGCTTCCGCCATTGCGCGCGAGTGTTTCGAAAATGGCATGATCATTGAAACCGCCGGCCCAGACGACGAAGTCGTGAAGTTCTTCTGTCCGCTGACCATCAGCGAGTCGGAACTTGAACAGGGTCTGCATATTTTTGAGCAGGCGGTCGACACTATCGCCCCTCAACTCACCCGTAAAGCGTCTTAAGGAGTAAAAGATGATCGTAAGAACCCTGGAAGAATGTCAAAACAGTGAACGTCGCGTAGTAGCAGACAACTGGGAAAGTGTCCGCATGCTGCTGAAAGACGACAAAATGGGTTTCTCATTTCACATCACGACGATCTATGCGGGAACCAATACGCACATCCACTATAAAAACCACCTGGAGTCGGTGTACTGCATGTCCGGCCGTGGCGAAATTGAAGTGATTGGTGATAAAACCTATCCAATCGAACCGGGTACGCTCTACATTCTGGACAAGCATGATGAGCATTACCTCCGCGCATTTGACGGTGGTGACATGGTCATGGCTTGCGTCTTCAACCCGCCGATTACCGGTGCCGAAACGCACGACGAAAACGGTGTATACCCACTAGTGGAATAACCTCTTATCAGGGGCGAAAGCCCCTTTTTATTTGAACGAGAACACAATACAACCAAGGACTCAATGATGACTATTACCGTAGAGAAAATCGGCGGTACCTCCATGTCTGCATTCGATGCAGTGATCGACAACATTATTCTGAAACCAGAATCTCCCTACAACCGTGTGTTCGTGGTTTCCGCCTACGGCGGCATTACCGACGGCCTGCTGGAGTGTAAGCGTTCCGGTAAACCTGGGGTTTACCAGATGATCGCCAAACGGGATGAGGACTGGCATCAGTCGATGGCCGATCTTGAGCAGCGTATGTTGATGATCAACGAGAACTTGTTTGCCGATCCCATGAATCGTATCCGCGCGGATAAATTCATCCGTGCTCGCATCAGCGAAGCGACCAACTGCGTCGAGAACATTCTCGATACTTGTCAGTATAGCCAGTTTACCCTGCGCCAGTACTTGCCCCAGATTCGTGAATTTCTGGCATCACTTGGCGAAGTTCACAGTGCCTATAACCTGGCATTGAAACTGAAAACACTTGGCATTAACGCCAAATTTGTGGATTTATCCGGTTGGGAAAATCAGTTCGAGGGCGATCTCGATGAAGTCATCGCTGATGCGATGAAAGACATCGACTGCACCAATCAGTTACCGATCGTTACGGGTTATGCGTATTGTAAAGCGGGCCTGATGAAAACCTATGATCGTGGCTACAGTGAAATGACGTTCAGCCGGATCGCGTGCCTGATGGACGCCGAGCAGGCAATCATTCACAAAGAATACCACCTGAGCAGTGCAGATCCGCGTATCGTCGGACCGGAAAATGTTCACCCAATGGGACAGACTAACTTTGACGTTGCTGACCAGCTGGCCAACCTGGGAATGGAGGCTATTCACCCGAATGCCGCCTCAGGATTGCGTCAGAAAGACATCCCGTTACGGGTGAAAAATACCTTTGAACCGGACCACCCGGGCACACTGATTTCGACCAAGTTTAAGCCAAATAGCGACAAGATCGAGATCATCGCCGGTAAAAGCAAAGTCTTTGCGCTGCATATCTTTGATCAGGGCATGGTGGGAGCAGTCGACAATGTCAGTTACGACATGATGGAGATGATCTCCGACGCTCGAGTAAAACTGGTGAGCAAAGAGATGAACGCGAACTCGATCACTTACTACCTGAGTGGTAACACCAAAAGTCTCAATGAGTTGCTCTATCAGGCAGAAAAACGTTTCCCACAAGCCGCTATCACCGGCTCTATGGTTGCGCTGATCGCCGTCATCGGTGCCTACATCAATACTAACGAGGTGCTGAGCAAAGGCGTCCTGGCTCTGACAGGCCAGAGTATTTCGCCAATTGCTGTCCACTCTTCTATGCGTAACGTCAGCGTTCAGTTTGTGGTGGATGACGACAAGTACGAAAGCAGTATTTGTGCCTTGCACGACACGTTCTGCGGCGAACATTACGAGCGCCAGACAAAAGTCGCATAGTCGACAAACCATTAAACAACAGGGCCGACTGGCCCTGTTGTCTTTTCCTCACCATCCCGCTTTTCTCTTATCTAACCGCCCGTTACACCTACCCCTTTAGGGTTATTTTTATTCCGAGAACGTTATCTTGGTTACACTTTAACCACACTATTTTTGTGGCTTATACATGCCACTTATAGAATAGAAACGGAAAGTAAAGCAGTCGCCATAGAAAACAACTTTGCAGCAACGTACTGCATCCCTGTGAACGAGGTTCATTATGGAATTTGAACGGTTGACTAACAGGCCCGGGACACTTTGGTTGGTGGTGGTTCTGGCAATGATTACACTGGTTTTATCTTCTCATGTGGCCGCGCAACCTAAAGCGCTGGTCATGAAACCTTTTGAGCAGCTCAGCGCCGAAAGCAAAGAATGCGCTGCATGTCATAAAGACGAAAACCCGTCTTTGTACGCGCAATGGGGCCGCTCGAAGCACTACGGTGCCAACGTAGGTTGCTACGAATGCCACCAAGCTTCACCGAAAGATCCTGACGCCATTAAGCACCAGGGTTTCGACATTGCTGTAATTGTCTCGCCTAAAGACTGCGGCAGTTGTCATACTCAGGAAGTCTCTGAGTTTTCCGCCAGTCACCATGCCAATGCAGGTAAAATCATCGGCTCACTGGATAATTTCCTTGCAGAAGTGGTTGAGGGATCGTTGAGCTTTAATGGTGCGTCTCCCGCAGCGGTCAATGGATGCTGGCAGTGCCATGGCTCAGAGGTCAAAGTACTTGAGAACGGCGATCTCGACCCGGCCACCTGGCCCAACACCGGGATCGGACGCATCAATCCAGACGGCTCCCTGGGTGCCTGTAGTGCCTGCCACCAGCGTCACGAATTCGACATGGTACAAGCACGCCGTCCGGAAGCGTGCGGAAAATGCCATTTGGGCCCAGATCATCCACAAAAAGAGATCTACGAAGAGTCCAAACACGGAATTAACTTCTTCGCGCATGTGGATCGCATGAACATGGACTCCGCCAAATGGATCGTCGGCGAAGATTACGACGCCGCACCAACCTGTGCCACCTGCCATATGTCCGCGACGCGAGAGCTGCCTGTGACACACGATGTCGGCAACCGGATTTCCTGGACACTGCGCCCGGCTGTGTCGGAAAAAATTGATGCAAAAGACAAAGCCATGGGTGTTGCAACGAAATCGTGGCAGGACCGCCGTGCCGATATGCAGAACGTTTGTGAGTCCTGCCATACCAAGTCGATGGTAGATAACTTCTATCAACAGTTCGATTCACTGGTCAATTTGTACAACGACAAATTCGCTAAGCCAGGGAAAGCCCTGATGGCCACATTGCAACAAGAAGGCATGCTGACAGAAACCGGATTTGACGAAGAAATTGAATGGACCTGGTTCTACCTCTGGCACCACGAAGGCCGTCGCGCACGCCACGGCGCAGCGATGCAGGCTCCGGACTACGTGCAATGGCATGGCCTGTATGAGGTCGCCGAGCGTTTCTACATCGAAATGGTGCCTCAGTACTTGGAAACCGTCGAGAAAGCCGAACACGCTGGTAATATCGAAGGCGCCAAACGGGCAAGAAAAGTGCTGGAAGAGATCCTGGAACGCCCGGAACACGCATGGTTCAGTGGCAAGGAGCCGGAATCAGTGAAGCGTGCCCGTAAAGAAGCGCAAGCGGCCTTTAAAGCCCGCTATCTGGATGAAAGCAACTAACAACTCCGGAACGGCAGGTAGACCTACCTGCCTCCTGAGGAGGAAGCATGGGAAACAACACCTCCCGTAATGATGCGTTGTCCAGGAAACAGCGATTATGGCGCTGGCTGAAGAAGCCATTGCTGCTCGGCATACCAGTGGGCATATTTGTTCTGCTGACCGGCTTAGCTGGTTTTCAGGGTGTGATGGTGGCATCAAACCAGAATGCGTTTTGTTTCAGTTGTCACCTAAAAATAGACACCATCGTTCAGGAATATAAAGCCTCGCCACATTACATTGATGAGCAACACGTTCTGGCGACTTGCGCTGACTGTCATGTTCCACACGAGTTCGTCGATAAAATGAAAGTCAAAATCATGGCCACTGCAGATATCTACTACATGTTGGCTGGCACCATCACCAAGGAGAATTTTGAACAACAGCGCCCTCGACTGGCGCAAATGGTCTGGGATGACATGGTCGCGAACGACTCGGCAAACTGCCGACATTGTCACGTGGGCGATAACTTCGATCTGAGCCAGCAGCCTCAGCGAGCCAGACTGAATCATGAGTTGATGGAGAAACGTGGTGAAACCTGTATCGACTGCCATACGGGGATCGCCCACAAACGCATCACCATCGAATAGCCTTATTGCCCTCCCTCTGCCCTCTTTATTCCCTCACATGTAAAGAGGGCTTTTCATACCAAGTCATTAACAAGGTAGATACAAAATCACAAAACCATCACTAAAAACAGGCAAGAGCCGGCATCATCCCTTCGTGTTTTAATCCACATAAAATTTGTACGATCTGAGTTCTATAAAAAACACTGTTTAATAAAAAGTACAGGATTCAGAATGAACAAGACAATAACCTTATTAGCAATATCGAGCCTGGTGTTAAGTGGATGTGGCGGCGGTGGCGGCGGAAGCAGCAGTGACAGCAAACCCGCAGCACAAACTGGTGAAGTAAAGTACGACCTGTCCCAGGCCTTCAAAGACTACTACCAGGCCAGCGCTATCCTGAATCTGGGTCAAGTTGGCGAAAGCGTGATTCATCCTGCCAACTACCGTCTGTTAATGGACAGCCAGGATCAGGTCATTGACTACAGTTTGTCTGCCGAACCCAGCAACAGTGCATCGAAATGTCAGCTCGCACCGTTTACTCCGTCATTAAAAGCAAAAACAAACTACGCTGATGACAACGCGATGACTTTGGAGAAACTGGGGAATCAACCGCTTTTCTTAATGAACATTGAAGGTATCCCAGCCAAATACAGCGAATCCACGTGTCAGTACGTAGACGTCAACCGCAGCTCAAACGAAAGTACCTCGAAAAATGTACTGGCGCTTGCCAATCAGGCAGGCGTCGTGAAAGAACTGGACTTTACGATTGAAAAAATCCTCGCTCGCGGTGATCTGGCCAATAACCTTTCAGACTACACTCTGGCAATTTCAACCACAGGCGACGTGTATCAGCTTGGCCTGAACAGTGCCAACGGCGAACCCGAAGTGAAAAAAGTCGCATCGACAGGGAGCACACGCTGGCAGCAGGCAACATCCGATTATCTGGTCTCTGATGTCAAAGACTACAACATCAAACTGTACTCATTGAAAGACAACAAAGAGTATAACTTTGTCGCCAAAGAGAATGTCGAGAGGCTTGCCATTGCTAACTCAACTCTGGCAAACAGCGAATTTATCTACACCAAATACTACTCTAGCACGAAGCTGTTTATCTTGGAGCTCGACAGCAGTACCGACCAATTGATCAACACCCGTGAAGTGCCAGCAGCGCTGATTGACCCGATTACCACTACGGATTACTCGGTGAATGACAACACCTGTCAAGTCACGTTTGGCGGCACCACAGAAACCATCTACGATGATTCCGACGCCTCATACTTCAACGGAAACCTGGCAACGAAAGACATCGCTGATTTCTTTATCTGCCAGTCAGATAACCGTAAAACACTGGCAGTACGCCAGGTCAACAAATCAACGGGTGATTCAAAAAACTACAACCTGTTTACTTTTACTTCTGACAAAGTCATCACCTTTGATAAAGCACTTGTCGCGGCCAACAACGCAGTGTACGTCAGTGCTGGTGAAGGTTACTTAGGCGCCTCCAACTACGAAGCGTACAAACTGGATTCGGCCAACAACCAACCTGTGTTGCTATCCAACCTCAGCAACGTACCCAGCGGCATGGTCATTACCCACGTGGATTCTATCGCCAAGTAATCTACTGACCGGGAAGCCTGTCGTGGGCTTACCCGGTTTTCCATCGATGACAGGATAAAATAATGAATATTCAACACCTGATTCTTCTTTCTGTCTCTGCAAGCTTGGTAGCTTGTGGGGGCGGCGGTGGCGGGAGCAACAACAGCACACCAGCCCCTTCCCCAACCCGCAGCGTATCCGGGACCGCAATCGACGGCTACATCAAAGGCGCCACGGCATTTTTGGACCTGAACTACAACGGCCAACTCGACAGCGGTGAACCGAGCAACATCACGGATACGGAAGGGAATTACCGGCTGGCTATCACTGGGAACAACGCAGACTGCGTCGACTACGCGCCGATCGTCGTCAATGTCCCTGTTGGCGCTATTGATGCCGACCATCCAGACACCCCAATCAGTGAGGCTTACCAGCTGGTGTACCCGCCGGTCAAAGCCATCAGTGATAACGCCACCATCAAGTCCACTACGCCATTAACCACGGTATTGTGGAACCAGATTCAACAAGACATTCACAAGCAGTCTCTCAACAGTTGTCAGGCGCTGAAACAGGCTATTAACAGCCAGAATCAAATTGTCCAAAATATCAAAGAGCAAGAGCTGCGTATTGCGCAGCGCTACAACATCGACGTCAGCGACTTGTATGGCGACTTTGTGAAAAGTCAGAGTGCCGAGCTGTATCAACTGGCGCAAAACCTGATGCCAGCCATCAAGCGCTCATACGAAGAAACCAAACAGCTGCAATTGGCCTACCCGACGGCACAACGGGCGTATGTGGATTACTATTGGGAATACTGGGACTACACGGCAAAACAAACCGTCGACAAATGGTATCGCAAAGAAACTGTTCTTTATGCCAACAAGCTCAGCAGCATCACGCAGCAGGTGAGCGCTGATCTGGACAATCCATTGCAACTCAAGGAACGAATTGAGCGCAATACCAAACAGGTCGATGGATTAACTTACAGCAAAGAAGCCTGGCTGTATCTGGGGACAACGTCCGGTACTTATCGCTGCCTGATTGATGAAACATTTGCCCAGCAACTACAAGCTAATGCCCTGACCATTTATGGCATCGCCAACCGCTCATTCACCGACGCCACCGAAGACAGCTGGCAGGAGTGTGTGAACAACAATGTCGGCAACGATTACTCCCAACAGCTTTACACTGCGATTTACGACAATGAACGAGATCAAATGTTGTTGAGTAAAGGGAACTACTACTACCAAAAGAACCCGAAATATCCGGATTTGGTGAACCTGCAAGATCGTTTGGATAGCTATCAGCGAGGCGATCTTGATGTGTTGAATACCCTCTCAGCGGAACTGAGCAATACACAAGCTCATGGCGCTGATAGCTGGTCTCGTGAAAAATATCAGTACATCAAGAACGGCACCAACGATTACACCGGGATACTGACTATGCGGTACTCCAGTGGTTTGTGGACGCAGGAGCATTTTTACCAAAACGGCACCCGAACTTACCAATGCTCCGATGACGGCAGTAATTGGTCTGCAGAAAACTGTCCAAAAGAATAATAAGTCCCCTAACAATTAGCCACCTGACGGTGGCTTTTTTTCGCAGGCGATTGAGGATGCTCAATAAGGACGATTTAGGCCAGATTAAAAAACAACTCATCGTCAGTCATATAGCGGTGCTTCGATCCCATGTTTCGCAGATGCATAAACATAAAATCAGGGAAACCGGGCGCAATCATGTCGTTGGGTTCCCAACAAATACCACCAATGAAAATATAACGCCCCTGACACTCATCGGTGTGAAGCGGATTGTTGAGTGGTGTCGACAATTCCGCTCTGACGCCTTCCACCACACACACGATCTGCCCTTTGACCACGCCAACAACGCGTTTGACAAGGTTGGCTTTAATACCACAACGCCAAGCCTGACGAGTGGCCATTTCATAACCCTGTTTTCTCACCCCTTTCTGGATGTGCACTATCAGATTCATCCGGGAACTCCCGAGTTAACATCCCGTTACTATAACTTAACTAAGTGTACGTCACAGAGCGAGATTTTTATCGTCACCATCATGGGTGTTAATGGCGAATTTACATTGTAAAGATTCGTTGGCATTAACCGACATTCGCCAGATCCGGAACTGCAATCCAGATTCCGATTGATAAATCACTCGCCTTAGTTCACATTGAAATCAATACGATAACGTCGCAGTGAGCGCGCAAAAATGAGTCAAGGATAGGTATGTCTGTAGTCAGTTTTTTTCAACTTCTCGGCCTCGCGGCCATCTGGGGCGGTTCCTTTTTATTTATGCGTATTGCTGCTCACAGCTTTGGCCCGGCGTATCTGATTGAAGCTCGCGTCGGTTTTGCGGCGTTAAGTTTGCTACTCGCCGCGTTGTATTTACGTAAAGGCTTGCCCCCTCGCCAGCATATTCGCCATTTCATGATTCTTGGCCTGATAAACAGTGCGATGCCATTCCTGTTGTTTGGTTACGCGGCGCAAACGCTGAACGTATCAACCTTATCAATATTAAACTCCACAGCCCCTATATGGGGGGCACTGATCGGCTATTTGTGGCACCGGGCACCACTGACCAAATCCGCAATTCTCGGAATGCTCATTGGTATTACAGGCGTGTCCATTCTGGTTGGCTGGGATCTATCAGTCTCAGGTTACGACAAACTGATACCGATGATCGCCGCAACGTTGGCGGCCACCAGCTACGGACTGGCAACCAACTACACCAAAAATGCGCCACAAGTGTCCTCATTCGACAACTCCCACGGCAGCATGTGGGCAGCCACCTTATGGGTTCTGCCACTCCTGCCCTTTGTGCCGATGCAACAGACCCCAACCGGTACAGAAATGCTGTCCGTGGTTGCGCTCGGTGTGGTTTGTACTGGCATGGCGTATCTGCTGTATTTTAATCTGGTGCGTGATATCGGCCCTACGTCCACTTTGACCGTCACCTTTCTGATCCCAATTTTTGGCATTTTCTGGGGCTACCTTATCCTTGATGAACCCGTTGGCTTTAACACCATTGCTGGCACCGCTCTGGTGCTTGGCGGCACCATGCTGGTTACCGGCTTTTCCCCGGTTAAATTCCTGAAACGTCAAAGGATTAGCCAAGTATAACCAACACCTTATCAGCTAAAATATTTTTCTATAATGCCTTAACAATTAAACACTGTTCGATTATGCTGTGAGTCTATTATTCAACAGAGGAATGGATCAGCATGAAGACGTCGCTGATGGCTCTATTTGCGGTAAGCACGCTTGCCGGTTGTTCAAGTATTAGTGTGGAAGAGTGTCAGACAGCAGACTGGTATCAAACCGGATATCGGGACGGCCAGAACGGCAATAATCCAAACATCGTCAATGATTACGCCTCCGATTGTGAGGAAGCCAACATTGTGGTGGATAAAGTGGCATGGCAAAAAGGTTTCTCTCAGGGTACACGACTTTACTGCGCACCCAACAACGGTTACGTGGTCGGCTCTCAAGGGCGAGCTTACTACGGCGTATGCGATAGCGACCAATTCCTGAAAAACTATCAGCTCGGCAAACTGGAATACCAGCGTCAGCAACGGCTGACTGAGCTGAATAACCAAATCGCCGATCTTGATCGTCAGATTTCCTCAGCAGATAAAGGCGATTCGAAGAAGCTGGAAAGGCTTCGTGCGCAGCGCAAAGATCTGGCGCGTGAACGCTCGTCACTGCTGACGCCAAACGTTAACTTTCGTTTCGACTTCTAGCCCAGAATAACCGAGACACCATTCTGGCTTAAATACTCGATGTCGCCCTCAGGGGCGGCATCGTCTGTCAACAGCACAGAGACGGCACTGGTTGGTCCGATGGCCGACGGATAGATCTGACCAAACTTGCTCGAATCGGTCAAAACAATATTGCGCCGTTTCTTGGCGATAATCGCCGCCGCAATATCGGCACGCATCATATCGCGACTGGTAAATCCGGTATCCTGATGATAGCCATCAATGCCCAGAAAGGCAGTGCTAAAATGGATATTTTCAATACATAACCTGGTCAACGGCCCCACCAGGCTTTCCCCCTGATGCTGATAAACACCACCAAGCAAAATAATATTGGCCGATGTACTGCGTATCAAATGCGCAATGTACGCTGACGGCGTAATAATGGTCACGTCGCCACGTTCTGCCAGAGTACGCGCCAGCAAAGCATTCGCACTTCCACCTTCAATCAGAACCGTTTCATTAGCCGCGACCAAATCCGCCGCTTTATTAGCCAACGCCTGCTTTATATCAAAACGAACAGTCAGACGGCTATCCATGTCATCACTTTGCAGTGCAATTGCGGCACCGTGTACCCGTTTTAAATAGCCCTGTTGCTCAAGAACATTCAAATCCTGCCTGATGGTTACTCCTGACACGCCGAGCAAGTCAGAAAGTTCCGTCACCTGCACGCGCTTGCGCTCATTCACGACCTGCAGGATTTCATTTTGCCTTGAGTTCACCGTCTTCTCCGTTACGTATTAACTTTCATATCTTACCGCACACAGGTTTCATTTGAAACATCGCCCCGCTCGCGAATGCATTCATAAAATGAGCACTTCTTAACCAGAGTCACATCATTAATATGCATTTATGGTCATACTTATTCTTTCCCATACGCATTGAAAGGATATCACGCAGATGACACCTCCTTTACTCTTTCGCGGCGCACGCCTGGCTTGGCTGTCCATTGCGCTGGCGGTCAGCGCCTGCTCAACAACACCGACCGCCTATATTGCAGCCTACAGTAAAGATGCCACTCAGGTGACATCTCGGGTGCAAACACTTATCGATGATTACAACCGCTCAGCACGCAACGAAGAGCTGGCGACTCTGACCACCAGCCCACACAGCGTCACCAAAGATGCCTTAGCCGGAGCGGCGCGATCTGGGTTGCCAGACATTAACGCGGTCGCCCTGTTTCAGGCCAATCAAGCACTGCACCAGTATGCGCAGTCTCTGTTCCATCTGAGTATGACAGCCAGCGATCAGGCGGTTGCTCTGGCCAGTGTGGAACTGATTGAATCGTTGAACACGCTGAACAAATCGTACGAAAAACTCCAGTCAGAAACGCTACTGACCCAAGATCAAAGCGCGACCGGTGGACGGGTGATCGGCCAGCTCAGCGCCACTTACCTGCAAAACAAACGTGCCGACGCCATCAAAGCCGTTGTCATGGACGCGGATCCGCTGGTGCAAGAACTGACCGAACGTCTGGCAGCGGATATCCTCCGTCAGGACTTTATTCGCCGGCTTGAAATCGCGCGTGATACTGAGCTGTCGCTCTACCTGACAGCGGTCAACAACACATCACGCAGTGATTTATTACGGCGGCATGAGGCGGTTGAGCAAAGCTATGACAAGTATTCAGCCATGATGGCTAGCCTGGCGTCGGTGGAAGCAACCGCCAGCGCGCTGCGCGAAATGGCCCGAGCACATCATGTCATCGCCACCGAAGTCGCCGCGGATCGTTTCACCTCTGATGCCCTGAAGAAATCGGTCAGCGAACTGCACGCCACTCACAAGATGTTCGCCTCCCTCGAAGAAATGATGCAAACCTGCCCGAATCAGATAGTGGTTGGAGCCCGCTCCGCCCGTTGTCCGGAATGAGGAATTGAACCATGGATAAAACCGAGCTAAGAAATGAATTGTACGAAACATTGCTTCAAATCAATCAGTTGATGGCCGTCATGACCATAGGAAGTCGGGAGTATGACGAACTGTGGCACAAACAGCGTACCTTGAGATTGCAGTACGATGATCTGGTTAGTGCCTCTCTGACAGACACCAGTCAGGTGGCTGACGTGATGCATTTGCTGGGTGAACTGCGTCGCCAGAGCCAGCAGGCTCGCGACGATCTGAATAACCAAATCGAGCAGTTTGAAAGCGTAGCAAAGGTACTTAATACGGTTTCTAAAGTCAGCTCAGTGATGGCAGACGTCATTCGTTGAATACAAGCAGAAAATAAAGGAAGTCAGTATGCATAAAAAGCTTGTTCTTGGCCCGATCCTGGGACTGGAATCAGACCACCATTATACGGTCGTGGTGGTTACCGACCAATCAGCAGGCTCGGTAAATGTCAGCTATCCGCATCACCAACCCGTACCAGCCCAGCTGATTGGGGAGATCGACAATGGCAAAGTATGGCGCATGGAGCTCAACATTGATTCTGCGGGCGAGGAAACCATTGACTATACCCTGCAACAAGATGGCCTGACGCTACTCGATCAGCGTGGCAAGCAGCGCTGGTCGTTCTATGTTCCTGGCGACAAAGAGAAACCAAAGTTTGCGTACGCATCGTGTAACGGCTTCTCGGATTTAACCCTGATGAACAGCACCGAAGCACCTTTTCGGCTCTGGGAAACCATGGCACAGGAGCACCAGCGTGAACCATTCTCCCTACTCCTGATGGGGGGCGATCAGGTATACGCCGATGCGATCTGGACCAAAATCACCGCATTGAAACGCTGGAATGAACTCGATCGCAAAGACAAGGTAAAACGCCGGGCCACTAAGGATATGACTCGACAAATTGATCGCTTCTACAGTGAATTGTATGTCGACCGCTGGAACAAAGAACCCATCGCCAGCATGCTGGCTTCTATTCCGTCGATTATGATGTGGGACGACCACGATATCTTCGATGGCTGGGGCAGTTACCCAGAAGACATTCAGACATGTGACGTCTATCAGGCTATTTTCCGTTCCGCACGCAAACATTTCGAGTTACTACAAATCCGGGGCGTGCAGAACCAAAGCTTAATGTCAGCAAATAACCAGCCTCGCACGCACTATGGCGCCGCCCTAAGCTTTCACGGCTACGATATTTTGGTGCTGGACAATCGCTCTGAACGCACCTTGTCTCAAGTCATGGGATCCGCTCAGTGGCAGTCCGTCACGAAATATCTAAAGCACAACAACAACCAGACTCTGCTGGTCATGAGCGCCGTCCCGGTGGTGTACCGGGACTTTTCCTTTGCCGAAAATGCCGTGGATGCTACGCCATGGGAAGAGGAGCTGACCGACGACCTCAAAGATCACTGGCGAGCGAAAGAGCATGAAGGAGAACGTTCACGCCTGATCATGCATCTGCTGGACAGCGGCACACGGCGTCAGGGGCGCAGTGTGATTTTATCCGGCGATGTGCATGTTGGCGCGTTAGGAGTTATCCGCGATCTGCGCAGTGCTGACAATCGCGCAGTGCATCAGGTCGTGTCATCCGGCATCGTGCACCCGGCGCCAAGTTATATGCAATGGCTGGGGATCTGCGCAATTACCAATGACCGTACAGAATATCTGGATGAGAATCATCACATTGTCGCCGATATGCTAAGGCCATACGGTTCAGACAAATACATTCGCACACGTAACTTCGCGACGTTGCTGGAAGGTAGCGACCAGAAACTGTGGGTGAACTGGCTAACCGAAGGCAAAGACACCCCCGCCTTTCCGATACTCTGACCGTAAACTTGTTCGGGCCGACCGGCGCCATGGAGCGCCGGTTCGGTCATGATACATTGGCAACCAATACTTTTTTCAATAACATGGCCAACTGAGTTTTCTCGTCCTCTTCCAGCATGTCCAACATGGTATTCATGTTTTCTACATGCGACTCGAGTGCGGCATCAAGCGCGCGCTGGCCTTCTTCCGACAATCGTACTTTACAGCTACGGCGGTCGTTTTCACTGGCAATCCGCTCTATCAAACCACGTTGCACCAGCTTTTCAATCCGAGTACTCATCGCGCCGGACGATAACATCAGGGTTTGATACAACTCCGTTGGCGTCAGTGGCATTTGACTGCGTCTTAGCGTCGCGAGAATGTCGAACTCGATACTGCTCAACTGATGTGCCTCAAACACTGTTTCAAGCTGCTTTTGCCAACTTTGATTGACCCGGCGCAAGCGTCCGACAACTCCCATCGCAGAACAATCCAAATCAGGTCTGGCCTCACTCCACTGCCGCAAAATGCCGTCTACTGGGTCTTGCATACATCTTTTCTCCAAAAATATCTTTCAAAAAAGATACTTGATCGAAAGTTAAATCTCTATTATTTTTTAAAAAGTATCTTTCATAAAAGATACTTTTATAAGAGAAATATAGCCACACAGGAATATCAACATGCAACGGATTCAACTTCTGATGACATTGGCGCTGACCGCCATCGCCCCCATTGTGTGGGGCAGTACCTACATAGTGACGACGGAACTGCTACCGGCCAACAGCCCGCTTATCGCCTCAATGCTCAGAGCACTCCCGGCGGGTATTGTGCTGGTGATGCTCAGTCAGACTCTCCCTCAAGGCAAATGGTGGGCACGTCTGGCCATTTTGGGCTTCCTGAACATTGGATTTTTCTTCTACTGCCTATTCTTTGCCGCTACGTATCTTCCCGGTGGGATGGCTGCGTTGGTGATGTCGATTCAACCGGTACTGGTGATGGGGCTGAGCTATGTACTGCTTAGCAATACGCTCAGTATGAAACAAGGGATCGCCAGCATGCTCGGCATGGGTGGCATCGCCCTGCTCGTACTCAATAATCAAGCGGAATTAAACACCAATGGAATACTGATTGGCCTGCTGGGCACCGTCAGCATGGCGTCCGGGGTCGTGATGACCAAACGTTGGGGACGTCCGTCTAGCATGACATTGCTTAGCTTCACGGGTTGGCAACTGCTCTTTGGCGGTTTGATGTTGCTACCGGTGGCATTGTGGATGGAAGGCTTTCCGGAACACCTCAGCATCAAAAACTATCTTGGCTACGGATATCTGACGGTAGTGGGGGCCATGCTTGCCTACTCACTTTGGTTTCGGGGCATCGAGAAACTGCCCACCATCACCGTATCGTTTCTGGGCTTCTTGAGCAGTGTTTCCGCTGTCGTGCTCGGTTACATCGTCCTCGGCCAATCGCTAACCTGGTTACAACTGTGCGGCGCGGCGGCCATTTTGTTGTCCATCTTGCTGGCCGCGCCTAAGTCTCATTCATCTCAATCAACCTCTTTGACCAACACGAAAAAGGAATTCGCATGAAACTCACCATCATCTCCGGCAGCCAACGTGCGCAGTCACAAAGCTTCAACGTCGCAAAATACCTGAAACATATTGCGGCACCACATTTCGATCAAACGCAGATCCTTGATCTGCATGAACTTAACTTGCCTTTGTGGAATGAAGGCGTCTGGAATGGCAGTGAAGAATGGAGCCCGTGGAAAGTAGTCGCGTCAACCCTTAAAGCGTCTGATGCGTTTGTCTTCATTACCCCAGAGTGGCACGGCATGGCGACACCTGCACTAAAAAACTTTCTATTGCTGACCACCGACGATGAGCTGGCACACAAACCCGCTTTGGCGGTCAGTGTGTCCGCCAGTGTCAACGGCGTGTATCCGATCAGTGAATTGCGCATGACGGGCAGCAAAAACAACCACGTCTGCTTTCTGCCGGACCATTTGATCTTCCGTGACATTGACACCTCACTCAATCTGGAACTGACAGACGCTGGCGAGTTCATGCAGGCGCGAAGTCAATATACGCTGAGCCTGTTGGCCGCTTACGCACACGCACTGAAGCCAGTTCATCGGGATATGCTGCAGGCCGGTAAACCGTTCCGCTATGGCATGTAAGGAGGCTCATATCCGGGAAGAACGCCGCCAATGACAATCAAGTTGCATAGCAAAGTTTAATCTTGACGACAAACACTCTGATTAGGTGAACAATGCGGAATCTGCTTAGAATGCCAGCCAGAAGATTTGTCATACTCTTACCCAAAATCAAGGTGTTAAAATGTTTGCAGTTGATGATGTCGTCGTTGCGACAAAAGGTGTTGATCTGGGCCAAATGAAAGTGGTTGGCCTCAGTGGCGGTGGTTTTTACGTTCACGTCAAAGTGGGTGAAATCTCGCTGACGTACCCTGCTCATGATCTGAAAAAAGCGTAATCTACCGATCGATTACCCAAAACTAAAGGCAGCTTACGCTGCCTTTTTGTTTTGCTTCAACACCCCATGTCAGAGCCACTCGCCATCACTTAGTGGAAGCGGCCAGACCAGCGGCAAATCCAACAAACACCCCACCACTGACTTTATTCATCACTTTTTTGCTTTTCTCTGAAGCCAGTTTGATCCTGACCGCCGATGAGAACAGCGCATACACACTGTGAATCACCACCACCAAACCACAGAACGTAACCGATAACAGAATGAGTTGTGGCGTATGCGACTGAGAAACATCGATGAACTGTGGGAAGACCGACATAAAAAATACGATGGCTTTGGGATTTGAAATCGACACCAACACACCTTCACTAAAACACTGATAGTGAGAACGACTCGCCGCCCCGTGACGGGATGAGAGTCTGGCATCGGAACGCCACATTTTGAATCCGAGATACAGCAAATACATAGCCCCGAGCAACTTGATGGCGGTAAAAATAAACACCGACTGGGAAAGAACCACCCCCAGACTGGTGGCTGAAATAGCGGAGATACACAAGATGCCGGTAGCAATACCCAATATGCCAGCGAATGCTTTCCGTATTCCATTCTGGATGGCGTTATTGACGGTCAGCATTACCGCCGGCCCCGGCAAACAAATGGTTGCTGCCGCTAACAAAACGTATACAACGTAATTCTCCACACTAACTCCCTTTCCTTGTTTTTAGTTTTCACTGCTTATCCAAACATCTCTCGGATGTCACCATAATAAACACTAATTACATAATGCCCTAAGCGAGAAAAAGCGCCATAACACATTGAACGCCTGTTGAAACTTAATTGCGTGTCATTGTTCGCTAATAAGCTTTTGGTGTTATCACTGAGATAAAACACTTCGGGACCACGCTCTTTAATACATTTTGGCGCTAGCGTTAACTCGTTTAATATTTTGTAGAAACTTGGCTTGATAGTTAACTTACACAGAAACAACCCAAATAAGCAACATAATGCACACATGAAAGTTTAATATTTAGTTATTTTAACTATAAATTCAGTAAATATCCGCATAGCCAATATGATAATATGGCCTTATTTATCAGCACGTTAATAGAACTCGATGAGCATAACAATTAATGCCGATGGACTAAGCATTGTCCACAAAGGCTCCGGCGGCGAAGCCAATGCCACTTTACCTGATGTGTGCTTAACAACGGTGGGGAATGCCGTGGTCCCCATTCCCTACGGGAATAGCGCAAAGTCGACCGACCTCGTTAACGGAAGCAAAACAGTCTCCGCAGATGGCGCGAATAGTATTGCGATCAAAGGCTGTAAATTTTCCAAGAGTACCGGAGATGCTGGTGGGGATAAAAAAGGCGTAGCATCAGGCACCATAGAAGCAGAAGCCGAATTTATATCCAGTTCACCTACGGTTAAAATTGAAGGCAAAGCCGTGTGTCGCTTAAGCGATCAAATGACGATGAACAGTGCGAACACTCTGTGCCTCGGTGGCTTAATGCAAAGTTCTGTTAAGCATACCCCCGATAAAGAGGGCACATATACAGTCGATCTGTCGCTGCGTTATTCAGATGGCGACGCGGTTCAAGATGCTTCGTATACCGTCATCGATAGCCAAAATACCAAGTTTGAGGGGCATTTAGACAACGAAGGCAAAGCCAGCGTTAGCGGACTCGCGCCAGGAGAATACTCCGTTGAATATGGCGAAGACGCCAGAGATTTTGTCCCGAATGAGCCAACTGTGGCAAACCCGGATTTTAATGCCGCAGCGACTGCCGAAGACATCATCAACGCGGCAAAAAAAGGAAAGCCAGGGTATTGGGAGTCCACCAAATCTTCAATATTGGGTGCATTTCAGTGGGTATGGGGGATCATACAAGGGGACTTCAACGAAGACCAGACTATCGCTCAAATTATCACGAGTGCGGGCATCACAATGATCCCGTTTGTTGATCAAGCCGCAGACGTACGAGATATCGTGGCGAATATCATGAAATTGAGCAGTGAAGAAGGAAGAGAAAAAACAGAAAACTGGGTCAACCTGACGCTGAGTATCCTTGGTTGCATTCCTTCCCTTGGCAGTGTGCTCAAAGGCGTAGGAAAAATCATCGTTAATATCGGCAAAGACATCAGATTGGATGATCTTCTGGCCATTTTACGCAAGTTGGGCAAAGGGAATCCTGAAAAATTTTTGCGTGAATTAAAATTCACGAAATATACTCAAGACTGTGCCAAAATCTTGTCCGATGTCCTTATCCCATCTATTGAAGCGTTTGAAGAAATGGCGGGGTACGCAAACAGATTAGGCTATGCCGCTCTGGGTAATACCTTAAAATCGGTCGGCGTTGAACTAAAGATTATCGATGACATGGCCCCCGATATGTTCAATCAAGTCATGAAAGAGATGGACGACAACGTGGCCAGAATCACCGCTAAATCCGGCAAAGTGTATCCCGCCCGTTCAACCTACGATGCGAAACCTACCGCTCAACATGGCAACCGTAATGACGTCGCTAACCAAAAAGATAAGAAAAAAAAGAACGATTGCCCACTATGCGGCAGAACCATCAAAAAAGGCGCAAAGGAAAACAGCAAGAAATTCTGTAAAGGCGTGAAGTCCCCTCCACTCGGAAAATATGCCGAAGAGGGAAACAGTGCCTTTTTAGCTAAAAACCTGCTGAATGATGGCTGGCGTGCTGGTATTACTACTAAAAAACCGTCCGGTAAGGATTACGAACATCACCCTTGGTGCGATAATCGCAATACCAGTTCGGGCAACCTACAAGCTCATCACGTGATCACCTCCGAAACAGTGATGAACGATGAATGGAAAATGTACCGCAGCCATTTTAAGTATGACATTGATGAAACCAAAAACGGAGTCTTTCTGCCGTCGGCTACCGACGTTGCCTGTCAGTTAGGGGTAGCGGTACACAAAGGTCCTCACACTAGAGGTGTTGATTACACTAGTGTTTTGGCATTGATGGCGGCGGGAAAAGATATCCCTGATTCGTTGGACAGTAAGCTGCGTGTCTCAAATGCCACTTATATTCGGGCAATACAGAATGAGTTAAATGACATAGAGGATTCAATAGAGACTGGCATATATTGTCATGACAAAAAACAAGATCATGAATTTTTTAAAAAAATGCGGGATTTAAGCAAGTTTGGTGTAAAACACATTGATGATTTCCGTTGGACCATCACAGGTTTTGGTAAGGATTATCGCTCTGGTATGAATATTGGTTGTGCCAATGGTAAAACCGAGAGAAAAAGCAAAAAGCGCATCTCATGCAAACATAGGAAAAAACATCCACTAGGTCAGCACGATTTAAAAAACGCCAAAGGACAACTGATGACCAAAGCGTTGGTTGGCAATACATTAGAGATAGGAAAATGAGTGAATATTATTTAATTACCAGCAGTGGTCCCTGTGCGATGACTGAAGTAAGTGACCACGATAAACGTTATATCAATTATAAAGAGTGCGCCCGCCCGCCGATTGAACCTATTCGTATCTACGAAACGTTCAAACCGGAAGACGACTATGAAACTCCTGAATTTGTGCACACGAAAGTGATCGCGTTGTCTAAACGAGTAGTGATGAAGGCGGGTCTACAATACCTCTACGGCATCAATTGGGTACCCGCATACATCAACAATGACCAGGTGCAGCGAGATTACTTATTCATCAACTGCTTACAACGGATTAAATGCGTCGACCTTGAGAAATCGGAGTATATGTCTGTTGATTCAATAGGCAAGGTTACGGGAATAGAAAAGCTGGTGCTAGATGAAGCGATACTCGCCCAAATCCCTCTCAATCAGCGGCTTGTATTTATGATGGAAGAATCGACGAGAATTCTTTTCCATCATTCCATCGTAGAACGCATCATGGCGACCAATCCGATCAACACCACGTTCAAACCCTGTGAACAGTCTATTTAACAAGGACGTAGTATGACATTCATTCCTTTTGACAAAGTCGCTGTGACCACTGTGCTACCTGAAAAACGCGCGAAATTTGTGTTCACGCAACCGGATGTGTATATGCATTTTGGTGACATCAAAACGCTGTATATTTATGACGATATCCTTGAGGAACTTGACGAAAAATGGCTAGATCAACTCACACAGTGGTGGGGAGAGTTGGATTTTAACACGCCCAATTCCGAGCATGATCTGGATAAAGTGTGCACAGAGTATACCTTTATCGATTTTGCTCTCCTACCGGAGCTGGCTTCGCTCGATGAGCACGGCTTAAAAGACACGCCACTGGCGTGGGATGGGAAAGAGCTCGTTATCAACACCGACTTCCTTGCCGGGCTGCAACAAGCAGGAGCGGTCGATGTTTGGTTTGATAAACTGTACTAACTCACTAGCTTGCTAACCCTAGAGCACTGAGCCTTCTGTCAACAAGCCAGGCCCAGCCCTTAAAATGGATACCGTGAGCGGCCAGGCCTGTGAGCGTTTTCAATTTTTATAAATGGCAATATGGGTAATAAAAAATATAAACAATGGATCTAAACGGCGCCTTTTCGGTTAGTAGGTATTGAAACCATCACAACTCGTGTTCGGTACGGGCGATGATGTCATCCTGCGCGTCTGGTGATAGCGCGGTAAAGAAGGCTGAATAGCCCGCAACTCGTACGACGAGATCGCGATATTGCTCAGGGTTCTTTTTCGCCGCCAGCAAGGTTTCACGAGAGACGATGTTGTACTGCACGTGCCAACCTTTGTGGTGATTAAAGAAGGTACGAATCAGCATCGATAGCTTGAGCTTATCTCCTTCTGAAGCGACAGCCGCTGGGCTTAACTTCTGGTTAAGCAGCACGCCACCCAAGATTTTATTGGCTTGAATTTTACCGACTGAGTTATACACCGCCGTTGGTCCCAAACGGTCAGAGCCCGATGCTGGACTTGCGCCTTCTGCCAGTGGCGTTTTCGCTTTTCGACCATCTGGTGTTGCCATCGTGGATGCGCCAAATGGCACGTTAGCAGAGATGCTCGATGTTCCCGCGTAGTAGCCACCACCAATTGGTCCGCGCCCATAACGTGTGTTGACAAATTGCGCCAACTCATCGATATAAACTTGGTAAACATCAGCCAGCAATTGGTCGACATAATCGTCGTCATTGCCGTATTTTGGCGCGAAGTTGATTAAGCGTTGGCGAAGTTGTTCGTTCTCAATACCATCAAAGTCTTGTTCTAATGCTTTTGCCAGTTCCGTTTGGCTGATTTGTGCTTCTTCAAACACCAAATGTTTGATCGCCGCCAAACTGTTACCCAAATTGGCGATACCCACTTGCAGGCCAGATACCCAATCGTATTTCGCTCCACCTTCTTTTACTGTTTTACCACGCGCCAAACAGTCATCCACCAGCGATGAGCAGAAAATATCTTGCGCTTGCTGCTCAAGCACGCTGTCGACTACGGTATCGAGCTCAATCGATTTACGTGTGTAGTAGCGAATTTGCTCCGCCCAAGAAGCGGTGACTTGCTCAAAGCTCTCGAAGTTACCTTTTGCTAGCGACTTATCATGCGGAAAGAAGGCTTTGCCCGTGGTTGCATCCACACCTTCGTTAAGCGCAGCCAGTAAAATACGCGCAAAGTTAATGAAGCTCATGCCCGTGCAACGGTAACCCCATTTGCCCGGAACAGCGGTTTCAATACAGCCAATAGACGCGTAGTTGTAAGCGTCTTCTTTCTCGACACCTAGCTTGATGAATTCTGGAATGACGATTTCATCGTTGTTGAATGCGGGCATACCGAATCCACATTTGATCACTTCAATACAGCCCATCAAGAACTCTTGATTCAGACCTTCATGATAGCGAACACTCAAGTTCGGCTGTGTGGAACGTAGCTGCCCACAAGACTCCAAAATCGCCCAAGATAGCGGATTTACGGCATCTTCAGGTTCTCCATTCTCATTCAGCTTTTGGCCACCTATACAGACATTTTGATACAACGGAGAACCTGCCGACGCTTTTGAGTGCGCACCAGAGCGAATCTTGTTGACTTCAAGCAATTTCAACCAACAGCTTTGCAATAGCTCAAGGGCGAACGCTTTGCTCATCGCGCCACTTTCAAGATCACGCACATAGTAGTCGTTTAGGAACTGGTCCATCCGACCGAATGAAACAGAGTGGCCATTCGATTCAATTTGCAACATCAACTGCACAAAATAGCTCAGTTGCAGAGCTTGCCAGAAGTTGGTTGGCGCATGGAAAGCCACATGACGACAGTTTTCTGCGATTGTCTCCAGTTCCGCTTTCCTCTCTGGTCGCGTTTCGTTTTGTGCCATTTCCAGAGCGAGATCGGCGTAACTCACCATGTGTTCCTGAATCGCAAGCAAGACAATTTCGACGGAGTTATAAAACTGCTCTTTCTTCAACCCTTCATACGTCGACACGTCGTTATTAGCGCGATGCTGACGAACCTCATCCAGCAAACCGTTCATACCGATCTTCAGGATTTTTTCGTTATCCACCGCAAGGTGCGCGTCGCCCGAAGTCATGTTGCCTTCGGCTTTAATGATGGTGCTGGCTAAGATCTCTTGCTGCTCGTCGGTAAAGAGTCCATAGCAGCGATCTTGAACCGTTTTACCGCGCCAGTATGGCGTAATGGCGTGAATGCTTTGTTTGTCTTCTTCACTTACCGCAAAACCAGCCCCAGGTCGGTCGGCCAGTTCGTCGATTTCCGCTTCAATCCAACGCACTGTGTATTCAGGGAAGATCGGCGCAGCGCGTACTTTGCTCGCTTGGTTACCGACAATCAGCTCGTCGTGCTTAATCCAAATGGTACGAGTGCGTAAGTGCTCTTGTAACGCCAACGCTCGTTGCACAATCACAGGTTTGTCTTCATTTGCCTGATACGCCCGAGTGTAAGCCTCTGCGCGCTCGGTACAGATAGGCGGCGTTACGATGTTGACCAGTGCCGATTTGTGGGCTTTGATCCGCTCAGGAAGGGTATGTAGGTCCATGGTTAACCTCTAACAATCACGTTAAGTTGAGTATGTTCGCTTGCGTATTGCATTGCGTTTTCTAGCAGTTCTGGATTATTTAATGGTTTGTCAGAACACTCGTAAGGCATATCGAGCAAACGGTATTTATTGATGCCGAGGGTGTGATACGGCAGCAAGTGGAGTTCTTGACAGCTTTCTAATGAAGCAGCGAAATCAATGATCGCTTTGAGCTCATCAATGGTGTCATTGAAGCCCGGCACAACCGGCACGCGAATCACAATGCGTTTGGCAACTGGTGCCAATTTTCTAAAATTGTCTTTGATGCGTTTTAACGATCCCTTCGCCCAGCAGAGAAACTTTTCTTCGTCGGTGTGTTTAAGATCCGCTAACCAGCAATCAATATATGGCGCGACTTTTTCTACGTTTTTCCACGGAACATGCATGCACGACTCCACCGCCGTAGACACATGGTTTTGATGCAAACGTTCGGCAAGTTCTGCCACAAGACTTGGCTGCATCAGCGGCTCGCCACCAGAAAACGTCACGCCACCTTGGCTTTGATCGTAGAAAGGCTTGTCTTTCATCAACACCTCAAACAGGTCGTCCGATTTCGCCGCTTCTCCACATATGCTGAGCGCTTGTGTTGGACATACGTTTCGCAGCGCAATGATCTGCGTTTCGCTCATGACGTTTCGATTGATGATGATGTGATCGTCAATGCGTCGGATACCATCGTTCGCCATGTCGCCGTTTACGGTTTGTTTATAAGCTGACACACAAAGCTGGCAGTCCGCCATACAACTGCGCTCATCAAACAGAAGAGAGTGCTTTTCACTGCGGCTTTCTGGGTTTTGGCACCAAGGACAGGACAGACTGCATCCCTTCAGAAACAGAATGGTGCGAATACCATCACCATCGTGGGTCGAGAACCTCTGAATATTGAAATACATTGCTGTCCGCCTCTTGGTTTGCTCTTCTACTCTTCACGCTTTTCTTTTGCTGAAAGCTTCATTTGATAATGAAATATTGCCACTTAACTTTCGTTTTGTGAAATTATTATAGTTTCAATTGAAATTACAATTGATCAAAATCAAGATCTCAGCGGATTGTCAGATCTATAGTGATCCCATCATTACAACGAAGATTTTGTATAAGGTAGAACCCATGATCGAACTCTATTTAGATACTGCTGATGTGGCAGAAGTAAAACGCTTTAACCAATGCCTACCTCTGAAAGGGGTGACCACAAATCCAAGTATTTTGGCGAAGTCAAAACAAGGCTTGAACCAAACCTTAGCTGACATGCAAGAAGCGCTAGGGGGCACACCCCGTTTCCATGCTCAAGTGGTGAGCACAACTGTAGAAGGCATGGTGGAAGAAGCGCGCCAAATCCATGAATTACCTTATGATATGGTCGTCAAAGTGCCAGCAACCGAAACGGGCTTAGCGGCAATTAAGTTAATGAAAAAAGAGGGAATTCAAGTGCTCGCTACCGCTATTTACTCTGCTCAGCAAGGTTTCCTTGCGGCATTGTGCGGCGCTGACTATCTTGCGCCTTATGTGAACCGTATAGATACGATGAACGGGAACGGTGTAGAAGTGGTTGCAGACCTGCAATTGCTACTGGATCAAAACCAACTGTCTGCAAAAATTTTGGCCGCGAGTTTTAAAAATACCCAACAAGCGATGGAAGTGATGAAGTTGGGTATTGAAGCGATCACCTTGCCTGTCGATGTGGCCGCGCAGATGTTTTCTCATCCAGCAGTTCAGCCGGCTGTCGATCAATTTGACCAAGACTGGAAATCCACGTTTGGTGACAAGCTTTCATTTGAAAGTTAACCCCGAAGCTTGAATGGGTAAGCCGGGATCATCTCCGGCCTCCCCAACAAAACGCTTGCTCTGATGTTATGGACTGACCTGCTGTTGCTGAGCCCAGATAACGACTTTTTCCAACAAACTTTTCTGTATTCGCCGTCTGCTCTTTTTGCACAACGCTGTGCGAGTCACTGCATGCTGGTTGATGCACTCCCAGCGCTCGGTGCTTAGGTACGTCTTCATAATGTGGTCTTTCTCCACTAACAGACTCATGGGAATATGTGCTCAGTTGACACGCTGAGCGCACTCTTTTTCGCCATTGATTAAGGTCCAGACCGGTCGCAATTCGCGACATCGGCTTGATCAGCCGCTTTGTGACTGCGTTCGTACCAATCCACATGACGGGTCAACAGCATCACCAGGCTGAGTATGGCAAAACAGAGCAGTGTCCCCATCAATAACGCATAGCTTTCTGCCTGCAACAACCCAAATAACAGGCCATAGAGTATCGCCAAACTTACGCCAAACGCCGCACCGTGCTTACGATTGCCCAGCATGCCACCCACGTAAACACTCAGTAATCCCGTCGATGCCAGAGCCGACACCAGATAGGCAAGGTTGAACCCGATGTGCTCACTCATTGAAATCAGCAGCAAGTAAAACAGCGCCAGCGCCAATCCGACAAAACCGTATTGAATCGGATGCACCGGACGCGCCTGAAATATTTCCAGCAGGAAGAAACTGGCAAACACCAATGTGATCACCAATAAAGAGTAATTCACTGCACGATGGGACTTCAGGTAGTGATCCACCGGATCGATCAGGTCGACCCCCATTTGTCTCTGTTCCAACTCATGGCAAGCGCTGTTGGATGACAAACAACTCATGAATAATTGAGCAATATTGGTGGAGAAGTTGTTGCTTGACCATTGCGCGTTAAAGCCAGAATCCGAAATCTCGGAAGACACAGGTAAATAGTCGCCGATAAAACTCGGGTGCGGCCAGGACGATGAGAGCGCAACCGTCGTCCGATTCCCAATCGGCGTAACTTGCAGTTGTCCCATGCCTTGCAGTAAGAAGTTGAGGTCAAACTCAAGCGATTGACTCACATCGAGTTGCGTAAGGCTTAAGTCACTGTGAAAACCTTGTGGCAGTTGATCTAACCCGGTGCCCGGCGCCACATCGAGAGCGCGTTCCGCCAACGTCATATCATCTAAGCGGATCAACCCACGACTGTCTTGGATCCCGACAACCAGACTGACGGTTTTGATATCAAACTTACGCAGCGTTTCTATCTCTCGGAGATCAAAGGTGCCCGTTAATTTGGTCTGCGCTTTATACAGACGTGCGCGATAAATACCGCGGTATTTTTCAAAGCTATCGAGATCCGCGCTCATATCAAAAGTGTCGGGCAGAATGAATGTCTGGCGCGGGATTCGATACGTTTTGTCTTCTCGGGACTCCGTTTCAACGTAGTCCACTAACACAAACGGACCGATAATTCGCTGCTCACCACTGCTGCTGCGCGCAATGTCATTACGCACGGCTTCCTGACGATCCGACCGCTCGGAGATCAAGCCACTGACCATGGACACCGGAATCTGAAGCAGTACAAACAAAAACAGCACGAAACCAAATTTCATGCCGAGTGGATTGTTGAGGATTTTTTTCATGTTTTGTTCTCCCTGAATTGATGCTTTGACTCTAAAACATCAATGTGGAGAACGAATGGAGCCTGTGTGGAGTTTTTATGGAGTTGGCAGATTCAGCGTCACTTGCACGCCCCGCGCGACATTGTCGATACGAAGCGTGCCATTGTGCAGCTTCATCACTTGTTCGACAAAATTCAGCCCCAATCCGGTACTTTTCACCCCATTCTCCCGCGCCAGGGAATAAAAGCGCTCAGTCAGGCGAGGCATGGCGTAATCGGGAATATGAGGCCCGGAATTGAAGACAGACAGTCGGATCGTCGGCCCGGATACCGTCGCCTGCCACGTGATCTCGCCTTCGTTTGCGACAAAGTCCAGCGCGTTATCCATTAAATTAAATAGAGCCTGTTTGAGCAAAAAGCGTTCGCCGACAATCACACTGTTCGGGTCAATGTCAACGCGACACACCACCGCTTTACTGCTCAAGCGAGCGTCTGCGGCTTGTACGACGTCGTTCACCGTATCTTGCAGTGAAATAGACTCCAGATGCTCTAACTGTGGACGCTTTTCCAAACGTGCCAGCTCCAACAATCTGTCGATCAGCGCCTGCATGCGATCACTTTCACGCTCAATATTGTTGGCAAAACGGGCGATTTTCTCGTCTGGCAGCGGCATTTGCAGAATTTCACTGGCCCCTTTGATGGCAGACAACGGGCTTTTCAGTTCATGTGTGAGGGTTTGCACGTACTCTTCCACATACTGCTTGCCATCCAGTTGATTACGCATTTTCTCTAACGCATCACTGAGCGTGCCGTACTCATAAAAAATCCGAAATGTCGGCTTGGCAATCTTTTCACCTTGGCCTGTTTTCAGTGCGTACTGCTCCAGCTTGTTGAGCGCGGAGTGAATGCGCCACGCAAATAAAGCACCGGCAATTAATACCAGCCCGCTCATCCACACCATCCAAAACAACACATTACGCTTAGACAGGTCGATAAACGGCTGCACTGAACGATTCGCTTTAGCGACCGTGACACTGCCAATAATCTCACCGTCATGATAGATCGGCGCTGCGACATACATCACTGTCGACAAGGGATCATTCGGATCGTCCGCGGTGCTGCGAGCCCCATATTGTCCCCGCAGAGTCAGATACACGTCGTTCCATTGCGAGAAGTCCTGGCCAATATCCTGCTGCCAGGAATCCGCAATCACAATGCCTTGTTTATCGGTAATATAGATTCGATGATTGATGGCTTTCTTGCCAATTTCCCAAATACGCGCCTGAGGTTCACGCTGGCCATAAGACGTGAGCAGTGTCGAAAAGCGGCTCTGGGATAACTGGCCATTGGCGACGTCTTCTTCGGCCAGCACCGCCAGCAGATTCGCCATATCCACCAGCGTCTCTTCGGTCGTCTGACGCACGGTCGGCTTCAGCTCCTGAATCACGGTTCGGCTCACCATATATGCCGTCATGCCTACCAGGACAAAATAGAGAAAGAACAGCCGTAACCCGAGCGGAATTTTCGGCCAGCGACTCATGATTCACCTGTCGTCTGATAGAAGTAACCGAAACCACGTTTTGTGCAGATCCGCTCGGCCAGGTTAAAAGGTTTCAACTTACTGCGGATAGCTTTGATGTGCGTGTCGATGTTACGTTCGTACACTGCGTCTGGCGCCATGTCCGCTGCAAGCATCAGTTGCTCTCGACTCAGCACCTTGGAATCTGCGTTGATCAATTTATGCAAAATCTTAAACTCCGCCGCCGTCAATCCCAGCATCTGACCGTTCACGCAATAATCAAAGTTTTGTGCGCTCAGCTCTTGGCTGACTGGTAGCGCAGCGGACATAGCCTGAGACGCAGGAACGCGTGACTTGATGCGCAGCTTAATACGCGCCAGCATTTCCCGAGGACTGAATGGCTTTGTCACATAATCGTCCGCACCAATTTCCAGCCCCACAATGCGGTCGATTTCGTCGTTTCTGGCGGTCAGAAAAATAATCGGGACGGCCGAAAACTCGCGGATCGTCTTACACAATTCGAAGCCGTTGCCGTCAGGTAAACCAACATCAAGTACCAGCAGCGCAACAGGATTGTGTTGTAGATACGCCAGCCCTTCTCCTGCTGTGGTAAACCACTCGGCGTGGTAACCGTCCATGTCGAGGACATGAATGAGGTTCTCAGCAATCGCCGCCTCATCTTCGATGATGACTACGGTTAACTTATCGCTCAATATCTCGACCTCGTACGCTGTTGGTGATGGCAAACCACGATGTTGGCCCAATGACCTGATCCCGCCTGTGTGAATGCTTTTTTGCTTTGTTCATTTAATCCAGTGTTAACGTCATAAAGCGGCTATTCGGATCCGGCAGATAGCCAGCAAAAGGCTCACAATATTCGAAGCCATACTTCTGATACAAAGTCCTTGCCGGACGAAAAAAATCCATCGAACCGGTTTCAAGACTGATCCGACGATAGCCACGCAAGCGGGCCTGTTCAATCACATGACTAAGTAAATCTGACGCCACCCCACGATTTCGGGCGCTACGCGCTGTGCGCATTGACTTGATCTCGGCATGGTCATTGTCTAACTCTTTCAGCGCTGCACACCCCAACAACTCTTCTTCCTGCCAACCTGTCCAGAACGTCACCGAAGGATGTTTGAGCTTGCCGAGATCCAACGCGTGTACGCTTTCCGGTGGAGAGGTAGCGTACATGTCTTCCAGATGTTCTTCTAGCAGCGCAATAACGGCTGCGCGATCCAAATTGTCCACTTCGATCTTCATTGCATTTTCCCGTGCTAAGTGATTCATCTTCCATGAAATGATGGGATTTAATCTAAAAACTTTCAGAACAAAACGCAATCGCTAATAACCTCATCAACTAGATAGACTGACTGCACAGGTTATACTCAAACCATTGATGCTGCTGAGAATACCACCCGTGCCAACCCTGCTGATCACCATTGCTGCAATGATAGCCTTCGCTGCCAACTCCTTATTGTGTCGTCTGGCTTTAAGTAACGGCGCGATCGATGCGGGCAATTTTACCCTGCTGCGCTTGCTTTCTGGTGCATTAACCTTAGCAATCATTGCCTTTTTAACACGGCGTCCCATCGGCTTACGCAGTGACTGGCGCTTTAGCATTCAAGCCGGTCTGGCGTTATTTGGTTATGCGATCTTTTTCTCGTTTGCGTATCTTGAACTGTCTACCGGGACAGGCGCTTTGTTGCTGTTTGGTTCTGTGCAACTGACCTTATTGGCGGTATATCGTTGGCAGGGTAATCGCTTTACTGCTCAGGAGCTATGCGGCGTAATCGTGTCATTACTGGGGTTTGTGTGGCTGATGGCACCCGCTGCCAGTCGCCCGGATCCGTTGGCTGCGCTGTTGATGATCGTCTCTGGGTTGAGTTGGGCTGCGTTCACACTGCTCGGCAAACAAGCTCAATCCCCGCAAAAAGCCATTACACAAGGCTTTATTGTCGCGGCCGCACTGAGCTTGCTAACACTGCCCTGGCTGCTCCTCTCCTCATCGCTCTCTTTGCAGGGTATCGTTCTGGCCACCATCTCGGGAGCCCTGGCATCGGCTCTGGGTTACATTCTCTGGTATATCGCTGTCGCGCGGATTTCTTTGCTGCAAGCCTCAATCAGCCAGTTGGCCGTGCCTGTCATCGCGCTCTTGCTTGGTGCCCTTTGGCTCGGAGAGGCCATTACACTACTCAATATCACCACCAGTGCATTAGTATTAGGCGGTATTGCATTAGTATTTGTCGCGCGTTCCAAAAAAGTATGAAAGATGAAAATAAACTATATTTATTTTTTGTACTTCATCAAAAATTTCTCACCCACATTTATTAATTTATGTTTTCTTAGATCTGGATCATAAAAATATTAATGCAAAAGAAATTATCAGAAAAATTTTATTTTTGAGACCAATTTCACTTCTGTTTAATAAGTATAGGCAGCCAACCTATCTTAACGCATATGTATTATTTATTGAGTCATATTAATACAAGGATTTTGACATTACCCTTACAAAAGAAAGGAGTTCAGATTTTATAGTCTCGCCTCATTTTTTCAGGTTAATCAATAGTAAAGTTTTAATAGTCAGGTGATACGGTAACCCGGCGTCTACACTTTATTGCGTGAATGGCCGAAGCAGAAACAAAACAAGATGAATGAAAAAATAAAATTTGCAACCAAGGCCGCCCTCAGCCTCACTTTAGCCTTTTTGATTCCTTTTGCATTGGGCTGGCCACAAGCGTCCACGGCTGCAACCACAGTGATGTTAATTGCGTCGACCGGCGGTACCCGGGAGTCGCTGGCCAAAGGCACATTGCGTTTATTAGGCACACTCGCAGGAGCGGTGTTAGGTTTGTTATTGGTGGGCTGGTTTGCGCAAGATCGCCTGCTCTATATGTTGACGGTATCGGTTGTGGTGGCGTTCATTTTTTATTTCCGCAATGCCTATCAGAAAGATCCGACCCTGTTTATGCTCACCGGTGTCACTACGTTAATGATGGCCAATGGTGGTGATGCCGAGGGTGCATTTATTTATGGGGTAGATCGCGCCTACATGACAATGTTTGGTATCGTGATATACACATTAGTCGGCACCTTTTTATTTCCGACTAAAACAGAGCAAAACTTAAGGAAATTATCCGACAAACTCAATGAAGCACAACGACAATTATTTCATGCCATCATCAATAATCTCCGTATTAAAACGCAACTATCTACTCATCAAGATGCACAATATAATGCGGGCTCACCGCCAATAACCACTGATAAAAGTGATACGTCTTCAGAGGATATCTCCGAGTTAATAGATAACGTTTTCAACGCGCAATCGGCCCTGGAACAACACTTTTATACCGTCAGTCATGAATGCAGTGAAATATCAGCGTATCTAAAAGAGTGGCAACTGACACTGCATTATTACCAGTCGATCAGCCAACAATTGGTGATCACCGCGCAAAGTCATTTTATCCACCCAGAGGACCGCGCGCTCCTCAGTAATTTTGACGAATCCATTGCTGCAATTGATGCATTGTTTAACGCCAGCCAAACCGCTTGGGACAACCAGGGAACGCCTTATCGCACGGACTCTCACCAAACGACCTACAATCAAGACGCCCTCACCAACGCAAGCCACGTTGAAAAAGGCTCAGCCCTGACATTGGGCTATGTGATCAACCAACTGCACCAGAACCTGTCCAGGCTCACTGAAACCATCAGTTGCATTGACTCAGTGACCAACCGCATTTCCTTCGATCCGCCGTTACAACACAAAGCTGAACGGTTTTTGTGGTGGGATGCCGAAAACTGCAAAACAGCCATCAAAGTTTTTGTGACCTATTGGGTGGCAGGCGCCGTTTGGATCTATCTGAACCCTCCCGGGGGCTACCAGTTTGTGGTCTTCTCAACCATTTACATGTCCCTGCTGTCCTTTGTGCCAGTGCACCCAGTTATGCTGTTGGTACTGTTTACGTTCGGCTTTCTGTTCGCCGTGCCATCTTATGTGTTTGTGTTACCCCAACTGGAATTACCCGCCGAACTGGGCGCGTTTATTTTTATCTATGCCTTCGTTGGCTTCTACCTGTTCAAAGGTCCCGTTACGATTTTCTTTCTGCTGGGGCTATTCATACTCGGGCTCAACAATCAAATGACTTACAACTTCAGTATCATAATGACCATCATGATGCTGTTTTACATGGTCGTATTCATGATCATTTTCTCCCACTACTTTCCGTTTTCATCACGGCCCGAGCATCTGTTTGTGACCCTAAAAGAGCGCTACTTTCGCCATGTCAACGCGCTTTTCACGGCGTACCAAACGCAGAAAAACGACTGGTACTCGAGCACCATACGTAGCCTGCATCTGAAAACCCTGACGACGTCCGGCAGCAAGCTTCAGATGTGGGGGACCAAACTCAACCATAAACTGTTCTCAACGATCACTCCGGAGAGCGTTAAAGCCTTTACCGATGCCTGTCAGGTGCTTAGTAGCCATCTCAAAATTATGATCCAAGCCGAACATCAGTTGCAAGACAACCGATTGCTACGTGAACTTCGCTCGGGTAACCGCGACGATATCCTACCTGCCATGGCGCTGGCGTTAGCCCGGGATCATCACACCAGCGACCTGAATCATCGCTTCGATACGTTCGACGCCGAGTATCAGGAGTTTGAAACCAAACTGGAACAATTCTTCACGGATCTTGATTTCACTGACTACGCTTATTCAGAGATAGCGGGGTTTTATATCCTGCTGAATTTAAAGCGTAATGTGTATGAAGCTCTCAAACAGTGTAAAGCAACCTATGAGGATATCGATTGGGTGAACTTAAAACAAAAACGTTTTTGAGGTAGACACGATTATGACACTCTCCCTCAAACCCTATTGGCTCATTTTACCCCTTTGCGGATTGACCGCGTGTACCACGCTTGGGCCGGATTTCACCCGCCCCCAACCACTCGCTTTGCCAGCCAGTTGGACGCAGGACGATACTCATCAAGCACAGAATGATACCGCACTGTGGTGGCAACAGTTTCAAGATCCGGTATTAAACCAATTGGTTGAGCAAGCCGGGGCGCAAAATCTCGATCTGGAAGCGGCCGGGTTACGCATCTTGCAGGCCCGCTCATTGCTCGGCGTTGCCGACGGCCTGCAATACCCTCAAGTTCAGACAGTATCGGGCAACCTGACGCGTCTCTACCAACATGAAAACTCGTTCAATAATGCGGCAGTGAGTTTCGATGCCGGATGGGAAATGGATGTGTGGGGAAAATACGCGCGCGGTATCGAATCTGCACAGGCGGCCTATTACGCCTCGATTACTTCTTATCAGGACATCATGATTACGGTCACGGCAGAAGTGGCTCGTAATTACATTAATTACCGTACCTTCCAGGAGCGGATCCTGCTGTCACAACGCAATATTGAAATTCAGGAGCGAGTCGTCAACATCACACAAGTACAATACGACTCCGGCAACGTCACTGAGTTGGATGTACAGCAGGCCAAAAACCAGCTGTACACCACCAAAGCTGCCCTACCTTCACTGGAGATTGCCAAGCGTCAGGCGCGCAACGCTCTGGCAGTGCTGCTCGGCGTTTTGCCTGAGGAAGTACAGCCACTTCTGGATGGCAATAACTTGAGCGCCAAGCTAGCCGCGTATGAGGCAAAGTTTAAGGCAACCGGCAGTAAGCAAGCACTCTCAGGCGATGACAGCGATTCTTTGGTGCCACGTCCGCCGCAACTACAAACGGCAATCAATGCGAACCTGGTGATGCGCCGCCCTGATCTTCAGGTCGCCGAACTGCAAGCGCGCGCTCAGAGTGCCCAGATTGGCATTGCTCAGTCGGCGTTGTACCCCAGTTTTTCGCTGTTTGGCTCCATCGGCATAAACAGCACCGTACCCGATGGCAGCAGCTTCAGTTTCAGTGATTCCTTAACCCTCGCAGCAGGACCGACATTCAGCTGGAATATCTTCCAGTACGGACGGGTGAAGAACAACATCCGCTATGAAGACGCCCGTTTTCAGGAAACCCTGACCAACTACAACAAGAAAGTGCTGCAGGCGGTTCAGGAAGTCACTAACGCCATTGATGCGTATGACTTGTATTTGCAGCAAAAAGCACTGCGTTTGCAATCAGTCAACGCCTCGATTCGCGCCTTCAATATCTCAATGACGCAGTATGAAAACGGTCAGATCTCGTTTGAACGACTGTTGAACTCGGTCGAGAAAATGACTCGCAGTGAAGACAGTTATGCGCAAATTAAAGGCAATGTCGCCAATCAGGTCGTTGCACTGTACAAAGCGCTTGGTGGAGGCTGGCAAGCCTACTCAGGCAAACCCTTCGTCAATGACGATCTGGCGAATCAGATGAGCGAGCGCACTGACTGGAAGGGCACACTGGCCCCCGAAGCGCGCGTCTTGCCTCACGTGCAAAGCATCAATATGCGGGAGGTGCAGTGATGCCACATGAACTATCCTGGGGAGATATCTATTACTCACCATTGCTGCTGGTGCTGGTGATTGCGGTCACGGCGACCTGGATCACAGTACTGATTTTCAACAAGACCCGGCTCTCCCGATTTGTGGCCTATCCATCGTTGACCTTTATGGCCATTTTGGTGATGTACGTCGTTGCTATCGACAGCTTTTTCTTAAAATTTTAGGTACCCAACAAGATGAAAAAATTCCTTATCATCGCTGTAAACATTGTCATCCTGGGTGGGGCCATCTGGCTTGGCTACCAAAAGTATCAGGACTATTTTAACAATCCGTGGACTCGCGATGGGCAGGTTCGGGCAAATGTGATTAAAGTGGCTCCGCGGGTTTCCGGCCCCATTGTCGATGTTGCAGTGGCGGACAACCAGCCAGTTAAAGCGGGGGATCTGCTGTTTGTCATCGATCCTGAAACCTATCAGGTGGCGCTGTCACAAGCCCAAGTGTCATTGGAAAAAGCCATCGTCAGTTCTCGCGGTAAAAAAATCGAATATGACCGACTGAAAGATATCCGGGCAAAAGACAGAGGCGCGGTGTCTCACAAGGATCTGATCCGTCGCGAAATCGCCTACGAAGAATCACTCCTGCAGATCAAGGCCGCCGAAGAACAACTGAAATCCGCCAAACTTAACCTAAGCTATACCAAGGTTTACGCCTCGGTAGATGGTTTCGTTTCCAACCTGGATATTCGCACCGGAACACAAGCCGTAGCCAACCAACCACTGCTGGCTCTGATCGACAGCAGCAGTTTCTGGGTGTTCGGCTTCTTCCGCGAAAATCAGTTAGCCAACATCCACCCAGGCAGTGAAGCCCGAGTTACTCTGATGTCGCATCCGGATACACCGATTAAAGCACGTGTGGATTCGATTGGCTGGGGCATCGCCCCGAAAGACGGAACCGTAGGGTATAACCTGCTGCCGAACGTAAACCCGGTCTTTCAGTGGATCCGTCTCGCACAGCGGATTCCGGTACGAATCACCATCACCGAGCTGCCGCAAGGCGTGGACCTGAGGTTCGGTCTGACCGCCTCAATCATGGTCATCGCCGACGATCAAAGCACTCAGCAGTGAACCGGATATCAGCACAGGAAAACAACATGGCAATCGGACAACCGCTTAAAAACATCAATCAGGAAAATAATTTTTTCTATCTTACGCTGGCCCTGACTTCGCTTTTGATCAGCGCCGCTCTGGCGCAGGTGGTCGGCAGTGGCGTACTTGAGCAGATTCTGACCCTGTTTACGATCGTCACGTTCATCGTCTGCCTGGTCAGTTTGCGTTTTGATAAAAACTGGTACCGATTTCTGGTGACGCTGGTGTGTGCCTGGGTCGTCGCTATCGCAGTTCGCAACCTGCTGGGTGTCAAGAGTATGGATGTGGTGTCGCTGCTCCTGACCTTCGCATTCTTCTTCGGTACTTTTAAGTCCATCGCCCGGCAGATTCTGTTCAACGGAAAAGTAGATACCAACAAAGTCATCGGCTCAGTCGCCTTGTTTTTATTGCTCGGTCTGATGTGGGCGATTGTCTATCTGGTCATTCTGGAATTCTCTCCTCAGTCGTTCACCGGACTTACCGCCCAGTCCTGGGGAGAGAATTTTTCCAATGCCGCCTACTTCAGTTTCGTCACCCTCACCACGCTGGGTTATGGCGATATCAGCCCAATCACACCGATCGCTCAGGTCATCGTTTATCTGGAAGCCATTGCCGGCGTATTTTACATGGCGATCGTGGTTTCCAGCCTTGTCAGTTCTAATATTGAAAATCAGGTAAAGAAAAATGGATAAACAACTGGAACAGCAACAAAGCAAGATTTTCATCAGCAATATGGTGGAATCAGCGATTCGTATCGGCTTGCTGCTGATACTGCTGATGTTTACATACGATATTATCAAGCCGTTTATCATCCCTGTGATTTGGGGAGCGATTATCGCCGTCGCCCTGATGCCACTCACATTGAAAATGCAACGCTGGTATGGTGGGCGTCGTGGTCTGGCAGCCACCACCATCGCCCTGCTGGGGATCGCCTTATTGGTGACACCGTTTGTGATGATTTCGGGCTCCATTTATGAAGGAGCAACCCGGGTACTTGAAACATTGCAGCAAGGCCAAATTACCATCCCGGGGCCAAGCAGCAAAATCTCTGCTATTCCGGTGATCGGCGATAAGCTGTTCGAGGTATGGGATCTGTTCGCCACCAACCTGGAAAAAGCCATTCAAACCTTCCTGCCGGAAATCAAATCGGCGGTATCCTCATTTGCTGGTGTGCTCGGCGGTGCGCTCGGCGGCCTGCTCCTGTTCATCATCTCGCTGGCGATTGCCGCGGGTTTTATGACCTACTCCGAACAGATCGCTAACTCGCTGAAGACCGTTGCCGTGCGCGCTGCGGGTAAGAATGCGGAGCGTTGGACATCGCTGATTGCCGCAACCATAAAAAGTGTCTTGCTGGGCGTGGTCGGTGTCGCAGCCATACAGGCGCTGTTAATTGGTGCCGGATTCTTCGTCTTTGGCATCCCGGCTGCAGGCCTGCTGACACTGATCCTGATGATTTTATGTATTGCTCAGCTCCCGGCGCTGATTGCCGTTTTACCAGTCATCATCTACATGTACGTGATGCAAGACAGCACCACCGCCACCCTGTTTACCGTTTGGGTAGTGGTCGGCGCCCTGTCGGAAAACCTGCTTAAACCTATGTTAATGGGCCGTGGCGTAGACGTGCCGATGCCCATTATCCTGATTGGTGCGATTGGCGGCATGTTGTTCTATGGCATTGTCGGCCTGTTCCTGGGAGCGGTCATACTGGCAATTTGGTATGAACTGTTTGTGTTTTGGATCCAGCTCGAACAACAGGAAGACGCAGCGGCCAATACACTGGCTCAGCCAAATACAGTTAATTCAGAAAAGGCTGACACATAAATAGATTTAATATGAGTCCATCCTTTTTCTTATAACCATGTTTTTTCTTTATTGCAGTCCTGATTAAGGGCTGCTTTTTTACATAACTTTCACCGTCGGACATAAACATGACGTTCATTGTTCGATTAAAGATGAACAATGAATAATAAATTCAATAAAAATCAAACAAATAACAAAAAACACTCGCCTGATGATTTTTTCATTTCCCACATAATAAAAAATTAATATCTTTCGTTAACTTGCATAAAACCTAACAATTACTTTCGGCACAAAACCTAGTATCTCTAACGAAGACACATGACGCGTCTTTTATTTCCCTACAAGATAAAAAATTTAGCACAGCGAATATTTCCGCTGATCAAATGCTAATCATTAATTAAGGAAAATATAATGAAAAAGCTAGCAGTCCTAATTTCAACTTCGCTCATGTTTGCATCCGCACCTTCGTTTTCAGAAGTGTATGTCGGAGCAAAAGTAGGTAAATCATGGTTAGATGATTCCTGTACCAGTTCGGTGTGTGACGACGAAGACTCAACCGTCGGCGCCTTCCTCGGTTATCAGATGTGGGACTTCCTCTCTTTGGAAGCAGGATACGATTACCTAGGCGAATTTCAGAATGGTTCAATGAAAGATGATATCAGCGCCATTACGCTCGCCCCAAAAGCCAATCTTGCATTAACGGATGACATCTCGCTTTACGGTAAGCTCGGTGGGGCTTATGTCGATTATGGCAGCAAGAACGACTGGTCTTACTTAGGGGCTGTGGGCCTGGAGTTTGACTCTCATCAGAACGTACTGGTTCGTCTGGAATACCAGACACTCACCGACATGAACAATGACGTGGTGCGTGCTGCCGGTAATTCCGCAACGCTTGGCGTGGTATATACCTTTGGTGGAGCATCTCAGGCCGAGCCAGCCCCCGTTGTCGAACCGGAAGTAATGGTGGTCGAGCAACCTGAGCCGGAACCGGAACCTACATGGGTCGACAAAACCTACCAGACGACAACACTAGGTGAAAGTTACTTTGCACTCAACAGTACCGAGTTAAAACCAGAAAGCGCTCCGGTGCTGGATAAACTGGTCGATTTCCTGGCAGAGTATCCGGAATCTGAAGTCGTGATTATCGGCCATACCGATTCCACCGGCAGCGAGCAGTACAATCAGATGATTTCAGAAAAGCGCGCCCAATCGGTCTCGGACGCTCTGCAACAACGTGGCATCGAACAACAACGGATTTCGGTTGAAGGGCGCGGTGAACTTGAGCCGAAATCGTCCAACAAAACACGTGAAGGCCGCAAACAGAACCGCCGTGTCGAAATCGTCATTCCTTCCTTCGATTACCAGATCCAACAATAAATCTACGACAGAGCCCTGCCCATCAGGGCTCTGTGCCATCTATACTTAAATCAGGTTACGCAGGTGAGGATGGCACAATGCGTTATTTCACATCCAAAGGACTTATCACGCTGGCGCTGCTGACGATCAGTCCGATTACGCCCGCTCAGTTCAATACCGCCCCGCTAAGATGTGAGTTGACGGACACCGCCGATTATTTTCTTTTTTATCAGGATCAACTGGTTTATCAGAGCGATCAATTCGCCATCTTTCAGAATTTCAAAGGCCGGGTCAGTAGTCAGGTGGACCTGAAAACTGGCGAACTGGTTCGTACCACCTACATCGGTGAACCGTTTGAACCCAAAATTCAGATTCTTTATGGCCACTGCATGAATCCACAGTCAACCTTGAAAATGTGGGAAATGAGCAAAGTCCCGTACGACGACTAACCCACAGACAGCGGTTCAGTTCGTCTGGCAGATGTTTTATAGTCAAGCCTCCCCAACCTTTTCGGATCAGACATGAAGGCACTGAACGACCTCAATATCTTCGTAGAGACATCACGACAAGGCAGCTTCTCTAAAGCCGCCAACAGCATGGATTTGACACCGGCCGCCATCAGCGCTTCAGTCAAACGACTGGAAGAACAGATAGGTTTTCCACTCTTTGTCCGCTCAACTCGCAGTCTCCGCCTGACCAATGAAGGGGAGATATTCCTCACAAAAACTCAGACGGCACTGCACGCTCTGCAAGAAGGTCTGGACCAGATCGCCAGCTCAAGGGGAGAGCTGGCCGGCCATCTTTACATTACGGCCCCGTCGGATTTTGGCCGCAATATGCTCCTCAACTGGATCGATGAATTCATCGAGTTGCATCCAAATGTTCACATCAAACTTGAGTTGTCAGACAGTCTGACCGACATGTATTCCAAACCCGTCGACATTGCGATCCGTTATGGTGAGCCTGCCGATTCCAATCTGATTGCCATTGCGCTGTGTACGGCGAATGAACGCATTCTGTGTGCTTCTCCGGAATACGTCGCTAACCACCCGGCGCTCACTCAGCCCGCCGATCTGCTCGCACATAACTGCTTGTGTTACATGGTCTCCGACAGCCTGTATAACAAGTGGACGCTTAACCATAAGCAGGACACCGAAAGCGTGATTGTCAAAGGTAATCCAACCAGCAACGACAGTGAGGTTGTGCATCGTCAAGCCCTCAAAGGCAAAGGCATTGCCAATAAATCATTGATGGACATCAGCCAGGACATTTTGGATGGGAAACTGGTGCGAATTCTGCCCGAATGGGACGGTGGGTCAGTGCCCATTTACATGGTGTGCGCAGACCGTCGTCTGTTAACGCCGACCATTCGCGCTTTTCAGGCGTTTGTGCGAGAAAAGTGCTGCCAGCAACGCAAAATGGTTCTGGCAGCCATCGACGTTTAAGTGTCTGAGTTTACTGGTGTATCGTTAGTCGAAGTTAACGGCGATCTTACCGATAGCACGGCCACTTTCAATCAGCTCATGAGCCTGCCTCAGTTGCTCGGCGCCAAAACCTTCAATGGTGTCAGTCAGCGTGGAGCGAATTCGGCCGGCATCAATCAGATTCGCAACCTGAAAGAGAATATCTCGCTGTTTGGCCATGTCGTCGGTTTTAAACAAGGTACGGGTGAACATCAGTTCCCATATAAAACCAGCCGATTTGCCCTGCAATTTGGATAAATCCACCCCGCCATCAAACTCAACAATAGATGCAATCATTCCCTGAGGCGCGATCAATTCCGCCATCGCATCCCAGTGGCCTTTGGTGTCGGCGACATTGAAAATGTAGTCCACCGTTTCCAGCCCTTGCGCTTTCATTGAGTGGACCAAGTCACGATGATCAACCACGTGGTCTGCACCCATCTCCCGGACCCATGCCTGAGTTTCAGGTCGCGAAGCAGTTGCAATCACCGTAAGATGAGTCAGTTGTTTCGCCAGCTGAATGGCAATCGAACCAACACCGCCCGCCCCGCCAATAATCAGCAGAGATTTTTTCTCGCTCGGCGTAATCCGTAACCGGTCAAACAAAGCCTCCCAGGCTGTTAATACCGTTAGCGGCATTACGGCCGCTTGTGGGTCCGTCAAGCTGTGCGGTGCGTGTGAAGCAATCCGAGCATCCACTAGCTGATACTCCGCGTGAGAACCTTGTCGCGTCACATCACCGGCATAGTAGACCCGGTCACCTGGCGCAAAACCGTCGACCTTGTCCCCGACAGCCGCTACGATACCCACCGCGTCATAGCCAACCACTCTGGGGGTTTCGAGCACTTTGTCAGCAGCGGCGCGGCAACGAATTTTCGCATCCGCCGGATTAATGGACACCGCGTTAACTTTCACCTGAAGATCATAGTCACCCGGTGTCGGTACTTGCGTGTCATATTCGAACAAGCTTTGCTCATCGCTGATCGGCAGTGAGCGAGTAAAACCGATCGCTTTCATTGTGGTAGGCACAGACATCATCATTCTCCCTAACATTTTTATTTTTAGCCGATGAAATTCATCGGACGCAGTTGTACGTATTCGACCAGTTCAAGACGGTCTGATTCTAGTTTGAAATGGTTGAAGTGCTCACTGACCAAATGTTGGTCCAGGGTTTCTTGTGAACACCAAATTTCTTGCATTATGTACAGCCCCGGGATCTGCTGATCGGCAAACAACTCGTACTGACAGCAGCCATTTTCTTCCCGTGTAGGTTCAAGTAAGCCCTTTAACAAAGCTTCCAGTGCCGCCTCACAACCGGAGGCGGCTTTAATTTCCGCAATTAAATGAATCATGGTTACAGCTCCGTCATCACCGTGTGGTGGTCCCAGCGCGATTTCGGCAACTTAGCGTTAAAATCGTCTTCGCTGTGATAGCCCAGCGGCACAATCACAACTGAGGTATAACCTTTTTCACGTAACCCAAACTCTTCATCGAGAATTTTCGGGTCAAAACCTTCGATAGGTACAGCATCAATATCCATCGCCGACGCGCCCAGCAGCAGCGTACCAACATTCAGATAAACCTGTTTCTCCATCCAGTGATTGGCATCCTTGAGATCAAAACGATGCATGTTGACGAAAAAAGAGCGTCCACCATGCATACCCTGCTTCGCCTCCGAATTGGCAAAGCGGCCGTCTTTGTCTTCCTGCTCAAGTAGCGCCTGCAAATACGCTTCATCAATGCTGGTTTTGGCGCAAAACACCACCACATGAGAAGCGTCCAACACTTTGCGTTCGTTGAAGGCGTAGCCCCCTTGCGTTGCCTTGGCAATACGCGCTTTGCCTTCGTCGCTACTGGCGACAATAAAGTGCCATGGCTGTGAGTTCACGCTAGACGGACTCATGCGGATCAACGTTTTAATGGCGTCGACGTTATCCGCCGGGATTTTGCGGCTGGCATCAAAAGCTTTGGTTGAGTAACGGGATTGTGCGGCCTGAACAATAGACATAATTTTCTCCAGATATTCAGTTATTCATATTGCGATGGCAGCTACAATAGCGTCCGGCTCCTTCTGGAAAAACCACCAGCGCGTTGAATGATTTTCAAATATTTTTTTAAAATTGACTGGGATAATCGCTGTACCCCTTTTCATTGCCACCAAATAAAGTTGCCGGATCGAGTTCCGCCAACGGCGCGTTGTGCTGCATTCGGGTGACCAGGTCCGGATTGGCGACAAACGGGCGGCCAAACGCGACCAAATCGGCATACCCTTTAGCGAGCACGGCTTCGCCTCGCTCAATCGAATAACGGCCAGCGACGATGATGCAGTTGGTAAAGTTAAGGCGCAGTGCCTGACGAAATGACTCTGGAATCGTGGGGGCATCATCCCAGTCAGCTTCCGACAAATGCAGATACGCAACACCTTTGTCTTGCAGAGCTTTGGCAGCAAGCAGTATGGTGGGGACGATATCCGGACAGTTCATGTCTTTAAACGTGATGAATGGCGCCAGACGCACACCCACTTTCTCGGCACCAATTGCCGCGCTGACGGCGTCAACCACCTGGAGTAAAAAGCGAATACGATTTTCGCGGCTGCCACCGTACTCGTCCGTGCGTGCGTTGGAATTGGTGCGCAGAAACTGGTCAATCAAATAGCCATTACCTGCGTGGATCTCGATACCATCAAAACCGGCGCGTACAGCTTGCCTGGCAGCATGGGCGAAGTTTTCAATCACGCGTTCAATGTCGGCCTGAGTCATCGCGCGCGGTGTCGGACAGTCGATCATCTCACCGTCACCGTGTTCGTTCGCGATCCACACTTGCGTATCCACCGGCTTAAGCGCCGAAGGCGCCATCGGCGCTTGCCCGCGCTGGAAGACCGGATGAGAAACCCGACCAACATGCCACAATTGGTTGAAGATCTTGCCGCCATTAGCATGCACAGCCTGAGTCACTAACTTCCAGCCTTCAACCTGCTGTTCGGTGTAGACACCCGGTGTAAATGAGTAGCCCTGGCTGTCATCTGAGATCTGCGTCGCTTCGGTAATGATCAAGCCGGCAGACGCACGCTGCGCGTAATACTCGGCCATCATGGCGTTGGGAATATTGCCCGGTTGACTGCTGCGCGCGCGTGTCATCGGCGCCATCACAATTTTGTTGCTCAGTGACAGTTGTTTCAGTTGGGTCGGTTCAAATAATAAAGTCATAGTGGCCTCTTTATGTGCTCTCAATTCATCTTGTAGATTCGGATGAGAAAAGCTTATCAGGATAGAAATTGGCGAGAATCCCATGCCAATTGAATTCACTATTTGGTAAGAGTGAATAATCCTTTCATGAGGAGATGGACAAGAGTGCCCCCACTCATCAATACCGGGAGAGCGGGCAGGCCGCGCCCTTGAGTCTCATAAAATGGACGGGGACGATCCACTTTGTAAGCCAGCGGATCAGAGGCTTGCATGAAGCTTGAGCTCCAGACTTCGCTTACCTTACTCTGAGTGCAGCGACACATGTCCAAAGGGATTTATTGTTGTCACTCTCGACGGTTTTGCGGCAGACTAGCCGCCATAAGGACCCCATCCAAAATCAAAAAAGGAATCTCATGTTTGCTCAAGCTTTTGTTGACGCAGGTTTGCATTACGTCCCGCACTATTTCGATGTGCCATTGGATTACCACCACAGCGAGAAGGGACGCATCCACGTCTTTGCCCGTGAAGTCACCCAAGCTGGCGACCGCCATGCAGATAAGCCGTGGCTGGTGTATTTTCAGGGCGGACCTGGTTTCCCTTCCCCACGACAGAATGGCAACACCGGCTGGATCAAACGGGCTCTGAAGGATTATCGGGTGTTGCTGCTCGACCAACGTGGTACTGGCAACAGTTCGGTCATTAGCCATCAGACACTGGCAACAAAGAGTCCCGTACAACAAGCGGAATATTTGAGTTACTTTCGCGCCGATAACATTGTGCGGGACGCCGAATTCATCCGCGAGCAGTTGGGCGTTACACAGTGGGCAATTCTAGGTCAAAGTTTCGGTGGTTTCTGCTCACTGACCTATTTATCAATGTTTCCACAGAGCTTGCTGCGCAGCTACATCACCGGTGGTGTACCCTCGATTTCACGCCATGCCGATGACGTCTATCACGCAACGTTCAAACGTACTAAAGAGAAAAATCAGGCTTTTTTCCAGCAATTTCCTCAAGCGCAGGCGCAGTGCCAAAAGATCGCCGACCATCTACTGCAACACGAAGAGTTCCTGCCCAACGGCCAGCGCCTGACCGTCGAACAGTTCCAGCAAATCGGCATCAGTTTCGGGGTCAGTGACAGCTTCCTGCCAACCTACTACCTACTGGAAAACGCCTTGGTTGAGATCGACGGGCAGCCGCGCCTGCGTTACGAATTTCTCAATGAAATATTGATGCAGCAGTCATTTCAGACTCACCCGATTTATGCCATTTTGCACGAGTCGATTTACTGCCAGGGCTTTGCCTCGTCATGGAGTGCCCATCGGGTTCGTCAGCAACACCCCGAATTCAACTATCAAACAGGCCAGCCGTTCCTGTTTACCGGTGAGATGGTATTCCCATGGATGTTCGATCAATACATCAACTTGCAGCCGCTCAAAGCCGCCGCAGACATGCTGGCAGAGAAATCCGACTGGGCTGCCCTGTACGACGAGAAACAGTTGGCGAACAATAAAGTGCCGGTCAGTTGCGCGGTGTACGCCGACGATATGTTTGTCGAAATGGACATCAGCCGTGAGACCCTGGCACTGATGCCAAACGCCAAGGCGTGGATCACCAACGAATATGAGCACAATGGTCTGCGAGCGGATGGCGAACACATTTTTGACCGACTGATCGCAATGGGCAACCAGACCGCAGCCACACTGGCCTAAAACCTCTAACATCACACCAACCACCGGCCAGGTGGTTGGTTTTTGACATCTTTTCCCCTCACGCGCTATACCCCTATTAACTGTCGGTATTTGTCGTATTATTACTTGGTTACAATGCGCCCCAATTTCTATGTTAGCGGTTAAAAGGAATCGTCATGAATCACTATGTTGTCTGTGCTCTGTACAAGTTCGTCGAGCTGGAAAATTATCAGGAGCTTCGGGAGCCTCTAAGAGAGTTGATGGAACAACATCAGGTGCGCGGTACATTGCTGCTGGCGAAAGAGGGCATTAATGGCACAGTGGCCGCCCCCCGTAAAGGTATTGATGCGCTACTGGCATGGCTAAACGCAGATTCTCGCCTGGCGGGCATCAGCTATAAAGAGTCACTCAATCATGAACAGCCATTTAACCGCACTAAGGTCAAACTCAAACAGGAAATCGTCACCATGGGCGTTGAAGGCATCGACCCTCGTCACGTGGTCGGCACTTATATCAAACCCAAGGAATGGAATGACCTGATTTCTGATCCAGAAGTGTTTGTGGTCGACACCCGGAACGACTATGAAATCGAATTGGGTACGTTCCAGAACGCCGTTAACCCAAAAACCGAGACGTTCCGTGAGTTCCCGGATTATGTCAAACAGAACATGGACCCGAGCAAACACAAGAAAGTCGCGATGTTCTGTACAGGTGGAATCCGCTGTGAAAAATCCACCGCTTACATGAAAGAACAGGGCTTCGACGAGGTTTACCATCTCGAAGGCGGCATCCTGAAGTATCTTGAAGAAGTGCCTGAAGAAGAGAGCTTGTGGCAAGGTGACTGCTATGTGTTTGACGGCCGTGTTGCGGTCAACCATCAACTGGAAAAGAGCGAATACGACCTGTGTAACGCGTGTCGCCTGCCAATCACAGAAGCAGATAAACAGTCCGACAAATTCGAACAAGGCGTCAGTTGTCCGAAATGCCACGGCACACACAGTGAAGAGCAAGTGATCCGTTTCCGTGAGCGCGAAAAGCAGGTGCAGCTCGCCCGTGAGCGTGGTGAAAACCATGTGGGTGGCGATGCCGTCAAAACAGCTGAGCAAAAGCGTCAGGAAAAATTGCAACGCAAGCAAACGCAGCGACAGCAAAACAGCTGAGCCACACCACCAGCGCAGCCTTAACCGACAAGCCCCGCAATGCGGGGCTTTTTGTTGAAGATCAAAATGACATCAGGCATCAGCGGAGGATTCTGCAAGGTGACGACTGGCGTAATGGAATGTCGCCCATGACCCAACACCACACAGACACATCGCGACGGCCATTGGCATGGCGCCATAGTGAGACAACATAGAAACACAAGCGCCGACAATCCCTGCCAGGGCAAAGCGCAGCGTCCCGGCCACAGCGGCCACTGTGCCTGCCATTTGAGGGAAATCACTCATTAGCAACCCCATGGCGTTGCTGCCAATCAGGGCAACGTTGCCGACAAATATCATGATGCAGGCCACCATAAACGGGTAACTTAGCCCCAGCAGTTCCACCAGTACTAAACCCATTCCGGCCAGCACCTGCATCCCCAAACCAACCCGGAGCATCGCAGGAATGCCCACTTTTTTAACGTAGCGTCCGTTGATGCTGGTGATCACCATCATCACGACGATATTCAGGGCAAAATAGTAGCCAAAGTGCTCCGGCGGAATGTGATAAAGCGTAATGTAAACAAACGATCCTGCGGTCAGAAAAGCAAACATTCCGGCAAATGAAAACGCACCACACAAGACCAGACAAAGCACTCGCATATCGCGCGAGAGCGCACCATACGCCGCCAGCGTCGCCCACAGTTCAAACGGACGCCGATGCTCGGCACTGAGCGTTTCCGGCAGACAGAATGCCACCAGCGCAACAATAATCAGAGCCAACAACGCCAGAACATAGAAAATCGATTCCCAGCCCAAATACAACGACAGATAGCCACCAACCAGGGGGGCCATCAGCGGCGCAACCGTCACCACCAGGCTGACAAACGACATGGTACGAGCGAAATCTTCACGGTCAAACATATCCCGAACTAGCGCCTGAAGCACCACGGCACTGGCCGCGCCCGCCATTCCCTGAACGATGCGTAGCGCAATAAACATTTCAATTGAGTGTACGTTGGCCGCCAGCGCACAACCCAAACCAAACAGCAAAGTCCCCACCACCATCACGGGTTTGCGACCCAGGCTGTCTGATAGCGGACCATGGATCATCTGGGCCAGCGCAAAACCAATGGAATAAGCGGTCAACGTGATCTGCACTGCACTGGCTGGCACCGCAAGATCCTCGGCGATCGCCGGCATCGCCGGCAAATACATGTCAATGGCGAACGGGGTCAGGGCTCCGATGGCGCCAAGAATAATATAAAGAAACAGCGAAGGTTTGGTGGTTCCGCTCTGAGTCAGTTGCATGGATTCTCTTTTCGATTGGACGATAAATAAAAACACGGCTTCTTTACAGAAGCCGTGTTGCATCAGGTTAAGCAGGGATTACCAGTTCATTTCACCCATGCTAACCTTAGCACCCAGTTCCAAACCGGCATCCGCTTCAAACTGAGGGTAGGCTTGCATCGTTTTCTTAATCAGTTCAGCAGAATTTTGTGAGTTTGCCACGTTAACGTCGTAAGTCGCGACGTAATCACGGTTAAACGTTACGGCGTCTGTGCCTACAGGCTCTTCACCAATGTAGTGACCCGGAATCACGCGTGTCGGTTTCAGTGCCAGCATGCGATCCAGTCCCTGAACCCACTCGATGCGTTTCTCATGTGTCGCAGCATCCGCCATCCAAACATGACCACCTGACGCCACAGACACGCCACCCAGTACAGTTTTCAGTGAAGGAATCCAGTAATAAGCCTGATGCGTACCGCCTTCTTTCAGTTCAATGCTTTCCCCTTCCAGGCTAATGTTACCGTTGAACACTTGCGGCACATAAACAGATTTTGGTGCATTTTCACCTAAGATCGGGCCCCAGTAACTGATCTTCTGATCTTTAGTACGCTTGATGTGATCGACCACCGCTTGAGTGGCATAGATGTTCACGTCCGGATACGCTTTAACGATCGGCTCTAAGCCAAAGTAGAAGTCCGGGTCGCCTGCAGTAATGTAGATTGCCTGAAGTTGTTTACCCGATTTCTGAATCATATTCAGAACGTGTTTCCCTTCTTCTACGCCAAATTGAGCATCAAAAAGAACGGCGTTTTTCTCTCCCTCAATCAGAGTAGAAGCGACAGGAAAGATGCCTTTATCCTGAGGGTTATAGGTGGTCAGAGTCAGGTCTGCCATTGCAGAGCCAGAAGCCAGAGCGGTGGTTAAAATCAGTGTGGTAACAGGTTTCATAGTTTTTGCCTCATCAGTAACTAACGAGGCCTACTTTACCAACTGAACGAAAAAGAAATAGCCACGCTCTCGCACATAACTAGTGCATATTTTGCAACAATAATGGTATATATTACCGAACACTATTTCATTTTACGCACATTTAAGCGCTGTTCCACACCGGATCCCGGTGCATCCGCTCCACAACAAAATCGATAAACTGGCGCAGTAACGTCGTGACCTGGCGGCGGTTGGAATACACCAGGTGCACCCCCAACTGTCTCGGTTCCCAGTCAGTCAGCAATGGCACCAGCTCACCAGAACGTATGTATGGCTGTACACTGGCCAGCGGCTGCATACTCACGCCACCGCCACTGAGCGTGGCGTTGAGTAGAATCGTTGAAATATTGGCCGTCAGCTGGCCCGTTACCGGCACCGATTCACTGTTGCCCTCTTTGTCAAAATGCCATTCACTTTTGCCAAAATAGCTGAAAGTCAGACAACTGTGCGCGCGCAGCGCTTGAAGTGAATCGGGGGTGCCGTACTTGCTGAGGTACTCGGGCGCAGCGACGACTACCGAGCGACACACCCCGATTTGGCGCGCAATCACATTGGTATCAAGGTCGTTACTGATGCGCACGGCCAGATCGATGCCTTCCTCGACCAGGTGAATGCTGCGATCGGCCACCACCAGTTCAATCTGCACCTTGGGCCATAGTGCGCAAAAGTCGTTGATGGCGGCAAGCAGAAACGCATCGATCATCGAATAGCTGCAGGTGATCCTCAACCGCCCGGACAGGGTATTGTGTTGTCGATCTGAAATGGCTCCGATGTCATCGGTTAAATTCAGGATTTGGTAGGCACGTTCCAGTGTTTGCTCACCAGCTTCCGTCAGACTCTGAGTACGAGTTGTACGGTGCAGCAGGCGGGTACCAACCCACTCTTCCAGCTCAGAAAGGTGGCGGGATACTTTGGTTCGCTCGATATCCAGGTGTTTGGCTGCCGCTGACAGGCTGCCCTGTTCGACGATTGAAACAAATATTTTCAGTGCGCTGATTCTGTCCATGCATCCCACTCAAAGAAAAGTCGTGCCAGGCAGTTAACACTGTGCTGGCGAGATCTCCTTATGATATCGACCCTTGTGACGAAATCCACGCTCAAATACATAAATTTCGTCATTCACGCTACGACGTCCAGGCAAAGCTGATGCGGCCTACCATTGGCTGACCGCGACTGCACTATTGCAAACAAAGTAAGTGGAAGCTTTTTTTGCCGCGCTGAATCACCCAATAACGATCAAATAAGGCAAAGTAACCACTGAGGTTGTCGTGTTGCACTCGCTCACCATTGACACGAATGGCTCCGTTGCTGATCAACTCACGTGCGATACGACGCGATTTTGCCAGGCCACTCGTGACCAGTGCTTGTGAAAGCGAAATACTCGACTCAATCGCCGTAACGGGCAGGCCATCCTGAGCAATCTGTGCGAGCTCAGCTTGCGTAAGTGTTTGCCACTGGCCATCAAACATCGCCTGAGTGATACGCTGAGCACTGCTGAGTCCATCTTCACCATGCACAAACCGAGTCACCTGCTCGGCCAGCACTTGCTGAGCCCGTGGCTTTCCCACACGCTGTTTGTCTTCGACTTCCAATGCCTCAATGTCATCCAGTGACAAAAAAGTGTAGTAGCGTAAAAAACGGTACACATCGTCATCATTGGTATTGAGCCAGAATTGGTAGAAGCTGAACGGTGAGGTTTGTCTGGCATCGAGCCACACCGCCCCACCTTCGGTTTTGCCGAATTTGGTGCCATCGGCCTTTGTGATCAATGGCAGTGTCATACCAAACACTTTATTGCCATTCAGTCGCCGGGTCAGATCGATCCCGCTGACAATATTACCCCATTGGTCACTGCCGCCAATTTGCAGTGTGCAGCCATGTTTTCGATTGAGGTAGGCAAAATCGTACGATTGCAACAACGCGTAACTGAATTCGGTAAAGGATATGCCCTGTTCCGCACGCTCCAAACGCTGGCGAACCGACTCGCGATTCATCATCGCATTGATGGAAAAGTGCTTGCCGATATCACGCAGAAATTCAATCACGTTTAGCGAGCCGATCCAGTCGGCGTTGTTCACCACCTCAAAGGCCACCGCGTCCTCCGCCGGGAGGATACCGCGAATTTGTTGTGCCAGTTGGGCGACCCAGCCTTGCACCGTCTCGGCGCTGTTGAGCATGCGTTCGGTGGCTTTAAAGCTCGGATCGCCAATCATACCGGTCGCTCCGCCAATCAAAGCCAGAGGCTTGTGCCCTGCTTGTCTAAAACGCTGCATCAGGATAAGTGGCACCAGGTGACCAATATGCAGGCTGCCTGCGGTCGGATCGAAGCCGCAGTAAATCACTTGTGGTTCGGTGAGCAGAGAGTGGAGTGTATCGAGATCGGTGGCCTGTGCGATCAGGCCACGTTGTTGAAGGTCATCTAAAATCGAGGTCATGGTTCCGCCTGTGTGTATTTTTTCACAGACTAACCAGATTGAGCAGCGGACTCGATATCCCTATAGGGACAATTACTGCAATCAGCCGGCTTTACAGTTCAAACTGACGCTCAAACTCACGCTGTTCCATGATGTCTTCGATTCTTCTGCGTACTTTGCGTTGCACTGTGCCAGCCGATTCGCGTGCTTCGCTGTTCTTGTCGCGTTTCTTTTTCGTTGTCTTTTTTCCTTGTGACATACCTACCTTCCTGACGTGAGTGAGCCAAAGCGTGGCCTGTTAGAATATGTATCCGCGTCGCCTTCCGACGCCGCCAAGCTGCCTTTGATATCGGAAAATACCCGTTTTCAGCATGAATAAAGGTAAAGTCCCTGAAACAGCCGTTAATCTACAGTATCACGAAACAGGCCTTAGGAGTGAAAATCTCGGCAAATCATTAAGGATGAGACAGATTATTCAAAACAAGTGGAATAAAACGCGCGTAAACGCTGAAAGAGGTACGAAACTAAGAGGGGGCAGTGCTGGAAAAACAAACGGCCGGGGTTGTTACCAACCCCGGCCGTTTATCATAAATTGAGTAATTAGCCTACAACAACGTTGCTAGCTTGAGGACCTTTCTGGCCTTCCTCAACAGTGAAAGTTACTTTCTGACCTTCAGCCAGAGTTTTGAAACCTTCAGAAACGATTGAGCTGAAGTGTACGAATACGTCTTTGCCACCGTTGTCTTGAGAAATAAAACCGAAACCTTTAGTTTCGTTGAACCATTTAACTGTACCTGTCACTGAATTTGACATAATAACCTCTGAGAGTATTAAAAAAATTTATCGCCTGATACGGTTACTGAAAACAAACGCTATTTAATGTCTCAATAAAGCGAAAGGGCACAGCAGAGGTAACGAGCAGAGCCGAACCATTGCTGAGATGTAACTTTAACTAGATGTAGCATTAACAGCTCTCTATATCAGAGCAGCGGCTCAGTATACAGAGAAACCGCATATTGTATAGCTTTATTTTGGTTCTTTGAGATCACACATCCATGACGCCGCCAGCATATGATTGAGAAACAGCTGAAATAGCTCACTGAGTGACCGCACATTGAGCTGCGCGTACACGCGCTTACGATGGTTTTTGACCGTACCGATACCAATCCCAAGAGACTCGGCAATCTCTTGGGAATCGAGTCCCTGAACCAACAGCGCGGTGACTTCCTGCTCCCGCTGTGTCAGCCTGTCAGCCCCAAAACTGGCGAGGGCCGCTTGCAACGCCGATGCCATCCCTGGCTGGTGCAGCGGTGCCTCCGCCAGCACAAAGGCTTGCTGTTGCCATTGCTGATGGCATAGCGCTTCAACAAGACGGAAACCGTGTTGCAACCGTTGCCGGCCCTCAAGGCTAAAACGACCATGTTGTAGCAAGCCGAGATAAATCACGACCCAACGACCTTCGTCCAACTGAATCGTGACGCACAGTTCATCCTGCCAGCCAGTCTGACGATAAAACTCTTGCTGATAATCCCGGTACTCCCCGGCCACCGGCACCACATCATTCAGCCCGTAAACTCCGGGAGCGGAACCGTCTAGGATCGCCTGATAAAACGGGTCTTTAAGAAATGAATCGGTCAGATAGCGCTGAAACAGCAGTTCGCGTTGTGACGGGATCGAGTCATACAGGTAGATAGGGTGTTTGCCCTGTCGGTATCCCAGGATCACAGCGCAGTCAAACGTGATCTGAGCCTGCAACCAAGCTATCAGCCGCGAGGTAAATTGCGGTGTATGGAGCGCTTTCACCACCTCGGCAATATCGGCGTATTCAGCGGAAGCGATCATGATTACCTCAGGATTACACAGGGAACAGACCTCTGAGCTTACCCTAATTTTACGCTCAGACAATGGCTGGATAGCCAACCCGGGGCAAGCGGCGCTTTCTCCGATATCAAGCACTTTGTTACCAATGTCGGAAATCTTCAATATTCCCCGTTTACGCCAGATTATCGTAGAGACTCACTTCAGCAAGGAGATAGCAGCATGAAACGACTGGATTACTACAATACCGCTCCGCAAGCGATGGACATACTGATGCAACAGGAAAGCTACTTCCGTCGCCAGTTCGAGGCGTCGGAAACCATGTCTGTCCGGATCTGGGAATTGGTTAAACTCAGAGTCTCACAGATCAATCAGTGCGCCTTTTGTATTGATATGCACAGTAAAGACGCATTGAAATACGGGGAACAGGCGGAGCGGATCTTTGGCTTGAACGCGTGGCGGGATATGCCCATGTACGACGAGCAGGAACGCACCGCTCTTGGCTGGGCAGAACATCTAACGGCAGGCTCAATCGTCAGCGACGACGAATACCAACAGGTATTAGATTGTTTTGGTCCGCACGCCCTGGTGGATTTGACAATTGCCATTAATGCCATCAATAGTTGGAATCGTATTGTCAAAGTCTTCAAGCCACAAGTGGGCCGCTACCGACCGGAGTAACTCAAGCAACGCATGGATTTCAGACTGTATCAGCCTCAGGGCCGCACCGCAGACCATATTCAGGGAATATGGTCTGTTTACGTATCTTCAGAACATGATGAACCGATTGACAAGCTGCTGTTCGGTGATGCCGGCAGCGGCGTGCTGTTCAATTTTGGCGCTGACGTCTTTTTTGCCGATGCGTGGCACGCTCCGGGCATCGTATTGCTGCCGGTCAGCCTCAAAGCTCAGACGGTCATTCTGCCTGCCGGTACGCTGATGGCTGGTATCCGCTTTTATCCGGCGATGGGGTATCAATGCCTCGGCAAACGCTTCGAGCAGCCTGTTCGCAGCGAACAGGAGCCCGACATCCACACACGGCTCAGCCCCTTGTTTGAACAAATGCGCCACTGCCAAGGCCACAATGGCCGCCTCCGTGTTCTGTACCAGTATGCACAGCAGCACTTCGTCCACGATGGCGACGAACGTAAACAGGTTGTTCGCTTGGTCCAGCATGCGCACTCAAACCCAAGCGCGCCGGCAACGGTCGGACTGCGTCAGATAGAGCGCCATTTTCAAACCTGGATGGGCATGACACCCAAATATTATCAGCGGCTGATTCGGGTCAAACAGGCTCTCGAACAGCTCAAACACTCCCCCTCAACGCCACTGGCCGATTTAGCCGCAGATCTGGGATTCGCTGATCAGGCCCACATGACCCGTGAGTTTCGTGCTCTGGCCAATATCACGCCGAAACACTACGCCCGCCGCTGCCTGCACATAGGTGCACCTAAGTAGCCCGACACAAAAAAAGCGCCCCGGAGGGCGCTTTTGTATGCGTATACAACACTATTTGCCGCTGACGTTACCAAGTTTGAGCCAGGTATCGATCACCGTGTCTGGGTTGAGTGAGACTGAGCTGATGCCCTGCTCCATCAGCCATTCGGCCAAATCATCGTGATCCGATGGCCCCTGACCACAAATACCCACGTATTTGCCGGCTTTGGTCGCCGCGTCAATGGCCATTTTCAGCATGGCTTTCACGGCAGGGTTGCGTTCATCAAACAAATGCGCCACGTCACCAGAGTCACGGTCAAGACCAAGGGTCAGTTGGGTCATGTCATTTGAGCCGATAGAAAAACCATCAAAATACTTGAGGAACTCATCTGCCAGGACCGCATTGGATGGTAACTCACACATCATGATCACTTTCAGCCCCTGGTCGCCGCGACGCAAATCAAACTTCGCCAGCAGGTCGATAACCGACGCCGCTTCGCTTGGTGTGCGAACAAATGGGATCATGATCTCGACGTTTTTCAAACCCATTTCATAGCGCACACGCTTGATGGCCTGAGTTTCCAACTCAAAACAGTCTTCAAATATCGGAGAGATGTAACGCGACGCACCACGGAAGCCCAGCATTGGGTTCTCTTCGTGTGGTTCGTAGTGCTGCCCACCCACCAAGTTGCTGTATTCGTTTGACTTAAAGTCCGACATACGCACAATCACGCGTTTCGGCCAGAATGCCGCTGCAATCGTAGCAATGCCTTCGGTCAGTTTGCTGACGTAAAAGTCGATCGGATCTTGATAACCACGAATGCGCTGGGTAATTTCCGCTTTCAGCTCATCGCTTTGTGCATCAAAGTTCAACAACGCTTTCGGGTGAATACCAATCATCTTATTGATGATGAATTCAAGACGTGCCAGACCAACACCTTCGTTCGGAATCTGAGCGAAGTCGAACGCACGATCCGGGTTGCCAACGTTCATCATCACTTTGGTGGGCAGCAATGGCAGTTCATCCACAGCAGAGCGCTTAATTTCAAACGCCAGCTCACCCTGGTAAACATAACCGGTTTCCCCTTCCGCACAAGACACGGTCACTGTGGTACCGTCGGTCAGACTGTCTGTTGCATTGCCACAACCAACGATGGCCGGAATGCCCAATTCACGCGCGATGATCGCCGCATGACAGGTACGCCCACCACGGTTGGTGACAATGGCCGACGCTTTCTTCATGACCGGTTCCCAGTCCGGGTCCGTCATGTCCGTGACCAGCACGTCCCCTTCCTGAACCAATGACATCTGATCCAGTGAATCCACCAGACGCACAGCACCGCTGCCGATACGCTGTCCGATTGCTCGGCCTTCGACCAGCACGTCCGCCTTGTTGTTCAGCTCATAGCGCTCGATCACATTCTGTTCACTTTGCGACATGACCGTCTCAGGGCGCGCCTGAACGATGTATAACTTGCCATCGATGCCGTCTTTCGCCCACTCGATGTCCATCGGACGCTGATAGTGCTTCTCAATGATCATTGCCTGTTTGGCCAGCTCTTTGATCTCGTCATCGTTGAGCGAGAACTGGTTCCGCTCTTGGGCCGAGGTATCGATGATTTCTACCTGTTTACCAATTTCCTGGCTGTTGGCGTAAATCATCTTGGTCAGCTTAGACCCAAACGTCTTCTTAACGATCGGGTGCTGACCGGCTTCCAGCATCGGCTTGTGGACGTAGAATTCATCTGGGTTCACCGCCCCTTGCACCACCATTTCGCCCAGACCCCAGGCAGAAGTAATGAAGACAACCTGATCAAAGCCCGACTCTGTATCCAGTGTGAACATCACACCTGAAGAGGCCTTGTCAGAGCGCACCATACGTTGAATACCGGCCGATAGGGAAATACCACGGTGATCAAACCCCTGGTGCACCCGGTAAGAAATAGCGCGGTCATTAAACAAAGAGGCATAAACGTGTTTGGTCGCTTCCAGCACCGCGTCGATGCCTTTGACGTTCAGAAACGTTTCCTGCTGACCAGCAAACGAAGCGTCTGGTAAGTCTTCAGCGGTCGCAGATGAACGCACTGCTACTGAAAGCTCAGTGTTACCTTCAATCAGAGTAACGTAGTTGTCGCGGATATCCTGCTCAAGATCAGCAGGGAACGGGGCTTCTAATACCCATTGACGAATGGTGGCACCTGTCTTACGCAGAGCGTCCACATCATCAACGTCCAGTTCATCCAGCAGCGAGTGAATGCGTTCGTCCAGACCTTCATGGTCAAGGAACTGGTTAAACGCGTATGAGGTTGTCGCAAAACCGTTGGGTACCGACACACCGGCATTGGCCAGATTAGAGACCATTTCGCCGAGTGACGCATTTTTACCGCCGACCTTATCGACATCTTCCATGGATAGGCTATTGAACCAGAGGGTGTTCTTTTGCATGTCTTTCTCCAGAAACATTGCAGCTTTTGTAGGGACTAAAGGCAAACGATTACGTACGAGCTGAAAAAAATTCACAAAGAATGTTTAAAGCTGTGGGGGACGTAATTGAACGCCGGGTTTTATTATCTGTATTATGTGTTACATCCTACTCAAAAGATTTTTAAACTTTAAACAAAAATGCAAACAGATACTCAAAGTCGTGATGTGTTCTATGTTTCTGACGGAACCGCGATTACATGTGAAACATTAGGGCATGTTGTACTGGGTCAGTTCCCGGTCAACACCAACGAAAAAACCTTTCCGTTTGTCGACAGCGAAGATCGCGCCGACGATGTAGTCAAAGCCATTGAACACTCCTACCGCCAGTCCGGTCATAAACCGCTGGTGTTCTTTTCGATTGTGGTGCCCGATGTCCGGCGTAAATTGCTTCAGGCCCCCGCCCACAGCTACGACGTACTGGAAAGCATTGTGCAGAAAGTGCAGGAAGACATTCAGATGCCTCCCCGACCCAAACTGCAACGCTCACGCAGTGTCGGTAAAGACTCAGACACTTACTTTGACCGTATCGCCGCCATCGAATACACCCTGGCGCACGACGATGGCATCACCCTCAAGGGCATGGAGCACGCCGACATCATTCTGCTTGGGGTCTCCCGCAGCGGCAAAACACCAACCAGTTTGTACATGGCGATGCAGTTTGGTCTGCGGGTGGTGAACTACCCGTTTATTGCCGAAGACGTCAAATCACTGCGTCTGTTGCCGGAGTTCGAAGTGTACCGTCACAAGCTGTTCGGCCTGACCATCGATCCGGAGCGACTGACTGAAATCCGTGAAAACCGCCTTTCCGGCAGCGATTACGCCAGCACGGAGCAGTGCAAACTCGAACTTCACACCGTTGAAGCTCTGTTCCGTCGTGAGGCGATCCCGTATATCAATACTTCCTCATTGTCGGTTGAAGAAATCTCCACCCGCATTCTCGAAAAAGCCGGGCTAAAACGGCGCCTGTTCTGAACTCGCGCCCACAAAAAAGCCAGCACACAAGGCTGGCTTTTGGTGGTGCTCCCGCCCATTACAGGTGGTAGCAGTAATCGAGATGATAATCGTCACCATTTTTAGCGGTGTACTCTTTATCTTCACTGCACGCGTGCGGTTTGCCTTTCTCATCGCCTTTCACCAGGCTGATCCAGTGACGCATCGCCGCCAGCGGGGTCTCATTGCAAGTCTGAGCGAGCGTGGTGCACGTTTCCAACTGAATGTCGTCAATATCAATCAACTCCACACAGCCAGTGCCTTTGTGGCAACCAAACATCACTTCAACATGACTACCACTGCCATCGCGGAACAGAATTGACTTGGGCTCTTCTTTGCCGCCGGTATAAGCCACAAATTGCTTGGGGTGCTTCAAGCCACTGTGGCGGCCGTCTTTGAAATACGCCATCACGTGGCAGTAGTCGATAACATAACAGGTAACGTCCTGATGCGAACCGGCTTCCAGCGGGAACAGACGATCCAGCAGTTGCTTGGATTTTTTCTGTTTTTCCATCTGCTCGTGAGCGCTGATCGTCTCGACGGCAAAGACGGCTTCAGCGATAAATGGCTTTTGTTGTTTTTGGATTTCGTTTTTATCGAATGTCAGCATATTCATAGTCTTTCCCTCTCTCCGACCAGCCCTTCCTTTGTAACGGGTGGTGACTGCTGCAAAAAAATCTGTCCTAGAGCAAATATTCCAAACTCGTGTTTCATTCCGTGGCGAATTTGTGACCTTGCTTACTTGGTAGACTAGCGGAATTTTGACTACAATTTCACAACAAAAATTTTACAATGTGAATTTTACAAAATGTCGCTGTCAAAAAGCCTGGTTCGTCAGTCCCATTTTTTAGGGACAAAAATTAGAAACCTTAGAAAACGCAATCACTTAACCATGGAAGATCTCTCCGCGAGATGCATACGGGTTAACCCTGAGTACGCGCCATCGGTCTCTTACCTGTCGATGATTGAGCGGGGGAAACGAGTTCCCAGCGTTGATATGCTGGAGGTGATCGCCGAAGTATTCCAAAAAGATCCTGCCTGGTTCTTAGACGACGAGCCAGAGCAGTCTGCGATTACCCCTGACAAAGGCAATCGAGGCGGGATCAGCGGTATGGCACTTGAACCAAGCTTTTTGTTCTCCAACGACATTCTGCAAATTGCCATTCCAGAAATGCTCTCCCAGACCGGTATTACCGGGCGTCAGTTTGCCCACCTGCTGATTCGGGCGCATCAGGAAAATAACCAGAACCATTTTCCGGATTTGGAGCGGGCGGCGGAAGAAGTGGGTCTGAAACGACTCAATCTATCAGTTGAAGACATCATTGATATTGCCAAAAGCCTGGGACTGACTATCCGCTGGACCAGTCGGACGCCAGAAGACGTGGTTGATGAACTGGGGGTCAGCGCCAAACAGTTGATTACCTCCTTTTTTGAACCACCGGGCACGATTTACCTCAACGAAATCCTGCGCGATTACCCAACCCGGCTGAAATACGATCTGGCGGTGTACATTGGCCATTGCGTGTTGCACAGTCGTGACGGGCTGAAGAATGTGCTGTCTGTCGGTCACACCAACAGCTGGGAGGACGCCAATACCGCCCCACAAACCTCTGAACTCAATTCACAGGATATTTTGCAGGCGTGGCGAGATTTCGAGTCAAGCTTTTTCGCGGGCGCCCTGTTGTGCCCGAAAGTACCGTTTCGCCAATTACTGGATCGCAACGGCTATGAAATTGATGTGCATACCAAAGCCGGAGTCTCGCCTTCGGTTGCGATGCGACGGATGACCGTGGTCTCCCCTTACCCACACTGGCATTATTTTGATGCGTACGGTCAAAACAAGCTGAAAGCGGTTTATCGGGGTAATGGTATTCCATTGCCTTGGGGAAACATGCGTAAGGTGAACGACCCGTGTCAACACTGGGCCGTTTTCCGTCGCCTCTCTGAGCCTCAGCCAGGCAGCTCGGCACAAATATCCATTCTCAACGTTGGCGACGAGCCGAGAATTTATTGCTGTGAGTCGGTCAATATGACCGATCCCGCGGGCAACAACCGGGTGCTGTGTGCGGGGATCGATCTCAACCCAGCGATTGACGCACAGGGTGGAAACTCATTGGAAATTGCGGAAGACTTGAAACAACTCTGCGTATCGCACGGCGGCACGGCAACGATTCCGCCTCACATTCGTAAAGAGTTTATTACCATTGCCAAGATCCTCAATATCAAGTGGATAGAGCGCGGTATCGCCAACGATGCTCGGGTGATTTGCTCGCGTGGAGCGGTCTGCCCTCGTAAACCAAGCTGCTACAGCCATTGTCAGGGCGACGAATAAGCAAGTAGGGAGGCCAAATAGAAAAAAAGCCAATCACAATGAGCGTGATTGGCTATGTATAAGTGTGAACAAATGTAAGGTTCACTAACAACGTCAGTTGGCTAGGTGACCCTCGGCTTAATAAGGGTCACTCTAAGTAAAGCACGATGCGTGCCAACTTTTAAAAAATAATTTTCGGCCTGATTTCGGTTAAATAAAGTGCAGTTTCAGCCAAACACCATGCATAACGCTTTTGCATTTTGCAAAAATAAAACGTTTTGCAAAAATTATCAATCGCATAATGCAAAAAAACTAATGTTTACGGAACACCCAGATCGGACCAATCAGCAAAAATTGCACATCTTCCAAGAAAGACGGTTTCTTTCCTTCGATTTTATGACCGATGAACTGGAGCATCCACAACACGCCAAACATCAGCAGAGAAACCGACAACACCGGCCAGCCCAGCAGTTCCATCGACCAGATCAAACCAATGCAGGCGAGTGAAAAGCCCAGCATCATCAGGAAAACACTCGTTGAGAGGCGGAAATAAAAAATCATCACAGGGATCAGCAGTAACCACACCCAGTTGACATTCACATTGGGCATCGGCAGCGCCGGGATGGACCAAATCAAACCAATCACAGAGAGAAAGATGCCCGGGACGGCCACTTTGTGAATTGCCCGGTTAATCGGATGTTGGTGACTCTCACCATAGGCTTCTAACCATTCAGATAACGGACGCACGGCTCATTTCCTCAACCAGATTTACTCATACACTTATCAGTATAAGACACACTGTTACGCCGCTCGACTACGACGTTTCTCACTGTACATTTGCTGATCCGCATCTTTGAGTAAATCATCGATCGTCAGGTGCTCGTGCGAATACAATGCTGAGCCGATGCTGACATGAATCGGAATATGGTGCCCCTCGTACTCAACCGGAATAGAGCACAAAGCCTGCTGGATTTTGTTTTTCACCGCGATAACGTCTTCCTCTCGGCTGATCCGCGGCAGCAGCACTAAAAATTCGTCCCCGCCAATACGCGCAACCACGTCCGACGAACGCAGTGAACGACTGATGCGTCGCGCCGCCTGAGTGAGCACCAGATCACCCGCAGCATGACCATACTGATCATTAATGGCTTTAAACTGGTTCAAATCGATATTGAGCACCGAGAATGTCTTCTGCACATCTTTGTTTCTCAGCGCATTGTCGAAGTGACGTTGCAGGGTAAACATGAAGTAGCGCCGATTGGGTAAATGGGTCAACTCATCGTGCAAAGAACGTCGATTGGCCGTCCGGTAAAGACGGTAAATAGTCACAAAAGCAATCAGGATAAGCACTAACCCCGGATAGCCAACCACCCGGGCCAGATGCACCTGATACCAGGGCAGCTGACTGAGTTGATTGGACTGCTCCGATGCGGCAATTACCCAAGTACCATAAGGAAAAAAGACCGTCTGTACGCTGAACGCACGATTGAACGTCGACGCGTCCCCATAAAAGATATCTCCGCTCGCTCCGAGGCTGTTACGTCCACGAATCGCCAGATGATAACTCTGGTCAAAGTCCTGAACACCGACGTCTTCCAGTAAGCCATCAAGATCAATCACCATACTGGCGACGCCCCAATACACCGGGTTATCCGCGCTGCCGGTAAAAATTGGCAGGCGTACGATCAGTGCCTGTCCCCCCTGAATCAGAGGGACCGGACCAGAAATAAAAATCTGCTTAACATCTCGCGCTTTTTTGACCGAATACCATTGCTCCGGCACTTTCCGGTAGTCCAGCCCGAGTGCCCGTTCATTGCCCTGCAATGGATAGATGTAGTGAATCACATCATTCGGTGCCAGGCCGATGATGCGGACATGACGGCTTTCCTGAATCATACTGGCCGCCAGTGTTTGCCAGTTAAACTGAGTCAGTTCCGGGTTGAGGCTGACAAACGACGTCAGACTGTGAATCCGGTAGATATCCGCCAACATTGTGGCTTCCAGACGTGAACGAATCGAGGCCAAATCTTTGCGCCCTTCTTCGAGCAATTCGTCCTCTAGTTTCGATTTCTGGTTGTAATCAATCAGTTCGATCATCGCGACCGAACTGACTAAAAATAGCGCAAACAGCAAGCTGACAGACCAATGTCTGCGTGAACCATGCGACATTCAAATTCCCCTATGCACGCGTTCAGCCAAACTGTCGTTGATCATTTTTCACTTCACCGGTTATGATTTTTATGATGTGTCCGGCAATGGTATTTATGCTGGTTATGTAAATCACTCAGTGAGACTATTTTGCATAAGCAACCACACACCGAGTGAGTTTATCGTGTAACAGAACATAACGTAATCAGTTACAGATTGCACATTTTGTTGATTATTATCTGGTCAAGGATACGTATTTTGGATTTATTTTCCACGCCCAATTCGCTTATAGAAACGATTGATCTGACTAATGGCACCCTGCTCTGGTCTGCCAATTTTCTCTCTGCGGAGGAAGCTGATCATGTGTTCGCACATCTGCAAAATGAGGTGCCGTGGCAACAAGAGTCAATCAACCTGTTTGGCCGCCAGGTGGCGCAACCGAGACTCCAGGCCTGGTATGGCGATGCGGAATACACATACTCTGGCCTGACAATGCAACCTCTGCCTTGGTCCCCTTTGTTGCTGGAGCTAAAGCAACGCTGTGAAGCCGCAAGCGGCACGCGTTTTAATTCGGTGCTAGCGAACTTGTACCGAGACGGGCAGGATTCGATGGGCTGGCATCAGGACAATGAACCGGAACTCGGCCGCAACCCGGTGATCGCCTCTTTAAATCTTGGCGATAGCCGACGTTTCGTGCTCAAACACAAGCACAATGGCGAAAGGCGCCAGTTGGATCTGCATCATGGTTCCCTGCTCATCATGAGTGGAGAAACGCAGCACTTCTGGCGCCATTGCGTCCCTAAAACCGCCCAGCCAAAATCTGCACGTATTAACCTGACTTTCCGTCAGATAAATTCGCTTTGATCACAATTTTGTATAAATATTAAATATTGACTTATGGCTGGCATACGGCACGCAAATAGTTGTTAAACTTACATTAACTTTCGTTTACGTGTTCACTGATATGCTGCTCAAAAAACTTTACCTGTCGTTTACTGCCAGTGCCGTCTTGCTTGTATCGGCGTCAGCATTGGCACTGAATGAATCTCAAACCACTTACCAACAATCCGCGGACATAATCCGCCACACCTACGAAACCCAACTCTACACGCTACCTGCGTTTAAAGAAGGGCATTATGCGCTGCGAATGTATCGTCAAACGCTCGATCCCAAGTACGCCGCCGCCATCTGGAGTGATTTGGCCCGTGTGGCCAGCCGCTTGAACGAATGTGCTGAAGAGATCAATACCCCGGAGCAAGTGATTCTTTATTCAGAGAAGCGGCTCAACGCTTACCTCGACGACAAAGACGAGCGCAGTGTGCGACGCTACAACGCCACCAAAAGTATGCCGGAGTATTTGTATATCGGGGTCGGTTTACTGGGTTCTATGGCTCGGGCAGACGAATATGGCCTCAAACATGTCAAAGACAAACAGTTGCGTCAATTGCTGCGCCAGTACGATTTTACCAAGTATGTCAGTAATAAAGAGATGGTGAAAGCCTGGGCAGCGCAACTGGCCAATCAAGCATTCTGGTTGCGTCAATTGGGGGAACAAGACGTCGTAGATTTGTTTATTAAAACGTTCCGCGAAACCTATCCTGACTCCGAAGACAGTGAACTGACCAAACAGCAGTACGGCAACAAGCTCTATGGTATGACTCACATTGTGTTTGCCGATTCACGGTACTATCAGCATAAGATCGATGAGAAACAGTACCCGTGGATTTACGACTACATGCGACGCAACATCGATACAATTTTGCTCAGAGCTAAGGAAGATGTCATCGCTGAAGTTGGACTGACTTTCCTGCTCGCCGGATTGGATAATGATCCTGTGGTTGAAAAAACACGCCGGGCGATCCAGGCATCGCTCGACTTACGCCATGGCATGATTCCCTCAACCACCGGCGATTTCGATCTTGAATATGGTGAACATCGCAATGTACTGGCGATCATGTTACTGGACTGGCAAAGCGTCAATGTCGCCCCAACCCTCACCTCAAATCCTGGCATTTTTCTTGGCATGCCTTACGGTTTAATTGCCAAGTAAAACCTGTTTATAACGCCATCAAGCGGTCAGCGCCACTTGATGGCTTTTCCTGCCCCTCAGTTTCAGGTCCCCGGATTCAGCTCACCGGTTTGTGAACGGGTGCGACGTCGAATCAGCTTTGGGACAATCACATTCACCACACTGGCCGCGACAATGAGTGAAATCCCCATCAATTGCAACGCGGTGAAACGCTCATCAAAGAAACAAAACTGCCACACCGCGGTAAACAGCAGATTGGTATAAATCAACGGGGCCAGTTGTGAGTTTGATTCCGCCAGTTGATACGCCTTTGAACGAAATACCTGGGTATTTACGATCAGCACAGATGCGGTCAGCAATGCGACCACAATGGCGACAGTGCTGGCTTGCGGGGCGACCCATGCTTGTGGGTTTAAGCTGATTCCCGAAATGACCAGGACGGGAAACAACAACACCGCTGCACACACGAAGGTCCAGAAGTTAATATCAATGGCTCGCATCCCTCCCTTGCTGGCACGGTATAAGCTGAGTTGAGAGCCGGCATTAAACAGTCCGGCCGCCAGTCCAATCAACAACTCTGGACGCAACTGAATACCAGACACATCGCCAGCCAGCAGTAGCACACCACCGAATGTCATGCACAGCCCGAACAGCGTCAGCCAGCTCAACCGGACCGAAAAAATCAGTTTTTCTAACACTGGAATAAACAAGGGTCCGGTACTGAACAACACCACACTCTCAACCAGGGACAAATGTTGTAATGAAACAATAAAGCAGACCTGACAAGCCGCGATACACAATGCCCTTATCCACATCGGCTTCCACATGCTTCTGGATGGTAAATTAAACCGGGTCAGCATCATTAACCCAGCCAACATCAGGGCTGGCACTACAAAACGCATAAAGCTCAACAACTGAGCATTCATCGCTTCAGCCAGATACTTAGACAATAAGCCTGTCAGCGACAGACTGAATGTCGATGACAGCATAAATACAACAGGACGCAATGAACGGGACATACTTCTCTCCTCTTCTGCCCCGTAGTGTAGTGAGATGACCGGCGAATAAAAAACGAGTAATATTAACCAAACCTGTAAGAAAAACTTACTTATGAAAAAACTCGCACCACTCAAATCGCTGTATTCATTCGTCGCGGTAGCTGAAACCGGCAGCATGACCGAGGCCGCCAAAGCGCTGAATGTCAGTCATTCTGCCGTCAGCCAGGCGATCAAATCGTTGGAAACGCAGTTGGATCAGCCCCTGTTTCACCGCTCAGGTCGCAACGTCACACTCAACGCCAATGGTAAGCAATACTACAAACAGATTGCGCCGGCGCTGGAGCAGATCGTTGTTGCCACTCAGAATCTGATCGAAAAACGCCACTCGCATCGGCTGACACTTAACATGGTCAACTCACTGGCCATGCACTGGTGGATCCCACGGGTACACAGCTTCAATCAGTTCGCGCCCAATATCGACGTACGCATCTCCACCCTGGTAGGTAGCTTTGTTCTGGAACAGGAAGGAGTAGACGTTGCCATCATTCACGGTCACACCGACGAATGGCAGGATTATTACTGTGAATTGTTGGGCAAAGATGAACTGGTGATGGTGTGCAGCCCGGATTTGCTTGAACGAGATAACCCCATCGATCTTGCTGAGCTGCTAAATACTTATCCCGCGATCATCGCAGCCAATGAACGTCGCAAACACGACTGGCAAGTCTGGTGTGATGCGCACCAGCTTCCACTTCCAACGTCAGGACACAATCTCTCTTTCTCAGCCTCTATTCAGGCCGTGCAGGCGACGATACGAAAACTGGGCGTATTCGTCACACACCGCTTATTTGTGCGTGATGACATTAAACTCGGTTTATTGAGAGAGATAGGCCAGCCGGTAACTAACCCGCATCAGGATTTTTATTTTACCTGTCAGAGAGAAAAGCTGCAGAACGAACACGTGCTGCAACTCAGAGCCTGGCTCAGAAATGAGTTCAGCCACTCAGGTACATAACCGACAAACCCACCGCCAGGATCGCTAGCATTGCCAGTGCATATTTTACTTTATGTGAACTGCGGTTGATGCGCTTCGCCCGCCGGATCACCGCAGCCCGTTTCCGTTTGTGAACCGGGATCTCATCTTGCTCCTGACGGCGTTTGACAGCGGTATTCGCCACCTGAGTGTACCGACGGCGTTGATCTGTGGTGAAATCATTCTCCTCGTCGTAACCATGGTGGGGAACAGGATCTCTGCGTGTTACGGCCATACAACCTCCTCTTCCTCAGCGAATCCTTTCAAATTCAGTATAGTGCAGTAACTAGAGTGTAAATTGTGCTTATTCCTCGGTTGATGTTCGAAATTATCGAATAAGACCACCGAAAAGCCCGCCCTCACGACCGCAATTTACCGCGCTACACTGCCTGCATACACACTAAGGAGGCCGTTATGCGCCAAGCGAGAATCATTCAACAAATTATTCCGTCACAAGCCACGTCCGACGGTGACGGCGTTAAAATCCGTCGTGTTGCCGGTTTTGATAATGCGCGATTCTCACCGTTTCTGATGGTGGATGAGCTCAAATCGGACGACGAAGCCGACTATGTTGGTGGGTTTCCGCCTCACCCTCACCGCGGGATTGAAACCTTAACGTATATGCTGCAAGGGCACTTTCAACATCGTGACCACATGGGGAACATCGGTGAGCTGAGAAGTGGCGGCGCACAGTGGATGGCGGCAGGCCGTGGCGTCATCCATAGTGAGATGCCCATTATGCAGGATGGAGCTCTGCACGGTTTCCAGATTTGGATTAACCAACCCGCCAAAAACAAGATGCAACCGGCTCAATACCACGACTTTCAGCCGGAAACCATCACCGAACATCACTCTGCCAGTGAAGGCCTGATCAGGTTGCTGGCGGGAGAGCTCCGATTGGAAGGACAGCAACTGACCGGACCACTGGTCGACACCGGCGTCCCGGCAACCGTAGCGGACTGGCGCACGCAAGCCGGACAAGCCTTAAAAGTGCAAACCAACGGCAATCATACTGTCATGCTGTACAACTATAAAGGAGAGGTCAGACTGGCTGATCGCGTAGTCCGGCAAGGAGAGGTGGCATTGCTGTCCAAAGGGGACGAGTTCACGCTCGACGCAGCTCAAGACAGTGGTGTCCTGATCTTTATAGGTGAGCCGATTAACGAGCCTGTGGTTCACTATGGCCCGTTCGTCATGAACAGCGTTGCTGAGATTGAACAGGCTATCCGGGATTACAACAGTGGTCAGTTTGAATTGTACTAACCCCTCTTAGGTGTCCTTTCGGGGACGATTGGTAAGAGAAAGTTGGATAATCCACTGTCATTCAACTTTTTGTTTGCCACGCCGCCACGGCGTGGCTTTTTTTATCCGGCTCAGCCCAGATATTCACACAGATAGGCCGTGGCCACTTCCACTTTCAGATCAAACGATGAATCGCCCGCCACGTCAAACGACTCACCAGCAGCAAATGTCTGCCAGTCTGCGTCTCCGGCTCGCTTGATGATCAGCGCACCTTTCACAACCGTCATTCGTTCCGGCGCTGCCGTACCAAAAGTGTATTCACCCGGCAGCATAACTCCGACACTGCTGTCGCCGTCTTGCTGGGTAAAACCAAGCGATTTCACACCGCCCTCAAAATAAGTATTTTCCTTAATCATTGTTTTTTCCTGTCTCTGATTTGAGAGTTCAAGTTGTATCGGATAACCTCGAATGGCACAAGATGTTGATGAAAATATAATTGCCGCAGTACACGAGCACCGACTCATCGATGCAACCAGATGGAAGCGAGCGCGTATAAAGAGAATAATTTAGGGAACTTCGTCATCAACCGACATAATGAAGTCAGACGGAATCACAACCAACAGGACGCCACGATGTCACAGCGAGAAAGTAAAATACCGACCCATAGACTGTCTCGTCTCGGCCAGTTTGCCTCTCTTGCCACGCGCGTGACTGGCAATGTGGTCTCCGAGGGTACCAAACAGTGGATGCAAGGCAAACGTCCTTCCGCCAAAGAGCTGCTTCTGACACCGAATAACCTTAAACGGGTCGCGGATCAGCTCGCACATCTGCGTGGTGCGGCAATGAAAGTCGGCCAGATGTTATCGATGGATGCAGGCGATCTCCTCAGTCCGGAATTGGCCGAAGTACTGGCGCGATTGCGTTCAGACGCCAATCCCATGCTGGCGAAACAATTGGCGGCGGTACTGGAAGAAGGTCTCGGACAGGAGTGGAAACAGCAGTTCCTCGCGTTTAACTTCAAACCGATCGCCAGCGCCTCGATTGGACAAGTGCACCAGGCTTACACCGATGACGGCATCAAGCTGGCGGTAAAAGTACAGTACCCAGGCGTGGAGAAAAGTATCGACAGCGATGTCAACAATGTTGGAACGTTGCTCAACGTGGTTGGACTGCTCCCTAAAGAGGTCGATATCGCGCCACTACTGGAAGAGGCGAAAACTCAGTTGCATTACGAGGCCGATTACGTGCGCGAAGCGCACTATCTGCGACGTTACCAAGCGCTATTGAGTGGCGACCCGGCATTTGTGGTGCCACAAGTGTTTCCCGCACTCAGCTCTAAAACCGTCCTAAGCATGTCGTATGTGGAGGGCGTGCCGATCGAATCACTGCACAGCGCTGCTCAGCCGATTCGGGATCAGGTCATGACCCACATACTCTCTCTGTTGTTTCGCGAGTTGTTCGAATTTCAGTTGGTACAAACCGATCCCAACTTTGCCAACTATCTGTACAACCATGCCAGCGGACAAATCGCCCTATTGGATTTCGGCGCGACCCGTGAATACCGCACCACCATCAGCGAAGGCTATCGCATGGCGTTCTCGGCAGTAATGAAGGGGGAAACTGAGAAGCTAGATACTGCTCTGACTCAGATTGGCTTTTTCAGTCAAACCATTGCTCCAGAGCAGCGGGAAGCCATCTTAGCACTGGTCAGAATGGCGTGTGAGCCCATGCTGCATCAGGGTGATTATGATTTTGCCACCAGCGGCCTGGCGCAGCGACTGCGTGATGCCGGCACCGTCCTGAGTATGGAAAAAGATTATTGGCATACACCACCTGCGGATGCGCTTTTCCTCCACCGCAAAATCGGTGGGCTATACTTACTGGCAGCTCGTTTGCACGCCAACGTCGATGTTCAGTCACTGGTCACGCCGTATCTGGATATCCATAACGCTGCATAACAGGCCGTAACCTTTGAGCAGAAGATCAAATTTCTACTGGTGTTATTTGCGACCTTGAGCCAATTATTACACTCTGTCATACGGAGTACGGAATAACTCGTGGCCGGGGATGCAAGGAATGGCAGTCAAAAATCCCGTTACAGGTGTAGGAGTCGACGCTGGGTCTGGAATGGCAAAACAGAGTGCAATCAAAGTTATCTTAGGTTTGATTCTGGCGACGCTTGCCGCCGGGTTTGCCCTGTTGATCTATTTTAGCTATCGCGCTTACACCAACCCAGAACATGTCTATGGAACCTGGATTGAGATCGGGACACCGGTCTACAACACAGATACTCTGACACTCAATGATCACGGCGTGTTCAAGAATGGCCGATTGATCGCCACCCAATACGATTTTACCGGCAAGCGCATCTACGTCGAAACGGGCAGTGGCATCTCGATTTACGAAATGGCCGGAACGGAGCGCTCACCCCAACTCAAACGCCTGCAGCCCAACAGCCCGACTCAACGCTTCATCAAGCAAGGGTTTGAGCATACCATTGACAGAGAAAACGGCGGCCCGGCGAAAAACCGCCGCGCCGCATTGTCGGATCACTTCGGCGGGGACTGAATTACCCCGTCAGCACGTTATCTTCTGGGTATTTCAGCAGCGATGGTTCCGGACGCGCCAACAAATACGCCAGTGTTAACGGGCCGATACGGCCAATAATCATCACCACAATCATGATCCACTTCCCAGGCTCCGACAACTCCGCTGTTAACCCGGCAGTCAGCCCGACCGTGGCAAAGGCAGAAATAGTCTCGAACATAACTTTGTCGAAGCTGGACTGTTCCGTCAGCATCAGCAAGAACATGGCTGTAGTTAACAATAAACCGCTCACCACGATGATCGCCAGCGCTTTGGTGACCGTTGGCCAACTGATGGTGCGCTTGAACAAAACCACATAGCGTTTCTGCGTCAGGAATGCCCAGGTTGCCATAATCGCAACAGAGAAAGTCGAGACTTTGATCCCCCCGCCGGTCGACGTCGAACCCGCGCCAATCAGCATCAGTACAATCATAATCAGCAGCGCCGGTTGAGAAAACTGCGTCAGATCGATGCTGTTAAAACCGGCGGTTCGGGCACTGGCTGACTGAAAGAAAGCCGCCAGCCACTGGGTACCCGGATTCAGCGTCCCCATGGTGTACGGGTTATTGTGCTCCAGCAGCCAGAACATGATGGTGCCAAACACCAACAAAACTGGCGTCATCATTAGCATCAGTTTGGTATGCAAATGCAGATGTGCGAAGCCTTTTTTCAGGTTACTCGACAAGTCACCGATCACTGTAAAGCCCAAACCACCAAAGATAAACAACGCCGCCAACGTGAAGATGACCAGTGGATCGTTCACAAAGCCAATCATGCTGTCGGAGAACAACGCAAAGCCCGCATTGTTAAATGCCGACACCGAATGAAACAGCGCATAAAACATCCCGGTTTGCCAGCCCATTTCTGGCACCCAACGTAGTGAGAGAAGCACAAAGCCGAGCGTTTCAGCCACCATCGCAAAGACGATGATTTTCTTGACCAGGCTGCGCAAATTAACTCTCCGATCCTGTCCTAATGCTTCTTTGGCCAACGCTTGCTGCCTCAGGCTCAGACGGACGCCGAACAGATACAGCAATACGGCTGACAAGGTCATCTGTCCCAGGCCACCAATTTGCATCAGGCACATCAACAGGATCTTACCTTCCAAGGTAAAGTGCTGACCGGTATCCACCACACCAAGCCCCGTCACGCTGATTGCAGAGGTGGCGGTGAACAGCGCGTCAGTCAGACTCAGGCCGGAAACAGAAAACACCGGCAACGTGAGTAATAGTGCCGACGGGATAAGGACACCAAGAAAACTCAAGAGAATAATGCGCGGCTCGCCGCCTTTCTTTTGAGTTTTCTCACTGTCCAGGGCGTAAATCGCCCCGTGCCGTTGAGAAAAAATCATAACTGTTTCAGCCGACTGGCCAGCGCCTCTTTCGGCCCGACAATAATAATAATGTCGCCAATTTCCAGGCTACGATCCATATCCGGCGCCTTGGTGATATCCGGACCACGTTTAAAGCCCAGCACCTGCACGCCTGCCACTTTACACAAGGCCAACTGCCCCAGCGTCTTACCCATCAATTTCGAACCAACAATGATCTCGGTCATCGCCAGACCACTGCCCAGCTCTTGGAATTCAAGCACGCGTTTGTCGAGCATTTTACGTGCCACGCGCACGCCCATATCCCGCTCTGGCATGATCACATGATCCGCACCGATTTTTTGTAAAATCTTGGCCTGAAAGCGATCGCTGGCCTTCACCCATACCGCTTTCACCCCGCTTTCTTTCACCACCAGAGTGGTCAGAATACTGGCGTTCACATCAGCGCCGATGGCCACCATCACCATGTCGTAGTCACTCAGCTTCAGCTCTGAGACGGTCTCTTCATTGGTGCAGTTGGCGACAATCGCCTGCGTCACAAAACCCGCCGCTTCGCGGACCCGATCTTCGTTGATGTCAACCGCCAACACCTGTGCCCCGGAATCTTCCAGCTCCTGACAAACCGACAAACCAAAACGCCCCAACCCAATCACGGCAAACTGTTTATCTCCAGTTTTCATTACTACACCTTCATTAACACGAGAAGAGCAAAGTGTGCGCCTGTCTCTGAGAGTTATCAAATTTGTGTTTCAGACTCGTACCACCAGTGGACTTGTATCAGGCGGTATCGCTCCAAACAAAAGGAATCTTAATTGATTGATTTTTAAAAAGTAGATAAGGACATCTACTCAAGTCAACATTCTCAACAACAAGATACTGGTATGAATGATTTCATCGCTCAAACCGAGGGCGATATCACCCACTTTGTCGAGAACTGGGACAACAGTGTCGTGTTGATTACTGCGGCGAGTTTGGTGGCGTGGTTGTTCTGGCGGCTGATATATGCTCGGCTGGAAACACTGGCCGCCGAGAAAGTGGCGTAAATAAGCCCTCAATCGAGGGCTTAGCATTCAGGCGGTTTCCGCTTGTGTGGTCTCGCGCTCAACCGTATCTTCGCAATGTTCGGCGCGCCAGTACAACCAAATCATCACCCCACATAATACGGCACACAGACTGAACAACCAGTTCGGATTCAGTGATTCGATCACAATACCACCAGCCAACGGAGCCACTGCGAAACCCAGCGAGTAGAGTGCTGCCGCACCAAAATAAGAGCCACGCAAATGCGGTGGGGCCAATCGGTCAATCTGGACATTGAGTGTCGGGAACGCGATCACTTCCCCCAGGCTAAGAATAAAGCTGGCCAACGCCCAGCCAACCGGCCAATCCACTGGCGTGAATAAAAAACCCAGTTGCGCGACGCCCATCAACGCCATGCCGATCCGGGTCCGGGCAAACAACGAAACGTGCTCGAGCCATTTCAACATCGGAAACTGAAAAGTTACGATGGTCAGGGTGTTGATCAACACCAGCATAGCGATCAGTTGCGCCGAGTCTTCGATCGGGCTGCGTACGATGACCTGTGGAATCGACGACTCCACCTGAGCATAAACAAACATCATGATAAAGTTCGCCAGCATCAGTTTCACGAAAATATTGTCTTTGCTGATCACTCTAAGCGTGGCTGGAAAATTCGGCAGCAGTGAAACATCCGGCTTGGTGAATTTTTTGCGTCGCTCAATACCGACAAATACCCAGATACCATACAAAACATATGTAGCACCAGTCACCAGAAACAGTTTTTGTGGCTGTGCCAGCGCCAGAGAAATACCAATCAATGGTCCAATCGCACCGCCAAGATTGAGCAGAAAATAACGGATGTTGAGCGCCAGTTCACGGTCTTTCAGGTTAGGGAGATTGTCGCCGATCACCGCTTTAGAAGGCGCTTCAATCATCGGACGCATCAAACCGGTAATAATGATCAGTACATAAAAATGCCAGATTTCGCTCGCCAGACCAATACCGGAAAAGGACACGGCTGCCACCGCACTGCCGCTTATCATCACCCACTTTCGGCCAAAACGGTCCGACAAATAACCCGCATACAAGCCACTGAATGCGCCCACCAAAGCGGACGCCGCTAACATGGCACCGACATCAACGGCACTTGCGCCATAATCTCGATACAAAAATACAATCAAAAATGGCCAGGCCATGAAGTAACTGGTGCGCGATAGCAGCACGCCGGTCAACACCGTCCATACAGAGCTGTTAAACCGCTTAATCCGTTGTTTCTGAAACAGACTTTCCCCTTTTTCCATACGCTCTCCTTCCCTAACCAATGTGACACACTTCAAATTGTGCGTTATTTGGTCAGTATATGAAGAAAATATGAAAAAGATAGCAGTAATTTAGTAGACATATAAATAAGCCCGCAATTCGCAGGCTTGGATTATATTCTGTCTACTTGTCAGTTAGTTATATATTCTAGTTTTGATAACTTAGCTTGGCTTTAACCAAATTCATTTCTTGGTTTTTCCACCAAAATGACGTGTTTAATTCTTTTTTCACTTCAATCGTCTCTCCAATCATGGGCGTGACCAGATTCGCTGAGGCGGCTTCTGCTTCCGCAATCAGATCCGTCATCGGCTCATCCCATTTGTGGGAGAACAATTCGAAGGTTGACCAGTGCACCGGGAACAATTTGTCGGCGCCAAGATCCTGAAACGCTTTTAACGTGTGACGCGCCTGCATATGTCCCCAATTTTCTACCGGAAACCCTTTGCCCTCTTTAACGTTGGCAGCCACTTCAATAAACGCCATGTCAAACGGACCCAGTCGCTCACCAATCTGCCTGAAATGCTGATCGTAGGCGCTGTCACCGCTGTAGAACAACGCACCCTGTTCACTGCGCAGCGCCCAGGAGCACCACAATGTGGTGTTCGAATCAAATCCGGTACGTCCGGAGTTGTGATTAGCGGGCGCAGAAGTAAACTCAATGCCATTGAGCTGATGACTTTCCCACCAGTCAAACTCACGGATATGGTTCGGCGACACTCCCCATTTTTCCAGGTGTTTGCCAACGGCCAGAGGCACATAAAACAGCACTTCTTTATCGGCATAGTAACGAATGGTCGCTTCTTCCAGATGATCGTAGTGATCGTGAGAAATCAGAATGACATCTGGTTTGGGTAAACGTTCGCGAGTGACTGGCGCGTCAACATTGCGGTCAAACAGTTTCTTGGCGACCCACGGAGAGGCATACTCAAATACCGGATCGACCAGAATCCGGGTAGCGTTCATTTCGATGAACAAGCTAGAGTGTCCCAACCAAGTGACACGCAGCGCGTCACTTGGCTCAGCCAGGGCTTCCAAATCCACCCGGTGATGAGGCAGACGCACTTGCGGCTTCAGTTGCCCACGTTCAAAAAAGAACTTCCACATGGTGGTCGACATACTTTCCGGGCTGGGTACGGCGGGCATGCGCGCGATGGCTTTGCCGTCTTGAAATTGCGGGGAGCGAGCGATTCGGTCCGCACGAAGCTGCGCACTCTGTTGTAGCGCTTCACTGTGCCTGTCTGCTCTGGAGGCCTGATTGATACCCATCACACCCAGAAGAGAAACAAACGAGGCTTTGATTACATTACTCATGTTCATGACCTATTTGGCTACCCAGAAAAGTAAACGATGGTGTATACTTTAGACATCACAACGTTAAAAGTAAACACCATCGTTTACTTCAGTCTTCTACAGGTGTCCACATGGTCAAAAGAAGCGATATAAAACAAGACGATATCATCAAATCTGCCATTGAAGTTTTTTCTCAGAAAGGCTTCGAGCAGGCCAGTATGGAAGGGATATCCAAACAGGCCGGCGTATCAAAGCGGACGCTTTATAAGTACTACCCCAACAAAGACGCCCTGTTCGAAGTTATTGTAGACAAGCTAATATGTCGCTTTGATGACCAAAAAGCCCTGCAGTTTGAACCTTCTGTGTCAGTCGCCAAACAGTTGCAGACTCTGACTCAGCAACAACTGTGTTATATCAATACTGAAGACTTTCAGATGACTGCTCGTATGGTGATGGCAGAGTGCATCCGTTGTCCGCACACCTCACGCCTGTTGATGGAAAAATTCGCCGCGATTGAAGACAGTTACGGTTTAACCGTGTGGGTTAAGCAAGGCATTGCAGCCGGCGTCCTGGAAGTGGAGAATGTGTCCCAGGCCGTAGAACAATATATCGGAAGTATCAAAGCGAGCGTGTTCTGGCCTCAACTGCTTGCTCATCAACCACCGCCAAGTTGCGAGCAGGTAAACGCCGCTATCGAAACCGCGGTGCGCTGCTTTGTTGCCTGCTATGTCAAATAACGCTGCTCTGCCGGGATTTTTATGCATCCGGCTTATTTTCGTTAACTGGCACATTAATATTGCGCAACACTCTCCTTACAAAATCGCCGTAATTACGTCACGAATCCGGCCAATAATGTGCTGAAAATCCGATAAAAAGCATTTCATTTTTGGTGACTTAGGTTGTGTGAAGCGAGTTTCATTTTTTTGGTATCTTACATAAGAGAATGTTAATAACCATAATTTTATAAGGGGTTGTTAATATGCTCTATCTGGAATTTTTATTCCTCTTGCTGATGCTTTATATCGGCTCTCGCTACGGCGGTATCGGGCTGGGTGTCGTGTCCGGTATCGGTCTGGTGATTGAGGTCTTTGTCTTCAAGATGCCGCCAACATCACCACCTGTTACCGTAATGCTGATCATTCTTGCAGTTGTGACCTGTGCTTCGATTCTGGAAGCAGCCGGGGGCCTCAAATACATGTTGCAGGTCGCAGAAAAGGTACTGCGTAAGAACCCAAAACGAGTCACGTTGATCGCCCCGTTTGTGACTTATTTTATGACCTTCCTGCTCGGCACGGGTCACGCTGTCTATTCCATCATGCCAATCATCGGCGACGTTGCGTTGAAAAACGGTATTCGCCCTGAGCGGCCAATGGCCGCCTCTTCAGTTGCTTCGCAAATCGCCATTACTGCATCACCTATCTCAGCTGCGGTGGTGTACTATCTGGCACAACTGTCCAATATTCAGCACGACATTACCCTGCTGTCGATTTTGCTGGTCACTGTCCCGGCAACGCTATTCGGCACGTTACTGATGTCACTGTACAGCTTAAAGCGTGGTAAAGAGCTGGATGACGACCCCGAATATCAGGCCCGCCTTCAGGACCCGGAATGGCGTGAGCGCATCCTCAATACCACTGCCACATCACTGGACGAAACGCTGCCAACCTCGGCGCGTAATTCGGTCCTGCTGTTCATGCTATCGATTCTGACCATTGTGGTGATCGCCATGGTTCCGGAAATCCGCACCATTACTGACGGCTCCAAGCCGATCAGTATGGCCGTGGTGATTCAGATGATGATGCTGTGTTTCGGCGGTGTGATTCTGCTGGCAACCAAAACCGATCCGCGCAACGTGCCCAACGGTGTGGTATTCAAATCCGGTATGGTGGCCGCCATCGCGATTTTCGGTATTGCCTGGATGTCTGACACTTACTTTCAGTACGCCATGCCGCAATTCAAATCAGGCATTGTCGAGATGGTGACGAACTACCCTTGGACGTTCGCACTGGCGCTGTTCATTGTGTCGGTGGTGGTTAACTCGCAAGCCGCCACTGCCCGGATGATGTTGCCGGTTGGCCTCGGGCTCGGACTGGATCCGGCGCTACTGATCGGTATCATGCCCGCCGTCTACGGCTACTTTTTCATTCCGAACTACCCATCCGATATTGCGACGGTCAACTTTGATACCTCCGGCACCACCAAAATCGGTAAGTGGTATTTCAACCACTCTTTTATGTCGGTCGGTCTGATCGGTGTCGTGGGTGCTTGCTGCCTGGGTTACGTTCTGGGCCAGATGGTGATTGGCTAAACCACACCAAACCCTGTCCAAAAGCGGCCTTGGGCCGCTTTTGTTTTCAGCGCCTCAAGATTCCCAACGCCGGTATCGCCACAGCAACACGGGCACCACGCCAAGTGCCGCCGCAGCCCAAAGCATGACGGAAAAATCCAGCTGCCCATGTCGATCTGTGGCGATCAACGCGCTGCCAAGTGCCCCACCAACTCCGACGGCAAAATGTTGCAACGCGTTCTGAATTCCGATGATGTGATTTCTCACAGCGATCGGTAATGTTGCGATCATCTCAGTGGCGAGGATTAAACTTCGCGCAGAACTGGCGATAATGAAGAACACAAAAGCCCCCGCCGCCAACCACACATCCTGTGTATTGAAGCCACAGACCATTGCGCCCAGCATGACAGCGGTCAGTATAAATATCCATTGCCCTGACTGCCCTGACGTTAATCTCAGGCGGGCGTAAGTTTGCATGACGATAAACGAGCCCAGTCCTCCAAATGTATAACAGCCACTGAGCAGCCCGGCCCCGATGGTCAGGTTGAGGTGCAGCATCACCGGAAACTGAGTCGAGACCACAAACGTCCCCAGCACTGCCGAGCTGATCATGGCAACAGCAAACCACAATACTCTGCGCTCAGCGACTGCTTCGGAAAAACGCGGATTTTGCCCGCCGCTGTCAGGCTCAGATCCCGGGGCTACTCTGCGGCAAATCAAGAAAAATACCAGCCACACCGCAAGCAGTGACAACGCAAGGATGGCAAACGACCACTGCCAGTGATCTCCGGCCAACAGGAGCAGTAACGGCACGCCCAGTGTCAGAGCAAGCGGAAAAGCACTCAGTAACAGTGCGGTGTGCTTTCTGCGATGTTCATCATCGACCTGCAACACCATCAGGTTAAGGTTGACTACGGCCAGGCCACCTCCACACACCCCGGCCACTACTCTGGCAATGAGCATCCACTCGAAAGATGCCACCCACACACTCGCGCCTGTTACCAGCGCCAAGCCAAGCAGCAGTGTCAGGCAACGTCGCCGCTCCGTATTAATGTTGTCTGCGCCTTTAAACAGCAGACACGTCACACCCGCAGCCAGCGCATAAGCCATGGTCAGATAACCGGCAAGCGCGCCAGACACCGCCAGTTGCGTCGTGATCACGGCACTAAATGGCACAATCACCAGCGCGTCCAGCGCTAACAGAAAATGCACCAAAAACGCGATGAACAATGGTGACGTATTTTGCGGAGTGGAAAGTGTAGAACTGTGCAACATAGCAATGCCCCTTGAAAGCAAAACCCCAGTTTACAATTGAAGATTATTAGATAAAGGGCGTAAAATTGGTTTGATAATTTCACATAATGGGATAATAAATGTGTTGGATGATATTGACCCAATCTGGCTGAAAAGCTTCCAGTGTGTTTACGAGCAGCACAGTTTTAAACAGGCTGCCGAACACCTCTCCATTCCCACTTCTAACGTCAGTCGTCATGTTGCTCTGTTGGAAGACAAACTCAGCACCAAGTTACTGGAACGCACCACCCGTCGGGTAACGCCCACCCGCGCCGGGGAACAGCTCTACAGTTCGACCAAGCATCTGTTGAGCGCCTTGCATGATGCCCTGCACGAAGTGAGTAATCACACCCGTCATATCACCGGACAACTCAAAGTACTGATGCCTGACATTCCTCCACTGGCTCAGGCTGCCGTGGATTTTTGCTGCTCGTATCCTGACGTTCAGTTCCTGTGCGATACCAGTTTGCACCCAAGAGAAGATTTTCTTGACGGATTTGATCTGATCCTGACCTACAATCGCGGCACACTGGCGGACAGTGGTTGGGTCGCTGTTGAGCTGTGTCGTTGGTCCAGTGTTGTGGTCGCGTCACCGGAACTTATTGACCGCTACGGAACGCCACGCTGCCTCAGTGATCTTCAGCACATGCCGTGCATCACCAGCTTGTCTGCGCTTAACGGTGCGCCTTGGGTATTCCAAGGTGACAAACAACCTGTCACCTTCCATCCAAAGTCTACTTTCCGGGTCAACAGTGGTCACATCGCTAAAGCAGCGGCGATACGCGGGCTGGGGTTGGCCATCATGCCGCAAGCCATGTGTGAGACAGAACTGGCCACTGGCCAGTTGCAAGCCGTCAGCTTAGAGTATCCTGCCAACGACCTTGTGCTGTACGCTTTCTATGCCGGGCGCAAGTTCTTGGCGCCGAAAATATCGGCCTTTTTGCAGTCTGTCTGTTCAGAGCTGGCCAGCAGCCAGCATCACCAATAAAAAAACAAGCCCGATTGGGCTCGTTTAAAAGTGGATAGATTTGCCGTTACGCTTGTTTGCGAATCAGGTAGTCAAAGGCTCCCAAGCTGGCTTTGGCCCCCTCACCCATCGCAATGATGATTTGTTTGTACGGTACCGTCGTCGCGTCACCCGCGGCAAACACACCGTCCATGCTGGTTTCACCCCGACTGCCTACTTCGATTTCACCGCGGGCAGACAACTCAACCTGCGAGTCTTTCAGCCATTCCGTGTTGGGTACCAGACCAATCTGGACAAAGATACCTGACAGCTCCAGTTGTTTGAGCTCATCACTGTTGCGGTCTTTGTACTGCAGGCCCGTCACACGAGTGCCATCACCGATCACTTCTGTGGTTTGCGCCATGGTAATGATGTCAACGTTTGGTAATGAGTTAGCTTTGTCGATCAGTACCTGGTCGGCACGCAGTACATCGGCAAACTCCAATACAGTCACGTGTTCAACGATACCCGCCAGATCGATGGCAGCTTCAATGCCTGAGTTACCCCCACCGATCACGGCGGTTTTCTTGCCTTTAAACAACGGACCATCACAGTGTGGGCAGTATGCAACCCCTTTATTACGGTATTCCTGCTCACCCGGTACGTTCATTTCACGCCAACGAGCACCCGGGCTCAAGATGACACTTTGACTTTTCAGTGTGGCGCCGCTTTGCAGATTGACATGGACTTTACCGTCATTGGTAAATTCCGCGCCCATCAATTTGTCTGCTTGTTGCTCTGTAATGATGTCCACCCCATATTCTTTAAGGTGCTCCGCCATATTGGCTGCCAGCTTTGGACCTTCGGTACGTTGCACAGAGATGAAGTTCTCAATCGCCATGGTATCCATTACCTGACCGCCTAAACGCTGGGCGACAATACCAGTACGAATGCCTTTACGTGCTGCGTAAATTGCCGCCGCTGCGCCCGCAGGTCCTCCGCCAACAACCAACACATCATACGGATCTTTTTCATTCAAGCTGGCCGCCGCTTTTTCAGCCGCACCATCATCTAACTGGTTCAGAATCTCGTTCAATGTCATACGGCCCTGACCAAACAGTTCACCGTTAATGAACACACTCGGCACCGCCATGATGTCTCGCGCTTTCACTTCGTCCTGGAACAACGCACCATCGATCATGGTCGCGCGGATATCCGGGTTGATGGCCGCCATCATATTAAATGCCTGGACCACATCCGGACAGTTCTGACATGAGAGCGAGATAAACACCTCAACATCGAGCTTTTTATCCAGCTTGGCGATTTGTTCAATGACCGCCGGTTCAAGTTTGATCGGATGACCGCCAGAGTGCAGCAGCGCCAGCACCAGCGAGGTGAACTCATGCCCCATAGGCACACCGGCAAAACGCAACTGCGTGCCCGATTTCGGGTTGGTCACGGCCATAACCGGCTTACGTTCACTGGCTGCGTCGTCACGTTCAACGCTGATCAATTCACTCAGCTCCGCAATTTCATTAGCCAAAGCGAGGATGTCTTGTGAGCCTTTGCTTTCATCTAGGCTGACCACTAAACGGACGTCTTCTTTTAAATTTGTCAGATACTGTGATAACTGCTGCTTGATCGCTTGGTCTAGCATACGGGAATACCTTTTTGTTATTGATTCTTAAGAGTGGTCACTCTGGATAAAAGGGAGAGCGAACCGGGCATTTAGGTCGTCAGGTAAAACACTCGGTCCACTCTTTAATTTAAAACGTAATCAAATGTTTATAGATTAGGCGTGGTTAGATTTTGCCAACCAGGTCCAGAGAAGGCGCCAGCGTTTCTTCGCCTTCTTTCCATTTAGCCGGGCATACTTCGCCTGGGTGAGCCGCAACGTATTGAGCCGCTTTCACTTTACGCATCAGATCTTCTGCGTCACGGCCGATGCCTTCGGCGGTGATTTCCATCGCCTGAATCACACCTTCTGGGTCAACCAGGAAAGTCGCACGGTCTGCCAGACCCTGACCTTCACGCATCACACCAAAGTTGTTGGTGATGGTGCCAGTCTGGTCACCCAGCATGAAGTAGTTGATTTTGCCAATAGTGTCTGAGCTGTCGTGCCATGCTTTGTGCGTGAAGTGAGTGTCAGTCGACACTGAGTACACTTCTACGCCGCGCTTTTGTAGCTCTTCGTAGTGGTCAGCCAGGTCGCCCAGCTCAGTCGGACAAACGAATGTAAAGTCCGCTGGGTAGAAGAAAAATACCGCCCATTTGCCCAAAACATCTTGTTCTGTAATGTCAACGAAATCGCCAGATTTGTATGCTGTTGCGCTAAATGGTTTGATCTTAGTATTAATCATAATCTTTGCTTTCCTTTTAGTTATTGGCTTTGCCATGTCTTGCTTTCGGAAACTATATTCCCATGCTCCCCTACTTAAAGAAAATTGCTTGTAACTATCTATTCGATAGGCAAAATCTATAAACAAAAAAACGGCGACCTTCGGTCGCCGTTTTCGTATTCGTGCCGCACACGCCCTATAAAGCGCGCACCAGTTCGGCAATACCTGCCCAGTCTCCCTTGTCCATCAGGTCGGTCGGCACCATCCAGGTTCCGCCACAAGCCACCACTGAATTCAGAGCCAGGTAGTTGGCTACATTATTCGGGTTTACGCCACCGGTAGGCATAAAGTTCACCGGATAAACGGCCGTCAGTGCTTTGAGCATCGAGACACCGCCTGATGGCTCAGCCGGGAAGAATTTCAGCGTACGCAGGCCGAGCTCCATTGCCTGCTCAACCAAACTTGGGTTGTTGACCCCCGGGATGATCGCAATGCCACGTTGCTGGCAATATTTCACCGTGGTCGGATTCAGCCCCGGGCTGACAATAAAATCTGCGCCGGCGTCAATAGCCTGATCCACTTGCGCGGTCGTCAGTACCGTCCCCGCCCCGATCAGCAGCTCCGGATACGCCTGACGCATCTGGCGAATTGACTCTGCGGCCACGTCCGTGCGGAAGGTCACTTCTGCACACGGCAGGCCATTTTCTACCAGTACTTTCGCCAGCGGCACAGCTTGGGCGACGTCATTGATCGCGATTACAGGGACGATTTTGATTTCTCTCAATCGTTGTTCAATGGTTGTCATAAAGAACCTCTAAAGAATAAAGCTTAATGTTGCAACGATAATAAATGCGATGCCACCAAGTAAAGTTTCCATCACTGTCCACGTCTTCAGTGTGGTTTTTTCATCCATTTCCAGCAGGCGTGACACCAGCCAGAAACCTGAGTCGTTAAAGTGTGACAGGACGGTTGCGCCACCAGCAATGGCGATCACGATAAAGCACAGATCCAGTTCACTCAAGCCTACTGTGGCGGCGATCGTTGGCGCAATCAGGGCCGCCGTGGTGGTCAGCGCCACCGTTGCAGAGCCCTGCGCCACACGCAAACAGGTTGAGATCACAAACGCTGCCACAATCACAGGCATCCCCGTATCAGCCAGCACGCCCGCCAGTGCATCACCAATACCGCTCGCACGTAAAACGCCACCGAACATCCCACCTGCACCTGTCACCAGAATCACGGCACAGATCGGCGCCAGAGAGTCACCACACAATTTTTCCAACTTCGCCATACCGTAATCTTTAGCAAACACCAGCATACAGGCAAGCAGTGTGATCAATAGCGCGATTGGCGTTTTACCCAGCATACGCAGCAGCTCGACCGCCGGAGACTGACCGTCAATGACCCCCGCTACGGAGAGCGTATTCAACCCCGTGTCGAGACAAATCAGCAACACTGGCAGGATCAGGATGGTCATGACGGTGGCAAACTTAGGCAATTTGGCTTCATCGATAATGGCATCGGTGTTGAAAAACGCTTTCGACAGCGGAATATCGAACTTCTTCCCTGAATAGAGACCAAACAGGTAGGCACCCAGATACCAAGTCGGGATCGCAACCAGAATACCGATGAACAACAGCAGACCGATGTTAGCGCCGAGCAGATCCGCCGCGGCAACCGGGCCTGGGTGAGGCGGCACAAAGGCGTGCATCACAGCAAAAGCACCAGCCGATGGCAACGCATATTTCAGCGGAGAGCCACCGAAACGCTTCGCGACACTGAAAATGATCGGCATCATCACAACCAATCCCGCATCAAAGAAGATGGGGAAGCCAAACAACAAAGACGCTATCCCAAGCGCTAGCGGCGCACGCTTTTCTCCGAAGCGGCCAATCAGAGTGTCGGCCAGTACTTTTGCACCGCCCGTCACTTCTAAAATCTTACCGATCATGGCTCCCAGGCCAACCAGCAATGCCACCGAAGCCAGTGTGCCGCCAAAACCACTCAGCATGGTCGGCACCACTTTGTCCGTGGTGACGCCAGTGGCGATGGCAGTGCCTAAACTGACCAGAGTTAAAGAAGCGAAAGCGTGAACTTTCAGCTTAATGATTAAGACCAGCAGCGCTGCAATTGCTATCGCTGCCACGGTTAACAGATACGTAGGATCTGATGTTTGGGCGATGTGCTCCATGTGTTCACCTTTCAGAATTATTGTTTGTGTTATAGTTCACATTTATTTACGTTACCGGTAACATGTTACCGATAACATAAATAAGATAAACCCATATTTTGAAGTGAATTTTAAAAATGAGATCACGCGCAAATTTGGTTTAAAGGAGTCGTTATGGCTGGTAGTAGCGTCATTGTAATGGGCGTATGTGCTTGTGGTAAAAGTACAATTGGTGAACAACTGGCAGCAAAGCTGGGACGTAAATTCATCGATGGTGATGACCTCCACCCTAGAGCAAATATTCAAAAAATGGCCTCGGGCCAACCGCTGGATGATGACGATCGGAAACCGTGGTTGGAGCGCATTCGTGATGCTGCCTACAGCCTGGAAAACAAGAATGAGCACGGCATTATCGTCTGTTCCGCCCTTAAGCAGAAGTACCGTGACCAGATCCGCGATGGCAACCAGAATGTCACGTTCTTATTTCTGGATGGCGATATGGCGCTGATCCTTGAACGTATGCGCCAGCGTCAGGGGCACTTTATGAAAGAGAACATGGTCAAAAGCCAGTTCGAAACACTGGAGCGCCCGGACAACGAAGCAGGCACACTAGTGGTCAGCATCGAGGGATCGATTGATGACGTGGTGGCGCACGCCGCAGAACTGTTGCTCAAACAGAGTGAGGCCGCCGCATGACCCATCCGACCGTCCTTGCCGTGACTGAGCGGTTGATTGAGCGCAGTCGAGACTCGCGCGCTGCGTTTCTGTGCCGCACACAAGAGCAGGCCCGGACTGGCAAGGGCCGCACTGGTTTATCCTGTGGCAATCTGGCGCACGCCGTCGCCGCCTCCTGCTCAAGCGAAAAAAAACAGATCCTCGACTTTACCCACGCCAATGTCGCGCTGATCAACGCTTACAACGACATGTTGAGTGCACATCAGCCCTACCAGCACTATCCGGATCAAATCAAAGCGGTGCTCGCCCAGTATGGGCATACCGCTCAGGTTGCGGGAGGCGTGCCCGCCATGTGCGACGGCGTCACTCAAGGGCAGCCGGGCATGGACATGTCACTGTTCTCGCGCGATCTGATCGCTCAGGCCACGGCGCTGTCACTCAGCCACAACGTTTTCGATGCAACCCTGCTGCTTGGGATCTGTGACAAAATCGCGCCCGGTCAACTGATGGGCGCACTCAGTTATGCCCACCTGCCCACCGCCTTTGTACCCGCCGGCCTGATGGCAACCGGGATCAGTAACGAAGAAAAAGTGGATATTCGCCAGAAATACGCCGCAGGCGAAGTGGGTAAGGAAAAGCTACTGGACATGGAATGCCGCGCCTACCACTCCCCCGGCACCTGCACGTTCTATGGCACCGCCAACACCAATCAGCTGGTTTTTGAAGCCATGGGGCTGATGTTGCCCGGCTCGGCGTTTGTTCACCCACATTCGCCGCTTCGCCAGGCATTGACCGACGCAGCGGCAATAAAAGTCGCCGCCATGACATCCGGCTCTGCCCATTTCAGGCCACTGGCCGATGTGGTCACAGCGCACAGCCTGATCAATGGCATCGTCGCCTTACTCGCCTCTGGTGGCAGCACCAACCACACCATTCACATGGTCGCGGTTGCCCGGGCGGCTGGTCTGATGCTGACCTGGCAAGATATCAGTGACCTGTCGGATGTGGTCCCGTTGCTGGCCAGGGTATACCCAAACGGTCCGGCAGACATGAATGCCTTCCAGCAAGCCGGCGGCGTCCCCGCCCTGATGAGAAGGCTGGATCTGTCACAGTTGCTTCACCGCGACGTCACCCCCGTATTCGGCACCTTTGATGATCAGCTCAGCCAACCAGACTTAGTCCATGGCAAGCTGGGCTGGACGGCTTGCCATGGGACACAGAATGCCGAGGTGATCGCCGCAGACGGTGAGGTTTTCCAGAACACGGGTGGCACCCGGGTGCTCAGTGGCAACCTCGGACGTGCGGTGATCAAGGTATCGGCGGTGAAACAGGATCAGCAGTGCATTGAAGCGCCTGCCGTGGTATTTCGCTGTCAACATGAGGTCGAGGCAGCCTATCAACGGGGAGCGCTCAATCGTGATTGTGTCGTCGTCGTGACACACAATGGTCCGGCGGCCAACGGTATGCCAGAGCTACACAAGCTGATGCCGATTCTGGGGAACATTCAAAAGGCGGGTTATCAGGTTGCGTTGGTGACGGACGGGCGTCTGTCTGGCGCCTCGGGCAAGATCCCTTCCGCGATTCATGTTTCACCAGAAGCCCTGCGTGGTGGTGCGATTGGTCTGATCAAAAATGGCGATATGGTGCGGCTCGACTGCCAGTCTGGCGTGTTACAAAATCTCTCTGAGATGGACGGGCGTCAGGCTGGGGAAACCAACGCCGATACTGACCAGTCCACCTGGGGGCGCGATCTGTTTCGGGTGATGCGACAAACGGTGTCCAGCGCAGAGGACGGAGCCAGTTTCATCGTGTGATTGGAAAATGAAAAAGGGCGGTTTTTCCGCCCTTTCTTTGTTTTGCGCTTAGGCCGTTTTCATCACCACCACCGCCATAATGACAACAAAGATCCCAGCCCAGCCTATCGGTTTGAGTTTTTGCTTAAACAGGATTGAACCGCCCACAGCCGTGCCGAGGATACCAATCGCTCCCCAGGAGGCATACGCCACGGCCAGATCAATCTCTTTCACAGCCTGAGCTAACAGGGTAAAGGCAGCCAGTACCAAGGCAATCGCTGTCACACCCCAGATTTTATGGCGAAAACCATCCGAGCGGGTCAGCGCCATGTTGGCCATAATGTCGACAATCGCCGCCAGCACCACAAAACCAAACGAGAGCGTCATAAATTGATTCATGATTCACACCTCACCGTCGTTGAGATCGATGTCTTGTCGGCTGGGGTACTGTGCTGCTCCCCACTGGTCACCATCACAATTCCGACAACGGCCATCGCCAAGCCAATCAGCTCCTGAGCGTTCAAATCTGCATCGAACAGGAACAGCGCCACCAGGGTGATCAGAGCAATGCCCAGCCCTTCCCAAACCGCGTACGCCACACCGATGGCGATCTTCTTCGCCGCCAGTGAAAGAAAGTAATACGACACCGAAATCAGAGCGTACATCACAACATAGCCCCACAAGGAACCATGCACGCCAATCAGCTTCATGGTACTGGTGCCCGCCACCTCAGCCGAGATGGCTAATAACAGAAATATTCGTGCAAGAAACATAATTCACCTTCTACAAGTTCTTAAAAATATGCATAACGGAGAATTGCGTATTACAGCTGGGTTTAACTGATACGTCTGGCCAGACGGAATAATTGAAACGTCAGATTGGTAAGATATAAAGCAACTCTTCTCTTCTGTGGTTTCAAGATTATCGTGCAGTAAGAAAAGAGAACAGGTAATTGAGATATTCATTTTTGAATATCTTATTAAGCAAATCCATGCACCTTACTGGGCAAATACCTGCTGTAGGACTTGATGGAGGTACTGATGCAACGGATGATTTCGGTAGACCTGTAAATATCCTCCGGATACAACAAAATGGCTGAACTCCCGATTGACAGGCGGCATGGTATAAGACGCCAGTTCGGGCATCAGGCGGGCTGAGCTGTTGCTGGCAAACATGATCGCATTGGTTTCCAGCAACATCTGACACGCGACCCGTAGATTATAAGACTTCAACACCACATCCGGCTCGTACCCCATGCGCTGGTATTCAGACTCGACCGTACACAGTGGTTTGTACGACGCTGGAGCTGGCAATGAGACCAGTGGCAAACTCGCCACTGTTTCCCAGTCGTTGGTTTCGCTCAGAGTGGGGTGATTTTTCCGAGCCAGTATGACTCTTTTTTCACTGAACAACGGACGCATGTAAATGTCTTTTGCGATGTCAGTTTCCTGATCGAGGATGCAGTAGTCGTGAACCCCTTCCAGCATTTCATCCTGGCTGTAGGCTGTCCAGCTGGCGAAGGTAAACGTGGCCTGAGGAAATGCCTGATAGCAACAGGTCAGCAAGGTCTGGCCTTGCTCGTCCATCAAATACGGATCCACCACCAGCGAGATATGACCGGTATAACGCTCGGGATCAAACTCCTCAAATTCGAGCAGCACTTTTTCCAATGGCGCCAGCATGTTGTCAAACTCAGCCGCCAGACGCACCGCCATCGGCGACGGCTCCACGCCGTGCGCTTTGCGCACAAACAACGGGTCATTGAACACCTGTTTGAGCTTCATCACTCCTCGACTGGCACTGGGCTGAGAAATACCCAACTGCATCGCGGCCAGTTTAATGCTCTTGTTATCGACCACCGCTTTGAGTAAGCGCATCAGATCGAGATCCAAATTGTCCAACTGATGTGACATCACACTCCCTCACAATCCCGCAGCGGCTCAGACGCTGTCACCATCGGTAATTCGGTAACCAATATCCACCCGACACTGCTCAGGCCGTGTCCCTTTGAGCGCGGCAATCAGCAGTTCCGCACTTCGCTCACCGATCTCGTAACGCGGAGTATCCACACTGGTGAGCTTTGGCCGGATACTTTGGCCGATGTCCAGCGCGTTGTAGCCAACGACCGACAGTTGTGCCGGCACCTCCATCCCCCGCTGCTGCGCAGACAAAATGGTGCCGATGGCGATATCGTCGTTGGTGCAGAACACACCGTCTAGTTGCGGATACTGTTGCAGCGCCGTATCCAACAAGGTTTGCGCCAAAGAGAAGCTCGAATGGTCCCCCGTCAGTATGTGTTTTGGGGTCAGCCCGGCTTCCTGCATCGCTTGATCGTAGCCCTGCATCCGCAGTTTGGTCCGGGTATCCAGCCGCGCGCCAAAATACACGATGGTGCGCTTACCCGCCGCCAGCATCTGTTTTACCGCCTGATAGGACGCGTCGACGTGGTTCATTCCCACGGCCATATCAATCGGATGCTCCGGCAGCTCCATGGTTTCAACCACAGGCACACCGGCGCTCTGGATCATCTGCAAGGTGCGTTTGGTGTGGTGGCTTTCGGTCAGAATAAGGCCGTCAACCTGATACGACAACAGCGACGCAATTTTGCGCTCCTCTTCGTCCTGATCGTAACTGAAGTGGGCAATCAGCGTTTCGTATCCGTTGGCGTTGGTCACCGATTCAATTCCCTGTACGAATGAGGCAAAAATCTGGTTGGACAAAGAAGGCAGCAAAATCCCAATGGCTTTACTGGATGACTTTGACAACATCGCCGGCGCGCGGTTCTCGATGTAGCCCATCTCTTCAATCACCCTGGCAATTTTTTCGCGGGTTTTCTCAGCCACCGATTCGGGATTACGCATATAGCGCGATACGGTCATTTTCGTGACGCCAACCTGATCGGCGACATCTTGCAGTGTGGTGCGGGTTTTCTTGTTTGCTTGCGCCATAAACGTGTGAATTATCAGTAATGTTACATGTAACATTATGAACAATCCCCCTTAACGACACAACTCTCACGTTACCTTCAGGCAAATAAAAACCCGGCCTAAGCCGGGTTTTACTGACAAGGTGCCGCTCGTATTACGCTCTGCGCTGGGGTTTACTCAATAGCCCCAGCAACGGAAACATCGCCAGCACCACAAACATCATGAACCGAAAATCCTGCAGATACCCGAGAATAGCCGCCTGACGGGTGACTTCTGTGTTGACGCTGACCAAACCGATGTCCGAGTGAATGTTGTACATACCATGTTGCATCGCCTGTTGCAGGCCTGTATTAAACGGCGTGATGTACTCTGAAAATACCGCATGATTGATCTGCATCCGATGCGATAAGTAAGTGGTCACAATCGAAATACCGATACTGCTGCCGATGTTACGAATCAAGCTGAACAGCGCCGTACCTTCATTACGAAACGATGCCGGCAGCGTTGAGAACGTCAGCGTAGACAGCGGCACAAACGTCAACCCCAGCCCCAAGCCTTGTACAATCCCGGTCCGGATGATGTCCCATTTGGTCACATCGACCGAAAACAGTGTCATCTCCCACAACGACACGATCATCAGCAGCAAACCGATAGCAATCACGTAACGCAGGTCAACTTTATTGGCAATCCGGCCGACAATCATCATTCCTGCCATGGTGCCAAAACCGCGTGGGGTCAGCAAAATACCGACATCAATCACCGGATAATTCATCAATCCCTGCAAAAACGGCGGCAGCAGTGCCATGGTCGCCAGCAGGATCACCCCGAGCATAAAGCCAAATAACAACCCGACGCTGAAATTTCGGTCCCTGAACATTTGCGGTTCCAGGAACGGCTTACGAGCCGTAAACATATGAGCGATAAACAGATACATGGTTAAGCCGGCCAGCGCCGCCTCAAGCACTATCTCCATGCTCTCAAACCAGTTTTGCGACTCCCCCCGGTCAAGAAACATCTGCAGACTGCCGATCGCCAGACTGAGCAAAGCAAAACCGAACAGATCAAAACGACGCTTGGGATCCAACTCCGTCTCTTTGACGAAGGCTGAGATCCCCATCCAGGCCAGAATGCCAAACGGGATATTGATGTAAAACACCCAGCGCCAGTTGTAATATTCGGTCAGCCAGCCGCCCAGCGAGGGGCCGAGGATAGGCCCGACCATCACGCCGACGCCCCACATCGCCATCGCCGACCCGTGTTGTTCACGCGGGTACGTGTCCAACAGCACCGACTGAGACAGCGGCACCAGACTGGCCCCAAATATCCCCTGTAACAAACGGAACAGCACGATTTGTTCCAGTGACTGCGCCGCACCACACAACATCGACGCGACCGTAAAACCAATCACTGAGTAGCTAAACAGACGTTTGCGCCCGATTCGCGCGGCAACAAAACCGGTCAACGGCATCGCAATCGCGGCTGCCACGATGTAAGACGTCAGTACCCAGGAGATCTGATCCTGTGTTGCTCCCATCGCACCTCGCATATGGGGCAACGCTACATTGGCAATGGTGGTATCCAATGCCTGCATAATGGTGGCGAGCATCACCGACAGGGTGACAAATCCGCGTTTGGCTATATCGCCCTGTTCCACAGGAGCGCGTTCAGCAACAGCCATGTGCCCTCCTTATCAGAGCGAAAGCTCGCGATGATGCTGGGTGTCCACCGTCACCACCGCACTCAAACCAGCACGCAGCGTGGGTGCATCTTGAGCATCTTCAATCTGGATACGGACAGGAACCCGCTGAGTAATCTTAACCCAGTTACCGGTGGCGTTCTGAGCCGGAATAACCGAAAACTCCGCTCCCGTGGCAGGGCTCAGACTGGCCACTTTGCCATGCCAGGTATAATCCGGTGCATAATCAACGTTGATTTCCACCTCCTGTCCCTGACGAATGTTCGTCAGCTCTTTTTCAGTAAAGTTGGCTTCGACCCAGAGGTGCGAATCGGCCACCAGAACCATTGCGATCGTGCCCGGAGAGGCGTACTCCCCTTTCTCTATCACTTTGCTCACCACCCCGTCGGCCGGCGCATACACATTCACGTGCTTCAGATCGTTTTCTGCTTTCGCCAGATCGGCCTGCGCTTTCTTATAGTGTGGGTTGGTTTCGATCGGTGCCCGAATGTCGCCGCCGTAGCTGGCTTCTACCTGTTTGAGTTGTTTTTGTAAGGTGTTGACTTCCAGCTCCATCAACAGCGTTTTCTGATGCGCCGCATCGTACTGTGAGTCTGAGCTGTAACCGTTTTTCTTCAGGTTCGCCTGACGCTTTTCTTCACGTTTGGCGTACGCCAACTGACTGCGTGAGGTGTCAATGTTGGCCAACTTGCTGTCATATTCGGCTTTGGTGGTATTGAGGTCCACTGCCGTACTCTTCAGGTTTGCCTGTGCCTGGGCAACCGCTATCTCATAAGGTTCGGGATCAATCTGGAACAAGAGATCGCCGGCTTTCACTGGTTGATTTTCATCCACCGGCACATTGATGATCCGGCCGGACACTTCTGCGTTGATCAGCGTTTTGTCGGCTTTGACGTACGCGTTGTCGGTTTCCACATAGCGGCCACCATGCATGTAAATGCCCACTGACGCCGCAATGGCGATGGCTGGGACGACCAACAACAGCATCAGACGTTTTTTCTTGTGATTTTTGGGCGCAAGCTGACTGGCTTCGGGATTTGTTGTCACTGGTTGAGACATGTCATTTTCCTCACTTACTTCGCGAGATTGTGGTGAATTCGGTTGAGTGTGCGAATAAACTGGTTTTTCTCTTCTTCACTCAGGCCCTCGAGTGCATCCGCCCAGATGGTATTGCCAACCGAACTGATGATGGCCAGTTGCTCACTGGCGGCAGGCTTGAGGTACAACAAATGGGCGCGGCGGTCATTGGGGTTAGGACGCCGCTCGACTAGGCCCTCGCTGACCAGTTGGTCAATTACCCGCACGACACTCATGGGTTTGATCTCTAACAGATCCGCTAGTTCGACCTGTTTGATGCCTTCGTGACGTGAAATCAGGTTCAGCGCTTTCGCTTGTGAAAGCGTCATGGCCTGAATATTAGGGTCTTGATGAAAACGCTTGCGGATCAAGCGCCATACATCCGAAAGCAAATACCCCACATGAATCTGTCCCATGATCGCCACCTGTAATGAATAAGAAACGTGATTAACTTCACACCAAATAGTAAGCCTGACTTACTATATGTCAAGTTTACTTTTCTTCACAAAAAGGGGAAACGGCAAGTATCAATCTTAAGACGATGGATTTCATCACAAAAATTACGCAGCCGTGGCGGCATCACTGCCACGACTTATTCCGAATTTGTACAACAAAGCGACAAAAATAATGTTTTTGAATGCACTTATTCTCATATAATGCAGCGCACTTATTTTAATTATTTCTCAATGTCTGTGAGGCTTATATGGATAACCAGCCAGATTCGGATGCAAACCGCCGGCCGTTGGCCGTGCGCGATGTGGCCCTAACCCGACGAGTCGCCGTATGGCTCAGTCGCAAAAACATCACTCCGAATCACATCTCTCTGATGAGCATCGTTTTTGCGCTGCTCGGTGCCGCCACTCTGGTGGCCTATGATAACGGACACCATGCGCTCTGGTTGCTCGCTGCCGCCGCATGCATCCAACTACGGCTATTGTGTAATCTGTTTGATGGCATGGTCGCGGTCGAAGGCGGGAAAAAAACGCCGGCTGGTGAACTGTTTAACGACGTGCCGGATCGGATCGCCGATCCTCTGTTTATTGTGGCTGCCGGGTTGGCGGCTCAGTCGGAGTTTGCCATGTCTTTGGCGTGGCTGGCCGCGTTACTCGCGGTGCTGACTGCTTACGTCCGGGTACTGGGTGTGAGTATGGGCTGCGACGCCGATTTCAGAGGCCCGATGGCCAAACAGCACCGTATGGCGCTGTTGACAATCACTTTGATGCTGCTGTTCGTTCATCACCAATTCGCACTTCTTCCAGCTTGGTTTGGCTATTTAATGGACGCAGCACTGACAGTAATGGTGGTGGGAGCGATTATCACCACCTGGCGCCGTCTAAGTGGCATCTTCCATGCGAAAGCCCATCAGGCCGCAGCACAGGAGACGAATACCCATGACTAAGATCCCATCTCATTCTCTGTATCTGATGATCGCTATCCTCGGTGTGCTGATCATCGGCACTCTGGTATATCTGTGGCTATCTCGCCGCCATCAAGACCGTGACTACCTTGAACTCAAGCTGCGTATCCGCTCTTGGTGGTGGATGATTGGTATCATTTTTGTGGTGCTTTACCTGCCGCTGCACTACACCTTGTTCTTTGTCGGCTTTCTCAGTTTTATGGCCCTGAAGGAGTTCCTCTCGATTGTGCCTACCCGCATGACCGACCGACGGGTGATCTTCTGGGCGTACCTTGCCATTCCTTTCCAGTATTACTGGCTGGCGATTGGTTGGTATGGCATGTTCATCATTTTCATTCCCGTCTACGTCTTCTTATACCTGCCAATGGTGATGGTGCTGATTGGTGACACCAAAGGATTTATCCGTTCAGCTGGCATCATTCACTGGGCATTGATGCTGACGGTGTTCTGTATCAGCCACATGGCCTACCTGTTGGTGCTGCCAGATCTGAATCCGAATGCAGGCTCAATGGGCATGCTGCTATTTTTGCTGGTCTTCACTCAGTTCAATGACGTTTGTCAGTATGTATGGGGTAAATCTTTCGGCAAACATAAGATCGTGCCAAAAGTGAGCCCGAACAAGACCTGGGAAGGGTTTATCGGCGGTGCTGCCACCGTGATCACCGCGGCCTACTTTATCGCGCCCTACCTGACCCCGCTTAATTCTGTGCAAGGTTTGGTGGCCGGCGTGATCATCGCGTTCAGTGGTTTTATCGGTGATCTGGTGATTTCCTCGGTCAAGCGGGATCTGCAAATCAAGGACACCAGCCAGTTCATTCCTGGTCACGGTGGCATATTAGACAGGATCGACAGCCTGATGTTTACCGCACCGCTATTTTTCCATTACATTTACTATCTCTACTACTGAGGCGCGTATGGCAACGATTCCGAAAATGTTGTTTGTGCTGCTGATTGTCAAGCCACTGGTGTTTATCGGCCTCGGTCTGAATATCATTCAGCGCCAGAACCTGCCCACACACGGGCCGGTGATTGTGGCCGCGAACCACAACAGCCACCTGGACACCTTAGTGTTGCTGGCGTTATTTCCAATCAGCATGGTTCACAAGGTACGCCCGGTCGCAGCCGCCGATTACTTTCTGGCGAATAAACTGATCGCCTGGCTGTCATTAAACGTGATTGGCATCATTCCTATCCGCCGCTCTCCGACCCGGGAGCAGCGAGATGCCATATTCGACCAGTGCCACCAGGCGCTGCGTAACGGCGACATTCTGATCATTTTCCCGGAAGGCAGCCGCGGCGAGCCGGAAATCATGAGCGGCTTGAAAAAAGGCATCTATCACTTACTCAGACAGCACGAACAGTGCAGTGTCACACCAGTGGTGATGCGCGGTCTCGGCCGCTCACTGCCAAAAGGCACCGCAATGCTGGTCCCATTCAATTGTGACGTGGTCATCGGTGAACCGATCCGCCATTTTGAGGATGCCAGTCACTTCATTCAAACCATGCAGAACTGCTATCAGCAACTGACTCAACACTGCATTACTCAAACCGCCGATTTCATCGACTAAACAACCGGGAGTTCAGGCTCCCGGCCTTTCTCTGACCGTCGATCAGACACATTCTGACTGTTCTTCGGCTTACAGCATACATATCCATACACAACCCGACAGACGTTGATCCTTTTATTTTGTACAGTGTTCAAAACAAATCACCTGAACACAATAAAGGTAAATCTGATGAAAAAGCTAGCACTCCTAATTTCAGCAACGTTACTTGCTAGTCACGCCTACGCGGGGGACACCTATATTCGCAACGGTAACATTTACACACACGAAGGCAGTTGGGTAGTCGGCGCAGGCGCCGCTTACAGCAACGACCTGTACAAGGGCCAGGACAAAAACTGGGCACCTATGCTGAACTTCGGTTACCACGGAGAAGATTTCAACGCTGACTTTGGCGGCGTGAACTACCGCTTCTTCGGGAACAATGACGATCTGCTGAACCTGAGCGCCTATTTGGGCACCAGCGGCCTGATGTACGAAGCCAAAGACGCCGACGTACTGAAAGGCATGTCAGACCGTAAACTCAGCCTGGACATGGGCCTGAACGCCGACGTTAAACTGGGCGATGGCACGGTCTCAACCTTCTATCAACATGATGTTTCGGGCCGTTATAAAGGCTTCCTGACTGGCGTAAAATACGCACACGTGATTGAACTGGGCTCTGTCGATTTCGTGCCATTTGCTGGTGTGACGTATCAGAGCAAAGATTACGTCGACTACTACTTTGGTGTTCGCGACAAAGAGCAGACAGCAACCCGCAAAGCGTACAAGGGCGATGGTACCTTCTCATATGGCGCTGGTTACCAGTTGGTAGTGCCAATCACCAAAAACCTTGAAGTCACACAGTCTGCCGCATACTCACGCCTGGGCTCTGAGATCTCTGACTCACCGTTGGTCGACAGCAAAAACCAATGGGCGGTTGGTGCAATGGTGAACTACCACTTCTAAGCACTATCTAATCGCGTCGATTTCAACCTTCTCCCCAGACCAAGTCCTGCCTGATTGGGGAGAAGGTTTTTTTATACCTGACGCAAAGGTCAGCGTCAGCGCATTCCGCTATCGGACGTGCTAGGATAAAAGTCTCAACACGGAATGTGAGCAGATTATGGTACCCCGACTTTTCTGGCGCTGGTCTTCAGGCGCATTTGCCCTGAGCGCGATACTGCTAGCCGCTGGCTGCAGCCAAACACCAGCGACGTCTTCCAGCGAGCCCACCGCATCACCCAACCAGATTGTGATCCGTCATGACGCTTTCGACTGGAGCGTCGCAACGTTAGGAAAAAGCGTTGACGAGATTGTGGATACTTATAATCTCAACGCCCGGGCGCTTGCCCCCGGAATCGTCATTGTCCCGGACAAGCTCCAGAGGCAAAGCATGCAGGACTACCTGAAAACGCTTTCTCAAGAGGAAGCACAGGAAATCCAAGACTGGTTTGACAGCAATCCCCCCGCCGATGACAGCATTGCGGCGGCGGTCGGCGCATACGAAGTGTCGGATCTTGCTTACATGTACGACCAAATGGGCGGAACGTTCCGGGTTTATCGTTACCACTATCCGGATCACTTCATGAGTCTGATGGTATCGAGCATTGAAAATACTGACGGCAAGGATCAGGTCTATAAACTGGCGCTAGATATTGATATCCCGGCATACCAAGCCCGTTATCAGGGCGACAGAGACGCCATCGCCGATATGGTGCTGGCAGAATGTTTATGGCTCAACGCAGTTATCCCGACACTGAACTTTGAACTGCTGCGCGATACCATTTCACAAGGCTTCCGCTCCATGAGTGAACAGCAGCCTTATGAAACGGTGTTGGAAGGTGTGCGGATAACCAAAACCGCCAGCCTGCGCCGGCACATGTTGTTTATCCTGGAGCCAGAAGGCAATCCCTGAAAGATAGCGCCAGCAGGTTCTGGCGTTATGCGGCGGTGAGTTCTCGTTTCACCAGTTCTACAAATAAAGATGCGCCGGTTGGAATAATGGCGTCATTAAAGTCATAGCCAGGGTTGTGCACGCAGACGCCGCCTTTCTGGCCTTCTTCACCGTTGCCCAGGAACAAATAACAGCCCGGCACTTTTTGAAGCATAAAAGAGAAGTCTTCACTGCCCGAAAGCGGGACACAATGATCATCGACATTCTCTTCCCCCACCAAAGCCTTTGCCACATCAGCCGCCAGTTGCGTCGGCTGAGCATGATTAACCGTCGCCGGATAACTGCCCGGCAGAATCGTGAATGTGGCCTCAGCCCCATACACCGCAGCCGCGGTTTGTACGATATGACCGAGTTTTTCTACCGCCAGTTGACGCACACTGTCATCAAACGCCCGAATGCAGCCCTTTAAGCTGGCGGTATCCGGAATCACATTGTGTGTCCCTGACCCAGCGTGTACATCCGTGAACGACACCACAGCTGCGTCGAGCGGCGATATATTTCGTCCTACAATCGACTGTGCGCTCAGAATGATGTTACTCAGCGCCAACGTGGGGTCAACCGAAAACTGAGGCATCGCCGCATGACCGCCTTTGCCACGAATGTCGATCACAAAGCGATCCGAACTGGCCATCATCGGCCCTTCACGCAGCCAGATATGTCCGGCAGGAATGCCCGGCATGTTGTGCATGCCATACACACGATCACATGGAAAACGCTCAAACAGACCGTCTTTGATCATGGCGTCAGCGCCGGCTTGTCCCTCTTCTGCCGGCTGAAAAATAAAGTGTACGGTGCCACTGAAATCACGATGCTGGGACAGATACCAGGCCGCGGCCAGCAACATGGTGGTGTGCCCGTCATGACCACAACCATGCATCTTGCCCGGATGCTGAGATGCGTGGCCGAAGTGATTCATTTCTTGCATTGGCAGCGCGTCCATATCCGCGCGCAGGCCGATTGCCCGAGCTGATGGCGTACACCCTTTTAAGACACCGACCACACCTGTTTTGGCGATCCCGGTGTGTACTTCATCCAATCCCCACTCACGTAACTTCGCCGCCACGAGCGCTGCTGTGCGCTGTTCCTCAAAACCCAGTTCTGGATGTTGGTGAATATCCTGGCGCCATCGAGTGAATATCTCATTTTGGTTTTTCAGCAGTTCAATCATCACTTTTCCTCACACTTGAGTATCAATCCATATCAAATTGTTATTCTTAAACCGAGTTGTTCGGGTGACTTCGCTTTCTTTTAATGTATATACTTTTCTCTGAAAGTTACGAATGACTTACCGCTATCAATGGATAACAAAATGTTATGGCTTACCGTGGATTTACCGACTCTCAGATAGAAGCCTTCATGTGGACCATGAAAACAGCCAGCGCGACCGAAGCGGCTGAAAAAATGCTGATCTCTCAGCCAGCCATCAGCCGCTTGCTCAAGCAACTGGAAGACCGGCTCGGGTTTGCGCTGTTTGAACGTCAGCATAATCGGCTGCTGCCGACCCGTCGGGGCACGCTGTTCTATCATGAGGTCGACAAGGTGTATCTTGGTCTTGCTCATCTGCGAGTGTTTGCCGACAAGCTCAAAGATCAACATGTTTCAGGTCAGTTAAGGATAGTCAGTATGCCGTCACTTGCCATCAGCCTACTGCCAGCACTGGCGATGGAGTTGGAACGAAGCTACCCGGATCTTGAGCTGGCGCTGTATTCTTATCGCTCATCACAAATCCCGGACGACATGATCGCTGGTCGATTTGATTTCGCGATCACGACCGACATGCGCCGCGATCCACGTTATCAGAGTCGCCACTATGCTCTGCCCTGCGTGTGCGCGCTGCCTGCCTCACACCCACTGACACAGCTAGACGTGATTGACTATCAGGATTTGAATGGTGAAGTTCTCATCTACGGCGAACCTCACGATCCGATTCGCCAGAAGATGCAGTTGACGTTAGACGAACTCAACGTTCATCCACGTAAAGTGTGGACAGTCTCGTTGCAGGATATGGCCATAAGGCTGGTCAAAAGCGGTACCGGAATTGCGGTCGGCAGCTGTTTATCGGCGCTGGACGCTAATGAGGCGGAGATTGCCATCCGCCCGCTACGCCATCCGGTGACGTATGAGATGCAGATTTTGCTGCCACTCGACAAAGACATCGACCCGCCCGTCGCGGCGATCAACACCCGGTTAATCGCGCTGCTGGAACAAAAAATTGAACTGAGTCAGCAACAGTTTTACCCGCGATAAAAAGCAAAAACACTCGAGACCGTTAGTTAAATTTCAGATTCGACACCGTAGCCTGTTTCAGGCGCGTCAAGGATCCGTTGCGACTGGTAACATCGCCGCGAAGAAAAAACGACTGTTGCCCTTGCTGTACGTCCACTCCCACTCGTTGTGGCTCATCGACTATGGTGTAACGCGTCTTGCCAAACTGAAAACTCAGTGCCTGGGGTCGGTAAACAAATCTGGCTGACTGCTCCAAAAATATTGGCCCGCTGTCTTGTTTATGTTCATCACTCTGCCAGTCCAGTAAGCGGTTGGCTGCCAGCTCAGCGCTGAATTCCACCCGTTGAGTGTCCGCATTGATCAACGCGTAATCGACTCTTTCATCGCTGATGTACACCACCACTTGCTTCTCCGGACTTTTCTGCAAACGAAAAGTCAGCACCGTCTGAGGCGTATCGTCCGGTGGTGCGAAGTCGTCCATCAGATAAAAAAGCGCCGTGGATGGGTTCTTTCCATCGCTATAGGTTGTGCGTGTGTAACGGGCGAAGGTCATGCCCACGGGTATCACAACCGTTGATTCGGCCAGAACCGGCGCCTGCGTTTCCGCTCGATAAACATCAAACTTATGCCAGCAACAGCCACTTTTGGTCATGGTGAACAAGGCTCTCTGCTGAGCATCAACCTTAAACATTCCGCAATATTGCGAAGCAAGAGCGCTGTATGCTTCGTTGTAGGAAAATGAACCGTCTTCACCGGCCAGATAAATCGAAAACGAAGGCCCGCCATAACAAGAATACCAACCTTGTTGCAGCGCGAAGTCTTTGCGTCCGTCCAGGTTGAGATCCTGATAGATCAAGGCACTTTGTTCACCGTAGGGGATCTGCAGGACATTGGTGTGTAAGGGCGTACTGAGATCCGATGGCAAGGCCAGTTGGTCAACCGAGTGCGTGATCACAGGCTGACCATCTTGATTGAAGACAGTAATAACACCAATATTTTCTGAGGTGAGATCCCGTTCAGACCGGCTTGCAACATCGAGTGTCAACTGAGCGGAATAGTCCGGAGAAAAGGTTTCAAACGCGTACGTGCTCGCGGCCATCGCCGCAGACATACCCGACATCCAGACAGAAACACATACAGCCAAACAGGATTTCCAGGAAAACATAAAACACCACACACAAAAACAATCACAAGGGATGAAGGCAACATTTCTACACACACAAAAAAGGCCAACATAATGTTGGCCTTTTTACTGACGCTAAGCTCAAATTACGCTTCGCGTGGAGCACGCCAGTCGTCGTTACCTGCAGTACCACAGTTTTCGTGAGTTACTTCGATTGCACGGTAAGTGAACTTCAGAACTTCTTCAGTCACACGGTCTGCAGTTGCAGCGTCTTGACAGTGGTTCATGCGAGTCTGGATGTCTACCAGCAGAGCATCAATCAGTTTGATCGTGTAGTAGTGCTCTTGCTTACCTTGTACAGAAGTACGGTAGAAACGGATCTGACACTCAGGCAGTTTCTCACCAGAAACCAGCGCGTTGAACAGTAGTGGAGAACAACGGTCTTGAACTTTAGTTACCACAACTGGTTTGTGAACACGCTGACCAGTTGGCTGACCGCTTTGTGGGTCACGTGGAATAGTCAGAACGTGATCCAGTTCTTGAACCAGGAACTCGTCAACGTGCGCTTCTTGCCAAGTGTTACCGACAGAATCTGCAGAGAAAGTATCTTTAGTAATGTGACCTTGAGTTTCGCCGTTGATAGTCATATAAGCTGGAGTTGGCATAGCAATTTCCTTGTGTTCTCTAGTATTGGATTGGGCTCGTTATGAGCTGCATACCATAGGTATATCAAGTACCATGCCAACTTTTTAAGTTGTTAAATTTCAATAATTTAAAGTAAAACAGGAAAAATAATCAACAAACATGACAACAATTTCTTGGTGGATTTACCAAAGTCTTGAACGAATCGACCAACTTTTTGTTTGTGGATGAATCATGGCAGTTTCTTTGATAGCCAGGACACACCCTCAGTCAGTATTGCTGGCGAATTGCGCCAATGAGCGCCGTTACGCCCGCTTCCACTTTGCTTCTCGGACAGCCGAGATTCAGGCGCACAAACCCTGAGCCACTCTGGCCGTAAACACTGCCCTGCATGATGGCAACGTTAAAGTCTTTAATTAAACACTGATTCAACTGATTCATGTCCAAATTCAATGACGACAAATCAATCCAGGCCAGATAGGTGGCCTGCGGTACTTGGTAGGCGACCGAAGGAAACGCGTCATTAAGCACCATGCTGACGTACTGATGGTTTGCGTGAACGTACTCACTTAATGCGTCTAACCAAGGTGCGCCATGTTGATACGCCGCCATGGTCGCGAGCACCCCCAGTATCGCGGGCGAAGACAAACCATCGACTTGTTTGAGGGTATACAAATAGCGGTCGCGGCTTTGCTGATCGGCAATGAACCCGTAAGCGCCCGTTAAGGCCGGAATGTTGAATGACTTACTGGCCGATGTGATCAATGCCCACGGCGACGTCATACCAAATCCTTGAAAAGGCGTGTGCGCTGCAAAGCTGACGTCCATGTGGATTTCATCGGAAATTACCGCCACCTGATGTTTCTCACACAGCTGCGCAAGCCTGGTTAACTCGTCACGCCGCCACACCCGCCCAGTCGGGTTGTGAGGACTGCACAATAAAAAAACACGGCTGTGCGGCTGAGATAGCTGCGCTTCGAGATCCGCCCAATCGATCTCATACCCGTTTGCGCCTTTTCGCAGGCGACTCGGGACGCAACTTCGGCCCAGGCCTTCGATCATACGTTCAAACGCATCGTAAGCCGGTGAGTGAAACACCACCCCATCACCGGGTTGGCTCCAGAGTCTGATCAGCTTAGAGATCATGTAGATAACCGATGGACCATAGACGATCATCTCCGGCTCCATGGTTGCGTCGAAACGCTGGTGAAACCAATGGATGATGGACGACTTAAAGTCGTCGTGGTTCCAGCGACTGTAGCCCAGTACCGGGTGATCAAGACGCTGTTTCAGTGCGGCGAGCACCGCCGGTGGCGACGCGAAATCCATGTCTGAAATCGTAAACGGCAGCAGCCCGGGCGTTCCAAAACGATCCTGCACATAGTCCCACTGAGTGCAGTACGTGCCCGTGCGGTCAATCGGTGTATCGAAATCAAAGTGTTGCATCGTTATGCCTCCTGAAGTAAACCTCCCTCAACCAGAGACGCAGGTCTGGCCGAGGGAGAACGAGTCTAGCCTCAACTGGCAGAAATGAGGGCCTGCATTTCATTTTTCACCAGGTGAACCTGAGTCCCGATCACCACCTGCAAATTGTGCTGGTCCAGTTTCACTACCCCCAGTGCACCATGGGCTTTGAGTTTGGCATCGTCCACCAGAGACATGTCTTTCACCGACAAGCGTAAACGGGTAATGCAGTTGTCCAGCGCACTGATGTTGTCTTTGCCACCCAGCGCGGCCAATACCGCAGCCCCTTTGCCTGATTCATTGATGAAAGTGGCTTCCAGCGCTTTATCCACTTCAGCCGTATCGACATCACGTCCGGGTGTTTTCAGGTTGAACTTGAGAATCGCGAAGCGGAACACCGAGTAGTACACCACAAACCAAATCGCAGCCACGACCGGCACCAGGTACCATTTCGTCGCAGTGCCCTGCAAGACTCCAAAGACCAGAAAATCAATTATGTTGCCGTCGGTGTTACCAATGGTCACGTCGAGCAAGCCCATCACCATAAAGCCCAGCCCGGTCAAAATGGCGTGGATCACATACAGCACCGGCGCCACAAACAAGAACAGAAATTCCAGAGGTTCGGTGATGCCCCCCACCACACACGCCACCACGCCAGAAATCAGCAGCGCCTTGATTTTATGACGGCTTTCCGGTTTCGCGCAGTGATACATTGCCAGAGCTGCACCAGGCAGACCGCCCAGGAACGTTGGCATCTTGCCCTGAGAAAGAAATGCTGTCACTTCCGGCGTAAAGCCCTGAGTGGTAGGACAGGACAGCTCAGCATAGAAAATATTTAATGCACCGGATACCGTGTGCCCACACACGTCCATGGTTCCCCCCGCTTCGGTAAAGCGGATCAGTGCCACCAGAATGTGGTGCAAGCCGATCGGCAGCAACAAACGTTCACCGGTCCCAAACAACATCGGGCCGAAGGCACCCGCCCCTTCTATTGCGTAACCGACCGCGTTGATACCCTGAGCGAAATATGGCCAGATAAACGGGATCACGACGCCGACCACTCCCAGCACGATCGCAGAGATGATCGGAACAAAGCGCGCGCCGCCAAAAAACGCCAGCGCGTCTGGCATTTTAAAGGTATAAAAACGCTGGTGAAGACGGGCGACGATCACCCCGACGATCACCGCACCCAAGATCCCGGTATCGATCGATTCAATACCGATTATGCTTTTCACGCCATACGCTTTGCGTTCCAGATCATCACTGAGCACACCGGCAACGGTCAGAAAGAAGTTGATTGCCAGGTTAAATGCCGCATAACCGACAAAACCGGCAAACGCCGCCACCCCTTTTTCTTCGCGGGCAAGGCCAAGCGGGATCGCGATGGCAAACATCACTGGTAAATAGATGAATGCCACCAGACCAATTTTGGTCATCCACATAAATAGGTATTGCAGCAGGGTATTGTCCAGTAATGGGATGGCTTCACGGATGGCGGCACTCGACAACGAACTGCCAATACCAAGCAATATCCCTGAAAACGCCAGCAGCGCAACGGGCAGCATGAACGTCTTACCTAAACTCTGTAAGAATTCCCACATGGTGGTTTTATTGGTGTTACCTGACATAACAACTCTCCGCGAGATGAAAACGTAGGGCATACGTCGCGTCTGTTTACAGAGCCTGAGCGGCGTATGAGGCTATTTTTTATGCGTTGAGTCTACGCCGCTAAAATTTTTGATAAAACGTTTTACCAAATAATTTGTGATCGGCTTATATAAATTTCGATTAGTTTGTGATCACCCTTTTATAATCAGGGCAATAAAGGTATGTTTGCCTGATAAAACGTTTCTCCTCCTCCAGATAAGTGAACCTATGTCGACCAAAAAAGTGACCATTACCGAAGTAGCGAAACACGCCGGTGTATCGGTCACGACTGTCTCTATGGTACTGAGTAATAAAGGCCGCATTTCTGTGGATACAGCCGAGAAAGTCAATCAGGCGGTGGAAGCACTGGGCTACATCCGCAACCGAGCCGCTGCGAATTTGCGCTCAAACAGCAGCGAGATCATCGGTCTGATACTGAAAGACATCAGTGATCCATATTATGCGGAGGTGGCCGCCGGTTTGAGTGAAGAGATCGAAAAACAAGGCTACATGCTGTTTCTGGCGCAAAGTGGCAGCGGTCAGGACAAGTTCGACCAATGTCTGCTGACCATGGCCCGTCAGGGCGTAGGCGGTATCGCGTTTTGTCCCATTGGTGAAAATCAACAGTTCGATATCGAAAGCATCAAATCGCATGCGTTGCCCATGGTCTGCATTGCGCGAGCCTCCGTCGACAAGCAGATAGACTACGTCGGCCCGGACAATACTTATTCTGCCAAACTGGCGACGGAGCACTTGATCAAGCAGGGACATCGCCGCATTGCCTACATTGGTGGCAAGAGCAGCTCGCTGTGTCGCGCCGAACGCATCGGCGGTTACTGCAGCACTCTGATGCAATTTGGCCTGCCGTTCAAACCCGAGTGGGTCGTTGAATGTGACAAAAGCCAAGCAGCGGCCGCGCAAACCGTTCAACAGTTGTTGTCAGAACACCCTCAGGTGACGGCCTTGCTCTGCCATCACTCTTCAACCGCACTGGGTGCCGTGTATGGCGTTAATCGCGCTGGTCGCCGGGTGGGTAAAGATCAATTCATTGGCGAACAGGTATCAATTATCGGCTTTGATGACGTTGAAGAAGCCAGTCTGACCGAGCCGCCCCTCACGTTCATCCATTCCGACGCGCGAGAAATGGGTCGCCAGGCGGCTAAACGTCTGATCGACCAATTGCACACGCCAAGCGATCAGGCATATAGCCTGATCCTCCCCCCGCAACTGATTATCCGTGAATCGGCCTGATTGCCGCCCAATAGGCCGAAATAATCAGGTTGCCAGCGCCTGCTTCCATTCCCTGTCAGGCAAAGTGAATAAATACCGCATAAACATGCAACACCAAATCGTTGTCCTGTCACTTTTGGCACAAAACCGGGTGTAATCAGAAATTATCGACTTGTATCTACAAGAATTTAAATTGTGAAAACATCGAACATTTAGATAAACATTTCAAACCAAAAGGTTAAATAAAGGTAAAAATAGCAAAAATACGGGTGATTTTGATCACATCTATAAATCCAGTTCCTGATTTTAATTTCTTATTTATCAAAAGCACTGATACTCTGCTGCACGCTTTGAAATGATGTCGAAGTGCATAAAATAAAGGAGTGTTCAAAAATGAATACCAAGAAACCGATGTCGCTGACCAGCCGAGTTATCTTAGGTATGGTAGCGGGTATTCTGACTGGCTTTGCGATTCGTTCGCTGTTTGCCGGCAACGGATTTGTTGACGCGTACATTGTTAACGGCCTGTTTGAAGTGGGTGGCCAGATTTTCGTCGCCAGCTTGAAAATGCTTGTTGTTCCATTGGTCTTTGTCTCTCTGGTCTGTGGTACCAGTTCACTCAAAGATCTGTCTACTTTAGGTCGTATGGGCGGTAAAACCCTGGCGTTTTATATCGCAACGACCGCAGTGGCCATCACACTGGCCCTGACGATGGGTAACCTGTTTCAGCCAGGTGCTGGCGCGGATCTAACGGCTGCCAGCAGCTTCAAATCGGCTGATGCCCCATCACTGGGTCAGGTCATCATCGATATGTTCCCAACTAACCCAATCAGCGCGATGGCTGAAGGTAAAACTCTTCAGGTGATCGTGTTTGCGGTGTTGTTTGGTATTGCGATCAGCGCCGCAGGCAAACCGGGTGAGCGTATCGCCGCCGTGTTTGCGGATCTGAACGAAGTGATCATGAAACTGGTCGCGTTACTGATGAACCTGGCGCCTTATGGCGTATTCTTCCTGATGGCTAAGCTGTTTACTGGCCTTGGGCTGAGCGCAATCGTTAACCTGGCAGAGTACTTCCTGGTACTGGCAGGAACGTTGCTGCTGCATGGCCTGGTCACGTACAGCGCAATGTTAAAAGGCTTTACTGGTCTTAGCCCGATCACCTTCCTGAAGAAGATGGAAGATGCGATCATGTTCGCCTTCTCAACCGCGTCTTCCAACGCCACCATTCCGGTCACGATGGAAACTGCGAAGAACCGTTTTGGTGTCGATAACCGCATTTCATCGTTCACTGTACCACTGGGGGCGACCGTGAACATGGACGGCACTGCCATCATGCAAGGTGTGGCCACGGCCTTTATTGCTCAGGCGTACAACATCGACCTGACCATGGGCGACTACCTGATGGTGATCCTGACCGCAACGCTGGCCTCTGTTGGCACCGCCGGTGTTCCGGGTGTGGGTCTGGTGATGCTGGCGATGGTACTGAACCAGGTCGGCCTGCCACTGGAAGGCATTGCACTTATCATGGGTGTTGACCGTCTGCTGGATATGATTCGTACTGCCGTCAACATTACCGGTGACTCTTGTGTGACCGTCATTGTGGCGAAGTCCGAAGGTGCTCTGGATGAAGCGCGCTTCAACGACCCGAAAGCGGGTGAAGAAGAAGAAAGCGTTCATCTGAAAGAGGCAAAAGCGTAAGCGACACCCACCGAAACAGCCCCGCTCAGCGGGGCTTTTTTATACCTGCGCTTGACGCATGCTCGCAAACCGGTTGTCATCACTTCCCCCTGCGCTCGACACACCCCCTACCTACCCCTAAAGCGCAAAATTCAGTCATTTTCGTCGCACATCACAATCCCTTCAAGTTATTGGGTCTACTATTGTTTTTACAACAACAGACAACGCGCAAGGAGTGCAGTGGATGAATACGCGGTTACTGGTAATCGGACTGAGTTTGTGTCTTTTCCCACCCCTAGGTTTCGCCGCTTTAACCGAAGCCACTTATCTCGACCTGACACATACGGCGGTCGGTCTGACATCATTGCTGCTGTTTGTCCTAGCCTACACTCTGGTGATGCTGGAAGAGTACCTCAAACTGAAAAAATCCAAGCCGGTACTGCTTGCGGCCGGGCTCATCTGGGCGCTCATCGGCTACACCTATTCACAAATGGGTGAGATTGAGATCGCTAAGGCGGCCCTGGAATATAACCTGCTGGAATACGCGGAATTACTGCTGTTTTTGTTGGTTGCCATGACCTACATAAACGCAATGGAAGAGCGACGCCTGTTTGATGCCCTGCAAGCGTGGTTGATAGGCAAAGGGTTTAACTTCCGGGCGCTGTACTGGATTACCGGCGTACTGGCCTTTTTCATCTCTCCGGTGGCCGACAACCTCACCACCGCACTGCTGATGTGCGCGGTGGTGATGAAAGTAGCGTGTGACAACATGCGCTTTATCAACCTGGCCTGTATCAATATTGTGATTGCCGCCAACGCTGGCGGCGCGTTCAGCCCGTTTGGCGATATTACCACTTTGATGGTCTGGCAGGCCGGACATGTCTCCTTCACAGAGTTTATGCCGCTGTTTGTGCCTTCCGTGATCAACTATCTGGTTCCGGCGATGGTGATGTCGTTGTTCATCCCCAATCAGCGGCCGCACACCTTGCATCAGAAAGTGGAACTCAAGCGCGGTGCCAAACGTATCGTGGCATTGTTTATTCTGACCATCGCCACTGCCGTGGCCTTCCACGCCGCTCTGCACTTCCCGCCTGTCATCGGCATGATGATGGGTTTGGCCTACCTGCAGTTCTTTGGCTACTACCTGCGCAAAACACTCAAGCATTCGCTGGCGAAAAAGGCGGCATTAGCGATTGCCAATGGCGACGACGAAGCACTGCGAAGATTGGGGTCGGTAGTGCCGTTTGATGTGTTCCGACGTATTTCCCACGCCGAGTGGGACACCTTGCTGTTCTTCTATGGCGTCGTAATGTGTGTGGGAGGGTTGAGCCTGCTCGGCTATCTGGGCATGGTGTCGGAGGTCATGTACAGTCAATGGGATCCGATGTGGGCCAACATCATGGTGGGTATTTTGTCTGCTATTGTCGATAACATTCCGGTGATGTTTGCTGTACTGACCATGGAGCCGGAGATGTCCGTCGGCAATTGGCTGTTGGTCACACTGACCGCAGGCGTCGGCGGCAGTCTGCTGTCGATCGGTTCAGCGGCAGGCGTGGCTCTGATGGGTGCGGCGCACGGCCGCTATACGTTTTTTGGTCATCTGAAATGGGCACCGGTGATTTTACTTGGCTACTTCGTCAGCATCGGTGCGCATGTCCTGCTTAACGCGGCGTTATTCTGAAGCGTATGATTAAACAAGCGCGCACCAGACACACCGGCGCGCTGAATTTCCGTGCTATTGCCTCAGTAGTGCCCGCCAACCCCTTCGATGATACAGACATGATCGGTTTCATCGAGGCGAAATACCACACGATCCCGCTGCGATAACCGAATCGACCACACGTTATTGCCTTTATCCAAACACTCAACGTGTGAATCAAACTCGTCAGCGGCATGACGTGGATCCGTGCCGTTGTGAAAGATTTCATTCTGAAACAAGTCAAAATTACGCTGCGCCGCACTGCTGATTGGTCGGCTCCAACGCACGGCCGATTTATTGATTCGCCAATGGCTCATGATGTTCTCCAACTGAATATTTTTTACCTTATTATTCACGCATGCAGGGTAAACACACCACGAGGACACTTGGTGTTGTTGGTGACTCACGCGGCGCGAATTACCGTACACTCTCTGAGCCTAGACCAGCAAAGTCGGCGTGGCAAAAAAACAAAAGGAGAAATGTAGCTATCATTAAGCGGTTGATATGATTATGTAAATTTTTATTCCATAGACGAATAATCAAACACCAGCGTCTCAGGCAAGCGGTTCCAGACACTGGCGAGTTTATATTTTGCACAAGAACTGCATGTCAGGCTCTCACCTTCATTTTGAATGCTCATCACCAAGTCTTCACGCTTCTCTAGTGAAGAGTTTCTTAGCTGAATATGGACATGCCTTTTGTCCACCGTATACGACTTGGTAAAAATTGAGCCCTGAATCGAATACGTCATCACACCATCTTTGAACGTGATGGTGTCTTCGTTGTCCTGATTACCATAACTGCCTTCAAACGAGTAGGTTTCATGGTGAACCAGACGTTCCAGTTCATCCTGACCACACCCATTGAGTAGCGTGCCGAAAAGTATGGTAACGCCAGTCATACATATTCGATTTAGCGTTTTCATTGTCGTCCTTATGCTAGTCGATAATCCCTTCCAGTTTCAGCAGTGACTGTTTCCGCTCCAATCCACCCGCATAACCAGTTAGCTTACCACTTTTACCGATTACCCGATGACACGGCACAATCACCGACACCGGGTTCTTACCATTGGCCAACCCAACCGCTCTGACCGCTTTAGGGTTGTTGATGTAATTTGCCAAGTCTTGATAGCTCCAAGTTTCCCCGTACGGGATGGCCTGCAACGCCTGCCACACTTGCTGCTGAAACGCTGTGCCTTGCGCGGCGACTGGCAGCGAAAAAACCGTACGCTCTCCGGCAAAATATTCGGTTAACTGTTTGATTGCTCTAACAAGTATAGGAAAATCATCGTCTCTTGCACCTAATTGTTTTGGTTGTGTGGTGTGCGTTTCAAACCACACACCCAGCAGTCCCTGTTCATTAGCTTGTACAGTGACGCGTCCTAGCGGGCTGTTAAAAATGCTGTATCGATTCATGACATATGTTTCCAACAATGAAAAGTGGCGTAACTGCCCCATGGGGCGACGGATTCTGCGCTGAGGCCCGGAAAGTCAGCTTGCGCTTTTTTTACCACCAGGTCGCCATCCAGAAAGCAATCTGCTTCGGATTTCCCCCGTAATCTGGCGTAGCTGACGGTCCAGGGACCAATGCCTTTAAGCGCCAGCCAGTGTTCAGGATCGCTGTCCGGCTCTTTAGATACATACTCCGCCAAACGTTTTAATGTGTCCTTACGGCTTTGGGGCATACGCAAAAAACTGAGGTCAGCGTCAGCCACCTGTGCAGGTGTGGGGAAGCATCGCTGAGAATTTTTCGGATTGAGTTGCTGTGCCAGCAAGTTCAACTGGCCGATAGCCGCCTTAATCGACACCTGCTGGCCCAACACCGCCCGAACTCCGGCTTCCCATGGGCTCCAGACCCCGGGAATGCGAATGCCTGAATGAGTCACCAACCCCGGAGCCACCGATTCAAGGTGTGATTCAATCGATAACGTATCCGCGTCAAGGTCGAACATGCGTCTCAGGCGTGTCACCAACTGACGCAACTGAGTGATGTCTTCCAGCTCAAACTCAACATCCAACGTCTGGGTCCGAGCGTTATGAGAGGGATTAAAATCCGCGTTAAACCAGCCTGAGCGGCCATCAAGCTCAAAGTAACGCTGATAACGGTTTTCAGTCAGGCGCTCGACCCCCTCAATCGCTCTCAAGCGGTAAAACTCCAACATGTGTTGCCAGTCAAACGCTCCCCGAAACGCAAGCGCCAGCTGATTGTGGCGTCCGTTGCCCAGTTGCTGCCGACGCACCTGACTCGGCGTCAGTTTCAGCACTTTCTGAAAGGCATCATTGAAACGGCGTGTGCTGTTAAAACCGCACGCAAAGCCGATATCAGTGATCGACATGGAGCTGTTGTGCAGCAGTTGCTTGGCGAACATCAATTGATGATATAACGCGTACTGTTTCGGAGACATGCCCAGATGCTGCTGGAACAACTGACGCAGATAGCGATCGGTAATGCCCAGCCGATCACACAACGCAGGTAAGTTGGCACCTTGCAGACCGCCCTGCTCGATCAGTTTCATCGCACGCAGAAACGTCGTTTCGGTGCCTTTCCACGCCCAGGAGCTGGGGGCGCTATCCGGGCGGCAACGTAAGCAGGGCCGATAGCCCGCTTGCAGTGCCTGAGCCTGATTGGCAAAGTACTCCACGTTCTCTTCCTTAGGCAAATTCGCCGGGCAAATGGGGCGACAAAAAATACCGGTGGATTTGACGGCGATGTAAAATCGTCCGTCGAAGCGGCTATCCCGAGCCATTCTCGCTCGCTGACATTCTTCGCGACTCAGACGATTGAGTTCCATTGGTGCCATGATTCAGTCCTGTTGTCATACCGTTAAGCAAATTGTACGCGACTCCATCAATTGAACTAGCCATTTTCGGAACTAAATCCGCACAAGGGAACTTGTCGATCTTTGACTTTGTTGTCTACGCTTTGTGAGTACCGTTCCAATCTGGTTAATAACAACAAGGACGTCAGTTATGGACTTACTTTCATGTAAGATAAAACTCAATGATAATCAAGTCGTTATCAGTCACTCCGTTGAAAAATCTCTGCGTTTGATTGAGCAGCATGGTAAACGCGGGATTTCGGATGTCGAGATCGATGCGACAGATGGTAATCAACGACACACCTATACCGGCATGAGCTTTGAGGAATCCCTCGAAAGTTTAATGAATTTGTAACTCACTGATAAATGAAAAAGCCCTGCACTTTGCAGGGCTCAATGTAAAGGCAAGTTGCGATATTCCGGCTTAGCAAGATTTTTTATCAAGTAACGTCAAGGCAATGTCTCATATTCTGTTTCCGCTTGAGGAGTAAATTCGATCGGTAGTGAATTGCCACCTTCGGCATAACCTGCACTCCCCCATGTCATAACTCGGCCATCTTTCGATCGAGCAGTAAAGGCGCCTATGTTGGCAACTATATCCACAATGTCGTACAACTCAGATTCAACTGCACTGGTATCGGAACAATACGCCTGCCCCCAGACCGATACGGTCAGATCTTTCCAGATAACCGCATAGCAATCGTACCCTTCATACAATGAATGCAGTGATAACACGTTATACGGATCAGACTCGATTTGGGCACCAATCCCGTTACCCCAGGCGATTTTCTTTCCATCGGATTTTTCAGCAATAAAGGCATGACTGAGCGCCTTAACTGAAACGATATCCGTCAATGGTTCAGTTTGAGACGGATCACCACCAGTAAACGCATTTCCCCAGACGACCAGCTCACCATCACTGCGCAAAGCCGCCACCGATCCTGATGTTGTTACTATGGTCTGAATGTTGGTTAATTTATCCTCTACAGAACTTGAGTCTCCGGGGCCAATCCCCCAACTAACCACCGTGCCGTCAGCTTTCAAAGCAAAAAACGCTCGACTGGTAGCAAACAGTTCCGTCACGTGGTTAAGTCTGTCTTGCACCTCAGAGCTGTCACCGCCATACTGTGCTTGCCCCCAAGTCACCACTGTTCCATCTTGCTTCAGTGCAGCAAATGCCCCACCTTCATTCGGCAATACAGAAACCACATCTGTCAGTTTGTCGCTTACAGCTGAGCTGTCACCACCATTTTCTGCCTCCCCCCACGTGATTACCCGGCCGTCGAACGTTAATGCAGCCCATCCAGGTCCGAGCGCGCTAGCAACCACAATAGACTTAACATTAGTGAGCTGATCTTCAATCGCACTGTAATCATTGGGTCCCCACAATACGACTTCGCCGGAACCAGTAATGGCGGCTCGGTTGCCCCATACACCATCTGCAATTACATCTTGTACATCAACTAGTCGCTCCTGAACCGCACTAGAATCACCACCGTTGTAATCGAGTCCCCGTGTAAGGACGGTCCCATCTTTCATGATCATGGCAATGCTCCACTGATCACCCCGGATTTCATCTACGCTAGTAAACACTTGACCAGGTGTACCGCCGGCATCGTATGCATCAAATCCCCAAAACGTTGCATTACCTTCATTAGTTATCGCCCCGAAAATCGTACCATCAAGATACAAGTGATTGATGATGGGTGCGGGAACGTAGTAGCGGCTGAGTTGATTCGTAGCTTGTGGATGTTCTACTGTCAGTTTCATCACTTTACCTAATGTTGTCGCATCTATCTCTAACGACTCACCCACATGCACTATTTCTGTCTCAGCCTCAAACACACCGTCATTGTTGAGGTCTGCAAACCAGGTAAACTGGTAATCATCCGTTGTACAATCCGGACACTCTGCTATTGCTCGGCCTGATGTCGCAGCCAAGCCATACCAAATACTGGTCTTATACAAATCCGTGATTTCAGCAAACGGCTCGACTGGCAATTCAACAGGTGGATACGCGACCGGTGGATGCCCAGGCTCAGGTAACTCCACAACAGGTGGCGTCACCGGAACTGGTTTTGTTGGCACTGGCACATACGGAGCTGGCTCCTTCGGTTTATCTTCAAAAATATCCTCAGACCCACAGCCGACCAGCAGTATGCCTGCCACTATCACAGATATAAATTTCATCTTCATCACAAACATCACTCTCATACTACTGATTAGCCTGATAACTAAATTCTGGAATCACTATCTCTACCCGGCGATTTTGAGCCCGGCCAGCTTCAGTGTGGTTAGTCGCGATGGGTTGTCGTTCACCCATTGCGCGCACTTCAACCTGATGTGCCAGAACACCTTGGCCGATTAAATATTGAGCCACTGAATTGGCACGACGCAGAGATAGTGCCTTGTTATAGCCTTCACTCCCTACCGCATCGGTGTGACCAGTAATGATCACATTCGCTTGAGGAAATCTAAGTAGAACTGAGAGCACTTCTTGTATTCGGGCTTTTGCTGACGTTGCTAGTTGCGCACTGTCTGTGGCAAACAGGCTGCTGCCATCCTGCTCGTTCATCACCACAACAGCCGATGGCTTCGCAGTGGTTACTTCTTCTATAACTGGACGAGGATCGACCTGCTTCTTATGTGCCGACTTGTTAGAATTAACAAAGCGGTAAGTCATTCCGACCACCACACTGTGGCTGTCAAAATAATCCGTTCCCGAGTCTCCCAGATTGTTGATGTATTGATATCCCAAGTTTGCAGACCAGTTTGAGGACAACGCATAATGAACGCCTACTTCCACCAACGGCGAGTAACCTCGTGCCTCCAACTCACCACGGATAGGAGAGTATTTGTCAATGGACCAATATGCCAAACCTGCGCGTCCATACAGACTGGTGTCAGAATTAAGATACCAATCGTAACGTAGAGCACTTTCGAGCAACGAGAGATCCACCTCAACGCCTGTCGCTTTGGCTTTGAGTGTGCTCCAATGTTGGTAGCCCAGATCAACACTCCACTCCGGAGAAAATTGCCAACCAGCAAATACTCCCAGAAGGTGACTGGTCGGATCCTGATGATGGTAATTGCTATCGTTTGCAATTTGATAGCCGCCTTTTAACCCCAAAAACGCATAGGACTCATACGTATCTTGATTGGCGTAAGAGAAAATTGGTGTCCCTACCAAAATAAACAGTGGAAAATATTTCATTTGTCATGCTCCAGATGGAATAACTATTGTTAGTGACACCACATTCCGTTATTTAAATAACGCATCATGGTTAACAACAAGGAGTCTACAAATGTTCCGGTGTGATTCGAATGAGACTATTCTCAAAAAAAAAGCCCCAGCAATAACTAAGAATGATCTTATGTCACTGGCTATAGGGGAGAAAAAATTGAAAGCATAAAAAATACAAAGGTATCATACAAGGCATAGTGAAAAACCCAAGATAGGACAAATCTCACACCTCAATATTGTTTATAAATCTGTTAACTTTATTAAAAATCACCATGTTATTAGCAATGTGAATTTTCTATTTAATCATGGTGTTAGCGGCCTCGAAAACACGAAAGACAATGAAATATTAGTTAGTACATGATGTCTATTCCGAATCAATCTGATATTTAATCTTGAAAAGCTCCTGATCGCTTTTTAAACCCAGCTTCTGAATAGCACTCTGCTTTTGACGACTTATGGTTTTAACGCTTCGGCTAAACTTAGTCGCGATATCCGTCACCGACATACCCGACATAAAACACCGGATAACTTCAGATTCTTTTGGTGATAATTTCGCGATGGCGATGAGGTCTTCAATTTTATTTTTGTCATGAGTATCGCGCGACACTGGAACCACTTCTGCACGAACAGATGCCAATTCGACTGCCATTTGCTGCTCCAGATAAATACGCCCTCCTGCCACCACTCTGATAGCTTTAATCACTTCTTGTAACGCCTGCTGTTTTCCGATAAAACCGCGGGCGCCCCCCCTCAGAGCCAACCCTACCGTTGCTGTATCAAAATGGGCTGACATCATAAGAATGGCGATCTGAGGAAATCGCACGTTAATGGCACGAATTAAATTAAAGCCGTCACTGTCGCCCGGCTGCAACTCATAATCCAATAACAAAACATCTATCGGCTCCCGACGGAGTGCCATGAGGAGACTTTTACTATCGCAGAAACTCCCAATTAACTTCATATCGGCTTCGTTTTCTAAGCGTGCTGACACGCCTTCTCGAACGACAGCATGATCATCCAACAGCATGATTTTAATTTCATTAAAAGACACAGTATTCCCCTAAATGGATGCAGCAGAAACCTTGATCACTGACCAACTTTGACTTATTAACAATAGCCAATGTTCTTATTGTTGATACCGAATGGTCTGAAATGCCATGATAATGTTCAAAATATCAACAGATAAAAATGAGAATACTCTCAAACCCGTCCTTCGCTCTATGAATTACATTTAAGAAAAGCGTCGATCATCTCCAGGTAGGGTCAATGAATCACATCCGATATTTTGTTTTGTTAGCATCTATGGTTTTAGTAGGTTTTTTTCCTTCCGCGCATGCTCAATCGAGCTATTCACCAGAAGAGCTAGCCTGGATAAAAGCTAACCCCGAAGTGACCTACTCAATTGATGAATACTGGCCAGTGGAATACTTAAAGGAAGGACAACATAAAGGGTTAACCAGAGACTTTATTGATGAAATTGCCAAACAAACTGGCCTCAAATTCAAATTAATCCAGTCATCAAACTGGAATGATACTCTATTGAAACTTGAGGAGGGCACGTTGCACATGTCTACCGTCGCCTCTCCCAGACTGAAAAAATCCATTCGTGACAAAGTACTGCTCTCCCACCCCTATATTTTTTCAGATGCCATCATAGTGACCCGTTCGGATACTCCGATGTTGTTTGATATCAATACCCTGGCCAGCAAAAAGGTGGCGGTCAAAGGAGGTGGAGGATATGAGTCCTACTTGAGACAACATTATCCGACACTGGAACTGATGCTAATCAACGATCCTAGAGAAGCTTTGGAAGCTCTTTTTCATGGCGCAGTTTTCGCTGTTGTCGGCGCTGATATTGCTCTCAGACCAATAATTTACAGAAAATATTATGGCACGCTCAACATTGCTGGCACGATTGCCGACATGTATTCTGTGGTTAAAATGCCCATTTCTCCCAAATATCCTCTCTTACACTCAATCATCAATAAGTCTCTGGAAAACATGACATCTTTAAAAAATGGGGAGATTTACCTTAAGTGGATTAAGGAGGTGCACATTGGACGGCCGGCTTGGCAGGCTGTATTGAAATATTACGCGTCCGAGATCATCGTGTTCACGCTCGCACTGCTGGTTATCATTACGCTGTACTGGAGAGCGAAACGTGCAGAAGTTCGAGCGGTCGCCAGCGAGGCTGAAAAATCACAATTTTTGGCCGTGATGTCTCACGAAATACGGACTCCAATGAATGCGATATTGGCCACTGTCGATTTACTCCTTAGAACACCACAATCCACCCGACAAAAAGAGTTGACCCAACTGGCTAAATCCTCAGCAACGAACTTGATAGAACTTTTGAATGATGTGTTGGACGTATCGAAGCTAGAAACAGATAAATTACAGTTGTCACCGGAGCCAACGGACATTAATGAACTGGCAACCAGTGTCTCGGACGTTCACCGCCTGGCTGCCGATAAAAAAGGAGTCCGACTTCAGCTCTTCACTCAGGATTTAGCTGATGTCCGAGTACATGTCGATCCACTCCGTCTTAGACAAATCCTCACTAACCTTCTCTCTAACGCAGTCAAATTCACTGAACAAGGCAGCATTGTACTCAAGATCCAGTTGTCGAATATTTCTGCCGAAAATAACAAGGCCACATTGGCGATCTCCATCAAAGACTCAGGTATCGGTATCGCATCAGAGAAACAAGAACGTATCTTCGATGCGTACCAGCAAGCCGATTATTCTGTCGCCAATAAATATGGTGGTACAGGTTTAGGACTCAATATTTGCAGGGAATTGGTCACGCTGATGGATGGCTCTATTAACCTAAATAGTCAGCTGGGTGTCGGCACTACCATATCAATCGCGTTACCTGTCAAGTTAGACACAAAAGAACAAGCGAGCTCTTCCCAAACCGTCCTCAATACAATCACTCCACGTTTTAATGAATCGCCAACAAAAATCCTGGTTGTTGAAGACCTGGCTGTCAACCGACAGCTTATTGAAGAGCAGTTGCGTGAACTGGGCCAACTATGCTCGTTTGCGCAAGATGGACATGCAGCCCTAACACAGCTCAAAGCAAATCAACATTTTGATTTAATTCTCATGGACTGCAATTTACCCGGTATGGATGGCTACCAAGTTACAGAACACATACGTCATTTTGAGCGAGAACAAGGGTTAACACAAACTCCAGTCATTGCTATATCAGCCGCCACTAGTGAACAACACAAACTAAAATGCATCGAATCTGGTATGGACGGTGTTCTGACCAAACCAGTCACGTTAGATGACTTACAAACCATCCTTGATTTATGGTTAGAGGAACCAGAACCAAACTCCAGTCAGTTGGCAGAGGTTAAAAACTATCATTCGCTAGAAGAGTTATATTGGAACACCTGCCAAGACGATCTGGCAAAACTTCGCCGTGCGATAGAAAAAAGTGAATGGATCGATATCAGACACTTCGTTCACCGCTTAAAAGGCGGCGCCCTGACGGTCGGGCTCGATAAGCTTGCGGAACCTGCAAGAAAACTTGAAGAAAGCCTGATGGCCGGAGAGCACTGGTCCATCGAACAACTGCTCTCCTGGCTGGAAAATTATCGGCAACAACTCGAGCGATGGAACACCGCTCGACAAACGCCCGACTAAAGCGACAATTATATCGATAAGTACGAAAGACCACGCTCACTTACCGATATTTACATACCTTCACTGCGATGGTATTTCCGACTACGCAAACGATTCAAGCAGCGATCGCTGACCGCGTTCAACCAGCCGGAAAACGAACGCGATTTGCTCTGATGTAGCCACTTCAAAGCCACTTGCCGTTCCAGTACGCCCAACACCCGTCGCTCTTCATCCAGAACTGGCAACAAAGGCCAGGGACACTGGCGCAACACGTTCGCCGCACGTGATGATGCCTCGGTCGCATATACGTAGTGATTTGCCCCCTCTATCAGTGCCCGAATCGGCAACATAGGATCAGCCACAGCTAGACTCTGCAAAGGGATCAGACCGAGGTACTCTCCGCTGTCGGAAATAACGACGATTGATTCAATCACCAGATTGGCATGCGCGATCAAGCGAAGACGATTGATGACCCGATACACTTTCAACTCATCCTCAACACAAAAACAGTCTGTGTTGATGTACGGCTGGATCCGATTAAAGCCGTGCGCTCTGAAGAGAGGACGGCGGTCATTTTGTACAATGTGTGTAATTTTCATAACTCTCATCCAAGTACTGCTTTGGACAGAGAAACCTAGTTGCGTATACGTAACAGCATTATATGGGTCAGTGACAACGTTAGAACGTCATACCCACTGAACACGGGCACTCTTACGTAAGGCGCAGCATCAACATACCGTTGTTTTGTCGTTTGTTCTTTAAAGCGCTCGCTGGTATCACCAGTAGGCGGATACTCTGGTGACAGTCAATGAACTTCAAAGAAGTATGCACGGAAAATTCGAAGTAAGGATGAGAAAGGAAATTCTGCATCTGCCACAGGTTTGGTCTTCAGGCAAATGCAAAAACGGCAACTGCCTGACTAACCAGAAACCCATTGGCATTTTCGACATTTCGAAAAAACCATATTCATTATTCGACTACTCGACGAGTCCATAGGCTTCTGTTGTTCCTCAAAAAAATGAATTTAAATTGAATTGCTCTGTGAGCGAACCGGATGCTATTCCCAGCGCAATCAAAAGTCAATCGTATAGTTTTCATTCAACGTCAATTTGACATCCCAATGACAGAGCAAGCACTGAGCCACAGCATAAACTCCCGCCTCTCGCCTTTTTTCGGACGAACTTTCAGCGCGACAACTCAAACTGGATTTATTCTCCTTCAAATTTTTCGAACGAGTACGTCAATGTCGTCCCATTACCTTGCGGAAGAAATGCACCTAAACTTGATATCAAGCATTAAGGGGAGGTCGCTCCCTGAATCAAACAAACATTCAAATTTATTGAGGAAAGAATGATGAAAGCACTACTAAAAAAAATCAGCGCGTCTCAAGCAGGTTACAGCCCACTGGCGCTGCGCGTGCCAATCGGTATCATCCTGATGGCCCACGGTTCACAAAAACTGTTTGGCTGGTTTGGGGGTTATGGCCTGGAAGGCACCGGACAGTGGATGGCATCCATTGGTCTTGAACCTGGTGTGCTTATGGCTTTCATGGCGGGTAGCGCTGAATTTTTTGGTGGTCTGTTCCTGCTACTTGGCTTATTGACTCGTCCAGCCGCCGTAGTGACTGCGTTTACTTTGATTGTGGCGATTTTCTCTGTCCACATCGACAACGGCTTATTTATGTCTAACAACGGTTACGAATTTGGTCTGGCCTTGCTTGCCGCCACCGTTTCTCTGGCAATTTCAGGCTCAGGTAAACTGGCACTGGATAACGTTCTAAGCCAAAAACTAGTGTAACCGGCCGCTTGTGAGCGTTCCCCCCCTGGAGAGCAAAATATGATTACTGTACGACATGCAAACGATCGTGGCCGGGCTAACTTTGGTTGGCTCGATAGCCGACACACGTTTTCTTTTGGCAATTATTACGATCCACAGCACATGGGTTTCTCTGCGCTGCGCGTCATCAATGACGATATCGTGCAGCCCGGCGCGGGGTTCGATACTCACGGGCACCGAGATATGGAAATCATCAGCTACGTGCTTGACGGCGTTATTAAGCACAAGGACAGTGAAGGTAACATTCAGTCACTTCCCACGGGTGAATTCCAGTTGATGTCTGCAGGTCGAGGTATTCTTCATAGCGAATTCAACGGCTCAGACAGCGGTACCCTGCGCTTTTTGCAAATCTGGATTCAACCAGACAGCTTTGGTAATCCACCGGGTTATCAGCAAAAAGATTTTGGCCAGCAACCTGGATTAACCGCCATCGCCACACCAGATGGAGCAGATGGTACGTTGCAAATCAAACAAGACGCCAGCTTGTATCAGCTTATCTTGACGCCGGGCGCAACGTTTGTCTTTGAAACCATATCGGAACGCAACACATATGTTCACCAAGTGGACGGCGTGATGCAAGCTAACAGCACTGCTTTGCATAGCGGTGACGGCGCCAAAATTGAGGCCGTTAATGAGGTAACGTTCGCTAACCCGACCAACGAGACCGTCAAAGCGCTGATTTTTGATCTCCCTTAACCTACCTATCAAGGCTCCAACGAGAGTTTTTTAAACAAACTAACCTATTGTTTTTATTTGAAATTTATTTCGATATCGCCGCAAATTGACCACATAACCAAGCCCGCATACTTTGCGGGCTTTTCATTGCTTATCCTTTAAGGGCGACCTATGAAAGTTTACAAACCCACCTGCCCTGAGTGTGGAGGCCGGAACACAACAATAAGAACAAGTAAGCGTGAAAATATAAAACTTCAGGTGCTTTATTGTGATTGTTTGGAAGAGAAGTGCCTTACGCGTTTTAAAGTTGAAGCAGAAACGACCTACGTAATCTTTACTCTCAAAGAGGAGCTTTCCTGCTCTTCCTGTCAAGGCTCTCACCTAGATCAATTACAGCTTAATCTGACTTAATTTGTAATATGAAATCAGCTCCTAAGAAGTCCGGGAACCAGAATAATGAAAATTATGCGGTACTTAACAACCTAATGTTCTATTGTTTCCAGTCACCTATTGTTCGTCAATTGAACCTGTCTAAGAAAGGCTGCACTATAGGAGGATTAAAGATGGCTTTTAGCTTGCTAATTAAGCGTTATGTGCTTGGGGGGTATATGTGACTCAAAAAGTCTTAATTCATGGACGTAAATGGAAGCTTGAAGATATTCAAGATAATATCGATTGGGCGAAACAACAGAATTGGGTGTTTAAAAAATACTCTAAACAAGATGAGCATGATCATTGTTTAATATGTTTTTGGACAATCTTCCATACAGTTGATGAAGAGTCTGGGTTTGGTTATTACTATGGTGGCAGCACCTGGTTGTGCAATGAGTGCTATAAACAATTCCTCACGCCACAAAGGTTACGCACATAACAAACTGTTCAAGCAGATTCGGCACGCATGGCACTTTTGGTTTGCAGAGAGTTTTGTGTTTACGGAGTAGTGCAGAGGCTTTCGTATCGCGTGCCTCACCCCTTAACAGGGCGTTAGTATTCGGCAGGAGATAACATGTACATTTTGGTAGTAAGTTCGAGCTTGGACCCAAAGAGTCGAAGCCGTCAAATCGCTAAGCTCTGTATTGACGAGCTACAATCGTTGGATAGAAAAGTTAAATTTGTTGATTTGGCTGAACTTAATACACCGAATTTTGACAACGACAAAATATATCAGACGGAACAATATAAGACGTTACATAAATTGACGTCTGAAGCTAGTGGTCTTGTTTTATGCAGCCCAATTTACAATTGGGGATGTTGTTCTGAGTTAAAAAAATACATTGAATATGTTGGGTCTACACCTCCTGATGGCAGCTTAACTGGCGCGCTCTTCGATAAAGTGGTGACGTTTGTAACTTCAGCGGGTCTGCCTCATAGTTACATGGCTGATTCTACGCTGTCGACGTCATTAAGCATTGATTTCAAATGCATCATTAACCCTTACAACTTGTATGTTCATAATCGTCATTGGGTCAATGATGCCCTTTCGGAAGAAAGGAAACCGAGGCTTGAAAAATCTATGAAAGTGATGGACGAGCTCTGTAGCTTGTTGAGTACTAGAACATATAAGTCTGGGTGGGAACTGTAATTCTGACAAACAATTTAAGAGGGATTCTCAACGCTTGGCATTTTTGCATCTACTTCAAATCTAGTGATTACGTTACAATGCATCAGGTTTAGTGGTGGCGTTGTTCACCCCTTAATTGGGTGATATACCCTTATGAAGGAACAAAATAGAATGAGTGAAATTAAAACGATAGAGCAATTAAAAGGAATTTACGCAGAGCCAAGTGCGAGAGCTAAAAATAAAGTTCTACCTGCTCTGGATACTCATGCGATTACGCTAATAAATAATTGCCATTTCGCGGTTCTAAGCACCACTGATTCACAAGGCTATGTTGATCTCTCCCCAAAGGGAGGAGAGCCTGGCTTCATTAAAGTTTTAGATGAATCAACAGTATTGCTTCCCGATAGCTCGGGGAATAATCGAATTGATGGCCTTAAAAATATTATCAGTAACCCAAAAGTAGGGCTGTTATTGATGGTCAATGGTATTGATGAAGTAGTTCGTATCAAAGGAACAGCGAGTATTCATACTGACTCCAACTTGTTATCCGTTTGTCCTGATGGAAGTAAGTCTCCCAAGGTTGTTATCAAAATAGTGATAGAAAGTATGTATTTTCACTGTGCTAAAGCAGTGATGAGAGGAAAGCTCTGGTCTGATGACTATAAAGTAAATCGCTCAATACTTCCTTCTTTGGCGCAAATCTTTAAAGATCAACAAAGCTTAGAAAGTAACGCGATTAGCCAAGACGAAATGGTTAAGTATTACGAGTCAAGCCTTTAGAACGTGTATAACAAGGCATTTAAGAGTGATTCGCAACGCTTGGCATTTTCACTATGCGTTTAATTTTGTGATTAAGGTGGTATGCGGTGGCATTTGTATTGCGTTGCTCACACCTTAACATGGCGTTATGTACTTTAGAGGAAATATGGAACAATTTGATCGTGTTGAGCGTTATCTAAAACGAATAAGAAATGTGTACTCTGGAGATAATTTGATCTTGTGGGATCACAGGACATATGTTGAAGATGATATTTTGTCTTTCTTTATGCACTGCCATCACTTACAAGATTGGGTGTCAAGCCTAAATAAAGTCGGTGTTACTCATAAGCAAATTAAACAATTCATCGAGAGTCATGAATCTCTTAAAATCTGTGCTGATTTAGCAAATCAATCAAAGCATTGCCAGTTGACAAAGAAACCTTGGTCTGAAGTAAAGCCACATCTAGCAGGCTTTCAATATGAAAGTGTCAATGGCTCTAATTGTCCTGGCATACGGGGTAAATTTGCAGTTATTACGGATGAGTCAATAATTGATGTTTTAGAATTGGCCGAGTCTTGCTGGCATCATTGGAGCCTTCTAAGACACGATATTGAGCAGCAATGGGCATACACATAACAAACGCTTTAAGACGGATTCGCAACTCTCAGCGGCTTTGGTTTGATTTGGCTTTTGTGTTTACGGTGTAGTGGTAGCGTTGCTCACTACTTACTTGGGCGTTATACAATAGCGCGCATAACTTCCTATACTCTCACTAGTAACAGTCAGAATACTTTGGTGGTTATTATGAGCTATAGAGATACTTCCTTGTGGAATGACTTAAACGAACTCAGATGCTTAGAGGCTTTCAAAAAGTTGGAAAGTGAAGGGTTTCCGAGGGGTAAGCAAAGTGAGTATGCCCGTGAGATATCACTAAAGTCTGGATTAGAAGTTGGAAATATTAGTGCAAAAATTTGCAACTACAAATCAGTTGCTGGCATAAACAACGAGTCCCATGCTTCCGTCAATACAAGGGATATTTACGACAAGTATAAATCTTACAGCATTAGTGAAATTCATGAGTTAGTGAAGTCACTTGAGTAAAATCGTATAACAAACTGTTTAAAAGTGATTCGAAACGTGTGGAATTTTCACTATGCGTTGATTTTAGTAATTTAGGTGGTGTGCAGAGACTTTTATATTGCGTTACTCACACCTCAGCAGGACGTTGGAACTATAGATAAGGATTAATCATGAAATTACGAGTCATAGTATTTTTAATATTTACATTTTTTATTGGAATAGTTCATGCCGATACTGTGAGAGTGGACGGCTTCAAAGCTCGCCCTCAAGTAAAGTCCAACTGGTGTTGGGCTGCATCAATTCAGTCGATATTTTTAACGAGTGGATTAGATATTAGTCAGCATAGGCTTGTTACTGCGGCATACGGTTCCGCTGTAAATAACACTGCCCCCGGTTTTAAGGGGACACTAAAAATTTTGAATGGCTTATCTGTCAGCGCGGATGGAAGCACGTGGGAAGTCAGAGCTTCGGCAGGTAATAGTTTCCCAAATGCGAATTGGCTGTTAGAAAAACTACAAAATGATGAACCCGTAATGATTTGGTATAAAGACCAAACCTCAAACCATTCAATAATCGTGAATGGTGGTCGCTACTATCGAGACAATATCGGCAACGTAAATTGGCAGCAAATCTCCGCATACGACCCTTGGGTTAATCGAAATATGACGATAGATGCATCAAATATCCCAAGGTATGTATATGGAACATTTGATGTCGAGCTACGTAAAGTAAGTCCGCGATCGTTTGTTCCTAGGCAGCCACAAGCTCAATTTGGTGGCGTCTGTTATGTGCAGGGTGGCGCTTGTCCGCTACGTCAGGCGTTACCCTTACAGTCACAGTGCTATTGTCCATCTCAAATTGGGCCAATTTATGGAATCGTGGGCAACTAGCTATAACAAACAATTTAAGAGTGATTCGCAACGCGTGGCATTTTTACTCTGCGTTGGTTTTAGTGATTAAGATAGTTTACGGTGGATTCAGTATTGCGTTGCTCACCCCTTAACAGGACGTTTAGCTGACTGACGCGCAATAGGGTTCATTTACTATGCGTAAGTATTTATTTGGCTAAGGTGAATGCTATGAAATATCTAATCTTATTATTGTCGTTGTGTTCTTTATCTGTGCATAGTGCGACTAAAGATGACTATTCGAAAGAACGTTGGATGTCATGGGGTAGCTTTGGTGCCATTGTACTGGCTACTGAGATTCATAATGGGAAATCTGATTATTACGGGCTGATTGTCGAATGCTCTCCCTCAAAAGGGAAGCTTAGAATATCGGTCAAGGATGTGTATTCGAAGCCAGGCGATAAGATTCAATGGGAAACTGACACGAAAATGGGAAACATAGTTAATCAAGCCTCAATGGTCATCAGAACATCAGAGAAAGATACTAGGGTGAATAATACTATAGTTAGCGCAATGAAAGCAGGAAGTTGGATTAAATTTGAAAATATGGCTAGGGGTAGTTCAGCCACATATACACTCAAAGGTTCGACTAAGGCTATTTCAAGTATCACATCGTGCAAGTAACCAGCTAACAAACGTTTAAGGCTTTAAGATGCATTTCATTAAGGCTGAAAGCTATTGGTAGCTCGCCAGTAAATATGTCATAGAGTGTGCAACTCAATACAAAAAGGCCCTTGACGAGAGCCTTGTTTTACTTCTCTGCTGACAAAACGCGCAATGCGAACGTTCTTATTTCAATTTTCGGTAAATCCGTAAAAATGAGACATACATCTCACTACGAGTGACGTAAAATGCGAATCACACTCAGTCCAAAAGGAAATATAGAATGAATAAAGCGCTTTTTGTGCTGGCAGGCTGCCTTGCAATGACGGCTTGTCAATCCGCCGGGTCTCAACCAACGTCACAAAGCCTTCTGCCATCCACCCCTCTGACCAAATCCGTTGCAGGAAACCTGGCTGAGCAGCTCAATATCACGCCAACTCAGGCGGCAACCGGAGCCGGTGCTCTGCTCTCTTACGCACAAAATGCCCTGTCACCGGAAAACAGCCAAGAGCTGTCATCCATGACGGGAGGTCTGAGTTCTCTGGATCTTTCTTCGCTGACCAATACACTCAATAACATGGAAAGTGTTAAAAGCGCATTCTCGGCGGTGGGTCTGAGCCCTGAAATGGTCACACAGTTTACCCCCATCATTCTGAAAGCCCTGCAATCCCAAGGGGCGAGCTCGTCACTATTAAGTGGTTTGAGTGCTTTGTGGTCGTAAAAGCGACCAATACGAATAAGGCTCCTAACAAGGAGCCTTATTAATACATATCGTGTCAGCCTTAATCGGCAACAAGCTCTCCGGCCTGCTGCATGCTGTAGCTGCTGAGCGGATCGATGCTTTTCACCAACTCTTCCACCTGACTGATCGCTTCAACGGAAGAGCTATTCTTGCGGTAGCTGAGATAGATCGGGCGCTGCCAGTCTCGAACCCCTTGAACTTTGTGTAGCTGCCCAGAGTTAATGAATGGCTCCACCAGTGAGGCGGGCAGATAGGCACTGCCACCTTTCTCGAGGATAAAGTCCAGCGCGATACGCGCTGTTGAGGTCCTCAGATAAGGGGCCGGTGCTTTAGGGTGACGCTCTGCGTGTTCAGACGCAAAACGCGTTCCCCAGTCCACGTACACGTACTGGCTGTCAAAGACCGTTTCGACAGATTCTTGCTCCGTAGACACCATCAGCAGCACCATATCAGCCACTTTCTTGCACGACAGCTCTTCCGCCTTGATCTGATCAAAAGCAAAAGCCATATCCAGCGTGCGCTCGAGTAACTGGCGATTGAGCTGCTCACGCCCCATTACTTCAGCCATAAAACCGTAGCCGCTTAACGCATCTGTCACCACGCTCAAACAGTTTTGTAAGTAGGCGTCCCACACGTTTGGTGTCCCGCCCATGGTCAATTGCAGCGCTTTACCACTTTCGAGCGAAAGCTCCAGCTTGGCTTGTTGTAATGTCGAGACCATCACTTCTGCGTAGCTGATCAGACGCTCACCGGCAGACGTCAGTTTGATGTTGTTTCTGTCACGAATAAACAGCTGTGTATCAAAGTAACTTTCCAGTTGTTTGATGCGTGCACTGACCGCAGCCTGAGTGATAAAAAGATTCTCTGCTGCACGCCCAAAGTGCTTGGCTTTAGCGACCTCAAGAAAGGTCCGGAAGACTTTTACGTCCATAAATCTACCCTTGGTTATTCCGCATCCAGACTAACAATATAAATTTATTGTATCGATAAAAAGTTTTTGTTTTTCTTTTTCAATGTTTACGCCTAACTTTCGCCGTGAGTCATTACTACTGGTTATAGAGGCTTTTGACATGTCTGACATCGAATTCCGTCAAGGCAAAAAACGTTTTTATGACAATGCTAAGTTCCCACGAGGCTTTGCAAAGTCCGGTGATTTTACTCTTGCAGAAGAGGAAATCCTAACTTTTTATGGGGATACCATGCTGGGTTTGGAAACTGGTGAAATTGAGCCAGAAAATGCCGAGGAAAAGCACTTTCTGAAAGTGCTGGAAAATCCTGGTAAAGCCAAATCCAAACTGGAACGCACCTGGTTAAAATACATTCAGCTGGCGCGTGGTCGTAAGCGTTTTCACACTCTCAATGGTCGTAACAAACCGGATGCAAGTGATGACTACGCAGAGGACTCTGCGTTGGCTGAAGAAGACTGATTTCAGGCCACCAGCCTGACAGTTGACAGGAATCTTTCTCCCAAAGCCCTGGTACCGGAATCAGGTACAGGGCTTTGTTTTCGATTAAGATTAAGACAAGGATGTCTGGTTATTTGGCCAACATAGCCACTTTTTTCAGGAAACTGTCACGCAGATGTTCCTGATCGTATTCAAGGTGGTAGGTATTGTGAAAACCTACTTTCAGCTCCACACCATTTCCCCGCATATAGACGTTGTAACCGTCATAATCCGAAAACGCTTCGATACCCTCATACATTTTGCCGAATTCAGTGGGCGTCCCTCTGGACATCACAGTTTCGTAGGCTTGCAATACTTTGGTGGGATCCAGTTCGTTTTTCATCACCTTACTCCTTATCAGCCTGATTGAGGTGTCTATTTCACTCATATCTAATGATATAAGCTGTTATCTTAAGTATGGAAAACTTGTGACAAGTATGCCAATCAATCACTTTGAGGCACATCAAACACTGGCTTAATTCAGGTCATAAATTTATAACCTTGATTCACTAAGCTTGGTTGATACTTCCCTCTTTTAACTAGGCAAAAACACGCTAAAAACATGAAGCTCTTCAATTTTCACCCCACCACTCGCGCTAATCAGCTAAAATTTGACCAAAAACAATAGCCGTGCCGACCAACTTATTTTATAATGCAAATTAATTAATCAGGACACGTGATTTCCAAGACTAGGGGCAATAACATGAGACTTATTCCGTTAAGCAAAGCAGCGCAAGTAGGTAAATGGGCAGCCGCTCACATCGCTAAGCGTATCAACAATTTCAACCCAACCGCCGAGCGTCCTTTCGTTCTGGGTCTGCCTACCGGAGGAACCCCTCTGGCCACCTACAAAGCTCTGATCGAGCTCTACCAAGCCGGCGAAGTCAGCTTCAAGCACGTTGTGACATTTAACATGGATGAGTACGTGGGCATTCCGGCGGATCACCCAGAATCATATCGCTCTTTCATGTACAACAACTTCTTCAACCACGTTGATATCCAGGAAGAGAACATCAACCTGCTAAATGGTAATGCTGAAGATCACGAAGTCGAATGCAAACGCTACGAAGACAAAATTAAGGCTTACGGCAGAATTAATCTGTTCATGGGTGGTGTGGGTAACGACGGCCATATCGCATTCAATGAGCCAGCATCATCACTGTCCTCTCGGACTCGTATCAAGACATTGACCGAAGATACTCGTATCGCGAACTCCCGCTTCTTCGATGGCGATATCAGTCAGGTGCCAAAATACGCATTAACCATTGGTGTCGGTACACTGCTGGATGCTGAAGAAATCATGATTCTGGTGACTGGCCATAACAAAGCACAAGCGCTGGAAGCCGCTGTCGAAGGTTGTGTCAACCACCTGTGGACCGTTTCAGCGCTGCAACTGCATCCTAAAGCCGTCATCGTGTGTGATGAACCCGCGACTCAAGAGCTGAAAGTGAAAACCGTCAAATACTTCACTGAACTGGAAGCGGAAAACATTAAGGGTTTTTGATCGCGGTTGCGATTCCCTTTGAGATGATTAGCCACGCATTTGCGTGGCTTTTTTGTCTCTGTTTAAAGTGGTGTGATATTCATCTGTTCAATAAGTAACACTTAACGAAACTATAAAATTATCATTAAAAGACAAAGAGTTACGAATACTGTGGATAATGTGAAACCAACACATCATAAAAATGAATATTACATCAGAGAAATGCAAATAGTTTGATATTGATTCCTTTTTCGAAAAACCACACTAATTTAACATATTTATAACTTTTGATTTCGTCAACAATGGGGAGGTTTACTCAACACAAGGAGTCACAAATGCAAGTAAGCATGACAACAAAAAGAACGCTTCTCGCGACCGTCATCAGCTCAACCATGCTCACAGGTTGTTACTGGGACGATCCGAAGAAAGCGGCGGGTTACGTCAGTAGCAAAATTGAACGTGAAGAGGTGGTGGATCATTTGGTCGAGCTGGAAGCTCGTGCATCCAAAACCACAGATGGCAGTTCGGTAACACGTGCAGCCGGCTCTGACGGTTATCAACACTCCGTCGACTACATTATCGAAGTCATGAAAGATCATGGCTACAAAGTCACAACGCAAGAATTCGATTTCCGTGCCTGGGAAGAGTTGAGCGGTACTCAGCTTAACGTTGATGGCGTTGACCTTATCAGCACTCGTGAAGCAGACGAAGGTGTTGAACCGGATTATGCGGTGATGTCTTACTCTGGTGGCTCGGACGGTGAACTGAGCGGTGAATTAGCGTTCGTCACGCCTGACTTTGCGTTCTCCGATCCAAACTACGACGACACCGACGGCTGTGAAGCGAGCGATTTCGACGGCAAAGATGTTGCTGGCAAAATTGCCGTCATTCAGCGGGGTGGCTGTAGCTTCAGCGCGAAAGTGGTTAATGCTGAAAGTGCTGGTGCCAAAGCAGTGATCGTATTCAACCAGGGTAACGATGAAGGCCGTAAATCAGTCGTCAACGGTACACTGGGCAGCGATACCACCGCCTCGATTCCTGCTTTCGGTGCGCGCTACGATCTGGGTAAACAGTGGTTTGATCTGAGCGAGGCTCAAACCATTCCTGCGACTTTGAATGTGAACATTCAAGATGAAATGGTCGTTACTCAGAACGTACTGGCAGAAACGAAGGGCGGCAACCCGAACCAAGTCGTTATGTTGGGGGCCCACCTTGACTCCGTTCCTGAAGGTCCGGGTATCAATGACAATGGCTCTGGTACCGCAGGTCTGCTGGAATACGCTGTTACTCTGGCCAACACCAAAGCTCCGGTGAAAAACAAAGTTCGCTTTGCTTGGTGGGCAGCAGAAGAAGCGGGTCTGGTTGGCTCTGAACACTACACCAGTGAGCTGTTTGGCCCGATTTACGAGCAAGCACAGCAAGAGATTCTGGACGAACTCGGCCTGGAAGACCCAAGCCAGCTGACCGAAGAGCAGCTTGAACTGGTTGACGCGCGTTACAACAAGCTCAACAAAGTGAAGATGTACCTCAACTTCGACATGATCGGTTCACCAAACTACATCTTCGGCGTGATGGATGGCGACTTGTCCGACACCAAAGATAGCCCGGACAACGCCTACACTGGAGACTTCAAACCACCGTTTGGTACGTCTGACATCGAAGCAACCTTTAATGAGTTCTTCTCTGCGAAGTCAGAATCAACCGTTCCTCAAGCGCTGTCAAAACGCTCAGACTACGCTGGCTTTGCTGACTGGGGTGTGGCATTCGGCGGCTTGTTTACTGGTGCCGAGAAAGTCAAAACTGCTGAAGAAGTGGATCAGTTCGGTGGCGAAATCGACGTTGCGTACGACAAGTGTTACCACCAGGCTTGTGATGATCTGAACAACATCAGCCAGAAAGCACTGTATGTCAACACTCAGGCACTGGCCTATGTGACCACTTACTACGCTTTCAGTAAGCCTCTGTTCCCGGCTGAAGAAGAGCAGACCAAAGCCAAAGTAGCTCCTCGTGCCCTGAGTGTGGCTGCGCCAGTGAAGAAACTGCGCATCGGTGAGAAGCTAAAAGCCGCTCACAGTCATTCAGATCACGGCCACTTCCACGGTGACTTCGACCAAGATCGCAAATAAAGCACAGTGATAAGCTTTAAAAGCCACGCGGACGCGTGGCTTTTTATTTGCACCAAATGTTGCCCACTTCACAGTTCATCAACCTGCGCCTCTCAACATCCTTCCGTCGACGAGCCACTCGAATCGCTGTCCGTTATGCTTAACCAAAAGCAGGATGAATGGCAGCACGATGAGCAAACAAAAATACACTGTCTATCAAGTCATGACCCGTCTGTTTGGCAATACTCAAACTCAGCATCAAGCATGGGGAGACAAGGCAACCAACGGCGTCGGAAAGCTCAGTGATTTTACGCCAGAAGCGTTGCAGGCAATCCGCGATCTCGGCATCACTCACCTTTGGCTGACGGGGATTCCTCACCACGCCACCACGAGCGATTATCGCGCATACGGCATCCCACTCGACCACCCTGCTATCGTCAAAGGGCGCGCCGGCTCGCCCTATGCGGTTAGAGACTACTACGCTGTTCACCCAGATCTTGCTGATGAACCAAGCAATCGCAATGCCGAATTTTTGGCCCTGATACAACGAATTCATGCCGCGGAATTAAAAGTGATCATCGATATCGTGCCCAACCACGTCGCCAGAACGTACCAGGGCCTCAACAACCCCGTCGGCGTCTTTGATTTTGGTGCCAACGATGACACGACTTTGGAATACCAGCGCGACAACAATTTTTATTATCTGCCCAACACACCGTTTGAACGGCCAATCTTTCCCGCAGGGTTTGTTCCGGCCGCAAAAAGTGCACACGATTATCTGGAATATCCCGCGCGCTGGAGTGGCAACGGGGCGCGCGCAAGCCGGCCTCAATTCGATGATTGGTACGACACCGTCAAAATCAATTTTGGCGTCACACCTGATGGCCAGATCGAGTTCGACCGTTTGCCTCCGGGTTACCACGAACAGCCCTATCAGGTGCACGCTGCCTTTTGGCAAGGAAAAACGCTGCCCGACTCCTGGACAAAGTTTCGTGATATCGCCGTCTATTGGTTGCAGCAAGGGGTAGATGGCTTTCGGTATGACATGGCTGAGTTGGTACCCGTCGAGTTCTGGAGCTACCTGAACGCCTCAATTAAGCAGGTGAATCCGGAAGCCTTCCTACTCGCTGAGGTTTATCAACCCGAGTGTTATCGCGACTACATCCAGCTCGGTAAGATGGATTATTTGTACAATAAAGTTGACCTGTACGATCAGTTACGTGCCATTGTGCAAGGAGAAGGATCCACCCGGGAACTTGGCCGCATCGAGTGGCAACTGCGCGATATCGAACATCACATGATGAACTTTTTGGAAAATCATGACGAGCAGCGTATCGCCTCTGATGCTTTTGCCAAGGATCCACATAAAGCCAAACCGGCCATGCTCGTTGCTACCTGCCTCTCTTCAGCGCCAGTCCTGATTTACTTCGGTCAGGAAGTCGGTGAGCCAGGCGCGGAGAATGCTGGTTTCGGCCAGCCATCGCGTACTTCCATCTTCGATTACATCGGAGTACCTCACCATCAACGCTGGATGAACCACGGCCGTTATGACGGTGCGAAGTTGACCGAGGAGGAGCGGACACTGCGCCAGTTTTATCAGCGGTTACTCCAATTGACTATCACCAGCCCGGCTCTGACGGGGAACTACCATGATTTGTACGCCGCCAACTTCGAGGGTTTTTATCCAAATCAAGATCACCTGTTTGCGTTTGCCCGCTCCTGCGCCACGCAAAAACTGATTCTGGTTGCGAATTTCAGTGCCGGGCAAAGCCACAACTTGACGTTGCGGTTACCCAGTGAATTGATGCAACAGTGGTCGCTGTCTGATGGCCACTATATGCTTCACGACTTACTCCACCAACAAGACTACCGGCTGAGCGTTGATAATCATGGCGGGCACGTGACGATGCGTCTTCCCGGATACGCCACGTGCTTTTTACAGTTAACCCCGCCGTAATATTGCTCGTAACAAAAAAGCTCCCTTGCGGGAGCTCTCTATCAACAACATGTATCAATCATCGCTTATTTGCTGTTCACGGCTTTCACAAAGACTTCCTGTGCCCCCTGAATATCGAGTGCTTTGGCTTCATCCAGCAGACCTAACGCTTTAGGGATATCATCGGCCTCTACCGCCTTCTTGATGGCATTGTGGTAATAGGACGTCAGATCGGTTCCCTGAGGAATGTTGTCATTGGTCGCCCCCAGTTTTGACGTCACAATATCATTGGCTGAAACGATCAGCCGGAACTGACCAAGTGGCGCGTGTTTCGCCATCGGATCTGCGATGTCAGGTGGCTGAGTGTGGCGCGCCATCGCAAAGGCTTTTGCCGGGTGCAATACCTGTGAACTGCCTTTTAAATCGTCCGCAGTAGTGTAAATCAGAACCTGCATGTCCCCCCCTGATGTTTCAGGGATCACATTCATGTCGAGAACAAATTTGTCGTTGTCCAGCAGCTTCGCTGGCTCGTATTGGAATTTGGCAAAGTCAGCTTGATAAATCACTTCACCGACCGAGTTGTAAATCACCATAGTCGGTGCAAAAAACTGCAAGTCTTTGCTGACAAAAGACTCCAGCTTGATGTCCAGGCTGCCACGATTCCCTGGCAGGGTGAAAGCGGCAATCGCTCCGGCGCTGTCACCGTTAAGCAGCATCTGGCTTTTGTCTGTCAAGGCGAACTCAGTGACCGTCGGTACATCGAGCGGTAGCCAGTTGATCTCAGACGACTGAGTAATCACCTGCTGGCTGCCCTGAGTATTCATCGCCACTTGCTGCGGTGTTGTACAACCGGTGACTAACATGCCCAGAATTACGGGCGCGAGCCATTTTTTCATAATGATCCACCTCGACCTTGTTGTTATTTTTGTAAAGAAATACAGCCAGATAACTCTGGCTGTATTGGTTTAGGACAGTATAAGATGCTTTAGATGATGATTACCACCATGCTTCAGCTTGCACACCGAACTGGAATGAATCGTCCGATTTGCCGCTGTCGAAGACTTTAGAGCCGTCGTCGTAATCGCTGGTCAGGTAAGATGCGTACAGACGGATTTCTGGGCGAGCCCAGAAGCTTGAGCCTGCAGACCATGCCTGCGCCACGGTGAATTTGCCGTATTTGTTGTCAGCACCATCGTTGTCATCGATGCCGTAACCTGCTTCGAAGATGGTTTTGTGGTTGTCATCCCATTTGTAGACCGGACGAACAACAGCAGACATCGCTTCCCACTTGTCCTGACCATCCCACATATCTTCACCTACACCGTAAACCAGTTGGTGACCCAGTTCCCAGTTTTCACCCAGACCAATCACACCCCAGTTGATGATACGGTAGCCAGATGCGCCGTCTTTAGCTTCTGCGCCGTACCAGTTACCACTGCCGTAGAAGGCCATGATTTTTGAGTAACCTTCAGTACCGTATTGCAATACAGTTTTGTTGAAGCCGTTAGACAGACCCTGAGTCAGTTCTGCAGTCAGCATCACGCCATCTTTAGCATCCTGAGCGGCGTCAGAAGCACCTGATGTTTCGTTGACCATGGCGTAGTCTACGCCAACTTCCAGACTGCCGTTTTCCCACAAAGGAATACCAGCGTAACGCGCGTCAAAAGTGTTTACGTTAACTGCATCGCCGTTAAACTCGTCTGGTACATCGGAACGGTCATTGCGAACCCAAGCCAGAGACAATTTACCCGGACCCGCTTCGATGCCTTCAACACCGGCGCCGGCACCAGAAATGTCCCAGTAGTAGAAATCTGAAATGTGGATGTCATGACGTTGATAAAAACGCTTACCTGCCCATAGGGTGGCTTCAGGCGCAAAGCCCAGCACGCCTTTCGCCTGAACGTTGAACTGACGCAGAGCGAATTGTGCATCGTCCACACATTTCACGTCACTGCCGTCCAGACCACAATTCGACGCGGTGCTTTCCCAGTCGTTCGAACCGTTTGACGTCATGGCAAACATGGAGTCAACGTAGAAGGTTTTACCGTCGTTATTGTAAACTTCTTTGCCCAGCTGAACCTCGCCGTAGATGTCGCCTTCGTTACCCAGACGACCCACTTTTTGCTTCTCAAACGTTACTTGCTGGCCACCGTCAGTACTCATACCAACACCAGCACGCATGTAACCATGAAAATCTACGTCCGCGGCAACGGCGTTACCGCCAGCCAGAGTCGCAGCCACTGCGGCAGCAATTACACTTACTTTTTTCATTGTTAACTCCATTTAGGGTTTCTTATATTTTTTTCCCTCTTTTTCAACGCGCCCATAAAGGCAGAAACAGGCACGCTAATAAAGAGGGTTAAGATGAGGACGAATCCTCGTCTGTTTCAACTGTTGACAGATTACCCAAGGAGAAAAAGGGTGACTTCCTCCACCCCCGGCGAATTTAGGGGGGAGTACTGGGGAGGAGAAAAATAACCGTACGCCATTTAAAAAACGTAGATCACAAATATAGGGGGGAGTAGGTAAGGGAGCGAGCAAATTACGCCGATCAAAGTGCAAACTACGTCAAACTTTTTCATTTTTTCGTCATCGAACTGAAATAAAATTACAAGAAAAAATTTGTGATGGGGCGCTTGACCTAATATAGACAAAGTCTTTTACTAATAGTTCAACAACGACAGAATAAACCCCAAAGTGATGACGGAACAAAGCTCTCGACCTTATCCCCTGGGCGCTACGCCAGATCAATCTGGTTGTAATTTTTCAATCTATGCCCCTGCAGCTGAAAATATTCAGCTTGCTCTGTTTGACGATAATAATCGCTACGTAACGTATTCCTTACCCAATGAATACGCTGGAATTCGTCATGTCTACATCAGCGATATTAAAGCCGGACAGAAATACGGATATATCGTTGAACAGCAAGGAAAGTCTCATTTTATTTCCGATCCCTATGCGAAATCGCTGGATAAAGCCCTGCACTACCAGCCTCCGTTTGACGCTGCGCAGAGTTTTACGCTGGCAAAATGTGTCGTGGTCGATGATCAGTTTGACTGGCAGGGTACGCGACCACCTCGCATCCCACGTGCGCAAACCGTGCTGTTTGAAACGCACGTGAAAGGGCTGACCAAACTCCACCCGGAAGTACCGCGGGAGCAGCAAGGTCGCTATCTCGGGTTGGTCAGTGATGCGATGCTGAGCTTTTACCAGCAGCAGAATATCACCACATTGCAATTACTGCCGATTGCGGCCTGCCTGCACGAACCGCATCTATTGAAAATGGATAAAGTGAATTACTGGGGCTACAACCCTTACGTGTTCATGGCACCCGACCCCCGTTACGCCGATCATGACGCGGTTCAGGAACTCAAAACCACCATTCGGGAACTGCACCGCCACGGGATCGAGGTGATTCTGGATGTAGTGTATAACCACACGGCCGAAGGCGGACCAGATGGCCCCGTATTGAACCTTAAAGCACTCGACGGCCAGTATTACCTCAAACACGGCGAACAGTACGCCAACTTTACTGGATGTGGTAATACCGTGGATCTGAGCTACCAGCCAACACTTAATCTGATTATGGACACGCTGCGCTACTGGGTTGAAATGTTTCACATCGACGGCTTCCGTTTTGATTTGGCGGCGACATTAGGCCGTCAGGGCGAGCATTTCAGTCAAGAGTCGGCATTTTTCAAGGCGGTTGCGCAGGATCCCGTCTTACGTGAGGTGAAACTGATCGCAGAGCCATGGGACATCGGTCCTAATGGTTATCAGGTGGGGAACTTTCCATTCGGCTGGAATGAATGCAACGACCGCCTACGAGACATTACCCGCAGTTTCTGGCGCGGTGATCAAGGCTATCTGAAAGAGTTTGCGACCCGTTTGATGGGATCCCGCGATCTGTACAGTGCGGCCAACTGGCCGTACAAAATGACGGTGAACTACATCACTTACCACGATGGTTTCACTATGCAGGATCTGGTGTCTTACAAACACAAACACAATGAAGCCAATGGTGAACAGAATCGTGATGGGCACGGTGACAATCGCTCGGACAATTACGGCATTGAAGGGCCGAGTGACAATCCACTGATACGAGAAACTCGTGAAAAGCAAAAGCGAAACTTCATGGCCAGCTTGTTGTTTTCCTTTGGTATTCCCCATATTCTGACTGCGGATGTGTTGTCACACACTCAGCGTGGCAATAACAATGCCTACTGCCAGGACAACGAAATCAGTTGGTTGAACTGGGAAGAGTCAGACGCCAAACGGGCTTTTCGCCAGTGGCTGGCCGAACTGGTGTCGGCTCGCGCCCGTTATATGGTGCCTTTCATCCACGCGTTCAGTGGCGAGCAACGCAATGACAATCGCATCTTTTGGCGACGTATTGATGGCTCCACTATGGAGCATGAAGACTGGAACCGACTCAGTTGTGTGGCGCTTCATCTGGGCCTGCGCAAACACGGGGCTGAGATGTTCTACTGCATTAACCAGACCAACGCCCCTGCCCGCTTTACACTGCCGACGGAAGAAAATCAGCACTGGACGATGATCTGTAACACCGACTCTCATGAAGTACACAGCACGATCGATCATAAACAGATGCTCATCGCACCAAGATCCATGGCGATTTTCCACTATCAGCCTTAACTTACGTTCATTCCGACCCACTGAATAAGCGAGGATTTACATTGTAAACCCTTGCTTATTCAGTTCAGTAATCCGCGTTACTCCACAGCTTTTCTCTCCCGGACTTTGCGCCTTTTGATTTCCGGTTACACTGCAAACTCAGCTTTGGGAGACGTGACATGCAATACCTCGGACTAGATATTGGCGGAACTAAAATCGCCGCCGCCCTGTTCAGTGAAGACGGGCAACAACTCTTCTATCAACGTTTTGAAACCATCAAATCGGATTACCACAGCTTTCTCCAACACGTTGTGGCCATCATTGAGCAAACGGCGCGCCACGCCAGTGACACTTATCAAATTGGTATCGGACTCCCTGGCGCCATCTGCCCGGGCACTCAACGGATCAAAAATGCCAATATTCTGGCCATTAACGATCAACCGTTACAAAGCGATCTGGAACAATGGCTAAAACAGCCAGTGTATCTGGGCAACGATGCCGACTGTTTTACCTTGAGTGAAGCGCTGTTTGGTGCCGGGAAACAGTACCACTCCTGTTTTGGGGTCATTATCGGTACCGGATGTGGCGGCGGATTGGTGTATGAGCAAAAACTGGTGCGCGGACCGAATAATGTCGCCGGTGAATGGGGGCACAATCCACTGGCCCACTACAGCCCGGACATCGACGGCAAAACAGAGCCATGCTATTGCGGGCGCAGTGCATGCAACGAACTGTTTTTATCCGGAACGGGGTTCGCCAGAGGCTACAACGCACGTTATGCCAGCCAGATGAACAGCGTGGACATCATGCAAGCACGCCCTCACTGCGCCAATGCACAGGCCCATTATGCCCTGTATGTCGATCAACTTGCCCGGGCCTTGTCTCAGGTCATCAACCTGTTCGACCCGGCGGCGATTGTGCTTGGTGGCGGCATGTCGAATGTCGCGGAGCTGTATCAAGACGTGCCCAAACAACTGCCTCAATACGTTTTTGGCGGCTACTGCGCCACCCCAATCCTGCCAGCACAATTGGGGGATGACAGTGGTGTCAAAGGTGCCGCTTTCCTCGGGCGTTAGTCTGACAAATATTTAACCAAGAAAAGTCGCAATCCGAATTTGAGCCACTACACTGGATCATGATGTCAATCAGAGCTTCTCAATTGGCATCCCCCCTAACTTCCTGCGTCCTCTGGTCGGCAGGATCGACGGGCAAGACTAGTCACCTTGCCCTTTCTTTTGCAACCCTTTGGTTGAATCCGCAGAAAGACCTCGACAATGATCACCTTTCGCTATAGCTTCTAAGTAAACCATTTCATATGTTTTCAATACGTTTAAGAAGTCATCATCATGTGGAACGCCCGATTTAAGAAGCGGACGCTGCTGCTGTCCCTATCTTGTTTGTCCTTCTCCGTTTTGTCCGCCCCCAACGATTCCGCTCTGTGGTTTCCACAAACGGATCTCCCGTTGGATAGCCGTTACCAAACCCAGTTGCTGGACAACGGTATGCGACTTATTGTCATCCGTAATGATCAGCCCAAGAACAGCGTTTCCCTCCGGATGCGGGTCGATGCCGGCTCTTTGCAAGAAAGTGGCGCAGAGCCTGGCGTTGCACACTTCCTGGAGCATATGGCGTTCAATGGTTCGACACACGTCCCCGAAGGCGAAATGGTCGCGATGCTTGAGCGCCACGGCCTGTCATTTGGTGCTGATACCAATGCATTCACCGATTTCTCACAAACCGTCTACGAGCTTGACCTGCCCAAGTCGGACCAAGACAGTATCGATACCGCGCTGTTTCTGCTGCGCGAAACCGCGTCTGAATTAACCTTGGACAAAGACGCCATCGCGCGGGAACGTAAAGTCATTGAATCTGAAGTACGCGAACGCCAGTCGGCCAACTTTGAGCGTTACATTGATTGGAGCAATTATCTACTTGCCGGCTCCGGCATCATGGACAAGCGACCACTGGGTACCCTCGCTGGCATGGAAGCGGTCAATCAGAAACGGCTGAAAGATTTTTATACCCGCTACTATGCTCCTCGTAATACCACCCTGATCATTGCCGGGGATGTGGAGACTCAGGCGATTCTCCAAAGGGTAAAGCACTATTTTTCGGATTGGAAGAACCCGCAGGGTCAAGACGCAGCCAAGCCGGACATGCAGGTGAGCCTACCACAACACGCGCAAGCCAAAGCATTTATTCACCCCAATATTACTGCGCGGATTGAGCTGAATTTTGTTGATCCGGCGAAACACATCAAGGCCACCACCCAAACTGATTTCGACCAATGGGTCAAAGAGATTGGAGACCGGGCTCTGGCGTACCGATTGGAAACCATCGCGTTTGACAGTGAAGGCAAGCTGATTTCGCCATACGCAGGCACGGAACTGGACTATCAGCTCGCCCGCATCAGCCAACTCAGCCTCACCACTGCGCAAGGGGAATGGCAGCAAGGATTGGAAGCACTGGAGCAAACCCTGCGCCAGGCGTTAATTTATGGTTTCAGTGAGGAAGAAGTGCAACGTCAGGTCAGCACGATGGCCAATAACCTGCAACTCAGTCTGACCGCAACCGATGACCTGACGAATGCCAACCTGGTCAGCCGCGCTGTCACTGCCCTGAATGGTGAATACGTCCTTACTTCCGCGCTGTTCGATCATGAGCAGTTCAATCAGAAACGCGACAAAATCACCGCTCAACTGGTCAATGAAAAGTTTAAGCAACGCTGGGGCGCTCATCCGCCACGAATCTATCTGGCGGATCGTCAGGCGCCGGATAGCATCGAAAGTAAGTTGCTCGCCGCGTACCAGAACAGCCAGAAAGAACCTGTCTTGCCGTACGTCAATCAAGTCAATGACCATTTTGGTTATGAGAGCTTTGGCGAGTCCGGCATCGCCAAACACGTCAGTACATCCGACTACGGTAACGTTGTGCGGTATCGCTTTGATAACGGCGTGATGTTGAACGTCAAACCCACTAAGCTGGAGAAAGACACCGTTTACCTGACCGTTCGTATAGGTACTGGCAAATACGGACTGAGCAATGACAAAGCGCCGCTGATGACACTGTTTGATGCCGGTATGGTGGCCGCCGGGTTGAAAAAACACACGCTCAACGAATTACGTGGCATCTTTGATGATGAAACCATCGGTGCCAATATGCTGTTTACCAACAGTGCCATTGACGCGCAAAGCATCGTCGCCAATAAAGACGTCCTCAACCAACTCCGCCTCTATGCGGCGTATTTCACCGACGGCGGCTATCGCGAGGAAGGTCGGGCTTTTGCGCTGCAGCATCTGGATTCGGTGTACAACACCTATCAGCAATCACCTGAACAGGTATTGCAATTCCACGTTGGCCCTCTGCTACACGGTGGAGATGCCCGCTGGAAACTCCCAGGCGTGACAGAACTGAGCCAGTATTCCATGGGTGATGTTCAGCCTCTGGTGCGCGATGCCCTGCTCAATGGCCCGGTAGAAATCGGGGTGGTGGGCGACATCACGCTGGAAGACGCCACCAGTTACGTTGCGCAAACCTTCGGGGCGCTTCCCCTGAAACCACAGCAGGTATTTGAGCCGTACAAGGAATCTTTCCCCCCGGTCAAAAAGCAAGATCTGACGCTGTATCACCAAGGCGATAAGACCACCGCCATAGCCACAACCTACTGGCAGATCCCCGATGGCAAGAATTATGAGCAATCGGTCGGGTTCCGGGTACTGTTTGAAGTGCTGCAACAACGCATCACCAAAGAGGTCCGCGAAGCGATAGGTGCATCGTACAGTCCGTGGGTCGATTACACGCAATCCACTCTGTTTAAGAATTACGGCAATATGAGCATCAACAGCAATACAACCGTCGGGCAAGTCGATACCGTGTTGGCGACGTATAAATCGGTGCTCAGAGACTTGCAGGCGCGCCCTGTCAGTGAAGACGATTTGCGCCGCGCGGTTACGCCCATGCTGGATGCGATCAAACAGCATGAGCAAGACAATTATTACTGGCTGGATCTGACTTCCATCGCTCAGACTGCGCCGGAGTTCTTACCGGAACAGGCTCGACTGCCCGTACTGCTGCACACCATGACCAGAGAAAAGTTGCAAAAACTGGCAAAACTGATCGACGTGGACGAAGCGCTGCAAATTCGAGTGATTCCTCAGCCCTGAGCAACGGGAGGCTTGCGCCTCCCTGTTTCTCTACGGCCTTGAGCGGCGTGTCAAAGTCAGTAGCAAGCACACTCCCCCGAAGACGCTCAGGACGATTCCCAAGTTTTGAATCCAGCCAGCGAGAGCAAGGCCTCCTCCGATTAATAGGTAATACATCAAACCAAACCAGGCACCAGCCGTGCCGATACCCGCTTTGTATTCGACCAAGGCCTGGCTCAGAACATTGGGGATCCCAAGTCCAAAGCCACACACAACCAGCAACATCGGCGCCAAGAACCACAAACTGTCGATGGTCGCGATCACCCCCAAACCACCAGCCAGCACCAGCAGTGCCGCCAAACGCAGGATAGAGTCCGTACGCCAGCGCGTTACCAGGCGTTTATTCCACACACTGCCTGCCAGCGTGCCTGCGGCCATCACCATCCCGCTGTAGCCAAATAAGTGGGGGTCATACCCAAGTCTCTGAAACACAAACGGCCCTTGCAGATAATAGCCAAACAACGCGACATTAAAACCGGCCACCAGAAAAGCGCTACGCCAGATATGACCATCACGAACAAGCTGCCTCACTACAGTTGTCACACGAGGCTTCACTTGTTCACCGTGCAATGTCTCCGGTAACATAATCGCACACACCAAGCACAGAGCCAGCGCGAGCACACACAACGCCGTAAACACCGCCGGATAGCCTCCCAACAGCGTTAACCCGCCGCCAGTCATCATACCGATCACCGGACTGATGGCGATACCAATGCCCACCCAGGCAAATACCCGCCCCAGCGCTTCGCCTTCAAAACTGTCGCGCAGCATGGTTTGTGTCACCACAGAACCGACGGCGGCCCCCACAGCACTGAGCGCGCGAAAACCCAGCAATGTGTGGAAATCGGTGCTGATGACAGCGCCTAACGCCGCGATGCCGTACACCGCCAAGCCTAATAACATCGTTTTGCGTCGCCCCAGATAATCGGCCACCGTACCCCATATCACAACCCCAACCGCAAACGCGGAAAAGTAAATCGACAATGTCTGGGCTGCCACGGACTCACTGACCCCAAATCCCTCTGCGATGGCAGGCAATACCGGGCTATAAATCGTTTCGACCACCTGCGGAAACATCAATAACAACACCATCAGACCAGCATTGGGTGGTGATTTGTTCATCTTTCTCTCCAATCCACTTTCAAAGTAGGCGCAGTGTAGCCCGCTCTGCTATAGTCCCTATAACACGATCAAGACCAAAAACAGCAAAATAGAGACACATGGCTCTGATAGACGCGACAACCCGTTTTAACGCAGACGCACTGACAGCAGATGTGATCGGCATCGCCGCACGGGTCGGAAAGCATGACTCCGGCATGCACCAGCACAACAAGGCCCAGTTACTGTATGCGCCGCAGGGGTGCATCACCTTCACCATTCGCCGCCAGCAATACGTTCTGCCTCCTACCCGGGCAGCCTGGATTCCGGCCGGCGTGCCTCACTGTGCCACCATGAATAATGTGGTTGAGTATCGTTCAGTCTATTTTGATGCGCACTTAGCCCAAGCAGTGGACACGGACATTCGCATTGTCGAGGTCAATGCATTGCTTCAGTCACTGATCGAACGCATGGCCTTCTGGCCATGGGATAAACCCAAGCATGATATGCAAAATACCTGTGCGTTGTTTTTCGAGGAGTTCCAACAGGCGCCCGTGCAGCACTTGTCACTACCCCTGCCGGAAGACAGACGCCTCACGGCCTGGCTGACCCAATTGCACAACGACGTCACGATGCCTCCGCCACTCAACCAGCTCTGTCAGCAGGTCGGAGCCAGCAGTAAAACCATCACGCGCATTTTTCAACGCGAAACGGGCATGCCTTATCAGGACTGGCGGGCACAATGGCGGCTCCTGAAAGCCATTGAGCATTTGTCTGGTGGTGCTGCGGTGAATGACGTTGCCGACCGTCTGGCGTTTTCCAGTGATAGTGCGTTTATCGCTTTTTTTCGTCAGCATACTGGCCGGACACCGCGCCAGTATTTGCAGGCAAGTGATTGAATCTCATCGTTCGGCAGGCAAAAATAAACACAACAAGGAGTCGGCATATGACGGAAAAACTATCAACAACAGCGCTGGCCAAACGCAGGAACGTTGAGGCGAAACAGCTGTTCAATGAGTTAAAAACTGCTGGGTATCTCAATCGTTCAGAGGACAAATGGATCCTGACTGAACTGGGACGAAAATTTGGTGGCGATTACGCCACTCACCCCAAATACGGCCAATTTATTGTCTGGCCGGACAATCTGCTGATCGACCTTTCCGCCACTTCTGGTCAGCCCTTAAGTGCCACCCAGCTTGGTGAACGATTCGGGCTCAACCCAAAGAAAGTCAATCAACTCCTGAATGAGCTGGGCTGGTTGCAGAAAACAGAACAAGGCTGGCAGGTGACCGAATCAGGATTGACGGTCGGTGGTTACCAGCGTGAAGACAAAACCTCAGGCAACCAGTACGCGGTGTGGCACGATGCCTTAGTCCGTAATAAGCGACTCAAACAGTGCGTGGTAGAGTATCTCGGACAAGATGCCGAAGTACATGCGACCGACAAATCGTTGTCGAGCTTTCGCCAAAAGTTTGAAGCCAAACACCGGACACTCGACGGTCATTATGTACGTTCCCGTGGTGAACTGCGCATCGATAATTGGCTGTATATGAACGGGGTGGTGCACGCTTATCAGCGTCAGTTACCCGTCGAAGAAGACATCATCAGCGACTTTTATCTTCCGGCGGGAAAGGTATATCTGCAATTCTGGGGCAGTGATTCCGGCAGTGTCACTGAGAAACAGCGTCAACACATTCGGACGGTTTATCAGCATCATGGGTTCGCGTTAATCGAACTGGACAGTGCCGACATTGAACGCCTGGATGAGGTACTACCGGATAAACTACGCGCGTTCGGCATTCATGCGTATTGATGGAAAAGACAGACCGCGAACGCGCGGCCTGTCAATCGATTTACTGCGGCTGATTGGCCAATACGTACGTCAAGGTGTGTGACACACCTTTGAGAATCAACTCGCCATCTTGAATCGACACATCGCTCCAGTCGGTCAGTACGCCCGCAACGATCTGTTCCGTTTTCATCTTGCTCTCATCCAGACACGCCATGCGAGTCATACCCATGCGCTCTACCCGTATACGGTTGCCCTGCAGCTCAGACTGGCCAAAGAAACGGTTGCACCCGGTGCTACCGGCCGCCCGAGCTTCATCATTGATTTCCAGTGTCGCGTTAGTGGAGACGGTATTGCCATCAACCTGTGTCAGTTTCCACTGCTGGTTCTGCAGCATGTCCGGGGTGACATCAACCACCGGGCTGGAACACGCCGTCATTGAAAGTAAAGCCGCGCAACCAATCGTTGTCAGTAGAAGACGTTTCATTATTCCGAACTCCTTATAATTTTCTCGTTCTCGGAAGGGTTTGTATTCGTGAGCGAATGGCTGGTCGATTCATCTGTGGCTGATGATGCTGAGGCTCGGGTAAACGAACTCGTTCAGCGCTGCCATGATGACTCTGCCATTTCTGCTCAATAGCCTGTTGGCGCTCCTCAGGTAACGAGTGCCATTGTGTATCTAACTGCTGTTTTAAGTGATCCAGACCAGATTGGCCGACATATCGTCGTCTTTCCAATCTTGTACCTTGTCTTTGACCGCCTGTTGCTGCTCGGTATCCAGCCCGTCCCACCAGTTTTGCAGGCGCTGCTTACAGGCCCGCTCATCAACGCAGCTGTCTGGGTAATAGTGATACCAGTAGTCATCGTTCTCGTACCACCAGAGCTCATGATGCCCTGTATAGTAGGACGAAGAAGGCGTCGGAGAGGAGCTGCAGCCCGAGGCCAATAGCGTCATGCCACACAACAGAAATACCGCACGTTTACCGATCATTTTAGCTCCGCAAAGTGCAACCAGTATCTCTTATTATGGAACGATTCACGCCGATGTTCCTCTCATTTCATAACTCTGTTAATACTAGACAGCCGATCCATTGCACATGTCAGACTGTTGTGAGCGCCAAGTCATTTTCTGTTTTCACATCAGCCGCTTGAGCAAACCATTGCAACAAACTGTGAATCATATCGTTATCCGCTTCCTGCGGCCAAAGTAAATAATAACTTTGCCCGGATCTGACGGCCTGCTTAAAAGGCTGACAGAGACGATGCAAACTGAGATCTTGTTGCGCTAATGTGACGTCCCCGACCGCAATCCCAAACCCGCGTTGAGCGGCGTTCATGGCCTGATCTAAGGTCGAGAATATCTGATTGCGCTGACCTTTTAGATCGGAGCGATCGCGTGCCGCCAACCATAGTCGCCAATCGTTGTGCTCCGGCGTAGCATGCAGCCACATAAAACGGGTCAACACATCGTCATGCCAATCGTCACCGTCTCCCACCACCTGTTTCCATAATTCAGGCGCACACAGTGGAGACAGCTTTTCCTCAAACAGCAATTGCTGCTGAATCTGCGATGAACGTCCCGGCTTCCCGTACACAATCACCACATCAAACTGTTCAAAATCCGGCACGACCTGATGTTTGATGGTGGAGGTTAACTCGACTTCGATGTCTGGAAACGCTTGCTGAAAAGACATCAAATGCGGGAGTAGCCAAGCGGTGATGCAGCTTGGCGCATTCAGTTTAATTCGGCTGGAGTTTTCGGTCACATCCACCACCGCCTTTTTCAGGCGATGAAGAATATCTTCAGCCAACGGGATAAACTTTTCGCCTTGCGCCGTCAACGACAGCCCACGCGCCTGACGGTAAAACAGTGCCACTCCCAACAAACTCTCCAGCGACTGAATCTGGCGACTGAGTGCGCCCTGCGTCATATTCAGTGCCTGAGAGGCGTGGGTGAAGTTCAGGTGTTCTGCGGTCGCCAGGAACACTTGCAAATTTTTTGTTGAAGGTAAACGTTGACTCATCACTCACCAAGCCATGCAATTATTTCATAGCTAGTATGTTTTTATTTCGATTCTTATGCCAGAAACTTTTGACTAAATTATTTATTAAATAGTCACTAAAAGCATTTAAAGCCGGATCTAGTGACTATATATTCAAAAAGGACGTTTAAACATGACATCACTGGCATCAAAACTGGCCCCTGAAAGCATAAAAAAGTTAATACCTTATCAGTCAGCACGCCGCATCGGGGGCGACGGCCGATTGTGGCTCAATGCCAATGAACTGGAGCACGGTGTTCACTATTCAGATCACGCGGATTACAACCGTTACCCTGACTTTTTGCCACAGCACATTGCCAAGGCTTATCAGGCGTACTGCCAAACCCGCCAACCTGCTTTGGCCGTTCGCGGTGCAGACGAAGCGATTGATTTGTTGATTCGCACCTTCTGCCAGCCCGGAAAAGACAAGATTCTTATCTGTTCACCTACCTACGCCATGTACGAATTCTGCGCCGACGCGCTTGCCATAGACACAGTGGATGTGCCACTGCATGGGCAACATTTTGAACTGGATGCCGAAGCGGTGATTGCGGCGGCGGAGGCCGTTAACCTGATCTTTCTCTGCTCTCCCAACAACCCCACAGGCAACATGTTAGGACGAGAAACGCTGATCAACGTCTTGGAACATACGCGGGATCAAGCTCTGGTGGTGGTTGATGAAGCGTATATTGAGTTTGAACTGCAGCAAAGTGTGGTCGGTCTGATTGATCAGTACCCAAATCTGGTGGTCATCCGCACCTTGTCGAAAGCATTCGGGCTGGCGGCCGTGCGCTGCGGTTTTTTACTCGCTCAACCCGATGTCGTCGAATTTGTGATGAAGCTGATCCCGCCCTATCCGATGCCAGACAGCTCCGCCAGTATCGTCATGGACGCTCTGTCAGCCGAAGGCATTGCACTCGCGCAAGACAACACGCAGCGTATCATTGAAACACGCCAGATCTTCACCGACAGCATTCGTCAGCTTGACTGGATAGAGCACATTTATCCTTCAGCCACCAATTTTGTTCTACTGCGCACCCGCCCAGATATCGACTTGTTCGGCTATCTTAAACAACACGGCATCGTGGCGCGAAACCAACACCATGAGCCAGCGCTTCGCCACTGCGTGCGCATTACCATCGGCTCGCCACAAAGCATGCAGGAAGTCGCTGAGCTGATCTGCAACTACCCGATTCCAACAACACTGAGTTAATTAAAGGGACGTTAATCATGAAAAAATACCTCTTCGCTGCTGCCTGTGCCGCCTCTCTTTTTGCTACACCTGTTCTGGCTAAACAAGTTCGCCTAGCCTCCGACTTTACCTATCCACCTTTTAACTACATGGATGCCGACGGCAAACCAGCGGGTTTTGACATTGAAATCGCTGACGCACTGTGTCAGCAAGCCCAATTAGACTGTACCTGGGTATCACAAAACTGGGATGCGTTAATTCCAAGTTTGCTGGCACGCAAATCCGACGTCATCATGGCTTCGATGCGCATCACCGAAGAGCGCAAACAACGCATACTGTTCACCCATAAGTACTATCAGACACCAGCCCGCTTTGTCGCTAGCGCAGAAGCAAAATTCAGCATGGACCAAACCGGCCTGGAAGGAAAAACCATCGGGGTGCAACAAGGCACTATCCATGATCGTTACGTTACCGACAAATTCGGGGCTATTGCCTCGATCAAACGCTATACCGGTCAAGACGAAGTGTATATTGACATGCAAAATGGTCGCCTGGATGTGACCTTCGGCAACGCCGATCAACTGATGCTGGCTTTCCTGAACAAAGCCATCGGTAAGGGGTTTGAATTCAAAGGCGACGCGGTCACTGACAAAGCCTATATCGGCGAAGGCACCGCGCTGGCATTGAGAAAACAGGATCAAGCACTGGCGGAGAAATTCAATCAGGCCATTGACGCCATCCGTGCCAACGGCACCTACGACAAGATCGCCGCCAAATACTTCAGTTTCGATATCTACGGCGAAGATCTGTAAACCCGCTGACAGAACCCCATCGCCACTGTGATGGGGTACACGGCGTACCAAAACCGCCCACCTCAAAGCCGCCGCTTTCCGGAGTCACACCATCATGTGTACAGACTTGCGGCTGGCACCCAAAATGGCGCCGAGACAGTGACACACTAACACCCAGAT
>NZ_BATJ01000012.1 GCF_000467125.1 Vibrio proteolyticus NBRC 13287 | reverse complement strand
GTCTTCTTCGCCGGGGCGTGGGAAGGGTTACGAAGACAAAATATCGCAAGAAACGTGGCTTAATGCGTTTATGTACTAGCATAAATGGACAGGACACGCGTTTGCTTAAGGAGAGACCATGCACAAAACCTGGCTTGCAATCACGCTGGCGGCTTTGGTGGCCGGTTGCGCCACCGGTGACACACCCGCGGCGAAAAAGAAAAATGCTCAGAAGGAAACCAATGCCGCGCTACAGGAAATTTACAACGAGCACGCTGGGGCTAAGTCTGCGGTGGCGGGTAGTATGGCGTATCTGGTGTGTACTGGCAGTGACAGCTATCTGCTGGCGGCTGCGTCAGGGGGCGGCGTGTGCACGTATCACAAGGGTGGGGCTATCAGCTATTATCGTTTTGCATCGCTGGGAGCCGGGCTTGGGCTCGGGTTTAAGAAAATTGCGTTTGTTTACGCATTTAATAATCAAGTAGCGATGAAGCGGTTTGAAGAAGAAGGGTGGGACGCCGGGGCTAAAGCAGATGCGACCGCGAAAACCACCGAAGAGGGTGATCAGGCTGCCGCCAATACCTCATATGATGCCAATGGGGTGAAAGTCTTTCAGACGGCCTTGTGGGGGGCAGCCGCTCAGGCGACAGTGCAAGGCTACAAGTTCTGGGAAACCGATTTTACCGATGACGTGATTGAGCATTCCGAGTAATCCGTCTGCCGGCCGCGATTAAGCGGCCGGCCTCCGAATCAACGAAAGCAAACCTGTGCCCAACGAGCCAGCCCTGCCGTGACGGAGCCGAAATAGTTGCCGCTCACCACTGGAATGCCGGGTAGCGTCTGTTGTACGGCTGCTTTCAGAATCGGTGATCGGGCCGAGCCGCCGGTCATGAAGATTACATCCGGTTTAATCCCACCTAAGGTGACCGCCTCACTCACCAGTTCCACCATTTTGCGTTGTGGCGCTGCGATCGCCTCGATCATGGCGTCACGGTGAATCTCGACCTCACACAGATCCGACATTATCTTCAGTTGTGTGGTGATGCTTTGGCGCTCAGACAGCGCAATTTTGGCTTCTTCCGCTTTCTTCACCAGGCTATAGCCCAGGGTATCCTGATACACCGCCATCAGACGGGCAAGTTTTTGTGGCTCCTGTGCGTTTTTGACCAGACGTTGAAGTTCTGCCAAGTTTTCCCGGGCATAAAACTTACTCTGGGCGCTGACGTCATTGATGGCGATCGGGTTCCAGAATTGTGTCAAAGCGATATCCAGCCCGTCATTGGTTTTGCTGCCAAGGCCGAAAGGATGCATCAGTTGTTTAAACGTCAGATGGATATCCAGATCGTTACCGCCTACCCGTTGGCCACTGTGTGCGATCAGACTGTGCTCGCGCTGGGCCTGGCCGCAAAAAGAAGGGCCCATTTGAATCAGCGAGCAGTCGGTGGTGCCGCCGCCGATATCCACCACCAGAACGGTTTTGTCCTGGTGGAGTGTGGCTTCGTATTCCAGACCGGCGGCGACCGGTTCAAACTGAAACTCAACATGACGGAATCCCGCACGTTTCGCGGCCCGGTGGAGAATCCGTTCGGCCTGCTGGTTTGACGCTTCGCCACCGCGCCCGTGGAAGTTGATTGGCCGGCCAATGACGGCATCATCAATACTGTGTTGAGTGTGGTATTCGGCCTGTGCTTTGATGTTGGCCATCATGGCGCACACCAGATCTTCGAAGAAGCTCAGTTGTACGTCTCGAAGCCCGATTGCGCCCAGAAACGATTTAGGGGATTTAACGTAATAGACTTCTTGCGGGTCGTCGAGATAGCGGGTCAGTGCCGCCTGACCGAATACCACATCATCAGGATGGAGCTCGATGTCTTCTTCTTGGTTGGTGGCAATGGCACGGCGCAATAACTGCTCACCTGTGCTATCAGCCGGTGAGATACGGCGATGGCGAAACAGGTGTTCAGACACCGACTCTCGGGTCGGAGCGGCCAGGGTTGACGGAATGTACAAACCTTCTTGTTCCAGCGCAATCAGTTGGGGCTCCTTGCCCACCATCTGGGCTACCGAGCAGTTTGCTGTACCGTAATCAAAACCTATATACATGTGCCACCTCCAACTTATCGCGAAAAAAGGTCGGAGATGCTACCTCAAGCCGGGCCGCTTCTCTAGTTGAATTTTGGCTGTTGCATAGGGTTCCGCCAAAATTGTGAAGCGCCGGCTGAAATGGCCGCTGAGTAAGCGCAAGCTTAGATTTCATCGCTTGCTGACGCAGATTGACTTGCTATACACATTTCTCGTCGCAGCGACTGTTAGGCTGATCACTCACCTGCACAATCTTGCACGATTTGGGAGAACAAACCATGGAAACCATTCTGGTATTTGGCGGGTTGGGCGACCCCAAAAGTTCGGTTATTGCCCTTTATCAACCGCTACTTCGTAAACTGCAACGTCGCTTTCATCTGGTGGCGATAGATCCGGCCGTCAGTCACCCGGACGCACTATTACGGCGTCAGCAATACGCGTTTGAGTACGCCGATGTTTATGCTTCGCTGCAAGCCTACAGACAACAACATTCGACAGAATCCGTTGCCGCCAGCTTCCTGCTCACCCCAGTCGCGACCCACCTGCCGTTGATTGAGGATTTGTATCAACACGGACTCTCTTCTAACAGCTTGATTGTGGTGGAAAAACCGTCGTTTTCGCTGCGCCAGTGTGAGCGGGGTTTCCACCAACTGATCCCGGCCATGCGTGCGCGGGGCACGCGGTTTTACTTTGTCGATACCGCGCTGGTGGCCCCCTCTCTGGAGGCGTATCTGAAGCGTGACGATGCATTGTCCACCAAACGGCCAAATAAAATCATTGCCGTCGCCAGTGATAACCCTGTTAACAGCGTGCCGGCGTTAGACGCATTTCGACTGAAGCACAACATTGCGGCGATCAATCAGCGTCGGCTGCTGGAACCGGAGATGGCCGGTGGCGCCGGACTCGGGCTGGACATGGGAGTCCATGCTATCGCGGGTCTGGTGCGTCTGCTGCAATATTCCGCCTGGGAGGTCAGTGGCTTTGATGTGACAGGAGCACAGCTAGAGGCGCTCATGCATGTGGATTTACTGCGTCAGCCTGGTGCGGAAACGTATTTGTATGCACAGGGGACGTTGCAGGCAAAGGAGCACCAAATGGTGTTTGAAGTGCAAGGCGGTAAAGGCAGTGACATCTGGGACCGGCGCCTGGAATTGTATTTTGACGATCAAGTGGTTGTGATTGGCCTGGGCACACTGAAACATGCGCCTTACTTATGGCGCTGGGCAGATGGCCGGGAGGAGTTTCAGCTGTTTGCAGCCCAAACGGCCGGGTATTCTCAGCACGCGATAGATATTCTGGCGGAGTTAGCCGACGTGCCCGATTCAACACGAATACTGACCTGTCTGGAAAGCGAACTGCTGATGGAAAAAACCATGGCGTTTCTTAACCAGATCTATTTGCGGGTCGGAGATTCGCTGCACGAGCGGGAACGCCAGATTCGACACGTCGACAAACACTCTCCCGCGCACTTGTCTGAGCGAGAGTATGAAGTTCGCAGCAGGCTGTACGACTTTGTTAACCGTATCATTCAGCGTGAGTGACAGGCGGATCACATCCGCTGAGCGTGGCTCTGGTGTTTCAGAGGCGGGCTGTCCAAGATAAGTGCACTCACAACAGAAGCTGGTTCAGTCGGTTGCGCGCCAGCATCCCCAACTCGTTCTGGTTGGGTATGGCGACCAGGCCGGGTGTCAGTTTCTGCAGGCTATCGGTTTTCAGTTGTTGTCTGACTTGGCCGTTTGGCAAAAAACCGAACACGTGATCTGATAAGGTGGCCCCGGTGGCGGAGCGCGTGCGGGGTGACACATTTTGACTGAACGTCACATTATGTAGGCCTTGTCGCCGAACTGTCATATTTCTAACCACATGAAATACATGGCTATTTTCTATTTCCAACCGCGATTCTGCTTCACTTTCCTACCGCTCTTACTCTCTTTTGTACAAAATGTGACCATATCTGACAAGGGGAAACTTTCACCACCACAATTGATGATAACTCTCACAATATCAAACGGATATTGAGGCATTCAGCGGTTCTTCTCTTACAGTTTTTGATGGCTTTTTTAGCACACGGGTGTGCTTAGCAGCCTTTATTTTTTTGTTTTTTAATTGAAGGGAAGAATATGAAATTCAAAAAGAGTTTATCTGCCGGGCTCCTTTTGTTCGGAGGTCTGAGCGGTGTGACACCATCCGTCGCTGCGGAGGTGCCACGAACCGCATTTGTCCATTTATTCGAATGGAGTTGGCCGGATATTGCCACCGAATGCGAAACCTTTCTTGGCCCTAAGGGGTTCTCTGCGGTTCAGGTGTCTCCGCCGCAAAAAAGCGTCAGCAATGCTGCCTGGTGGGCGCGCTACCAACCTGTTAGTTACTTTTTTGAAGGGCGCAGTGGAACCCGGGCTCAATTTGCGGATATGGTCCAGCGTTGTAAAGCGGTGGGGGTCGATATTTATCTGGATGCGGTGATCAACCATATGGCAGCACAAGATCGCTATTTTCCAGAAGTGCCTTACAGAAGTAATGATTTTCACAGTTGCACGGGCGATATCGATTATTCCAACCGCTGGTCGATTCAAAATTGCGATCTGGTTGGGCTGAACGATCTCAAAACCGAGTCAGAATACGTTCGGCAGAAAATTGCAGACTATATGAACGATGCGCTCAGTCTGGGCGTGGCGGGGTTTCGGATTGATGCCGCCAAGCATATCCCGGCCGGCGACATCGCGGCGATCAAGAGCAAGCTCAACGGCAGCCCGTATATCTATCAGGAGGTTATCGGGGCGGCAGGGGAGCCGGTACAAACCAGCGAGTACACGTATATTGGAGACGTGACGGAATTTAACTTCGCCCGGACCATCGGGCCTAAATTTAAGCAAGGTGGTATTAAAGACCTGCAGGGGATTGGTTCGTGGAGCGGCTGGCTGAGCAGCGACGATGCGGTGACCTTTGTGACCAACCATGACGAAGAACGCCATAACCCTGGCCAGGTTCTCAGCCATCAGGACTTTGGCAATCTGTATTTCCTCGGTAACGTGTTTACTCTGGCGTATCCTTACGGCTACCCAAAAGTGATGTCGGGGTACTACTTCAGTAATTTTGATGCCGGGCCACCATCGACAGGGGTACATTCTGGTAATGCGTGTGGCTTTGATGGCGGTGATTGGGTCTGCGAACACAAATGGCGTGGTGTAGCCAACATGGTGGCGTTTCGCAACCACACAGCAGCCCAGTGGCAGGTCACTGACTGGTGGGACGATGGTTACAATCAGGTGGCGTTTGGTCGTGGCGGGCTGGGCTTTGTGGTGATCAATCGAGATGACAATAAAGGCATCAATCAGAGTTTCCAGACGGGAATGCCCGCTGGCGAGTATTGTGACATCATTGCCGGTGATTTCGACACCCAGAGCGGTCATTGCAGCGCTACGACGATCACCGTCGACAGTCAGGGGTATGCACATTTTACTGTCGGTAGTCATCAGGCCGCTGCGATTCACATTGGCGCGAAACTCGGCTCCGTGTGCCAGGACTGTGGCGGCACGGCCGCAGAGACAAAAGTCTGCTTTGACAATGCACAAAACTTTAGCCAACCGTATTTGCATTACTGGAATGTCAATGCGGATCAGGCCGTAGCGAATGCAACCTGGCCGGGCGTCGCGATGACGGCTGAAAATGGCGGTTACTGCTACGATTTTGGTGTCGGTCTCAATTCACTTCAGGTAATTTTCAGCGATAACGGCGCCAGCCAAACCGCTGATCTGACCGCCAGCAGTCCGACGTTGTGTTACCAGAACGGAACGTGGCGTGACAGTGACTTCTGCCAGAGTAGCAATGTGGGCAACGAGAGTTGGTATTTCCGTGGAACCTCAAACGGTTGGGGCGTGAGCGCACTCACTTATGAGGCTGCGACAGGCCTGTACACTACGGTGCAGAGCTTTAACGGGGAGGAGTCGCCCGCACGCTTTAAAATTGATGATGGTAACTGGAGTGAGTCGTATCCAAGTGCTGATTATCAAGTCGGTGATTATGCCACCTACACGATCACGTTTGACAGCCAGACGAAGGCCATCACCGTGACTTCGCAGTAACGTCAAAGCGGCACGGTGATGAGCTGTGCCGCTTTCTGACTAATCGTTGTCGCGGTGTATCTCGCAAGGTGTTGAGAGCGTCACAATGTTTAAAACACAGATGCGATGAATGGATTAAGTTGGTTCATTGGGCACCATCCGATAAGCCAGTCGCAGTGGGTTGGATTCGGTATGAGATGAGTAGCCACAAGTACCGACCTGATAAGTCTTGAAACTGCCGTAGTATTGAACGGTGGTGCTGGCATGGCCCATCGTATCTTTAAACCCGCCCCAGGTGCTCATCGGGGCCGTAAATCCGTACGCTTCGGTCTGAAACCAAGTGCCGCCGTTACGGGTACCAAACAGCAAATTTCCCCACCGGTTTGGGAACAGAATTTCAAATTGTTCATCGGTACTGTTGTGAGAAGACATACCGGTGCGTGATCCGCCGTCGAGATCTCCGTTGTTCAGTAACGCCAGCCAATATTGGTAGAACATTTTATTGTCCGCTACTTCGACCTGGCCACCCTTAAACACGCAAGCACCGCCCTCGTTGTACATTGAAGCTCGGCTATACAACAGACGGATATCGTTAATGACCTGCAAAAACTTTTTTTGGCCGGCCTGAAAATGAGCTTGATCGCGCAGGAGTAACTGATAGATAGAATACGCAGAGTGTCCAAGCGTGGCACAGCCATAATCTGCCCGGCGTTCCAGCGCGTCGGCAACGGAGAGTCTCAGCATGATCGGTTCCTTTTGTTCTGAGGATAAAAGAAAGCTAGGTGAAATGACGGATAAGACAAATATATCTGAGTGATTGGTGCGGAGCAGGAGAGGGGGATGGGGGCAACAAAAAAGCTCCCGAAGGAGCTTTGTCTGGTTAGTCTATTAGGCTGAACAGTAAGGCAGAAATGGCCAGAGCGCCGGCCAGCAGAATAAAGTACGTACTCAGTCGGCCACGGTATGCTTTGAGCGAATCCACTTTATAGACCGCGATCATTGGCATGATGAACAGAATCATGGCGATGACCGGGCCAGACAGTGCTTCCATCATGCCCAGAATGCTCGGATTCATGACAGCCGCAAACCAGATCGCAAAGAACATCGCTACCACGCCCAGTTTGTCGGCTTGTGAGTAGCTCAGGTCGCTGTGTTTAGTCACCAAGCCATTCAGACTCTCACGTGCGCCGAGGAAGTGGCCAAGGAACGAGGAAGTAATGGCGATGAATGCGACCAGCGGGCCCAAAGTGGCAATAAACGGGTTGTGAGTGACATTGGCCAGATAAGACAGTACAGAGACGTTTTGCTGTTTAGCTTCAGCGAGTTGCTGCGGAGAAAGCGTCAACACGCAAGAGAAGACAAACAGCAGCACAAAGGCAATCAGCATAATGCTGGTACGCTTTAAAATCTGCTCGGATTTGACCGTTGCCTGATCATCATAGTGGCGACGTTGTACGCCGACAAAACTGGAAATGGCTGCCGCGTGACTGAACGAAAAAATGACGACGGGGACGGCAAGCCACAGTGTTTGACTGAAGTTGGCGATGTTTGGCATATCCAGTGACGGCATTTGCCAGTTTGGGATAAGGTACAGAGACAAAAAGCCAAGAATTGCAACCAGTGGGTACACCATTGCGGCGAATGCGCGAAGCATCAATTTCTCGCCACCCATCATGATCGCAATCATGGTGAACACCAGCACACCAGACAAGAGCACACGCGGTGGTGACGCCATGCCAGCCTGATTAATCAGAAAACTTTCGACGGTATTGGTCAGGCCGACGCCATAAATCAACAGAATCGGAAAAATAGACAGAAAATACAACAGGGAAATCAGGCGTCCAGCCTGAGCGCCGAAGTGTTCTTCCACCACGTCAGTAAAATCCGATTGCTTATTTTGCGAAGAAAGCACAAATCTTGCTAGCCCCCGGTGGGCCAGAAATGTCATCGGGAATGCCAGGACGGCCATGATCATTAACGGCCAGAACCCACCAATACCGAGATTGATTGGAAGAAACAGTATGCCAGCTCCGACGGCGGTACCAAACAGGCTTAAAACCCAATGTGTATCATGGCGTGTCCATGTCGCGCCTGCTGACAGGTCACTGTTTTTTGATAGTTCTATAGTTTGTTTCACCCTAGACTCGCTTCTTTCTAATATTTTAGTCCAGGAATGTTATACATTTTGAAACTATATATCACACAAATGTTGCAGGTATTAATTCTGTATGTTCTGGTTTTTATAGATCTATGAAACTATGAAAAATTATTAAATCCAGTTTTTAATTTCAATAATATTTTTATTTTTAGATTTAAGTTTCAAAAAATTAATCAAGTTTAGTTTATTGGATTTGTTTATTATTTGCCGGTTTAGCCACACTTTTGTTTGTTTTATGTTGCAATTTGGTGGCAGGGAAAATAGGGATGCAGCAAAGCTGTAACAGATTGACTCGGGCAGTCTGTTTTGATGCATATTGGCGAGCGCTTTCACAGCTTCTGTCTCGACAACGAGTTAGAGTGCAGTTCATGGAGTCCATCATGAGGACATTGTTGATGACGATACCGATAATCTTAGATTGTGATCCTGGACATGACGACGCTATTGCACTGATTCTGGCGTGCGCGTCGCCGGAGTTGGACATTCGCGCCGTGACCACCAGTGCTGGCAATCAAACCCCAGACAAAACGCTAAATAATGCGTTACGAATTCTAACCCTGCTGGACCGCTGCGACATTCCCGTCGCGGCTGGCGCCGCTAAACCATTGAAAAGAGAGTTGGTGATTGCCGACAATGTGCATGGTGAAAGTGGTTTGGATGGCCCTTCTCTTCCTGAGCCCGGCTTTTTGGCCCAACAAACGGATGCCGTGTCGCTGATGGCTTCTGTATTGCGAAGCAGTGAGCATCCCGTGACGATTGTGCCCACCGGCCCGCTAACCAACGTGGCACTGTTACTGGCTACGCACCGCGATCTGATCCCCAAGATAGAACGTATTGTGTTGATGGGAGGCGCAGCGGATTTTGGCAACTGGACCGCGGCGGCTGAATTCAACATATATGTCGACCCGGAAGCCGCCGATATGGTGTTTCGTGCTGGGGTGCCGATCACCATGTGTGGTCTGGATGTTACCCATAAAGCGCAAATCCTGGCGCACGATGTTGACCGTATTCGCAGGGTCAACAATCGCATTGCGACAACGGTAGCTGAGCTGCTCGACTTTTTCCTCATCTATCATCAGGATCCAAAATGGGGTTTTGACGGCGCACCGCTTCATGATCCGTGTACGATTGCCTGGCTGCTGGCACCGGAACTTTTTACTACGCGTGCATGCTGGGTCGGGGTCGAAACTCAGGGCGAGTATACTCAAGGTATGACGGTCGTAGATTTGTTTCAGTTATCCGGGCGGGAGGCAAATGCCGACGTTGTACTGGATGTTGACCGGCAGCGGTTTGTGGATCTTCTGGTAGCACGTCTGGAGGGATACACAACCAGCCATCCGATCGGGTAACGCACTTCAATCAAGGAGATGAGGATGAAACAGCAATGGATCGTAAAGAGTGTATTGTGTGCATGTTTGCTGGCTGCACCGTTGCCGCTGCTAGCGTCGGAGCGGGCCGATACCGCCTGGCAGTGGATTGTGCAAGGAGCCATAGTGGTGGACGTCCGAACGCCGCAAGAGTTTGAACAACAGCATCTGGATGGTGCACGCAACTACCCGCTGAGTGACGTGGCAACCGCTTTCAATCATCTGGACAAAAACACCCCGATCGTTCTCTATTGTCGCAGCGGTAACCGCTCTGCCAAAGCGTATGACTATCTCCGGCAAGCGGGCTTTACTCAACTGCACAACGGGGGTGGGCTGGAAGAAATGCTGGCAGTGAAGCCATGACCGCTTATTGACCGCGTGTCGGACAACCGACGTTATGATCGGCTGAATTGGGCTCGGTACTGCTTGGGAGAGACGCCAACCAGACGGCGAAAATGGTGGCGCATGGTCATGGCGTTTTCAAAACCAGACAACTGGGCCAGTTGATCCATGTTGTGTGCGTCGCTTTCCAGTAAGCCTTTGGCGCGTTCGATCCGCTGCTGTGTCAGCCACTCTTTTGGTGACTGGTGAAAGCTGGTGCGAAACTTACGGTCAAATGTCCTGCGCGACATATTGGCTTTGGCTGCCAGCATGTCAATGTGGATGGGCTGATGCAAATTGTGGTTGGCCCAGTTGAGAGCCTCAGAAAACTGATTCGGTACTTCCAGCATCGGCGTGTCGACAAATTGAGATTGTCCGCCGTGTCGATGCGCGGAGACCACCAGGCGTTTGGCGACCTGATTGGCCGTGGCGTAGCCAAAATCGCGGCGAATCACGGCGAGCCCAAGATCCAGTGCTGCTGCACTGCCAGCGGAGCAGCCAATTTGACCATCAAATACATACAGGACGTTTGGTGCGTAATCCACATGAGGAAAGCGGGCCCGAAAACGCGCTTCAAACTGCCAGTGCGTTGTGGCTTGGCGGCCATCAAGTAATCCCAGTTCAGCGAGAAGAAAGGCCCCGGAACAAAACGTCAGAATTCGTTTGCCGGCTTCGGCAAAGCGTGCGACCTGACGGTGAATCTCTGTGTCTGTGGTTGTTGGCCGAGTCGGCCAGCTCGGGATCACCAGCATGTCGTAGGGTTCCAGACTGTCTACGTTCCGTGCCTGCAATAATACCTCGCCAGTGGTGACAAACGGCTGATGCTCGAGATTGACCACTTCGGTGTGATACCACTGCTCAAACTCTGGTCTCGGCAGGGCAAACAGCTCTGCGGCGCAGGCGAGCTCAAACAGCGATGCGTGGGCGTGAGTAAGAATCGCCACTTTTTTCATCAGGCCTCTCCATGGGACTCATGTGGATAAACTTGGCTTGATATTAACGCACTATGGCTTTTTCGCCAGTGTCCGAGAGCCAGAATGAGAGCCACAATAAGATCTGGTCAATCACACAACAAGGACACGTTATGACAAGCGCCGTTTCCCGAATTCCAGCTGCCGACAGCGACGCCGCTTTGGCACATTTTTCAGCCCTTCAACGGTTTGAAACCGATTGCTGGGACGTTCACCACGCAATGACCAATGGGTTGCAGGATTTTGTCCTGATCGATGTGCGGGGGGGCGAACTTTACCGGCAGGGGCACATAGCCGGGGCGATCAATATTCCGCACCCACGCCTGAACTTCAACAATCTGGCCGAGTTTCCGCTCGATACCCTGTTTGTTGTGTATTGTGCCGGGCCACACTGTAATGGTACTGAGAAAGCCGCGATCCGGTTAGCCAAACTGGGACGCCCGGTGAAAAAGATGATCGGTGGCGTAACCGGTTGGCTGGACGAAGGATTTGAACTGAGGTCAGGGCTGACGGAAGAGGGTGAGGTGACGGTATGAAACTGATCGTGGGACGCGACTCGACCTGGTCGCTGCGCAGCTGGCTGTGCGCCAGTCTGGCCGGATTCATGCCGGAGCTTGAGATTATTGATTTGTCCCGTGGTGAGGCCTCGAAACAGCTTCACCGGTTATCACCAACCGGGCTGGTTCCGGTGCTTAAGGACGGGGATATCGAGGTACACGATTCGCTGGCGATTGCGGAATATTTGAACGAACAAAGTGATGGCAATTTGTACCCGTCAGATACCGCGCAACGCGCGCTGGCCCGCAGTTTGTGTGCCGAACTTCACGCTGGATTCCCGCTGTTGAGAAGTCGGTGTCCGTTTACCTTGGACGCTGTGACGCCAGTGCAACCGGACGCAGCGATGCAGCGTGAATTGACGAGGATAGAACGGATCTTTTCCAACGCGAACAGTCACTTCTATTTTGCTCAGCCCAGTGTGGTGGACGCGTTTTTTGCTGTGATGGCCGTCAGGTTGCAGCACTACGGGCTTGAGCTCGTTGGGTCAGCCGGAGAATACCAGCATCAACTGTTGCGTTGGCCTGCTCTTAAGGAGGCGTTAAAGCAAGCCCGGTTGTGGCGGGAGGCGGGCGCATGAACATCGGAATTTACATCTATGACGATGCCGAAGTGCTTGATTTTGCTGGGCCATTTGAAGTGTTCAGTACGGCCCGCAGACTCGCTCAGAATGACTGGCAGATTTTTTTTATTGCTCAGGAGGATGCTCTGGTGAAAGCGCGCGGCGGTATGATGATCAGCCCGCATTATCACTTCGCCAACCATCCGCCGCTGGACATGTTGCTGGTCGTCGGGGGGCTGCATCAAGCACAGCTCGATAAGCCAGCAGTGATAAACTGGATCCGCCAGCAGGCCCGGCAAGTGAGTCGAATAGCGTCGGTGTGTACCGGCGCCTTCTTGCTAGCGGAAGCGGGCATCTTAGATGGATTGAGTGTCACCACGCATTGGGAAGATCAGGCGGCGTTGCAAGCGCGTTATCCAGCATTATCTGTGCTCACAGACACGCGTTGGGTTGAGCAGGGACACGTGATGACCTCTGGAGGCATTTCGGCGGGTATTGATATGAGTTTGTCTCTGGTCGCACTTCTGGCGGAACGCACCTTGGCAGAGCGCACGGCTGTCCAGATGGAATATCGCTGGCAAGCGTCGCCGTAAACGAAAAGAGCCTGTGACATCACAGGCTCTTTTGCTTAGGAACGCGTTGGTTCTTTGTCTTGCTCTGGTTTTGTCCTGTCCACCAGCAGGTAATCAAACACGTTACGGGCAAAAGGTGCACCGACCCGTGAGCCGCCGTTGCCGTGTTCAATCACCACGGTAGTGACGTAGCGCGGATGCTGAAACGGTGCAAATGACGTAAACAAGCCATGATCAAGCAGGTTCTTGGCCAGTTTTTTGGAGTTGTACACTTCGTCTTTTCTCAGGCCGAACACCTGAGCCGTACCAGACTTACCGCCACTTGAATATTGCGCCCCTTTAAATGCTCGTCGTCCGGAGCCGCGGCTGCCTTCATTTACCAGTCGCATCGCGTTGATCGGAATATCCCAGTCTTGAGCCGGGACGCCTGTAATCGCTGGCAGCGGTTTGGGTTCCCACTCTTTGGCGTGACTGAACTGTTCACCGTGATCTAAGACGGCGCGAAGCAGGTGGGGCGGCATCACTTTTCCGTGATTGAGCAACACAGACGTTGCTTTGGCGATTTGCAGCGGGGTGGCGGTCCAGTACCCCTGACCGATCCCAATCGGAACGGTATCGCCTTGGTACCAGGGGACATGATGACGGACCATTTTCCACTCACGCGTCGGCATGTTCGCGCTGCTCTCTTCACGAATGTCGATCCCCGTGGGCCTACCGAAGCCGAATTTGTTCATCCAGGTTGAAATGCGGTCAATACCCAGATCATACGCCACCTGATAGAAGAAGGAGTCGACCGATTCTTCGATCGCCAATGTGACGTCCACATTGCCATGACCCCAGCGTTTCCAGTCGCGCCACGCTTTAGAATTCCGTTTTGAGCCAGGAATTCGCCACACGCCATGATCGTTTCGCACCGTATTGGGAGTGATCACGTGTTCAGACAAGCCGGCGACGGCCATAAAAGGTTTCACCGTTGACGCTGGTGGATAGACGCCGAGGGTGACGCGGTTCACAAGCGGGTGAGACGGATCGCTCAGCAGTGCACGATAGGCTTGCCCAGAGATGCCGTTGACAAACGGGTTGGGATCGTAGCTTGGGCTGGAGGCCATCGCCAGCACGCTGTTGTCTTGCGGATCCAAGACCACCGCACTGCCCTGACGGTGATCCAACTGGTCAAAGACAAACTGCTGCAGTTTAATGTCGATGTTCAGTACGATGTCCTTACCGGCGACAGGTGGGACGTATTTGATGGTTCGGATCACCCGACCACGGCTGTTGACTTCCACTTCTTCATAGCCTTTGGTGCCATGCAGTATGTCTTCGTAGTAACGCTCTACGCCCAGCTTACCGATGTTGCGAGTCGCCTGATAGTTCGTGAGCTTTCCCTCTTTATCAAGGCGTTGTAGATCACGGTCATTGATGTGCGAGACATAGCCCAGCACGTGGGTCAGAATCTCTCCGAACGGATAGTAGCGTTTGAGATCGGCACTGACTGACACGCCGGGAAACGCGTACTGATGCACCGAAAACTGGGCGACTTCCTGTTCATTTAGCTCACTTTTGATCGTCACCGACAGAAATCCACGTGTGTGCTGGTAGCGCTTTTTGAACGCATCGGTTTCTTCCGGTGTCAGAGTGATGAATGGGGAGAGTTTTTGCAGCAGGGTATCCACATCGCCCGCCTGTTCAGGGATCATGTCCAGGTTGTAGATGGGTTGATTCTCTGCCAGCAAGACGCCGTTGCGGTCGTAGATTAAGCCGCGTGTCGGAGCGATAGGTAAGATTTTGATGCGGTTGTCGTTAGATCGGGTTTTATAATCTTTGTAATGATTGACTTCCAGGTTGTACAGGTTGGCAATCAGCACCCCGATCAGGGCAACAATGCCAAAAAAAGCCGCAATGGCGCGCCGTTTGAACAGTTTAATTTCTTCTTCATGATTACGAATGGGCGTGCGTTGATGAAAATTCATTGTATCTTGAGCTCGTAAGGTTACATCGATGCACTGAGAAGAGCAGGCCGCCAGGGAAAGGCGGTGATGTTGTTACATTTAGTTACACTTAGTCGGTACTCTAACGAGGATCGTTTCAGTAATTGTACGAGCAATGTCAACTTTGTGGCCCTGCGTTGAGATTCGCGTGGCTTTTGGGCTATTTGTTCTCAACTGCATCTTTTTTAAACACTATCGATTATCATGAGCGTTCTCTCGTGCTGACTTGATGATGAAACTCATGCTGTCTGAATGGATCTCCACACCGGCGTTGATTGCCGCATTTCTTATTTTTGTCGGGTCATTTGTCCAAACTGCGATTGGCTTTGGGCTGGCGATTGTGGCTGCTCCGTTACTGTTTCTGGTGTCGCCGGACTATGTGCCAGCGCCGATCTGCCTGGTGGCATTGTTTATTTCTGTGCTTAACGCGCTAAAACATCGTGACAGCGTGGAAATCGGCGGTTTGAAAATGGCGTTAATTGGCCGGGTGCCAGGTTCAGTTGCCGGCGGCGTGCTATTGGTCATGGTGTCGACGGATGTACTGGCACTGTGGTTGGGGTTCTTGGTACTGTTTGCGGTTGCGGTGAGTCTGTTGCCGTTTCGGATTGAGCCGACCCCTATGCGGATGGGCGTGGCCGGTTTCTTTTCCGGTTTTTTTGGCACCAGTTCTGCGATCGGTGGTCCGCCCATGGCATTGCTGCTGCAACATCAGGAAGCCAATCAGCTGAGAGGAAATTTGTCGGCCTTTTTTGTGTTCAGCTCGCTGATCTCGCTGATCATTCAGATTCCCGCTGGCTTTTTTACACTTCACCATGTGTGGATTTCGATACCTCTATTACCAGCGGCCTGGCTTGGCTACAAACTGGCCCGGCTTACCACCCACAGTCTGCCCAAGGACAACATTCGAATGGGCGCGCTTTTGCTCTGCTCGGTCAGCGGGGCGACAGCCGTGTGGCAAGGGTTCAACTAAACTCGTTCATCCCAGATTAAGGAAACATCATGATACTGGAAGTCGCTATATTGAATGTGAAACCAGAATTATCCACGCAATTTGAGCGGAACTTCGCCCAGGCACAGACTATCATTGCCTCTATGCCGGGCTATATCGCGCATCAATTACAGCGTTGTCTGGAAACCCCTGACCAGTATCTCTTACTGGTCAACTGGGAAACGCTTGAGGATCATGAGCAGGGATTTCGCCAATCGCCTCAATATCAGGAATGGAAGCAACTTTTACATCATTTTTACCACCCATTCCCCACCGTGGAGCATTATGAACGGGTTTTCTGAAAGGAGCGACAATGAGAACGTTAGGTAACATTATTTGGTTTATTTGCGGCGGCGTCTTTATGGGGCTGGCGTGGTGGTTGTTTGGTTTGTTGGCTTTTATCAGCATTATCGGCATTCCATGGGGACGTGCCTGTTTCGTGATGGGGAACTTTTCTTTTTTCCCGTTCGGCTACGAAGCGATCTCGCGTGATGAGTTGACCAATGAAACCGACATCGGAACCAGCCCGCTGGGTTTTATCGGCAACGTGATCTGGTTTTTACTCGCGGGTATCTGGCTGGCCATCGGTCATATTATGTCCGCTGTGGCGTGCTTTATTACCATCATAGGTATTCCGTTTGCGCTGCAGCACCTGAAACTGGCGTATATTTCACTGGCCCCGATTGGTAAAACCGTGGTGCCGAAAGAAGAAGCGGCCGTGGCGCGTTATTCGAAATACAACAAGTAAGCGGTATATGAGCCCCGATGAGGGGCTCTTTTTTGTATGGAGAAAACCCCCAGCTAGGCTGGGGGTTCCGTAAAGCTTACAGCTATAAGTTAGTTATATAACCCCTTTCAATTTGATAAAAACGTCTTGTGGTCTGGCAACTGCAAGAGTTAATTAAGAATTGAAAGGGGGTCCCAATGGGGGACGAAAAGAGCTTAGCGCACACGCGATGGAATTGTAAATATCATGTAGTTTTTGCACCAAAGTACAGAAGGCAGGTGTTCTATGGTGAGAAACGAAGAGCAGTAGGCGAGATACTTAGAAAGCTATGTGAATGGAAAAGTGTGAATATTATTGAAGCGGAATGCTGCGCAGATCATATTCATATGCTTTTAGAAATACCACCGAAGATGAGTGTTTCATCATTTATGGGGTATTTGAAAGGAAAAAGTAGCTTGATGCTCTATGAGCGATTTGGGGATTTGAAGTTCAAGTACAGGAATCGAGAATTTTGGTGTCGAGGGTATTATGTCGATACGGTAGGAAAAAACACTGGCAAGATACAAAGTTACATAAAGCACCAACTAGAACAGGATAAAATGGGAGAGCAATTGTCGATCCCGTATTCAGGTAGCCCGTTTACGGGCCGCAGGAAATAGTCATATGCAAATGTCAGATCACTACGCGCCTGCTAGGGCGCTGCTAGTAGGAGAGCCTTATAGGCGCATATGAAAAACCACCGGCTATGCCGGTGGATACTTTTTTTCAAGGTAGAAAAGTTATCAGCCGTTTATTGCTCGGACTTTGCCTTGCTTGAGGTCATGCAGAACCTGAGACTTCGGTCCGTCGGCAATCACGAAGCCTTTTTCCATCACGATCACTCGGTCAACAATGTCCAGCATCGAGGTTTTGTGCGTAATCAGAATCAGGGTCTCGTCTGAGCTAAGCTGACTGAGCTGATGTTTGATGTGCATTTCAGAGCGGTTATCCATTGCACTGGTCGGCTCGTCCATCAGCAGTACAGGCGGGCGTCCCAGCAGAGCACGAGCAATGGCTACCGACTGGCGCTGACCACCAGAGAGCAACAGACCCCCTTCACCGACCTGGCGCTCCAGACCTGCGGGATCTTGTTGCGTGAATACGGTGACACCGGCGCGATTCGCTGCATCCATGACGTCGCGGTCGTCAGCCAGTGGACGGCCGAGAGTAATGTTGTCGCGAATCGAACCGTAGAACAGGTTAGAGTCCTGAGGAACACAACCTATATTGCGGCGGATGTCGATGTGATGCAGCTGTTCGATGTCGGTATCATCAATACGAACATGGCCTTCTGTCGGCTTGTACAGACCCATGATCAACCGCTCCAGTGTGGTTTTTCCTGAACCGATCCGACCAATGATGGCGACTTTTTCGCCTGGATTGATGGTCAGACTGAGATCGCGGATCGACGCTACCGGAGAATCCGGGTAATGGAAAGTGACTTTATCCAGTTCGATCTTGCCGTGCACAATCGGACGGTGAATGTAGCGTTTGCCTTCTTCCTGCTCATCCGGCATCGACATGACCTGTTCAATGATGGTCATGGACGATTTGGCCTGATTGTAACGTGTCGAAAGCAGAGACAACTGGACCATTGGGCCAATCGCCCGGCCGCTCAGCATGGTCGCGGCAATGAGCCCGCCCATGGTCAGGTCGCCTTCCGCTATCAGATACACACCGAGAATGATCATGCCGACGTTGGACGCCTGCTGCACAAACCCTGCGGTATTCTGAATACCATCGGTGATGCGGCGGCTTTTGATGTTCCAGTTTGCCATGTGCGCTACCGCTTCTTCCCAGCGGAACTGGAACTGGCTTTGCGCACCAAACAGTTTCACCGTTTCCAGCCCGGCGAGACTCTCAATCAAGTTGGCGTATTTCTGTGATGCCAGGCGTGAACCTTCCTCGATGGTCCGGCGCAGCGGGCCCTGGATCAGCAGGGAGTAAATCACCAGGATAGCGACCCCGACGATCGGCACCAGGACCAGACTACCGGCCATCATCCAAATCAAGAACAGGAACAACAGTGCAAATGGCAGGTCGATCAGCGATGAAATGGTCGCTGAAGTGAAGAATTCACGGATTGATTCAAACTCTTGCAGATGACGGGCAAACGCGCCAACCGAAGGGGGCTTGGACTCCATTCTAATCCCCATCACTTTGCTGAACAGTTTGGATGAGATCAAAATGTCGGACTTCTTACCGGCCACATCAATGAAGTAGCTGCGCAGCAACTTGAGGGACAGGTCAAATAAGAAGATAACGAAAATACCGCTGGCGAGTACCCACAAGGTCTCAAAGGCCAGATTCGGGACCACCTTGTCGTACACCAAACGGGTAAACATGGGCGCTGCGATGGCAAACAGGTTGATCAGGATCGAAGCGATCAGCACATCACGGTAAATGTTTTTCGATTGCCAGATGGTGCTCCAGAACCAGTGACCATCACGGGTTTTGAGCACTTCCGGGGAGCGTTCGTCGTATCGAAACTGCTTTTTGACCAGAAAGTAGCGACCAATGTATAGCTCTTCCAGTTCACTGAGAGGAATGGACACCGGCATTAAACCGGATTCACCGGTCACGATTTCCGCTTCTTGCGTGTCGCGGTTGATGCTGTTCAGTACGCAGGCATCGCCGCCTTTCAGCAGCAAGACAGCCGGCAGAATCAGATGGGAGATCTCGGTAAGGCCAGAGCGGTTTTCTTTGGCCACCAGTCCCGCCCGCTCGGCGGAGCGGGGGAAGAGGAACGGGGTTAATTTGCCATCCGCGAGCGGTAAGCCATTTATCAGCGCTTCTGGTGAATTCGCTAACCCGTAGTAACGGCTGACGTAGATGAGCGAAGTTAATAGCGGATCTTGCATGCACAACGACCTTTTTGTTTATTTATCGACGATGAAGCCCTGGAAGACATCAATAAAGTGCTCCGACAGGAAGTCGAGCTGAGTTTGCGTTTCGACCCTAGACGCAATGGTGGTGATGCCCAGGTTGTGCGCCGTCCGCGAAATCGACGTCAGGGTAAACTTCTGTTTCTCATCATCCAAATGGTGCGTGAACAGATAGTCCAGTTTCACATAAGCAGGACGGAACTCATTCACGTAATCGAGTGACTGGAAGTTACGGCCGTAGTTATCGACACCAAAATCTGCGCCGGCAGCACGGACCGCATTACAGAACAGGGCGGTGTGGTGCGGCGTGTTAATGAAGCAACTTTCCGGAATCTCAAAGTGCAGTTTCTCGGCCAGAGATTTGTGGCGGTTAAGAATCTGAGTGATCCAGCGGATAAAGCTTGGCTGCGAAATACTGCTCTGAGCGATGTTGATGGCGATGGAGTCCTGGATCTCACCGCTGCTGAGTTTCTCGATCATAGTCTCGATCACGTACTGGTCGAAAATATGGCTGGTTTGAAGCTGCTCCAGTGCGTACAGATACTGGTTGGCACTGTAGCGTACGCCATCGTGTTCGATGGCCGAAAAGACTTCGCGGTGATATGTCTGACCGGCGCTGTTGTTGGCTGACTGCAGGCGGAAGGTGATCCAGTCGTTGTGAATCGCTTCTTCTACCAGAGCTTTCCACTGCTGTTTACCCATCAGGTTCTGATTGTTTTCATGCGACACGTAACCGTAATGCAGATCCGGATTGGCTTTGGCACTGGCCAGCGCATTGTCGAGCAGCGTCAGGATCTCGCTTGGTGACTTGCGGGTTTCGTTGTGTACTACCCCGAGGGAGACTTCCGCAGAGGCGGTGCCGGTTGGATCGGCGTCGATGTCCTGCACAAAGTTGACGATACCATCGGCAGTGACTTTCAGTTCTTCCTCATCCATGTTCGGGAAAATAAAGCCGAACTCGTGGCTGGAGATACGGGCTATGGTGACGTCTTGGGCGTTGATGGACACCTTGAGGTGGTCGGCCAGTTCGCGCACCATACCGTCGCCGGCTTCATACCCGTCTTCTTCATACAACTCTTTGATGAAACTGGCTTCCAGGATCACTACGCCACCAATAGCACTCTCGCTTAACCATGAGTTCAACTGACTCATGTAGTACGCGCGGTTACCTAACTGAGAAACAGGGTCGATGTAGGCCCGTTCACGCAGTTGCTGAGCTTCTTTCGCCTGGGCTTTGAAGGCTTTTTCAACCTGAGCCGACATGCTGTTGATGCCATCGACAACGTAGGTTAAATCCTTGGTGTTTGGACGTGGCAGCGGATCCCCAAACTGGTTGCGCGCCACCTGTTCCATCTTTCTTACTATCAGTGTCAGTGGGCGCAGTGCACGTTTGAGGATAAAGGCAATCGACACCAACCCAATCAAGAAAATGGTTCCGAAGGCGACAACCAGTCGCTCAAAGGCTTTCCACAACTGGGCGTAGGCGTCCCCAGGGTGGCTGACAATTTCAACTTCGGCCAATTGCATCCAACCACTGGTGACAACCCGGCTGTCTTGGATTTTTTCAAACAAATGCAGGTTGGTGAACCATTCTGGAACCCCGTTAGGCTGCACTGGATAGGAACGCAGAATTTCTTCACCGTTATCGAGAAACGTGAGTCGAACAATGGAGTAGCTGCTGCCATCAAACAGGGCGTTGATCACCGATTCCACGGCGACCTGATCTTTGTCCTGCAGATACGGCGCCAGAGCAAGGCCAACCGTGTTGATGGTGTTGTTGACCTCTGAGCGTTGTTGCTGCTCTAGATTATTACGCGTGGTATTAAATTCGATGATAAACACCGAAGTCATCAACAGTAAGAACACTGCTATCATACCGGCGACAAGTTGTTTATATAACGTCATATTGCCTACTCATCGTAACTTACAATTGGTTTGTTTAATTTGATTGAACGTTCTCTGGCCCGCAGATCATTCCACAGACTGAGGCGCGATGCTTTACCGGCCAACTGGCCGCTGTTGGATTTCATCAGCCACAGGTTTTGACCATTAAAGCTGTAGATAGGCAGCAGATCACGGCGAGTGGACGCCGGTTTAATCTCAGGGTTGATGTTGTCCAAAATTAACGGTTCGGCGCTGGGCGTCGCGTAGTACGCCAGCACCATGTGAAACTGATTCAGTTCTATTGCCTTAACGTAGATCAGGCGCAGCCTACGGTCTGGGACCCCCAGCTCTCGGAGGGAAAAGTACTTGGCGATGGTGAAGTCTTCGCAATCCCCGGCATTGCTGCCAAGAAATTCCAGTGGCGTGGCCCAGTAGTCTTTTTTCCCCCACAGTTTGATGTCGTCCACAAAGTACAGTTGGTTAAAAAAGCGATTAACTTCCGTGAGTTGGTCTCGCTCGGATAAACCACGATAAGCGGCGAGCTCTGTCCGCCAGGTCTGTACTCGTGTTGCTGCCCTTTCGCCGTAGGTTTTACGCACCGAACTTACCCACTGCTGCTCTTTGGTATTCAGAGCAACCGTGGTAAATGAGGTTGCAACCAGCAACAACGCTGGCAGCCAATACTTCTTCAATTTGGGCTAGCTCCTGTTGCCTGATTCGTGTTTCGCGTCGCCATCTGCCCGGCTACTCTTTCAGCGCGTTGTCTTTCGCGCCCAGTATAGGTTTAAGCAGATAATTCATGACGGTGCGTTTGCCTGTGATGATATCCACCGTGGATGTCATCCCCGGTATGATGGGCAAGTCTTCCTCTTTACCCAGTGAGGTCTGGTTGGTGCGTACGCGCACCATGTAGAAACTGTTGCCTTCTTCGTCCTGAGTCGTATCAGCGCTGATGTACTCCAGTGTGCCTTCCAGACCACCGTATTTGGTGAAGTCATACGCGCTGAATTTAACGATCGCGGGCAAATCCGGGCGCAGGAAGGCAATGTCCTGCGGTGCGATTTTTGCCTCGACCAGTAAGGTGTCTTCGGTCGGAACGATTTCGACGATGTCCATACCTGGTTGAATAACACCACCGACGGTGTTGACGTACAGGGTTTTTACCGTCCCGGTTACCGGTGACATAATGACGGTACGGTTAACGCGGTCTTCCAGGCCGACCGCAGACTCGGTCATGGCTGACAGGCGATCCTGAGCGTCATTGAGTTTTTGTTGTTGTTCGGAGCGGAAATTTTGCGCGGCGTCGATGCGGCTGAGCATCGATTCGCGCACAGCGGCTTTCAGTACTGGGATTTTCAGTTCACTGGAGGTGAGCTCTCGACGGGTATCGTTAACCTGGCGTTGCAGCTTCAGTAGCTCGACGCGAGGTACGACACCTTCTTCAGCCAGTGGTCTGGTGATATCCAGTTCTTTCTTGGCGAAGTGATAGCTGTCACGCAGGTTACGCACCCGGGCTTCAATCTCCACCAAATCCTGGCGACGCTGACTGATCTGTTCGTCAATCACCGACAGTTGGTTGCGCAGATTATTCAGATCCTGACGGTATGCTGCACGCTGGCGAGCGACCAGTTGCGGCTGTTTATCTTTCAGATCGTCCGGGAATTCCAGTTTGCTGTAATCCAGTTGCACGTTCTGTTTCCAGTCTTTTTCATCAAAGTCGTCGTCGATCACCACGCTGTTGAGTGAGGCAGACAGCTGCAATACGTTGGCGGTCAGGTTGGCCACCTGCTGTTCGCGCTCGCGATAGTCAGAACGAAAACGAGTGTCATCGATCAGTAGCAGTTGCTGCCCCTTTTTAACCAGTTGGCCTTCTTTGACCAGAATCTCTTTAACCAGTCCACCTTCGAGGTTTTGTACCACCTGAATTTGAGAAGAGGGCACCACTTTGCCCTGACCGACCGTGACTTTATCAATCTCAGCCCATGACGCCCAGACTGCCGCAATGATGAAGAAGGCCACCATAACCCACAGCATGATTCGGGCGCTGTTTGGAGTGTTCAGCAGCAGCGCTGCGGTTTTATCGTCCACATAGTCGAGTTCGGTGCTGGTGAGCTTGTCGTAACTGCTCTTGCTCATCGGTGGTCCTTGTGTTGAAAGTCGGGGTTAAAACAGATTCTATTCTTTGTCCCGATAAAAGTTAAGGGCATGATATGCCAAACTAATTTCTGGGTACGTGAATCCTACACGTTGTCGTTGCTCAGGTATATGAACTTAATTTAGATGATAAAGTGCTTTTTGCCCGCACTTTTCCTCATCTGGAGCCGCGTTGACGTGAGCTGGATTACGTTCAGCGGCATTCCTGTGTCTTTCTCAGAAGGATGGGTGGCATGATCTTGAGTTCTCTGACGTATAAGCGCACAATCAACAAAAAATCAGCAGGAGTTGCAATGGAAATCGCAGATATTCGCCGTGAGTACAACAAAGGCGGACTACGCAGAAAGGATTTGAGTCAGGATCCGATTGATCAGTTTAACTTGTGGCTGCAACAGGCCATCGAAGCGGGTCTGACGGACCCGACGGCCATGACAGTTGCGACGGTTGATGAAACCGGTCAACCTTTCCAGCGCATTGTGCTGTTGAAAAACGTTGAGAAAGACGCGTTTGTGTTTTACACCAACCTGGGCAGCCGTAAAGCGCAGCAGATTGCGCACAACAACAAAGTGAGTCTGCACTTTCCCTGGCACCCGCTCGAACGTCAGGTGCACATTACTGGGGTGGCCGAAAAACTTACCGCGGTTGAAAACATGAAATATTTCGCCTCCCGGCCAAAGGAGAGCCAACTTGCCGCCATCGCCAGCCGACAGAGTAGTCGCATTTCGGCTCGTGGCGTGCTGGAAGGAAAGTACCTGGAACTCAAAGAGAAGTTTGCGAAAGGTGAGATACCTGTGCCGAGTTTCTGGGGGGGATATCGTATCCGGCCGGTCAGTATCGAATTCTGGCAAGGCGGCGAGCACCGTCTGCATGATCGTTTCCTCTACGCTCGTGATAACGGTGAGTGGCACGTCGACCGTCTGGCGCCTTAATCCCACTCGCGTTCCTCTGCTTATCAAACACCGCTCATTGAGCGGTGTTTTGGTTATTGAGCACCACAGACAGCTGGGTCTTTAACAATGTTTGCGGAATATAGGAGCCATAACCGAGCTCCAGCGCCTTATCAATCAACTGGTCTTTGCTGTGTGCCGCGAACTTCTGCCTCAGGCGGTCAACATAGCCTTCGAAGGTTTTAATCGAGATACCCATCACCGCTGAAATCTGTTTTGGCTTTTTGCCGTACAGCAGCAAAAACAGCGCCTCCGATTCGCGATTGGTCAGTGGAGCAATCGTGCGCACATGGGGATGATTGAGGGAAATCCGTTCATCGCTCTGATTGAGCCCGACCGCCCGGTAGACCCAATGGCCAACTTCAATGATGGCGGTGTCCGTCAGTTCCTGACCATAAAAAATTGTGCCTTGAATGTCGCCTTGTGCATTGAGCCAAGGCGATTTGCTGAAGATCAGCGCTCGCCAACTTCCGTCAGGAAACGGATGAATGTCGAGCACACGCAGCGACTGGCCCGTTTCGATCACGTAGCGATCCTGCTCGCGAAAATCCGCCGCGCATTTGGTGGTCGGGGCGGGCATATCAAAATCGGTGAGTCCGATGCAGTCAGCGCCGCATTGATGTCCAATCAGTTTGGCATACGCGTCATTTGCGTAGACAAAAACGGATTGAGTGTCTTTGCAGCCCCAGTATCCGGGTAACTGGTGAAAGAGCGACGCCTGTTGCGGCGTAAGGGTGGATAACACGGTTTAACTCGCACGTTACAAGATCGGCTTATGATAGCAAGTGCACAGTGTTCTGTAACCCATATGAGTGAGGATTGAGTCGTGTGGTAAACAAATGAGACAGAAAAAAGCCAGCCATAAAGGCTGGCAAACACAAGATTTATCTTGTCGACGTGTAGAAGAGGATCTATGCCCAACGTTACCGTTGAGAATAGACGTATCAATAGATACCAAACGCAGATACTGTCATCTGAGTTCATACACAATGTAATTCTTTGTTTTATTGGGTTAAAGGGGGGATTTCCCCCTAATGGGAACTTCCGTTGTTCCGAATTGAGTTTTATATCGCCCAGTTGTGTTGAACGAGGACACAAGTCGAAAGCATGATCAAGCTGTGTGAATGCCCCCCTGTCGCTGTAAGGCGAAAAAAGGGGGCGTTTATGCGAGTGCGAAGTGCGGCGTTTAGCTGGGTGTGTTTGGAGCGAGTGTTACCCATACCGTGTCATTACCATGAATGGTGATCACTCGGTTGTAGGGCTTGTAGCCCTCTTTGGTCACGCTGACTTTGTGCTGGCCGCTTGGCAGTACCACTTCGATAGGCGTACTGCCGTAACCAATGCCATTAATGGTGACTTGATCGTTGAACTGATTGGAGCGGAAGGTGACGTTTGCCCACTTTTTATCCTGCTTGTCGACACCACTTGGCACGCTGCCCTGCTGCACGCAGTAACGCTCGTCAACACCAAGTAAGGTACATGCCGCTGAGCGATCTGGTTTGGCCTGCAACTGCACCTGCATTTCCGTTGCGTACTGGTCGTTGCCTTTAAATCCGCTGCTGAGCAACTGGCTTTCCTGAATGTGAATGTTGAGCTGTACGCCTTTGAGGTTCTGCCTGGCCAGAGGCGCTTCTGTCAGGTGGTCGATCAGTTTACTGCTAAACGAATTCACCGCTTGCTGCTTGGTCAGGTACTGGCCCTGATTAGCGCATTCGCCCAAGGTCATGCTGACTGAACAGGTTGTCGTGTATGCCGTGGTTACGACTTCCTGTTGACGCAACTCTTGGGCAAGGCGGTTCACTCGTGCGGTAATGCGTTGCTCTTTGAGTACGGAGAACTCCCCTTTCAGGCGGGTTTGCTTTTGCTGAATTTGTGACAACTGTGTCTCAGCGTCCGCTATGGCCTGCTGTTTCTCTTGTTGGGCGGCCTGATTATCGTTCAGGGCAGCCCAGCTTTGTTTGTACTTACTCTGGAAAGACGTCAGTTCTGTTTCTGGATCCTCAAGCATTTTGGCGTATTGCTTATCTAACGTGGATTTTGCCAGTGTAAGTTCAGAGGCCAACTGTTGCCCTTCCCGAGCCAGAGCCGATTGCTCATTTTTCAGTTGCTGTAGGTGGTTGCTTTGTGTGCTGAGCTCAGCGGTGACGGAGTCAATCTGCGATTGTTTATCGGTCAGTTGGCCATCGATGGCGCTCACCGCGTCCACATTAGGGGCGCTGTCCTGAGCCAGAATTGACGGCGATACCCATAACGGGCTGAGCGCAAGCAAAAGCGCTGGAATGCGACGTGTTCTCATAGGTCCCTGCTAGAATTTTTATCGGTTGACCCACAAAAAATGTGGAATAGACAAACTTTTGACAGCCTGGAATACCCGGCTGACTTATCTAGTGATTCTTCATCCTGAAGCATAAAACTATCACTAAAATCCATGAGTTACAGTGAGTGATTTATTAGTTCTAGTTTGATGCTCATTCCATTTTGATCCGATTAAGGAAATATGCAATAGCTGGGACGAGGAATGATCTGAGGATGAATCATTGAACACACATTGACCGTAATTTATGTGCACTTGATCATTGTTCCGGGTGAGAAATTGATGCATTTTTCACCATGCGGTAGCCCTTGTTTGTGATATGCACATAAGTGGTTATTTGATGAAAATGAGGTTTTGGCTGGCGGTCTTTGTGGTATAAGATGCCTGCTGAAAGCCCGGAAAATCGTTCCAGAATGAAAGAGCAAAATCCTATAAATTGTGAGCTGAAGCTCTCAACAGCCAAACTTTTGTCACCCCGTCCGGCGGAGCTGGTGACGTTGCCTTCTTATATGGATTGCCACGAGCACAGCTACACTCAGGTTGTGATTGGGCTCAAGGGGCAGGCTGAATTTGACGTCAATGGACGGGGCAATTACATCGGCCCTGGTCAGGGATGCGTCGTGACTTCAGGGTCGGATCACGCTTTTGGTGGAGTGATTGGTCAGTCAGACATTCTCGTCCTGAACATGCCGCTGCCTTCCAACGATGATCCGCTGATGCTGCAAAAACTGAATGAGTTGTCGCAGTCCAATGTCTATTTTCAGTTGGATGCGCAGATCCAGCGTTTGATTCAGATGCTGGTGCATGAAATGCAGGCCAGTCCGGAAGATTTATTACTTAGCCGAGCCTGTAATGACACCGTCATTGCGCTGATGCAGCGCCATATCTCGGTTCTGGCTTCTTCGCGCAAAGATTCCCGCTTTGATTTGGAAGCCATCGACCGCTACATCGAACAGAACCTTAACCGCAGAATTACCGTAGCCCAACTGGCCGGGAGTGTATTTCTCGGGGAAAGCCAGTTTCATATGTTGTTCAAAGAGCAGATGGGGATCACGCCACATCAGTATGTGCTCGGTAAACGCATTGATATGGCCAAGGCACTGATTGAACAGGGCAATCTCAGCCTTGGTCAAATTGCCGATCTGACAGGCTTCTCTGGTCAGAGCACATTTACTCATACCTTCGCCCGTTTGCAGGGTGTCTCTCCGTCGCAGTACAAAAAGCGCTTCTCACCGACTTTCTGAGCCATTGTGGCTCGATATTCATCTCCATCGCTCCCGCCTGACGTTATTGACAACCGTCAGGTGTTTGTTCTTCCTCCAGTTTTTATTTAATTAAATGTATCTTTTTGCCCCTTATGTGTTACGTAGGCTAAATTTTACCAAATAATATATTGCTTAAATTCGTGTGATTTTGTTTTTGCTTTGTTAATAATCGTAGTTTTTAGCAAAAAGCTCGGAGTTTTTGACAAGTATTCTTCGCGGACTCAAAATACACTGCCTGCCATGATAGGAACATCCCGCGATAACGTCGGGGTGAGAGTGAGGAAAACGCATGTTTACTGCTACTGATGTGTTAAAGACTGAGTTTGTTGAGCAACCGCTTGAACAGCTGTGGTCACTGATCTCGCCACTCTACATGGTGGACGAATCTCAATGGCTGAAAGAGTTGCTGCCGCTGGCAACCCCGAGTGAATCGGAAAAACAACAAGTCAGCCAGAAAACGACGCAACTGATCAACGCCATTCGCGCGGACAAAAAATCGATTCAGATGATCGATGCCCTGCTGCTGGAATACAGCTTGGATACTCAGGAAGGTATCCTGTTGATGTGTCTGGCAGAAGCGCTGATGCGCATTCCTGACGCGACGACGGCGGATGCTCTGATCCGTGACAAATTGAGCGTAGCGGACTGGAAATCTCACCTGAAGAATTCCGATTCCGTGTTTGTGAATGCCTCAACTTGGGGCCTGATGCTGACCGGTAAAGTGGTCGGTGTGTCAGAAGATGACGCCAAGAGCCCGGGGCAAGCGGTCAACCGCCTGGTCAACAAGTTGTCTGAACCGGTGATCCGCAAAGCCATGTATCAGGCCATGAAGATCATGGGGCATCAGTTTGTGCTGGGACGCACGATTGCAGAAGCACAGAAAAACGGTCGTACGATGCGTGACAAAGGTTACACCTACTCGTATGACATGCTGGGTGAAGCGGCCCTGACCACCGCGGACGCCAACAAATATTTCAAAGATTACCTGATGGCGATTGAAGCGGTAGGACGTGATAAATACGGTCTCGACACCAGCCCGGCGCCATCGGTTTCGATCAAACTGTCTGCGCTGCACCCACGTTATGAAGTGGCTAACGAAGCTCGTGTAATGACGGAACTGTACGACACCTTGATGCAACTGCTGAGCCGGGCGATGGAGCTGGATGTGGCCATCACCATTGACGCAGAAGAAGCCGATCGTCTGGAGCTGTCGCTCAAGCTGTTTGAAAAAGTCTACCGCAGCGAGCAGGTTAAAGGCTGGGGCAAGTTCGGTCTGGTGATTCAGGCATACTCCAAACGTGCATTGCCGGTGCTGGTATGGCTGAACGCGTTGGCGAAAGAGCAGGGAGATCTGATCCCGCTTCGTCTGGTGAAAGGCGCTTACTGGGACAGCGAAATCAAATGGTCTCAACAGGCTGGCTACAGCAACTACCCGGTGTATACGCGCAAAGAAGCCACCGACGTCGCGTACCTGGCTTGTGCGCGCTTTCTGCTGAGCGACAACGTGCGTGGCAACATCTACCCGCAGTTTGCCAGCCACAATGCTCAGACCGTGACTTCGATTGCCGTGATGGCTTCGCACAAAGATTTTGAATTCCAGCGCCTGCATGGGATGGGAGATTCGCTCTATCACCACGCTATGGCCGCGTATAAGCAATCGGTGCGCATTTACGCGCCGGTCGGCAGCCACAAAGATTTGCTGCCGTATCTGGTACGTCGTCTGCTTGAGAATGGCGCCAACAGCTCGTTCGTGCACCGTTTGGTGGATGCGCGCTGTCCGGTTGAAACCCTGACTCAACATCCTGTCGATATGTTGCTGGCCTTCGATACACTCAACAACAACAAGATTCCGTTGCCACCGCAGGTGTTCCCGGAGCGTCGTAACTCGTATGGCGTGAACGTTGATATTGAAAGTGAAAATGCGCCGTTTGAAGCGCAGGTGCAAGCCTGGCTGACCAAGCGTTGGACTGCAGGACCAGTGATCAACGGTGAAGCTTTGTTCGAAAGCATGATCAAGGCTGAACAGGCGATGGAAATCGTCAAAGCGCCTTATGATCGTCGTATCGAAGTGGGTCAGGTGGCTTACGCGAACCTTGATCATGTTTCCGCTGCCATTGAAGGGGCTCAGCACGCTTTTGCCAGCTGGAACCAGACAGCGACAGCCACACGCAGCGCTGCCCTGGAGAAACTGGCCGACTTGCTGGAAGACAATCTGGCTGAGCTGGTTGCCATCTGTCACCAGGAAGCGGGTAAAACTATCCATGACAGCATTGATGAAGTGCGTGAAGCCGTCGATTTCTGTCGCTACTACGCCAAGCAGGTCGATGCATTGGGTGAGTTGGCCGTGACCAGCTTTGATGGTCAGGTGCGCAACGTTTCCCGTCAGGGACGCGGTGTGTTCGTTTGTATCAGCCCGTGGAACTTCCCGCTGGCGATTTTCCTCGGTCAGATCACCGCTGCATTGGTAGCGGGCAACACTGTGGTTGCCAAACCGGCGGAACAAACCAGCCTGATTGCCGCACGTGCCGTTGAGCTGATGCAGCAAGCTGGATTCCCGGCCGGGACGATTCAACTGCTGCCGGGCCGCGGCGCAGAAATCGGCAGTGCATTAACGTCGCATGCGGCGATCGCGGGCGTGGCGTTTACCGGTTCGACGGCGACGGCACAGCGCATCAACCAGTCTCTGGCAGAGCGTGATGCCGCGCCGGTGCCGTTTATTGCGGAAACCGGTGGTCAGAATGCCATGATCGTGGACAGTACCGCACTGCCTGAACAGGTGGTTCGTGATGTGATTCGTTCGGCGTTTGCATCGGCTGGCCAGCGTTGTTCGGCTCTGCGGGTCCTGTATGTTCAGGAAGATGTGGCGGATCGCATCGTAGCACTGATTCAGGGCGCGATGGGTGAACTCAAAGTCGGCACGCCTTATCTGCACAGTACGGACGTCGGACCGGTGATTGATCAAACGGCCAAAACCAAGCTGACGGCGCACTTGGAACTGATGAGTCAGACTCAGCATAAAGTAGCTCAGGTTGAACTGGATGAAACGTGTCAGCATGGCGATTTTGTCGCGCCAAGTGCGTTTGAAATTGATTCGATTGCCTGCCTGAAAGAAGAGCAGTTTGGTCCGATTCTGCATATCGTGCGCTTTAAGGCGAGCGAACTGGCTAACGTAGTGGCTGAAATCAACAACACAGGCTACGGTTTGACCATGGGTATCCACAGCCGCAATGAAACGACTTACCGCTGGATTGAGAAACACGCCCGGGTCGGGAACTGCTACATCAACCGTGACCAGGTTGGGGCGGTGGTCGGCGTTCAGCCGTTTGGTGGACAAGGCTTGTCCGGGACCGGACCAAAAGCCGGTGGCCCACACTACCTGTTCCGCTTCACTCAGACCCAGTTCGCTTAACCGGTAAGTAAGGAGAATCTACATGGTACATCAAGTTGCACGCTTTTCTGATGCTTACTCGGCATGGGAAAACTGGAATCTGACGGATTTCGATTCAAAAAGTGAATGTTTGCTGGCGTTTAAAAATACGCTGCAAGAGAGAATGCCAGGCCTTGCCGGCGTGATCTCATACCATCTTCAGCAGGCTTCGGCACTGCTTGCTCAACCGCATCAATTGGTTGGGCCGACGGGAGAAACCAACGAGCTCTACACCGCAGGCCGCGGTGTGGCTCTGCTCATCCAGAATGATCAGAGTGAAAAAGCACAACACGCCTTTGTTGCACAGCTGACTGCTGCACTGATTGCCGGAAACGGCATCGTGGTATGCAGTGATGATCTGCCGTTAACTCAGGCTTTGCAGGCTGCTTTTGAGCAGTCTTCCATTCCTGCCAACCTGATTCAGTTTGTCTCTTACGACGCTTATCAACAGCTGCTGGAATCAGACGTAAGAAGTGTTGGGTATGTAGGAACCACCTCGGTCGAGCGTACGCTTAACCGTCAACTAGCGAAACGTGAAGGCGCAATTATTGGCCTGGTTTCGGAAACGGATCTGGACGCAACACCTGTGGCGCACGATCCACATCTCTCGCTTCGGTTTATCACCGAACGCACCCGAACTATAAATATAACAGCAGTGGGTGGTAACGCGACCTTGCTTGAGCTAGGGAACGAAACCCACTAGCCCTTCTGAGTCGGCTCCTTCGCAAGAGGGGGCCATATTGAAGGCGATCTTTTTAAGAGGATTTTGTACATGGAAAATAGCTTCGCTATTACAACCACCTTTATCGTGTATCTGATACTGATGCTCGCTATCGGTGTGATCGCATACCAACGAACGAAAAACTCGTCAGATTATTTCCTGGGCGGTCGTTCCCTGGGACCTTGGCCAGCAGCGTTGTCTGCCGGTGCATCCGACATGAGTGGCTGGTTGTTGCTGGGTCTGCCTGGCTACGCGTATGCGGCGGGTATTGAGGCATTCTGGCTGGCTGGTGGCCTGCTGGTGGGTACTTGGCTGAACTGGCTGATCAGCGCTAAACGTCTGCGTACCTACAGTATCACTACTGACTCGCTGACCTTGCCTGAATATCTGTCTCGTCGTTTTAATGACAACTCAAAACTGATTCAGACCATTTCTGCATTCTTCATTCTGCTGTTCTTCCTTTTCTACACCAGTTCTGGTCTGGTTGCAGGCGGTAAGCTGTTTGAAACCGTCTTCGGTCTCGACTACACCACGGCGGTGATCGTCGGCACAGTGTGTGTGGTATCTTACACGCTGTTTGGTGGTTTCCTGGCGGTGTCCTGGACTGACCTGGTGCAAGGTTTGTTGATGGCGGCTGCACTGCTGATCGTACCGATTGCGGCAATGGAAAACGGATTTGGTCACCTGTCGACGGATCTGGCGAACATCAACCCGAACCTGCTGACACTGTGGCAAGATTCCAAAGGTGAGCCTTTGACTGCCGTCGCGATCATCTCGCTGGTTGCATGGGGTCTGGGTTACTTTGGTCAGCCTCACATTCTGGCTCGTTTTAAAGCGACACGTTCAAACAAAGACCTGACCACTGCTCGTCGCATTGCCGTGATCTGGACCGCCTTGTCTATGATTGGCGCGATGCTGGTTGGTCTGGTTGGTCTGATTTACGTCAACAGCACAGGTGATCTGTCCCTGGACGATGGTGAAAAAATCTTCATGCTGCTGGTGAACGCGATGTTCCACCCTGTCGTGGCGGGTATCTTGCTGGCGGCGATTCTGGCGGCCATCATGAGTACGGCGGATTCACAGTTGTTGGTGTCTTCTTCTGCACTGGCGGAAGACTTCTACAAGCAAGTGTTCAAGAAAGACGCGAGCTCAGAAGAGATCGTAATGGTAGGCCGTATTGCTGTAATCGCGATTTCTATCGTTGCGTTGGTGCTGGCGATGACGCCGGACAGCTCAGTGCTGGGTCTGGTGTCTTACGCCTGGGCTGGTTTTGGTGCGGCATTTGGTCCGGCTATCGTACTGAGCCTTTACTGGTCTCGCATGAACCGTAACGGCGCACTGGCGGGCATCATCATTGGTGGTGTTACCATCGTGGTCTGGAAACAGCTGACCGGTGGTTGGTTCGATGTGTACGAAATCGTACCGGGCATCATCTTCTCGACGCTGGCGATCGTTGGTGTCAGCCTGGCAACGGGTGCGCCTGACAAAGTGGTCATTTCTCAGCATGCAAGCTTTGAAAAGCACTTGGCAGAGCTAGACTAAGTCTCCACCTCTGCGTTTCAGCGCCCCGGCTTGCCGGGGCGTTTTTGATCTCGATCAAACTGTTACCGGGGTAATATCTTTGCTCTTGACAATACCCTGACGCGTTTTTTTGCACAGTGTCACGAATTTAATACTAAAGTTTGAGCAACCGGAACCATTAAGCGCAGAATGTGTCCACAAAACTGACACCTCGGACTTGTTAAAAGGAGAAACATCATGCCGGAAGCGTACTGCCATTGCTGTCGTAAGATTACCCCACACAAAATGGTAATGAAGCGATGTCAGAACGAAGAGCAGTCGGTGTTTACCTGGTTTGCCATGCTGTTTCAGGGCGAGCATTACGTGAAGATGGAGCAACAGGCGTTCTGCCGGGTTTGCAACACTCGCTCCGAGATGAGCAAGGCGACCCCGATGGGGAACGCTCACGCTGCTTAAAAAGTTTGACACACTAGCTGAAATGGCCGCGAAATGCGGCCATTTTGGTTTCTGCGCGCGGCATTCCTTCTTGCCAGCCGATCCAGTATTATCTTGCTAGCTAACAGAACAACGAGAAGCCACCATGGAACTTGATCGCATTGACCGCGAAATCCTCCGTACTCTGCATATGAAAGGCCGTCTGTCGATGGTGGAACTGGCTCGTCAGGTCAACCTTACGACATCGCCTTGCTCCGATCGGGTCAAACGTCTGGAAAAAGAAGGCTACATCAAAGGCTATCATGCGGAGTTAAACCCCGAGAAGCTCGGCCTCGATGTACAGGTCTTTATTCATATTCGCCTTGATCAGACCAGTTTTTCGATTTTCGAAAAGTTTGCCGCTGCGGTATCCATGATGCCCGAAATTGAAGAGTGTTATTCGTTGTCGGGAGATTTCGATACCATGATCAAAGTGCGGGTCAAAGACATGAAGGCGTATCAGAACTTTATGTCGTCCAAATTGGGGACGTTACCCGGGGTGATTCAGACTCGTAGTGAAGTGGTGATCGAAGAACACAAAACCGGATTCGGCGTGAACCCAGAGTTACTTTCTACTCTGTAATTCGTGCGATTCCTGTGATATCTATGGCCGTTTGCTGACGCAGAACGGCCTTTTGGTTTGTGCTCAGCTTTGCCACTCGGTTTCACAATACACGGAATGCGCCTGCGGTTCGATTTGCAATGGGGTGGTCTGACCGCTGGCGAGGCGCTGGTAGTTTTCCAACTGGTGTTGATCGGTTTCTCCCCAGTAATGCGGAAACTGTTGGGCAAATTGTGCGAGAGTGGCAACCGCTCTTTGATGCTCTCCCAGCGCGCTGTAAGCACGCGCCAGATAACGGGCCTGCAGCCGAGTCGTCACCGGGTAGTGTTGCAGCGCCAGCACCCGTTGGTATTGTCCTTGATCCAGATAGAGTTTCATCAACGAGTAGACCGCGTAATGATGAGTGGTTGGTGCGCTGCCGTTGTCCCCAAGTTCGATGGCCTGAAGCAAATACTGTTCAGCCTTGGCCGTGTCACCCTGCGCGGCGTACCCCCAACCGAGGAAGATGTGCGTTGACAGTGCCAGCAGCGTATTATCCAACTGAGGCAGCAATTCCGTCATCCGTTGGATTGCCTGCTGCAGCTTCAGCTGATCGGCATCGAACAGCCCCTGATCTAACATGGCAAACGCGAGATAAAAACGAACCATCTCACGAAAGTGCGGGTTGCCTAAGGTTTTAGCGTATGTCTGAGCTTCACGGAATAAAGCTTCTGCGCGGCGGCCCTGATGCTGCTGGAGATGAAAAAAACCCGCGTACAGCAGTGCCTCTGTCAACTCGTAAGGCTGATGCAGCTCACGGTACGCGGTGATGGCTTGATCCAGCGCCTGCTGCCGCTCACTGAGCGGCAGGCTGTAGTTGCGAGCGATCGCCAGTTGCGTGTCCGCTATGCGTGGCCGGTAATCCAGCTGTTGATAGTAATTCAGGGCCTTTCTCAGTTGCAGGCCATTTTGTCTGATGTCTGACCAAGGGCTCTGTTCCAGCCCTTCATTCGCCTGATTGCCCAGGTAGAACAACATGTCGGCCTGGTCATCCAGCGCCACCAGATTATCGCTCAGCGCCCGGGCGCGAGTGAGCCACTGCTGATGATCACGCCATTGCATCGCGGCCCAGGCAGCTCTGGCCGCCAGGCGATAACTGAGCAGCTTGAGGGCTTTGTCTTCGCTTTTTTCGGCCAGCGCGACTGCCTGAGCCACTCGTGGCTGCTGGTCTTCGTCGCCGCGCCGCCGGGCCAATTCAGCGTGCCAGACCGCAACGAACGCGGCCAGCACCGGATCACTGTCGGTGAGGTGTTTGGCGACGGTAACCAGAGTTTGCTCCGCGCTTGTCCACTCTCCAAGCAACACTTGGCTGCGACCCAGATAAGCCTGGGGCCACAGATCACTAGGGTCCAACACCGCCGCTGCACTGAAATAACGCCGAGCCCGATACGCCCCTTGCTGCTCAAGTGCACTGATCCCCTCGGCAAAGCTTTCAGAACTGAGTTTGAGGAAGGTTTTACCACTGCTTTTCTTTGGCATTGCCTGCGGATTGAGCAGCAGGTTGATTTGCTCCCCGACGGCGTAGATTTCCCCCGGTAACGACGGATAGCTGATGCTGCCTTGCTGTATGCGTCCATCGGCGTGGATCAGCCGGAAATCCAGCACTTGCTGTTGATTGTACAACCGGACAGCGGCGGTGATGGCGACATCGGCCTGACGTGCATTCAATAACGTACGAATGTCGCTCTCTGAGGTCGGCTGCGTCAGGTTGGCGTTTAACAGCCACATCTGACTCTGGCTGGGGGAGGTGATGTCTGCCTGCGCATTCTGGCGCAGCACCATAGACAGCATGTCTGCCAGCCCCAGTTCTACCCAGTTGAGTTCTGCCAGGCCAGAGCGGTTATGAAACGGCATGACAACCACATGCTCGCTGGCCGATGGTGGCTTGGATGCTGCCCATGGCAGCAGTTGCCAGGCTGCCACGGCGGTCACCACTAGACATAACGTAAGCGTTGCCCAATGGACACGGCTGAGCCTGAGCCAGTTGGGTGACGTTTTGGGTATGATGATGTCTTGGCTCGCTGGTATCTCGTCAACCGTCACGGCTGCGTCGGTGGCAAGCGGCATAATCCATTGGTAGCCGCGTTGCGGATAGGTACGTACATAATGCGGTTGCTGCGCTTTGTCCCCCAGTGCTTTGCGCAGATCGCGGATACTTTGAGTCAGAGACGTATCGCGGAACTCACCATGCTGCCACAGTGCGCCGAGAAGCTCGTCTTTGCTGACCACACGATCGCGATGTTCGATCAGATAACACAGTAGCTCGGCGACTTTATGGCGCAGTTTAATTTCCTGGCGTTGGTCATTGCTGCTCATGTCATACAGATAACCGGTTTGTGCATCAAATTCAAAATGGGCAAATCGAACCATAGTCGGACACGGCTGTTTAAAAAATCGTGACGGAATAGTAAATCACTTCCATGTTTGGGCTCAATGGTATTGGTCATCGTTATGGGCCGTTTTCGGTGGGATTTTAGATGATTTTATCTCGATTTTAGCTGGATTTTAGGCCGATCTGATATGGCCGGAAGTCAGGCAGGATATAACTTGAGGCAACTTCACGCTCTCAGGACCCGAACGATGGAAACCACCATTCAGACGTTGCTGTTTCAAGGCCAACCTTCCTTCTATTTACTCGCTGTGGTGTTTGCCGCCGGTCTGCTGACCAGCCTGACTCCGTGTGTTTATCCGATGCTGCCGATCACGGTTTCGGTCGTGGGCAGCCAGGCCCGCACACGATCACAAAGCGTGGCTTTTTCACTCTTGTATGTCCTCGGTTTGGCACTGGTCTACAGCCTGCTTGGCTACCTGGCCGCCAGCAGTGGGCAACTGTTTGGCACCGTGGCCACGCATCCACTGACTTTGCTGTTGGTGGCTGGTTTGTGTCTGCTGATGGCGCTTTGGATGACGGGATGGGTGGCAATGCCCAACCTGATGACAAGCACGGCAATTTCGGTGCGAAGTGCCTGGCTGAATGTATTACTGGCAGGCGCGGTATCTGGGCTGGTGATGGCGCCCTGTACCTCCCCGGTACTCGGCATGATGCTGATGTACGTCGCGGCAGACGGGAATCCGGCCTGGGGAGCGAGCCTGATGTTCGTATTCGCTTTTGGCATGAGTGCCTTGCTGATCGCCGCCGGCTCTTTTACGGGCCTGCTGACGACCATTCCACGCTCGGGGCGCTGGATGTTGGTGGTCAAATGGTTGATGGCATTACCGATGTTTGCCGCGTCTTTTTATTTCTTCTGGCAGATTTTTACCCTCCTACGATAAGGAACTTACTATGAAAAAAACGCTTCTTAGCGCGTTTGGGCTGGTGTCGGCCCTGCAACTTGGCTTGGTCAGCACAACCCATGCGGCGGCGCTGCTTCAAGCACCGGAACTCACGGCTCAAACACTCACTGGTCGTAGTATCGACCTCAGCCAGTTTCGTGGCGAAAAGCCGGTATACCTAAAATTCTGGGCGACGTGGTGCAACTACTGCAAAGCGGAGATGCCGCATTTGCAGTCTATTAAGGACAATTACGGGGACGAGGTGGAAGTGATTTCCGTTAACGTGGGCTTTAACCAGACGCCGGCAGGCGCACAAGCTTATATGCAGCGTAATGGTTATGACCTGCCGGTGGTGTTTGATGCCGATGGCGCCATTACCCGCAGTTTTAACGTGGTGGGTACGCCGCAGCACATTCTGATTGACCGCGACGGCCATATCGCTTACCGCACGTTTCTTGCCACGGATCAACTTGACCAGATGATCGAACATTGGTCTGAAGACAAGCCGCAAGGAGAACAACGATGAACTACCTAACACTAATCACGCTGAGCTTGATGTGTTTCTCCGCGGCTGCAACCAGTTTGCCGCATCGTGTTGAGAGTGTCGCCGGCCAATCCATTGAACTGACGCACAATACGCATCTGGTGTTTTTCAACATCTGGGACAATTACGATGCCAAAAGCGGTGCGCTGAAATACGTCGATTCGCTGCCAGATACTTTTACGGACCAGTTTCCGACCGTTTGGATCCAGCCGGATCTGAACATTACCCAGGCACAAATGAAAGATTACCAACGATTCTTTCCTCAGGTCACGCCGTTGGTACTGGACCGTGGATTTGCCATGATGAACCAGATGCAAATCTGGCAGACGCCGCATCACGTGCTGATTGAAGAAGGGCGGGTGGTGTTTTCTGGCAGCGATGATGAGTTAAGCCGTTCGCTCAATCTTAAAGTGGCCAGCACGGCAGCATCCAGTGCCGCCGTGTCCGAAGCTGACCCACTCGCCACCGACTACCGCCGCCCTGATGTGGGAGACAACGCGCCCAAGTTTGATCGTCAGACGCTAAGCGGTCAATCCGTTTCTCTGGCATCGTTGCTCGACCTGCAGCCTCAGGCTGTCTCGCTGGTATTTTTGGACTCCATGTGTCCGATGCCCCACTATCCTGATTGCGAAAATAAAATAGCGCGCCTGAACCAGAAAGTGGCGTCCGAGTCTGACCGGGCCTGGGTGGGAGTGATCAGCCCATTTTATGTCGATGAGTCTGTGGCAAACGACTTTGCCAAGCGCATGAAACTGGATATTCCGTTGATCTTTGATCACGGCAACGCGATATTCCACGCCTATGGCGTGCATGCCACACCGTATCAGATTGAGGTCAATCCGCGTGGGCGCATCACAGCGCGGGGCGAGTTACCTTAACGGTTCGGCAAGGTCTTTCACGGCTTTTGTTATGCACGGCGTCTGCGGTTAATTCGGACGCCGTTTGCTCTCAGACGCTTATCCTTTTGTTAATAGTATCGACGGCAGAGAGCAATTTTGGTTAGATAGGCGCTCGGTATTTATCGGTTCTACGGTAAGGCGCTGCGGCGCTACTGCTTGAAACGATCTGCAAGGATAAGGTTCTGATGTTAAGGATGATCACTAATCTCTTTCCGCTTTGGGCGGTATTGTTGTCGGCGGCCGCGTTGTTTCAGCCTCACTGGTTTGTCGACTTTAAACCTCTGATTGTGCCGCTACTGGCTGTCATCATGCTGTCGATGGGATTGACGCTCAAGCCGGCAGATTTTGCCAATGTACTAAAGAATCGTGCCGCGGTGACCGTTGGTGTCGCGCTGCAGTTCACCGTGATGCCGCTGGTGGCGTTACTGGTTGCTCGCGTTATGCAATTTGACCCAACTCTAACGGTGGGGATGATTCTGGTCGGTTGCGTGGCGGGCGGCACCGCCAGCAACGTGATGTGCTTCCTGGCGAAAGGTGACGTGGCGCTGTCCATCAGCATGACGGCACTGAGCACCTTGATCGGGGTGGCGGTGACTCCTTTGCTGGTGGAATTGCTCGCTGGGCAGAGCGTGGATATTCCCGTGGCGGGCATGTTTGTCAGCCTGCTCAAAGTGGTGTTGCTGCCGGTGGTGGTGGGCGTGGTGGTCAACACGTATCTGCATCGGCTGGTCGAGCGGGTTGCGCTGTTTCTGCCGCTTATTTCAATGGCCGTGATTGTCTTCATCATCGCGATTGTCGTGGCACTGACGGCCGGTAAACTCCGGGAAGTTGGCCCCGTGGTGCTGGTGGCTGTCATGATGCATAATGCGATTGGTTTGGCGGCCGGGTATTGGGTCACCTTAATGTTGGGCTTTGATAAACGAGTGTGCCGGACAATCGCATTTGAAGTCGGGTTACAAAATTCCGGACTGGCAACGGCGTTGGCGATGAAATTTTTTGCCCCCGGTACCGCGATCGCCGGATCGATATTTTCTATCTGGCATAATATCAGTGGTTCAGCGCTGGCCGGGTATTGGTCGCGACGTCAGAGTGGTTGTGATGCGGTGATGACGGAGTCCTGAAAAGTAGTGCTCCCGGAGAGAAAGATGTTAATAGTAAAAAGACTGATAAAACTGGCGATCATCTGTGTGGTGTTTTTTACCCTGTTTGACTTGCTGTCGTACGGTGAAATCACCTGGCACCTGAGGCTGATTCAGGCGCTCAGTGGGCGTTAAGGATAAGTTGGTTTAAAAAAGCCGCTCGGTTGAGCGGCTTTTTTCATCCGGTTATCAGGCAACCAGAGCGGTCAGTACTCCAATCAGGCCACCGAGCACGCCGCCCCAGACCACCAGCCAGCCTAAGTGCTGCTTAATCATCTTCTGCACGATCTCCTTGACCAGTTGAGGTGTCAGCTCATTGAGGCGCTGATCGATGATGTTTTCGATATTGTGCTTGATCTCATCCATCATCGCCGGCGATTCCAACTGCTCTTTCAGCGCCGCTTTGACATTGTCGCTCTGGCTGATTTCAATGACGGATGCCTGCATTTTTTCGACAAACGGTTCTTTGAGTGGTTGCAGTGCCTCGGTGCCGCCAAACATCGCCAGCATGCCACCAAACGGAGAGTTAGCAATTACTTCCACCAGCGAATCGAAGGTCGGATTAAAATCGACGTTAGCGATCACGGGCTCCAGATCCAATGTTTTATCGCCGGACATCTCTTTGTTCAGAAACCGGTCGATATTGGTGTCGGTGAAAAATTGCTCCATCATCAGAGTTTTAATTGCGGCTTTAAACTCTTCGAATCGAACGGGAATCACGCCAGAGCCATACAAGCCGGGCACTTTTTCAAACAGCATATGCACAGCCAGCCAGTTGGTGATGGCGCCGGAGAAAGCGAACAGACCAGCGTAAAATGCGATCTGGTTGTCAAACTGATAACCACCGGCCAAAACGGCGATAGCAACAATATTCGTCAGTAAGCTCTTGTTCATGTGGACTTATCGATAAGGGGAATAGATGGAGCAAGAGTATATTAATGCCCCCGCGGTGTGACAAGGTCTTCGCAGCAAGATAAGTCAGGATGCAACGAAAAGTATCAGAAATGTTTATTCTATGGACTATTTGGATACTTACAGTCACTATTTATTGTTGGCGAGTGGTTAGGATGTAGGTCCACTTTCATTTGAGGAGAACATCATGAAACCCACTTTATTGGCGTTGATCGCCGCTTCATCTCTGACGTCGCTGCCGACTTTCGCCTTGCAGTTGCACAGTCAGGACATCCAGGAAGGCCAGCCGATGCGGGCGGAATTCGAGTTTCAGGGATTTGGTTGTGCGGGTAAGAATCATTCGCCGCAACTGAGCTGGAGCGGGGCGCCCAAGGGTACCAAGAGTTTTGCGGTCACGGCTTACGATCCCGATGCGCCCACAGGCAGCGGCTGGTGGCACTGGAGTGCGGTGGATATTCCAGCGAAGGTAACCGTGTTGGCCAAAGGGGCGGATTTGGGCAAGTTAGGTGCCGTGGAGCTGCGCAACGATTACGGTCATCCGGGGTTTGGCGGTGTGTGCCCACCACAAGGCCATGGTATGCATCGCTACCAGTTTACCGTCTGGGCGTTGCCGGTTGAAACTCTGGATCTGCCTGAGAGTGCCTCGCCAGCGTTGGCCGGGTACATGCTCAATAGTATGGCTTTGGATCAAGCAACGTTGACGGCCACCTATTCTCGTTAAAGGAGGCGTGATGACAGAGCGGGCCTTTTCAGTCAGTTATTATCAGGGGTTGCATCCGCAACATTTGCGTAATGTCGCGGTGCTGGTGCCTTCGCTGTTCTGGATTCAAGCGGGCAGTAAGCGTGTGTTTCAGACGCACCAGACAGCCGACATTGAGGCGGGGATGATGTTGCTGGTGTCTGCTCGTGAGCGGCTCAGTTTTGAAAACCGGCCGGCGCAGGGCCGGTTTTGTTCTCTGCAAGTGAGCTTTCACATCGCGCCCGCTCGTGACATGCTGGAGTATAGCCGTTGCTGCGCCGCGGACAGGAGCGGGGCGCTGTTAAAACTGGATAAAGCTCTGCAAGAGACGCTGCGCCACCTGAGTCAGCTTGATGTATCGCGCTACAGCCTCGCGACACAGACCCATTGGTTAAACGCCCTCTATCAACAGTTGGCGGAACACGGTCGCTTACATCTGCTGTTCCCAGCAGAAGAGGACTCGCTGCTGGTGCGGTTGATTCGTTATTTGAGTCGAGCGCCGGATGAAGCGCATTCGATGGAGCAGGTATGTCAGTATTTTGCCATCAGCCGGGCGACATTGATTCGCCGTTTGAAAAAGCACGATACCCGCTTTCGGGATGTTTTGCTGCAGGTCAGAATGAACCATGCACTGGCGTTAATGCAAGGGGGGGAGCGTCAACAGCTCGCTCTGGCGCTGGCGTGCGGATATCAATCGCCAGAGCGATTCAGCCAGCGTTTCAGTCACTGGTTTGGCATTTCGCCCAAACAATATCTCAGAACACTGCCGCAATAAAAACGGCGACCTGAGGCCGCCGTTATCAGTGATGTGTGAGTTATGCACTTTGCTGCTCCGGCTCTTGTTCGCCAAGGAAACCGCCGGTCTGGTGCGCCCACAATTGCGCGTAGATGCCATTGGCTGCCAGCAATTCCTGATGAGTGCCTTGCTCGACGATGTGACCTTTGTCGAGCACGATCAGGCGATCCATGGCGGCGATGGTGGATAGGCGGTGGGCAATCGCGATCACGGTTTTGCCTTCCATCAGTTCGTAAAGGCTTTCCTGAATAGCGGCCTCGACTTCTGAGTCGAGTGCTGAGGTTGCTTCATCCAGCACCAGCAAGGGCGCGTCTTTCAGCAATACCCGGGAAATGGCGATACGCTGACGCTGGCCACCGGACAATTTCACCCCGCGCTCGCCAACCTGAGCGTCGTAGCCTGTGTTGCCGAACGGATCGCTGAGCGTCTCAATGAACTCATGCGCATGGGCCTGTTTGGTCGCGCGGAGCAGATCGTCTTCGGTCGCATCCGGGTTTCCATACAGCACGTTGTCGCGAATTGAGCGGTGCAACAGCGAGGTATCCTGAGTCACCATACCGATGTTGCGACGCAGCGAGTCCTGCGTGACGTGTGAAATTTCCTGGCCATCAATTTTAATCTGGCCACCTTCCACATCGTGAAAACGCAGCAACAAATTCACCAAGGTCGATTTGCCCGCGCCAGAACGGCCCACCAGGCCGACTTTTTCTCCCGGTTTGATGTGGAGGTTAAGATGATTGATGACGCCTTTCGCCTCCTCTCCGTAGTGAAAACTCACATCATCAAACTCAATGCCGCCCTGATGTACCTGCAGATCTTTCGCTCCGGGTTTGTCTTTGATGTCGATGGGTTTGGCCATGGTGCGCATGCCGTCGACGACGGTACCCATGTTTTCAAACAAGGCCCCGACTTCCCACATGATCCACATCGACATCCCATTAATCCGCAGCGCCAGACTGATGGCAATCGCAATCGCGCCTATGGAGATGGCGTTGTCCATCCACAAGAAGATCGACAATGCGGCTATCGAGAACACCAGAATGTAGTTGGTGATTTCCACTGCGACGTCAAAGCCGGTGACCAGACGCATTTGTCGGTATACCGTATCCAGAAAACCCTGCATGCCTTTCTCTGCGTACTGGGTTTCCCGTTTGCTGTGTGAAAACAGTTTCACCGTGGCGATGTTGGTGTAGCTGTCGACGATGCGGCCGGTCATGGTCGAGCGGGCATCAGCCTGTTCGGAGGCGACCTGTTTGAGCTTCGGAACAAAGTAGATCTGAATCGAGACATAACACAACAGCCAGATCATCATCGGGATCATCAGGCGCCAGTCGGCCTGAGCCAGCAAAACAATGATTGAGGTGAAATACACGGAAACGTACACAAATACGTCCATGCTCTTCATGACGGTTTCCCGCACCGCCAGTGACGTCTGCATTACTTTAGTGGCGACGCGGCCGGCAAAGTCATCCTGGTAGAAGTTGAGGCTTTGCTTGAGCAGGTAGCGATGCGCCAGCCAACGAATCGACATGGGATAGTTACCAAGCAATGTCTGATGGACCAGCAGTGAGTAGCCGACAACCAATACCGGCATGACCACCAACAGCAAGCCGCCGTAAAACATCAAGTCACTGCGATTGTCTTGCCAAAAGGTCTCAGGGTTACTGCTCGACAACCAGTCAACCAGATTGCCCATTGCGCCAAACAGCGATACTTCGACGATCGCCACCACGGTGGCCATTAAAGACATGATCAGCAGTGGAATTTCAAAGCCGCGCGTGTAGTAACGACAAAACGCGAAAATACCTGCAGGCGGTTGTTCCGGTTCTTTGTCGGGGAAAGGTTGGGTGAATCCTTCAAATTTCTTAAACATAATTCGTCCTAAAAAGCCAACGTCATCAGCCTGTCACCTCATGGTGTTTGTATCCGTCAAGGGGGTTATTGGGTGTATTGATCAGGCAGAGTGCTGCAATTGTATATGAAATGTGCACATTTAGGCAGGTTTTCCCACTTCATTCACTTGCATAATATGCGAGCAACGCAAATATTCCGTCTTGGTGGCAGTGAAAATTACTGTAAAATGGTTTTTATTCAGTTAAATCGTTAAGTTTTGGATGATGAAAGTCTGAAATTCAGCAAAATCAGGCTTAACAATATGTTTACAATCTGAATAAATTTAGTGAAGAGATGAGTATCCGAACATGTTGCAGGAACAAGAAAAATTAAGTCCGGATTACCAGACCGTCCAGAACGCCAATTGTGTGGTGATGGTGCCGCCGAAGGAGTTCAAGTATAACGCAGAGACGGCTCAGGACAATGAATTCCAGCATCAGGTTGACCTGAGCGATAGCCAGGTACGCCAGCAAGCAATGGCTGAATTTGATGCGATGGTGGCCACGTTACGCCGTGAAGGCGTGCAGGTTGTTGAGTTTGATTATCCGCTTTCGGCAGTGGAAACGCCTGATGCGGTTTTTCCGAATAACTGGTTCAGTACCACGGCGGAAGGCGGCTTTTATACGTTCCCAATGGCGTGTCAGAACCGTCAGCAGGAAGTTCGCCCTGATGCGTTAGTTGAGGCATTAAGTGACGCAGGCCGTTTGGTCAGTCATCAGGACTCACTGGTCGATTATCTCAACAGCAATGCGCACCTGGAAAGTACCGGCGTGATGGTGATTGATCACGTTAACCGGACAATTTACGCGGCGTTGTCTCAACGTTGTGATCGCGAAGTGCTGGAAGATTATGCTGAGCGCATCGGTTATTCACGCGTGGTGTCGTTCCAGACTGCATTGCCGTCTGGCCATCCGATTTATCACACCAATGTGATGATGGCGATTGGCGAAGGATTCTGCGTGATCTGTGATGAAGTGATCCCGGAGTTTGAACGCCGTTTCGTGCTCAAATCACTGGCCAAAGACAAGCAGGTGATCTCGATTTCGATAGATCAAATGAACCGTTTCTGCGGCAATATTCTGCAGTTGGAAACGGTCAATGGTGACAAAGTGATTGCGATGTCTCAGTCGGCGTTTGATGCGTTCTCACCCGCGCAGCGCGCACAGTTGTCGAGTCACGGTAAACTGCTGCCCTTTAATGTGAAAACCATTGAAGACATCGGTGGCGGCAGCGTGCGTTGTATGTTGGGCGAAGTGTTCCTGCCAAGTCGCAAAAATCCGCTGTAACCTATCCGTTTGCCGTCGGCGCCGCTCATGATTGGGCGGCGTCGCTGTTTTTGCGCCGCTTTATTGTTCTCACTACCATTCGACACTGGATTGGCGGATAAAAACGCGGATCATCAGCGCCCCGGCGGCTGGTAGGCGAGTGAGGTGTCGTTTCTCATAAAGACATTACTGGCGATCACGCTGCCCCCGCATATCAGGCCGAGCGCGGTCCAGGTTTCTGGCGTTGGAAACTCGCCAAACACAGGAATGGCCAGCAAAGTAGCGACAGCTGGCGTGGCAGAAGCGAATGCCGCAGATCGCTCCGCACCCAACTTAGTAATCGCATGCAGATAGGTAAACGCCGCCAACAGACCCGCCCCAACGCCTTGTAGCAGGATATGCCCGTTGACCTCTTTCCACGGCCAGTTGACCAAGGCGGTTTGTGCCAGATGGCTGTCGAGGCGTCCGCTGACAATCAATACGAGTAATGCGCCAGCAGAGACCAGAGAAATATAACCCGCGCTGACCAAAGGATGCAGATTGGCGACCCGGGCACTGATGGTGAACATTGCCCACATCAGGCTGCCAAGTAGGAATAGCATGTGGCCATTCAGTTGCGCATAGTTATACGTGGAAAGGCTGGAATAAAGGAACAATCCAATGCCGCTGAGCACCAGTGTCAGGCCAGCCAGACGGTGACGGCTGAGCGGCTGAGCATAGCAACTCACGGCAATCGCTGACACAAACAGTGGCAGTGTTCCGGGGATCAGGGCACTGCCATGAGCCACGGGCGCATACTGCATGGCGGTGCTGGCCACCAGCAGATAAGGCAGGCCGCAGCCAACTAGCATGCCGAAGTGGTAACGACGTGGGACGGCCAGCAATTGCTGACGCGCTTTCATTACCCAGGGTAACAGCACCAGGGCTGGGAAGATAAAGCGCGCTAGCGCAATATCCGCAGGAGTCAGTGCGGAATTCGCCCCGCCTTTAAGTGAAAGAAAAAAACCGGACCAGAGCAACAGTGTGGCCAGTATCGCCAGATACCCAGAAATCATAACCGTCTCGTGAGGTTGGACACATTGGATACCATTATGAAAGGGAAATAACGCATTAACCGGGCAAGTTGTGGTAAAAATAAAGTGATCTATGATTGAATCAACTCAGTTTTAATTATTATTTGATAGAAAAATGCAAAGGATTGAAAATGGACCGAATTGATCGTCACTTGCTCAGGTTGATCCAGCAACACGGCCGGCTCTCGACGGCTGAACTGGCGGACATGGTTGGTTTGTCCGCCTCACCCTGTGCGAGGCGGCTGAAACGTCTTGAGGAGTGCGGGGTGATCGACGGTTACCGTGCCTGCCTGAACAAGAGCAAAATCGGGGTGGGTATGACGGTCTTTGTTGAAGTCAGTCTCAATAATCATCAGGCAAGTTCGATTGATGATTTTGAACAGGCCGTGATGGCGATGGAAGAGGTGATCAGTTGCCACGTGGTCTCAGGTGCCTACGATTATCTGCTTGAGGTAGTCAGCAAAGAGCTGGCGGGTTATGAATCTTTCATCCGTAAGCTCCAGCAACATGAAAACGTCAAAGATATCCACACCCATCTTGCGATTCGCCAGGTCAAAGGTGAGGGCATATTGCCGGTCTTTATCTGATCAGCAGCGAGTGCAGCACACCGGTGGTGAGAGGACTCGTGCTCGTTGTCGGAGAGTGGCTGGGATTCGGTACATGAAGCGGGGTCGTAAGCGACGACTCTGTCACGCTTGTAGCGCAGGCGCTTGAAAAGCGTTTCAGGATGGGGCAAGGTGTGTTTTTCTCAATGTTGCGACATGTTCGGATAGCTGCCCCATGCCTGAAAAAATTCTGTCATCGATTGTTGTGCTGCCACTGCTGCTGAGTACGTCGGCACTGGCGAGTGTTGAGCCAATCACCCCGCAACAATGCAAAGTGATGCGGGAAAAAGGGGCGATAAGCAATGAATCTCCGATTCAATGCGATCGCCTGTCGACGGTACACGTGCGCCACTATGATTTTAATGGCGAGGTCAAACAAGGCGCGGTGGTGGTGATGAATTCGGTTGCGCATCGTGTTGAGCGCATTTTTGAGGCACTCTATCAACGCAAGGTGCCGATGCAATCCGTACTGCCCATTGAACACTTCAACGGCAGTGACAAAGCGTCGATGACGGCCAACAACACCAGCGGCTTCAATGCCCGGCCGATGACCGGCGGCACGGAGTGGTCGAAACACGCATTTGGTCTGGCTATTGATATCAATCCGGTGCAGAACCCGTTTATCGACATTGATGATCATAATCGGGTCAGTGTACAGCCCGAACAATCCACCAAGCAGTATCTGAACCGATATACCTACCGGGCTGGCAAACCGGTTCGCAGTGGTATGGCAGAAGACGTGATCGATATTTTCGCTGAGAACGGTTTTTTGACCTGGGGCGGTTACTGGAACTACCCCATTGATTCACAGCACTTTGAAGTCGGACCGCGTGCGCTGGTCAACCGTTTGGCAGCGGAACCGGGCAAAGCGCGAGGGGTTTTCGAAAAATACATTGCTGACTACCTGACCTGCATGAAAGCGTCCACTCAGGCGGTACACGAACAGGCCCGGGCGATTTGTGTTCAGAAGGTAACGAAAAAATTCTCTAATTGGGCCCCTTCGCGCAAATAATGCCACCTATTTGGGACGATACGCTGTTGGTAATTCTCCTTTTTTCGTTTACGTAAACCCAGAGAATAGCAACAAAAATAGCCCCATTCGGGGCTATTTTTTGGACCGATGATCAGGCGGTTTTTTCGCTGTCGCGGTTGAACGCCCAAGCGTACATCAGCTCCAGAGCAATGGTGGCGCCAGCCAGTGCGGTAATGTCACTCTGATCGTAGGGCGGCGATACTTCCACCACATCCATGCCGACAATGTTCATCCCCGCCAGGCCGCGAATGATTTTCAGCACTTTGTCCGAGTTGAGTCCACCACAGACCGGTGTACCGGTCCCCGGGGCAAAAGCCGGATCCAGACAATCGATATCAAACGTAACGTAAACCGGCTTGTCACCGGTGATGTCGCGGATCTGAGTGACGATGTCAGCGGCGGGCAGATCGTTGGCTTGCATCGCGTTGATGACATTAAAACCATGACGCTCCTGAGCGTACTCGGTTCGGATCCCGATCTGAACCGAATGTTTCGGTGAGATCAGGCCTTCATTCGGCGCATGATAAAACATGGTGCCGTGATCATAACTGCTGCCATTGGCGTAGGTGTCGGTATGCGCGTCAAAATGAATCAACGCCATCTCACCGTGGTGCTTGGCATAAGCACGCAGGATGGGCAGGGTAATGAAATGATCCCCTCCCAGTGCCAGCATGGTTTTGCCGCTTTTCAGAATCTCTGAGGTGGCCGCTTCAAGCCGGTAGGTAAAATCTTCTGCGTCGCCACAATCAAACACCAGATCGCCAGCATCGATCACTTTGGCGCGTTTGAAGACGTTAAATTCCCATGGAAACTTTTTACCTTCCCAGGCCAGATTCACTGATGCACGGCGAATCGCATCCGGGCCCATCCGGGCACCGGGACGTCCTGATGTCGCCATATCCAGCGGAACCCCAAGCACCACCAAATCCGCATCGCTTTCCAATGGATTGCGCTGATAAGGCTGACGCAGGAATGTCATCGCATTGGAATAGAGTGAATAATCGGTTTTGCTAAACAAATCATTCATTTAAAAGTCCTCTAAATAAGTATACCCGCTCAGACCCTGTTCCAGTTCATCCAGAATGGTCTGCTGTTCGTGGCCGGATACGCGCAGCCGCACCAGTTCGCGGTAATGTTCACGGATGCTGTCTACATCAATATGGACGTAGCGCATCATATCTTCCACCGTATCGCCTTCGTTGATCGACGTCAGCTCAGCCTGGCCATTGTCATGGATGTTCACTACCACGCTGTGCGTGTCGCCGAACAGGTTGTGCATGTCACCCAATATTTCCTGATACGCACCGACCAGGAAAAAGCCCATCAAATAGGGTTGATCTTTGGTCCACGCAGGTACGGGCAGGGTCGTTTCAATGCCTTGGCCTTCCACGTACTGTTCGATTGATCCGTCAGAGTCACAGGTGATGTCGAGCATCACGGCGCGGCGATCGTCGAGACGGTCCAGCCCTGACAGTGGCAGGACCGGGAATACCTGATCGATACCCCAGGCATCCGGCAGCGACTGGAACAACGAGAAGTTGACGAAGAACTTGTCTGCCAGACGTTCGCTAAGCTGGTCGAGGATCGGCCGGTGGAAACGGTTCTTTGTGCTCATCTTGTGACTGAGCTGATGATAGATTCTCAGCGACAGTTGTTCTGCCCAAGCACGTTGCTGCAGGTTGAGAACGCCCGTGGCGAACTGAGAATGCACTTCGGCCAGGTCACTCTGAGTGTCATTGTAAATTTCAATCAGTGCGCGAGCATCCATACCATCTTGCAGGCACTCCCAGTTACGCCACATATTTTGCAGCAGAAGAGGGTCGTGCCACTCCGGTTCAGAGACACTCTCCGGATGGTACGCTTCGGTGCCGATGACGTTTGTGATCAGGACCGCATGGTGTGCCGTCAGTGAACGGCCTGATTCCGAAATGATCACCGGCGTTGGCTGTCCGTACTGCAGGCAGACGTCACCAACGGTATTCACTACGTTGCGTGCGTATTCCGCCAGACCGTAGTTCATCGAGTTAGACGACTGGCTGCGTGTGCCGTCGTAGTCCACCGCCAGGCCGCCACCGATGTCGAAATAGTCGATGTGTGCCCCCATGCTGCGCAGTTCGCAGTAGAAGCGGGCGGATTCATTGACACCGTTGCGCACGTCACGAATGTTGGCCATTTGCGAACCCAGATGAAAATGCACCAGTTGCAGCGCATCAAGCATATTTTCACTGCGTAGCCGATCCATCACATTGAGTACCTGCGATGCAGAAAGACCGAACTTAGATTTCTCACCACCGCTGGACTGCCATTTGCCTGCGCCTTGCGATGCAAGACGAATGCGGATCCCAAGCCGGGGTTTTACGTCTAGGCTTTTGGCCTCTTTCAGCACTAAGTCAAGCTCAGACATTTTCTCCAGCACGATAAAGACTTTATGACCGAGTTTTTCGCCGATCAGAGCCAGACGCATGTATTCACGATCTTTGTAACCATTGCAGACGATGACTGAGCTGGCTTTCTGCGCCAGGGCCAGTACTGCGAGCAGCTCAGGTTTACTGCCGGCTTCCAGACCCAATTGTTTGGTTTCCAGCTGAGCCTGACTGGCCAGTATCTCATCGACTACTTCACGCTGCTGGTTTACCTTAATCGGATACACCAACAGATAATTGTTCGGGTACTGGTACTCTTCAATCGCCTGATTAAATGCCTGACAGATGTTGTGTACTCGCTGATGCAGAATTTGCGGAAAACGCACTAACACCGGCAGGTTGAGACCTTGCTGTTCGATCTGGTGCACAATCTGGCTCAGCGGCATCGGATGCGCATTATCGTTGCGTGGCGAAACGTAAACTTCACCGTTGTTATCGATACCGTAAAAACCCTGACTCCAGTAATGGACGTTGTAATCAGCACGTACGCTGTCTAGTTTGGATACTTGTTCCACATTTCATCTCAAGCAATCGTTATCTGCTGGCCGAGTCGGCCACCAAGATAAAACAGAAAACCGTGACCTGCCGCTGGTGGAGGTCACACCCGACACGGTGTCGCGTCAGCGCGCATTAACGGACAAAAGCGGGTGTGAGTCTAATGATTAAAATTTGTCGTCACGATTGAAAAACGGCGCGATTCGCTGACGAATCATCACTGCTGCATATCCATGAAAAATTCTGCTATCGACGGCCGAAATGAGCATGTTTTTCTCACTCAGAATGCGATTGTGGCCGCTGACCAGCAGCGCAATGTATGGCTGATAGGCAAGGATCTGCGTGTTACCCGCCAAACCGTGCAGTTGGGCGACAACATTGCCAACGGCATGGTGATCGTCGAGCAAGGGGGGAAGGTTGGTGAGCCAGTCGTGACAACCGGTTTACAGAGCTTGCATGATGGCATCAGCGTCCGGGTGATCCAACCCGACCATCAGGTATTATGTCGGATGCCACTGCCACTGATGAGCCGCAACCTCAGGAGTGCTTTGTATTAAACACCCGGTGTTCGCCACAGGGCCGGGTTCAGTCGGACAGGTGAATATCGCTCTGGTGTTGGTCGGCGGACTGATGCGGGTACGTTCTTCTCAGTGTTTATTGTCCCGACCGCGTATGCGCCACAAAAATAAACGCATCTAAAATGGGCTTTCTTTATCCAGCTCACTGCACATTTCGACAATGGCAAGCGAAAGCCCGGATTTAATGATTTGTTGTTGCCGCTGTAGTTGCAACTGATAAAAATCCAGATCGATATCGCCATCCGGTTCCATGACTTCAAGTTGAACCATGCCCATTTTCTGCACCAGATTCAGTTTGCGTATTGGCTCAAGTATCGTCGGGTCGGTAAATTCGTACTCAGCGCCATCGCTGTTTAGCTTGTTACGTAGCTTAATCAGATCTTCAATATCGTGGTAAATCGGGTCGGGCAGAACGCCTAAACCATACAACAATTTGAGACGAACCGCCGGATCACCCAATGGACCGGAATCGTGCAGCAAAGGGCCAACCACCGATTGAACCGCGAAGTTGTCTTTGCGGAAAATTCGTTGCATCAGCACATCAATGGCGACTTCGAATATCTCCACCGTCGCAATAAAAAAACCGCGTACCGAGGGGGTATTGTTGAGACGCTCTAAGATTTCGGTTTCGTTTAACTGGTCTGCCATAAAGTGATTAACGTTGTGATTCAAAAGGGGCCATATGGCCCCATACGACTTACAATTGGTTGAAGATAGCTTCAACCTGCGTGGCTTCTGCACCGTTCTCATCCAGACCGGTGTAGTGAGCCAGAGTGGCTCTCAGGCCATGTTCACGTAGCGATGTTTGCAGCTCGACCGCTTGTGGATCGCTGTCGTTGGTGTATTTCAACGCTGCGGCGATGCCTCTGAGCAGCATGTGATTATCAGTGCCATACTCGATTGTACCCAGTAATGGTTTGATTAATCTATCGTTTGGCCCTAATTTGCGAATTGGCTGGCGTCCAACGCGATCCACTTCATCCACCAGATACGGATTCGCAAAGCGTCCGAGAATTTTCTCAATGTACGCGGCGTGAAATGCCCGATCGAAACCGTAGCGACGGATCAGCACTTCGCCACTCTCTTCCATTGCCTGTTTTACATCGGCGCGAATCTGAGGATCTTCAATTGCTTCACGAATGGTCTTGTGACCTTTCAGGCAACCGAGATACGCGGTAATGCAGTGGCCAGTGTTGAGAGTGAACAATTTGCGCTCAACAAACGCCATCAGATTATCGGTTTTTTCCATGCCGTTGATGTCCGGCACTTCGCCTTTGAACTGGCTTTCATCGACGATCCATTCGCTGAAGCTTTCGACGGTCACTTCCAGAGGATCGTCATTGGCGGCTTCGGCTGGTGGAACGATACGGTCAACCGCTGAGTCGACAAAACCTACCAGCTCATCCGCTTTGGTGTGCAGCGCCGGATCAAGATGCTTGTAGACTTCGCCTTTCAGGTGGGTAGTGCCACGCACCATGTTTTCACAGGCAATGATATTCAGAGGGTTATCGTTACCGGACTCAAAGCGCTTAGCGATGCCGGTTGCGATGGTTTTGGCAATGATGTCAAGTACGTTCGGGCCGACGGCCGTGGTGACCAGATCGGTATTCGCGATGCGGTCAATCACATCATTACTGGTCGAATTCACGGCGGTGACATGTGTAACGGTGTCAATGGTGCATTCCGTACCGACGACTTTTACTTTGTATTCTTGTTTATGACTGAGTTGGTCAACCAGAGGGGCATCGACGTCTGCAAAGGTCACTTCCACATCCGCATCGGCCAGCAGTTTGCCGATAAAGCCTCGGCCGATGTTACCCGCACCAAAATGTACTGCATTTTTCATAATCTGTTACCTACCAAAAAAGTGACTAACGAATCTTAAAGATGAGGTCCGCCACAATAGGGGGGCGTGACGAGACCTCGGTTTTTGCTCAGGAGCAAAACAGGTTAGGCTGCCTGGTGACCGGACAGAATGTTGAGAATGTCCTCAACCTTGTCGGTACTGGTCAGCATGTCGATGGCCTCCGGCTCATCAAGTGCGTTAGTAATGGTGGTAATGACCTGAATATGTTCATCGTTTTTCGCCGCGATACCGATAACCAGCTTGGCAATGTCATCCGCGTCTTCGCCAAACTGTACGCCGCCAGGGTACTGGCAGATAACAATGCCTGTTTTGATGACTCGGTCTTTGGCCTCTACAGTACCGTGAGGTACAGCAATGGATTCACCCAGATAGGTGGGGACCAGTTTTTCGCGTTCGAACATGGCGTCGACGTATTCTGGCTCCGCGTAACCCATCTCAACCAGCTTGTTACCCGCATAGCGAATGGCTTCGTCTTTATTGCTGGCTTTGAGGCCCAGATGAATGTTTTCTCGCTCAATACGGAATACCGATGGCTGCTGGTCTTCAAAGCTATCGTCGTTCGCGGCCAGCACGGTCAGTTTGACCATATTGGCATCATTCGCAGCCGGTTGGTTTTGTGCGGCCATCAATTTAACCACTAGCTGATTGTACATTTCGCTGTCCAGGAAGTTCGTCAGGGAAATGTGGTGTGCGTCAGGTGCGTGCTTACGGGCACGATCCGTTAAGTCTTTGTGTGTAATCACGATGTCTGCGTCCTCTGGCAAGCTGTTGATGGCTAAATTAGTCACGTGGATGTCTAATCCGGCATCCTGGACTTTCTTGCGCAGCATGCCTGCGCCCATAGCGCTGGAACCCATACCAGCGTCACACGCAACAATGATGCTTTTCACACTCGCCATATCGACATCGCCTTTGCTTTGCTGATTGGCTACCGCGCCTTTTGACGTGGCTTTCATGTCTTGCATTTGTGAAGTCGCCTTCTCCAGCGCGACTTCATCGCCATCTTCTTCAGAGGTACGTTGCGCTTTCATCAGAACTGAAGCCACTGCGAAAGAGACGGCCGCCGCTGAGAAGATAGAGCTCAGTACACCCACCATAGAAGCTTTTGGTGTCATCAGCAGTACTGCGAAAATTGAACCCGGTGAAGCTGGAGACACAATACCCGCGTTAAATACCGTCAGGACAAAGACACCTGTCATACCGCCTGCAATTGCGGCCAGGATCAGACGCGGGTTCATCAGAATGTAGGGGAAGTAGATTTCGTGGATACCACCGAAGAAGTGGATGATGGACGCCCCACCTGCAGTCTGTTTGGCTGTGCCTTTACCAAAGACGATATACGCCAGCAGGATACCCAGACCCGGCCCTGGGTTTGCTTCAATCAGGAAGAAGATGGACTGACCAGCTTCAGATGCTTGCTGGATGCCCAGAGGTGAGAAAATACCGTGGTTGATCGCGTTGTTCAGGAACAGAATTTTCGCTGGTTCAACAAAGATAGAAGTCAGTGGCAGAAGGTGAGCGTTTACCAGGAAGTTTACGCCAGCCGCCAACGTGCCGGACAGGATCTTCACAAACGGACCGATGAAGAAGAACGCCAGAATAGCCAACGCCATGCCGATGATACCGGCGGAGAAGTTATTGACCAGCATTTCGAAGCCGCTTTTCACTTTTCCGTCGATCTTTTTGTCAAAGGTCTTGATTGCCCAGCCGCCTAATGGTCCTACCATCATGGCGCCCATGAACATTGGAATGTCGGTACCGACGATTACACCCATGGTTGTGATCGCACCGACCACAGCACCACGATCACCGCCGACCAATTTACCACCGGTGTAACCGATCAGTAGTGGCAGCAGATAAGTGATCATTGGACCAACCATAGACGCCAGCGTTTCGTTTGGCAGCCAGCCAGTTGGAATAAAGAGTGCGGTAATAAAGCCCCAGGCGATGAAAGCGCCGATATTAGGCATTACCATGTTAGACAGAAAGCGACCAAAATTTTGTATCTTGATCTTAGCATCTGGTGATATCATAAGAATTCCCCGTTCGATGTTCTGATGAATATTGTTGTAGTAACGGTTCGCCAAAACCGCTTGATTGCTTAGTACCCAATCAATTTACCACACAATCTTCATTTGGAACTGACAACGGGTTTTTCGTGATCAGCTCCGCATAAAATCCCTACTGCAAAACAATTTTTAGTGACCACTGTCATATCTCTGACATGTAATTTAGCTACATTTTGTTGTTTTTATAATTGTCAATTAATTTTAAATGATCGGTATCACAAAACGTAGCTGGTCAATAAGTGTTTCATGAGTGATCCTTGTCACACAAATGAAAGGTTAAAAAATTAATTCCGCACAACAGGTGATCTTTCTCACAGGTCATTATTTATTTAATTAATCGAATTAAATCCCGTCCAATCTGCCGTCGCTTTTTTGTAATTAAGATACGGCGAACGATATGTCGTGGGTGGCATAATTTTCGTCAGCGAAAGGACTTGCGGAGGGCGATGGCAACCAAACAATAATAAAGAGTAATCCATTGGGTGCATATTTGACCGTTTGTGATGATCCGCATTTTTCATGCCTTAATCACAAAGTTAACAATAAGGTCTTAGTGCGAGCCATGACAAGGTTCAGGGTTATTTTTATTCTTGTTAGAATGCCTGCGTTTTTTATTCATGCCTCAAATAAATTTTCGAATAAATTCCATGAAAGAAAGGATAACAATCTCGGTATCGTCTATTCATGGCACGCAGCATTTCCAGTTTGGAAAATGGTTTCGCCATGTGCTCAAGGGCTTGGGATATTGTATGGCTGTCAGCCTGATTGTGACTGGCGGGGTGATCTACTATCTGAAGAATGAAGTGGATTTCGCCAAGATCAAACAGCGGGAGCTCGAAACAAAATCCATGTCTTTGAGTGAGGAAGTGACGTCGCTCAAAGAGCTTAAGGACAACTTGGAAAGCGACCTGGTGGAGCGCGAAGAGCGCATCAATCTGGTGGCTGATCGTCTGGGCGACTTAGAGAAAGTTCTCGGAGTCGAAGAGGGGGCCGGTGCACTGGAAACCCGTCTGGACGCGGCAGCCATCACGTCGTCGGTTCGAATGGTGATGTTAACCCAAATCCCCAGCGGATCGCCTGTTCAGCATGCACGTATTTCGTCAGGATATGGCAAGCGTAAACATCCCGTGACCGGGAAAATGAAATTTCACCGCGGTCAGGATTTTGCCGTCAACATTGGTACGCCTGTCTATGCTCCGGCTGATGGGGTGGTAGAAGTCGTCCGACCCAGCAACAAGGGGAGTGGTAACTTTCTCCGCCTGCAGCATGCTTACGGTTTCTCCAGTTCGTATTCGCACTTACAGAAGTTCAAAGTGCAAAGTGGCGATTTTGTGCAGAAAGGCGATCTGATTGGCTACTCTGGTAACAGTGGTTTGTCGTCGGGCCCACACCTGCACTATGAAGTTCGTTTTGTTGGCCGGCCGTTAAACCCCCGACCATTTGTTGACTGGGGGGTAGACAATTTCGAGACACTATTTAGTAATGTAAGAGGTATTCGATGGGAATCTTTGGTAGACAAAGTCGAGTTAAGAGTCAGCAGTCAGCTACAACTGTCATCGCAAAAGGCTGTGCAATTAGCGGACAGCTCCAGTTAGAGTGCGATATCCAGGTAGACGGTTCTATCGACGGGGCCGTCGAAGTGGAAAAAAGTCTGGTGATCAGTGAATCCGGTTTGGTCAGTGGTGAAATCCGTGCCGAACGTGTGATCATCAACGGCGAATTTGAAGGCACCTGTTATGCTGACGTAATCGAGATCCTGAGCCGTGGCCGGGTAAGTGGCACCATTTACAGTGACAACCTCAGTATTGAGCCGGGAGGCAAGTTCCATGGCGTGACCCATGCCGGGCAGTACAGTCAGTCTGAGCGTCAGGTGGTGGACTTGTGCGATGCGAAAGCGGCTGCCGAAGCCTGATTGAACCCACGATGCACCGACAAAAGCCACGCACTTGCGTGGCTTTTGTATTTGGGGGCGCTCGGTTTGAACACGTGTGCAACGAACAGAGAGGACCCGTATTGTGGACCTTACATGGGGCTGACTTTGGAACCCATGTCATGTTTGTGGCGCAATTTAGCAAGCCAACTGGTCATACCGGTATAATCGGACGCAATCAATACAGGATGTAGGCATTATTTCCTCGCCAAACGACGTTTCTTTCACCTAATGAAACGGCTTGGATATAAAGCATTTAATATTTTTCGTCCATGGCCGATACAATAAGTATCAATAGAGCAGAAGTCATTAGATGAGTATTATCGGAATAGCGATCGGCGCCACAGGACTGGCACTGATATTAGTGTTCCTCTGGATGTTGTCGCTGTCATTGCGCAAAAAGCGTCTGGAAGAAGAGAAACGTCAGCGAGAGCTGGCGTATCGTCGTGCGCTGGAAAAAAACAAGCAGCGAGAGCGGCAGGAGCGCATTCTCAAGGCTGAAGAAGGGCATGTCCCAACCATTCTGTTTTTGGCCAAAGAAGCTGAACGCACCAACATCAAAGAAGCGCTGCACTGGTACACCAAAGCCGCGAAGCTCGACAGCATTAATGGCATGTACGGCATTGTTCGTCTCAGCCAGAAAATGCGGGAAGATCTGGTGCTGAAAGAACAGGCTAAGTTCTGGCAAAATTGCATCTCAGCACTGGAGGGAAATGCCTCAGCCAAATATGACATGGCGTTGGCGCTGTTTCACGGGCGGGGAACGGATCAAAACGTATTAAAAGCGACTTCCGTGATGCAAGAAGCGGCGGAAGAAAAAAACATCGATGCAATACTTTTTCTTGGCGAGTGGTGCGTTTCCGCGAATAACCCACAACGTAAACCTCAGGATTCGACTTATTGGTACAAACGTGCGGCGCAGCTTAACAGCCTAGAAGGGCGTATGCGCCTTGGGTTGAATTATCTGCATGGGGTTGGCGTTTCTGCGGATCACAATAAAGGTTGCTACTGGTTAGAACGGGCGGCAGAAAAGGGACATGTTCAGGCGATGTATCACGCGGGTGAAGCCTGGATGGACAGAGGGAGCAAAGGCAACGCAATCGCCTATATCTGGTTGTTCCTGTCGGCGTATTTTGGTTATGAGCCGGCAAAAGCACTGCGTGATCAGGTGGGTGCTAATTTAGGGGTCGATTCTGTTGTTGGGTTGCAATCTCTGGTTCGGCCAATCATCAAGAAAATGGCGGCGGGAACCGTCAGTAAGCACTCTGTGATCCGGGTATTGAACAAACTCTACAAACGTGGCATCCAGTTGCCACAAGATGCCACTGACAGTGAGCTACTGAGCGATGACAATGAGCTGGACGAAGAGTTACTCAGTCGCGCAGCGGACACAACGCAGTCTCAGCCGCAACCTGAACCACAGCCTCCTGAGCCAGAATCTCCACCGCCTAAAATGGACTTCAGCGCCGGTTTTAAGTTGTAGACTCGCATCGGATAGACACAAAAAAGCCCCGGTATCAAACCGGGGCTTTTGCATGTTTGGCGGCTTATTCTGCTGCCAGTCGCTTCTGCTCTTTTCTGTGTTGCGCTTTGCACACAGCGGCAGTGAACACAACGTCAGTGGAGCTGTTCAAAGCGGTTTCTGCTGAATCCTGGATAACACCAATGATAAAGCCTACCGCCACGACTTGCATCGCCACTTCGTTTGGAATACCAAACAGGCCACATGCCAGAGGAATCAGTAACAAAGAACCACCCGCAACGCCTGAAGCGCCACAAGCTGAAACTGCAGCCACAATGCTCAGCAGCAGTGCGGTCAGGATATCCACTTCAATACCCAGCGTATGCACAGCCGCCAGAGTCAGCACTGTAATGGTGATGGCGGCTCCAGCCATGTTGATTGTTGCACCCAACGGGATAGACACTGAGTAGGTGTCTTCATCCAGTTTTAGCTTTTCACACAGTGCCATATTCACCGGGATATTTGCGGCACTTGAACGGGTAAAGAATGCCGTAACACCACTTTCGCGCAGACACTGCAGTACCAGTGGGTAAGGGTTTTCACCGGTTTTCACCAAAACGATAATCGGGTTTACCACCAGAGCGATGATCAGCATCGCACCCAGCAATACACCCAGAAGCTGCGCGTAGCCAGACAGAGCTTCAAAACCTGTGGTGGCCAGCGTAGACGCAACCAGACCAAAGATACCAAACGGTGCCAAGCGGATAATGAAGCGAACGATTTGAGACACGCCGTGACTCAGATCTTCAAATACCGCTTTGGTGGTCGCTGATGCGTGGTGCAGAGCCAAGCCCAGACCCACCGCCCATGCCAGGATACCGATATAGTTGGCGCTCATCAGCGCATTCACTGGGTTATCGACCAGTTTGAACAGCAGGGTATTCAGAACTTCACCGATGCCTTGTGGTGGCGTTGTCCCTTCAGCGCCTGACACCAGAGTCAGTGTGGTAGGGAACATAAAGCTCATGGCGACAGCGGTCAGTGCGGCGGTGAATGTACCGAACAGGTACAAAACCACGATAGGGCGCATATAGGTGTGTTGGTTTTTCTTTTGGTTGGCAATAGAAGCTGCCACCAGAATAAAGACCAGAATAGGAGCGACGGCTTTCAGCGCTCCGACGAACAGGCTTCCGAGTAAACCCACCTCTTGTGCACGTTCCGGAGCCAGGAGCGCCAGCACGCTGCCGAGTACGATACCCGCCAGGATTTGGAGAACCAGGTTTCCACGCGCAAAACGGGCGAAAATATTGTTGCGATGCATAGTTATCCCTGCAATGAATCAATCTCTAAAATTATAGTGATGTCAGCTATTGAAAACTGAGGATGACAATAATAGTGGCTCAAGATGATGTGTCTAGAATTAATTGAGAATTAGCACAGCTAATTGCAAAAATGCTGTATATGTAACATTTTATGTTGTTGATTGTTTCGCGCTTGTTATTGATGCGTTGTGGGGAGATTGTTGTAGGAAATTATTCACCCGGCAGGTTACCGGGTGAATCGTAGCGTGTTAGTGGTTTTGCTTGAGTTTGCGTTTGTCTGACTGCACGGAACGATACATTTTACCCAGTTGTTTAAACTTGGCTCGCTGTTGAGCCAGGCTCGAGCTGTTATGGGCTTGTTCACGCAGCAGCTTGAAATAATTCTTCAGGCGACGCTCTTCCAGCTCACCACGATCGACGGCCTGAGTCACAGCGCAGCCGGGTTCCCCCTGGTGGTGGCAATCGTTGAACCGGCACTGCTGAGCGAGCTGCTCGATATCTGCGAACGCCTCACTGACGCCTGCGGCGCAGTCTGCCAATTGCAATTCGCGCATTCCCGGGGTGTCAATCAGAACCGCCCCCGATGGCATGAAGTGCAACGAACGTGACGTGGTTGTATGGCGCCCTTTGCTGTCGTCTTCACGGATCGAACCGGTGTCCTGTTCCGTTGTGCCCATCAAGGTATTCACCAGCGTCGATTTTCCGACCCCGGAAGAGCCCATAAAGGCCACGGTTTGCCCAGGTTGACACCAAGGGGACAGTCGGGCACAACTGTCTGCGTCAAGGCCGTTTACGGCTTCGACACACAGCAGGGGGCTCAAGGCTCTGACTTGCGCGGTTTTCTCTTCCGCGTCATCGCATAAATCGAGTTTACTCAGAACGATGACGGGCTCACTGCCTGCTTCGTGTGCCAAAGCCAGGTAACGTTCGATCCGGCTGAGGTTAAAATCAAGATTCAGTGAACAGACAATAAAGACGCTATCGACATTGGCTGCAATAAGTTGCTCGGCGATTTTACTCCCAGCGGCCTTACGACTGAATAGCGACGAACGCTCTAACGTTCGCAGGAACTGCTCATTTGGGTCGAGCAGTAACCAGTCGCCCACCGTCATTGCAGGTTGCGAATGATGGATAGGCAAGTGGTGCTCGCCGAGTTCGCTGAGCAGTGTGTAGCCGCTTCGCTGATGAGCCGTAACGCGCGCAACGGTCGCGTGTTCGAGTTCATCGAGTAACAGTTGTTGTTGAAAGACAGGTTGCCAACCCAGTTGGCGTAATGATAAATGATGTTTCATTGCTTTTCCCTAGCCACAGAGTAACGTCTCTGTGTCATTGATATGCAGAGATATTAGGGTCGAATGAACAAAAACAGACCCCGGTCTAAGGACACCGGGCAAATTTAGGAGGGGAAGAAAGGAATAGAGTGAAAGTGAGTGTTCGCTTTACTTCGCCTGACTTGCCGGGTGGATACGTAATACAATCATCAGATTCTCCTTATGTTTAATCAGTTAACGGCGCGATGATAACAAAACAGGCGGGAAGAGTCTCACCTGTTTTGCTGTTTTTTCGCCAATTATTGATGGCTGTGCTGCATTTTTTTCATGCCGCTCATGACTTTTTTCACTGGCGCCTGGAAGCTTAGCTTTTCACCGTTGGCGAAGGTAACTTCAACATCAATGTTCTCACCTTCTGCCAGTGGCTGCTTAAGATCAAACAACATGATATGTAAACTGCCAGGCTTGAGTTCGGCCATGCCGTGGGCTGGCAGTTTGATTTTTTCTATCTGACGCATTTGCATCACATCGCCGTCGTGGATCACGTCGTGCAGTTCTACTTTGCCTGCCGCTGGTGTCGAAACGGAAACAATGTAGCGGTCCTCATCGCCTTGGTTCATGAACTGGGCGAAGATGGCACTGGTTGGGGCGTTTGGTGGCGTCGCGCGCGCATAGGCATCGTGAGCCATGATGTCAGAGTTTGCGTAGGCCAACGGGCTGAGAGCCAAAGAGGCCAATAGCAGAGCTTTAAGCTTCATATTATTTTCCTTGTACTGAGCTGGTTACCGACTCGATAGCTGCCACAATCGGTGCCGGTGTCTGAGTGTGCGGCACTTTTGTAATCAGTGTGCCGTCTGGTTTGAGGAAGTAGAAGTAAGAGCTGTGATCCAGCGTGTACTTCAGTTCCGAATCTTTCAGTTCCGTTTTACGGAAAATGACGCCATAGCTGTGCGCCAGTGGTTTGGTCACCGCCAGTGGCGCCGACAGGCCTTCGATTGCCTTGTGGAAGTATTGAGCGTATTGATACGAGTCATCCGCTTTATCGCGTTCTGGATCCAGTGAAACGAACACTGGGCGCAGTTTTGCCAGCGTGTCCGGGTCGATCTGGTTGAGGGCACCGGCCAGCATGGCCAGCGACGTCGGACAGACATCTGGACAGCGGGTAAAACCAAAATACACGATGCGGATACGCTCATCGCTGGTATCAAAAAGATGCACCGGTTGGTCGTTCTGGCCGAACAGCACGGTTTCCTGTGGTGAGGCTGGTTGTTGCTCTGTGGCAACTGGGCTATCGGGCTGAGAATCGAGGTAGGTTTTGACACCATATCCTAAGGCAAAAGCCGCGACCAAAATCAGAGACCAGTTTCTACTCATCTTTTCATCCTTATTGCAGGGTAAACGGTTTGATGACCGTCGGACAACTCGCCCAGCCAGGTCATTTCATTTTGAGTGCAGACTGGCAGAAGTACTTCGCCTTCATAACGCTGGTTGCCAACTGCTTTCAGCACGAAGCGTGCTCGCCCCATTTCCATTTCCAACCCTTCCAAATCTAAGCGCAGTGTTTCAGACTGGGCTTGTGGCCACTGCACCGAGATCTGCACCGGCACCAGCGGCTGAGCCGTATTCTGGTTGAGTGTCATGGTGACATTGGATTGAGAGCAGGGCTGAGAAGACAACACGCAATATTGGTCGAGAGAGAGACGACTGTCTCCCGTGTCAAACCAGCGGGCAATGTCTGAGGCGAAAAAGCCGACAGCCAGTGCCAGAGCAATTCCAGCCAGTTTAATCACCGTGTGCATGACGAGGGTCCGATTACTTGAAAATGAAGATGTTAGCACAGGCGAGGGGAAGTCGTTGAGTGAAAGAGACAAAATATGTCAATAATCAAACGTGGGGCCCGAAGGCCCCGTGTTCTATGCCGCGTGCTCAGACATCACGGTTTTCGGCGAATTTCTCCAGCCCCAGTACCAGAGCAAAAGCGCACAGCATCAAAACAATGGCGATCCCCAGTTGTGCCGGCTGAGAGGTGATGTGTTCAAATTCAAACGGTGTGAGGTTGTGTTGAAGTAAGGGGACTTGTTCCCCTTTGGAGTTGATGCGCCAACTGATGGTTTCTTTCCACGGCCAGATTTTTGGCAACGTGCCCAGCATCAAACCAGTCAGGAACGTCAGAGTGAAGTCACGAAAGCGCTTTAGCAGCCAGGACAACAGATGAGAAAAAGTGAGCAGGCCAATCACACAGCCCCCCAGAAACAGCGCCAGTATATCAATCTGAACCGCTTTGACTGCACCTAAAACGGGCGCGTACATGCCTATCAACAGCAAGATGAAACTACCGGAAATACCCGGAAGGATCATTGCACAGATGGCGATCGCTCCTGCCATCAACACGTTGAGGCTGGTTGGCTCGATTTCGAGCGGATTGAGCACGGTAATCGAGTAGGCAAATGCGACCCCGGCCAAGGCAAATAGCAACAGCGACGGACGTTTATGCTCTATCTGACGCAGCATGTGGTACACCGATACCAGAATCAGGCCGAAGAAAAAGGACCAGATTGGAATCGGATGAGTGACCAGCAGCCAGGAAATAAGCTTTGCCAGCGTTGCAATGCTGGTCAGGATACCGCCAAACAGTGCAATCAAAAACAGCCCGTTAATATGATTAAACGCAGCTTTAAATCCTTCGCGGCGCCACAGCCCGATTAAGCTCGGGTTAACGCGCCGGATACTCTCTAACAAGGTATCGTAGATGCCGGTAATAAAAGCGATCGTACCACCGGACACGCCCGGAACGACATCGGCTGCGCCCATCGCAAGCCCTTTGAGGAACGTAGTAATGTAATTCATTCTTTCTCTTCGGTTCAGTGAATTGTGCCGAGTATAACCTCAAACCCCTCAACTCTGTCCAGCGCCCACCGTCTCAATCAGGTTAACTCTGTGGTGCTGAACTGGAAGAGGAGCGAGACGTAACTAAATACCATAGCGTTTGATCGATCCGGCTTATTGCTGTTCCATATTGCGTTCACATGCATAATGCATTTGCAAATTGCAACAAAGCGGTACCCAATCTGGTAAATAATGAGTACAACGTTGCATATTTGGGCTGTTTTAAACATGGCATGCAACCTGCATTACTTAACGTAATCCCGGTTGCGACCGGGGTTACCTAGCCAACTGACGTTGTTAGTGAATGATTTTGTTCACACTTTATTTGAGCCAATCGCGGTTATTGCGGTTGGCTTTTTTTCTTTCTCAGTAATGGGATACTGTCCCGGTTTACACTTCCTCTTCGATTGAAATCTCGCGTAAAACTCGACAAATCGCTCGGGTTTCTTTAATAATGTCCGCTTTCACTTTGCTCTGACATTGGTTTAGAGTGGAACTTGTCTGTTGTAAGTTCTTGATATAGAGCTATTTTTAGAGGTTATTATTCGATAGGCAATCATTGAAATAACAAGAGCTGTCAATTTGGTGTCAGGCACCAACTGATTTTGCTCTGGCTCGTTAGGGAAGATGAGTGAGAACAATAAAGAGGTTATATGAATCACGTATTGTCGGTGGGACCACTGGAATCTTTCTTAATCGCTATCAGCGTGCTGTTTCTGGGTCATTTCATAAACACCAAAATTCCCGTTTTAAAGAAATTTAACATTCCCGAGCCGATTGTCGGCGGATTGATCGTTGCAGTGTTGATCACTGCCCTACATTTTCAGGGTGTCGATCTGGAATTCTCTCTGCCGTTGCAGAACACTTTTATGTTGATGTTCTTCAGTACGGTCGGCCTAGCGGCTAACTATACCCAGTTGATGAAAGGTGGGGCGAAAGTCTTCATTTTCCTGGGGGTCGCGTCGTTCTACATCATCATTCAGAATGGTGTCGGTGTCTCTTTGGCAACGGCATTGGGTTTGGACCCGTTGATGGGACTGATTGCTGGGTCTATCACCTTATCGGGCGGTCATGGCACCGGCGCAGCCTGGTCACAAACGTTTACCGAAAACTATGGTTTGTCCAACACGTTGGAAATTGCGATGGCGTCGGCCACGTTTGGTTTGATTATCGGTGGCATCATCGGTAGCCCGGTGGCGCAGAAACTGATTGAAAAACATGAATTTGAGTCTGAGTATGGACGCGGTGTCCGTACCCATGAGCGCTTTCCTGAGGTCGTCACATACAACGAATACGAAGAAGACAAAGTTACGGCGAAGAAAGTCATCGAAGTGCTGTTTATTTTGCTGCTTTGTGTGACGGGGGCGAAGTATCTGGAGCAATGGGTCAGCAGCTTTGACATCAAATGGTTGATGATTCCAGACTTTGTATACGCTCTGTTTATCGGGGTGTTCATCACCAACGTTCTGGAAGTGTCCAAAGTTCGCACCATAGATGCAGAAACGGTCGATATTCTTGGCACTGTGTCGTTGTCGCTGTTTTTGGCGATGGCGCTGATGAGCCTCAAGCTGTGGAATATTTTTGATTTGGCGGTGCCGTTTCTGATCATTCTCGCGGTGCAGTCGGTGGTGCTGGGCCTGTTTGCCTATTTTGTCACGTTTAAAGTGATGGGCAGCAACTATGACGCGGCGGTGATGTCGGGAGGACATTGTGGCTTCGGTCTGGGCGCTACACCCACTGCGGTAATGAACATGGGGTCGCTGGTGAATAAATTTGGCCCGTCGCCTCAGGCCTTTATGGTGGTACCGATTGTGGGTGCGTTCTTTATCGATATCGTCAACCTGATCATTTTGCAGGGTTACATCTCGTTTATTGGTTAACGTAATCTGACACAAAAAAGGCTCTGCACTGCAGAGCCTTTTTTGTGGAACTAACTGGATCGAAGCGTCAGTTTCGTGCCGTCAAACTTGAGCTGAGCGAGCAGGTTGCGCGCATTGGTCATGCCTTGCTCGTCAAATTGCAACCCATAGCGAGAGTAGTGCTTTGAGCGTTGCAGATTGCAGACTTTGCCGTACAGCGGCGCAAAAACGTTTTGCTCTTTGTTGTTGGCGCTCAGCTCAATCGCGATTTCATCCCCCACCAGGAAAGTACGCCCTAACGGTGCGGTGATAAAACGGCAGCCGCTTTTTGACAAATCGCGGATTTCACACTCCGAACGATAATCTCCAAGTATCACTTTACCCGGCAGGTTCACTTCGTAGCGCGGCTCTTTGCGCAGTTGCGTCACTTGCATGGTACCGGGAACGGAAATGGCCACCATGCTGACGGGTTCACGCACGAAATGGGTCAGTTGGCTACGAAAATGCACCAGAGCCCCTTCCCCGCGTGGAGAGATCGCCCGGACGGTCAGCCAGAAGCCTTCCTGAAAGAAAAAGTTGATGTCGTCGTCGGAGATCTTGGGGATCTCAATCAGGATCAGATTGCTGGAATGGGTGCCGATAAACGCGGTTTTGCAGCGAAAGGTTGTGCCAACAGGTGTGGTGATGCCTATGGTCATTTCACTGCCATGTTCCAACATCGCCAGCGCGTCTGTGCTGTTGAGTGTGGAAACGGTTTTGTTTCCCCGTTGTATCTCGTTTTTTGCCACTGCCTGTGTGTTCATCTAGCCTCCGTTGCGTCAGCCATTTTTGTTATAGTTAGGCTGGTTTAACGATTTTATTGCCGACGCGGCGAATATTCAATTTGTCAGCCGTCAATAATTGAGCGTTCTGTCAAAAAATTGAAGGGTGAATACGATGAATGAAATAATTCATGATGCCGAGCGCGGCGAATTTCGGGTCCGTGTGGAACCGGAGTTTGAGGCGCTGGTTCGATACCAGTTGGAAGGGAATGTCATGGCGATCACTTCGACCCGGGTGCCGGATGAGCTGCAAGGGAAAGGATACGGTAAAGTCATGATGGAAACGGTATTGCCTGAGATTGAACAAATGGGCCTGACCGTACGTCCGGTTTGCAGTTACGTTGAGCACTATCTCAACCGCCATCCTCAATGGGCGCACTTGGTGGCGAAACCGTGATACTCGACGAATATGCCAGTTTACTCGCACCGCTGGGTATCGAACAGGTTTCCCGGTGCGACGTGCTGCAGACTCTGTGGGGCGGATACGGCGAACTGGTGCGGCTCTCGGTCAGAGGTGCGCACGGGCCCAGTGTGATCGTAAAACACATCCGTTTGCCTAAACCCACATGCCATCCGCGAGGCTGGAACACTGATCGAGCCCACCAACGCAAGCTGTCTTCCTATCAGGTTGAGTGCCGCTGGTATCAGGACTATGCCGGCCAATGTCTGTCACACACGCCGGTGCCGCGTCCACTGCAGATTGAATGGCAGGATCAGGAGATGTTGCTGGTCATAGAGGATCTGCGCACTCTGGGGTACACCAAGGTCAGTCAACAGGCAACGCCGACGCAAATTCAGTCTGTGTTGCGTTGGCTGGCGTGGTTTCATGCCAGTCACATCGGGTCTCCGGCGGACGGATTGTGGGACAATGGCACATACTGGCATCTGGCGACGCGTCCAGATGAGTTGGCTGCGTTGGATGACAGTAGGTTAAAGCGCGCAGCCGTAAAACTGGATCGCCTCTTAAGCGAAGCGCCGTATCAGACACTGGTTCACGGCGACGCCAAACTGGCTAACTTTTGCTTCCGGGCCGACGACAGAGGCGCGGCGGCGGTTGACTTTCAGTACGTTGGCCGTGGTTGTGCGATGAAAGACGTGGCGTTGTTTATCAGCAGTGCGGTGGAACCTGCGCAGTGTGCCGAACTCGAAAGTGCCTTGCTCGACCGTTATTTCCGTTATCTCACACAGGCGTTGCAACATTGTCGTCCAGAACTGTCTGCACATCAGGTTGAACGTGCCTGGCGGCCACTGTTTGCGCTGGCATGGGCCGATTTTCAGCGTTTTATTAAGGGGTGGAGTCCGGGACACTGGAAAATTAACCCGTACACTGAAGCGTTGACCGAACGGGCATTAGACGTGGTAGAGGCTCACCGTGGGTAAGCCTCTTTGCGCCGTTTAATCAAAAGCGGCAACGTGCCATGTAGTAGGTATTGATGTACCTGCCGTGACGAAAGGCCGAGCCCTTGGCTTCCCCTTCAATTTCGAAACCAAATTTTTTGTAGCAGGCGATCGCTTTCTCATTATCGCTGTTGACTTCAATTTCGACGCGTTTGACCTGTAGCCAGTTGTCCGCTAGATCCAACACGGTTTCGATCAGTTTAGAGCCGACGCCAAGCCCGTGGAATTCATCATGCACCCCAATGCCAAAGCTGGCGCAATGCGCACGTCGTGGTCGTTGATTGTGCTCAAAGCCGATATTTCCGACGACTTGACCGTCTACCTCGGCAACAAAGGAATACACGCCTTCAGGAATGGATTCGAGTCGTTTCGTCCACATCGCGAGCGAAGGGCTTGGCAGTTGCAGGGTTTCTGCCTGAGCGCTGGGCTGTGAATAGATTTCGCATAGGGCAGCAGCGTCACTCACCTGAGTTGGACGAACGAGTATTTCCATAAGAGGCTCCTTTTATTATTGACCTCCAATGTAACGTTAACCAGATGAAATGCAAACAGATTCTTATCCAGCGCGGCACGTCACACTCAGGGCAACCAGAGCGTGATCACTGCTGTCCCCATCGATCGCGTAATCAGGGTTAACCAGATGTTTGTCTATTACCTGATAGCGCAAGATATCGGCGAGACAAAATGACGAAGAGGAGCGAAATTCGTCGGAGACTAAGATGTAATCGAGTACGCTGCCCTGAGGGCCAGCGTAATGAGTGAAAGGGCGTGTAACCTCTTGATCGCTGAACAAATGCCAAGCGTCATGCAGATGGTAGCGGGCGTAAGGTTGTGGGTCTTGTCGGTACGGGCCGTTCGAGCGTAAAGCGGCAAACTCGCCGCTGTGGTAATCGGCGTTGAAATCCCCCATCACCAGACACGGGCGTTGCGATTGTTGCTTTGTAGTGACGAGAGACTGATGCAGGCAGTGCGCTTCCCAGCCTCTTTGGATACTCGACTGCCAGCGGCCAGCCAGCTCTTGCCGCCACACACATTCAGATGTCGTGTCCGATAAAAGCTCGCCTTCCATGGGCCGTTGAGATTTAAAATGCACGATGTACACATCGGTATGGCCAATCACTGGTAACGTAATGACCGCGTGCAAGGGTTCTCTGCTGAACGTAAAACGGTCGGGAGACAGGACACGTTGGATGCGGGTTGCGGATTCAATTGGGTAGCGAGAGGCGATTGCTACGACGGGGTGCGTGTAAATGTAGTCGTCGGCGATATGTGGCCCGTCAACGGTGGCAAAATAAGCATAACCAAGGCGACGCAATTGAGCTTGCAGGGCTTTGGGGCTGAACACCTCCTGAAAGCCGACGACATCTGCATTAACCTGCTTGAGTTGTCTCTCCAGCCAGTCACACTTTTTCTGCCACTGAACCTGCGTGTAGATATTGCCAAAGTCATAGAACGCATTCGGCGGCTCAACATAGTTGAACAAATTCATGGTGGCAAAAGTGAGTGTGGTGACAGGCTCTGACATTCAGGGTTCCGGATTGTGATGTTAAGATTTTTTACGCAAATGATTGCGGTTTGGTTAAATTCCGCTTTAAGATCGTATTTTACGTTGTGTAGAGACACTATTATGAATCAGGCTCCCGCCAGTTGGAAAACTCCCCAGAACTTTTTGTTAATTATCTCGATTATTGTCCCGATCGCGTTTTCTAGCTGGATGGCGCTACTGAATAACTTTGTGGTTGAAAAGGCGCATTTTGATGGCGCGGATATCGGTTTATTGCAGAGTGTCCGTGAAATTCCTGGCTTTCTTGCTTTCACCGCTGTCTTTGTATTGTTGTTTATTCGAGAGCAGCGTTTCATGCTGCTTGCACTGGCGATGTTGACCATAGGCACCGCCATCACGGGGTTGTTTCCGTCTCTGTTTGGTTTGTTGATGACGACCTTGTTAATGTCGACAGGGTTCCACTACTTCGAAACGCTTAAACAGTCGCTGTCGTTGCAGTGGTTGAACAAAGATGAGGCGCCCGAGATGTTGGGGAAACTCATCTCGGTTGGTGCTCTTGCATCGTTGCTGACTTACGGAGCACTGTGGATCATGCTGGAGGTCGTTCAGCTTGATTTTGCCTGGGTGTATATGATTTCCGGAGGGGTTGGACTGGCGCTGGTTCTCTGGATAGCGCTGGCGTTTCCGGAATTTCGCTCCGAAACGCCGCAGAACAAGAAACTGGTGCTGCGCAAGCGTTACTGGTTGTATTACGCCCTGACCTTCATGAGCGGGGCAAGACGACAAATCTTCACCGTTTTTGCCGGTTTCCTGATGGTGGAAAAGTTCGGCTACTCAGCGGCCGACATCACGTTATTGTTTTTGATTAACTACCTGTTTAACTTTTTGTTTGCCAAGCGAATCGGCCGTTTTATCGGTGTCGTGGGTGAGCGCAAAGCGCTGATGTTTGAATACACAGGTTTGATCCTGGTGTTTGTGGGGTATGCCATGGTCACCACTGCGGAATGGGCGGCAGCATTGTACGTGGTCGATCACCTGTTCTTCGCGTTGGCACTGGCGATAAAAACCTATTTCCAGAAAATTGCGGATCCGGCGGATATGGCCTCGACCGCGGGCGTATCGTTCACCATTAACCACATTGCGGCGGTTGTCATTCCGGTAACCTTTGGCTTGATCTGGTTGGTGTCTCCGGCGGCTGTGTTCTATATTGGCGCGGGCATGGCTTTGGTGTCACTGGTGTTATCGCTCAATATTCCCGGTAAGCCACAGGAAGGGAATGAAGTGCGGGTGTTGCGCTGGAGCTAGCGTTTGGCCTGAACAAACAAAGCAGCGCTTAGCGCTGCTTTGTGGTTTTGGGAGCGGGTATCAGTGGTCTAAGTAAAGATAGTTCTGCCAGCTTTTCATTCGAATCAACACCTTACGCATGATCGCCACGTGCTCAAAATGGTCTGAATACACCGCTACTTCGAAGGCGGTTCCCAGCGGCAGATTGAATTCGGAGATGTCATCCGTCATTTTCAGTTTGACCATCACACGACCGTTGGTGCGCAGCGCCTCAGTGCCGAGCAATACTCCACGGGCCTGGATCTGGCCTTCACCAATCGCCGGGATGACTTCAATCACTTCGCCCCGAAATACCCGACCAGGAATGGCTCGGAACAAAAACTCGGCTTTGAATCCGGGCTCGATTCGTTGTAAAGAATTTTGCCGGAATGCGGCGGCGTAATAGCGATCTTCCGTGTTGACGTAGGTCATCGCTGGAGCAAGGGGCAGCGGGACGGCCATTAACCCGGGGCGCAGAGCGACCTGAGTCGCGAAACCGCCCGTAGGGGCCCGGACGATGGTTTGCTCCAGGTTAAACTCGGCTTTTCTCAGTTGGGCGAGCAGACTGGCGACTGCGGTGTTTTCCCCTCCGATTTCGGAGTCCAGAGCAAGCTGAGCTTGCTTCACTCGCTGAGCGGCGGCCTTCACGCTGGCTTCAGAGGCTTTGTAGGCTTGCTGACGAGTGTCGAGATCCTGCGCGGTAAACGCGCCTCTTGCATAACCGCGTCTATAACGGATGAATTCACGTTCTGCTTTATCACGTTCAGCGATGGCTTGTTCTTCTTCCGCGACCGCGGCCAGTAAGTCAGATTGCAGGCTCAGTGCACCCTGGCTGGCTTCTTTCACCTGAGCCTTGAGTTTATCGACCTCGGCCTGGAAAGGTGTTGGATCGATTTTAAACAGCACATCGCCCTGTTCTAACGGTACATTCGGTTGCACTGGCACTTCGATCACCCGCCCGCGGACGCCGGAGACTATCGGTGTGGTGGTGTAAACCTGGTTGCCGAACTGACTGAATGGGTGGTTGTAGTTCATCAATAGAATTAACGTGCCGATCAAGGCAATGCCGCCGAGTACGGCGGTGGGTACTGTCCATTTATTGAGAGGGATTTTAAAGATTTTAAAAATGGCAATACACAGCGCGGTGTAGGTCAGAACTAAAAGTAAATCCATTACTGCGCTCCTTGGTGATCGTCAGCCTGAGAAGACTTAGGCGCGTCGGCCGATTGCTGAGCTTTCAGCGTGGCGACTTCTTGTTGTAATTGGCTGACCTGATCAATCAACGATTCGACCCGGTGATGCAGATCGTGCTGCTCCGCTTCCAGTTTTTGAAATCCCCAGCCACGCTCTTTGCGCCACAGCGTGGCCCAGATCCAGAGAAATGGCCACAGGGCATGCAGTGTGAATAAGCTGACCCAGCCAGCATAATGAATGGCATCTTGGTGCGGATGTTCGCGCTCTTTGGCTATTTCATACGGAATATCGTGAATAACAATGATGCCGTAAAAAATCACCAGAGCGACAAATATCAACAGGCCCAGCGCGATGTAATCGAGAAGCATATTGGTGTCCTAGTTCGGTCTTTGAGAAATAGCAGTTGCTACTATTGATAAAAATAAGTAATTGATTGTAAAAAGTATAGTGTCGAAGCCAATTTATACATATCAATTGTGTAACAGAGTTGTGGTTTTTCGGTTCATGGCAACCTTTTATCCAACAACCATCAGACAGGGAAAGCAACAATGTCAATCTATGGAGAAGCAGCTGCGATTTCTGCAGCTGCGGTTTGGGCTGCCGCCACTTGGCTTTACAGTCAGTTCAGCCATCAGTTTTCGGCACTGCAACTGAATATTGTGAAAGGTGTGGTTGCAGCGGCGATGATGTTACTGGTGTTGCCGTTTATGCCACAACCAGAGTGGCAACTGAGTGCGTCTCATTTGTGGATCCTGGGCCTGTCCGGTGTGATTGGCATCGCAATCGGTGACAGCGCTTATTTCGCTGCGCTAAAGCGAATTGGTGCTAATAAAACGCTCTTAATGGAGTCTTTGGCTCCGCCATTGTCGGGCGTATTGGCTTTGCTGGCGCTAGGTGCCAGCCTGAGTCTGCAAAGTTGGTTTGGCGTGTTGCTGACCACCGCCGCAGTGATGTATGTGATTGCCGAGCCGCACACCGGGCGGATCATGTCGTCCAGCGGAATTGCATTTGGTGTGCTTGCCAGTATGTGTCAGGCGACCGGCGTAGTGATCTCGCATTACGCGTTGGTCGAAGGGAATATTCCACCGTTGATTGGAGCGTTGATCCGTCTCAGTGCCGGGGTTGGGGCGGTGATGCTGGTGGTTGGGCGACTTGAATCTCAGCCTTTTTGTGCCATTCGGCGTCATCTCAGTCAGCTTAACCGTTCATCGTTGGGCTGGTTGTTGGCGGCGATTTTTGTCGGCACATTTCTCGCGTTGTGGTTGCAGCAGATAGCACTGAAAAACGCCAATCCGGCCATCGCGCAGACGTTGATCGCCACCAGTCCACTGTTTATCTTGGTCATCTGCGCATGCAAAGGGGAACCTCTGACCCGGCGCAGTGTGCTTGGTACGCTGGTTGCGCTGGTAGGGATTTCGTTGTTCTTTATCCGTTAGCGGTCAGGTTATTCAATACAGATCTGATTACGTCCATTGGCTTTCGCACGATACAATGCTTTGTCCGCGCGATAAAAAGTCCGCTGGGTATTTTCGCCATCGCGGTGCTGTGTGACGCCGACACTGACGGTCAGCCCGCGCTCGCCCAGAATATCATCCCAACCAAATTGGTATATTCTTTCACGGTAGTTTTCAGCGTGCATGGCGGCTTGATCTTGATGTTGATTTTCCAGGATCACCAAAAACTCTTCGCCACCAAAGCGAACACAGGAGGCTCCTCGAAAGAGGAAATACGCAGCCAGTTGTTTGGCGACGTTAATGATTGCCTGATCGCCGACCAGATGGCTGAGTTCATCGTTGATCGATTTGAAGTGGTCGATATCGATCACCAGCAATGAGAAGGTCGCATCGTGCAGCAGCAAATCTTTCAGCTTAACGTCCAGCCAGCGGCGGTTGTGCAGGCCGGTCAAAGGATCGGTAAACACATCCTGCTGCAATTGAGCCACAGTATTCTTCTGGTTTTCGGTGGTTTCTTTCAGCTCGCGGTTCTCAAGCTCTGACAGGATCAGCTTCAGTTGCAGTTCAAAGCGAGACAGGCGACGCAACTGAGAGGAGCCGAGCTCGCTGATGGGGATATTTTTCATCAGGTCCGACTCAATTCGGTAAGCCTTTTTCTGATATTCGAGTGCCCGCTTAAAGTCGCTGTTCATCTCACAAGCGGCGCTGTAGGTATCAAAACACCGCTTAGCCAGCACCGGGGAAGCGTACTGGCGAATGCGTTTGCTGATGGTCGCCAGAATCATGTTCGCCATGTCGGATCGTCCGAGTTCACTCAGGCAGTGGGCAAGTTCAAGGCGGATCATATTAAACAGCCAGCTCGAACTGGTGTTTCCGACGCTATATTGAATGTCACCCAGAGCGTGAAGCGCCTTGGTGGTATGACCTTCCAGACGCAGGATTTTCGCTTGATAGAGCAGAATTTGCCCGGACAGAACCTTATCACTGACCAGAATACTTAATTCTTCGCACTCTTTGATCAAATCGTGCGCCGCCGAGACGCGGCGCAGTTCGATAAAGCATGCCAGCATGTACAGTTTGTATCTCAGCCGCAGCGAACGACTGGAAATGGCGTGATCAATGCCGTCTATCTTTTGGTAGTAGCGCAGAGCGCGATTGTGATCCCCATAAGCATCACACAGATTACCCATCCCCAGAATGGCCAGCACATAGGCATCAATGTCACTGTGCTCCACGGCGATACTGGAAGCGGAGACGTATTCGTTAAGTGCTCCGGAGAAATCCCCCATTTCAAACAGGCGATCGCTGAGGCTGTTTTTGACTGACAGGATCACATCGGCATCCTGCGGCAGGCTGAGCAAACTCAGTGCGGCGCGCAGCTCGTCAATACTGTTGCGAATCTGATTGAGAGTCAGGCGGTACTCGGCACTGATGATCCAGCAATGGGCTTTTTCACGCGGTGAACTGGCGATGTGTTGGCGGGCATAATCCCAGAAGATGGTTGCCTCTTCACCACTAACAGAGGAAGCATCCAGCCCTGATTCACGTATTTTATTCAGTAGTGCTTCCATCTGATACCTTATGCTGGCTCTCTTCCAGCTGTTCCAGAGTAAACGGGAAGGACAGAACATCCTGACAGATCACCTCAGGTTGTGGACCTTTAAATCCTTTACGCTGCCATGGATAGAGTTGAATCATATTGCGCAGGATCTGATACATCTCATCGGCGGCCTGTCCCTGTTCGGCCAGTAGCAATCCCAGACGGTTTTGGCTCAGGCGAGCGAGTAAGTCTTGCTGATGACACAGGGAGTGAACCAACTCTGTGCAGGCATCCAGCAGTTCCGGATTGGCATGGTGAATTGTCACAACCGTATGCGAGGCACGTTTCAACTCGGTTTTATGCTGCATCAATTGCTCCCACCAATAGGTTTCAGAAACCAGGCGACTGAGATGTTTTTCCGGGTCGTATTCGTGCTGGGCCCGAATACGGTTGATCAGTTTTCTCGCTCGCTGTTCCAGTTGGCGTTTGGAGTCTCGCGCTTTGTCCAGACCGGTACGGGAATTTTGTTCACGCAGCATGTTGACGGAATGCTGGCGGTACTTTTTGAACGCAGCCAGCGCAGCTTGATCGTCGCCGCATTCCTCGGCAACCCGCGACTGTTGAAAACAGATTTGCGACAGCAGCTCACCATTATCAAAACTGGCGGCGGACGCTTCGGCTTCGACCAATAGTTCGGCAGCTTTCACTGGGTTTTTGCGCAGCAGTTCCAGCCGTGCCCGGCTGATAAATGAATGTGCTTTCATCCAGGTCAGATTGTGCTCGACAGCCAAATCGTGTGCCTTGCGGGTCGCTTCTTCGGCTTCGTCAGCCCGTTCCAGACCGAGCAGCGCCAGGCCGCGAAAGTCCCATACCTCGGCGTGCCAGGTCCTGTCCGGGTGGTACTGCAGCGCTTCTATCGCGCCGTCGAGTACCGTCAGCATCTCAACATAGTTGTTAAGCAGGTAGTGGTCCCATGCGAGCAAGATGCGGGATTTGCCTTCCAGCCAGTCGATACGGGCATTATTGGCAACTTTCACCGCTAGCTCATGAGTCGAGCGAGCCATATCAAGCTCATTGGTGATGCGCCAGATGTTGCCAAGCCCAATCAGCGCCTCAATCTGAAATTCGACTTCACCGACCAGCGCGGATTGCTCCAGTGTGTTAATCCAGTATTGTTGAGCAGAATAGTATTTGGCTTGCCCCCAACAGTGCAGGGCGTGGATATGCAGAATTTCCGGCAGGTAATCATCGGTGTCGAGAGCGTTGAGTTTGGTGTAGGCGTCTTTGATGTACTTCAGCCCTTTGCGATAGTCCATCTGACACCAGGCGCAACGTGACATGATGATCAAACACTGGATCCTGCCTTCAGGATAGGCAATTTGGACAGAGCGATTGGCGCATTGTTCGGCCAATTTCAGCACTTTTTGAGGGTCAGACTCAACCTGAGCCCGCAATTGCTCAATTTCGGCTTCTAACGTGTGCTGACTTTTGTCCAATGAATCAATCCTTTAGCTCAACGCATGGCATGCGAAAGACATTATAAAAACAGCAGTCAGGCTAAAGCCAGAATAAGCAAACACCGGCCATTAAATAGCCGGGTTAGTTCACACTATTCCTGGTTACGACAGCAGTTCGCGCAATGTCAGTGGTTGCTGCGTCAGGCCAAGGTTTTGTGCCGCTGTTTTCCCTGTCTTATCTTGATAGCACAGATTGTGCCAAGCTCGAAAAATATCCAACATGGGCAACAGACCACCAGGGCGAAGCTTGCGTCTCGGCTCGTTAATGAACGTCGAAAAAAGTAGCTGGAAGCGCTGGTGGTAGAATTCGATTTTTCCCGTGCTGGCCTTGCGGAGCCAGTATTCCGGCGTCGGATGATCTCCGGCCAGGTAGCATATTCCTTTGGCGGTGTGATGCTGAGAAGCGATCGCCCAACGGTCGCGCCACCATCCCATATGAACAATGTCGATTTTGTCAAAATCTTGTGTGTTCTCCCAGCCCGGATCTTCTTCTACGTACATAAGGTCGACATTTTGACGCTGAATACGAGGTAGGCACACACTTAGTGCGGCAGAGCGCAGCACGGGGTCTTGGGGCATATAAATCGATACGCGTTTGTCGTCTCCACACATATCCAGCACATGCAAAAAATGGGCGTAAGAGGTGTAAGGAGGCCGTATTAGTGCGCCTTTGGACGGGTAATTGAATGAGGTCAGGTTGCCCATCGGATCTTCGACGTTGCCGCGGGCTAGAATCGTTTGATATTGCTGGTCAATGCGTTCACGCAGATAGGGTGATGCCTCAGGTACTGGCATGTTGGCTTCTGACGAGTGCTCGCGGGAGACAAAGCGAGCGGGTGTCTGGTAAGGGTCATGGTCGACTTCGCCCTGCGATTCTTCATCGGAGGCGTAGTTGACGTGCTGACACAAAATGTAGCCGGTGTTGGCTTCTCCCGTGGTGATCCACAATACGCCGTTGTTGCTCTGCGGCTGCAAAGGTACGTAAAACGACGCCAGTTCGTATTCGCTGGCATGGTTGACCCAGCGTGCATCTATCATCGCCAGTTTGCGTCGGCAGCGGCTGGCAATGTGATCAAGGTGATCGTAGAACGTTTTTGGGTTGATCGACAGCTTGCGGCAAATTTCACGCACCGAGTAGCTCATGAAGAGTAAGCCGAGCAGATTTTCCTGAAAAGTCAGCTTTTTGTTGGCGCCGGACCATTTGTCGACAAAGGTAGACTGACACGCTTTGCAACGATAACGCTGGCGGTCACCACTGTAACCAAATGCGTGGTACAGATGTTTATGAGTATGAACGGACAAGCCGAAATTTTCGCACTCGTCGTGGCGACACGCCGGAAGGCCATCGCTGTGCAGGTGTCTTAAACGATGCAGTTCGTTTAACACTTCCTGATTGTTAAGTAAGGGGGGGAAAGCACCGCACTCACGACATACCATCGTTGGCCGCTTAGGGTTAGCATGCTGCAAAACGTAACGATTTGCCTCACTCAATCCAAAGTTGTCACACGCCAATGTTTTACAAAAGTTGAGTTGTAACCCGTCTGCCTCCTTTGGCAGTTCATCGTTTGACACGATCGCCCCCTCGGGAAAATTCAGGCTGCCAACCGGAGCTGGCAGCTTGGTACTGTGGAAAAGAATTCGTTATCACAGTCGATTAGATGTTGATCGCCGTTTCCAGAGCGACTTTCATCATATCGTTGAACGATTTTTGACGGTCTTCTGAGCTCAGTTTTTCACCACGGATGATGTGGTCAGAGACAGTCAGAATGGTCAACGCACGTGCGCCCAGATCCGCTGCGACGCCGTAGATGCCAGCCGCTTCCATATCCACGCCCAGGATGCCCAGTTTCTTCATTTTCTCGAAGATGTCTTCTTCCGGGGTGTAGAACAGGTCAGCAGAGAATACATTACCCACTTTCACTGGTACTTGCTGATCTCGCGCCTGGTGTACGGCTGTTTCGAGCAGGTCGTAGTCGGCAATGGCAGCGAAATCGTGGTTATTGAAGCGGATACGGTTCACTTTTGAATCGGTAGAAGCACCCATGCCGATAACCACGTCCATCAGGTTAACGTCATCGCGCACTGCACCACAACTACCCACACGGATAACGTTTTTCACGCCGTATTCTGAGATCAGTTCGTGTACGTAGATGCAGCATGATGGGATACCCATACCGTGGCCCATAACAGATACTTTTTTACCTTTGTAAGTGCCTGTAAAGCCAAACATGTTGCGAACGTCACAAACTTGCTTCACATCTTCCAGGAACGTTTCTGCGATGTATTTTGCGCGAAGTGGATCACCCGGCATAAGGACGGTTTCTGCGAAATCACCTGGTTGTGCATTGATGTGAGGGGTTGCCATAGCTTTTACTCCAATTTGTCAGTAAATGCATTGAGTCATTTTACTGTTTCTGTTGAAAGTGTGTTTTCTTGTTGAGCCAATACTAACCCTGTCAGTACTGGCTCCTTGAGAAGTATGTCACAAAAAGCCCTGTGTGGAGGGATATATTTTCCATTGATAACCAAATGTGTTGAAAGTGGTAAGGCAATCGATTTGTGTAAACGTTTGGCTGCCTTTTTGTGGTGATTGTTCTGGAAACAAAGCGTGATCTTTTTATTGGTGTACAGAAAATATTTTTGTACACAGTGATCGACTTGTGCTAATAATTGTACAAGAAAATAATATGTACACATGTCGATGTTCGAGGTGAACCATGGAGAGTCAATCTGTTCTGGTCGGCGTCAGCGCTTGCGTATTGGGCGAGCGGGTCCGTTTTGATTCTGGCCATAAAGTGAGTAATTTCGTCACCAAGGAGCTTGCTCCTCATCTGGAGTTTATTTCTGTGTGCCCGGAAGTCGGCATTGGGATGCCAGTGCCACGGCCAACTATACGGCTCATCTCCGACGAAGAGCGCATAGCGCTGGTGGAAACCAAAGATGAGCAACGTGACTACACCGAGGCAATGCAGGCGTTTGCCAAGGATAAAGTCGCCGAGTTGGATCAATTGTCGTTGTGCGGGTATATCGTGTGTGCCAAGTCACCGACCTGTGGAATGGAACGCGTGAAAGTGTACAAAAAGCATAACGCCGACAAAGACGGGGTCGGCATGTACACGCGTGTATTGATGGAGTCGATGCCCTGGTTGCCGATTGAAGAGGACGGGCGTCTGAATGATCCGGTGCTCAAAGAGAATTTCATCACCCGGGTCTATTGTCTGCACGATTTGTATACTTCAATGGGCGGCGTGCCCACTGCCAGCAAGCTGATTGAGTTCCACTCACGCTACAAGCTGACGTTAATGGCGCATCATCCGCAGTCTTACCGAGAGCTTGGCCGGCTGGTAGCCAGTATCAATAAATATGACATCAATGAGTTCTTTAACTTGTATCGTTTGGGATTGATGCAAGCCATGGCCATTCGGGCCAGCCGCAAGAACAATACCAATGTGCTGATGCATCTGCAGGGATACTTTAAGCGTTCGCTGAATAAAGATCAGAAAGCAGAATTGCGCAAAGTGATTGATGACTATCGGATCGGGCTGTTGCCGCTGCTTGCACCAATGACTCTCATCAAACATTACCTCAACGCTTATCCGGACAGTTATCTGGATAAACAGAAATATTTGAACCCCTATCCGCAGGAGTTACGTTTACGTTATGGGTTGTGAAACAAAGCTATATGCAATTCGGGAAGTGGCCGAAGCAACCGGAGTGAAACCGGTCACGCTGCGTGCCTGGCAGCGTCGTTATAACCTCATTCAGCCGCAGCGCACAGAGAAAGGCCATCGGCTGTACACGCAAGCGGACATTGATACCATTCATGCGATTCAACGCTGGCTGGCCAAAGGTGTGGCAATTGGCAAAGTCAAAGGCTTGCTGTTGTCAGGCGATGAGGAGACCGGCGCAGAGCAGGCAGACAACATGACGCTGGACGAAGTGGAAAGTTTGCTGGAAGCGCTGGCCGCACTCAATCAGGGCAAAGCCGAAAGCATCCTCAGCGGTGTGTTTAAAGAATATCCGCTCAAGATTGTGACCCAGCAGTTTGTGATGCCGGTGACGGAGGCTCTGGACAAAGTGAAGTCCAGTCAGCGTACGCTGCAAAAAGCGTTGTTCCAGGCGCTGATGCTTACTCGCATCAGTGCCATTATCGACGCGGAAAATAAAGCGGCAACCAAAGGCAAGTGTCTGTTCGTCAGTCTGGATCCGGTTGGAAGCGTCTTTGCCTGGCTGGAAGCGCTACAACTGTCCGAGACCGGACTGCGGGTGATTGTGTTGGATGGGGCTGACGATCTGACCGGGCTCTGTGATGGTGCGGCCTTAGAGTTTTTCTCGCGCTTACATGTGTTCTCTAACCGTGCATTGCCGGATGTTCAGCGGCAGCATCTCGTCGCTTTGTCCAGCCAATGGGACGAACGATTCAGCGCGTCGGATGTGCTGCGGGCACTGTATCTGGACTAGGGAGGCAACATGCAACTGGTATGGTTTCGTCGCGACTTACGTGTTGAGGACAACACAGCGCTTCAACAGGCCCTCCGTTCGGGAGATGCGGTGGTGGCAGCCTTTGTGGCTACGCCTGTGCAGTGGCAGGAACACCATTTGGCGCCGATTCAGGCAGACCTGATTTACCGGCGTCTGTTTGAATTGCAGCGCGATCTGTCCGCACTGGATGTGCCTTTGTTGTATGCCGAAGAGGCTCGTTTCAGCGATGCTGTTGCGGTGGTGACCCACTGGGCACACACTCTTGGTGCGGTCGCAGTGCACCTGAACAAAGAATACGAACTTAATGAAGTGCGGCGAGATAACGATTTGCAGGAGGCGTTGGCAGATGTGGTGATCGACTGCCAACAGCATGACGACAAATGTGCGTTGCCACCGGGGACGGTGCTGAATCAGCAGGGAAATTATTTCAAGGTGTTTACCCCTTTTAAAAAAGCCTACCTCAAGCGTTTCTATGAAGTCCCGCTGACAATTAAGCGCAGCGACAAAGCATCCCAAACAGCGGCTCTCGGTTCACTGTCCAGTGACGTGTTGTCCAATGAGGCGCCTTTTAGTTATGAGCGGCACAGCAGTAATGCTTATCCGGTTGATACCCGCAGTGTGATCGACACCATGCGCGATTACTGCGCACAATCCGTAGAGCAATATCATCAGGTGCGCGATTTCCCGGCGCAGGATGCGACCAGCCGACTGTCGCCGTATCTTGCTATTGGGGCGCTGTCGGTACGTCAGTGTTTTGCGAGGCTCAGTTATGGTCACCCCCACCTCTGCTCAGGCAGGGAAGTGTGGCAGAGTGAGCTTATTTGGCGTGAGTTCTACCAGCATTTGCTGCATTTTGAACCTAAACTCAGCCGTAGCGAAGACTTTGTCCCATGGGGGCGTCATCTTGAATGGTGGTCTTCGGAAAAGCATTTGCAGGCCTGGAAGGAGGGGCGTACCGGTTATCCCATTGTGGATGCGGCCATGCGCCAACTCAACCAGACGGGCTGGATGCATAACCGGTTACGAATGGTGGTAGCGAGTTTTTTGACCAAAGATCTGCACGTCGACTGGCGGGAAGGTGAAAAATATTTCATGAGCAAACTAATCGACGGTGACTACGCCGCCAACAATGGCGGTTGGCAGTGGTGTGCGTCGACCGGTTGCGACGGTCAGCCTTATTTTCGTATTTTTAATCCGGTCAGCCAGGGAGAAAAATTCGATACGGCAGGGCGTTTTGTCCGTCAATGGGTACCGGAGTTAGCAGACGTTCCGGACAAATGGATACATCAACCCTGGAAATGGCCGGGTGTAAAGTCATTGTCATATCCATCACCAATAGTTGATCACAAAGCCGAAAGAGAGATAACCTTACGCCTCTATAAAGAAGCCAAGGATAATTGAACATGTTGCGAAAGTTACTCTCGTTATGTTGTTTGCTGAGCTCAACGGCGTTCGCAGCGACTTTTGACCTTCCGCCGGAGGGGAGTAACATTGTGGGCCGTATGCAGTACCACGAGGTCAAAGACGGTGAAAACATGTCGGACATCGCCAAGCAGTACGATGTCGGCTTTCTTTCGCTGATGGCGGCCAACAAAGGGGTAGACCCCTTTGTTCCTCAAGTCGGGTATGTGCTGACGATTCCGTCAGAAATTATTCTGCCGGCAGTCAGACGCGAAGGTATTGTGATTAACCTGGCTGAACTGCGCTTGTATTACTTTGAGCCAGAGCTGAAGAAGGTGCACATTTTCCCGGTAGGGATAGGCCGAATTGGCCGCGATACACCCGAAATGGAAACCACCATCAGCCAGATGAGACCCAACCCAACCTGGACACCACCGGCTTCGATTCGTCGAGAATATCTGGCGAAAGGAGTTGAATTACCGCCCGTGGTACCGGCTGGTCCGGATAACCCGCTGGGTTTGTACGCGATGAGACTGGCGTACGGCGCGGGTGATTATCTGATCCACGGCACCAATAAGGATTTTGGTATCGGTATGCGTGTTAGCGCGGGCTGTATTCGAATGGATCCGAAAGACATTGAGTGGTTGTTTCATCAGGTTGGACGTGGCGTGAAAGTCAAAGTGATCGATGAGCCGATCAAAATGTCGCTGGAGCCGGATCGCAGTGTGTTCGTCGAAGCGCATGAACCGTTGACCCGCAGTGATGGCAGTAAGAAACAGTTGAAAGTGCCGCAGGAACTGGTTTGGTGGATGGAGGAGCACAACATTCCTCAAACCAAAGCTCGCTCGGTGATTTTGGCGCAAAATGGTGTGCCAGTCGAAGTGATTCCGCCAAGTTTCGATTCGGCTGACTCGGATCCGTTAGGTGATGATGTTGACTTTGCTTTGCCAACCGAGTGAGTGAAAGATAAATAAAAAAATGGTGACCCATGAGTCACCATTTTTTATTACCGCTAACGCAGAAAAGCAAAAGGGCCTGAATAATCAGGCCCTTTTTACTACATAACTGAGACTTACTTAGTGTAAGACTGAGCGATGTTGTCGATACGTTCGTTAGCGCGTGCTGCTTCTTCTTGAGCTGACTGAGCTGCTGCACCAGTTTTTTGAACTTCAGATTTTAGAGACTGCACGTCTTGGCTTAGTTGGCTAACTTGGTTGCTTAGCTCGTCCATTTTCGCTGTTGTTGCTTCGTCTGGACCAGATGCACAACCTGCTAGAAGTAGTACCGAAGACGCTGCAGCTGCGATCAACATTTTGTTCATTATGAACTCCTTGCTTATAAGTAAGTATCAAAAATTCGCCCTATACATTTTATGTCATATAGTGACGAAGTAAATTGTAGTCTCAATTTACCAGAAGACATAGTAGTAAAAAGTCAAAAAAATCCAAGAATTTAACCAATTAGCTGATAAATCGATCGGTGTCTCATAGTTGAGATGAATGCCGTTTTACCTGGCCACTTCCCGTCCAGCCCTTGACTACTCTGACTTTACACACAATTGAGTGTAGTCAACAACTTAGAATTTTGGCATTTTTTCTCTACAGAAACAGAGATACACCAACATCATAAAATTTATGTGATCTCTATCTATAATGTCTCAAAACGCGCTATTATACGGCGTTTTTATTTTGTTGTGTCTGAGGAAAGTAAGAGAATGCATCTGTCAGGCACGAATAAATTGATGGAGAATACTTTGCACTTTAAAGATTTAGGCTTAGACAATCGCTTACTGAAAACCCTTAACCACTTCGATTTCAAACAGGCCACTGAGATCCAGCAGAAAGCCATTCCTGTGGCGATTGCGGGGAAAGACCTGTTGGCGTCATCTAAAACCGGTTCGGGTAAAACGCTGGGGTTTGTTCTGCCAATGCTGCATAAATCGCTAAAGACCAAAGCGTTCTCTGCCAAAGACCCGCGTGGTTTGATTCTGGCACCAACCCGTGAATTGGCCAAACAGGTATATAATGAGCTGCGTTCGATGCTCAGTGGTCTGTCGTACGATGCGACACTGATTCTTGGGGGCGAGAACTTTAATGATCAGGTTAAAGCGTTGCGCCGTCATCCGAAATTCATCGTTGCGACGCCAGGACGTCTGGCCGACCATCTTGAACATCGTTCACTGTATCTGGATGGCCTGGAAACGCTGATTCTGGATGAAGCAGACCGGATGCTGGATCTGGGTTTTGCACCCGAGCTGCGTCGTATTCACAAAGCTGCGAAACACCGTCGTCGCCAGACGTTGATGTTCTCTGCCACTCTGGATCACGCGGAAGTGAACGGTATTGCGTCTGAAATGCTGCAAGCGCCGAAACGCATTTCTGTGGGTGTCTCGAATGAAGAGCATAAAGACATTACTCAGAAGTTTTATTTGTGTGACCACTTAGATCACAAAGAAGCCATTCTAGACCGCTTGATTGAAGAGTCTGATTATCGCCAGATGATCATTTTTACCGCAACGCGTAACGATACCGAGCGCCTGACCGAAAAACTGAACGCGAAGAACCTCAAAGCGGTGGCGTTGAGTGGTAACCTCAATCAAACTCAGCGCAACACCATCATGAGCCGCTTCGAGCGCGCGGTGTACAAGATCCTGGTGACTACGGATGTGGCCTCTCGAGGCCTGGATATCGCCAATGTTACGCATGTGGTCAACTTCGACATGCCAAAGCACACAGAAGAATACGTGCACCGAGTGGGTCGAACGGGCCGCGCAGGTAACAAAGGTGATGCGATGTCTCTGGTGGGCCCAAAAGACTGGGACAGCTTTAAGCGTGTGGAAGCGTATCTTCAGCAGGATTTGACCTTCTCTGAGCTTGAAGGACTGAAAGGTAAGTTTACTGGCGTGAAACCGCGTAAACCCGACTTCCGCAAAGGTAAAACGGCCAACACCAAGAAAGCCAAACCTCAGGCGAAGAAAGTGGCGAAGAAGCCAGCTAAACGTGACAAAGGTTTCTATCAGAACGTCGCCGTGGGGGATGCCGTATTCATTCCTAAGAAAAAAGTGGCGCCGTCGTCTGACGAAGATTAATCAAAAAAGGGTTGGCTTTTGCCAGCCCTTTTTTGTGACAACGGCGCCTCGGTATTCGGTCCCGCAACTGCGTCACTTAATGGTTTTCCTTGCGTTATCGGCGCCGTCAACTTCCCTCTCCAATCATCAACTCTCCAACATTATTGGCGCTAACCTGTGCTATTTAAGTAATGTTCTCTACCTTTAGCGGTGTCTGTTTATCCGGCTGTCTGGGGTAGCTCAACGCGAAATGTGACAGTCACAAGTCAGTGTTTTATGGTCAAAAAAATAGCTAACTGATTGAAACCTAAACACTGACGCGAGAACAAAAATGTCATTTGTCATACAGGCTTCAATTTAGTGAAACACAACTGTCATATTTGCGCCCTAAAGTGAGCAGCGTTCAAGTGAAACACAACGGCAATGATGCCACTAAAGGAAATTGTGATGAAAAAGACAGTAATCGGTGCAATCGCACTTCTAGGCGCAATGGCAGTGACTCCTGTTTCTGCTAAAGAAACTATCTCTGCAGTGGGTTCTAGCAGCGTAACTCCACTGATGGAAGTTTTCTCTGAAACATACATGAAGAAGAACCCTGAAGTCTTTATCGAAGTTCAGGGCCCGGGTTCATCCGCCGGTGTGAAAGCGGCGAAGAACGGCAGTGCAGACCTGGGTATGTCTTCTCGTAACCTGAAATCCTCTGAAAAAGAGCCTTCACTGGTTGAAGAAGTGATTGCTCGTGACGGCATCGCCGTTGTTGTTAACCCTAAGAATGACCTGAAAGGCCTGACGTCTGAGCAAGTGACCGCCATCTACAAAGGTGACATCACAAACTGGAAGGACGTCGGCGGTGCAGACAAGCCAATCGTTGCAATCACTCGTGATACCGCATCGGGCACACGTGGTGCGTTCGAAGACATCATGTCTCTGAAAAAGAAAATCGCAGACAAGAAAGTATCTGCTATTTCTCAACGCGCTCAGGTTGCGAACGGTAACGGTGCATTGAAAACAATGGTGGCATCAAACCCTTACGCAATTGGCTACATCTCTCTGGGTACAGTAGACAACACTGTTCACGCACTGTCTATCGACGGCACTGACGCGTCTGTAGACAACGTGAAGAATGGTTCTTACAAAGTGGCTCGCCCATTCCTGGTTCTGTACAAGAAAGGCCAGCCTTCTGCAGAAACTCAGAAATTCCTGGATTGGATGCTGACTGAAGAAGCACAGAAGATTGTGGATTCTAAAGGTTACATCTCAGTTCACTAAGACACCGGCAATACATTAATTTGCTCAGCCCGCGTTTGGGCTGAGCCTTTTCTATCCAATCCACACCGAAGAAATCGGCAGTGAGATTTATATGACCATCGCGACAAATAGTGAAAAGCTTATGAATACGACAGAAGCGACTCATGTTAACAAGTCAGGTCTGCGTGCGAAAAAACGCGTTGACTGGAAAGAGCGTATCTTCCATGGCTTGTTCCTTACCAGTGCGGTTATCGGTATCGTTTCTCTTGCGGTAATTGCGTATTTCATTTTCAAAGAAAGTATCCCGGCCTTCCAGGAAGTGGGCATTAGCGGTATCGTGCTAGGCCAAGACTGGTTGCCACCGGCACTGTATGGCGTAGCCACCATGATCGTTGCGTCTGTCGTCTCCACTCTGGGGGCGGTGTTGGTTGGGGTGCCGGTCGGCGTTCTGACGGCCATCTTCATCGCAGAAATTGCGCCGAAGCGGGTAGCGGACATCATTCGTCCCGCGGTTGAGTTACTGGCGGGCATTCCGTCGGTGGTCTACGGCTTCTTTGGCCTGGTCATCATCGTACCTCTGATCCAAGACCTGTTTCAGGTGCCGGCGGGTAACACGATTCTGGCCGGTATCATCGTGCTGGGTGTGATGATTCTTCCAACCGTTATCACGGTATCTGAAACCTCTATCCGCGCAGTACCACGTTCTTACAAAGAAGGTTCACTGGCACTGGGTGCTTCCAAAATCTTCACCATTTTCAAGCTTCTCGTACCCGCAGCCCGTTCAGGCATCATGACGGGTGTGATTCTGGGGATCGGTCGTGCGCTGGGTGAAACCATGGCGATCATCATGGTTATGGGTAATGCTCCAGCGATGCCTCAAGGTCTGCTGGACTCTGCCCGGACACTGACCGCGAACATCGCGATTGAAATGTCCTACGCCAGTGGTGTTCACGCGAACGCACTGTATGCTACGGGTGTGGTTCTGCTGGTGTTCATCATGATGCTGAACGCAGCCCTGCTGTACCTGAACCGTGAAAAAGCGAGGTAATGAGAATGGATCGCGCAAAACTAAAACGTTCACGAGAAATTAAAGACAACATCCTGAAGGGTTTCATCTGGGCGGCCGCCGCTCTGACGGTCGGTTTCCTGTTCTGGATTATCTGGTACATCCTGTCTAACGGCCTTCAGCATGTCGACTGGAACTTCATTACAGACGATTACACACGCACTGGCGATGAGCACGGTATTTTCCCGATGATTATTTCAACCATCTACATGGTGGTAGCATCAATCGCAGTGGCGGCTCCGATGGGGATCATGACGGCGATTTACCTGACGGAATACGCGAAAGTGGGCAGTCGTCTGGTGAAAGTGATTCGCTTCTGTACCGAGTCTCTGGCCGGGATCCCATCGATTATCTTTGGCCTGTTTGGTATGACGTTCTTCGTGGCGATACTCGGCCTGGGCTTCTCAATTTTGTCAGGTGCACTGACACTGAGTATCCTGATTCTGCCGGTGATTATCCGAACCACAGAAGAAGCACTGATGGCGGTACCACAGACTTACCGCGAAGGCTCTTACGGTTTGGGAGCATCTAAAATCTACACTATCTGGCGTCTCATATTGCCGAGCGCAATGCCAGGTATCTTAACCTCGGTCATTCTGAGTATTGGTCGTGTAATTGGTGAATCTGCGCCGGTGTTTCTCACCGCGGGCATGGTGGCGCGTATTCCTGATTCGTTGCTCGATTCAGGCCGGACGCTGACCGTTCACCTGTACAAACTGACCACGGAGCTGTTCACCATTGAAGAATGGAATCAGGCTTACGGCACAGCAACCGTTCTGATTGTGGTGGTCCTACTCATCAATATGGTGACTAAGCTGATCGCTAAGCGTTTCAACACAGCGACGTACTGATCCGCCAGCACGAATTTATCGATACACGATTGACAGAATTTAGAGATTAAGACGATGAACAAATTTGATATTGAAAATCTGGACCTGTACTACGGTGAAAACCAGGCTCTGAAAGCGATTAACCTTCCTATTCCTGTGCGTCAGGTGACGGCTCTGATTGGCCCGTCTGGTTGTGGTAAGTCAACGTTATTGCGTTGCCTCAATCGCATGAATGACCTGATTGAAGGGGTTAAAATCACCGGTAAACTCGAGATGGACGGCACCGATATCTACGGCAACATTGATGTCGCAGACCTGCGTATTAAAGTTGGTATGGTATTCCAAAAACCAAACCCGTTTCCAATGAGTATTTACGAAAACGTCGCGTACGGCCTGCGCGCCCAGGGTGTGAAAGACAAAAAGTACATTGATGAAGTGGTGGAGCGTTCACTGCGTGGCGCGGCATTGTGGGATGAAGTGAAAGATCGTCTGAAATCCCATGCGTTCGGCTTATCTGGTGGTCAGCAGCAGCGTCTGTGTATCGCGCGTACGATCGCGATGGAACCGGATGTGATTCTGATGGATGAGCCTACGTCTGCTCTCGACCCGATTGCGACCCACAAAATCGAAGAGTTGATGGAAGAGCTGAAAAAGAACTACACCATCGTTATCGTTACCCACTCGATGCAGCAAGCGCGTCGTATCTCTGACCGTACCGCCTTCTTCCTGATGGGAGAGCTGGTGGAACATGATGCGACCGATGTGATCTTCAGTGATCCGCAAGATGACCGCACGCAAGGTTACGTTAATGGTGATTTCGGTTAAGCCTTACTGGCATAACACTATAACTATAAGCGATGGTAACTTTTGCCCCTCATTGAGGGGCTTTTTTCTGTCTGCTATCTGGCTTTGTACTAAGCCAGATAGCAGACAGGTAAATGCTTAAAGTATTGAACGGTTTTGTGCTGAAAAGCGAACAGCAATATGGCGTCAAGAGAGCTAAAATTGAACGGAAGGCATCGGATGATGGTTTTATCATCGCCGATTCGCCAAATGATGATTTCCGTGAGAGTGTGACTATGATGGGCTCAGACCTAAACGTGACTTATGCGTCGCACAAGTAAGCCAAGTAACATGTTTAAAACGTTGGCTCTCTGGGCTGCGACTTTCTCGCTGACGCCGTCTGCGTTTGCGTCTGGCGCTGCTGACAGCCTGCGGAGTGACAATCTCACCTTCACTTGCCAGCACACAGCGCAGCAGGTTATTTTGCAAGTTCAGACGTCACCAGCGTTTGACGGTACCCTGTTACTCAGTGGTCAAAAGGCTGATCAGAGTCGCTATCAGTTTCAGGGAAAAACGTCCGTTACTTTTAGCTACAGTTTGGCTCAATTACCGCTCCGGATGCAGATCCTGCAACGGGAGACGCGGAGCACGATTGTCTGGATTGATACCGACTGTTACGTGTCCGTAAAAGATCAGTGACGGGTACCGCTGAATTTCATTTCATACATACTTTTGTCTGCCACTGACACCAACTGGTTAATGTCTTTAGAGTCGTCGGGGAAGCAGGCGAATCCAACGCTGGTTGACAGCTTCACGCGGCTCATTCTGCCTACTGTGACCGGCTTTTCAAAACAGGAATAAATGGCGCTTAAGGTCTGTTCGGTTTCGTCAATGGCCGGAGAGATAATCGCAAATTCGTCACCGCCCATACGAAAAACTTCAAACCCCAACAAGGTTTGTTGCATCCGCAGACGGTGTGAAATGCGTTTAAGCACATCATCACCGGTTTGATGGCCATAGGTATCGTTGACCGCTTTGAAGCCGTTGAGATCGAGCAGATAGAGGCAAAACGGGCCACTGCTGGTCTCTTTCTCCAAAGCTTTGAACATTGATAAGCGGTTTGGGATGCCCGTTAAGGCATCCGTCAGTGCCAGATCTTTATGGTACTGAGTTTCTTTATGCAGGATGTAACTCACCAGGCCGACGCAACAAAACAGCAGCGCCATCAACATATATTGTGTTTGTGCCAGTGCATTGGCTTGCGCACGCTGATGTTCGTACAATGGACTGCTGAGTCGAAAGTTCTGGTTCACGTAGTGCAGCATGCTGATGTACAGGTTTTTGAATTCGGCGGTGAGCTCGGTGGCATCTTGCGCAGTTTTGAGGTGAATCAGCTTTGTTTCCAGAGCCTGGAAATTATTGAACATCGCGGTAAAAAAATCTGTCGTGCCTTCGATGGACATAAAATTTCCGGCTTCCGGACTCGACAACAGCAGATCAAAGCGGCTCCAGGCCAATTCGTACTGCAACAAGGTGTGTTGCATCTGCTGTTCTGATTGCAAAGAGTAGGGGATCGCTGAGACCAGTTCGGCGAATTCTTTGTTGAGTTGGAACATGAACCAGGTGGCTTCGGATTGTTGATCTGTGTAGGAGCGGGCGAGATCCCGGGTGGCGGATAGCAGGTACAGGTTGGCGATGATCAGCAGTCCCGTCAGTACGAAAAGTAACGTTTTAGCCCGATAGGCGAATGGAGAGAGTGGATGGCGCTTTACATTATTTTTCATATTTTCTATGGACGATAATCTCTTTTATCTGCCAGACCATTTTGGTCTGGAACACCTCACTGCCTGTCTCCGGATACTTGTCCACATTGAAGAGCAGCCAGTATGGCCCTTTGTGCCGGACTTTCATGGGTTTACCATCCTGATAATAGGCGATAATCGGATGATATTTATCGATCTCTTCAATTGTCGTGGTGGCGGCGTATTCATTCAGGCCGATGAACGACATGGCATACGCGTCGCGAACCCCCAAATAATCCAACAGCTCAGACGCCGACGTACCAGTAAACGTGTGACTGTCCGTTAACCAGGGAAGATGAGTGGTAATGTTGTCTTGGTCGACTTCGTTCGTCAGTTGGCTCAGAGAAACGGTTTGCGCTTGTCGCCCGTCAATATGAATCAGTAGATCGGCAGCGTGGCTGAATGTACTGAGTAGGATTAAAGTTGCGGTTGCTATCCACTTCATGCCTTTTCCCGGTGATTTATCTGCTTTCGAGCCAAAAAGGGTAAACGTACTAATATTATAAGGTTAGTCATCCGGCAAGGGAATGAGTTATTAATAGATTTGATACTTAAGTTTAGGTTCGCTGTATTAGATATTAGCCCACTGTCACGGAATATGGAGTGCACCGGAGCGCAGAAGCAAACAAGCCCTGCACGATGGCAGGGCTTGTCAATTTATTAAGTGGTGGTGCTGATTAGAAAATCAGGTGTGCAACACCAGCGATCACTGGCAGCGTGATCAGGGTCCGCAGGATGAAAATCAGAAACAGCTCAAAGATGTTCACCGGAATACGGCTGCCCAGCAGCAAAGCGCCCACTTCCGACATGTATATCAACTGAGTGACAGACATCGCAGCAATCACAAAACGCGTCATCTCACTGTCGATAGAAGCCGCCAGAATCGCCGGAATAAACATATCGGCAAAACCGACCACGATGGTTTGTGACGCCTGTACCGCTTCCGGAATGCCCAGCAGTTCCAGGAATGGAATGAAAGGCTGGCCAAGGAAAGCAAATACAGAGGTGTATTCTGCCACGATCAGGGCAATGGTTCCCAGTCCCATCACGACGGGCAGTACACCAAAGACCATATCTGCCGCGTTACGCAGGCCTTCTGCAAACACCTCTTTGAAAGACTTAACCTGGCCGGCTTTGTTCAGGGCCAGTTCCATTCCCCAGGAGAAGGTAGTGTGACCTTGAGGTATGGCATCAGCGTCTTTGTGTGGTGCGGTGCCGTCGATGAACTTGTCTTTTTTCAAGCTCAATGGTGGCAGACGAGGAATGATCACGGCTGCCACAAAGCCAGCCAGACAGATCGCACCGTAAAATGGCAGGAACAAGTGTTCCAGGTTGACCTGAGCAATCACCACCAGACTGAACGTGATGGACACCGCTGAGAAGGTCGTCCCCACGACAGCCGCTTCACGCGCGGTGTAGAATTTATCTTCGTACTGTTTGCTGGTCAGCAGGATACCGACACTGCCGTCACCCAGCCAGGATGCCATACAGTCAATCGCGCTACGGCCAGGCAGATTAAACACCGGACGCATCACTTTAGACAGCAGGGTACCGAACAGTTCCAGCAGACCGAAGTTCAGCAGCAGTGGTAGCAACAGACCGGCAAAAATGAACACGGAGAACAGGGTCGGCAACAATCCTTCCAGAACCAGGCCCCCCGTGTTTTCTTCCCAGACCGCCTTAGGACCAAGCTGAAAAAACGTCATGACAACCGCAGCGCCGCCGATAAGGCGCACCGCCAGCCACAGTGGGGTCGGGTTAAACAATCCGTTCAGGAATGCGTTTTGAGTGACAAATGCCGGCTTGAAAACTTTGCACAAAAGAGAAGCGGCTGACATAAACGCGATAATGGCCGTCACGATGCCGACCAGAGCGTCACCAAACAGAGCCTGAATGGATTTCGCCAGAATGGCGACAGGAATGGTGATATCACCGTTGTAACTGACGGGTGCCATAAACAGGAATACACCGATCAGAGATGGGATGAAAAACATCCAGAAATTGCCCTTCTCTGGGCTGGATTCTAGGGCTTGAGTGTTACTTTGCATAGGGTTACTCATGTTACTGCTAGTCAATTACTGCCAACTCCGTGGCATATGTATTCACTAAACATCCTTAATTACTCACTACTGACAAGAGTATCTGCATTTGTAATCGGATGCAATACTATTCAACATAATGGGTTAATTATTCAGACGAAAAGTCCGTACTGATTGCATATTTTGGTTAAAAATATGTTTCCAGTGTGTTGCAATATATCCGATGTTTTATTGAAAGGCATGTGTTTTTTACCGACTGATGTATGGTTAATTCGTTGAGGCCAGAAGGAATGGTTGTTGAGCGGCTGATAAATAAAAGCGCCCAGAATGAGAAATGCGTGACAAAAAATGCGGATCAGAGTTGTTGCAGAGCGTTGGGGATGATAATTTGATGTTAATTGGATTATCATGTTGGTGAAGAACAATGGAAAAGAAAAGTGCACGTTTGACCGTGTTGATTGACCCAAGAAAAAAGCAAGCGTTTGAGTCGTTGTGCGCCCAGCAGGATCTCACGCCTTCGCAAGTCGTTCGCCAATTGATTCGCGATTATCTGGACAAGCACGGTGTCAGCTATCTGGATGACGGGGCGACCAATAACCCGCAGGTAAAATAAGCGGCTTGCGCCGCTTATTGCATTATTTTAGGGCTTGCAACGCCAGTTCGATGTGCGCGAAATAGTGTTCTTCTCCAACCAAACCCACCACTCCGGCTCTACGCAGCTTCTTATCAACCCGCTCGTTGGCCCCGGACAACATCACCGTAACGCCTTTGCTTTGCTGAGCCCGAATTACGTCTTCGAGCGCCTGTAAGCCAGTGATATCAATAAACGGGACCCAGCGCAGACGAATGATCAGTGTTTTGGGTTCAGTGTGAGTATTGGAGAGTGCCTGCTCAAAATTTTCCACGGCGGCGAAGAAAAATGGCCCGTCGATGGTAAAGACCAGTACGTCTGGTGGAAGCTCGCCTAATCCTTTGTGCGCGAACTCTTCCACCAACTCTTTGTGGCTGGCTTGATGCACGGCCACGCTGCTTGCCATCCGGCGCAGGAAGTGCAGCGTGGCAAGAATCACCCCAATGTTGACCGCGACCACCAGATCCGCGAAGACCGTCAGAGTAAACGTCATCAGTAAAATCACCACATCTGCACGTGGTGCGCGCTTGATCATCGCGATAAAATGCCGGGCTTCACTCATGTTCCATGCCACCACAAACAAGATGGCGGCCAGTGTGGCAAGCGGAATATGGACCGCCAGAGGTGCCAGCAGCAGCAGGATCAACACCAGCACCACTGAGTGAATCACACCTGCAAGTGGGGAATTGCCGCCATTGCGAATGTTGGTTGCTGTACGGGCAATGGCGCCGGTTGCCGCAAACCCGCCGAACAGTGGTGCCGCGATGTTGGCAATGCCCTGGCCGACCAGCTCCTGATTAGAGTTGTGACGTGTGCCTGCCATGCCATCGGCGACAACAGCAGACAGCAGTGATTCAATGGCCCCGAGCATCGCGATGGTAAAAGCCGGTCCAAGCAATTCGATCATTTTTCCCCAGGTCACGTTGGGCAAAGAAAACTCAGGCAACCCCTGTGGAATGCCGCCAAAGGCTGAGCCGATGGTTCGCACGTCGTCAAACTGAAATAGATATTGGAGGCTGGTAACGACCAACAACGCCAGCAGTGGCCCGGGCACGCGCTTAACGCCGGGTAATTTCGGACCAAGCAGAACCAGTGCCAGCGACAACAATGCCAGCAGGGTGGTGGTCAGGTGAAACTGAGGCAGAACTTCAAATAACTGCAACAGTTTTTGATGGAAATGCTGACCATGTATCTCAGGCAAACCAAAAAAATCCCGCCATTGTCCAACCCAGATGATCACACCGATCCCGGCAGTAAAGCCGACAATCACAGGCGCAGGGATGAATTTAATGATGCTGCCCATTTTAGCCAACCCAAGCAGCAGCAAGATGCCGCCAGCCATCAGCGTAGCAATTTGTAAACCTTCAAAGCCATACTGCGCGGTGATCCCCGAAAGTACCACGATGAAAGCACCGGTTGGGCCGGCGATCTGAACCCGGCTTCCCCCAAACAGTGAGACGCAAACGCCTGCGATGATGGAGGTATAGATACCTTGTTCGGGTTTGACGCCGGACGCGATAGCAAAGGCCATGGCAAGGGGCAGGGCGACGACCCCAACGATGACACCGGCAATGATGTTTCTGACCCACTGGTGTTTATTCAGCAGGCCGGCTTGTCTGGCTTCGAGAATGGCCAACATGGTGCGTTACTCCTCACGGAAAACATGTTAATCACATTATAATATTATTGTAATTGCATCATAATCCTGATGCTGGGAAGATCAAGCGCCATAAACAAAAAATCCAGCCCGTGATGAGCTGGATCATGTTTTACTTTGCCGCTAATGTGGTCAACGGTCGTATTCGATTTGGCAGTCAAACTGCACCCATCCTTGTTTACGCTCCTCATACACGCTGAAACTCGGTGGCGCAAAGTCGAGCTGGTTAAAGACACCGACGGGAATGACAAGCATGTCCGGCAGGGCACTCAATCGCATTAGCATTGTGGTGCTGCAACGCGGACAGAAGGAGTAGGTGACTTCTGCACCACTGTCGGCCAGGCGGGTATACTCAGTCATGTCACCACTGTAAGAGACTTGCTCTGCGCCGAAACGGGCCTGAACACCGAAAACGCTGCCGGTTCGTTTCTGACACTCAAAACAGTGGCACAGCGAAGTGCGGGCTGGTTCGCCACGGCAGACCAGATTCACCTGACCGCAACTGCAGTCAGCAATTCTAATTTTGTATTTACTTTCCATCATCTTCTGTACCTTCGCTGTGGTAAGGTATCGCCATTAGCTATCCTAATAACCAAGATACAAGACACCGGATCGATTATGAACAAGCGACGCTTACCCCTACCTCTTATTCTCCTTATTCCCATCGTGCTGCTGGTCATTGTTGCCATTGCCGGCGTTTATCGTTTCAGCCTCAGTGATGAGGAGATTCTGGCTAAGTTTCCTGCTCAGAAGGTGTCTGCTGATCCAATTGTAGATCAGGTTTTCTCGATTCAATCCGCAAATCCATGGACGATTGAAGTTCCGCAAAGCAAAGCATTCGCGTTTATCGATCAATATGACCCGGATCTCCACCAAGCTCGCGGCCGGTATGACGACGGCATCGAGCGAGGCCAAGTGGTGGTGGATACCCAACGGCTTATACCGTGGACGACCGAGGGCGACGCGCTCTATCTTGCGCCCATGGTGGTTTCCAATCAGGGTTCGGGGGCTTTTTATTATTTGACGCTGTTTCGTTTTGATTCGCAAAGAAGCCGTATGGTGGTGGCGGATACCCATTTTCTTGGCGACAGAATTGAAGTCACGGCTGTCACAGCAGAACCGAACGGAGTGCGGGTTAATATGAAAGTTCGTGAAGCTGGTCAATCAATGGCGGACGCACCGACGCAAAGTCACGCTATACTTTTTGCGATATCTTCGCAGGCTAAACTGCTGAAGACACCATAATCATCCTGTTGGAACAGGGGAAAGCGGAAGCTCAGGCCCACGTTGGTATCGGGCGTGCTTCTACAGCAATGCTGATATTTAACAAGGTATGAGAACGTCGTGACACCTGAAACAAAACGGAGTTTGAGATGATTAATAAGCGATTTTTTAAAACCAAAGACGAAGTGGAAGTGACTTTTGAGTTACCTCAAGAACTGGCCGGAGATTCGGTGGCGCTGGTTGCCGACTTTTTGCAGTGGCAGCCGATCGAAATGACGCGCGTGGCGAAATCCAAATGTTACAAATACAAAACCCGTCTGCCAAAAGACGGTGAGTTTGAATTTCGCTACTTGATCGATAACGAACGTTGGGTCAACGATCCTCATGCTGACAATTATAAGCCAAATGGTTTCGGTGAAGATAATTCCACTGTGGTGACGTACGCATGATTGACCACTTTTTTGCCGTGAGGTGGTCAAATGATAAATTTGGCCGAAGTGAACGCTTACTTGGAAAAGTCTGGTAAATATAAAAGGCGCAATTGCGCCTTTTTTGATCTTACTTTTACAATCCAAACCTAGAAATTTTTTTTCAAAACCGTAGTCTAATCACTTCGTTTACACTCTATTGAGGCTTATTGTGCGTCCGAAGTCTGTAGCTGCGCGTATTTCAGCGTGGTCAAAACAAAAAAAGATCCTAGCTGCGTGCCTTCCTATCGTAGCGATCGCGATCTTCTCTTCTTCGCGAGACAGCTCGCTCCAGGGCACTGTTGAGCTCTCGTTGCCGGAATCTCAGGTGATTGACACCATTCTGGCTGAAAATCAGGTGGCTCATGACATCCCTGATTATGAATACCAAATTTCGAAAGGTGACAACCTGAGCTCGATATTCAGCACGTTAGGATTCTCCTATCAGGAGCTGATGAGAGTCATGGAAACCGATTTAAACTATCTGGTGCTCGATACGCTCAAACCAGGTAATACATTACGCTTCTGGAAAACAGAAACCGGCGATCTGAAAAAAATGGAACTGGTGTTCAATATTGCTGAACATGCGGTTTATACGCGTCTGGATGATGGTTCGTTTGGGTATCGTGACGTTAAGATCCCGGGCACCTGGAAACAAGTCCCGGTGGTGGGAGAAATTCATGGCAGTTTGTCCGCATCGGTTAACAAACTTGGCCTCAACAGCGCTGAAATCAGTCAAATCGTGACTTTGCTGAAAGACAAGATCAACTTCAAGCGTGACCTGCGGGCTGGTGATCGCTTTGAAGTGGTGCAGTCACGTCAGTATGTCGGCGATGAAATGACGGGGAACAGCGAAATTGAGGCGGTCAGAATTTACAATCGCAATCGGGTCATTTCAATTTATTTGCACAGCGATGGTCAGTACTACGATCAGGATGGTAATAGTCTGCAGCGCGCGTTTCAGCGTCATCCGTTTAAAGGCAATTACCGTATGAGCTCCAAGTTCGATCCAAATCGTCACCACCCTGTCACTGGTCGGGTTGCCCCGCATAACGGTACGGATTGGGCTACGCCAAGTGGTACGCCGATTGTGGCAACAGGCGACGGTGTGGTGATCATGACTCGCAATCACCCGTACGCAGGCAAATATGTTGTGTTGCAGCATGGCGGCGCATACAAGACCCGGTATCTGCATCTGAGCAAGATTCTGGTGAAAAAAGGCCAGCGAATCAGTCGTGGTCAGCGCATTGGCTTGTCTGGCGCCACCGGCCGCGTAACCGGACCGCACATTCATTATGAGTTCATTATGCGTGGTCGTCCGGTGAACCCTGTGACAGCAAAAATTCCGATGGCCAGTTCAGTGCCAAAAGCGGAAATGGCTCAGTTTAAGGCCAACCGTGACAAGCTCAACGCCATGCTAAAAGCACAAGAAGCCAAGCTGGCGAACGTGGAACCGAAAACCGAGCCAGTGGAAAGCTAACATCGCTTCTCCCCCGGTGTGTCTGGGGGAGAGCCTTATCCGGCCTGAGACAAGCGCATTTTCAAGTAATTGAGAAACAATTTCGTGCGGGTGTGTTCGTAATCTAGCTTCGGGTAATAGGCGTAGACGGTGGAATCGTTGGTCGTCACGTCGGGCAAAATGCGCACCAGAGCGCCCGATCGTACATCTTCTTTGATCATTACATCATTGCTGATCAGAATCCCCATACCGTTTTTGGCGGCGTAAAACAGCGCTTCGGGGTTAGTGGTGGCGAAGTTACCACTGAGAACCGTCCGCTTGCCTTTCGAAAACTTAAACTCCCGCTGGGGGCGTTCACCCCAAATCAGAACCTTATGTTGTTTGAGCTCCTCAATCGTGGTCGGCACACCGTACTCGGTAATGTAACTGGGGGAGGCGTAAAAACCGATCCGCTGTTCAAACAGTGGCGTGGCTTTGTAACTCAGCGAATTGAATTGTTCCAGTTCACGACTGATAAACAGATCCAGACTCATCTCCGGTATCTGGCCCGGCGCGGTGGTCGTCAGCTGAATCCGGATATCCGGATATTGCTTGAGGAAGTCGTCCAGATATTGAACCAGAAACTTTGAGCCGACCGCGATGGTGGCCCCGATTTTCAGCAGGCCCGCCGGACTTTGACTGACTGAACGGGTTTCATCGATGATGGACTGCAAACGGTCTATCGAATCTTTAGCGCGCTCATAAAACAGCGCACCGGCTTCGGTTTGCGTGACTGAGCGTGTGGTGCGTTTGAGCAGTTGCACACCAACCCGTTCTTCCAGCCAGTGAATCCGTTTACTGATGGCTGAGCTGGTGGTGTTGAGCCGGCGGGCTGCGCCGTTAAAACTGCCTTCTTCGACAACTTTTATAAAGCTGTCGATGCCTTGAATCCAATCCATATTCCCACCTTACACTCATTCCTAAAAGGACTTAATTTATTTCCATTTTAATAGATTATCACTTAAGAGTTGGTAATTTAGAATGGCTGATATGAAGAAAAATGATGCAGACCGTTTCAAAAAAACACCGATGCTGCTGGCGATGATGATCATCGCCACCGGGCAGGTAGGTGTGAGTATTTACTTGCCTTCACTGCCAGTGATCAGCGAGCAGTTGGCGGTGGGACAAGCTCAGGTACAAATGTTGGTCACTCTGTTCCTGCTTGGGTTTGGGTTGTCACAACTGTTTTATGGCCCGATGTCCGATGCCATTGGACGCCGCCCGGTATTCCTGCTCGGTCAAGGCGTGTATCTTGTTGGCACAGTATTGTGCCTCAGCGGAGCGGACAGCTTTACGGCGCTGGAAGCGGGACGTCTGCTACAGGGACTCGGCGCCGGCAGTGCGTCGGTACTTGGCCGCAGCGTGCTGCGCGACAGTTATGATGGCGTGCACCTGACCAAAGCTTTGTCTTACATCTCCGTGACGGCATCGATTATGCCGATCATTTCGCCGGTATTCGGTGGCTGGATCGCGTTCCACTTTGGCTGGCAGGCGGTGTTTGTGTTTGTGCTTTTGTATTTGAGTGCGATCTTTATTCTCGGCTGGCGAATATTGCCGGAGACTTTGCCTTATGCCAAACGGCGCTTTCGGTTAAGCGATGTCGTTGTGACCTATTGGCAACTGATCCGCAACCCTCAAGTGATCAGCAGCGCCAGTTTCAACTGGGTGAGTTACCTTGGCAGCCTGGTGTCTCTGTCGGTACTGCCGTTTCTTATGCAGCATCAGTTGGGGTTGAGTGTTGCTGAGTACGGTTCGATCATGATCATTCCGTCTGCCGGGTTGCTGATTGGCAGTGTCTCGCTCAATGTGCTCAACCGTTTTATGTCCCGAAGCCGTTTGATGCTGCTCGCCATCGCGATCATTGTTTTTTCCGGACTGTGGCTGCTCAATACGCCGACGACTATTTTTAACCTGACCTGGGCGTTTACCTGTCTGACCATTGCACAGGGGATGTCGTTCCCGTTGTCGCTGAGCATGTTGCTCGAGCCGCACAAACGACAGGCTGGCGCCGTGTCTGCGCTGTCTGGTTCTGTACAGATGTGTATAGCCGGGCTGTTTGGCGGGTATCTGGTGGAACACTGGGTGACCAATCAGGATGCGCTGGGCGGATTTTACCTGCTAGTGGCGCTTAGCATGATTACAGTGCTCGCGTTGCGCCAGTTTCGTCGTCTGGGCGGGCGAGAGTTCGCTTGAAACCCGAAAGGGGGTTGATACAATGCGCGAAACTTTTAGAGGATACCTCCATGCAACAGAAAGAATTTGAAGCTCTGGTGAAAGCCGCATGCGAACAACAAACCCTGCCACGGGCGCTGGAGCTACTGAAAACGAGTGACGACAGTGACGTGGCCGAAGCGGCATTGTCTTTGAGCGGCCAGTTTGCTTTGGCGGACATCGACGGTGAAAAGCGCATTTATCACGTCACGACGCAAGCAAATGATGATGGCGAAGAAGAAGAGTTTGTTGAACACGTCATGAATGAGGGTGATGACGTGATTGCATTCGTTGCCTGGTTCTTTGATGCGATGTTTGAAGTAAAGCGTAAAGATACGTATCAAGCAGCAGGGAAGACCTATCGTCAACCAAAACGTGACAAATAAAAATGTGATATGGCGCTTGTTTTTTATGTGATCCCGATTACAATTCTTGGCGGTATTTCCAGTGCATGATCGGAGACAAGATGAGTTACGAACTGGGTTCAGCCTATCTGGGACAGATGGTGGCAAAACAAGCGATGCATGAAGCGTTTTACGGTAAGCCAAAAGCGAAAAAACCATCATTCTTTAAAAAAATGATGAAAAAGATGGCGAAGTAATAGACGCCAGCAAATGGACTTTCCCAAAAAGCCCCGGCAGTGATGCCGGGGCTTTTTACTGGTTTGCTGTCAGACACTCCGTTCAGGCGTCAAGATTGACCACGTTGTCCGGGACGTACTTTAAACCCCGCTCATCCAGCCAGGCTTCCAGATTGTCACAACCACCAACGTATTGGCCGTCAAGCCAGATCTGTGGCACCGTTACGGGCGTTTTTTCGCCGATGATGGCTTTGACTTCGGGAATCATTCGATATAGCGCTGCGCTTTCTTTTACCACGTCATGGTAGCGGTATTCGATACCTGCATTGTCCAGCAGCTGTTTGGCTTTGACGCAATAAGGGCATGTTGCTTTACCATAAACAATGTTGCCTTTTAACTTGTCTCGTTTGGTCCACGATTGAATCACCGACTGCACCAACACACCGCGATTGAGCGCTTCCCCCTGACTGACCACTTTACCTTCGACAACCAGAATCGGCGCATGCCATGCCCCCAGTTTCAGCGGTTCCCACCAGTGTGACAGCCAGTCTTTGACTTCCAGCTCTACGGGTACATCAGCCAGTTCATGCTCAAACGTATCATTGAGAATGTCTTTGGTCAGAGTGCACTCGCCACAGGGAATATTGACTTTAAATGGGCCCCAGCTTCCCGCCCAGCGGTAAAGGGTGATCTTAATTGGCTTAGCCATAGGTGTTCTCTCTCACATTGCGCTTATCCCATTAGAACCGTCTAAGACTGAATTTCTTTCAGCATACGACGGGATTTTTTCGCTTCCCATTGGGTGATAAACGCGACAGAGCCGATAATAAAAGCGGCCCCGAGCCACAAACGACCAGGCGGAACCCAACTAAAGACCAGCCAACCTGCCAGTACGTTCAGCGGCAACTTCGCGTTATCAAATGGTTGAACAAATGAAGCGTCGGCCACCGCATACGCTTTAACGATAGCCCACTGAGCCAGCGTTGTCATAACCCCAGTGCCAATCAATACCAGCCATAATGTCGCGCTTTGAGGTGTCTGCCATTCCGGAATGGCGAGGAAAATATTAAACGGAGTGATCAGGATCAGCAGATAAACCACCATGGTAGACGGAGAGTCGTAACTGGAGAGTTTTTTCACCATCAGCGAATAACAGGCCCAGAAGAACGCCGCGCCGACCGGCAATAGTGCAGCCCAGCTGAAATCATCAGACCAGGGTTCCAAAATGATCATGGCGCCGACAAATCCGGTCAGGGTCGCAATCCAGCGTGCCGGACCAACATTCTCTTTCAAAAACAATCCCGAACCGAGGGTGGCGAATAGCGGAGAGGTCATCAGCAGCGCAATTCCCTGCCAGATTGGCACTGGGTAAGCCAAGGCCCACAACCACAACTGAATGCCGATAACGGCCAGAAATACTCGAAATACATGAGCCGGAAAGTGGTTCGTTCGCAGTGAGTGGCGAATCCCCAAGGTTCGCAGATACGGCAGAATCACAATCAGGGCAACGGCATACTGAATAACAGCGACGGTTGTCGACGTCAGGCCATAGTGAATACTGGCGATTTGAGTCAGGCTATTGACGATGGCGAAAGCGAGGCCGGCGGTCAGCATCCAACTGGCCCCCTGGACTGGATGATGATGTCTGGTGATCATGAAATTAAAGCTATCAGTAAAAAATTCGTTAAATCATATACCCAAGTGAATGCAATAAGCGAGCGTCTGCATAGATTATCTGCTGCTATTTCAATAGGACGCCGCGTTGAAGCAGGCAATTGTGTGATGTCGGTGAGGATTATGACTCATATGGGTGGCACATCTGCCCGGGCTTTTTTATCTTGATTGGCGGGTGTGGCCTTGCCGCAGTGATGGTCGGTTTGGATTTCAGGGAGACGTAGCGATGCCAACCGAATATATGGATGACGTGGTTCAGGGAAAAAGAGTGATCCAACGCCTGGATGTGGAAGACTTACCACCGGGTGAGCACAGCTTTTGGTTTCAGGCCGGGACTCAGGCGCTTGGGCAGCCTCAGCATGTGCCAGTCAGAGTTATCAAAGGACAAAACGCGGGTCACCGGGTGGTGATCACAGCAGGCGTACACGGTGATGAAATGAACGGGATTCTCTCCGCCCAGGCGCTGGCTCGTGCGCTGCATCAGCAACCGCTGTGTGGGACGGTTGTGGTGTTGCCGCTGATGAATCTGCCCGGTGTGCTCAGTCACAGTCGTGATTTTACCAGCTCAGATCCGGAAATACCCAGCGCGAACCTTAACCGTGGCTTTCCCGGAAATCCGGACGGCGATGCGGCGCAGCGATACCTGCATGCTATCTGGACGCATTTACTGCAGCCGAATGCAGATATGGCCATTGATCTGCATACTCAGACACGTGGTACGGTTTATCCTTTGTATGTGTTTGCTGATTGTCGTGTTGAATCCGCCGCGACCCTGGCTCGATTGATGAATCCGGACATGATTTTAGATGATCCCGGGGAAGAGGGAGTGCTGGAGACGGTATGGAACAATCACGGTGTTCCCTGCATTACGGTGGAAGTCGGTATGGGTAAAGTAACCCAGCCGGATTTGATTGATCGAGCAGTGGCCGGTGTGATGAATACTCTGCGTCATTACGGCGTGTGTGAGGGGCAGGTCGTGCGCACGCAAGATACGATGAAAGCGCAACAGGTCATTTCGGTACGCGCGAGCCGTGGTGGTTTTGTTCTGCCACAGGTCAATTTACTAGACCGCATCAATAAAGATGATCTACTGGCGATCCAGTACGATGCGTTTGGCGACGAAGTGCATCGCTATCTGGCTCCGGATTTCGGGGTGGTGGTCAGTTATTGCAATGATGCGCTGCGTGAGCCCGGGGCGTTACTGGTGCGTTTGGTCAAATAAAAAAAACGCCTCCCGAGAGGGAGGCGGAAAGAACATGAAACTCTTTATAGTCTCTGCCGGGACTATAAAAATGAAGCACAAACGCTGCCGAGCATTTGTACTTACTGTATTGCAGTTCGCGTGCCACTTTTTAAGTGATTGATTTATAATAACTTGAAGTTTTGAATATATCCGATTTGCCTTCTTCTGGTGAAACTTGAACTTATCTGGTGCAATTAAAAAGGCCGAGCAGATGCCCGGCCTGAGTTTTCACGAGTATTTACGGACAGGTAAATATCAGAAGTCGTAACGTAGGCCCAGACGTACAGAATCGTTAACGTCGTAACCAGTGTCTTTATCGTCCAGGTTGTTCAGTTTATACGCAACGTAACCACGGATAGACTTGTTGAAGTCGTAACGTGCAGTCAGCTCGAAGAAGTCAGCAGTATCGACGCTGTCATTTTTCGCTGCGTCTTCTTCTTGTTTCACGTAAGCCGCAATCAGACGGAATTGTTTGGTAAATTTGTAGTGGCCCGCGAATTCGAGACCTTCAAATTCGGTATCCGCGTCGTCATCCAGATCACCCATGGTGTAAGTGGTTGCCAGGTACAGTGCGTCCATCTCGTAGTTGATACCAGCAATGATTTGGTTTGCCGAGCCAGCACCCTGACCATTGTCATTGGCCGCGTAGCCCAGACCAAAACCCAGACCCATAGGCAGAGTGTAAATAGCAGAAATACCGTAGCCATCTGTGTCTTTTTCTTCGCCAGCAATGAAGCTTGCTTTAATCGACAATGTGTCGGTGTTGTAGCCGTATGCAAACGTGTTGTTGATCTGCTCGTTACCGGCATTGATAAAGGCTTTCTGATCGCCTGTGTAAGTACCGATATCTGACATGTCGGAGATTTGAACGCCTGCGGTGTCCTGACGACCAGCGGAGACTGAGCCGAAGTCGCCTTTCAGGCCCGCGAAAGCGTAACGTTGTTTGAATTCAGTGTTCGCGTCTTTGTCGCCAGAGGACAAAACAGATTGCTCTGCTTCGTACTTACCGAAACCAGACAGAGAATCGCTGATCTGAGTCGAACCCACGACGTTTACACGCACGCGGCTTTTGTTTTTCATTGTGCCTTCGATGTCTTTGCCGTCTTCAGCACCATTGAAGTCACCACGGAATTCTGCGCGGCCGCCGATTTTCAGTTCCGTGCCGTCATTGCTGTAAACTGTTGCAGCCAGAGAAGAACCAGATACCAATGCTGTCAGGATCGCAGTAGAAATTGCTGCTTTTTTCATTTTATTTACCTTATTAGTCGTACTTGAGCTTCATTGCCCGATTGTTTTGGGATGGGAAGTAAGGTAGATGTTTAAAATGAAAGTTTGATTTCTGGAGTGTGACTGTTAAGTGTCGGTTTTATTTAGAAAATATTAATTATGCCCGCTCTGATATGCAGAGCGGGCAAGCAGTTTTACTACAGATTAATGAGGAAACAATCAGTTTTCTCTAGACTTCGTTCTGATTTAATAGATTGATAAATCAACTGTTTTTATTGATTTCCTTCTCAACCATTTGTTTGAGCTGCGCGTACGGAATGAAGCCCGGCACAACGTCATCGCCAACAAAAATGGCCGGCGTACCGCGCAGACCCAAGTTAGTAAATGTTTGCAGATTTTTAATGATCGACGCTTCTACATCTTTATTCGCGACCAGATATTGTGCGGTGTTGGTTTTCTTCGCAATGGCCTCCAGAGACTCTTTGGTGTGACGGCCATTTTTCGCCACCAACAACGCATGCACCTGAGCGAATTTATCCGGTGCTTTCTGCCACACATTCAGCGCGTAGATGGCGGAATTGGTATCCAGTCCAGCCACTTGTTGCTGTTGCAGCGGTACGTAAATATTGATCACTTTCACGTCGTTATATTCTTTGACCAGTTGGTCGATGCCCGCTTCAAGTTTTTTACAGTACGGACAGTTGTAGTCGGTAAAGTTGATCAGCACGGTGTTGCCATTCGGATTGCCGGTGACACTGTGAACCTGGGTGTTGTTCAGCCAGGCCTGGCTAGCTTGTTTTACCTGTTCAAATTGCGCCTGACTTTCCACATACTGATTCAAGCTGGCGTGGAGATCACTGATAATATCAGGATTATTTTCCAGTAACTGCTGAATCTCGTTGAGCTGCTTTTGCTGAGCAGGAGAGAGCGAGGCCATCGCGTTGGCCGTGAAAAGCAGGGTGGATGCGAGTGCGATACTGACGATTGATTTTTTCATGTAGGTATTCCTTTATTCTCGCTGTCAGGCGAAGAGAGTTCTGAGCCACAAGCCAACCGGAGAGGTAATGCCGGTTGCGATGCTCTTGATTTTGCCGTCTTTGATGATAACGATCGTCGGCGTAACAGCGATGTTCCAATCCCGGCTAATATGCCCGGTGGAATCATTGAGTACGCTGAACTGATACTGTTTAGCCTGCATGTACTGTCGTACTCGTTCATCCTGACCGGATGAAAGTGCCACAGAGACGACAGTATGCTGGTCGGCAAAGTAATTGATCGTTGGGCTAACCCAGCGGCAAGCACCGCACCAGGTCGCCCAAAAATACACAATAACCGGTTTTTCACGGCTGGCTTTAATGACGTCGATGGTCTCACCAGATAGAGCCGTAGCCACAATCGGTGGCGCGTCTCCATCGGGCATATCGGCGCTGTAATAGCGATCCATGAGCAGTGAGATCGCCACCACAACGATCATCATCAAACCGAGTTCTTTTGACCACTTTTTGAGTCTTGAAGTCCGGATTGGTTCCTCACTTTTTCTTGTCATGATCGCTCCCGGCAGAGTGAAGGGCCTGTATTACCTCAGTATCACTGAGTATGACGGGCAGTGCGATTCCACTGGCGGCATCAGGCCCATACACTATGTTAAATGGCACGCCAAAACGGCCGTGTTCGCGCAGATAGGCCGTAACCGAATCACTGGGCTTGGTCCAGTCGCCCTGCATCAGTACGATGTCCTGCGCTTTCAGAGCGCTATAGACCGGATCCTGTAAGATCACGCCGATTTTGTTGGCTTTACAGGTGATGCACCAGTTCGCTGTGACGTTGACAAATACCACTTTACCTTGGCTGACCAAAGTCGGAATGGCTGTCGCATCCAGCGGCTGCCAGGTGAGATCGTCGACGATCGGGGTGGCCCAACTGTTGGCGGTCAGGCTGCCAGTGATCAATCCACCGCCCAGCGCGAAAATTGTCACCACCGCCATCGGCACCGTTGCCTGACGGCCATAACGGCGTGCGAGCAACACGCCTACGCTCAGCAGCACGGTTCCCATCATGAGCAGACTAAGCCCGGTGCCTGTAAAGTTTTTCATCAACCACACCAGCCATAGGCTGGTCAGGAGCATCATGCCCGCAAACAACCACTTAACGTGGCTCATCCAACGGCCGGGTTTCGGTAGCCATTTCACCAACGAAGGACAAACCGCCATCACCAGCCACGGCAGGCTCATGCCCACTCCAAGTGCGAAAAAAATCATCCACATTTCAAGGTAACTGGCGGCCAGCGCATAAGCCACGGCGGTACCGAGAAATGGCGCGCTGCATGGTGTTGCCAGCAGCGTTGCAAAGGCGCCCTGGATAAAATGACCCGAGTAAGAGTGATTTCCTTTCGTCGCCAGCCAGGTATTCAGGCCACCAGGCAATCGGAATTCAAACAGGCCAAATAGGTTGGCCGAGAACAGCAGGGTGATCAGTGCCATAAAACCAATGAACCACGGGTTCTGAAACTGAATCCCCCAACCCACAGCATGACCGGCGAATTTCAGTAGCGAAAGTCCCAGAGCCAACAGTAGGAACGAGGTGATGATCCCGCTTGCAGAGGCCAAAAATGACAGGCGAATATGACCACGAGAGGCGCTCTGGTTGACCAGCAAAGTGTTGATTTTCATCCCTAGCACCGGCAGAACGCACGGCATGATATTGAGGATCAAGCCTCCGAGTAACGCCACTCCTATCATCCATAAGACATTGCCATTTTGCGGCAGGGTGAGTGGCGTGGTCGACACTAGGGTGCGGGTTTCGGATAACAGCAGTGTGTCCGAAACGGTGATGAGCACGGATTTGTCGCGAAGATCTGCCTTACCCAGCCAGTTGCTGACGTGAAAGCGTGCAAACAGCGTGTGACCGTCAATCTGCAACGTTGGCTCGGAAAAGAAATCATCGGCAACGTCCGGACCATCGATCAATACCTGAGGCTCTTGCCAGGGAGTCTCGCTACGCAGTTCAACTGTCAGAGTCTGAGCGTTGTGATCCCAGTAGTTGGCCACGGCTTCAATCTGCCCGTTTCGGGCTGGCGTCTGGCTGTTGCCCTGAGCGAAGAGGTACGCAGCTTCACTGTCAGGGCTTAGATCGTGTGGATCTACGTTGAGCTCAATGGGGTAATCGGTGACCACACAAATGTTGGTGCAACTGGGCAGGCGCAGGTTGGCCTTGAGCCGGACAGGCTGGTTGAGGTCATTGACTTCCACCAGGAGTGGGAAGTGAACCTGATGCTTGTAGCCCAGCGTCTGCACACCCAACTGTTCGTAGTAAGCCGGAACTGGCCAGCGCCACTCGATGTTGCGAATATTTTGCGATTCACGCCAGTCCAGCTCCGGAGCGATGCCGCCTTCGCCGGGGCTGCGCCAATAGGTTTTCCACTCTCCCTCTAACGCGACATCAAGCACCATTTCCAGGGTGCGATTGTCACTGTCCAGGTGGCCGGTCGACAGTAACCGGACTTTGACGGGCGGGTGTGCAGGATCTTGTATCCAGCCGGTTGTTTGAGCCTGCACGGGCAGCGTGGCAAAGCACAGCATGACCAGCATCGCAGGTAAGATAAAGCGTCTGTCAGACAACAGACAAGTAATTAATTTGTGCACATGGTTTCTCCAAAAATAGTGATACGACGAAATAAGACGTCGCACTCTATTCCCGGAAAATACAGTGAGTGATGTGGATACGTAATTTGGGTACGGTGAACTCAGACGGTGCAGCTCGTTGCACTTGTTGGGTTTGTACGGCACCAGAGAAGAGCAGGGCGATCAGAATCAGTAGCGGCGTCAAGGTTTCCAGATTTGCCAGAGACTGGGTGAGTAGCTTCTCTGTCAGCTTACACGGTGACGCTGAGCTTTCAGCTTGTGTGTCGTGGCTGTCATCAACATGGACGGACAGATACGGCTGAGGAGCGTTCTGATACGCGGTAGTGGTTTTCACTGCGCACAGCACGACCACCATCACCGCTAGCAGCAGTGATAAATACGCGGATGTGGTTCGGCGGAATAGGCGCACAGTAAACTCTTTGTTGATGTTCAATAAGCGATTCAAAGGCTAGAGGTTTTTGCACAAAGATCAAGTCTGTTTTCACGTGGAATTGTAACCGGAGCCTGTGTCTGGCCAGTGGATAATGTCTGGTACGTTAATGCAGTCAGATGTATAACGATGTTAATTAATTGTTATTGACGGTTTTGGGTCTGAATGGGTGAGACATTCGTTTTAATGTCAGTCATCATTGTTTCTAACTGTAACATCAAAACTTATCTCAATGACTTTGATGATTTTTATCTTTCTGTATGAAAAGAAAGGCTTTTTCTTTTTGATAAATGTGTTTTTATCGTTTTATATCATTTTATGCAACTTTCTCTGTTTCCATAGATACATTGAATCTAACTGTTAACCGGGTGGTAACAAACTCGGTGACGGTGGACCAAAAAACACAACAAAATATGGAAATAAAAAATGAATAAAAAGCTTATAGCTATGGCAGTGGCTACTGCGGCGTTTGGATCACAGGCATTTGCAGTAGAACTTTACAACAATGCAGGGACCACGTTTTCAGTGGGTGGTCATGTTTCTGTTGGTCTCGGTGGCTCTGAACAGGGCGATACGGAAGTCCAGCAGGTTTCTCCACGTATCAATTTCAATGCGACTCAGGATATTGGCAATGGCTTTACCGCCGATGCAAAAGGAGAGTGGGCGCTGAACTATCTTGATGGCGGTGAAGAGTCGTTTTCGACGCGTCTGGGCTACATTGGGCTGACGCACGATAGCTACGGCCGGGTTGTTGTGGGCACACAATGGTCACCGTATTACGACGCCGCGGGTATTGCTGATATGCCGATCGCTTATGCGAACGACTTCTTGTATGACGATCATGGCCCGCTGGGCACAGGCCGTGCGGATAAAATGATTTCGTACCGCAACGGGTTCAGTTTCGGTGATGCCGGTGAATTCTCGTTTGGCTTAGGCTGGCAGGGGTCGAAAACCGATGAATTGAATGCCGCCAACGTCAAATATGATGACCGCGTACAAGCGGCATTGACGTATAAGATTGCTGGGTTCAGCTTCAACTATGCGTACAACACGGGTGATGTTCAATGGACAAGCGCGAAAGACACTGCGGTGTCGAACATGCTCAGCGCCAGCTACGGTACCTATGGTAAAGGTTTGTATGTGGCGGGGGTTTATGCCATGAACGAATACATGAATCGTGGCCTGGAAGAGTCCATTGCGATGGAAGGTCTGCTGGCTTACGCGTTTGCCAACAGCCTGAATATCAGTATCAACTATGAAGGTGTGGAAGACGACAAGAACAACGACACCATCTACAGCCAAATGGCACTGCAGGCCGAATACAACTTTACGCCAAGCTTTGTCGGCTTCGCTGGCTATCAGTTCGATCTGGGCAATGACATCGATGTCGCTGAAGATGACATGTGGTTGCTGGGTGTGCGTTACTACCTATAAACTCGTCCCACTCTGTCCAAGAGTAATTATTGACGCTTGCTCCATTAGGAGCAGGCGTTTTTTTGTACATCTTCACGTATGTGGCACGTTGCATTTGAAATGTGATTTTTATGTACTACGGTTGAAGTGTTCGTGATGTATCAGTGCTTTAGCTCTGATTCGAACTCGTTATTAAACCAGTAATACGGACATTATAAGATGAAGATGAAATTATTAGCTGCAGCAGTGGCAGCGACAGCATGTGGTACTCAAGCCTTCGCAGCGCAAGTTTACAACAACGAAGGTACAACTCTGTCCATCGGCGGTCACGTTTCCGTGGGTGTCGGTGAATACGATGGCGGCGTTAACTACGACGGTTCTGATGAAGTTCAGGTTAATCAGGTTTCTCCACGTATCAATGTGGCGGGATCGCAAGATCTGGGCAACGGTGTCGTTGTCGACGCAAAAGGTGAATGGTCTCTGAACTACCTGGAAGGTGGTGACAACTCTTTTGCAACTCGTTTGGGCTACATTGGTGCAACACACGATGACTACGGTCGTCTGGTGGTGGGTACTCAGTGGTCGCCATACTACGATGTCGGTGGTATTGCGGATTTACCAATCGCGTTCGCGAACAACTTCTTGTATGACGATCAATACGATCTGGGTACTGCCCGTGCCGAACGTATGGTCAGCTACCGCAACGCTTTTGCGATTGGCGATGTGGGTGAACTGGCTATGGGTCTGGGCTGGCAAGGCGAGCACGACATGTACGATGCACGTATCCAGGCAGGTCTGACATTCTCTTTCAGTGCGTTCTCTATCGGTTATGCCTACAGCGGCGGTGACGTGGGTGTAGGTAGTCAGGAAAACGCAGAATCCAGCATTTTCTCAGCGAAGTACGGCAGCTATGGTTCAGGTCTGTACGTGGCTTTGGTTTACGCCATGAACGACTACATGAACGATGGATTTGCCGGTGGCAAGGTCAAAGACAGCGATGCGTATGAAGCGTTGGTCGCGTACGGTCTGGGCAACGGCCTGAACCTGAGCATCAACTACGAAGCAGTTGAAGACAATGACGACAGCGATACCGTATTCAGCCAGACGGCTCTGCAAGCAGAGTACAACTTCACACCGAAGCTGGTTGGTTTTGCAGGGTATCAGTTCGACTTGGGTAACGATTACAACAGCGATGAAAACGATGAGTGGATCATCGGTGCTCGTTACTACCTATAACTAGAATCTACTGCCTAAACACACCAACTTGTGTTTGCGCCTGTTCGTTTTGGACAGGCGTTTTATTTTTGGGTCATCGGGCCGCCATCAATCCGATGGCACGCGGATAACCAAAGAGAATGAAGTCGCAGAATGGGGCTGCGATCTTACTTTTGCAACGAAGTTCATTGATTTACTTCTGAATTTTTTCAACTAGGCTAAAATCTGCTCTCTTATTCACATCAGGGAAGAGTTTATGCAATCCGTTCGCTTACAGGATAAAGTCATTACGCCGTCCAAGATATTGTGCATCGGCCGTAACTACCTCGAACACATTCAGGAGTTGAACAATGCGGTGCCAGATGAAATGGTGGTGTTCAACAAAGCCAATTCCTGTATCAGTCAGCGTCTGCATTCCTTTCGTGATGAGCGCCTGCACTACGAAGCGGAGATCTGTTTTGTCGTTGAAAACGGTCAGTATAGCGGAGTGGGTCTTGGCCTCGACCTGACCAAACGTGAATTGCAGTCAAAACTCAAAGCCAAAGGGTTGCCGTGGGAACGGGCGAAAAGCTTTGATGGTTCTGCGGTCTTTAGTCGTTTCCTGCCGCTCAGTGGCATGGATATCAATGCGTTACAACTTGAACTGTTCATCAACTGTGTTCGCGTACAATGCGGAAAAGTGACGCAAATGATGTACCCACCACTGACGATTCTTGATGAACTGAAAAGTTACACGACGCTGAATGATGGCGACATCGTGATGACCGGGACGCCACAGGGAGTCGGAGAAGTACATCAGGGGGATGTTTTCCTCGGGCGTTTAAAATGCGGTGAGCAAACGCTGATCGAAATTGAATGGCTCGCTGACTGAAACAAATTCCTTTACCTTCACCCAAGGGCAAAGCGTAACCTCCGTGATGAGTGACATCTATCAGCGGAGGTTTTTTTATGGGTTGTTGTAATCAGGCACCGAATGGTGGCAGCGGAAACTTAGGATTGTTGGTGAAAGTCACCGTAGTGCTCGCCGCCGTTATCGTGTTGCTGACGTTCTTTTTCGGTTAGCTCTAAACGACACGCTTAATGGGCAAATACCCACAGATTCAGCAGCAGAAAGACGGCCATGCTGATGAGCGTGGTGAGTAATACGTTGCGCGTTTTCCAGGCCAGTAGGGCCGCCAGTGCCGCCCCCCATATATACGGATTGTCGGCGGCCACCCACAACTGGTCCTGTTCGGGCATAAACACAATCGGTGCCCAAATCGCGGTCAAAACCGCCGGGCTGGAGTAGCTCAGCAGACGTTGTGCCTGAGGATTTAGTCTGAGTGGCAGTTTGGGCTCCAGAAACAGGTAGCGACTGAGAAAAACCAGTGCCGTCATGGCAAGGATGGATACGATCACCATTGTTAAACTCCTTTCTTTCGCCAGGTTTCACACAAATAACCGGCCAGCATTCCTCCGATACTGGCGATCATCAGGGCTCCTTCCACTTGCCAGTGATTCAGCATCACAGACAATACCAGAGAGACTATTACCGCTGTCACGACCGGTAGGTTGACAACATGTGGTATGACCAACGCAATGAAGGTCGCCGCGACGGCAAACTCTAGGCCAAGTTGATTCAGTGCGGGGATGTAGCTGCCCGCGATGATGCCAACCAGTGTGGCTGCGTTCCAGGCGAAATAAAAACTCAACCCGGCACCGAGCGCATACCAGCGGTTAAATTGTTTCTCAGACTGTTGTCCGCAAACAGCGAACAGTTCATCAGTCAGGAGGAAACCCAGTGCCAACCGCCATTTGAGTGGCATTGGGCTGACCTTTTGGCGCATGGATACACTGTAAAGAAAGTGACGCGACGTGATGAAAAATGTGGTCAGCAACAAGGTTGCCAAGCCCGCACCTGCTTTCAGCATACCGGTCGCGACCAGTTGTGCCGAGCCCGCAAACAGAATCGCGGATAGCGCCTGGCTTTCAAGCGCGTTGAGTCCGGCATCAATGGCAAACGAACCCGCCAGAAGTCCCCAGGGAATCACAGCCACACTCAGTGGAATCATGGCAACAGTACCCCGCCAGAAAAGTTTACGCGGGCAGTCAGATGAAGAAGTTTGCAAAACGGTGGTATCCATAGCGTTATCGTTATTGAAAAATCATGAGGTTATCTAGCCACAAAACATCCAGTGAGGATTGCACAAAATTGCTATGCCAGGTGCATCATCGTAAGCGGATGGAGGTCAGATATTGTTTCGGGGTTATTCCCATGGCTCTTTTAAAGTGGCGATGCAAATGGCTTTGATCGTGAAAGCCTGCTTCCTGAGCGGCATCGGAAATCGAATGGCCACGTCTTAGCAGCGACCGGGCGCAGCGTAATCGAGACTGGATTTGGTAGGCGTGCGGAGGAAAACCAAATGCTTTCTGGAAAGTCCGCACCAGATAGTAAGGGCTGAGTCCGGCCAGTTTTGCCAGATCTTCCAGTGACACATCTGCCTGAGGAAAGTCGTCCAGAAACTCTTTCACCAGCAGGAGTTGTTTTTGACTGCGACTGACGGGCGGCTCATCAACCCTACGTTTACCGTGCCGGCAAATCAGCTTGACCAATGAGCCGTATACCAGCGTTTCTCGCAGCAAGCGGTTGTCAGAGTGTGTCAGCGTGTCAAACACCAGACGCAGTTGCTGTGCCATCTCGGGGTCATACACCACAGGTTCAGGGAAGTAAGGGATTCCAAGCCCAGACGAACAGGCATTTTCGGTTAACGCGGAGAATTGTTCAGGCAATGGATACATGGCTTTGTACTCCCAACCATGATCGGTGGCGGAGTGACCATTATGGACTTCATCAGCGTTGACGAGGATGATGCTGTCTTGTGGGGCCACGTGATTGCCCCCCGTCCGGTAAAAGCGCTGGGCGCCTTTTTCTATCACCCCGATCGTAAAGCCTTCATGGCTGTGACGAGAAAAGTTCTGATGCTTGTATTTAGCATCCAGTAATTCCAGGCCGCCAAGCTCTTTGGCTAACTGAAAGTTTGCGGTTTCAGTAAAGTGCTCTGCGTTCTTTGCCATCTTATGCCCGTTGTTTAAATACATCCTGACTCAGCCTAGCGTAAGTCGTTTCGCCTGTTTTGTACAAAATTGCTTTTTTCGTCATGACAGCTTAGGTTAAAAAACAATCTCAAACGCTCTATTTTTACGCTCTTATTGAGTGGTTTGTAATGGATTGTTTTTCTTGGCTGATATAAAATCCGGCGCTTTCCTGATTCCATAATATTATTGCTATGATCGATCTTTCCATTTTGCCAGTATATCTGACGGCCGTCGTCGCCTTACTGCTGCTTCCCGGCCCCGACATGTTGTTGATTGCCAGCTCCAGTATGAGCTATGGCCGCCGTGTGGGTCTGTTTGCCAGCTTGGGTAACGCGACCTCTGGAATTATCCTGACTCTGCTGGCCGCGATTGGGGTGTCGACGTTGATTGCCATGAGCCCTCTTGCGCTCAAAGCGTTGCACGTACTGGGCGGAGCATATCTGCTTAAAATGGGATGGGATTGCTTGCGCGCAGAAGCAAGTGCAGCGCCTGAACTGGACGCCGGAGTCACGATGGCCCGAACCTTCTATCAGCGTGCACTGATCAGTAATCTGCTCAACCCTAAAGCCTTGGTGTTTTTCGTCATGTTCTTGCCTCAGTTTGTGTCCACCAATATTGACGCTTCGTCGGGAGAACAAATGCTGGCATTGGGATTGCTGCTGAATGTTCTCGGTCTGACGTTCAATCTTGTCCTGGTAGCGCTGGTTGGCTCACTAGGACGCTCGTTGTTGTCCAATCAGCGTTTTCGAACTTATCAGCATAAGTTTATGGGCGCGATCTTTATCTTGCTGGCGCTCTGGATGCTGAGTGGCTTCACACTCTGAAGCAGCAGAGCAAGACGACTTAAGGGCTTTTCTGGTAGAAAAGCCCTTTGTTTATCGAAGGACAGTAATGAAACATGGACATTGATTTTGTACAACATCCGGATGAAGCGGATTATCAGACCGTACGCCAGGGCATCATTCGTTACAACCGTCCGCACTTTTCCAAACAGGACGTGACTCCCGTGGCGTGTTTCGCGCGCAATGAGCTCGGGGAGGTAAAGGGTGGCCTGACGGGAGAAATCTACGCCAATACGCTGTTTGTTGAGTTCCTTTGGGTGGATGACAGTCTGCGCAGTGAAGGGGTCGGGCGCCAGCTCATGTTGCGTGCAGAAGCAGAGGCAAAAGCGCTGGGCGTGACTCACTTGTATCTGGATACGTTTACCTTTCAGGCCAGAGAATTTTACATCAAGCTGGGGTTCGAAGAAGTCGGGCGATATACCGGTTACCCGACTCGCGGCGTGGATAAAATCTTTTTACAGAAAGCCATTGGCTAACAAAAGCAAAAAGCAGCCTGAAAGGCTGCTTTTTGATTCCAATGGTGATTGGCTCAGAGCGATGTCTGATGGAAATCAATCAGTTCATTCATTTGCGCTTCGGCGCGTTGATAGGCCCGCTCATAGCTATCGCTGTCGGTGAATTGGCCGACCACTTCGTAGTAGCATTTTAATTTAGGCTCAGTACCGGAAGGGCGTACCACCACTCGGGCACCGCCTGCCAGGTGGTAGATCAATACGTCACTAACCGGCAAATCAATAGGCAGCGTTTTACCATCGATGGTTGTTCGGGTAGACGTTTTGAAGTCCTCGATGACTTCGACATTCATCCCTGCAATCTCTGATGGCGGATTGGCGCGTAACTTATCTCCGACCGGAGGTGCACCAGGATCGAGTGCGATGGAGCGTTGCGCATTAATGTACATGCCGTGCTGACGGTAAATGGTCTCGAGTTGATCCCAGATGGTTTTACCCTGGCTGTACAGCTCTGCCGCTAGCTGAGCAAAGGCCACCAGCGCAGATAAGCCATCTTTATCCCAGACTTTATTCCCGACGGTGTAACCCAGCGCTTCTTCGTAAGCGAACAGGAACTGGTGTTGGTCGCTCTGCTTCTGCATGGCAACGTTGGTCAGCCATTTAAATCCGGTTAGCGTTTGGTAGTACTCGGCCCCCGCCGCTTGAGCGACTTTGCTGAGCAAGCTTGAAGAGACGATGGTATTCCCCACCAGTTGTTTGTCCGGAGTCGGGCTTTTGGCCAACAAGTAATGGCCAAACAAGGTCCCGACCTGATCGCCGGTCAGCATTTGATAATCACCATCCGGCTTGCGTACCGCTACAGCGAAGCGGTCTGCGTCCGGGTCGTTGGCACACGCCAGTTGCGCCCCATGTTTTGCGGCCAGTGCCATAACCATGTCCATGGCGCCTGCTTCTTCCGGATTAGGGAAATTCACCGTTGGGAATGCACCATCTGGTTCACGTTGCTCCACAACGCTGTAAACCTGATGAAATCCGGCATCTTTGAGCAACGTCTCTGCCATGTCTGCGCCGACACCGTGCATGGCGGTGTAAGCCAGACCAATGGCGTCTGGCTTCGTATGGTTAGCCAGCAACTCGTTGTTGTTCATGACCTGGCGATAAGTCTGGTAGTAATCGTCTGTTAGCCACACCAGTAAACCCTGTGCTTCGGCTTGGTCTAAAGGCATCAGTGCCAGAGGTTGAGTGGCGGCCTGATCGATTTTGGCCGCAATACCGGAGTCGTGTGGGGGAATGATCTGTGCTCCATTTTCCCAATAGACTTTGAAGCCATTGTATTCTGGAGGGTTGTGACTGGCAGTGACTACGACGGCCGCAGCGGCACCAAAATGCATCACGCCAAATGCCACCACGGGCGTTGGGGCGACTTTATGTGTCAGGTAGACTTTAATACCCTGAGCCGCCAGTGCGGCGGCGGTATCGTGAGCAAATTGCTGCGAATCCGGACGCCCGTCATAACCAATCACTACGCCACGATGGGCGGCCTGTGGGATCTGTTCGGTGAGGTAGTGGCCCAAACCGGTTGCAGTTTCCTGAATCACCAGGCGGTTCATACGGTTTGGTCCGCAACCCACTTTGCCACGTAAGCCTGCGGTACCAAATTCAAGACGGGACTTGAAACGATCATCAAGCTCAGCAGTGTTATTCGCCTCAATGAGGGCTTTGAGTTCTTGTTGAGTTCTTGGATCTGGGTCTCTTTCAAGCCACTGAGTGATCTTTTCCATTGTTAATCCAACCTTTGTTTATGTGTTAAATGAATATTAAGTGATATTCATTATCATTTGTGGGGGCGCAATCGCTAAACTGATCATAACTCTTGTTATCTCATTGAGCGAATTGTCAAAAATTACCTTTTAAAGGCGTTGCACACTTTAGTTTGGACTTTCTTGCGCATTCGATAATCGTTAACTAACGTTAATTAACATAAATATAACAAATTGTGCCGAATTCGCTGTTTCTACGGAAGTTTTCCTAAACAGTACCTCTCAGGTACTGGGGGGACAGAGGAGAAATCTTTTGATGAAAAGATCACTGATCGATCCAAGGACGCTGACCAGTTTTCTGTTTGTTGGTTTCGCCTTTCCTGCTATGTCTGCCGAACACTCACTGAACATGACGCGTGGTGTGACGGAGATAAGTGGCAAAGTATATGAGCTGCACATGCTCATCTTTTATATCTGCTGTGCCATCGCCATCGTGGTGTTTGGCGCGATGTTCTATTCCATTTTTAAACACCGCAAATCGAAAGGCGCGGTGGCCGCTCATTTCCATGAAAGCACCCGGGTTGAAATTGTCTGGACGGTTATTCCCATCATTATTCTGGTGTTGATGGCGATTCCGGCGACCAAAACACTCGTTGCCATGGAGGATACTTCCCAGTCTGATTTGACGATAAAAATCACCGGTTCTCAATGGAAGTGGCATTACAGCTACTTCAACGAAGAGGTGGAATTTTTTAGCTTGTTGGCGACCAGTCAAAAGTCGATAGAAGGGGTGGAAGAGAAAGGGGCGCACTACCTGCTTGAAGTCGACAACCCGCTGGTGGTGCCGATTCATCGCAAAATTCGTTTTCTGCTGACTTCTGACGACGTGATCCACAGTTGGTGGGTGCCGGCATTCGCCGTTAAAAAAGATACGGTACCTGGCTTTATCAATGAGGCCTGGACACGTATCGATGAACCCGGGGTTTACCGGGGTCAATGTGCCGAGTTGTGTGGTAGAGCGCATGGCTTTATGCCGATTGTAGTGCAAGCCATGGAAGAGGCTGATTATGAGCAGTGGCTGAGTGATAAGAAAGCCGAGCTGGCTCAAGCCAAGCAGGAAGCAGCATCAGCATTGACCGCATCGCTGTCAAAAGAGGAATTGATGCAACAGGGTGAAAGCGTCTACACCGCCCGCTGCGCTGTGTGTCATCAGGCCAACGGAATGGGGGTCCCGGGGGCATTTCCGGCGATTAAAGGCAGTAAAGTGGCTACCGGCGATCTGGATGTGCATCTGGATACCATTGTCCATGGTCGACCGGGTACAGCAATGCAGGCATTTGCCAATCAGCTGACCGACAAGGAAATCGCGGCAGTGGTGACATATCAGCGTAATGCATGGGGCAACGATACCGGCGATGTGGTTCAAGCCTCTGACGTCAATGCATTCAAAATGCAGGGCCAGGAGTCTAAGGAGGGGCAATGAATACGTCCACTGACACAAACGCAAAATCGGCGCCAGTTGCGGATGCTGAACTGAGTCGGTCCAATTCAACCATCGCGATTGATGAACCAGATCATCATGCTGCGCCGAGTGGGATTGCCCGCTGGATCTACTCCACCAACCACAAAGACATCGGAACGCTTTATCTGTGGTTCAGTTTTGCCATGTTCTTGATCGGTGGTGCGATGGCGATGGTGATCCGGGCGGAGCTGTTCCAGCCGGGATTGCAGTTGGTTGAACCCGAATTTTTTAACCAAATGACAACCGTGCATGGTTTGATTATGGTGTTTGGTGCGGTGATGCCTGCTTTTACCGGTCTGGCAAACTGGATGATTCCACTGATGATTGGTGCGCCGGACATGGCGTTACCAAGGATGAACAACCTGAGTTTCTGGATTCTGCCTTTCGCTTTTCTGATTTTGTTATCGTCCTTGTTTATGCCGGGTGGCGGGCCGAATTTTGGCTGGACGTTTTACGCTCCGCTCTCGACCACCTACGGGCCCGATAGCACCGCCTTGTTTGTGTTTTCTGTCCACATCATGGGGATCAGTTCGATCATGGGGGCGATCAATGTCATCGTCACCATCATCAATATGCGTGCCCCTGGGATGACCTGGTTCAAAATGCCCATGTTTGTCTGGACCTGGTTGATCACAGCGTTTTTGTTGATTGCCGTGATGCCGGTGCTGGCGGGAGCCGTGACCATGGTGTTGACCGATAAATATTTTGGCACCAGCTTTTTTGACGCCGCTGGTGGCGGAGATCCGGTGATGTTCCAGCACATTTTCTGGTTCTTTGGGCATCCGGAAGTGTACATCATGATCCTACCGTCATTTGGCATCATTTCCGCCATTGTACCTGCGTTTAGTGGTAAGAAGTTGTTTGGTTATCATTCGATGGTCTATGCCACTTGCAGTATCGCGTTGTTGTCATTTCTGGTTTGGGCGCATCACATGTTCACCACGGGCATGCCAGTTTTCGCTGAGTTGTTCTTCATGTATTGCACCATGTTGATCGCGGTTCCGACCGGGGTCAAAGTGTTTAACTGGGTGGCGACCATGTGGCGGGGGGCGATGACGTTTGAAACGCCGATGCTGTTTGCCATCGCATTCATTGTCCTGTTCACCATCGGTGGTTTTTCCGGCCTGATGTTGGCGATCGTACCGGCCGATTTTCAGTATCACGACACCTATTTCGTGGTTGCTCATTTCCATTATGTACTGGTGTCCGGCGCCGTCTTCTCCATCATGGCGGCTGCGTATTACTGGCTACCGAAGTGGACGGGGCACATGTATGACCAAACCCTCAGTCGCTGGCATTTTTGGTGTTCGGTGATTTCCGTCAACGTGTTGTTTTTCCCGATGCACTTCCTGGGGTTGGCTGGCATGCCCCGGCGGATCCCGGATTATGCCATCCAATTTGCAGACGTGAACCAGATTGTCTCGATTGGCGGTTTTGCTTTTGGCCTGTCGCAGCTGATTTTTCTCTGGGTGGTGATTAAGTGCATCAGAGAGGGAGAACAAGCGGAAGCCAAGCCTTGGGAACGTGCAGAGGGATTGGAGTGGACGGTTCCTAGCCCAGCGCCGCACCACACGTTCTCTACTCCGCCTAAGGTGGACTGAAGCAAGGGGGCACCATGGACGATTCTCACGGCAAGAACAAAAAGCTGACCCTGAAACTGCTGGTTGCGGTTGTGGCCATGTTTGGGTTTGGGTTTGCTCTTGTGCCGCTGTATGACGTGATGTGTGAGCAGTTGGGTATCAATGGCAAAACCAATACCGTCTCAGCCATTCAGCCACAGGGAATGGTGCCCGATGAGTCGCGGACCATCCGGGTGGAATTTATGGCGCACATCAGTCATGACATGCCCTGGAGTTTTAAACCCGAGAAGACATCACTGAACGTCCATCCCGGTCAGGTGATTCAGACCGCGTATCTGGCCAAAAACTTGTCCGGACACAAAATTGTCGGTCAGGCGGTACCCTCTGTTTCTCCGGGGTTAGGGGCAACTTACTTCAATAAAATCGAGTGTTTTTGTTTCAATCAGCAGCCGCTTGATGGCAACGGGTATGCAGAGATGCCACTGATCTTTTACATCGAGCCGGACATTCCGGAATCGATCCATACTTTGACGCTCTCTTACACCCTTTATGACATCACAGCGAAATCAACGGATGTGGTGCAGGTATCGACCGATGCCGCGCGCCGTACTGAGAATCAAGGAGCGACACAATGAGCTCAAAACATCAGAGTTACTACGTTCCGGCGCAAAGCAGCTGGCCCATTGTTGGCGCCCTGGCACTGTTTCTGGTGGCGCTCGGGGCCGGACTAACGGTACAGAGTTTAGGCGCAGAAGGGCATGCGGGTGTGTTTGGTAAAGTGGTATTACTGATCGGTTTTATCGCCTTACTCTACATTCTCGCCGGATGGTTCCGCAGTGTGATCATGGAGTCCATGTCCGGATTGTATTCAGAGCAGATCACGCGCTCGTTTCGTCAGGGGATGAGTTGGTTTATTTTCTCTGAAGTGATGTTTTTTGGCGCATTTTTCGGTGCTCTTTTTTATGCTCGCATCATTTCGGTTCCTTGGTTAGGTGGCGCGGGCAACAACATCATGACCAATGAAGTGTTGTGGCCGACATTTGAGGCGCTCTGGCCGTTAACGCAGACACCGGGCGGAGAGACTACCGAAGCCATGCCCTGGCAAGGTATTCCGCTGTTCAATACGGTCATCTTACTAATGTCGTCAATTACGTTGCAGATGGCACACATCAGCCTGGAAAAAAACAAACGCATGGCGCTGATTGTGTGGCTGGAGATCACCATCGTTCTGGCCGGTTTCTTCCTGTACTACCAGAGTGTGGAGTATGCGCATGCGTATCAGGAAATGGGGCTTACCCTGCAGTCTGGCATTTATGGCAATACCTTTTTTATGCTCACTGGCTTTCATGGCTTGCATGTGTGTTTGGGGACGATTTTTCTGATCGTATTGCTGGCCAGAATTGCCAATGACCACTTTACCCCCAAAAACCATTTCGCATTTCAGGCGGGGAGCTGGTACTGGCACTTTGTGGATGTAGTGTGGCTATGCCTGTTTGTCTTTGTGTATGTGCTTTAGTAAGGACGAGGATTGGGTTCCAGCCAGCCTCCAAGCAGAGCAATAATGAGTAATACGACTACCACAGCGGACAGCAGAACCCGGCGACCCAAATAGTGACTCATAGGGCGGGCATTGTCGTCATCCGGAGAGCGAACCATCTGTACCAGCGCGCGAGCCAGGTTGAAAATGATGAACAGTAAGAGTAGGACCAGTAAGACTTTGAATGCCAATATCATTTCAGCTCCTAGTAGCAATGTATGGAAGTCTGGCCGCTTTTGGTTCGCCGCCGTACTAACTGTGGTTGTGTTTTCGATTCTGGTCAAACTGGGGCTCTGGCAACTCTCACGGGGAGAGCAAAAATCAGAACTAGAGCACACTCTGGCAGCCAGACAAACACAGCCTGAACGATCTATTTCGTCGGTTTCAGTTGGTGATGATGTAACCGGTCTGAAAGTCAGCGGGCAATTTAGCCCCGTACCTGGCGCGTATGTGTTGCTGGATAACCAGACTTTTGAGGGCAAAGTCGGCTATCTGGCATATCAGGTGATGACCTCTGGCAAGCAAGCCCTCTTGCTTGAGCGAGGTTTTGTTCCTTCAACTGGAACGAGGCAAGTCCTGCCGGAAGTAGACTGGCTGACAGAGCCGAAAACATTGCAGGGGCGTTTGTATCAGCGCTCGATGAACCCACTCAGTGCGGACTTGGGACTGGAAGAGACCAACCCGATTCGGATTCAGAGTCTCGACATCGATGCACTTTCAACATGGTTTGAGATAACCCTAGAGCCGTATGTATTGCAACCCACGGTTCAAAACTGGCCTTACGCGCAGCCGTGGCGGCCTGTGCCACTGAGTTCAACCAAACATTACGGTTACGCGCTGCAATGGTTCTCGATGGCGCTTGCGCTCTTGGTTCTCAGTGGTTGGATATTGATGAAAACGCTGAAAAACAACAAGACAAGGAGTGAAGAATGAATCGTAAATGGAAAGGACGCCTGATTCTGCTGTCGCTGGTCTTTATGTTTGCTTTACCCGCTTTATTGGCAAAAACCGTCCTGGTCAATCATTGGTATCAATCCGGTGTGACGAACAAAGGACAGTTGATTGAACCGTCGGTGAGCTATCAGTCACTCGGATTAGTGAATCCGCTGCTCAACCAGAGCTGGCAATTGGCGTACGTGGTTCCTGAACAATGTGATGACTTTTGTCACCGTCAACTGTACCTGCTGAGGCAGAGTCATGTGGCTCTGGGCAAATACCAGCAACGGGTGACGCCCGTGGTGCTAATGACGCCGCACAGTGACAATCGCGTTCTCGGTGACTACGATTTTAATCCCATTGAGGTCAGTCAGGCTTTTGTGGAACAGATCAGTGAGTTTGAGGTGGTTATCGTAGACCCGTTAGGAACATTGGTCATGCGGTACCCTAAAGTTGGGAATGCCTCAGAGCTGGCTGCCCAGAGCAAGGATTTGCTGGCTGATTTAAGAAAATTGCTTAAGTTGTCCCGAGTAGGGTAAGCCTTTGATTGCAGGGAGCATGTATGAAGGTTATCTATCTGGTTCGATTCAGTTTGCTGCTGACCGTGTGCGTTATAATGCTGGGGGCATACACCCGTCTGGCTGATGCCGGTTTGGGGTGCCCAGACTGGCCTGGATGCTACGGGCACATGACGGTCCCGAGTTCTACACAGCAGTTGATGCGGGCGGATCAGTTGTTTCCCGGATTGACGGTGGATGCGCCAAAAGCCTGGTTGGAGATGATTCATCGTTATTTTGCCGGTACGTTGGGCATAGTGGTGTTTTTGATCACGGCGCTGTCCCTGCGTGAAAAATCCATTCCTAAAACCTTACCGGTAATGATCTCTGTGTTGGTTGTTTTTCAGGCCTTGCTCGGCATGTGGACGGTGACGCTGAAACTGATGCCACTCGTGGTCATGGGGCATCTGCTGGGCGGTTTTACGTTGTTATGCGCGTTGTCTTTTCTGCATTGGTTACTCACTCAGTCGATACACCGCGACAGCCCTGTAGCAGCGTCGTCTTCTCTGCGCTTTCTGGCCTTAGGGACCTTGCTGGTTGTCGTCGGACAAATCGCTATTGGTGGCTGGACGTCCTCGAATTACGCTGCGCTGATGTGCACAGACTTACCCATTTGTGAAGGCAACTGGCTACAGCATCTGGACTTTCGCACTGCGTTTACGCCCGTGCACTTTGGTCATGACAGTTACGAGTTCGGTGTATTGGAGTATGGAGCCAGAATGACGATTCATGTGACGCATCGTATCGGCGCTCTCCTGACCATGTTGATGGTTCTTACTTTGGCGTATCACTGTTTTCGTCACCCTAGTGGCCAATTACGAACCGCAGCGATTCGGTTGAGTCTGGTCCTGGCGATGCAAATATTGCTGGGGGTGAGTAACGTGATGTTTAGCCTGCCACTTCTGAACGCGGTCGCCCACAATTTGGGAGCCGCGGTGCTATTGGTGATGGTGTTGCATACCAACTATCTGTTGCGACAACCCGATTTAGTCCCAGTTCTGAATAAGGAGAGCATTCAATGAGCAAGTCTATTTCTGTTTCTCAAAGCGCTTTCCAGGCGCGTTCCGGGTGGCGAACCTATCTGACACTAACCAAGCCCAAAGTGGTGGCACTGATGTTGTTAACGGCACTGGTTGGTATGTGTTTGGCGGTGTCTGGACCGCTACCCTTGTGGCCAGCGGTATTGGGACTCAGTGGCATCGCGCTGATGGCTGGTTCAGCGGCAGCGTTGAACCACCTTATTGATAGACGAATCGACGCCATTATGGCGCGCACTTATCAACGCCCGTTACCCTCCGGTGACATTCAGGCGTCTCGAGTGTTTATGTTTGCAACGGCCATCGGTCTGGTAGGATTTGCTATTTTATTCTGGGGTGTGAATGCGCTCACGGCCTGGCTGACATTGGCCAGTTTGCTCGGGTATGCGGTGGTGTACACCATGTATCTGAAACGAGCGACACCACAAAACATCGTTATCGCCGGGATCGCTGGAGCTATGCCGCCACTTCTGGGGTGGACCGCCGTTACCGGGGAGCTGCATGCTCACGCTTGGTTATTGGTAATGATCATCTTTATCTGGACGCCCCCCCATTTTTGGGCACTAGCGATTCACCGTAAAGAGGACTACGCCAAAGCGGATATACCCATGTTGCCGGTCACCCACGGTGAAGACTACACGAAAACATCCATTTTGCTCTACACGATTTTGCTGGCGTTGATTTGTTTGTTGCCTGTGTTGGTCGGCATGAGTGGTACACTTTACCTGGGTGTATCGACAATCCTCAGCGCTGGTTTTATTCATTCTGCCTGGACACTGAAATATGCGCCGCAAAGTGATTCCGCCATCACGACATTTAAATTTTCGATTTATCATCTGATGGTGTTATTTGTGGCGTTGCTGGCTGACCACTATTTAGCGTTTTAGGTGATTTAGGCGCCTTCGCTCGAGGCGCCGGAACATCAGGGATAACCCCTGGCACAAGGCCAGATAAGCCGCACCGGCGATCAGCCATATTTCGAAAATCAGGCCTGAAGAGTTGGTGATGTCTGTGTCGACAAAGGTCATTTTCTGGAACCAGATGGCTCACAGACCACCGGAATTTCTCCGGCGCGGACACTCAGATTGATGGATTTCAGTGTCTGATAATCCTGATACCACTTATCGACGTTATCGAACTCAATGGCATTTACGTTGGCCATTCTCTTCTTCTGGATATGAACTCAGTTACCTTAATAATATCAGAGAGATATTTTACTCTATCCGCCACAAAGAACTTGGTCAGGTCTCGAAAATCAACCAGATCCTAAGCGATATTTTGTTGGTGAATCAGGTTTTACCATCCGGATCTGATAACAGCGCCGGATTGTGGTAAACATGTTTGTTCTGGATAGTTATTGAACAATTATTACAAAAGGTAACCCTATGGCACGCATCAGCGCAGTAGAAAAAGAGCGCAAAAAGCGTATCTATGACGCGGTGATTTTCAACATCTTTATCAATGAAGGCTGGGAATACATTACTTATGAACGACTCAGCACAGAGTTGGATGTGAGAAAATCGACGTTGCAAGGCTATTACCCGACCCGGGCGCATTTTAGTACCGCGCTTCAGGACAAAGTCTTGCCGCTCATGATCGAAAAACTCAATTTTGCAAACAAAGACGCGTTTATTGACTCCTGGCAACAGGCGTTAATGGAAAAACGTTTTTTGATGGTAATCCGTATGTTTATTGGCAGCGCGCTGTCACCGGAAACCAGCAACGGTACTCGCCAGAGCCTCAATCACCTGCAACGGGAAATGCAACGCACCATGTCACAGGAGGAGGCAGACAGTGCGATTCGTGCTGTCATGGGGGATTCGATGGTGTTTATTATCAATCAGTAAGCCACCATTATTGTCAATTGGGCGGGAAAGACGGGATTTCCTGCCCAAGCCTCGTTACTTCCCACTTTCTACTCCTTCTTTCTCGAGTGTCGGTCTGCGTGATTTTTGACCAGGTTCGCGTGCTCATCCGCAGCCGTTTTGTGACTTAAGTATGTATAGTACTGCGTACTCTCAATAATTTTTACGTTGATAAACACCTGAAAAGAGTGATGGTGAAATAGGTGTTTTTGCAATTTTTAGAGTCTATTCGTAACCTTTTTCGGTATTTTAAAGCCTTTTCTTTGATGTATATTAATTTTTACATCAACTTGTTTGTGTAAATGATTTGGTTATATTGCCTTTCTTTTAAAATAATGGTTGCGAGTCTGGTTTTTAATGGATAAGTTACAGGGAAGAGGAATAATCAGAGTTGAACAATTATGCATCAACTTTAATGCAAATGAGTTCAACCACCGCAATATAGGAAGAAGTAAGCATGTTCCAAACTGATGATGTACGAATTAACCGAGTTAAAGAATTATTGCCGCCAGTTGCGGTTTTAGAGAAGTTTCCTGCGACAGAGACTGCTGCTTCGACCACGTTTCAATCCCGAGAAGCGATTGCAAAAATTTTGAAAGGCGATGATGACCGTCTGTTAGTCATCATTGGGCCTTGTTCTATTCACGATCCGCAAGCGGCGATTGAATACGGTAAGCGCCTGAAAACGCTGCGTGATGAACTCGGGGACCGTTTGGAAGTGGTGATGCGCGTCTATTTTGAAAAGCCTCGTACCACCGTGGGTTGGAAAGGCCTGATCAATGACCCGTACCTGAATGATACGTTTAAAATTAACGACGGCCTACGGATGGGACGCAAGCTGCTTTTGGATCTGACCGATATGGGCATGCCAACGGCAAGCGAGTTTCTGGATATGATCACACCGCAATACGTGGCAGATTTGATTAGTTGGGGTGCCATTGGTGCGCGTACAACGGAATCTCAGGTGCACCGTGAGTTGGCATCGGGTCTGTCCTGTCCGGTGGGCTTTAAAAATGGCACCGACGGTAACATCAAGATCGCCTCTGACGCGATCCGTTCTGCCGGCGCTTCTCACCATTTTCTTTCTGTCACTAAGTACGGCCATTCTGCGATTGTTGAAACCGCGGGCAACCCGGATTGCCATATTATTCTGCGTGGTGGTAAAGAGCCAAATTACAGTGCTGAGCACGTCCAAGCCATCAAGAGTGAATTGCAGGCGTCAGGTCTGCCACAAAAAGTGATGATTGATTTCAGCCATGCGAACAGTTCAAAACAATATCAGCGTCAGATGAATGTCGCGGAAGACGTCAGTGCGCAAATGGCAGCGGGTGAAGAGGCTATTTTCGGCGTGATGATTGAATCACATTTAGTCGAGGGGCGTCAGGATTTGATGGATGGAAAAGCATCCACGTATGGGCAGTCGATCACCGATGCGTGTATTGGTTGGGAAGACACGGAGAAAGTCTTGCGCCAATTGGCAGATGCTGTGACCGCACGTCGCAACGCTTAATCACTCAACCGCCATACAATCCAAAGTAAAAAGAGGCCCGATTCAATCGGGCCTCTTTTGCATTTGTGACAAAAGAATAGAGGCTATCATTGAGAGCCTTTATGCCATTCAAGCAAGTTTATTTAAGTGTTGCTACCGATGGAGCGGAGACTAAAGTCCCTGCTGCAAGAAACTCACCGTTGCTGGTCTGCATTTGCGCATAGTTCGGAAGATCTGAGTTATCGCTTTGCTGAGGCGCGACGAATGTCGAGTGCAGCGCGGTGCTGTTAAACTGTACAAAGCTTGCCGTTCCATCACTAAGAGCGGTGCTTGAATTCACCGTCGCCAGACCCAGTTTCGCAGCCAGTGGCTCGGTACCGGCAAACGGCGCGTTGGTCACTGAGTTCGGCACCGTGTCGTCTTGGTCCACTTCCGTCATGTAAAACGGAATGTTCACTTTGTCTGAGGTCAGCAGATTGCTCGCATTGGTATACGGATCAACGGTATCCAGCACAGTTTGCGCCGCGTAAGCAAATTCGCTGAATCCACCTGCCAGCGTCGCCAGCGTTTCTGCTGTGGCCATTGACTCAAACTGCTCATAACACTCTTTTTGTTTATCTGCGGAACAGCTGCTGTCTGCGTAAGATTTGTAGTCAGCAGACAGGGCTGAAGTTAGGTTGTGCTTGATCTGCGGCCCAAACTCGCTGGAGCCCAACAACAGATTTGCGATCTGACCACCTGAGTTTTGAATTGACGCACCACTGAAGCTGTACAGCATGTCCGCGGCATCGCTACCAAGCGATTTATTGCCTGCCGCCACGGCTGTCGTGCCGACGATCCCACCTAGAGAGTGACCCAGCAGTTTTACTTCGGAACCTGTCATTGGGTTAAACGACTGCAGTGGTGATCCCACCAGCAAACCGGCTTGCAGTGACGTGACCAGGCTGGCGCGCAGTCCCAGCACATCCAGCACACTCTGGCGCACGTTGTCACGCGCTACCGCCAGATTGTTCAGGTTGAGGTAAGCCAGTACATCCGCGTTTGCGGAGCGGCTGTCATCCAGACTACGGCTGCCGTGTAGCGGCAGGTCAATCGCGATGACTGCAATGCCTGCTTGAGCAAGGTTAAACGCAAAAGCGTACGCGTTTTCTTTCGCAGAAGTAATGCCGTGCTGGTAAATCACCACATTGGTCGGGTTACCGCCGTTTGGCGTAAATAGCAGGAACTCCGCATTTTGCAGTGATTTCACCTGCGGTACCGGCGCGTAGCGGGTTAGAATACGATCCTCGTCCAGCACAGAGCCGTCAGATTTGGTCAGTGTCAGACCAACCAGTTTCAGCTGCTCCGTCACATCGGTCGCAAGTTTGGTGGCATCAATGCCCGCCGCCAGCAATTGCGCGCCGATAATGGCTTTTTCGTTGTCATCAGCCAGCGCCTCTTTAATCAGTGCCAGACTTGGCATGGCTGATTCCATCGGTTGGCTGTTCCAGTCGGCGTCAGTTTCAAGATAATAAGGTAGCGCCACTTGTCCGTGAGTGACATTCACGTCTGCACCAGAGCCTGTATACAACGCTTTAATGCCGGCTTTTTTAGTGCCGTCAGGGTCAATGTATTTGTCGAAGTCGGCGTCGTTATCGATGGCAGTATTGAAGTCCTGCGTTGTGCCGAACACCATCGCGTAAGCAGTCGAGAGATCGACGTTGTTCGGGTTGGCGCCGTCTTTCCAGACACTGGCCAGGCCACCGTCTTGATTCAACGCAGTGGCAGTTGCGCCTTTAACGGCGTACAACGTGTCGCCGACAGACTGGGTGCTAAACCAGGTTGAATAGATGATGTCAGTGGTGTCCGCGATACCCGCCATAGTAAAGATGGTTTCGACACCCTGAGTGACCTGCTGAGCGGATGCCACTGCGCCGGTTTCATAAATCTTGGATTTCGATTTCAGAGCGGCGTAACTGCTGGATGTGCCCACCGGATCGCCGTTGACGTCAGTGACTTCATCGGTGATGGCAAGAATGTATTCGCTGCTTGGGTTGAGGTCTTTGCTCAGCACAATATTAATCCGATCGCTGGCGGAATCCGCTACAGCGACAAAATCGGTCCCCTGAACCAGCACTGATTTCACGCTGGGTGAGCCTGTCATGCTGTCGGTCAGTTCAACCAGATAAATGCCGGAAGTGACCAGTCCGTCAGCCAGACCTGCGCCCTCAAAATCCATCAGCAGTGGCATGGTCGTGGACCAGCCATCCATGGTGCCCATTGAGGCACGCGGGTTGGTGAGTCCGTCATCCCCTTCGGTTGGAATTTCCAGCGTACCGTCGCTGGTATTCATTAGCGCGAAAGAGGGTAGCGGTACACTGGCATTGGTACCTTGTAAGGCGAATTTAATCGTCGTATCGCGGCTCAGTGCTTCCTGAATGTAAGATTCGTACTGCGGTTCGTTGGTGCTGCTGGATGAGTTGTCACCACAGCCTGCCATTAGCAAGGCAGCCGTCAGCAGAGAAAGTTTAATTCCGTGTTTCATGATGAGAGCTCCTTGCTGGTTAGAAAGCGTAGTTCAATTGGACGGACCCGATATATGCGTTACCTTCAGAGTCGAAGGTCAGCTCATTACCCAGGGCATCCGTTTCTTTAAACGAACCATCTTTACTCCGTACAAGAGCAAAACCGGCATCCACACTCAGATTCTGACTGTAGATATAAGTGAGGCCGGCCGAGTACCAGTAACGGTCGCTGTCTGGAATACTCAGTGTGGCTTCACCTGCCTGTTCATCGTACGCAAAGCCGATGCGGCCAATCCAGTTCTGGTTAAACTGGTAGGTGCCACCCAGAGACCAGCGACCATTGTCGTCGTAGTCTTCTTTCTTGAGGAAACACTCGCCAGCTGTGCCGTTATTGCAGTCAGATGAAGTGGCTTTCAGCTCAGTGAAGGTGCTCCAGTCGGTATGTTGGTAGCTGTAGTGAACGGCAAACGCTTCGGTGATTTGGTGGAAACCAGAGATTTCCCAGATGGCTGGCAAGCTGATTTCAAGGCGCCCGTCGACGGTTGACTTTGAGGCAATGCCAGAATCGTAGCTTTTGAACTCACCATCGTCGAAGTCCAGATCCACTTTTGATCGGTAACCGAAGCCAAAGCGGTTATTTTGATTGATTTCATACATGGCGCCCACATTCCAGCCCCAGCCGAATGTATCGCCTTCCAGACCAATCAATTTGTCTGAAGCACTGCCACCAAAAAATGGGGCCAACGCACCTTTGTGACGTGTCAGTTCCGCTTGTGCATACACTAGGTTCACACCGGCACCGATACTGAAATTGTCATTGATTCGGTAGGCCACACTAGGGTTAAGGTTTACCGAGATCAGTGACGTATCACCAGCCAGATCGCCGGCCTGAATGTTGTCCGGATAATCCGTGGCAACGCCGTAGGTGGTGAACATACCGATGCCCCAGGCCCACTTTTCGTTTACCGGGCTGATGTAATAAGCCGCTGGAACGAACTGGACTGGTGCCACATCTTTAGCGGACTCGCCATTGGTGCGATCCCATACGTCGACTTCCGGATCGATCACCGTCAGTGCACCGGAGAACTGAGCGCGATCGAAGAGTGTCATAGCAGAAGGGTTTCGCGCCAGAACTGCGGCATTGTCGGCAACGGCTGCCTCACCGGAGAAGGCACGTCCCAAGCCAGATGCAGAGTGCTCGGCAACCTGGAAGCCCGCAGAATGAGCTTGTGTCGCCATCAGAATGCACAGGGAGAGCGTTGAATAGTGCTTCATGTTCATTGTTGGACCTCCAAGGACCATGGTTTTTATAGTTAGTTCTCAATGATGTTAAAATTGTGTTACCGGAATGTCAAAGAAACTGTTTGATTAATATGTGACCGGAATTGAGTTTTTTGAAAGGAAGGGAGAATAAACAAAAGCTTACATAGCGACAATTTAATAATTGCAGGTTTGACCAGTTCTATTTTGCATAATATGCAGATAAATATGCTCGAACGTGCCAGTTCAGGCGATATTGTTCGGTTTCAGTCACAGTAAGATATTGAGAAATATTAAAGGGCCCGCTTTTGGCGAGCCCTTAATAGGATAGCGTCTTTTCAGATTTCAACGGCCTACATAAGCAATTACGACTTTATCCTTATTTAATGTGCGGGAAAACACATAAGCATTGTTTTGTGGAATTACCGTATGGCTTCCTGCGCCTATTGCTGGGTGGCGCTGACGGAACTGGCCGACCGTTTGCCAGTGCTGCAATAAGGCCTGACGTTGTGCGTTGAGATCCCACACCATGTCCGAGCGTGTACCTTGGTGAAAATCATCCGCATACGGACCAACAGGTCGGCCGATTTCGTCTCCATAATAAACCTGAATCGCGCCGGGGCTCAGCAGCAAAGCACTGGCGGCGTTGCGCTGCATCTCAAATGACTTGAAGCGGCCGAAGAACAGTTCCGTATCATGGGATGACATGTAACTGACCGGAATAAAGTCTGCGGACTGCTGCATGCTATTGGCGTAATTCTGGTAGGTGTCAGCCATCTGGCTAAAACAGGCCGCGCCTTTATCGAGCTTTTTCTGCAGGTCGAAATTGATCAGTGCATCGAAGCCGTCATCAAAGTACGGGCTGCGATAAGCTGAGTGTCCCCAGACTTCTCCCATCATCCAGAACGGTTCGCCGCTGAGGTGGTGTTGCCCCCGCCACTGTTCCAGCTTGTCGGACGCCTGCTGCTTGAGGCGTTTCCATACTTCGCCTTCCACGTGTTTGACGGTATCGACCCGAAAACCATCGATACCGAACCGTTTCACCCAGTCTGTCTGCCATTCAATCAGATAATCGGTGACGGTATAGTCCGGGCGGCGGACCACGCGAGTCCCCGGGTTGTTCAATAACCATTCGGGAGGAGTGACGCCGCGTGTGGACTCGGTAACGAAATCCGGTAAGCCGGCCAGTGTCATGGTGATATCGCTGGAGCCGGGCTGAGGGTAACCGGGCAATCCTGCACGTACCCAATCGGCTCCCCACCACTGGGCCCACTCCGGGCTTTGGTAATTGATGGCCTGGTGGTAACTGTGCCAGTTTTCACCGGACTTCGGCACCCAGTCGGCCCAACTGGCAGGCATCTGACTGGTGTTGACCACCTCGATACCATCGAGTTGCAGGTCGGCCAGCGTGGCATAACCTGCATGATTTAACACGGCATCCAGCAGCACCTTGAGCCCGCGCTTGTGTGCTTCATCGACCAATGTTTTCAGATCGTCTTCGTTGCCGAAATTCTGATCGATTTTGGTGAAATCTCGCGTCCAATAGCCGTGGTAGGCGTAAAAAGGAAAACTACCGCTGTCTCCGCCGCCGACAAAACCGTGAACCTGTTCCACGATGGGAGAGAGCCAGATGGCGTCGCTGCCTAGGCTCTTGATGTAATCCAGTTTGGCGATCACCCCTTTGAGATCACCGCCATGAAAGGTACCGACTTCTTGTTGGCCGTCTTTTTTACGGCCATAACTGTGATCGTTGCTTGGATCGGCGTTATTGAAGCGATCGACCATCACAAAATAGATGTTGGCATTGTGATAAGTGAAACTGGCTTCCTCGCTGGTGTGTTCAGCCGGCTCCAGTAAAATCAGCCCACCACTGCTGGGTGACGGGGTTAGGGTCACCTGATGATCTTTGACGATGACGCGTTGCCCCGACAGGGTGTCCCTGAGCAGTGTGCCGTCGGTAAATGTTTCACCCAGTTGAAGGGTAACGGAGCCGCCCGCGTAGGTTTCACAACGAACATCTGGAATAGGCCTTTTGAATTCTTGCTTCGAGCTCTGTTTAGGCTGGCGTTTGAAGGTCAGCGTAAGCGCTGCCGCATCATAATAAAAGGCGTAATCACCGCTGAAACGGATGGGCAGCGACAGCTCAGTGGCCTGGTGACAGTTCAGTGCAATCGGGGTATTGAACTTCACTTTCTGCTCGTCGTTTGCCTGGCAGTTGCCTTCCACCCCTGTGATTTTGAGCGTGTAGTTGCCTTTGGTCAGAGGGATGACCAGCGGCGTTTCGGCTGACAGTGGAAAATCGCGACTGTTGGTGGTGGTTGAAATAGTTAGATTGGGTGAGGCAAACAGACCGGGCGAAGCCAGCAGCAGTGCCATCGATAAAGCCTTCAGTTTCATGTTCATTCCCTGTCATTATTGTTATCCATTGCTCATGATACTGCGTGGCTAAACCAGCCACATCCTTCCCAGAGCCTACGCCCCGAAATTTGCCGTCGCTCACAAACCGTCTTCAGGCGGCGTAGAGCGTGCAATAGGTTTGACGGACGGCCATGCAATAGTATGAAATAGCGACTGTTTGACGTTGGTTAAGGACATGAGACGTTCATGATTTACATTCCCCTGCCTATGGTGCTCTCACTGTTACTCATGCTGGTTGCCGGGCTGATTTACCTCAGGCGGCCAGAAAGTGGAAAGCCGGTGTGCGGATTTGTGCTGGTGTGCGCCGTGTCGCTGAGCCTGGTGGGATTACGCTGGAGTCTGGACATTGCCTTGCTGCGATTTTTGCAACCTGCCGTCGCTGCATTGATTCCGGTACTGGCATGGTGCTGCTTTATGCCGGCACACCGAGCCGGAAGCGTGTCTTGGTGGCATTTTTCCGGCCCAGCGGCGGTACTTCTGGGATCGTTCATATATCCCTGGTGGCCGTGGCCTATTGATGTGGCGCTAGTGGGGCTTTCCCTTGTGTATGGCGTGGCGTTATGGCGACTGTCCACACAACCTGCCGCGTATGTGCGATTGGAAGACAGCCGCTGGTTTGTGCTCAATGAGCGACTTGGCGCCGGGTTACTGCTGTTTTCCGCGCTGGTCGATGCATTGTTGGCCATCGATTTTGCCGTGTTCAGTGGAGAGCATGTGCTGACGATTGTGTCTGCGGCACACCTGATTATGTTACCCGCACTGGTGGCGGTGGTGATTTTGGCCAGCCGTACCATGCCATCTCTAACGGTATTATCACCCGATAACTTCACCGATCCGGAACCGTTGCCACTGGCAGCGGAAAACGACGATGACGCACGGTGCCAGATTGTCGCCCGACTGGATGATCTGATGTGCGAGCATAAATGGTATCTTGATACGGATCTCACCTTGGATCGCCTAGCGCGCAAGATGATGATCCCCGCACGTCAGATCTCGCGCGCCGTCAATCATGTTCATGGTGAGAACCTGTCTCGATTCGTCAACCGTTATCGGGTGGAGCATGCTAAAACGCTCTTAATTACGACAGATCAGAGCGTTACCGAGATCTATCTGAGTGCCGGCTTTCAGACCAAGTCGAACTTTAACCGGGAATTTGCCAGGCTCACCGGTGTCACGCCCAGTGCATTTCGTCGTCAAGGCCGCGATAGCTGCTCCAGTTTACAATGATGGTGCTGGACTACGATGCTGGTGCAGAAAGGCGGTAATGTCCTCATAGATTGTCTGATGCAGAGCTGCCCGTTGTGTGCCGACAGCATCTCGACAAATAATGCTGTCACCCTTGCTTTCTTGCTCAAGCATCGTCAGGGCATCAGGTTTGCACAACTGCAAGAAACTGAAGTGCATGGCCTGTTGGTAGACCCGGTAGCGGGTGTGGCGAAGAGGCAGATGTTCGGATAAAAAACCCGACTCCTGGCTCTGGGGAAGATCGCCAATATCGACACCTGCGGCCAGAATCAGTACCGGTATGTCAATCTGCCTGAGGCTGCTCACTGACAGACTGTGTGCCAGGCCGATATCCAACAGGATCGCGCGTTTGACGCGCGCATCACGCAGGGGGTGACGTGGTGGCTCGTCGTCTTGCCGGGCAAACAAGCCCATTTCTGATGCTACACCGCATGTTCTTGGGTTTGGCGAGCGTTGACATTCGCGGCTCAACTGTTCGCGGTCCACTTCGGCACCCGTTAGCAAAAGAGTGCTCCAGCCACCTAAGGAATGGCCGATCACACTGATGTCGCGCTGATCGATATGCTCTGCCCAGAGGGGGTGTTGAGTCAGACTGTCCAGTGTTCGTGAGAGATCAATCGGGCGTTGCCACCACTGCCGGGCATCTTGAGGCGCGTGGTTTCGGGATGTTGTTCCCGGGTGATTGACAGCGGTCACCAGATAGCCGGATGCTGCCAGTCGTGTTGCCAGCCAGTTCATATTGCGCCAGTTTCCCCGGTATCCGTGAGACAGGATTACCACTGGAAAACGGCCGGGTTTGACACTGGCATCACGAATGACCCGAGTGCCTACAAAAGCCGGATTGTCGGCAATCAGGCTGTAAGGGGTTGATTGTGATGTCGGGTACCAGACGCTGATGTGTAATGGCCGGGATGTCTGGCTATCAGCACGAAACTGAAGAAAACCGACGTCGTTTGCCTGCACCTGAGTTAAGCTAGTGAGCAGCAGCGCGATAACGATAATACATTTGTACATGGTGTGATGTCCTTTATGGGATAGAGAGCCAACAATAGCGCTCAGTCCAGATGCCAAGAGACCTGAATCGCGATCGAGGTCGTCCTCAATCGGGTTTTAGAACGGTGCTAACTAAGGAGCCAACAGTGAAAAAACATGCGTACCTGCTGTGCCGCTGGGCAGTTTTTGGGCTGGTGATGTTCTCGCCGTCACTGTTCGCCGCGCCGGACTTCTTACAACCGTTTGTCGATATCCGGCAACCGTTATGGACGGTCGATATGGCTGAGCAGGATCGCCGTTTGTATGATTGTGGACTGGAGAAGGAACGAGAACGCATTTGCAGTGATGACTTTGTCTTTGCGCACACCACTGTCAGAGCAGAATGGTTTGTCTCGGGCGACCGCTTGCGACGCGCAGTGTTGCGGGCGGTTTATTCGCCGGCAAACTACGCTGATTTGCAGCTAAGTTTGCGACACTCGGGATATGGTATCGAAAGTGCGTGTGTTGAAACGCGTTGTTTTGACGTTCGGCAGGCGGTGCAGCGCCAGGGGCGTGCCGCCGCAGACAGAGCGCTGGTGACGTTCATCAATCAGCCTGGCAGTGCGCTCTCGATGACCCAGCAATGGGTGGCGTTAAGTCTGTGGGATCGCCCGAGCCCTGTGCTGCGTGCAGAGTTGACCAGTGACGGACAGCAGATTCAGCTTAGTCTGATTCGGGCAGATGTTCTCGAGGATGACGATTGAGGAAGGCAATCATCGCCGATTCATCCAGGTAACCGTCGGCGCGTTTGTGCGCGCGCAGGTATTGATAGCCTGAGACTATCAGTCGTTGTTGCTCTTCGTCTGCCAATGGCTGACCGGTTATATGCTGATAGGCAATGCGGTAGGCTTCCATATCCACCACCTCCGCACGGCGATAAAGATAGCCACACCCCGTTGCCAGCCATTCCAGTGAGCAATTGGCCCGTTGTGCGATTTGATTGGCTTTGCTCAGACTTGGCTCGCTGCCTTTGAGGTATTTTCGGATCAGCCCCTCGGACAACCCGACACGGCGCGCAAAGCCGCTGATGCTTTCTTCACCAATCAGGTTTTTCAGTCGCTCGGAAAAACTCAAAACTCGTACTCCAGTTCGATTTTGTGCTCAGTATACGTTGAGCCGTTGTTGAAACAAGCATAAGGTATGGGCAGATTTTTACAGGAGAGAAGTCATGGTGGAGAAAGTAGCGATAGCACCTCAGGGGCCGGAGTTTTCTGAGCTGGTTCAGGGATACTGGCGACTGGCCGAGTGGGGCATGACACCGCAGCAGCGGCTGACGTTCCTCAAGCAACACATTGAACTGGGGATTACCACCGTCGACCATGCGGATATCTACGGAAATTACCAGTGCGAGCAGTTGTTTGGTGAAGCGTTGCAACTGGACCCGGTGGTCCGGGAGCAGATTCAGATTGTCACCAAATGTGATATCAAACTGTGCTCGGATCAATTTCCACAACGTCGCATCAATCATTACGATACCAGCGCGTCACATATTTATGAGTCAGTGAATAACTCATTGCAGCGCCTCGGGGTGGATGAAATTGATGTGTTGTTGATTCACCGTCCGGATGAGCTGATGAATGCCGATGAAGTAGCGGAAGCCTTTACCGAACTGCACAAAGTTGGCAAAGTAAAACATTTCGGTGTGTCGAATTTCAGCCCGCGTCAGTTTGAATTGTTGCAATCGCGAGTGAGCAAAGCGCTGGTGACCAATCAGGTGGAAATTAATCCGCTTAATTTTGAGGTGGCGCACGACGGTACACTGGATCAAATGCAGACGCTGCGCACCCGCCCAATGGCATGGTCTTGTCTCGGTGGAGGCAGTATTTTCTCCGGCGAAACCGAGCAATCAGCGCGCGTGCGTGCTGAGCTGGAAGCGATCCGTGAGGAAGTTGGTGCGAAAAGTATCGATCAGGTTATTTATGCCTGGGTGCGTCGCTTGCCGTCAAACCCGCTGCCGATCATTGGCTCCGGCAAGATCGAGCGCGTGGAATCCGCGGTGGCGGCTCTGGACATAGAGTTGACCCGCGAGCAGTGGTTCCGGGTATGGGTGGCATCGAAAGGACACGGTGTGCCATAAACCAAGCTTGTATTTACATTGTAAATTCCCTGGGCAGCGTCGGCTGCCCTTTTTATTGCCTGAACGCTGCCCATTCGTCCCGTTTATCTGCCGTTCACGGTGTGTATTCACCGTTGGTCGCAAAGTCCAGCGGCACCCATGGGGGTCTTTTAGTCTGAGAGTTACCAAAGACGAAAAGGAAGACCGCCATGAAATTGACATTGTTTACCTCGCTGTTGCTGGTCAGCGTGCCATTGTATGCCGCGCCCAGTGACCAACTGATCGATCAGTACAATCTTGCGGCTGAAGGCGACCCCTCCCATGTCGAGCCTGTGTATCAGACTCTCCATCAGCAAATTGAATCGCACGGCGCAGACCCTCTTAGCCTGGTGTATCTCGGTAGCACGCAAACCTTAATGGGACGCGATGCTCTGATGCCATGGAATAAAATGAAATACACTGAACAGGGGCTGTCTACCATCGCCAAAGGTTTACGCCTGCAAAGTGCCAATCCTCAACCGCTGCAGGAGCAATTGATTCGCCAGGGGGTGCCTGAGTCGGTATTGACGACGGCCATCGCGGCGGCCACTTATACCTCATTACCGGACATGTTCAATCACTTCGAGCGTGGTTACGACCTCTATCTGACCTTGCTTAGCGAGCCGGTATTTACCCAGCAACCTTTTGCAGCCACCGCCTGGATTTACTTCTATGCGATCAAGGCGTCACTGCGTGCCAATGATATCGAGCACGCGCAGCAATGGACCCGTCTGATGGCTGTCCACAATGCAGAGAATCCCTACACCCAACAGGCGCAAGCCTTGCTGGCCCAAGCGGATTAAGGAGGTCTCATGCTGAAATTCAGTCAAATCGAGAAACATTACCGTCTTGGCAATCAGTCAGTGCCGGCGCTTTGCGGTGTCAGTGGCGAAGTGCAGCGCGGTGAAATGGTGGCGTTGTGCGGTCCGTCAGGATCTGGAAAAAGCACACTGCTCAACCTGCTTGGCCTGTTGGACATGGATTATCAGGGGCAGATTGAACTTGATCAGGTGTCCTGGCCTAAAGATCGCACGCAGCGGCCCAGATCCGTCGTTCACAAATGGGATTTGTGTTTCAGAAGTTCAATTTGGTACCGATTATGACAGCGTTGGAAAACGTAGTGTATCCATTGATGCTTAATGGTGTGGCGATCAGTGATCAGCAGCGGCTTGGCCATCAGATTCTTGAGCGAGTCGGGTTGGGGGGCTTCGAATCTCATCGTCCGGACAATCTGTCCGGAGGGCAACAACAACGGGTGGCGATAGCCCGGGCCATGATCCATCAGCCACAAATTGTGATTGCGGATGAGCCTACGGCCAGCCTGGACAGCCAGACGGCAAACACCGTCATTGACATGATGAAGTCACTTGGCCATGACATGGGCACGACGTTTATTGTCGCGACGCATGATGGACGGATGGCGACGCGCTGTGATCGGGTCATGAACCTGGTGGACGGTGCACTGATACAGGAGACGATGAAATGGGCAAGCTGATTCTATCTCATGTGAAAATTGCGTGTCTGAATCTGATGCGCAACCGTCGGCGCAGCCTGCTCTCGGTGCTGATCATCGCGATTGCAGTGTTTGCCCTGACCAGTGCGGGTGGGTTTGGTCTCTACACCTACGATTCGCTCAAAGAGTCCACGGCACGGGACACCGGCCATCTGACTCTCAGCCAACCAGACTATTTTATCAAGGATGAAGAAACGCCTCTGGCAAATGGTCTGGCCGGCACCAACGCGCTCACCAAAGCGTTGATCGGCCACCCGGATGTGCGAGGTGTCCAGCCTCGGATAGAGTTCAGCGGACTGGTCTCAAATGGCAGTAAATCCACCATTTTTGTCGGGCACGGTGTCGATGAACACGAATTCGATATGAAAGGGCCGTTTCTTGACGTCAGACAGGGAAACACTTTGTCTTCAGTTGATTCGCAGCGTTATGACCCAGCGGAGCCGGAGGTGATGTTAGCGCTGGATCTGGCACGCAACCTCAATGTGTCGGTTGGGGATTGGGTTACATTACTGGCCACGACCAGTGACGGCGCTCTGAATGCCTATGACTTTAAAGTTCGTGGTATCTATTCGACCGGCGTACCGGAATTGGATAAACGTCAGCTCTACATCCATCTGAGCTCTGCGCAGTCATTGCTGGTGACGGACAAAGTCAGCACGCTAGCGCTGTTTTTGTTCGAGACCAGCCGGACTGTCGCGATGCAGGCATGGGTGGAAGATCAGTTGAGCCGTATGACGCTGGCGCAGCCACTGACCGTAACGCCCTGGCAGGAACGGGCCTTCTTCTACAAAAAAGTGCGTGCTCTGTACGACCGTATTTTCGGCATCATGGGGGCGGTTATGGCTCTGGTGGTCTTTGTCGCTCTGTTCAACACCATGACGATGTCGGTCACCGAGCGAACCCGGGAAATAGGCACGCTGTCAGCGCTCGGCACCTATCCCTCTGAAATTATCGCGGGCTTTATTCGCGAAGCGGGGCTGCTGGCGATACTGGGAGCACTCATCGGCGGTGCGTTAACGGCGGTGAGCTGTCTGGGACTGATGGTCGCAGACATACAGATGCCACCTCCTCCGGGCAGAACTGAGGGTTATCCGCTCAATATCTATTTCTCAGCCGAGTTGCTGATGTACAGCGCAGTGGGGGTGCTGCTGATTTGTATTGCAGCGGCCTGGTTCTCGGCGCGTAAAGGGGTCAACAAACCGATTACGGAGGCATTGATTTATGTGTAGTTATCCGAAAAACGTTACTCTGATGGCGTTACTGATGTTGTTCAGTGTGCCGTCCTTGGCGCAGCTATCACGGGTAGAGAAAATGCTGACGCACGCGGATGCTTTCCGTCTTGATCTGGCATCGGCACATGTGGTGTCGTTGGTGACTCTGTATCAAAACGGAGAACAGGACAAGACTCGTCGTTACGACGTTTATACCCGTCCAGAACGTCAGTCGCTGGTGATTTTTAAGTCGCAGGTTGAAGCTGGGCAGAAAATGCTGATGCTAGGGGATAATTACTGGTTGCTGATGCCCAAAAGCCGTCGACCCATTCGCATCACTCCGATGCAAAAGCTGTTGGGCGAAGCCTCCATCGGCGACATTTCGACCTTGAAATGGAGTGATGATTACCACGGGCAATGGCAGGCAGAAGAGATCCTGGCACTTGACGGACAGCAGGTTACGGCGAATCGACTTGAGTTGTCGGCCGCCACTGACGGAGCCAGCTATCAACGCATTACCTTGTGGCTCACTGCCAGCGACGATTTCCCACTTAAAGCGGATCTTTATTTACGTTCCGGTAAGCTGGCGAAGCAGGCACGGTTTCATGCCGGTGATGATGATGGCAAGCGCCGAGTGGTTGCGATGACACTGTTTGATCGTATTCAGCCAGCCAAAAAAACCGTGATTGAATACCAAAGCATTGTCCCGGTGAACCTAGACGACAAGTACTATAACCCGGCTTATCTGGCCCGAAGCGACGCGGTGGAGTGGTGAGATGAGAATCTTGTTGGCGTTGCTGCTGTGTCCTTTGAGCTGTACGGCTGAAGATGTCTCGTTTGACTGGGATTGGACGTTGAGCGCTGCCACAGCACAAAGTACTGACAGCCCGTTTTTCTCACCCACTGACGCCGAGCGCCAGACACTCGATGCATTGTTGGATGTGCAGACCCACTGGCAAGGCATGACTGGGCGCCTTGCCTTGCGCGCAACGAACGTGCTCAGCAGTGACGAAGAAGCCCATGACGGAGAGGTCATGATCCAGGAGTGGTTCTGGCATCACAGCTTTGGCAGTGTGGATGTGACAGCAGGAAAACTGCGTCTCGATTGGGGCGTTGGTTACGGTTACCGGCCGCTGGACATCTTTAAACCGTATCGTCGCCATCCGGTCGGCATTCAGGTTGAAGAAGGGGCAGGCACGCTATTGCTGTCGCATTTTGATGCGCTGGGTGACTGGAGTGTCGTGGCGACCGATTCGTCCTGGACGCAGCAAGAGGGCAGTGAGCTGGAACAGGCGGCGCAGCAAAAAGGCATCGGTATCCGCCGCTATCTCTTACAGGGTGATACCGAGTGGCAGGGCATCGCATATTACGATGATGTCAGGCGTGGCCTGCTGGCAATGTCGGTGATCTCCGTTCTTGATCCGGCTTGGGAGTGGCACGGCTCACTGCTGTATCAGAATCGCTATCTCTCTTATGTCACAGATAGCTCTGCTTTCGCCCCTGAGTTGAAGACGCAAAGCAGTGGCTATCAGGGGTTGCTGGGTCTGAACTGGGCCAGTCTTAGCGGGCATAACATCATTGCAGAATACTGGTATGACAGCCGGGCCTGGAGCCAGTCTGAGTGGCAAAATGTGCGGCAAAGCGCACAGCAGTGGCAGCGCTCGCCTCTGGCACAGTCTCTCGCGGCGGGATACAGCCATGCCAATCTGGTGCAACATAATTTCATGCTGCACTGGACGATGGCGGCGACTGCCTGGCGGGAATGGTCATGGAGCCGCACTCAAAACTGGCTGGATGATTTCACTCCGACCACCGATGTCTTGATCGCGCCACAGGATGGCGGAGTGATTGCCACACAGTGGTTCAACTATCTGGCCTGGGATAGTGGTACGACGTCTGTGGAAGTGGAAGTTGCCGCACGTTTTTACACCGGACGTTCCGAATCTGCTTATGCCAACCTACCGGATAAGCATATGATTCTGTTAAACCTGAAAGGAAAGTTTTGATGTCTGAACTCAAGCAACATATGTACGACAGTGCAAAAAGCCTGCTGTTCACCGCGCTGTTTTGTGTGGCCATTGCGTTTGCCACTCAGACAATATGGCCAAGTAAGCTGCAGGAACATCTGGCGATCAGTTTTGGGTACGGATTCAGTGCAGTGATTGCGGCACATCTTATCGCGTTGCTAAAGCCGAACTGGTCGTCGCGTCAGGTGAATCTGTTCGCGGTGTCCAGCTCCATGGTTATCGGCACGCTGAATGCGTACTGGTGGCTGAGTAAATACCCCAAGTTCAGTCACTTTTCCGCGATGAAACCAGTGATTGTGCTGGGCTTTATCTTCACTGTCGTTTGCTTCGTCTATTTTTATGCGCATGAACAGCGCTTGCTGGCAGAGAAGGCGCTGGAAACGGCCAAGCGCAAGCAATCTGAGCAGGACAAAGCGCTGCTCATGAGTCAGTTAAAGCAGTTGCAAAGCCAGATTGAACCCCACTTTTTGTTTAACACGCTGGCCAATATTCAGGCGTTAATTGATACCGCGCCTCAGGACGCAAAACAGATGTTAAACCGGCTCACAGAACTGCTTCGCGCGACGTTGAACACCACACGCAGTCAGCAAGGCTCCCTGAACAACGAACTGGCGTTACTTGAAGCGTATTTAGGTATTCAGAAAATTCGATTGGGCGACCGGTTGGATTACGTGATTGACAACCGATGCGGTGACAACGACCTCATGCTTCCACCGCTGCTGATCCAGCCTCTGGTTGAAAATGCTATCCAGCATGGTATTGAGCCGCAGCCGCGCGGCGGTGCAGTGACGGTGACCGTGACAGAGAATGCACAACGGTTGATGATTGAAGTTTCAGACAGCGGCGCCGGGCTGGGAACATTTCCGGATACCTGTGGAAGCGGGTTGGGATTGACCAACATTCGTCAGCGACTCATGGCACTGTATGGGGAACAGGCGCGCCTGATCATTCAGGAAAGCCCGGGTAACGGTGTAACCGCACGCATTACCATTGCAATCGAAGAGTTAACACAAGGAGAAGCGGATGTCGGTGACTGCGATCATTGCGGATGATGAACCTTTACTGCGTCACCATCTGAAACGAGAGTTGGCAGACGTCTGGCCCCAGCTCGATGTGCTGGCCAGTGCCGAAAACGGCGCACAGGCTCTGGAGCTGATCGCCCAGTTGCAGCCTCAGATTGCGTTTCTGGATATCCGTATGCCGGGACTGGACGGGGTATCGCTGGCCAGGCAGCTATCCAGGCAGACAAGCGCGCCTCTTGTAGTGTTTGTGACGGCGTATGATGAGTACGCGCTCGCGGCTTTTGAGGCCAATGCCGTTGATTATCTGCTCAAACCGCTGTGTCAGGAACGTCTGCTGCAATGTGTGCGGAAGTTGCAATCTCGCCTCCAAAGCGGTGACGTGGGAGTGCCTTTGCAACTGGCATCGTTGCTGGAAAAAATCGAGCATGCATCGCGTGACGTCAGCCCACAGTATCTGCAATGGATTAAAGCTTCGAAAGGTGATGAAATTCACCTGATCGCGGCCACCGACGTGTTGTATCTGAAAGCCGAAGACAAATACGTCACTCTAGTGACCCTGCACGATACGTTTTTGTTGCGTACCTCACTCCGCGAGCTGCTCACCCAGCTCGACCCACAACAGTTTTGGCAAATTCATCGCTCAACGGGAGTCAATGTTTCGGCGATCGACAAGGTGAAGAAGGATTTTAGTGGCAAAATGCATGTGTACATTGGTGATGCGAAGTTGTCAGTCAGTCGTGCTATGCAGGCGTTATTTCATCAGAATTAATGATATGCAGGCCGGGAATATGTTCAAACCTGATACCCAGGTTAACTGAAGGTACAAAAAATAGAATTCGCCAATAATTTGACTAGTCCTTATCGTCAACTTCATGTATGTTCTGTCACCAATAGATACAATAGATTAATTCTGGTTAATTGCCGTCAGTTAGAGTTTTCTCCGGTATACTAATACCTGTTAAGTTGCATAGCTGAAAGAACAGAATCAACTAAGATGTGGTCGCGCGTAAAAGTCGTGGTTTATCTACACTTTATGGACGCGATACAACGGATTCCTGAAGTCGTGAGGGTCGGATGAGTACAAATGTTTTGCTGCAAAAAGCGATGGTTGAAGAAGTCAACGGGGAAGTCATCGCTGTCAATGAAAAAGGGCTGGCCCGAGTGGTTCGCCCAGGTGATGAGTTGCTGGCTGGGGAGATTCTTCTGACGGTCAACGATGCTTCTGCTGTTGTAATGATCAATGGTCAGCCAACGGTCGTCGACCAGAACTGTGTGGCATGTCTGGCACAGCCACACGGTGAGGACACCGCATTCGAGGCATTGGCTCAGACTCCGCTGGGGGGCGCCGTTGCCATTGATCCGACTCAACTGGATAACACGGGCTTTGGCGCCGATGAAATTCTCGCCATCCAGGAAGCCATTCTGGCCGGCGCTGACCCGACCGAAATTCTTGATCCAACCGCCGCGGGTGGCAGTGATGGTTCTGCGAACGCCGGTTTCGTGACGGTGGACTACCTTGGGCCGGAAGTACTGGCCGCGACATTCTTTGAAACCGCAGGTTTTAACAACAGCTTTGAATCTGAGGATGAAGACCCGTTTAATCCGCTGGTGTTTGCTGCTGGCGGTCAATCTCTGGCAGGCGAACTGACAGAAGGTTCATTGACCCTATCGACGTACCCGCAGTCTATAACAGTTTCAACTTTGGTTCAGGCGGGCGATTTGCCTCTGGATGCCACGTCTTTTGTTCCGGACCCGGTTTCTCTTGCTTCTCTTTTGGCGGAACTCAATTCAGATATCACGTCTTCCGGACAGCCGGTGACCTTTACCTATGACGCTGCCAGTAATGCCATCATTGGTGAACTCAATGGTAGTGAAGTTCTGCGCATTGACATCACAGCCACTTCGGTGGGCAAAAATATTCAGTTGGATGTAACCACGACGATCAGTCAACCGATCGATCATGTCCCGTCAGTCGGGGGTGGTCAGGTTGCCATTAATGGCGATCAGATCAACATCAGCTTCGACATCACTGGTACAGATACTGGGGGGAATGCGATTCAACAACCGATTGATGTGGTGGTTGGCATCAACGATGGTGTGGATCCTGCGCCGCAAGATGTAAATATTGAAAATATTGAGTCGTCCAGTGCTGTAATTGAAGGCACCTTGGTTGAAATTGGCAGTGATGAACTGCAATCGGTGACGTTTGACTCGTCCGCGCTGGCGCAATTTGATGGCCTGATGAGTGATAATCAGGCGGTAGCCGCCACTCTGTCTGAAGATGGCACAAAAATTACTGTGACGATTGCCGGCAGTGACGAGGTCGTACTGACGGTCTCCGTCGGCACTGACGGAAAATTCCAGTTCGAGCAGTTCAAACCGCTTGAGCAGACCAACAGCGATGACACCATTAAACTGTCATTGCCAACCACCATCGTCGACTTTGATCAGGATACGGTGAACAACACCATCAACATCAGCATCATCGACGGTGACAACCCTGTGATTGATGATGTGAGCGGCTTAACGCTGGACGAGTCTGGTGTGACCGATGGGTCTCAGGAAGGCAGCACCATCACGTCAGGTAGTGGGACCATCAGTGCTACTCAAGGCAGTGACATTATCGATCACTTTGAACTGGAACCTGCGGAGTTTAATCAGAATGGTGCTCTGATGTCTCAGGGGCAGGTGATTCAACTGGAGTTGGTGTCAGACGTTAATGGTGTACGCACCTATGAAGGTTACATTGAGCTGAATGGCAGCCGCGTGACCGTGTTTGATATCAAACTGGATTCTCCGTCTCTGGGAGAATACGAGTTTAACCTCTATGAGCAATTGGATCATACGGGCGCAAACGACGAATCCTTGAACATCAATCTGCCAGTGTATGCCGTTGATGCCGATGGCGACCGCTCTTCGTTGACTCCAGGGGCGAAAGATTCTGAAGCGGCGCAGATTGTGATTGAAGTAAAAGATGACGTTCCGACCATCAATGATGTGGATGCGTTGGATGTCAGCGAAGACGATTTGGCCAACATTGGCTCCGATCAGAGCGATCCGGTCAGTGTCGATGGCAAGTTCACCACCACGCAAGGCTCGGACGGGGTGGTCAGTTACCAGCTGGACGGCAGCGCCGATCCGCTTAACGGCCTGACCTCCCAGGGCAATCCGGTCACGTTAGTGGAAACCGCCAATGCCGACGGCAGCTTTACCTACACCGCGACCGCCAATGGCGAGGCGGTGTTCACTCTGGTGATGCGCCCGGACGGCACTTATACCTTTACCCTGGAAGGGCCGATTGACCATGCGCCGGGCAGCGACAGCCTGACGCTGGACTTCCCGATCATCGCCACCGATTTTGACGGTGACAGTGACAGCATGACGCTGCCGGTTACCATTGTGGACGACAAT
>NZ_BATJ01000013.1 GCF_000467125.1 Vibrio proteolyticus NBRC 13287 | reverse complement strand
GATCAGAGCGATTCGATGTCTTGTGTGCGTGCCGTCACGGTTTTTTATCATCACCATCAGGATTTTTAGTTGTTGTTTTGTCAGGCGCCTTCTTATAATCGCGCCGTTCTAAAGAGAACCTACTGTGTATTTTACAGCATCTCGTTAGGCGAGGCTCCTGTTCAAACATAGGCCACTGATCCCACGACATCGAGAGATGCCCAGGATTAGGACAGTTATCATCGGCTTAAGGTGTTAACCCAAGTGGCTTTCACGTCAGTGAATACGTTGTACAGTGCTGAAGCTAAGACGTGGGGATTGTTCCTTCCTTCTTATACAGCTTTTATTTTCTCGACCTTCAACTGCTGTTTTCTTGCATCAAAGATCAATCAATTCAGGTCTGTCCTGAGTCACATGAGGTATGTGTGATGAATGTAATGAAAACTACTAACCCTGTTGTAGTAGCAGCTCAAATCAAGCAACTCACCGCTTTTTCTCACAAACTGGCGAATGCGCCAGACAGCGAAAAGTGGGTACAAAAACTGGTCAATTTGTCTGATCAGGAAGCCAAATATGTTCTGTGTCAGTTGTCACAAGCGCAATTGGTGACCATTTTCAGCCGTATCTCTCCGGAGCTGGCGGCGGACGTTGTGGCGTATATGCAAAAGCCTCAGCTGGAAGCCGTTCTGACTGCGTTACCGCAACGGACGGTGGAAAAACTGCTGCGGATTTTGCCGGCACACGAAAGAGAGGCGATCTTCGACTTCCTGGCCAATGAAGAAGCGTTGCAGTTGCAACGCAAGCTGAACTGGCCGGACGAATCGGTCGGCGCCCACATGCACTCAGATGTGCTGACCTTATCCGTGACCCAAAGTCTCAGCGAAGCGAAACAGGTACTCTATGAGGCCTGGGATACACCGCACCATCACCTCAATAATATGTATGTGGTGAACGAGTACGGTCAGCTTGTTGGTGAAATCAGCCTGAAAATGCTGCTGGTTGCGTCGGCAGATCAAACCCTGAGCGACATCATGCAGCCCAAAGGCGAGGTGCTGGATGTCTCTCTGGATCAGGAGCAGGCATCACGCCGCTTACTGGATCTGGATGTTACGGTGTTACCGGTCGAGCACAATGGTTTGCTGGTTGGTTTCTTCTTCCTGGATGACGCGGTTGATATCCTGGAAAAGGAAACCACAGAAGATGCGGCGATGCAGGGGGGTTCAATGCCGCTGGATGCCAGCTATCTGCAAACCTCTCCTTGGAACTTGTGGAAAAAACGCATTGGCTGGTTGTTGGCGCTGTTTCTGGCCGAAGCTTACACCGGTACGGTATTGAGAGCGTTTGAAGAGCAACTGGAAGCGGCCATCGCGCTGGCATTCTTTATTCCGTTGTTGATTGGGACCGGAGGCAACAGTGGCACACAGATCACCACCACTATTATCCGGGCAATGGCCGTGGGCGAAGTAAGTTTGAAAAACCTCGGTTCGGTGCTGAGCAAAGAGTTGACCACTGGAGTGATGATTGCGCTTGCCATGGCTGGCGCGGCTTGGGTGCGAGCCTGGAGTCTGGGGGTCGGTGTTGAGGTCGGGCTGGTGGTGACACTGACCATTCTGGCCATCGTACTGTGGAGCGCATTTGTATCGTCCATCATTCCGATGGTACTGCGCCGCTTAAGTATTGACCCGGCGGTGGTTTCTGCGCCGTTTATTGCCACGCTGGTCGATGGCACGGGCCTGGTGATTTACTTCGAAATCGCTAAGTTGATCTTGCCTGAACTGGCATAAAGACAAAGCCTCCGTAAGGAGGCTTTTTTATTTTCGGCGATGTCAGTTATTCTGCGATGCCGCCTTGCGTCAGCTTGGCCGGGTCGAGCAGGCGTTCGAGTGTCGCCCGGTCGAGATCGGTTTGCTCTTCAGCAACGTCAATGATCGGCCGACCCTGCTGGTACGCCAGTTTGGCGATCTCAGCCGCTTTCAGATAACCAATCACCGGGTTCAGTGCGGTCACCAGAATGGGGTTGCGTGCCAGGGCGGTGTCCAGGTTGTCACGACGCACTGTAAAGGTGGCGATGGCTTTATCAGCCAGCGCAACAGCGCTGTTACTCAACAGCTCGATGCTTTCCAGCACGTTATGCGCGATCACAGGGAGCATGACATTGAGTTGGAAGTTACCGGCTTGCCCCGCGATGGTAATGGTGGTGTCGTTGCCGATCACTTGGGCTGCGGCCATGGCTGCGGCTTCTGGGATAACCGGGTTCACTTTGCCGGGCATGATGGAGGAACCCGGTTGCAGGCCTTGCAGCTCAATTTCACCCAGTCCGGCTAACGGGCCCGAATTCATCCAGCGCAGGTCGTTGGCGATTTTCATGATCGCGACAGCGGCGGTTTTTAACTGGCCGGATAATGCAACGATGGCATCCTGACTGCTGAGGTTAAAAAAGAAGTCGTCGCTGGCGGCAAAACGGACATGTGTGTCTTGGGTCAGATTATCGGCAAACGCGCGTGCAAAACGTGGATCCGCATTGATGCCGGTTCCAACGGCTGTTCCGCCCTGTGCCAGCTGTTTGACCGATGTCAGCGCACTTTCGATGGCGGATTTTGCGTGGCGGATTTGTTGTTGCCATCCGCCTAATTCTTGTTCGAAAGTGACTGGCATGGCGTCCATTAAGTGGGTGCGACCGGTTTTCACCACGTCCGCCAGTTCGGCTTTTTTCTTTTCCAGTACGTCAATAAGGTGTTCCAGTGCCGGAAGCAGCTGTTTTTCAGTCAGCAGTGCGCTGCTGACCTGAATAGCGGTCGGTATCACGTCGTTGCTGCTTTGGCCCATGTTAACGTGGTCATTGGGGCTGACATCACCGCCGAGCTGGGCACTGGCTAATGTGGCGATCACTTCATTGGCATTCATGTTCGAACTGGTGCCTGAGCCCGTCTGGAACACATCAATCGGAAAATGCTCGAGATGCCGGCCGTCAATGACCTGCTGAGCCGCGTCTGCGATCGCATTGGCGATGTCACCTTCGAGCAAACCGAGCTGCGCATTGGTCAGGGCTGCGGTTTGTTTGATTTGAGCCAGTGCCTGAATAAAAGCAACGGGCATGGTGTGGTGGCTGAATTGAAAATTGTCGACTGCGCGCTGGGTCTGAGCCTGGTAGAGAGCATCCTTTGGGACGTTCACATCGCCCATACTGTCTTTTTCAATCCGATATTGTTGAGTCATGGTGTATTCCTTTTCGGCTACAAAGGCGTATTCAAACGCTGTAATTCTTGTTTTAAGGATAGGAACTTTATGTCGCCATCGGAGATATGATCGTAAAAACGTTTCAGACACAGCAATGGCGTATGTACGGCATCCAGACAGATCTGGCGAAAGACGCGCGAGCGAGTCGTATCGTCAATACCGTCTAATAGATGAAAGTACACCTGACGCAGAAACAGCTCACACAACAGTGGATTCTGATGTTCCGTCCCGTATTCATAATAAGAAGTCAGTAAGAGCCCACAATGGACATAATTGCAGATAATATCAGGCTCGAAACCGCACGCGGTATAAGGATCCAGAAAACGATCCTGAGCTTGATAAAAGGCGCGATAGAGGGCTTGTTGTTGTTCCATAGGGCTCTCACTGTTTTGTTAATGATAATTATTATCACTAAATGCGAGGTGAAGCAACCTTAACACACGCCCATTACTGCCAACCCCCAGTGGTAACAATGATAATTTAAACTAACGATAGAACTTGCGAATGGATGAATCATATTTAATTTAGTATTCAGTCTGGTTGTTTGTTGTTTGCTAACACGATCTCTATTCTCAGTCATTATTGGCGCTGCTGCGCTTGATAGAGAGAGCGAATTAATGAACCTGACCCTGGACTATCTTTCACTCGCGATTTTGTTTGTTGTGCTGTTGATCTTTGTTTATGGCCTGATCGTGTTGCATGACATTCCTTATGAAATGGCGAAAAAACGCAATCATCCGCATCAGGAAGCGATTCACGTTGCAGGCTGGATCAGCCTGTTTTTTCTGCATGTGATTTGGCCGTTTCTGTGGATATGGGCCGTATTGTATGACCCGGACACTAAGCGCTGGCGTGGTATGCAGACGGAGGTGACTCAGGAGCAGTACGATCAACTGCTGGCGCGCATTGAACAGTTGGAACAACACAACGAGGTGAAGTGATGGAAACGTTGATTATTCTGAGTTACATCGCACTATGTGTGGTGGTGTTTAAAGTGTTCCGTGTGCCAAAAAACAAATGGACACTGACCACCGCCAGCGTGATTGGCATGTTTCTGGTCGGATGGATTTTTCTGTACATGGCGATGTATCAGCCCGTTTCGCGCATGGCCCGGGTGTACAGCGTGACCACACCAATCACGTCGCGAGTCGAAGGGTTGATCACCCAGGTCTACATCAAGGGAAACGAAGCGCTGAAAGCCGGTGACCCTCTGTATCAAATTGATCCGGCGCCATTTCAAGATAAGGTTGAGCGAATCGAGAGCGATATCCAGCGCACCGATGCGGCCATTGCGTTTTATCAGTCAGAGCTGGATCGCTACAAAAACCTAGGCCGAAAAGGCTTCTCGTCACAGGAGAGTATTGACACGGTTGAATCCAACTTATTGGCTCAACAGGCGCAAAAGTCGCAGTATCAGGCACAATTGTCGCTGGCAAAATTCAACCTGGATGCAACGACAGTGCGTGCACCAACGGATGGGTACGTCAGCCAGATGGCGTTGCGCCCGGGAATGAAGAGTCGAATGGTGCCGTTTCAGGGCAATATGACGTTTGTTCATCAAGAAGACAAACAGATATTTGCGGCTTTTAAGCAGTCACCGGCGCGCTACATCAAAGTGGGGTATCCCGCGGAAGTGACGTTCAACACCATTCCCGGCCATGCGTACAAAGCGCATGTTGTGCAAGTGAACGACATCATGGCACAGGGATCATTCCAACCCTCAGGTAAGTTGCAATATCCGGAACGCATCCCGGCGAATGGACGTCTACTGGTCAAGGTCGAACTCGACGAGCCGGCGTTATTGCAGGGCATGCCTGTACCTGCCGGAGCTGACGCCCACGTTGCTGTGTATTCACCAAAGTGGGAGATGTTCAGCATCGTACGCAAAGTGATACTACGAATGCAAAGTTGGCAGAATTGGGTATTTGAAGGTTAAATCCTCACTCAGCGAGAATGAGTAAAAGGGCGGATTCAGTGGCAAGGAAATTGTGCACTGAATCCGCTTTTTTGTGCCTGCTTTTTTTAGGCGGAGGGCGAAAAAGATAGTATCCTCTGCTGTGCAACAACAGGCTTATTAGGTCTCACTCATCGGTTTCACGGAGGAAGCATGAGTCACAACCACTGGGAGCAGTTTTCCCGGAACTTTGAAGCAAAAAATAACTACGTAGTGGGCGAAGACAATGTCCGCAGGATCAAGCAACGTTTATCTGCGATCAGCTCGGTTGGAAAACTGTTGGAATTGGGTTGTGGCAACGGCACTTACACGGAGTGTTTTGTCGATCAGGCCACGTCAGTGACCGCAACGGATTTGTCGGATGCCATGTTGGCGGTGACTGCGCAGCGCTTTGAGAATGAACCTAAGGTCCACGTCGAAAAAGCCAACTGTTTTTTCCTGCCTTACAAAGATGACACCTTCGATACCGTATTTATGGCCAATCTGCTGCATGTGATTCCCAATCAGGAGCGGGCGCTGATGGAAGTCCGTCGCGTGCTGAAACCGGCTGGTCGCTTGTACATTCTCAGCTATACGCAACATGAAATGAGCCTCTGGGAGCGTTGCAAACTGCGTTTTCGTTACACGCTTGCCTATCGAACTAAGCCCCGTCATGCGATTGTTCTTACCCCCTCTCTGACAGAATCGTTTTGCCGCGCAGCCGGTTTTAATGAGGTTCAATGCCAGATGTTAGGCAGCAAGGTGAAAGCGGTATTTGCTCAGGTAGTGACAACATAATCATTTAATAATCAATAAGATGGATTGACTTTTTCTCAAAGGCAAGCACAATGTGAACCGTTTTTTAAACCACGAAATGCTGACAAGAGGACACCCAATGGATCGTAATCTCATCCGGCAACTGCAAAGCCAGAGTTCCTGGCGATTGTTTTTTCTCGCGCTGGTGACTCTGGGGATCTACACCGCGTACTATGCGAAGAGTCAAAGCGAGAAAGTTAACGCCCTGCCACACGGTATGACGCCGATTAATCAAGGTTTCATGGAGACGGTATTCGGTCTGGCCTGCATCGGTATGATGACGCGGGTACTGTCGATACTGCTCTACGACAATCTGATGTTGTCTCTTGTCGACAACCTGATTGGGTTGTCAGTATCGATTATGCTGCTGATTTGGGGTTTTAAGGCGCGTAACCGGGTGAACGCGGCGCTTGGGTTTGAGCCGGGTTCAGCACGGGCTTTCAGTGCGTTGTTTACGGTGTTGTTTACGCCCTTGTATTTCAACTATAAGGTGAACTGCCTGTGTGAAGAGCTGGACTCTGATGAGCAGAGCACGCAGACGCAGCTTGATGCCTAATAAAAAGCGACGCGGATGCGTCGCTTTTGTTGAACCCAGGTCAGCGATTATTGGTCGTTTAAGCGTGGCTCGACCAGATTAAAGCGATTTGGGATCTGATTATCGAGGACAGACATGAAGCGGTTAAGCAGTTGTTTGTCACCACTGAGCGTAATTTTGCCACTCTTGACGGCCTGTTCGGGGGTGACTTTGCCTCCCAGCACGCTAAACAGTGTCAGGTTATCCGAGCTGATTGTGCCGCTGCTGTCTTTTGGTTGGTAGTCTTTCGATGCGTTCATCACACCATTTTCGATTTCCACCCCATAGTTTTCACCGTTGAGTTTGAAATCAAACGCGATACGGCCTGCCTGAAGCGATTTTTCCGGCACAATGCGTGTTGCGAAGACCTGCATCATCAAATCCGATGGGATCGCTTTGATCACGTCCGGACCGGCGGTGTTGATTGGCTGTGGCAGCATTTGTTTATTGCGCAGCTCCTGGGCTGCGGTAAGGTACCAGTTACGCACCAGAGACGTTTCTTCCTGATACCCGAGTTGCTCAAAGGCATCCGCCATCAGATAGTTAGCATCGGTGTTGTCTTTGGTGTAAGCGACAATATTGTCCAGTAACTGAACCGTGAAGGCGTAGTCGCCTTTTTGGTATGAGTCGAGCGCTTTTTCGATCACCTTGCCCTCACCGCCGAATGCAGCAACGTAACGCTGACCGGTTTCGGCGTCGGTATGGCGTGCCAGCTGCACAGGGTTGCCGTCGTACCAGCCGAGGTTATTGACATAAGTGGCGATCACGTTGTTTTCGAAATTGCCGTAGTAATCGCGGTTGTACCACTGTTTCATGATCGGATCGGCGATCTCAATGTGTTTGGCGATATCGCGCGGGCGATAACCATGGTTGGCCAGACGGGTGGTTTGATCATTGATGGCCTTGTAGAGATCACGCTGCCCTTTCATGTAGCTGACGACATCCTGATTACCCCAGGTAGGCCACGTGTGTGGTCCAAACAACACCTGAGCGTGGTCCTGCCAGTCGATGATCGCCTGGTTAATGTAGCTGGCCCATTTGCCAGCATCCCGCGTTTTAGCGCCACGTAGCGTGTAGATGTTGTGTTGCAACTGGTTGACATCTTCTGCCATAGAGATAGCGCCCCAAGCCGGGATTTCAAACACCATTTCAGCGGGTGCTTCGGAGTCCGGCGCCAAATGGAACTCAAACTTCAGGCCATCAATGGTGACTTCCTGCTTATTGTGTGTGATTTCATGTACAGCGGTAGGCAGCCCGTTGTCGCCATTTGGCACCAGCGGCCCCAGTGCTGCGGTTGTGATGCCTTTATCGTTTTTCGGTAAGACGGCGCCGTATTGGTAAATTGAGCGACGGCTCATGATGTTCCCAAATAAGACGTTTTCACTGACCGCTTCTTTCACAAACCCTTGCGGTACGTAAATCGGAATACGCCCGGATTGGAAGTCTTGTTCGGTGGCGAGACCGGTTTGGATCACCCCTTCAATACCACCAAAATGATCGGTGTGCGAGTGGGAGAGAATGATCGCTTTGAGCGGACGGTTACCGCGATGTTTGGCATACAGCTCGTAAGCCATTTTCATCGTTTTTGGCGAGAATTCGACGTCATAGAGAATGATGCCGTTCGGGGTTTCAATAATGGTCAAGTTGGCCAGATCATTGCCGCGCACCTGATAAATTTTATCGGGCAAAACTTCATATAAGCCGCCGCGGTTGACTAACTGAGAATGGCGCCACAAGCTAGGGTTGACGGTCGCCGGAGCGGGTTTTCCCTGCACAAACTGCATGGCCGGAATATCGGCAACACCTTCAATTAGGCCGCCATTGGGCAACGGTGCAATGAAGCCACGGTCGGCTTGTTGAAACGCTTTTGTGTCGGTGAAATCGAGCTGCTGATAAACCTCGTCATTGGCCTTGGTGGTGAAGTCAGTGGCGTCTTTGGTTTGGGAAGTAAACTGGTAGCTGCTCAGCGGTGCAGCGTAAAGTGACGGCGAAATCAATAGCGCCAACGGCACAAGTGCCAGACGTTTGGTTACAATGAAGCTCACGGGCATTACCTCTCTAACTGAGTAAGAGTGGCAGACAGCTCTGCCACGGACTAAGTTAGAGTAAGTGGCGCTAACTGATTGATCGATAGAGCAACCGTAAAAAGTGGATTAAATATAATTCATCTTTTATTTGGCATTTGATTTATTTTTATTGAACTTAATTTGGCAGTCAGCGTGGATGGATGCAGCCGAGAGCCAACATCAGTGAAACTGGGTAGAACAGGCATTCTGGTCGGGTTATTGCTTCCGACACCCATGTTCGTGTTGGGGCATGGGTATCTGCAATCGGAGAGAGTAGGGTGGCGTATTTGTTCACGCAGCGCGGACACACACATACCGGGTTCGGATCATCGAATGGTAAGAACCGTTATCGGCCGTGCTGCCAGATGAACAAGTACGCCAGAAAAGAACTAGGCGGTCAGGGTAAACAGTTGGAGACCGAGAATACCGCTGATTCCCATCACCACAATCAACGACGCTTTGAACACGGCCTTGGACCAGAATTCGTAGTTATCATAGTTGACCGGGCGGAAAGTCACGCGTAGCCAGTAAAGACAGACCAGCGCGGCCACGGCAAGAAATTCATATTCCGCCTGACCAAACAGAAACAGGGCCATCGCGACGACGCTGAACGCAACCACGTAGGCTTTCATGTGTTTCTGAGCTTTCATGATACCGGATTTGACCGGCAGTACCGGAATACCGGCTTCACGGTAGTCCTGGATCCTGAACATCGCAATCGCGTACGAGTGTGGCATTTGCCACAAACAGAACAAAGTGAACAACAGGATTGCTTCAATACCGATGTAGTTGGTGACCGCCAGATAGCCCACCAAAGGCGGAACCGCGCCGGAAATACTGCCAACCGCTGTACCGTATACTGAGGTGCGTTTGTACCACATGGTGTAAAAGAAAACGTAAAACACGTAGCCCAGCAGGACCACCACTGTCGACAGTGGGTTGACCTTAAGGTACAGCGTTGCGGTACCGGCCAGCAACAGTACCAGAGCGTACACAAATGCAGCATCGATACTGATTTTACCCTGAACCATTTCGCGGTTGCGGGTACGCGCCATTTTGAAATCAATGTCGCGGTCAAAAATATTGTTGACCACACAGCCGGAGGCTATCACCAGTGCAACCCCAACCATGGTCACTGCAAGCAGTGACCCGGTTGCTGGCTCTGATTTGGCTGCGAGGAAGAACCCCGCAGCCACAGAGATCAGGTTGCCGAAAATGATGCCTGGCTTGGTCAGTGAGACATAGCTTTTCAGCATATCAGACCTACAGCATCATATTTTCGTGCAGGTTCCACATGATCCATAGGGAACCTGCAATCAGGATCAGCACCACAATGGCACTGAACACCAGTGACACCATGTTCCATTGGCCTGCTTCGGTTTTTACTTCCATGTGCAGGAAGTAAGCGAAGTGAACCACGATCTGCACGATGGCACAGCCAAACAGCAATGCGTAGGTGGTCGCTTCCGGCAGAGTTTGCGTCCAGGCAAAGTAAAACGGGATCACGGTCAGGATCAGTGAAAAGATAAAACCTTTCACGTAATCGCGTGCACCGGTGTCTGCGTGTTGATTGCTCATTACATCACTCCTACCAGGTAAACAATGGTGAATACACAGATCCAGACGATGTCCAGGAAGTGCCAGAACAGGCTCAGACACTGGAATCGGGTTTCCATCATCTCATTCAGGCCTTTGGTGCTCAGCTGGTGGTAACACACCGCCAGCCAGATCAGACCAAACGACACGTGCAGACCGTGTGTACCGACCAGCGTGAAGAACGCAGACAAGAATGCGCTGCTTTGCGGGCCAAAGCCTTCTTCAATCAGGTGATGGAACTCGTAGATCTCCATACCGATAAAGCCCAGGCCGAACAGGAAGGTCACGGCCAGCCACAGTTTCATCGATGAGAGATCTTTGCGTTTCATCGCAATCATCCCGAAACCGAATGTGATACTGCTCAGCAGCAGTAGCATGGTTTCGACGAATACGAATGGCAGTTCAAAGATCTCTTTACCGTCCGGGCCATTGGCGGTTGCGCCAGCCAGTACCGCATATGTTGCAAACAGGGTTGCAAACAAAATGCAGTCGCTCATCAGGTAAATCCAAAAACCAAACAGCTTGTTACCACCGGTATCATGGTGGTGATCATGAGCGTGAGTATTAGCGTGCATAGGTCACCTCCATATCGTCTTCGTCACCGTCAGTCTGAGGCGTTGCCTTACCAGCTTCAGCCAGTTTCGCGCGGCGCTGCGCTTCGACTTCTTTAATTTCTTCAACGGTAACGTAGTAATCCACGTCTTCGTTGTAACTGTGACGGATACAAGCGACGACGATGCCGACAAAGCTCGCGGCAGCCAGCCACCAGATGTACCAGATCATTGCGAAACCAAAGATCATGGCCCAAGCGGACACATACATACCCGTTGGCGTGTTCTTTGGCATGTGAATAGGCTCGTATTCGACTTCTTGCTCAGGTTTGAATTCACCACGCTGTTTCTGGTACCAGAATGCGTCGACTTCATCGCCTTTTGGCAGGTGAGCGAAGTTGTAGAACGGCGGCGGTGAGGACGTTGCCCATTCCAGAGTACGTGCATCCCACGGGTCACCCGTCAGATCCAGGTTCTGGTTGCGGTCACGAATACTGACGTAGATTTGCACGAACTGGCACAGTACGCCAAGTGCAATAACCGCTGTACCGGCAGCTGCAATCGCCAGCAGCGGGAAGAACTCAGGATTCAGATCCTGGCTGATACGGCGAGTCATACCCATAAAGCCCAGCGCGTAGAGCGGCAGGAAGGCCATACAGAAACCGATGATCCAGCAGTAGAACGCACGTTTGCCCCAAGATTCGTTCATCATGAAGCCTGTTGCTTTCGGGAACCAGTAAGTCAGTGCCGCGAAACAGCCAAATACCACACCACCAATGATTACGTTGTGGAAGTGAGCGATCAGGAAGACCGAGTTATGCAGAACGAAGTCGGCACCTGGTACCGCCATCAGTACGCCAGTCATACCCCCGATCGAGAAAGTGATCAGGAAGCCGACGGTCCACAGCATAGGAGTGGTGAACGTGATGCGGCCTTTGTACATGGTAAACAACCAGTTGAAGATCTTCACCCCGGTCGGGATTGAGATAATCATGGTGGCGATACCAAAGAAGGCATTCACGTTTGCGCCGGAGCCCATGGTGAAGAAGTGATGCAGCCATACAATGAAGGCCAGCACCGTAATCACGATGGTCGCCCACACCAGCGAGGTATAACCGAACAGCTTCTTACGCGCAAAGGTCGCGGTGACTTCGGAGAACACACCAAACACCGGCAGCACCAATATGTACACTTCCGGGTGACCCCACGCCCAAATCAGGTTGACATACATCATCATGTTGCCCCCCATGTCATTGGTGAAGAAGTGCATGCCCAGATAGCGATCCAAAGTCAGTAGCGCAATGGTTACGGTCAGAATTGGGAACGAGATGATGATCAGGATGTTGGCGCACAGGGAAGCCCAGGTGAACACCGGCATTTTCATCAGCGGCATAGACGGGGTACGCATACGTAATATAGTGACAAAGAAGTTCACACCCGTCAGCGTCGTGCCCACACCGGATATTTGCAATGCCCAGATCCAATAGTCGACCCCGACCCCGGGGCTGGCGTCAATACCAGACAAAGGAGGGTAGGCCAGCCAGCCAGTACGACCAAATTCGCCAACACCCAGTGACAGGTTTGTCAGAATCACACCAACCACAAACAGCCAGAAGCTCAGGTTATTCAGGTAAGGGAATGCCACATCACGCGCACCGATCTGCAGAGGGATCACGATGTTCATCAAACCGATAACCAGAGGCATCGCGACGAAGAAAATCATGATCACACCGTGGGCGGTGAAGATCTGGTCATAGTGGTGCTGAGGCAGGTAACCTGCTTCACCTGCTGATGAGAGCAGTTGCTGGCTTCGCATCATCACCGCATCGGCAAAGCCGCGCAGCAACATGATCATTGCGACTGCAATGTACATGAAACCAAGTTTTTTGTGGTCTACCGAGGTAAACCATTCATTCCAAAGGTATGCCCATTTGCCCGCTTTGGTAACGGCCGCAAGAACAGCAACGCCGACGATCGCGATAACGGCCAGCGTTATCATGATAATCGGCTCATGATATGGAATGGAATCGAGAGTTAATCTTCCAAACATAGGGTTATCCTTCATCTTCGACCAGACAAGCTTTGTCAAAGCTGGCGTTCATTGAACCCGGGTATTGGGTTACGACGTTGGTGAACAGCTCAGGCACTACTTTCGAGTAGTAAGTCACTGGCTCATCAATCGATGGTTTTGCCAGGGCTTTATAAGCGCTCAGATCGGCCAGGGTATCTGGGCTGGATTGAACTTTTTCTACCCATTTATCGAAGCTGGCGCGGTCTGCGGTCGCAGTCGCGGTGAACTTCATGTGCGAGAATCCTTCGCCGCTGTAGCTGGCTGCAATACCCTTGAAGTCACCTTCGTGGTTAGCAATCAGATGCAGGCGGGTCACCATGCCTGGCATGGCGTAGATCTGGCTGCCCAGACGCGGGATAAAGAACGAGTTCATGATGTTGTCAGAAGTGAGCTTGAACTCGACAGGTACATCTTTCGGGAACACGACATGGTTTAGAGTGGCAATGTGTTGTTCTGGGTAGATGAACAGCCATTTCCAGTCCATGGAGACCACTTCAATCGTCATTGGCTCAACATCGCTGGCCAAAGGTTTTGAAGGTTCCAATTCATGCGTTGAGTGCCAGGTGATAGTACCGAGGATCGCGATGATGATGATAGGAATCGTCCATACCACCAGCTCGATCTTGGTCGAGTGAGACCACTCCGGAGCATACTCTTCGTCAGTATTCGACGCGCGGTATTTGAAAGAAAAGTAGATGGTCATCAGGATGACGGGGATCACCACAATGAGCATCAACACCAGTGAGGTGATGATCAGTTCTTTTTCTTGTACACCAATAGCGCCTTTCGGATTTAGCAAAGCAGAATCGCATCCGGAGAGCAGGAGAATGGCAAAAGCCAACCCAACCCTAGACAAGATGCTTTTGTATCTTGAGGCTTCCATTAACTAACTTTCTCAATGTTTATCCGGCGGACAGGGCGGGCCTGAGCCACCGGGTTTAGTCGTTTGAATGTATTATGTTGAGCAATAGCAACGAAGCACTTCAAAGTGCGCTATCCGTAAGAGAATGGCGGCCGTTAATAACCCTGCTTCTTATATGGATTAAATGTTACACTTTGAAATACAATGTTACATCCGGCGCATTATGAGGATTTACAAGGGGAAGCTCATTAGACGAATATGAAAACTTACCTTTCATATTTGGTGTGTTCTAGGCGTGTGGTTTTATAAATGATAAGGATTTTCACTTACGGTTATTGTTATATAACCTTATGATTTTATTTACTTAGTATGCGGTCCGGTTACTGGGTGCGATAGTCGGTTATTCCATACGGTGCTGCTGATAAGTTGCCCGTTATTGTTGTGCAAATTTGTGATCTTAGTCCCTTATTGTGGAATTGGTAAAATCACGTGTTTTGGCGAAAGCATTCGGTGCTTTTATACAAGGCTTGTTTGAGCCATTGATGGCCGGAATCGTTGTGTTGACTTTGGTGCCAGGTGATATAAATCGGCACTTTTTGCGTCTCAAACGGGACGGGAAGAATTTGCAACTGAGGAAACTGAGCAATGTGCCAGCGCGTGCTGACACACAACCAGTCGGTTTGTGCCGCCATCATCAGCGCGTTAGCGCTGGAGCTGGTGATATAGGCGACCTGGCGCTCCGGCTGTTTTTCCCGGGTCAGGGAATCGAGCGCGTAGAGGTTGTCACGTTGGGTTTTCCACAAGAGGTGCTTTTCTGCGTAAAACTGCTCATGGCTAAGGCGGTCTTGAATGCGCGGATGCTGCCGACTGGCAGCAACAGCCAGATCGATGTGAAACAGCAGTTGATTATGATAGCCGTGATCTTCAAAAGGTATGGTCGCCAGGATCAGATCCACTTTGCGTTTGCGCAGTTCTTCTTGGCGATCCTGCTCATTAAGCCGTTCAACGTCGGCGTGAATCGTGATGTTAGGCGCATGCAGAGACTGGTACGCTGACAACGCTGGCAGAACCATCACGTCAATGTCCTGATGGCTGGAAATGCGGAATGTCCGTTCGCTGGTTAATGGATCGAACAAGGTGCGTGAGCTGCCACCATTGAGTAAAACGCTGAGCGGAGCTTCGATTTCGACGTGCAGTTCAATGGCAAAGTTGGTCGGGGTAATACCACGTCCCTGGCGGATGAACAGGGGATCCTGATACAGTTCACGTAGACGATTCAGTGCATGACTGACCGCAGGCGGAGTGACGCCTGTGAGCTCAGCGGCTTCGTTGACGCTGCGGGTTTTCATCACCGCATCGAAAGTTTTGAATAAGTTCAGATCCATTATGGGTTTCCATCAGGCCATCCTTAGCCTGAGATTAGACATAAACCGTATGATTTACAATATGTTATGTCGTTGCATATTGGCGCTGAAGGTGTGCCAGCACGTCATTCAGCGAATCATTAATCTGGTGGCCGAAGGCTCGTACTTCCGCACATGGCTGAACCAAATCGGGGATCTGAAAGGTGGTCATATTGGCCGCAACTGCCGAGCGCACGCCATTATTTGAATCTTCAAAGGCTAGGCACGCTTGCGGCTGAACGCCAAGACGGCCAGCAGCCAACAGATAAATTTCAGGATCCGGCTTACCGCGCTGCACCTCACATCCGGTTGTGAGATTATCGAAATAGTGATCCAATCCGGCCAGTTTGAGTTTTATCTGAGCGATCTCTTTTTGCGTCGAGGTTGCCACGGCGGTCGGAATACCTTGCGCTTTCAACCAGGTGAGTAACTCTACCACACCATCTTTGACCGGGATCGCCTGATGTTTGACCACCGCATCGTAACGCTTGCGCCATTCTGCGTGTAGCGTTGGGTAGTCCAGATCCGGGCCGTATCCCTGACGAATGGTTTCTTCAATCCCGGCCGCGTTACGACCGATGATACCCAGATAAATGTCTTTCAGAAACGGAACACTCAGTGCCTCACAGGCTTCCTGGAAAATACGCATACACACTCGCTCTGTGTCGAGTAGCAGTCCGTCCATGTCAAAAATTGCAGCTTGGAAGTTCATAGAATACAGCTTTTGGTTGAGGGAATCAGGTGATGCATTGTGACACAAGTCTCGTCGATAGTCCCTTTTCCTGTTGATCAATTCGTCAATCCATATATGGGATAAATCAATAATGAACAGTGTATTTTAAAGGGAAATGAAAAACGCACTTTTGGTGTCAATTATCTGAGACTGCACCGACAATTGCTCATTTTTATCAATGCTTACAGAAATTTAGCAGTTAAAGTGCTGGCGATAAACTATCATGTGTACTGTATATTCCGTATCACAACTGGATGCGGATATCTCCTTAATTAATGCTGATAAGGATTAAACAATGAAAAAGAGCCCTTGGCTGATTGCCGGCGCACTGATGCTGTCTGGATGTTCTACGATGAGTTCTGCTGATTACACCAAACCGTCTGCTGAAATGTTTCCGCAAATCGACGGTATGACTCGCCACGTTTTCTATCTTGATCCAGCGAATAACGAGCAGGATAAGCGCGTTGAAATCGTTGCTGGTAAAGAGATGATGCTAGACTGTAACCGCGTGTCACTTGGCGGTCAGATTGTTGAGCATGATTTGAAAGGTTGGGGTTACAACTACTTCCAGGTTGAAGGTTACACGGGTCAGGGGGCTTCCACACTGATGGCGTGTCCACCGGATCAGGAAAAAACCAAAGCGTTTGTGAAGATGTACAACAAAGATCTTTACCGCTATAACAGCAAACTGCCAGTGGTGGTGTACGCACCAGCAGAGCTGGATGTGAGCATCCGTATCTGGGCTCCAGAATCGTAATATTTTCCGGAGCTATTGGGCTCATACAGGAAAATTAACTCGGGCAGGGTTGTCGAGCAAAACACGAAGCTTTTGCAGACCCTGCTCGAATTTTTTCTCCGCCGCAATGGTGGTCAGAGCCAGACGTACGTACTGGCTGTCATGTTGGTCTGCGGTAAAGTAGCCGCCGCTGCTGATCAAAATCCCCTGCTTTTTTGCTTCGATTACCAACTTATCCTGTTGCCAGCCGTCAGGTAATGGCAGCCATATGTGGTAGCCCGTCCCTTGAGTGTCCGTGCCCAGAATTTGCTTTGCTAACGTTTGCCTTTGCACCGCGAGTGCCTTTTGTTTCTCGGCCATAGCAAATGCCTCTCCAGATTGAATTAAGTCGCTGGCAACGACGTAATTCAGTGGTGATGCCATCCAGATAGTGGCTCGGATGTGTGTGCTCAGCGTGTCGATATAATGATTCGGTACCTTGAGAAAACCGCAGCGCATGGCCGGACTGATGGCTTTTGACAGACTGGTGATGTGAAAGCTCTGCTGAGGAATCCAGTTACTGATGGCGGAAATAGGTTCAGGGTTGAGGAAGCCGTATATGTCATCTTCAACCAACCAGGCTGAGGAAGCTTGCACCACCTTGGCGATCGCCTCACGTCGGTGGATGGGCATGGTGATGCCCGTCGGGTTGTGGTGTGAAGGAACCACAACAACCAGTTTGGGCTGGTGTTCGGCCAGAATGTGCGACAGGCTGTCCGCACGCATACCGTCTGCGTCCATTTCGACCGCAACGATCCGCCGTCCGGACAGGCTGGCAATGGCCAGAATCCCCGGATAGGTCAGTGCTTCCAGCGCAATGGTGTCACCTGGCTGGGTAAGTGTCTCGACGATAAGAGACAGAGCGTGTTGGGCCCCGTTGGTCAGCAGGATGTTGTCCTGATTGGCGTGATCCAGACCATACGCCTGGGCCCACTTTGCGCCATTTTGCCGATGTGTCTGATGGCCGGATTGTTCACTGTAACCGAGTAAAGAAACATCCCAGCGAGCTTGGGAATAGGCTTGTTGCAGTGCTGCTGCGTTGTGCACCAGACACGGCTGTAAGATTGAGAAGTTAAATTCGTCGCTTTTCTCCTCAGCGCGAATCACCGATGCCAGATGCGAACCGCCGCAGACAAATGTTCCCCTCCCAACAAATGACTCCACTTTATTCAGGTCTGTCAGCAGTTTATAAGCTTTTGCTACCGTCGCTGGGGTTGTGGCTAATTCTGTAGCCATTTCCCGGTGGGTGGGCAGTTTAGTGCCCGCCGGATAGCGACCTTCTATAATCCGGGTGGTGATGGTATCGGCAATCTGACGGAACTTGGCTTCGCTCATACGGCTCTGGTTGACTTAATGACTTAGTGTAATGAATTAAAATTGATTAATTGACATATGTCAATGTCGATGCTTAGATATTCAGCACAATCAAAATGGATAACGGCTAATCGGCGGGAGAAATCAGAGATGGAAACAAGTAAAGTCGCGTTTATTGGGCTGGGTGTCATGGGCTACCCAATGGCAGGTCATTTACAGCAAGCGGGTTACCAAACGTCGGTTTATAACCGTACGTCAGCGAAGGCGCAGCAATGGGCCGGGCAGTATGGTGGCCAGGCATTCGACACCCCGAAAGCCGCCGCTCACCACTGCGATGTGGTGTTTGTGTGTGTGGGCAACGACGACGATGTACGCAGTGTCATCTACGGCGAGGAAGGGGTGTTAGCTGGCCTCAAATCAGGTGCCGTACTGGTTGATCACACGACAACGTCTGCAGAACTGGCCCTAGAACTGGCCCAAGCGTGCCATCAACAAGGGAATCAGTTTGTGGATGCCCCGGTGTCGGGTGGTCAGGCCGGGGCAGAGAACGGCGTGCTGACCGTGATGTGCGGTGGTCAGCCTGATGCGTTCCAACAGGCTCGTCCGATCATGGATGCGTATGCCAAACAAGTCGCTCTGATGGGGGAGAACGGTCAGGGTCAGCGTTGTAAGATGGTCAACCAGATTTGTATTGGCGGTATTTTGCAGGGGCTCAGTGAAGCTTTACTTTTGGCTCAGAAAGCCAATCTGGATATTGAACAGGTCGTTGACGTGCTCAAGCACGGTGCGGCGGGTTCATGGCAGATGGAAAATCGCGCTGTCACAATGGCACAGGACAAATTCGATTTTGGTTTTGCCATCGACTGGATGCGCAAAGATCTCGGTTTTTGCCTCAAAGAAGCACAGCGTTACGGATTAGAGTTACCGCTGACACGTAAGGTGGATGAGCAATACGCCGATTTACAACAAGACGGACTCGGCCGGATGGACACGTCGGTGCTGTTTAAAGCCGTGGCTAAACAGAACTCATAATTACAAGGGTCTCCATTCGGAGGCCCTTGTGGGATCTGACCGGGTCGCGCGAGCGCGGTTATGATCAAACTTCGCCGAGGAAACCACCCGTCTGATGAGCCCACAATTGTGCGTAGACGCCATTATGGGCCAACAATTCCTGATGGCTGCCTTGTTCGATGATGCGGCCGTTATCCATGACGATCAGGCGATCCATGGCGGCGATGGTCGACAGGCGATGCGCAATCGCGATGACGGTTTTGTCTTCCATCAGAACCTCCAGGTTTTCCTGGATTGCCACTTCTACTTCTGAATCCAGCGCTGAGGTGGCCTCGTCCATGATGAGGATCGGTGCATTTTTCAGCAGCACACGAGCTATCGCCACCCGCTGGCGTTGCCCGCCGGAAAGTTTCACGCCTCGCTCTCCAACCAGTACATCGTAGCCGCAGCGGCCTTCTTCATCTTTCAATGTGGTAATGAAATCATGGGCGTGAGCCTGACGCGCGGCTTCGATCATCGCCTCTTCACTGGCTTGAGGATCGCCGTAAAGAATGTTGTCACGGATAGAGCGGTGCAGCAGCGAAGTATCCTGCGTAATCATGCCGATGTGGCTGCGCAGGGCTTCCTGAGAGACCTGCGAAATATCCTGTCCATCAATGCGGATCGCACCGGACTGGACATCGTAAAAACGCAGTAGCAGGTTGACCAGTGAGGATTTACCCGCACCGGAGCGTCCGACAATACCAACTTTTTCGCCCGGTTTCAGGCGCAGGTTGAGCGCATCGAAGACAGGTTTATCGTCACCGTAACGGAAATGGATATCGTCGAATTCGATTTCACCGCGTTGCACGGTAAGCTCCCGGGCATTCGGTGCATCTTTGATTTCAACATCGTTGGAAATCGTGTTCATGCCATCCACAACGGTCCCAATGTTTTCAAACAAGGCACTCAGCTCCCACATGATCCATTTTGACATCCCCTGAACGCGCAGGGCGATGCTGATGGCGATGGCAATCACACCGACAGTCACTGCACTATCAAGCCAGAGAAAAATCGACAATCCGGCAATCGACAGCAAAAGCAGGTAGTTGATGGCGTCCACCGAAAACAGCAGGCAGGTCACCATACGCATCTGGCGGTAGACGGTCGACAGGAACGTCGCCATGCTGCTCTTAGCGTATTCCATCTCACGTTGTGAGTGCGAAAACAGTTTAACCGTGGTGATGTTGGTGTAGCTGTCGACAATCCGGCCGGTCATCTGTGAACGGGCATCGGCCTGATCGGTAGCCACCTGTTTCATGCGTGGAATGTAATAGATTTGGATACAGATATATGCGATCAGCCACACTAGGATCGGCAGCATCAGCGTCATGTCTGATTCGCCCATCATCCATACCATCGACACAAAATAGACACTGATGTACACCATGACATCGACCAGCTTCATCACGGTCTCCCGCACAGCCAGCGCACTTTGCATCACCTTGGTAGCGACCCGGCCGGCAAAATCACGCTGGAAAAAACCGACGCTCTGCTTGAGCAGGTAGCGGTGTACTTGCCAGCGGATCGACATCGGATAGTTACCCAGCAGTGTCTGGTGCATGATCATGGAGTGAAAAAACGCCAGTGCAGGCATGATGATCGCGACCAACGCGGCCATGGTCCATAAACGATTGCCCTGATCTGCCCAGAAAGTCTCTGGATTTTGGCTGCCGAGAATGTCGACCAGTTCACCCATATAACGGATCAGCGTTACTTCCGCGATCGCCACACACGCGCTGAGCAATGACATGATGACCAGCGGCTTTTCGAAGCCACGGGTGTAGTGACGGCAAAACCCGAACAGAGTGCGCGGCGGCTTCTGGGGTTCTTCCTCCGGAAAAGGGGCGGTGAGCTTTTCAAACCATTGGAACATAGAAAATTGACCTGAGATAAATTTAAATGAGATTTGTTCGCATTGTGACTGTTAATTGCGAAATTTATCAGTAAAATGCGCAGGAATATTAAAGATAATCAGAATAATTCTCAATTTATTTAGGAGTCATTTGTCCATGCTTCATGCGCGCAAAACGATCCTGGCCGCAGTGGTACGCCGTGTAATTGCTTACGGTGTCGCGCCAATCGCGCTTGTTTCTCATGCTTTTGCTGACGAACAGGAACAACCTCAGGTGATGGAAACGATGGTGGTCACGGCTTCCGCACTGAAAGTCGAAACGCCGATGGAAGAGACGCCGAAAGCGGTGTCAATCGTTACAGAAGAAGATATGGCCCAGCGCAATCCACAAAAACTGGATGAAGCGTTACGCTACACATCGGGCGTGACGTCACAGCCTTATGGTGCTGACAACGATACCGATTGGATCAAAGTGCGCGGTTTTGACGCCGCCACGTATCTGGACGGCAGCCGTCTGTTCAAAGATGGTTACTACACCTGGTTATTGGAACCTTATGGTCTGGAGCGCGTGGAGCTGATCAAAGGGCCCGCTTCTATTCTGTTTGGTGAAGCACCTCCGGGCGGCGTGGTGAACGCGGTTCAGAAGAAACCAACCGATGTCCCTCAGGGTGAACTGCATCTGGAGGGAGGGAACAACAACCATCAGGCAGTGGGTTTTGACATTTCTGACTACGCCAATGATGACGGCAGCGTTCGCTACCGCCTGGTGGGGATGCTGAAAAACACTGACGGTGAACTAAACGGAACAGAAACCAAACGTTACTATCTGGCACCGAGTCTGGCGATTGATGTCTCTGACAACACCCAACTGATCTTGCTGGCATCGGTACTGCATGATGAAGGTGTGCCAACCAATGGTTTCTTCCCGGCTTATGGCACCATCATCAACACGCCGGATGGCAAAATTGACCCGTCGACCAACCTTGGCGAGCCAGATTACGATAAGTATGAGCGCACGCAAATTTCGGTGGGTTATCAGATTGAACATCAGGCCAGCGATGTCTGGACGTTATCGCAAAATCTGAATTACGCCTACAACGATCTGTATCTTCGCAGTTCTTATGCGTTCCCGAGTGACACATCGACGGTCGTCGGTCGTGGCATCGTGTTCCGCGATGGGCACAACAACAGTTTTACGGTGGATAACAAAGCCGTTGCCAAGTGGAACACGTCCCGGGTCGAGAACACGGTGTTAATGGGAGTGGATTTCCAGAACCACCAAAACAAAGGTAAGGAAGAGGACAACTTCAACTTCGGAGACATCGACGCACTCAATCCGGAGTACGGCAACTTTAACCCGTTGGATCCGGCCAATGCTCACGACCGTCGTATCAATAAAACCCAGACCAGTCTCTATGCTCAATACCAAGCCATGCTGGACTATCAGTGGGTGGGTGTGATTGGCGGTCGTTACGACTACGTGAAAACGCGCAATGAAAGCGACAAACTGTCGCAGAGTGAGTCACGTAATGATGGCAATTTTTCGTTCAACGCCGGTGTGATGTATTTGTCGCCGCTCGGATTGTCCCCGTATGTCAGCTACTCCGAGTCGTTCGAAGTACTGAGATCGATAGATCTTGCCACGGGTAAGCTTTACAAGCCTCTGGAAGGTCAGCAACAAGAGGTTGGGGTGAAATATACGCCGGACTTCTTTGACGGATACATCAACCTGGCCTGGTTTGATTTGACACAGAAGAATGCGCTGGTCACCAATCCATCGACGTCGGTACAAACTCAGTCGGGCGAAGTTCGTTCAAAAGGCGTTGAACTGGAAGCGGCCGGTTACGTGACGGAAGATATCAAACTCACGGCCAGCTACACCTATACCGATGCAACAACGGAAGATACCAACGGGCAAGGTCGTAAGTCAGTGGCATTGATCCCACGTCACAGCGCGTCGACCTGGATCAATTACGATGCGGCAAACGCGGGCCTGTATGGCTGGAACTTCGCGACGGGTGTCCGCTACATCGGTGAGACAAAAGACAATCCGAAAAGCAGCAACCGCACGGTACCGAGCTACACCTTGTGGGATGCGATGATCTCTTATGACATCACCCCACAATGGCAGGCTCAGATCAACGCGACCAATCTGCTGGACAAAGAGTACATTTCTGGCTGTGACTATTACTGTTACTACGGCCAGTCGAGACAAGTTGTTCTTAGCGCCAACTACCGCTGGTAATGTTTACGCCAACAACCGCCCATCTTGGGCGGTTGTGCTTTTAAGGGGGCGAAAAATGTTCCATTTATCCAATGTTGCCATGATACGTGATGGCAGAACCATATTGTCGATTGATGAGTTGAGGGTGCCGACCGATCAACTGACGGTCATTCTGGGTCACAACGGCTCTGGTAAGTCGACGCTGGTCAGTTTGTTATCGGGCCAGCAAGCGCCGGATCTGGGGGTGGTGTTGCTCAACAATCAGTCACTGGCCGCATTGAAAAGCCGCGAGTTGGCCAAAGCGGTCGCATTTTTACCACAAAAACTGCCGACCTCTGCTGGTCTGACGGTACGTGAGTTGGTCCGGTTGGGGCGTTTTGCCTGGCGTGGCACGCTGGGGCGTTGGCGCAGTGACGATCAGACGATCATTGCTGATGCCATGCAGAAAACCGGTGTTGAGCGCTTTGCTGACACATTGGCGGAGCAATTGTCTGGCGGTGAACGTCAACGTGCCTGGGTTTCCATGTTGTTGGCGCAACAGGCGCCAGTGCTGATCCTGGATGAGCCGACCTCCGCCCTGGACGTGCATCATCAATATCAGTTGATGGCTTTGCTGGCAGAACTCAACCATCAGCAAGGACACGGCGTGATCGTTATCTTGCACGACCTGAATCTGGCCATTCGTTATGCCTCACACATTATCGCGCTCAAGCAGGGCAAGGTAGCCTTTGAAGGCCCCGCTGACAGGGTGCTCGACGAAAAACGTTTGTCGGATCTCTATCAGTCCAACATTCGTCTGATCGACCATCCGCATCCGACAGTTCATTCTAAAACCAATAAACTAGCAGTAGTATGTGCATGATTCGTAAAGCCTTCTTATATTTCTATTTGTTCTTTTTTACGTTGCTGTCGGGCTCAGCTCTGGCCGAAATCCGAATTGCGGACGCGCGTGGCGAGCAGGTGCTGCCACAGGTGCCGGAGCGCATTGTCGTGCTCAACTGGGACTTGCTGGAACAGCTGCTGGAGCTTGGCGTTACGCCGGTTGGCGCGCCAAACCTGCCAGCTTATCGGGAGTGGGTAGTGACACCTCAGGCTCCGGCTGGTATCACGGATATTGGTACTCGCGCAGAGCCGAATCTGGAAAAAATTGCCGCCCTAAAGCCGGACTTGATCCTGGCGGCATCACCCCAAAAAGATCTGGTGCCGGTGCTGGAAACCATCGCACCAGTGCTTTATCTGCCTAATTTCCAGGCCAGCGATCAGAGTGCTCAGGTGGCGATAGCGCATTTTCGTTTGCTGAGTCAGGTGGTGGACAAAGCGGCTCTGGCGGAGCAGAAGTTGTCGGAACTAAACGCGCATCTGATGATGCAGAAACAGAGACTGCATCAGGCGTTTGGCGATGCGCTTCCGCAGGTGCTGGCGATGCGATTTGCCAACCCGACCTCCGTGTATTTGTATACGGAAAACTCTACAACTCAGTATGCGCTGCGCCAATTGGGGTTAAACACGCCATTACCTCAGCGTGATGCCGTATGGGGGATAACACAACAGCGCCTCACGGCACTGGCGTCCATCGACAGCGCGTATGTGCTGTATTTTCTACCGTTTCCACAGCGTGAACAGGTCGAGCAATCTGTTCTGTGGCGTGCGCTGCCGTTTGTGCGTGCGGGAAAATTCAATGCCGTTCGTCCGGTCTGGAATTACGGCGGGGCGATGTCCATTCGTTATATTGCTGACGCAGTGACGGACAGTCTGTTGGAGGTCACCGCGCAGCAATGACTTCTAAGCACTTTATTTTTCTCAGTTTTGCCTTGGTATTGATCGCGGCCATCAGTCTCCAGTTTGGGAACGCTCTGACTTTTCCGGTCCAATGGTCGCTTGCCACTATGAGTCGGGATGTGGACAGTTTCGCCGACGTTCACTTTGTGTATGCACAACTGCCACGAGCAATAATGGCCATTGTGGTTGGCGCCGTGTTGGGGCTCGCGGGCAGTTTAATGCAACAGTTGACTCAAAATACATTGACATCTCCCCTGACGCTCGGAACGTCTTCGGGCGCCTGGCTGGCGCTGGTGGTGGTGAATGTCTGGTTTTCCGATTGGGCAGCACAATACAGTGTATTGGCCGCCATGGGCGGCGCGATCGCGGCATTCGGGTTGGTTGTGGTCATCACCGGCCTGAACAACATGACGGGTTTACCTTTGGTGGTGTCCGGCATGGTGGTCAATATCCTGCTTGGTGCGTTCGCCAGTGGCATTATTCTTCTCAATCAGCAATTTGCGCAGAATATTTTTATCTGGGGCGCGGGAGATTTGGCGCAGAATGGCTGGGACGACCTGCTGTGGTTGTTGCCCAAACTGTCTCTGGCGCTGCCACTACTGTTGTTTGCACCGCGTATTCTGACTTTGATGCGGCTGGGCCAGCAAGGCGCATCGGCGCGCGGACTGAATGTCGTGCCGATATTTTTTGCGTTAATGCTGGGCGGCATCTGGCTGGTTTCGGCGTCGATCACTATGGTGGGCATCATCTCTTTTATCGGTTTGCTGACGCCGAATATCGCGCGGGCTTGCGGTGCGCGTACCCCGCATCAGGAGCTGTGGGCGAGTGTCCTGTTGGGGGCGGTGTTACTGCTGATCACGGATACACTGGCTATAGTCATCAGTGACTGGATTGGGCAAATGGTCCCAAGTGGTGTGACCGCTGCTGCGATTGGTGCTCCAGCACTCATCTGGTTCAGCCGCCGTCGATTGTCTGCACAGGATCATCTGGCGGTTTCGCTGCCGCAGGGTAGTGCGCGCCTGAAAACACATCGCGTGTTGGGGCTGGCATTGGTGTTGCTGGGTGGGGTGGTGCTGCATCTTGGGTTTCAGTTTACCGACCACGGCGCCGCGATAATGTGGCCGACCGAGTTTCAATGGCTGCTGCGCTGGCCAAGAATGACCACGGCACTGTTCGCCGGTTTAGGTCTGGCTATGGCTGGTGTGGTGTTGCAGCGATTGATATACAACCCTTTGGCCAGCCCGGATATCCTGGGGGTCTCGTCGGGGGCCACATTTGCGTTGGTATTGGTGGGCGTGGTCTTGGGAGAACGGATGTTTTCGGCACAATGGGCGGTTGCGCTGTTTGGCAGCCTGAGTGTTCTGGCGATATTACTGTTTCTTGGACGCCGACACAATTTTGCACCGTCCAGCCTGGTGCTCACCGGGATCGCCCTGACGGCCTTGATTGAAGCTCTGTTGCAATTTTGTCTCGCCAAAGGCAGTGGTGACAGCTACACCATTTTGCTGTGGCTGTCAGGTTCGACATATCGGGTTCAAGCCGAACAGGCGATCTGGTTGATGGGCTCCGTATCGGTGTTGTGCTTTGTGGCCGTGTGTACCTCGCGCTGGCTGACGTTGATTTCCATCGGCCGGGAATTTGCCAGTGCACGTGGCCTGGGCATTCAACTGGCGAGCGCAGGGTTGTTGGTCTTGGTGGCGCTGATGTGCGCGCTGGTCACTGCCACAATGGGGCCGGTCGCTTTTGTCGGTTTGGTCGCGCCACATATGGCGTATATGTTGGGGGCGAAGCAGGCACGGGAGCAATTGTTGGTTGCCGGCTTGATTGGGGCCACGTTGATGCTTTGGGCAGACTGGCTTGGTCAGGTGTTGCTGCATCCGATGCAAATTGCGGCTGGAACTATTGTATCGATCCTGGGCGGTGGCTACTTCTTGTTGTTGATGGTGACGCGCAAAGCCCGTTAATGTTGTTACAACAGAAAGTTGCTGATAAAAGCACGCATCGTATTGATTAAGAATAATGAATACCTTGTGTGCTTTTTTATAGGTGTATACTTTTAAATTAAAAATCAATTAACAATTATATTTGTTTTTGATGTGGTTAATGGCCGAATTTATTGATAAATTCGGTCGTAAATAATTATATTTTCTTATGTCAATTTAATAACTTCCTGTAAGTGCTCATTATTAAATGAGATCACGTCCTTGTGATTGAGCTTTTCGTCTTAATGCTGATAAAGACTGCTTTTCAATCTATCGTCGAAAAACCTAAATATCAAATTAATTTTTTCTTCAAAAATGAAATGATAAATTTCATGTTTTTCGATTTAGATCGAATAAATTATGGGTGTATATTCATTTGGGTACGGAATACGGAGTTATTTATACCTTTCATCCTTATTCTGTGAATTATAATTATCAAGTTAAATTTATTTCTGTGAATTTTATTTATCACTGTATTTCTCTTATCATCATATGAGTTGAATATTGTGAATTTTATTTATCATAAATTTAATTCGTAATTATTAAATCTAGGGTGGTTTATGGAAACGAATATTACCAGCAACGCAATTATGTTGGCTGGACGGAGGCTCGTGATAGCTCAACTGTTATTGGGAGGTCTATTCATGGGGTATGAGTACCTCAGCAATGGAGTGTTGAGTGCAGAATCGGCATTGACCGGTGTGCTTATCGCTGTTCTGCCATCTCTTCTGGGTATGGTGATGGCGTCCATTAAATCGAAACTGAAACCAGAGAAGAGCTTACGCGACCTGATGAACCTGAGTCGTAATATCAAAATCGTCTACACCGTTGTGATGTTCGTGTTGACCTTTCGATTCATGGCTCTTCGCAACATCGTGGTCTTGATTGCATTCAGCGTGACGATGCTTGGCCATTTCTTCACGCCGATGTTTAAAGACCCGAGTGAAAGGAAGGCATAAATGGAGAATGTCCAATCTGCTCATGAATACATTGAGCATCACCTGACCTTTCTGACCACCGGCAACGGTTGGTTTGGCATCAACATCGATTCTATGATCATGGTTTGGATTTTGGGTCTGGTGTTTATTCTTTCGTTCCGTTACGTAGTCACGAAAGGAACCAAAGGGGTACCGGGGCGCTTTCAGTGTTTGATCGAGATGACGTTTGAGTTCGTCGACAATATGGTGAAAGAAATATTCCAGGCGAAAGATAAGCTGATTGGCCCTCTGGCGCTGACGATATTTGTCTGGGTACTGCTGATGAATGCAATTGACTTATTACCTGTCGATTTTATTCCGGCCGTCACTCGTGAACTCGGTCTGGGTCACTTCCGTGATTTACCTTCTGCGGACGTCAATATTACGATGTCGATGGCGTTAGGCGTATTTATTCTTGTTCTTGGTTATACGTTTAAGCACAAAGGTATTAAAGGGTTTATTAAAGAATTAACCACGCAACCATTTTCTCATCCGTTATTGTATCCGGTGAATCTGGTGTTGGAGCTGGTGACATTGATCTCTAAGCCGATTTCATTGGGTCTTCGACTGTTTGGAAATATGTATGCCGGTGAAATGATCTTTATCTTAATTGCTTTAATGCCTTGGTGGATGCAATGGGCACTGAGTGTACCATGGGCGTTATTTCACATATTAATTGTCGTGCTTCAGGCTTTTATATTCATGGTGTTAACTGTGGTTTATTTGGGCATGGCTGTAGAAGAACATTAATTTTTGACTGTTTTAAATCTTAATTAAAAATTCAATTCTAGGAGTTGTTATGGATATCGTTAGCGCAGTTCTATATGTCGCAGGGGCACTGCTGATTGGTTTGGGTGCTGCTGGTGCCGCGTCAGGTATCGGTAATCTGGCCGGTAAGTATCTTGAAGGTGTGGCTCGTCAGCCGGATCTTACCCCGATGCTGCGAACTCAGTTCTTTATCATGATGGGTCTGGTGGATGCGGTGCCAATGATCGGCGTGGGTATCGGTTTGTACATCATCTTCGCTGTAGCGTAATTCGAACTATTCATTTTCAACACGTTATAGAAGTGAGGGTGCTATGAACTTAAATGCCTCAATGCTGGGTCAGGCGATCTCCTTCGTGATCTTTGTCTGGCTGTGCATGAAATACGTCTGGCCACCACTTGTCAAAATGCTCGATGAGCGCCGCGCCGAAATTGCACAGGGCCTTGAGCAAACCGAACAGGCTGCGAAAGAGCTGGAACTGGCCAAAGCCAATGGTGACAGCCTGGTAGCGGAAGCGCGTGAGAAGGCTCAGGCGATCATTAATCAGGGTAAGCAGCGTCAGGACCAGATGATTGCAGAAGCGGTTGATCTGGCGAAGCAGGAAAAAGCCCGCATTGTTGCCGAAGGCAAAGCCGAAGTGGAGCTGGAACGCAGCAAAGTCCGTCAGGAGCTGAAAGATGAAATGGCCGACCTGGTGATCGCCAGTGCCAGCAAACTGATCAGTCGCAACCTCGATAGTGCGGCGAACCGAGAGCTGGTGAATCGCTTCATCAGCGAAGTCTAGGGGGGCGTATGTCGGATCTGACAGTGGTCGCGCAACCTTATGCGAAAGCCGCCTTTGATTATGCCTGTGAAGCTGCATGTCTGGATGAGTGGCAGCAAATGCTGGCGCTGTGCGACGTTGTATTGGCGCAGCCCAATACCCGTTTGTTGCTCAGTGAGCTGGAAGAGGATGGGTCAGAGCAGGCATTACTGGATTTGATTCTGCTTGCCACTGGCGAATGGCTCAGCCAGTACTTCGAAAATTTTCTGCGCGTCATGGCTGAAAACAAACGGCTGAAAGCACTGAGTGAAGTGATCAACCAATTTGGTGACATGAAAGCGGATTATGAACGCACCATGACAGTCACAGTGTGTGTTTCTGAGCCTTTAGAACAGCACCAGATGATGCAGCTTAGTGAGGCGTTAAAAGCCAGATATGGCAAAGCCATCACCTTGGAAACACAACTGGATCCATCCCTTGTAGGTGGTGTGGTGATCAAAGCCGGCCAAACCGTCTTTGACGGCAGTGTGCTGACGAACATCAGCCGACTGGCAACCAACCTGCATGCGTAACGGGGAAGAGAAATGCAATTAAATTCAAATGAAATCAGTGAACTAATCAGAGAGCGCATCGTTAATTTCAATCTGGAAAGCGAAGCGTGTAATGAAGGAACCATCATTTCGGTCAGCGACGGCATCATCACCATTCACGGCTTATCCGAGGTGATGCAGGGCGAAATGTTAGAACTGCCAGACCACCGTTTCGCCTTGGCACTCAACTTGGAGCGCCATTCGGTTGGTGCGGTCGTGATGGGGCCGTATGCGGACCTGTCGGAAGGCATGAAAGTGAAAGGTACCGGGCGGATTTTGCAGGTGCCAGTTGGCCCCGGCTTGCTAGGGCGGGTCGTAAACACGCTTGGTCAGCCTATTGACGGTAAAGGTGCGGTCTCGTTTGAGCGTATGGATCCGGTCGAAGTGATTGCGCCCGGGGTCATTGATCGTAAATCGGTCGACCAACCTATCCAAACAGGATACAAAGCGGTGGATTCCATGGTGCCGATCGGTCGTGGACAGCGTGAGCTGATCATCGGAGACCGTCAGACCGGAAAAACCGCCATGGCCATTGATGCCATCATCAACCAGAAAGATCTGGGCGTAAAATGTATTTACGTCGCCATCGGCCAGAAGGCGTCGACCATCGCCAACGTGGTCCGCAAACTGGAAGAGCATGGTGCGCTGGACAACACCATAGTGGTGGTGGCTTCGGCATCAGAGGCGGCCGCGCTACAATACCTGGCGCCATATGCCGGTTGTACGATGGGCGAGTATTTCCGTGACCGCGGTGAAGACGCGCTGATTGTGTACGATGACCTGTCTAAACAAGCAGTAGCGTATCGTCAGATTTCGCTGTTGCTTAAACGCCCGCCGGGCCGTGAAGCGTTTCCGGGCGATGTGTTTTATCTTCACTCACGCTTGCTTGAACGCGCCGCGCGAGTAAGCGAAGAGTATGTGGAGCGTTTTACCGCTGGGGTAGTGAAAGGCAAAACCGGTTCGCTTACCGCTCTGCCAATCATTGAAACCCAGGCAGGAGACGTCTCGGCGTTTGTCCCGACTAACGTTATCTCCATTACCGACGGGCAAATCTTCCTGCAAACCCAGCTGTTCAACTCCGGTTTGCGTCCTGCGGTGGACCCAGGTATCTCGGTATCTCGCGTCGGTGGTGCGGCTCAGACTAAGGTGATCAAAAAATTGTCGGGCGGCATTCGTACCGCACTGGCTCAGTATCGTGAACTGGCTGCGTTTGCGCAGTTCTCATCTGACCTGGATGAAACCACCCGTCGGCAACTGGATCACGGTGAGAAAGTGACGGAACTGATGAAGCAAAAGCAATATTCACCCATGACGGTGGCAGAGCAGGCGCTGGCCATTTTCTCTGCTGAGAAAGGTTATTTGAGCGATGTGGATCTCCATCAGATCGCCACCTTCGAAGAAGAATTGATGGCGTACGCCCACACCAATGCCCAACCGCTATTGGATTCGATTAACCACACTGGTGATTACAACGATGAGATTGAAAGCGAGCTGCACAGCTTACTGAAAGAGTTCACCGCATTGCATTCGTAGGCAAATATCAGCGTCATTGAGTAGGAGGCCTTTATGGCAAATACCAAAGAGATTCGCACCAAGATCGCCAGTGTGGGTAACACACAAAAGATCACCAGTGCGATGCAAATGGTCGCCGCCAGTAAGATGCGCAAAGTTCAGGACAATATGGAAGCGTCACGCCCTTATGCCGTCAATATGCGCAAGGTGATTGGCCACGTGTCGTCCGGGACACTGGAGTACAGTCATCCTTTCTTGCAGGAGCGGGAAGTCAAACGGGTGGCGTACATCATCATCTCTTCAGATCGTGGGTTGTGTGGTGGCTTAAACAGTAACCTGTTCAAGCAGGTTTTGTCGGAAATGCAAACGTGGCAGGAGCAGGGCGTGGACGTGGACACGACCCTGATCGGCTCGAAAGCGATCGGCTTTTTCCGCTCGCTCGGCAATGTGGTGGCACAGACGTCCGGGCTGGGTGATAAGCCCAAACTGGAAGAATTACTTGGCGCCGTCAACGCCATGATGGAGCACTATTCCGAAGGCCGGATCGATCGTTTGTTCCTGGTGTTTAATCAGTTTGTAAACACCATGGTGCAAAAGCCGCGGGTCGTGCAAATGTTGCCGTTCCCGAAAGAAGATATTGAACGTGATAAAGACGCTCGCTGGGATTACATCTACGAGCAGTCTCCTCAAGACATTCTCAACCATCTGATTCAGCGTTACGTCGAATCCATGGTGTATCAGGGAGTGGTTGAGAGCATCGCTTGTGAACAAGCCGCACGTATGGTGGCGATGAAAGCCGCGACGGACAACGCCGGACAACTGATTGAAGATTTACAACTGGTGTACAACAAAGCCCGTCAGGCGGCAATCACACAAGAGCTGAGCGAAATTGTTGCCGGCGCACAAGCGGTTTAGAGACAGAATTTGAGGTTGAGATTATGAGTATTGGCAAAATCGTCAAAGTCATCGGCGCGGTGGTGGACGTTGAATTCGAACAAAATCAGGGGCCGAAAGTCTATGACGCGCTGAAGGTGAGCGGCGCGGACAACAGTTCATTGGTCCTGGAAGTTCAACAGCAGTTGGGTGGTGGCGTGGTCCGCTGCATCGCCATGGGGTCGTCCGATGGTCTGAAACGCGGTCTGCAAGTGGCGTCCAGCGGCGGCCCGATCACCGTTCCGGTCGGGGAAGAAACGCTGGGCCGTATTATGAATGTGCTGGGTGAACCCATCGATGAGTGCGGTCCTATCGGCGAGCAAATGAAGTACGAAATCCACCGCAGCGCGCCGAGCTATGAAGAGCAGTCGAACAGTACCGCGCTGCTGGAGACGGGCGTCAAAGTGATTGACTTGATTTGCCCGTTCGCCAAAGGCGGCAAGATCGGTTTGTTCGGCGGTGCCGGTGTGGGTAAGACCGTCAACATGATGGAACTGATTAACAATATCGCCAAAGCTCACTCTGGTTTATCGGTATTTACCGGGGTGGGGGAGCGCACCCGTGAAGGGAACGATTTTTATTTCGAGATGAAAGAAGCGGGTGTACTCGACAAAGTGGCCATGGTGTATGGTCAGATGAACGAGCCACCGGGTAACCGCCTTCGTGTTGCACTGACAGGCCTGACGATCGCCGAACGTTTTCGTGACGAGGGCCGCGACGTGTTGCTGTTTGTCGACAACATCTACCGTTATACCCTGGCGGGAACCGAGGTGTCAGCGTTGTTAGGGCGTATGCCATCGGCGGTGGGTTATCAGCCGACGCTGGCGGAAGAGATGGGAGTGCTGCAAGAGCGGATCACGTCGACCAAAAATGGCTCGATCACGTCGATTCAGGCGGTGTACGTGCCGGCGGATGACCTGACCGACCCGTCTCCGGCCACCACGTTTGCTCATTTGGACGCGACGGTTGTATTGTCACGTAACATTGCCGCGCTGGGCTTGTATCCTGCGATTGACCCGCTCGATTCGACATCCCGTCAGTTGGATCCGCAGATTGTCGGTCAGGAGCACTACCACGTTGCCCAGCAGGTACAGCAGACATTGCAGCGCTACAAAGAGCTCAAAGACATCATCGCCATTCTGGGTATGGACGAGTTGTCGGAAGACGACAAACGTCTGGTGTCTCGGGCGCGTAAAGTCGAACGCTTCCTGACCCAGCCTTACCATGTCGCGGAAGTGTTTACCGGCCAGCCGGGTGTGTTTGTGCCGCTTAAGGACACCATCGCGGGGTTCAAAGCGCTGCTTGAAGGGCAGTACGACGATATCCCCGAACAGGCGTTCATGTATTGCGGGAACATCGACGAAGTGCTTGAAAAAGCAAAATCTCTGTAACGAGCAGGAGGTAGTATGGCCATAGCGGTTTCACAAAGTACGTTCCAGCTCAATGTGGTCAGTGCAGAGGGGACGCTCTACTCTGGTCCGGCGCACGCTATCGCGGTAGCGGGTGCTGACGGTGAGCTCGGGATTCGTCCCGGCCACTCGCCATTGATCAGTCGAATTAAGCCGGGTGTTGCTCGTATCGTGGATGATCTGTCCAAACCCGAAGAGATCCTGTACGTCTCTGGCGGTTTGGTCGAAGTGCAACCGGATGTTGTCACGCTGCTGGCCGATACCGCATTACACGGTCGAGACATTGACAAGGCGCGTGCCGAACAGGCCCGTAAAGCGGCCGAAGAAAACATTCGTGCGCATGTCGACGATCTCTCGTTCGCTCAGGCGCAGATGGAGCTGACCAAAGCGTTGGCGCAACTGCGAGCGTTTGAGCTCAGTGTTCGCGCCCGCCGCTAATCTTAAGCCTGCCGCCTGTCGGCAGGCTTCTTCTCTGGTGTCCTTTTGGCTGGCTCAGGCCTGAGTTTTCGCCTAAATATCTCGTCTATACTCTCAATAATCAGCGTTGTGTCAACCTGCTCATTTATCAGTAATTTTGGTTCATTTTTTACGAATACAAACGCATATTAAGTGCATTGTTTTTGAGATGTGATGAACAAAAGTTAACCTGACAATGACATGGGATCAATGATTGCTGTTAGGATTTATCGGCAAAAACAATACCTTGAGAGGACACTATGGAATTCACGGACCAGGATCGCGAAGCGTTATACAACATCTGGATGTCGCAAAAAGCAAAACTACGCCTGACACAGATGGAAGTCGCGAAGAGACTGGGCATGAATCAGATTCAGTTCTCTGAGTTGCTGCGTGGCTCCAAGCCACTGAGCCTCCACTTTATCGAGCAGTTCTGTCAGCAACTGCACGTGAACCCCAATATCGTCATTCCATCGCTGAAAGAGATCGCCGGGCCCGATGCGCAGGTTGTGCATCTGCAAAACCGAGTGAGAGTCGATGGCAAGATCCAGCGTGTCTATTGTGAAGGCAATGAAGTGATCATTGACTACATTCACGAGGTCTGAGTCCGCTTTCCATCACTCCAAGATTCAGCGATACTGCGTGTTAATCGTGAATCACCCCATTGAATACTCATGCTGGAAAAAGAAAACCTGCTTAAGCTCGCCCGAATTCAAATGCCTTTTGGCAAATACGCCGGGCGAGTACTGATTGACCTGCCGGAAGAATACCTGCTGTGGTTTGATAAAAAAGGCTTCCCGGATGGGGAGTTGGGCCAGTTACTGCAATTGTGTCTGGCGCTCAAAATTGAAGGTTTGGATTCAGTCGTCAAACCACTAAAACGTATGTAAATTCACGTTGCTCCAGAGCTTGTATGGAGAACGTCAACTCAAGGCCGCCAGAGCATTCTACTCTGGCACGCTTTGCCTCAAACCAATTTAGAGCGTAAACGTTGAGATAACATTTTGAGTCTTGATTGAGCTGTTTTATCGGATAAGCCTCTTAACAGTGTGAGTACACCATTTGAAATCGCTCAACATTGATCGTATCAATAAAGCCCATCAGTAGAGAAACCAGTCAGTAGCATAAATAACTAGCAGCACCAGAAAACTTAGAAGGAATGGGATGGTTAGCATCACAGCCAATTTTTTCGTGACGCTTGGTTTATCAAACACCACGCCTTGCGCTTCCCTTACCCTCCTCTCTTCATCAAAATGCCATTTAATAGCTAAGTAGGCTCCAATGCCTAATACAATAAGCTTAAAAGCTCCAGCAAAGTACGGAAAGACGTTAGCCCAACTATCGTTCATTATCTATCTCCATCAAACTAAATATCGACTTTGTGGTAGCAGAATCAAACGTTCATGTTTAGTGCGCACCCAAAGTCAGGCGTTCTGGTTAGCGCAAGTCTACTGCTCGTGCTAGCTGTCCACAACTCTCTTTGCAATACCTGTCGTTATTGATGGTTTTGTAAATCAGCAAAAGCGCAGGAACATTGATTGCCCGAAATCATAGAGTGAAAATGCTCTTTTAAACTTTGAAGGCATATGTTTTCCATACTAAAAGTTATACGAACCCTAAATATAGAAAAGTATTGCGGTGTGGGCTGCCACCTCATTTCTTACATAACTATTGACTGATTTTGTATTGAAGAGCAGAGTGAAAAAACGGCATTTTTTTGATCAAAAAAGTGATTTGTTACTAAAGAGAAATCATAAGCTCTGACTAACGAACCTTTGCATCGAGTAACTTAAATTAGGATATGATATTTTGAATACTGCCCCAATACGACGCCTGAGACGCCTCCGCAGTTCCGAAGCTATGCGAGATTTATTAAGAGAAAGTCATGTGCAGCTAGGTGATTTAATTCATCCTATATTTGTCGAGGAACATATAGAGCGAGCTGTGCCAATTTCTACTCTACCTGGCATAAGCAGAATCCCAGAGTGTCATTTAGCGGATGAGGTCCGAGAACTTCATGCTTTAGGTATACGCTATGTGATGCCTTTTGGAATATCTCATACTAAAGATGCGCAAGGAAGCGACACATGGAATGATCATGGTTTACTTGCACGTATGATTAAAATAATAAAGTCTGCTGTGCCAGATATGATGGTCATTCCGGATATTTGTTTCTGTGAATATACTGATCATGGGCACTGTGGAGTAATAAAGAGTAGTAAAGTGTGTAACGACCTAACGGTTGAAAACTTGGTCAAGCAATCTTTAACAGCAGCTAAAGCGGGTGCTGACATGTTAGCTCCATCAGCAATGATGGATGGTCAAGTAAAAGCGATTCGTCTAGGTCTTGATGCCGCCGGTTATCATGACGTGGCAATTTTGGCACATTCAGCAAAGTTTGCTTCTTCCTTTTACGGGCCATTTAGAACGGCAGTAGATTGTGAACTCAATGGTGATAGGAAAGGCTATCAACTTGACTATGCCAACGGTCGACAAGCTTTACTCGAAGCTTCTATTGATGAAGCTGAAGGTGCTGATATCCTTATGGTCAAACCAGGCACGCCTTATTTAGATGTGCTCTCCCGCTTAAGACAAGAGACTCATTTACCGTTAGCTGCTTATCAAGTAGGTGGAGAGTATGCGAGTATTAAATTTGCGGCTCTGGCTGGTGCTCTCGATGAAAAGTTAGTGGTGAACGAAACTTTTATTGGGCTAAAGCGAGCTGGAGCAGATTTAATTGTCAGCTACTACACCAAACAGTATGCGATATGGTTAAGTGAAGAAGTTTAGCTGAGTATTTGGCTATGAATTTCAATAATTAACATAAGCTCTCTGCTGTACCAAGACTGTGGACTAAAGGAATGATCTTTGTCCACATTATTCAATTTTCAGAGTTGGCATATTCGCATTCAAGTGTTTAAAGCTTTAAGGTTTCAGCCCATTCTGGCTGAAACACTTCTGCCCCGTTTTGTGTTAGAGCAAACGCTTATTCAAATCAGTATATTGAATTTGCCATATTTGAAGTTATCCGAAGACGGGCAGTTCGATCTCGGAACCAATAAAAACCTCATTGGAGTTGCCTTCAAGGAATTGGTCAATACCGTAACTCCCTCATAAAGCTTAACTTTCAGTCAATTGGCGAGTAATATGTGTACAATTCAAATCTATCAGGTGACGTGAATGTGTACTAGAGAGCTATTAGGGATGTGCTTTGTTCCCGCAGGGAGTTCTTCTGACTCTATATTCGGCTTCTCATCGTTTATTTCCGCTCTAGCACTACTATTTGTGGTCTACACAATTACGGGGGAACGCTATAAATTTCGTATAGCAGTTGCACCAATATCACTCCACAAAACCTCTTTTTACATCATACCTCTTATTGGTATCGGAGTTCTTATATCAGAGTTATGGGTCAATTTAGGTTGGCTTACTCCTGATTTCAATCTAAGCCAAAGTATGTGGCAAGCAATCTTTGCTGTACTTTTCCTCATGATCATTAGTTTGTGGGCTTACTTTGGTTTTATATCTCCTCCTAAATTTGGGAAGAACAACTACAAACAGTTCATGCATCAACTGTATGCGAGAATCTTAGAGGGGAATGCAGATGTTCTTAAAGAGGTTGCCTCAGAAATTACACCTTCGATTAGCCGTATAGTAACTTGCGCATCTGGTTCTAAGGGCGAATGCAAGGATTATGCTCATGACATCATACTACTTATAGGAAACAAAAGATTTTGTGAGGTTGTTGCGGAATATCATCCAAACCTCATAATCGAATTATACGAAAGCATGACAGCAGAAAATATCCAGACACTGCCATTTCGTCAATTTACTAAGAACACCGCAACGGCTGCAATACTTAACTCAAACTCGCTCTTGCACCATGAAGGAGATGGTTTCAGCTCTGGGCTTATTGGGTACATAAAGCCTTTAAGTATTTCCATGTTTGGAGACATAGAAAAGCTCGAAGCCTTAAATCGACAGTTTGCTTCCCCTCTAGATGCTGATTTACCACTTTTCGACCTAAAACATGAACAATTTAAAGTGTATTGTGACTCAGCTCTAACAGCAATTGAGTCTTATCTAAACGAAGGATGGTGGTGGAGACATTCATACGCAATAAATAACGCCTTCAGTAAAATAAAAGACAACAGCACATATCTATATGAAATCAACAGTAACCCCAATAATTACTATGATCTTGATTGCTATAAAAACTTCAGAGTGGCAGTAAAGTTTGTCACGTCTGTAATAAACCTAATAGAAAACCATCCGTCTGTTGCAGTTTTTACACCTCACAAGCTACGGAAAAGGAAAGAGGAAAGATTCCAATCAATTGATTTATATGACTTGGTATCCGAATTGATGTTTGAGCTAACATTTGCTGCTGCATGTGTTAGTGTTGATGAGGACACATGTTGGTCAATTCAGCATAACTCTTGTTGGAGCGATTTTATCGGTCACAGAGATAGTAAGGCTAGCTATTACATTTTAAAGAAATACTACCGATTGATATACGATGAAATCAGGAAAATGGAAAAGTTACCCAATTTCAAATCAGCTAGGATTCTGGGATTCTGCTTAAATATATTCGGTGTAAAAATACCTACTAAAGACAACTATAGGAAGGAGTATTACTCGTTAAGAAAAGTGATTATTCATTGGACAATCCATAACTACGAAAACATTAGAAAAGAATACACTAGAGTTGCAAAAGCTTGTTTAATTGGCGGTATAACTTACGAAGACAAAAAGCTGACAAAAACTTATGCCTTAGGTCTTCGAGATGAAGCCACAAAAGAAACTTTAGAGTTAAAATGATCAACTTTTGTATTGAATCGCTCGATATTGCCAGTGAAGCCTGCGTATTGGTAAGTCATTAGTGTAGTGGTTTAAGTGATTAAGGCGGCATGCGGCGGCTTCAGTATTGCGTTACGGGGCGTTAGGTTTAAGGAGGATTTATGCACCAAGCTCATTGGCGTTACTGGAGTAAAATATATAAGAATAAAACAGGGCGTTCCCTAGAACGTTGGGCTTTGCAGCATTTACATGGGAAAAGATTATTAGCATATTTGGCTAAAAAAATAGCAAAGCAACATCAAGTTGCAGGAGGAGTAGAGGTAAGCTCCATTTGGATTGATGGCACGCCGCAGGCTCATGGAATAGCTAATACTCAGAAAGTAAAATGTGAGCTGGCAGACTTACTGTATATTGTCGAGGAATGTAACGCCAAGGGAGTAGTATTCTCAAAAAAAGCGTTACTACTACAGGCTAAGAATACTTCGAAATTTAAAAAAATTGACAGTGGTGCGTCTACAGCGAAAGAAAGAAAGCTTCTAGAAAAGTTAGATAGACATCAACCTTTAACTATCAGGGCAGGTGTACAAAACTCCTCAAGGGTAATTGGTTCATATACGTTAGGTGGAACCAATATCGAAGGGCTACCAGATTGCTCTAAGTTTCTGTTAATGCCCAAGAACCAACTCTGGATAAAAAATACAAATAAGTTATTTCCCTTTCACGTTACTTGGCCAAAACATAAAACAACGTCAGAGATGGTTACAGGCTGCGATCTAGTTCAAGCTGCGATAGATATGGCTGGAAATGGTAGTTTAGGAAAAGACGTGGTTGATCCGAAAATCTGCGAGTGGTCAAAGTTGGTAACAGATCTTGAAAATGGTTATAAGAATGTTGTCATGAATGGGTATAGAAATCAGAAGCGAGTTTATCGTTCAGGAGTCCAGTTATTTTGTTCGAACTTCAATTCGACGCTACAAAGTAGTGGTGATTACACCTATCACGATGAGGAGCACCTACCATACATATCTATTTTGAAGGTGAGGTTTTTTAATATGCGCTTAGATTAAAAACCCATACAAAGCGCTTAAGTCTGACTGCAAACCTGTGACGGTTTTGTCCAGAACCTTCACAGTTGACACTTCGTAAGTCAGAAATGCCCCAAACCTTCTCAGGATCATCACTCATAAGACTTCTAGTAATTTCAGTTTGATTCAATTTATCTAATGCCTCATTATGTGTTTAGTTGATAAAAAACCAACTTGTCCGTGGACTAAAAAGTTGGGGTCAGGTCAGTGCTATGTACGAAAAAATTGCATATATCATTTTAGGGGTAGCAATAGGTAAGCTTTTCGATTTTTATATTCAAAGGCGAAAAGTTTCATCCTTGGAGGTGGCGATTCTTGAAGAACTGGAAGATATTAAGTATCGATTGCTCTTGATTTGTAGATCATATGAAAGAAGTATTCAAATCTACGCATTGAATGGTATAGATTCAGGCGTTCCACTAAAGCTATCTAATCCTATATTTAAAAAGCACTATTCTGACATCGCTATTAAGTTAGGTTCAGCTCAAAGGAAATCTTTGTCATTAATAGATTCTTGCGTTGAATCTGTAAATTTAGGAATAAATCGAATCGAAGAATTGCATTCTAACACGGTTGCAAATTTGTCAGATGAAGCAATAGAAAGGTGGGGAGATTTATTAAAAGCACAATATATAAATGCGGCTACAGCATATTGGCACGTAAATTATCACTTGTCTAACCAGGAGCTACCTTTTTTGGACATCGAGGATTCCGAAGAGCACAAAGCCTATTTGTCTCAGCGCAAGTCTTCGGAAGAACACGTAGAAAAACTCATTAAAAGGGCGCGTGAAAGCCTAAATCGAGACGACTTCGATTGAAATTTTTTCTAATCTGATGCAGGCGACTTTATGTTACGTCCTAAAACAGTTCTGTCCATCTTCGTTTCATCCTGTTCGGGCTGAAACATTTCTGCCCCAAATGAGTTGCGCCTCCAAATCACAAAATGATACTCAGTCAACTTTGATATACAAAAAGTAATAAGAGACAAAAGGCAAGACCTGACCCCGTGAGTTTTAATAGCTTGCCCTTCAATGGTGTAAAAATTGTACGAGCGTAACCTTTTTACTAAGTCTCGTAACTACACCGCTCAATATTCAACAGGTTTTACTTGCATTCATGGAGTATTTGTACAAAATTAATCCCTTCTAACCGTATGGTAACTATGGTGATTTTATTTGCTTCGATCTAGCATGGTGGTGAAATTGGTTTCGAGAACATAACGAGATCGCGAGTTTTTCCCAGTGCGCGAAGTTAATGAGAGTGAATCTAGGAGTAATCGACAGGATGACAGAAGGTTTTGCCAACAACGCTACACCAAAGTATTTAGGCTATGTTTACCAAGTCTTAATCGCCATTGAGAAGTGCTTTGATGCAAAAACCAATGAGACTATCTGGATAGAGTGCTTTGGGGATGTCTATGATGGTAAGACGTTCACAGAGGTAAAACACCACGTAGAAGAGCATAACTTAGCTAGTAACTCAAAAGATTTCTGGAACACTTTGAAGAACTTGGTGGTTGAAGACTCCTCTATGTTTGAGCAAATTGTGTTACACACGACATCTTTCATTTCCGAGAGTTCAATATTTCATGGTTGGAACACACGAAGTGCTCATGAAAAACTCAATATCATAAAGTCTCACGTACCATCATCTTCAGTTAAGCCTCTCTATGACAAAATTTTTGAAGATGCATCGGATGCCGAGCTATTGAGCATATTGTCTAGATTTACAATTGATCAATCTCGGGAACATGTAGAAGATAAATGGAAGAGCTTATTGGAAGCTCGCAAATTGAAGTGCGTGTTAGAGCCATACAGAGAAAGCATTTTCCATTGGATATACTCATACGTTAATAAAAGTGCAATTGTAGACCACCGACATTGGAAGGTTAATATCAATGATTTTGATGATGCTTTCCAGTTTCAGGTTAACAGGTGGAGTGGAGATAGCATTCCTTTTCCTGTAGACCGCACGGAGTATGATACGGAGCAGCAGAATGCTGACGGTTACTTGTTTTTATTAGAGTATAGAGATATTGGTTTGAAAGGCAGAGATAGAGGTGTTGCTCTCAATGATTACTTCAAAGCTAAAAACAGTGAAGAGAGCCTTGTAGATCTTAAACCAGACATTATGCCCGAAATTATTGATAACTATTTAGTAGATGCAGTAGAGAAAGCTACAGGATATAAAAGACAATATTCTTACGAAATAGATTATGAAGATTTAGGTTCATCCAAATCTAACAAGGCAGCTTGTAAAGCATATTTTGAATTTCATAATAGTTCGGTGTTAGAAGTGCCTGAGGTAAGTGGTACGAAACCTTACTTCATGAGAGGTAAAGTACACGAGGCTATTAATAACACCGCTTATACTTGGAAATATAATAAAGAGGATATTGACTAATGAATCCTCAGGTTATTAGAGATTTGAAGTATTCTCCCTCTTTTGTTGCTGAAATACTATATTCATTTATTCAAGGAGCTAGACGAGTTGATGAGCGAGGCGCGAAGTTTGAGTTGATTTATCTTGTTGTTCCTTTTGTTATGGATGATGTTTTAAGGGCGAAACTAAATAGGTCTAATGTTAGTAGTACTTTTCAAACTGCATTTCTAAAGGATGATGAAATTAAAGAACGTTTGTTTTTGATAAATGATAAAGTTCAATACTCAAAGTCTGTAACAAATTGTGGAATAATCTACCTCAGTTCAATTTGTGAAATTATAATCAATTCTTTTATTTTGAATGGAAATGATTTAGAAGAAATATCAATAACAAATGACTATAAAAAAGAATTTATAAAGGCATCTTATAACTTAGGTATTATTTTTTCGAAAGAAGGATATGTTAATGTTCTTCTGAAATCCAAGGTCACAAATATATGAAAGCTTTTTTAAAAAATATAATTCTCATTGGTCATGATGGTGATTTGAAACGTCTTGGCTTTGACCGAGGGTTAAACATAATAACAGGTGACTCTAAAACAGGTAAAAGTGCTTTAATAGAGATTGTAGATTTTTGTTTGTTTTCGAATCGCTCTACAATCCCTGTGGGAAAAGTTACTGATTTCACAGATATATTCTGTTGCGTATTTGAACACAATAATAAAAAGATAATCATTGGACGCTCAAATAATCAGCCAACAAAGTGTTATTTTTCTGTTGAATATTCGGCTGATTTCAATGTTGATAATAAAATTAACTCTAACTATTTTAAGTCCAAGAAAACTAGAACTAAATTCGAAGTTCAAAAGGATTTCGAAGAGCACTTAGGATTATCGGTTGAAGATACATCATTGAATGATGATGACGATTATAAACTTAAGAAAGGGAAAGTCTCGATTCGGAATGCTACTTCACTATTCTTTCAGCATCAAAACTTAATAGCTAACAAGCATAGTTTGTTTTATAGGTTTGATAACTTCATTAAAAGTAGAACAGTAATTGATCAATTTCCTATATTTATGGGTTGGGTTGATAGCAGATACTACAGATTGAAGAAAAGATCTGAAGATTTAGAAAAGCAAATAAAAAAGATAGAGATAGAAGAAAAGAAAGCTCTGCTAGGTATTCAAGAAAAAAGAGAAAAATTACTTATACCAATTAGGCAGTATTATAGAGTTTTAAATCTTAAATTTTTGGATGAAGATGCATCACTAGGAAAGCTGAAAAATTTAGCGAGAAACCTGCCTTCTGTACCATTGAATGCAGAGCAAAATGTTGATTTCAATAAGCAGCTAAATGCCTTAGAGAAAGCAAAAGATAAAGAGCTAACGTCTTTATATGAATGTAATCAATTGATAAGTCTTATTAAGGCGAATGAGGAGGAGTCAATAGATTACTCCAACTCGATGGCACGCCTTGCTGAAGTATCGCAAGATGAGTCAGTACCTAAAAACAGTGTTAGTTGCCCGTTATGTAGCACACCAGTAACTAGTGTTGTTTCTAAAGTGGAAGAGGTTAAGCGCTCTAGAGCGCTACTTCTTGATGAACTGTCCCGAATTGGTAGTTACAAACAGGACAGTTCTAAATCTCTTAACTCATTACTTTTAAAGCGAGACAAGCAAAAACAGGTCATAGCTAATATAGATAATGAAATAAGACAATTAAGAAAATTATTCAAAGTTAAAAATAATCTAGATATAAGGGACTCACTAAATAATATTCGTGGGAGGATAGAGAACACCTTAGAATTCTTTATTGAAGGGCAAAAGTTAGAAAAATCTAACCACGATCTTCCAGCTATGAAAGAGGAATTAGAAAATTGTATCAGACTGATTCGAGGCTATGGTCTTGAACATAAATTTTCCGAGGCTAATGCACTTATCAATGAGACAATGAATGAGCTTAAAAAAGACTTAGATTTTGAAGATGATTTACGAAATGGTGAAATGAAATTCAAAACAGAAGATTTCACGTTCGCTTATTACTTTAAAAATCAAGAAATACTACTATCAGAAATGGGTAGTGGTGCGAACTGGTTAGCTTGTCATCTAGCGGTTTTCTTGTCAATTTTAAAATTAACCTCAAGCTCAAATTCTGTAATACCAGCAATATTATTTCTAGACCAACCTAGTCAGGTATATTTTCCAAAAGTAACAAGAAGATTTTCTTCTAATAATAAGCAAGAGTTATTGGGTGAAGAAGAAGTTGATGAGAATATTAAACAAGTAATAAATATATTCAAGGTTTTTGAACGATTCTTAAATGAACTTGAAAGAGATCCAAAAATTGGGTTTAAGCCACAGATTATAGTTTTAGAACATGCAGACGAACCTGAGTTTGATCAGTATGTTAGATATAGATGGTCTTCAAATGGTCAAAAGTTGATATAATTTTACTAAGGTCAAGCAGTAACGTTTGACCTTAATATTATTGCTAATGATATCTATGACATAAAGGCTAACAATACTCGGGGTCAGATCTTTCTTTTTACCCTAGCAAAATTTATCTGAGAGTCCGACATTCACCAGATATCGTAACACGGAAATGTCCATAAACGAGTCACAACGATTAGGTGAAAAGGGACTCCCAAACAAGGAATAGAAATCCATAGCAAATGGCACGGTACCATTTGCTATGGCTAGGTTTAACGCTGACTTTGTGGTGCTGACAACTTTTGGTTGATGAACAGAGCAAATAAAATGATGCTTAATGCGATCCAGGTGTTGGCCTGGACGGGTTCATCTGAGATCACCACACCGATCAATACACCCACGGCGGGCACCAGATAATTGGTCATAGATGTGAAGACGGCACCGGCATGGCGGATACTCATCATGTACAGGTAGTAGACCACACCAGCGCACATTACGCCCAGATACACCAACGATAATATGGCCCCTGCTGACGTGACACCAAACGTTAATGGCGCACTAAACAATGCAACAACCAGCAGTTGAACACTGGCCATCGACAAGACATTTCTTGCCACAATCAACGGATGTTCATCGTGAACCCGATTGAGTAACAATAGGGCGATAGCAAAACAGATCGCCGCAACAATAACCGCCGCCGCGCTGAGCATATTCAACTCCCCTCTGTCCAAGACCAAATCCGGATAGAACAACACCAACAAACCACAAAAACCGACAAAAACACTGGAGGTGTTGCCTGCACTGATACTGGCGCCACGAATGAAAAGCGGGGCGAGCAGCAAAGCATAAAAGGGCAGGGTACCCATCAGGATTGCGGTGATAGAACTGGTCAGGTTCTGCTGTCCCCAAGGGATCAGCACGAACGGGATCACGGCTTCAAGTAATCCGATTAGGGCAAAGAGTCCCCATTGATTGCTGTTCCCGTTGATGCCGAGTGTTTTGCAGATAACAATTAAGGTCACAGCCCCCAGCAGCGCCCGACATGCGCCGATCCAGACTGGAGCAAAACTCCCGAGCGCGACTTCCTGAAAAATAAACTGTGAGCCCCATATCAACCCGATGGCGAGCAGCGTTAAATAATTGCGTAAAATCATAACAGTGACCTGAAAATTGAAGAGCCAGGCTGACGAACCTGGCTCAAAATTAGCCCGTAAATGGGCGCAGTGATGAGTTAGCACGCCTTGAAAGCGATAGCGTCGACTTCTATTTGCATGCCTTCAAGCGCCAGTGTCGGGACTGGAATCAGGGTGCTGGCGGGTAAACGTTCTGTTGACCAACGTTTTTTCATCGCGTTACTCCAGATTTCCAGTTTTTCTGCATTGTGATCAACGATTAGAATCGTAATTTTGACTACGTCATCAAAACTGAGCTGGTGGGTGGTGAGCGCAATCTCCAGGTTCGCCAGCACCCTATCAACCTGACGATCAAAGTCATGGCTTAGTGAATGCGTTTTTCCTTCACCGCCACTCTGGCCGGAAATGAAGATCAGCTCGCCATTGGGTGGGGTTTTCACGGTATGACAAAACCCATAAGGTATAGGGTTAAACAGTGCAGCCGGATTACAGAAAGAGAGAGTCTTGATTGTCATTTTATGAACCTGCCATTCGTTGTTAATGAAATTTTGCAGTAGTATAGAAGTTCAACTTAACTTTAAGTCAATAACTTTGTTTTCTCTTGGGTAAGTCAGGTAACATAATGATAAATAATCAATATTTAACAATTGGTCAATTATCGGAACGCAGTGGTGTAGCGACATCCGCTTTGCGTTTCTATGAAACCAAAGGTTTGATCGCCTCTATCCGTACGTCCGGAAACCAGCGCCGTTATCTGATGTCGATGCTACGCAGAATCGCGCTGATTCAGGTGGCGCAGTCGATAGGTTTCACGCTTGAAGAGATCACGGCTGAATTGAGTGGCCTGCCGATGAATCAAACGGCAACCAAGCGGGACTGGGAAAAAGTCGCTAAAAAATGGCAAAAGGATTTGGATAAAAAAATGGCGCAAATACAGTCTCTGCGGGAAAACCTGACAGGGTGTATCGGCTGCGGATGTCTGAGCATGAAAAAGTGTCAGCTACTCAACCCGGAAGACACATTGCATCAGCAGGGGCAGGGCGCACAACGAATCATTCAGTGAGTATCCACGCGCGGTGAGAGAGTTTTCGAGTGTATCGCGGAATTTCGAAATTGTCGGATTTTGCAGCTATAGTGTAGTGATAGTGTGATATGCAACCAGGCTGGCATTTTGGGAAGTAAGACTGCCAGCTTTAAGGAGTGAGCAAAGTGGCACCCGAGTTCCAGCCAGGCAATAACATTGCCATGAAGATTCCCGCTCATGAGTACGAACGTACTGTGAGCTTTTATCGGGACGTACTGCGTTTCAAAGAGCTGTCGAATGATGGCATGGACGGCACTCCAAGATTCGAGTTTGGTGATAAAACCTTGTGGCTCGATTGTGTAGCCGGGTTAAGTCAGGCCGAAATCTGGCTGGAAGTGACCACCAACGATGTTGAACGAGCCGCAGAGTATCTGCAACGGCATGATTGCCACCGCCGGGATGAAATAGAACCGCTGCCGGAGGGGTTTCAGGCTTTCTGGATTGCCAGCCCGACCAATATCATCCATCTGATTTCCCCTCAAAAACACGCGTAAGGACGACAGGTTCGGGAGAGGACATGACCGAGTTTGTGATCACCACGTTTGACTGGGTACCGGAAGCGCCACGCGGCTACGTCCGGGATCTGCGTCTGCGCTGGGCGTTGGAAGAAGCCGCGTTACCCTATCGAGTGGAAGCCACTCCGTTTGCCACTCGCTCTCAGCACCATTTCGCACAGCAGCCGTTTGGACAGGTTCCTTGGCTGCGTCATGGCGAGCTGTCTCTGTTTGAGAGCGGTGCGATTCTTCTTTATCTGGCGGAGCACAGTAGTCAGCTCATGCCCAGCGATCTATCTGGCCGTTATCGCGTCATCGAATGGCTCTTTGCCGCATTGAATTCCGTCGAGATGGCGAGCGTACCTTGGTCGATCTTTATGTTTACTGACGATCAACAAGCCACTTCAGGGCGTAAAGCGCTCGATGATTTTCTCACTGTCCGGCTCAGGCATATGGAGCAGGTGCTATCACAATGCCAGTGGCTGGCGGCAGAGTTTTCTATTGCAGACATTGCAATGGCAGACGTATTGCGCCTGGTTGACCGTTTTGATGGCCTGACGCCGTATCCAGCTTGTCGGGCTTACGTGACGCGAGCGACTGCGCGTCCGGCATTTATAAAAGCGCATGCTGATCAGATGGCCTATTTTCGTGCGTCTGATCGTGTCGGGGAACAAGGTGGTGGTTCTGAGAGTTGATGTACGTTTTTGTCAGCGCGAGCCTGACGAGTAATTGGGTTCGGGAAAACAATCAGAGCTCGTATAACTTGTCAAAATCGCGCTGGTTCAAAATGTCTTCAATTTTTCTCCTTGTGGTATGAATGTTCTTATTCTCACCAAGGTTCTCTGTCGTCTTCTTTTCAACGGGACGTTTTTTCTTTGCTTTACTCATTTGTGATTCCTCATTACTGAATGCTGGTCGTGTTTGGGTTAATCAATTTTAAAGCTTCCAAGTGTGGTGCCACTTGCCGACAAGATCACGCCTTGTTGGTTATGCTCGCAAAACTGGAAGTTGAGGTGGGGTTGGGAAGTCAGAAGTTTTGGAAAAATATGACGTTGTAGAATGTCACTGTTTAACTGATGTATTTCTGCAGACCAATGTGCCTGGTTTTCTTTTAAATAAAATTCTATTTTAAACACTCGTGTTTATTATCCTTCTTGACAGATTTATCTCGTAGTATTTGATACCAGTGTCGCTGGCGGCTTGTTCTTCTGGACATGGGGATCCTGGGTAATTTAATTGATGTTGAGAGGGGGAGATGTGGCGAAAGTGAAGAAGAAGATGTGGCGACAGGGCGCCACACCTTTTTGAAATCTTACAGAGCAGTAACGTTTGACGCTTGTGGGCCTTTTTTGCCTTGTTCAACGTCGAAACTTACTTTCTGACCTTCAGCCAGAGTTTTAAAACCGTCTGATACGATAGAGTTGAAATGTACGAAGACATCAGCGCCACCGTTATCTTGAGTGATAAAACCGAAACCTTTAGTTTCGTTGAACCATTTTACTGAACCAGTCATTTTTGAAGACATGTAGATACCTCGATAGAAATTTAAAATAAGTTAAAAGCTGCGAACATAAAGCTATTGAATTGACTATGAAGAGAAGTTATCGCAGGAGCTAAACGACGGGTATCGAAAGGTAACTGAGAACAGACTTGTACTTAACATTTCACTAATAGCTCGTTTGCCAGAGCTGACACCACTATACACCTTGTTTTCTAAATGACCAGTTTTATTTTTCTAACGGGCCAGAGGGAAGTTTGTACTGACAGGAGCTAAATACACCTTCTGCTGCTGACACGATCAACAAGCGCATTACTGCGCAAAATATCATCAAATATTATTTCTCATCGCTAAAATAGGAAGAAAGATGAGATTTGTTTTCATTCTAATGATTATGTAAGACTCATTCTCACCCAAGCTTTCATTAATAGGGTTTTTTTAAATCTATCTCATTGAATCTGTTTATTATATATATTTGATTTTAATTTTTTTATTGGTGTAAATTTTACAAAAATTATAGACATAATGAGTAAATAGTTCGTGATAAGATTCGCAGCAGTGAGAAAGGTCACTTTTGTGGAGTTATGTTATGAATCGTAAAACTGGCGCTGCACTTCTTTCGGTTTGTTCGAACAGCGGACTTATTGTGATGAAAGTAATGGTCGGCATCGTAAGTGGCTCGGTGAGTATCATTTCTGAAGCGATACATTCAGCCATGGATTTGATTGCGGCGTTGATTGCATTGTTTGCCGTGAGTCAATCGGATTTACCTCCGGATGCCAATCATCCTTACGGACACAGCAAAATTGAGAACGTTTCTGGAGTATTGGAAGCCCTGCTGATCCTGGGCGCGGCGGGCTGGATAGTCTACGAAGCGGTAGAAAAACTGCTTGATCCACAACCTGTCAGTGCAATGGGATTAGGGGTGGTTGTGATGCTGGTTTCCGCTTTGATCAACGTTTTGGTCTCACAACATCTATACCGGGTGGCGCGAGAAGAAGAGTCTGTCGCTCTGGAAGCGGATGCGTTGCATCTGAAAGCCGATGTGCTGACTTCTGTGGGGGTGGCGGCGGGATTGGGGCTGATGCTGATCGCCAGCTACTTTGGTTATCATTGGTACTTTATTGATTCAGTGGTTGCCATTGGTGTGGCGCTGTTCATCACCCGGGAAGGCTTTGACATGTTGCGTAATGCGTTTCGGCCTTTGCTTGACCACAGTATTTCTGAGCAAGAGCTGGCTCTGACCATGGAAACCATCCGCAACGCGTGTGGACCCGGCGTAGATTACCATCAACTGCGTACCCGCTATGCGGGGCGCCGCCGCCACATCGATTTCCATCTCACCGTGCCGAAACAGATGTGCGTTGAACGTGCGCATCAGAAGTGCGATGAAATCGAAGCGGCCATCATGGCAGTGTTGCCGAATGCTGAGGTATTGATCCATGTTGAGCCGGCGTAAAGCCGCCAAAGAAAAAGAGCGACCATCGGGTCGCTCTTTTTCACTCAGATGACGTTCACCCGATTTGTCAGGCCGTTCTCGCCAGAGCGATCGTGAAAACAATTCACCAGTTTGTGCTCTTCGGCGTAGTACGTCAGAAACTCGATCAGATCGTGGAATGAGATTGCTCGGACGCCAAGATCAATCACGGTTCCGGCATGATGCTTATTGAACTCAGAGCCAACACGAATGATCAACTTTTCCGGGCTGACGACTTGCTTTGCTTTGTGTATCAGCGATTTAATTTTATTTCTGCGCTTGGTTTTGTCTTTGTGTGGTGGCGTTTCTACGGGCATACCGGTGAAGTTCACATCACTGTTCTTGTTGCCCTTGAGCGCCTGACGAGTGCCATTAACCAAGTATTTGGCATCTGTGAGCAGGCCTTTTGCCAGGCTAAAGCCGGTCGCCTCTGCGTCTGTGCTGGCTGACGCATTCTTACCTACCGGTGAGAATTGTCCCGCCGCTTTACTCATGATGGTTTCAGCCGCTTGAGCAGCGTATTGCGCATTATTGGCACCGAGTGGTGATTCGAGTGCCGTTTTTAGTACCGGACTGACGGTGTCAGCAAAACCGGCGGTGGCCGCAGTCATGATCAGATGACCGGTATTGTGAACGATAGCGTTGCCAAATGGGCAGGTTGTCGCCGCGTTCAGCTCCTTGCTGCTTTTATTGATCCAGATTTTAATGCTGTCATAACGATTTGTGACGTAGAAATAGCGCGGCGTCGCGTCTTCCATACTGCCCAGTTTTTCGATAATGGCGTCAATGGTCCCGGCCATAAACGCATCTTTAACTGATACGTCATTCGGTGTTCTCAGGTGTTTGAGATCAACCGAGCCGCGAACCGCGATCCCCAGTTTTTTATCGGCAGCGCATCCGTTTAACTCGTAGCACACGGTCGCCTCTTCGCCTTTGAATAGGTTTAGTAGATTCATCATATCGCCCTGTATATTGTTTATTATTCTTAAAGTGGTTGTGTCTGGCGGCTAACGTCTCAAGCCGGAAATGGCCCGATGATCCACTTTCTCTCCGGCATTATAATTCAGCAATTTCAAACACTAGGGTGCACATTTAGGACGTATTTGTCGGGTGAATGTGCTGTTTCCCCACGAAAATGAAAATTCCACACGTCAACAGTGACCTTATGCGGTTTTGAACGATAGCCCTTTTCTTTAATGCGTCTTAATTTGTGATTATCATTAAGATAACGATCGTTGTGTTAATTCGTTAAGATGATATACTCCGCGACGTTATAGCTAGAACATTTGACGTAATAGTGACGATAACGTGGTGAAAAATGGAGTTAACTAACATAAACGATGGTTTTAAAACAAAGTTTATTCTTGCTGAGCAGTATCAGTTTGATCCGAACTGCAATACGTTGGTGGATATCCATGACGACAAACGTTTGTTTCACTTGGGGAGCAATGAAGGGCGGATATTGCTGGCGTTGTGCATTCATCAGCAGAAAATTGTGACACGCGAAGAACTATTAGAGTTTGTATGGCGTCAGAAAGGCTTTGAAGTCGATGATTCGAGCCTTACCCAAGCTGTTTCAGTTTTGAGAAAAGTACTAAAAGACTCGACTAAGTCGCCTTTTTTCGTCAAAACAGTGCCAAAGCGTGGTTATCAGTTGATCTGTACAGTTGAACTAGTGATCTCAAGATCGCCAGATAAAGCTGACATTGAGAGCACTGAGTGGATGATAAGCTCTGAAAACCCGGATGACAGCCAACCGTTTGACGACGATATTCAGCCTGAGGTGATGGACTCACCAGAAAAGGGGAGACGTCCGTATATTGTTCCGGTATGGCTTAATGGGTTGTTTATCGCCTTGATGTTAAGCCTGCCTTTGATCTCTTATTGCCTCACTCTTTCTCCTTACGACAACGTCATGCGCTATGCCACGATTGATGATGTGGAGATTGAAGTACCTGATGAGCAGCCGGAACTCATTCGCTGGCTAGAACAAGTAGACCACTGTATTGGTCACTATATTCGGACTTATTCGGATTCGCAGCAGCTTGAGAGAGTCGTCGTCACTGGAGATCCTGACCGTGAAGTCATGTTGAACTTAATTCATTTTTTGCCGAGTTCTGATAAAAACCAAACCCTTGTTTTTTATTCATACAGCACGCCTGAAGTTGTCTGCCAAACCGGAGTATGAGAATGAAAAAGAAATATGTATGGATCAGCGTGGCGTGCTCTGTATTACTAAGTTTATTGATATTTGTTATTGGTCGCTCAGATTTGCACCGTACGTTAACAGCCCGAGAGTGGGAAATGACACTAACAACCTTGATTCCGCCTCTTGAGCGAGAGCTCGTTGTTGGGCCAATACGTCAGATAGATATACACGCCTCCATAAAGTTTTTATCGGATGGTACGTACACTCGTATGACCCAACTGCTTATTTTGACGCAACGTTCTAAAAATAGAGACGCGTTACAGATCTCCGATACCGGGACCTGGAGCTCGCGCGATAACTACATTATGACGGCAGCTAAAGAGTACCATGTTACTTCGTCTGTACCCGAAGTACTCTCATCATCGCAAATGGATCTCATCGCTGAGTTTTATCGGATCGAAAATCAGCAAAGCTGGAAAGTGCAGGCAATCAATGAGAGGACCCTGCTACTTACTAACCATAATTTCGGTTCCAATGTAATATTTGCTAAGTAAAAGCGCACATCCCCCCATATTCATTCCTATCAATCATTCAACGATAAACCTACTGATGTGGCGACGTCAGTGGGTTCAGGCGCATTCGTGTTGCTGCTCATAATCGTGACGCGAGTCTATGAACACTGCAGTTGCGGGTACAGTGATATGTATTTCAGTTTGTGCTATTTAATTTAAATAACAAGTGTTGTGTTAAATGGTGTTATTGTTATATCCTCTGTTCCGCTTGGAGCCGCTCTAACTGCGTGAAGGCGGCGATATCAGATGAGTTCTGAGTAAGACATTTTACTTTTGGTTGTAATGGCGTGGGTGTTGTTGCAATAGAGCGTAACGAATTACGGGTATACGAATGGTGAAACGAAATAGTCGGCGGATATGGGCTTGGTTTTTATTGGTGCCACTGGCATTGATGACTGGGTGTGAAGAACAACTTCAGGACAAGAGAGAACGAATTTCAAGACCAGTTAAGTTGCATACTGTGGGTATGGACTCAGTCCAGCGGGTATTTAAATATCCGGGACAGGTGTCTGCGGTCAAGCAGTCGGACATGGCTTTTGAGGTCTCTGGCAGAATCAGCGAGTTTGCGGTGATTGAGGGGGAGTTTGTCCGGGCTGGCAAAGTATTGGCTCGTCTGGAGCCAGACACGTTTCAGGCTCAGCGTGACCGGATGCGAGCTGAAGTGAGTGCGGCCAGAGGTGACTTTGAACGATATCAAGCGGCGTTTAAACATCATGCTGTCACTAAGCAGCAACTGGATCAGGCTCGTCGTGGATTAAGAGTCGCACAAGCTGAGCTAAAGCAAGCACAAAAAATGCTAGATGACACTGTGCTTGTCGCGCCATTTGATGGCCGAGTGGCGAAAAAAATGGTGGAAGATTTTGCCAACGTGCAGGCCAAACAAACGGTACTAACTCTTCTAAGTGAAGAGGCGTTGGAAATGAAAATTCACGTTCCAGAAGCTGACTGGGCGCGAACCAAGAAAGTGGATGCCGTTTCGGACATCGATTTCAATGAGCAGATTTTTGTTGAGCTGAGTGCTTATCCTAATGCTGAGCTACCCGCAAAAATCAGCGCATTCTCCTCTATGGCCGATCCGGTGACTCGTACTTTTGAAGTGACGGTCAGCTTTGAAACGCCGAATGTCGTAAGTGTCAGTCCGGGTATGACAGGCCGCGTTTTGTATCGAGAGAAGTCAGAACAAGACCGGATAGCTGGTGGTTTTGCAGGCACTACGTTTATGATTCCTGAAAGCGCTATTCTCGCCGAGCCTGACAAATCCGCATCTGTTTGGGTGGTCGACCCGAAAGTAGGTGCAGTGGTACGCAAAGCCGTGAGTTTAGGTGATGCGACTGGCTCTCGAATCCAAGTCAGAAAGGGGCTTGCGAAGGGCGACGTGATTGTAACCTCCGGTGTCCAATTTCTCACTGAAGGTGATTTAGTTCACTTGATGGAGGAATAGGTGACATGAATTTAGCTGCTGTCGCGATCAACAATCGAATTGTCACATTGGTTCTTACGGTTGTGATGTTTGTTTCAGGCGTTTTGTCCTACCTCAATATGAGCCGTCTGGAGGACCCAGAATTTACAATTAAAGAAGCTTTGGTTATTACGTCTTACCCGGGCGCCTCTGCGCTTGAAGTAGAGCAAGAAGTCAGTGATGAACTCGAACAGGCTATTCAACAACTCGGGCAACTGGAGCGCGTAAAGTCGAAGTCAGAGCGTGGTTTATCGACGATCACAGTAAAGGTGAAAGATGAATATGATAAATCCACTTTGCCGCAAGTCTGGGATGAACTGCGCCGGAAAATTAATGATGCCCAAGCATCCTTACCCCCGGGAGCCAGTCAGTCAATTGTTATGGACGATTATGGTGATGTGTATAGCGCCTTTTTGGTGGTTACAGGAAAAGACTACAGTTATGCCGAGCTGAAACGTTATGTTGATACCCTCAAGCGTGAACTGCTGCTGGTTAAGGATGTGGGTAAAGTCACCACTTTTGCTGAAAGGCAGGAAGCGATTTATGTTGAATTTAATCGGGATCGCTTGTCTCAGTTAGGTATTCAACCTGAGGTGATCATTGGACAACTTCGGCAAAAAGGGTTAGCCGTTGACGGAGGGCGCGCTCGTCTTGGTCGTGCGTTCGTGACGATTAAACCGACTGGTGGTCTGCAGTCACTTCAGGATATTGAAAGTTTGTTGATCAGCAGCCCTGTTAATGGGCGGCAGATCTATCTACGCGATGTGGCTGCAGTTACCCGAGATTATGTTGATCCAGTGAATAATGAGATTCGTTTCAATGGGTTAGCTGGGATCGGGCTGGGAATCTCAACGGTTTCCGGTGGCAATGTGGTGACCATGGGAGAGGCTTTGCTATCTCGCTTAGCCGAGCTTGAAAACCAACGGCCAGTTGGCATCCAAGTCAACACCGTATCCTTTCAATCCGATTCAGTACAAAACGCGATATCAGGTTTTGTCACTAGCCTTATTGAGGCAACGGCGATTGTCATTGTTGTTTTGTTGTTGTTTATGGGGTTGAGAAGTGGTCTCTTGATCGGCTTCATCCTGATTTTGACGATTGTAGGATCGTTCCTATTTCTAGCGCCTTTTGGTGTTGCACTGGAGCGGGTGTCATTAGGAGCACTCATCATTGCGTTGGGGATGCTGGTCGATAACGCTATTGTTGTTGTCGATGGTGTTCTGATACGGATGCAAAAAGGGAAGCCAGCGAAAGAAGCGTCAATCGATGTAGTCAGAGAATCAGCCTGGCCATTGCTGGGAGCCACTCTCATCGCGATTCTGGCTTTTGCCGCTATCGGAACATCAAATGATGAAACCGGTGAGTTTTGTCGCTCTTTATTCCAGGTCGTATTGGTGTCGTTGTTGCTTAGTTGGCTGACAGCAGTAACGGTGACGCCGTTGATGTGTGTCTTATTTTTCAAAAAAACTCCGGCGTCCGAAAGCAATAGTGACCCGTACGATACTCGTTTTTACAATCGCTATAAGGCGCTTCTGCGTAGCTGTATCCGTCACCGATACCTCAGCTCAGCGTCGGTGGTGGGTTTATTTGCCCTATCTATGTGGGGGTTTACGCTCATAGAGCAAAACTTCCTTCCCAGTGCAACACGACCACAGTTTTTGGTTGATTACTGGTTGCCGCAGGGGACACACATAGATGAAACCCGCGAAGATGCCAAAGTGATCGAGAAGATATTACTTGAGCAAAATGGTGTTGAGACCGTGACCAGCAGCGTCGGTGAAGGAGCACTTAGATTTTTGCTGACTTATCAACCTGAGCAGCCAAACAGTTCTTACGCGCAATTTATTGTGGGAGTGTCTGATCAAAGTGTTATTGATGAGTTGCTTCCTAAAGTTGAAGCCCAGATTTCCGCGGCGCTTCCAGATGGCCAGGTTTATGCTTCAACATTTCTACTGGGGCCTGGTTCAACGGGGAAAATTCAGGCACGCATAAGTGGTCCGGATACTGATGAACTTAGACGCATTGCCACACAAGTCGAACATATATATCGAATGGAGCCAAACACTAAGTCTGTACGCACCGATTGGCGCCAACCAGTAAAAGTGATCAAAGCCGTCATGGCTGAAGAGCAGGCCGATACGAATGGCATCACGCACCAGATGGTGGCTCAGGCTATTCAGGAGGGCTTCCAGGGGGTCGTGAGTGGTGTGTACCGTGAGTCAGATTTACTTCTGCCTATTATTGTTCGCTCAGATGAGAAAAGCCGCAATGACATAGGCAGCCTGTCGGATCTGCAAATATGGAGCCATTCGGCTCAGCGAATGATTCCGCTAAGACAGGTGGTGACGTCTTACGAGGTCGCGTTTGAGGATGAAATCATCCATCGCAGAGATCGTAAACGAACGATCACCGTTTTTGCCGACCCTATAAAAGGAAATGCCAGCAAGCTATTTGAGCAAATTCGTCCTAAGGTTGAAGCACTAAACCTGCCGGCTGGCTACACACTGGAATGGGGCGGCGAATATGAAGATTCACGGAAAGCTGAGTCTGGTTTAGCGTCTTCGATACCGATTTTTGTGATTGCGATGATCCTCATTACCATCATGATGTTCAACTCATTACGCCAGCCTCTGGTCATCTGGCTTTGTGTGCCGCTGGCTTTGATTGGTGTTACGGTTGGCCTGTTGGTGTCGGGAGAAACATTTGGTTTTATGGCCTTGTTAGGGTTTTTAAGCCTGGTCGGAATGCTGATAAAAAATGCGATTGTCCTTATCGAGCAGATTAATTTGGAGCTACCGTTAGGTCGAGGTCTCACCACTGCGATTGTGGATGCATCAGTGAGTCGTTTAAGGCCAGTATCCATGGCAGCGCTTACTACGGCGCTCGGAATGATTCCTTTGATCTTCGACAATTTCTTCTCGTCCATGTCGGTGACGATCATTGGTGGGCTGCTCTTTGCTACCCTGCTGATCATGATTGTGTTGCCGGTTCTCTACGCATTGATATACAGGGCACCGCACACAGAATAATCTTAAAAAGCCGGATATTTATCCGGCTTTTTATTATTTGGGGGGCATTAAGGGACGCCGATTTATTGGCCGGGTTTGATCAGCGTAAGGACTGCGTCGGACAGCAATTGAATTTTCTCCGGTGTGAACCTTTCTGGTTCAATAGACATCATCATCATCCAACCATCACCAAGCGCACTAAGCTGTTCAGCCAACATATCGGCAGTAATATCATTTCGGATAATTTGATTTGACTGACCTTTTTCTACCAGAAATGTCAAAGCTTCTCTGATTTTTGCATAGTGACGTTGAATGACCGGGGCAAATGCGGGCTCTTGTCTAGCGTGAGTGAGTAGCTGTAAAAATGCCAGCCATAAGCCCGGTTGTTCAGAATCATCCCAGGTTAACAGCTTTTCTATGACTAAGTTAATGTCGGCGTGTGGCGTATCAAATGCAAGCTGCTTGTGGAAGCGTATAAACAGTTCTTCTGCGACTGCGGCTAGCATTTCTTCTTTATTGGCGAAGTAATACGTTACGGTGCCTGTCGTCGCCCCCATTCTCTTGGCGACTTTGCGCAGTGACGCACCCGAATAACCTTCTTCTGCCGTTACGGCAATTGCCGCAGACATCAGCTCAGCCTTTCTGGAGGCTCGATCACCAACAGGTCGTCCCCGGTTGCGTTTGGTGACGCCTTTTTCAGTCGGCTCCTCTGAAGTCGATCCTATATTGCTCATAGAGTTTTGACTAATGTCTCTCAAAGTATGGTCTTTGTATTCTATTACTAACCCCAAGTTGATAGAAGGGCTGGTGTCCAATACCGCAACGTTTGAAGATGACATTTTTCTTCATAAATTGTTATTTCCTGTCATGTTGTCATTAATATGTCGAGCTGTCATAACTTTGACTATGATTTTTATGCAACTCATTGTAATAAATGCACTTTTACCTAGACTAATTTGTGATCTAAGTCTAGAATTCTGGCCTCAAAGAAGTGGGAATAATCTTAATCAGTAGGGACACGCTCAAATTCACCATAAGGGCCAAGAAATGCAGTTTTCCCTAAAAAACATGTCTATTCGCAAGCAGGTGCTACTGCCTGTCATGTTTACCACTCTGGCGTTGTTGATCTCACTGTGGGTGACGAAAAACAACCTGGAATCTGAACAAGCACTGATCATCTCCAACACCAACGACCTGGTGTTCTACAAAGACACTCTCGCTCAGATTGACGATGAGGTTTATCCATTGCGCATCAGCGCCGTGTACGCCATTTACGATGCTGACCGCCGCGACGCCTTTCTCGCTGAGCTAAAGCAAAGCATGCAAGCCATTCAGCACGATCTGAATGAAATGGCCAAGCGCAAAACCTTTGCCGGTGATGTGCAAAATGTACGTCAGGCGATTGAAGGTTACGTGAACTATTCCGTGCGTGCGGTCGAGTTTTTGTCTCGCAGCGATCAGGGGCTGGTCGGTGAGCACGAATACGACCAGTTTATCTCAGGCTACCGTGATGCAGGTATCCAGATGGTCAAGGCGATCAACACCCTGTCTCGCAAGGTCAATGAGTTCTCCACCCGTTCAATGGAGAAAAGTGCTGAGCAGAATAAGCATGTACAGAATGTCGCGTCGTTATCGGTACTGGCTGTGCTGGCAGTCTCATTACTGGCGGCTTGGTTCCTGTCGGGCATGATCGTTACCCCAATTATCAAGTTGCAGGGCGTGATGCGTGAACTGGCGTTAGGGCATCTCAATGTTCGGGCTGATGCTGACGGCGAAAATGAAATCGCGATGCTGAGTAAAGACGTCAACAAGACAGCTATACAATTACACTCAACTGTAGAGCAACTGATCCGCATCAGTGAAGAAGTGGCCTCTGCCTCAACTGAGTTGGCGGCGGTCATGACTCAGGCAGAACAGAATGCGCAGCAGGAGCTGTGTGAAATCGAGCAGGTGGCATCGGCGGTTAACGAACTGGCCAGTACTGCCAACAATGTCAGTGACAACGCAACGGCAGCCGACTCTACTGCCCGTGAAGCCGACGAACTGGCGAAATCAGGTTTAGCGATATTTGGCGAAAGCAAACAAGCCAGCGAACAGATGTCGAATGCACTCAATGACGCTGCGTCGGTCGTGCAGACACTGAAACTGCAATCGGAACAGATCAGCAATGTCATCGAAGTAATCCGTGATGTGTCTGAACAGACAAACCTGTTGGCACTGAACGCGGCGATTGAAGCTGCGAGAGCGGGAGAATCTGGACGCGGCTTTGCCGTGGTGGCTGATGAAGTTCGTATGCTGGCGGCGCGCACTCAGGAATCGACGGGCGAAATTCAGGCGATCATCGAAGAGTTACAAAAGCAATCTGGTCTGGCTGATACCAGCATGCAAACCAGTCTGGAAATGCTGCATCGCAATAACGAGCTGGCGCAGCGCGCTAATGATGCTCTGGTGGGGATTACGGAGTCGGTATCAGACATCAATGATTCCAATACTCAGGTGGCCACTGCCGCGGAAGAGCAGTCTCAGGTCACTCAGGATATCAATCGCAGTGTCGTGAATATGTCTGAACTGGTCAATCAGAATGTGGCCGGGATAAGCCAGAGCGCAAGCGCGAGCAGTGAGTTGTCACACCTGGCAGAGAAACAGAAATCACACCTGTCGTTCTTCCATTTGTAAACGACCCAAATGGTCAAAAGCCGCTGCGCATCAGCGGCTTTTTTGTACCCGAAAACAGTGTGATGCACACAAAGTTTGCATTACATAACTGTAATTTTGATTGCAGAAAAAAGTGATCGATGTTTGGAAAATGTATTTGAGAGTTAGATAATTTTTACAAATTGATTTCCATCAAAATGGTGGGGTTTTTATGTGTTAGGGTGCTCACCAATTCCAATAAATATTGCCACACCAAAAGGAAATAATAATGAAAAAGACGCTTTGCGGCCTTGCCGTACTTTCTGCCCTGATGTCTGCGAATGTTCTTGCGCACAGCAAAGGTGACTTTATTCTTCGCGCTGGCGCAGCGACCGTGGTGCCAAACGACAGCAGTGATAAAATTCTTGGTTCTGATGAAGAGCTGAAAGTCGATTCCGATACTCAACTGGGACTGACTTTTGGTTACATGTTTACCGACAACATCAGTTTCGAAGTACTGGCGGCATCGCCGTTCAAACACAACATTTCGACCGGTCTGGGTGACCTGGGTGATATCGCAGAAACCAAGCATTTGCCACCGACTTTTATGCTGCAATATTACTTTGGTGATGCACAGAGCAAGTTCCGTCCGTATGTGGGTGCAGGTATCAACTACACCATCTTTTTCGATGAGAAGTTCAACAACAAATCGGGTCTGAAAGATCTGGATCTGGACAACTCATGGGGACTGGCGGCAAACCTGGGTGCTGACTACATGATCAACGACAAATGGTTTGTGAACGGTGCGGTTTGGTATGCAGACATTGACACTGAAGCCACTTACACCGACGGCGTCAACAAGTACAAAACCGACGTTGAAATCGACCCTTGGGTCTTTATGGTGGGTGTTGGCTATAAATTCTGATCAACTCTGATTGTGTAAAAAGACGGCTCCGGCCGTCTTTTTTAATGGGCCGTACCTCTGACAACACGGCGACGCCGAGAGCATAAACTGAGTAAAAAGCTGATTTACAACAAAGCCCGTGAAATTGTGGAGAGTAGTATAAAAAGTCACTCACGGCTCCGCTGAGCACGAACAGACCGGGCAACCCGGATAGAATAGACAGATTGAGAATACGAACATGAAGAATCTGGTAAATCGCTTTTTAAAATACGTCAGTTTTAATACCCAATCGAACCCTGCTAAGTCATGCTGCCCGAGCTCGGCGGGTCAGATGACGTTTGCCGAATACCTTCGTGACGAACTGACCGAACTGGGCCTCAGTCAGGTCAGTCTGGACGAGCACGGCTACGTGATGGCAAAACTGCCGTCAAATGTCGACTTTGCAGTACCGGCGATTGGGTTTATCGCTCATATGGACACTGCTCCCGATGCGTCTGGTCGTAACATTGCACCACAGTTTATTGAAGAGTATCAGGGGGGAGATATCGCTCTGGGTAAAGGTGACGAAGTATTGTCACCGATTCGCTATCCAGAGCTGCATCAACTGCATGGGCACAACCTGATTACGACAGATGGCCGGACACTGCTCGGAGCCGACGATAAAGCCGGCATCGCCGAGATTGTTACGGCAATCGAAGAATTGATTCAACACCCCGAGATCGCGCATGGCGACATTTGCATCGGTTTTACCCCGGATGAAGAAATTGGTCGCGGGGCAAATTTGTTCGACGTAGAACGTTTTGGGGCGCAGTGGGCCTACACCGTAGATGGTGGGCCACTGGGTGAACTGGAATACGAAAACTTTAACGCCGCTAATGCAGAAGTGATCATTTACGGCAACAACGTCCATCCTGGTTGGGCAAAGGATAAGATGGTCAACGCAATGAACATTGCGGCCCGGTTTCAGATGATGATGCCGCAGGCAGAGACACCAGAGCAGACCGAAGGCTATCAGGGGTTTTATCATCTTAAATCAGCGAAAATGAGCGTGGCTAAGAGCCAGTTGAGTTACATCCTGCGTGATTTTGAACGTGAAGGGCTGGAAGCGCGCAAAGCCTACATGCGACAGCAGGTGGATACGTTGAATGCCCAACTGCATCATGGGCGTGTCGAATTGCAAATGAAAGACTGTTACTACAACATGCGCGAAATGATTGAGCCGCATCCCCATATTGTTGAACTGGCTAAGCAGGCAATGATGGAGTGCGATGTTGAGCCCGTGATTAAACCCATTCGTGGCGGCACCGATGGGGCGCGATTGTCGTTCATGGGATTGCCTTGCCCGAACCTGTTCACTGGTGGGTATAACTTCCACGGTATTCACGAGTTTGTTTCGGTCGAAGCGATGGAACAGGCCGTCAAAGTGATCCTGCGTCTGTCAGAAAAAACCGCACAGTATCACAGAGAATAAGGCGTCAGGCGGTGTCAACCATTACACTGATGGTGTAAAGTTATCTTATCTCTCTGATTTTACGGATGATAAGACATGAAATGGTTATTTTTGCTGGTGTCACACTTAGCGGTGGGCGTGTTGGGCGTTGGCTTGGGAATCTATCTGCTGCCGATTTTAACGCAACCAGACTCCCCGGATATGGCGAAAATTGAGCGCCTCAGTCAGGATGCCCGCTATACGGGGCAATTTGATCGCGCACGCAAAGACAGTGATTTCCTGCATTGGGGAGAAGGGGAGATCAAGATAACCAACACGGATGTGGTGTTTCAGGGGAAACTGGCCCCGGGTCCAGATTACAAACTGTATCTTTCACCGATTTTTGTCGAGAGCGAAGCTGACTTTGCCACGTATCAATCATCGATGGTGCAGATTGGCGATGTGAAAACCTTTGACCGTTTTACTCTCAAACTGCCTGAGGGAGTCAATATCGACCAGTACAATACCGCGGTTGTCTGGTGTGAAAGCTTCGGTGAGTTTATCAGTTCGGCAAAGTACCAGTAACAAAACCAGAGACGAAAAAGCGACACTTAGAGTGTCGCTTTTTTTGATCGTCAGAAACGGACTGTTATTCATTTGTTGAATAAAATGGATAACATGCTTATTACTCAGTAATTTCAGTGAATTAATCATCATGATGCAATCACGGTAATGTTTTCTGCTCAAATGAATATTCCCCGTCAAGTCGGAACTTTCCGATAATTTTAAAATATCAAACCCGAGAGAATTATATGTTTCAAGTGATTGAAGATTCGCAACTAATAATGCAAGGTGTTTAATATTGGGCGTTATTTTAGGAGATGGAGAGCGTGGTCAATATTTTGCTACGAGATTATGACATTCTGAGCTTAGTCCAGTTATTCCCGGTGATTTTTTAATGGTGTCGAGAAGACGCTCACCAAAGCGCCACTTGTGCAAGCAATGGATAAATATCAAACAGTAAGTGAAATAGATGCTGATCTCCAAGCAATATCAAAGAGGTGGTCATGAAAACGATCTTTTTTAATAAAGTTGTCATCAAAGGGTAAAACACGTCATTTGTCTTAAATTTAATATTTTTTTCTGTGTTATACTCCTCACAGCCAAGTTGATTATCCCTTACTCAACCGAGTCAGTTGGTGCTGACGATTTGTCTGTAGGAATTAACCTCATTGAAAATAAGAAAAATGAACTTCTTTGTATTTGTGGTGGCGTTTAACTTTCTGTATTTAACGTTTGTGGCAGCCTATTATAATTTTTTATATTAATACTGTTTCTTTTATTGTACTTATTATATTGGCGCAATATATTCGCGTTGCTACTTTATCGTTGTGTTAAATACTTCCCCATTCCTGCTTCTCTGCGCCCGCTTTTGGCGCGGTGTAAAAGATACTGCTGTTATAACGTCCAAATGGCCTACATTTGCTTAACACAGAGCACACTATTTATAGATTTATTTGCCTTATACTAAGAACGCTTCACAATGTTCGCAAACCAATCAGAGAGTGTGCCTTTCTCTTTTTCAGGGGTGATGAATGGAAAAAGTGGTGGTGGTATGGGATTTTCTCATCAACCATAAGTTATTGTTTACAGCACTGATTATGCTTCTGGTGGTGCTTCTGCGTCGCCTGATCCTGGCCAGAATACGCGGTGACGACGCGTTCCTCTCCGACAAACAACGTAAATGGATGTCGCGCACCAAAAACAGTAGCTTTGCAATGTTCCTACTGCTGATGTTTATGCTCTGGCAATCGGAAATCAGTGAGTTTGCACTCTCAGTCACCGCAATTGCGGTTGCTATCGTGGTGGCGTCAAAAGAGATCATCCTCTGTTTTACCGGTTCAATTCAACGTGCCAGTTCGCGCTCTTTTCGCGTTGGAGACTGGATTGAAGTCGGCAAGTTGTGCGGTGAAGTGATTGACCACAATATGATGGCGACCGTGATTCAGGAGATCGACCTTCACCACGGCCAGTATCACTACACCGGCAAAACTGCGACGTTGCCAAACAGCATGTTCTTTACCTATCCGGTAAAAAATCTCAACTTTATGAAGCGATACGTGTACCACAACTTTTCCATTGTGGTAAAAGACTTCGTGAACCTTTATCCGATGCTGGAAAAAGTTGAGCATAAAATTGAGGAGCATTTTCACTACTTTGCCGATGTTGCCCGACGCTACAACGCCATGATTGAAAAACACGCCGGTGTGGATTTGCCAGGTGCAGAGCCGCACATACACATCAGCAGCGCGGCAACCGGGGAGCAGATCGTGCATATCATGATTTTCTGCCCGACCGACAAAGCCAACGAGCTTGAACATGCGATTCGCCAGGATTTCATGCAGGAGTACGAAAAAGCCTTTCCGGCAGAAACGTCACCGACTGCTTAAGTGCGCGTTATCATCGAATCAGGCGACAGAAATCAGGCGGTTTCTGTCGTTACTCAATCAAGCCATATTGGCTGACATTGGCCGCATCCACCCACATATCTGCTCCGCCCACTTGCAGGCCCAGCGACTCCAGAATCGGGATCAGCAAATCAGAAAGTAAACTGTCCACAATGGTGGAGACTAACGGATTAAGTGTCGCAAGCAGGGTGTTATTGACGATCGCTTTGATCAACGGCCCGAGGATGGGGATGGCATCGATATCCGTTTCCACTGTCAGGACCACGCTGGTGGAGAATTCTTGATCGCGAGTAACGGTCACGACGTATGAGCCGTCCGCTGTAGCGACGTCTTCCAGATCGATGCTTAAGGTATTGCTGACCGGGTCTTTGTTTTCGACGCTGATTTGCGCTGTAATATCGATATCTTTACCTAGAATGGTTGCCGTAATAGTCAGGTTATCAACGGAAATATCCGCCAGTGAACTGACCGTAGAGAAGTTCGCGGTGTTGTCGGCCACGTCAGTGAGTGTGGCGGTTGATTGCGACGTATCGACCTGTATCGACAGCGGGGTGGTGCTGATATCAGTGACATCCCCGATGCTGATAAGGCCGAACAGATCCAGATCGGCCTCTATATTGACCTGTGTCTGGGCATTGGTGACTTTCGGCTCCATCCCAGCGACCACTGGCAGAGTAGCGATCGTGAACTGGGGGGGTTCAATCACGCTGACTTGTGATGTTGAACTCAACACGCCAGGAATCCCCAGCGACAAATCCGGTATTGAGAGGAAGTTATTCTGGTTGGCGGCATAGACGGTGGCAGTCAGTAAGTCGAGGGCGTTCAGGTCGCTGGTCAGTGCGGCGGCTTGTGTGTTACTGCCATCCGGAATAGTCAGAATGTCGCCCAGCACCACCTCAGGTAACCCGACTGCCAGAGCGAGCTGGTCAACCACCAGGTCAAGTCCATACGTGGCATCGTCGTCATTGGTCAGCAGCGAGACATACGTTGTCATGAGGTCGGCAATGTTAATGCTGGCATCCAGCACTTCCTGCGGTGTCGCCAGACCTTCTTTGATCGCCAGTTCTGTCAGAACGTTGCTCAGCTTGATGGTGCTGTTGGCGACGCCCTGATAGTCGGCGACCGTAAGATCAACATCGACCCCCAAAGCATCGCTGAGCACCGCATTCAGAATATTCCCTTCTTTAGTGGCGAGGGTTTTGGAGCCGATACCAAAGCGGATTAGGCCACTTTTTTGAATGGCCGCCTGGGCTGTCAGTGTCATGGTGGCATTATTGAACAGCCCCCCGGCAATCATGCTTTGAGGAACCACTTTGGTGACGATGACCTGAGCGGCGGAGTAGCCGTTTTCAGGTGAATCGTCAGTATCGACAACCCATTGATTATCAACAACCCGAGCGGTGCCAAAGCGTACCTGAACGGAACTGATTTTATCTTGATACTTGTTCGAGAGCGCCGTTTCCAGCTGTGTTTTGACTGCGTCGTCGACAAAGTAGGGGGTGGAGCGCACCACTTCGAGCGCCGACAGATCCGCAATCGACTGGAGTGACTGTCGCTGGTACACCAAACGCGCCGTATCGACCGCCAGAGAAGCAAACAGAATCAGGCTCAGCATCGCTGCGACAAGTCCAATTCCGATGGCACCCCGCTGGCGTCGGAAGGTCATGGTTATTCACCAAATTCGTTGTCGATGAAGCTGTCAGGCAGCGGGTGTTTGAAGCTGTTTTCAACTCGCTCCTGCGCGGCTTTAGCCTGCTCTGGTGTCAGTTTATCTTCGTATTGGGTCGACTGAAGATTCTTTTTCTGAATCAGTAACCAGGCCCTTGTAGTGTCTTGCTTTACGACAGTTTGGTTAGGTTTAGTGCTTTCGTAAGCCGCACTGGTCACACTGGTGGTGAACAGCAAGGTTCCAAGGATCAAGCGTATCATTGCGTTTTCTCCATAACAGATATCGGTTTGAGCTGTTTGGCGGCTTGGGTCATCTTCTGACTTTCGGTATCGCTCCAGGCAAAGCGCGCTTTCAACTGAGAAGCGGCCAGATCCTCGTGGTTTCGCAGTAACACCAGCCAGAGGTTTTTGGCCGCGGTCTGGTGTTGAGGATTGAGTTCAAGCGCGGTGATAAACTCATTGCGCGCCTGTTGTTCCTCGCCGGTTGAGAGCAACAGGAAGCCGTAATCGTTGCGGATATTGGCATTGGCCGGCTCTTCGCGCACGGCCTGACTCAGCCATTGCTGCGCCTGTCTGACATCACCCTGATAAGCGGCGATCAGGCCAAGCCCATGCGCCGCGTTGCCTTCGATGCAACTGGAGAGCAAGTGGGTGTAGAGGGTTTGCGCTTTCGCTAGCTGGCCTGTTTTTCGGTAGGCGCTTGCTTGTAACGCTTGTTTAGTCACTAGGCTGCTGTCGATCTGCTCAAGCGTGGCCAGCGATGAGAAGTATTGACCACGCTGGAAAGCCTGCTTCGCCATCGAGATCTTCATGCCATCCTGCTTTGACAGCGATTCACCACACAGGCCTTTGGTGGTCTGGGGTGTTTGCTTCGCGACTGGCGCAGGGGTAACCGCACAAGCCGACAAGGTGATTGCCACAGCCGTAATCACAAATCCTTTCATTTAACCTCCAAATGCGGCGATGAGTGCCAGTGCGGCTGGGCCGCCCAGTACGATAAACAGAGCAGGAAACATAAATGCCATCATGGTGACAGAGATTTTTCCCGACATTTTGGTCACCTTTTCCTGTAAATCCGTTCGTTTGCGTTCCTGAAGAATTTTGGCCAGTGATTGGAATGAACTGCGCAAACCACCGCCGGTATCACCGGCTTGAGACATCATGGTCAGTAAATCCTGAAAACCGACCGACAAGCTGATGGTCGCCACGTCGTTGAACACAGTTTCGCGGCTCTGGCCGGCATCAATTCGCGCCAGAATCAGAGCGATCTCTTTATTGACCTCGGGCGTTAAGTCTTTGGCTTCGTTGTAATAGGCGCGCAGCAGGCTTTCTAACGACAACCCGACCTGCCACAAGATGGCCATCAGATGTACTGAGACCAGCATCTCTTCGTCGATTTTCTTGGCGCGTTTTCGAGCCTGCGCTTTGAGCCAGCGCAGGGTTAACCAAAAACCAGCCGCGAACAACAAGGTGACATACAAGAAGGTGTCGCCGAATGTGGGTGTTGTGATGACGAGCTGTCCGAACACCACCATCGCCAGGCTCATCCAGACAAAAGCGATTTTAAACAGACACATGATTTGCTGACGGCTGCTGATGTAGCCGGCCTGACGCATGGTGACCACCATGTCGGATAACTGGCTCTGGTGCTGTTGCTTCGAACGTCCCCACCACTTTTGGCTGGTCTGGAGGATTTTTTCTTTTTGTACCGAGCCGGTGGAGGGGGCCCGGGCTTGGTTGAGGGTCAGTGCCAGATAGATGCAAACCACAGACAACCCCAGCACCAACATGGAGCCGCCCAACCAGTAGAATGTGATGTCACTGTACATACGCGCCTCCTACAAGCTGCGAAACATCCGCCAGATCATAAAAATCCCTGTGGCTTGCAACCCCAGTCCAAAGAGCAAGGCGTGCCGGCCACTGTCTGATTGCCACATGTTCACCAGTAGCTCCGGGTTCTGGCTCATCATGTAAATGCCGACCATGGTGGGGGCAATACCGATAACCCAGGCGGTAATGCGCGTTTCTCCGGTAATGGATTTGAGCTCCCGCTGACTGAGATCCTGCTGGCGCAGTAACTGAACCAGGCTGTCGAGCGGATCGGTGATGCTGCCGCCGAAACGAGCATTGATGTTGAAAATCGAACCCAGAAGGCGAAACGGCTTTACTCCGGTAATCACACTCTCTTTGTAGAACGCATCTTGTAGTTCAATACCGATGTTTTTGCGGTGGTTGACTCTGTCCAGCACCAGACTGAGTGGCTTCGAGGTGGTTTTGGCCGATTGCTCGACGGCTTTGGTGATACTCATGCCGACTTTGATACGCCGGTTGACCTGATCGATGAACGAAGGGAGTTGCTGAATAAGGCGACGTTTGATGTTGCTACGTCGCCACTGTGCCAGAGCAAACAGCACCAGCATGGTCAGCGCTGCGCCCAGCATGGCTCCCGGTAGGCCAAGCACGGTGTCGCTCAGATAGGTATTGGTCGCCAGCAGCAAAGCCAGTACCAGGTTTTTGGCTGGCGAGCGACTAAATCCTGCCCGTTGCCACCATTCGTTCAACTGTTCCTGATAATTGGTTTGTTTTTTCTTGCGCTTGGCAAGCGTTACCGGTTCGATACTTTGTTGTTTCACTAGCCATAAAAGTGCTGCCACGACCATACAAAGCAGCAGTGCTGACGCCAGTAACCAGGTGTTCATAGCATGTCCTCCAGTTGCTGCAGGAGATGATCCGACAGGGAATTCATGCTGTTGAACTGCTTTCGGGCAGCGTCGTAGCGATAGAGTGGGGTGGTGGTAATGTGACTGCCTTTCACCTGATTCACTTCGACAATCTCGGTGATCAACCGTTTACCGCTTGGCAGACGGTTGACCTGAACGATCACATCCACCGCCGACGCCACCACTTTGCGAATGAAGTTTTCGCTCGAACTGAAGCCGGCCAGGGTCACCATCATTTCCAGTCGGATCAACGCATCGCTGGGTGAGTTGGCGTGCAGCGTACTCATTGAACCCAGATGACCGGTGTTCATCGCTTGCAACATGTCCAGTACTTCACCACTGCGGCTTTCCCCGAGAATGATTCGGTCTGGCCGCATCCGCAGCGCGTTCTTGAGCAGTTCACGCGCAGTGACTTCACCGCTGCCTTCTGAGTTTGGCGGACGAGTCTCCAGGCGCACCACGTGACCGTTTCGCAACTGTAATTCCGCCGCATCTTCGATAGTGACAACACGTTCGTGGTCGTGAATATATTGGCTGAGGATGTTCAGTAGTGTGGTTTTACCGGCTCCGGTCGCACCGCTGATTAGGATATTGAAGCGGGCTTTGACGCCCTGTTTCAGGAAGGTCATCATTTCATGACTCAGCGCGCCATGCTCAAGCAGGTAGTCTTCGGTTAAGGCGTCCTGTTTGAACTTACGCACCGATAAGCATGCACCATCCAGCGCCAAAGGCGGAATAATCGCGTTGATCCGGCTGCCATCAGGTAAGCGGGCATCGACCATGGGATTCGACTCATCAACGCGTCGGCCAAGAGGAGACAACATACGTCGAATCACCCGAATCACGTGTTCATCGTTGAGGAAGTGGTGGTTCACGCGTTCTAATTGGCCGTTGCGTTCGACATAAACGCGCTTGGGACCGTTGATTAGAATATCGTCGACACTTGGGTCTTGCAGCAGAGATTCGATGGGCCCGAAGCCGATCATCTCATCCAGGATCTGTTTGGCCAGACTGTCAATTTCAACCGGAATGTCCAGTTTGTGGGTGTCCAGATATTGATGAATATACGAGGTCACGGGCAGCAAAATGTTGTCTTTTTCAACCGCTGCCATATCGAAAATGACGCCGTCATCTTCCATTCGCTCCAGAATAAACTGATGGAGATCCGCTTTCAGCTTGAGATCCAGCTCCTGATAGGCCGGCGGTATAGGTGAAGAAAACCAACTCATCCCTGTCATGGTGTTCTCCTTTACAAGCCTTCCGAGAAGCCGATGCCTGCAGGCAGTTCGTCCGGCTCCTGATTAAGAAAAATCAGTTCAAAAAAGTTGGGGTTATAGCGGCGGTAAACCTCTCCCGGTAACGGCGGGAGTTTGGCGCCTTTGGCCAGCGGTTTGACCAGATGCGGAGTAACGACCATCATCAGTTCTTTGTCGTTTTGCTCCAGGCGGCTGGAGCGAAAGAACGCGCCGAGAATCGGGATATCGCCTAAGCCAGGAAAGCGGTCGGAATTTTTCATGGTATTGCTGCTGATCAACCCACTGATCACAAAGCTTTCGCCGTTGCCGAGTTGTACGGTGGTGTCGGTGCGACGTACGCTGATGCCGGGCACGATAATACCGGCGGTGCTGACGCCCTGGTTATAGTTCAACTCGCTGACTTCCGGTGCCACTTTGAGCAGAATACGTTCGTCTTCCAACACTGTCGGAGAGAGGTGGAGGCGAACACCAAACTCTTTGAAATCAATAGTGATGTCGCCTTCGTCTGAGCTCTTTGGATACGGAAATTCACCTCCAGCCAGAAAGGTCGCCGTGTGACCCGACATAGTCACTAAGCTGGGTTCGGCCAGCGTGTAAGCAAAACCGTTGGCGTTCAGAGCACTGATGGTGCCAAGAATGCCTTTGGAAGCGTCTCCAATAATCACGTTGAACGCATCTGAAAAGGGCAAAAAGCCGTTATTGGAAAACAGGGAACCATCGCCAAAACCGTTGACTGACGAGCTGTTGCCTATCCCTATGGTGGTATTGCCGGTTTGTTTGCCGAAGAAGAAGCCGGCCTCTTTGAGAGCAGTTTTACTGATCTCGACGACTTTGATGTCGGTTTGGACCTGAATATTGGCCAATGCGACTGAACCAGGCGACACGGCGACGGTATGTCGCTCTGGTTCAGACTGATTGCGATACCAGAGCAGTAAAGTCGTTTCACCGGTGGCCTGGCCGGATATCAGCAGCTTGTTCTTACTCAGGACATCCAGGGTGGCAATGCTGGGGTCGCCCATTGCAGCGCGGATAATGGTTTTCTCTTTACTGTTAAACTCGGTTTGAGCGCCCGGTTTGAGGGCAATGGTATCGTTAGCAAAGCAAGCGAAAGATAGCCAAAAAAAAGAAAGGATGCCGAGTGTTATTCTTCTCATAGATACTCCATTACTTGCCTGCTTTTACCCAGGCGCGTTCACTGCCCTGAATGACTTCAATGTAACTGGCCCGTTGCACGGGTTTTTGGGGTGTTGTTTTCTGATTGGGTTTGACTGGTTCAGGCTGCGGCTCCTCACGGGTCAGGTTCTTCAAATTGACACTGTAATCCTGCCTTGGTGGCTTAGTTCTAACCGCAAGCTCGGCGCTGGCTGGCGAATATTGGGCTGAGGCGAACGTAAGGCGTTTCGCTAATAACGGATAGGTAGGTGCGGGTTTAGCTGGTTGTGGCAGGTCGTCGTGTCCGACAACGGCCAAACGCAATTCACCGGCTGATTCGGCCAGCAGAATCAACGGCGCCAGGCTTTCATGAATGGCGAGAACCACCGACTTAGCATTGTCTTCACGGCTGGTGGAGGCGGAATTGGTCAACTGATCTCCGATGGCGAGTACTTCAACCTTTTCAGCCAGACGACGGGCCAGCGGCATTGGGCCGGTGGTTTTGTTTGGCTTGAGCAGGTAGATCAAATCGACCCGGTCTCCAGCCCGAATATGGCCACCCACGGTCATGACTTCGTTGGCTTTCACCGCCACGGCTCGGTAGTCTTCCGGCAGCTCATCGATGATGGCACGTGGCTCAGAGAGCATATCAACGGTTAAGTCTGTACCGGCATAGACGGCTTTTTTCAGGCGTTGACCGATAGCGACGGACAGATCTTCGACATTCTTTTTGCTGTGAAACGAAATGCGGGTCATGTCCAGATACTGGCGCTCAAGCAGCTCGCCCTCGGGCAGATCGCGATTAAAACGCCAGACAATAAACTCAGGCTCGGCGGGCTGCACCTGCACGGCGGTGGTTGCTACCGGTTGACTGTTCAAGCCCATCCAGCCAAGTATCAGTGCCGCGGCGAACAACAGACCAGCGACCACTTTGAGCAGATCCGGAGTGAGATGTGGGATTCGCATAGCCAGCTCCTAGTTCAGTTTCAGTACCGCAGTGGCGGTAATGGCGTCAGGAAAAACGGATGTGTCACCGGGAAGCAAACCGTCGATCACATTGAGAGGCAAAAAGGGGGTATTGCGGTAATTATCGAGTGTGATTGACACTTCACAGCAACCACCGCCATCAATCGCGGAAACCGAAATCAGCTCGTTGCGGGCTGGCAATGTGACGCCAAACAGAACCCCTAAACTGTTGCCACTGCCGTGTGTTACGCCCTGAATCACTTGAGTCGCACTGTCGAGGATCACTGGGCTGACCAGCGTCAGGGTGTCGCTATCGCTACAACCATCTACGTTGAAGTAACAGTTTTCATCCACCTGAGACATGGCACTGCGGATGCTTTCTTTGGCCGCGTAGTCAAACAGTGTGGTCGCAAAAAAAATCATGCTGTAGTGGACAATCGCAAACAGCAGAATGATAACAATCGGCAGCAGAAAAACCGTCTCAATCGCGACGGCGCCCCGTTGTTTAAGTATTAACTTCTTTCCCTGAAAACCGGCATAGGATTGGCCCATACCGCCTCCTTATCACAACCTCAGACGATAAACGTTTGCAGACACACAGCTACAAATAGGGCGGGTACAAAAGGGGCGCGTTCCTTATCACGGTAAAATACCCACCAGTAAATGATGAAGAGCACAAAAGCAGTGATCAGCAGCCAGAGCATTTGTTCAAAGCTGCTGAGTAGTGCCAATGCCAGCAGTAGTTTGATGTCTGCGCCGCCCAACCTGCCTTTGATATAACCGGGCAATGTGATCGCCAGCGTCACCAGAATGGCGGCGAGTAAGGCTTTAACCGATACTGGCTCGGGCTGCACAACCAGCGCGAATATCGCAATCACAAAGAGAACCAGGCTAATAAGATTGGGCACTCGCTGGGTTTTAATATCCCAGACACTGGCCAACGCCAGTGTCCCAATGATTAAGCCAGACAATGGTCTTTATCGACTATGGTGTAACAGTAGTTGGCATCGCATCTTTAACAGATTGCAAAATGGCTGCAATACGATCAGCGATATTGTCATCGCCTGCAGCAAACAGTGCGATCGCAACCGCAGCAATGGTGGCAATAATGGCGTATTCGATACCGGATGCACCTTTGTCATCGCGAATAAAGGCAGACAGCTTGCACCACAGCTGAGTGGTGTAGTGATTGATTCCGTTCATTCTGATTCTCCTCATTGATACGAGATTTGGCGCGGCTGGCATGGATTATGTGTATTGATCCTGATTCCAGTTTTCATTCCGCCTTAACAATGAGATTAGGAGGTCATTGATGAGTTTCTCGTTTAAATATGTGACCTAAGTTTGGTTTTGGTTTGAAATACGGTAAAAAGTGATCCAATAAATGCTTTGTTTTTATGTGGTTATTGCAACACTTTGTCAAGTCGGGGCGCAGAGATGTCTGGAAAGGTGCGGGGCTTCAGAACGGTTGGTGAGTGACGCTCTATAGCCCTCCGGTGCTGGAGGGCTGTTGGTTTTTTACGCTGCTCGATTCAAACGTCAGCGTTGCGTAAATGGTAATTCCGTTTCATTCTCAGCGCCACATTCACCAGCGCAATCAGCACTGGCACTTCAATCAGCGGGCCGATCACGCCAGCAAACGCTTGATCGGAGTTGATACCAAATACAGCGATCGCCACTGCAATCGCGAGTTCGAAATTATTCCCGGTAGCGGTATAGGCGATTGAGGCGTTTTTGTCGTAAGGAATCCCCATGCGTTTACCGATGAAGAAGCTGACAAAGAACATCAATACAAAGTAAATGGCCAGCGGAATCGCGACGCGAACAACGTCCATCGGCAGTTGCATGATCATCTCACCTTTGAGGCTGAACATCAGCACGATGGTCGCCAGCAGTGCTAGCAGGGTGATCGGCGAAATACGCGGAATAAACACGTCGTTGTACCACTGTTCGCCTTTGGCGCCCACCAGATAGTTACGGCTGACAAATCCGGCGGCAAATGGGATGCCAAGATAAATCAGGACGCTTTCGGCAATGTCACCCATTGAGATGTCGACGGCAAACCCCTGATAACCGAACATCGGTGGCAAGACAGTAATAAACAACCAGGCCATAAAGCTGTAGGTGATAATCTGGAACGCACTATTGAGGGCCACCAGCGCCGCGCCATACTCTTTATTGCCACCCCCAATGTCGTTCCACACCAGTACCATGGCGATGCAGCGTGCCAGGCCAATCAGAATCACCCCCACCATATAACCCGGATAATCGGCGAGGAATGTCAGTGCGAGAACAAACATCAGGATCGGCCCGACCAGCCAGTTCATGATCAATGACAGGGTGATGGCGCGTTTATCCTGAGCGACTTTACCCAGCAAGCTATAGTTCACTTTCGCGAGCGGAGGATACATCATCAGGATCAGGCCGATGGCGAGCGGAATATTGGTGCTGCCGACCGACATGGATTCATTCCACTCAGCCACTTCCGGGAACCAGACTCCGATGGTGACGCCAATGCCCATGGCAACGAAGATCCATACGGTGAGATAACGGTCGAGAAAACTCATTTTTTGTGTCGAGCTGACCGGCGTGCATTCAGTGCTCATAGCGTGTCTCTGTTCGTTTATCGTCGAAAGACGATGTTTGGTGGTTAAATGTTTCGTTTCTTATTAACGGGTTATCGTACTATTTGGCTTCGGGCGCGGGCGTATTTAACCTGTGGCGATGCGAAGCGCCTCAGGACAACATAGCCTCAAGCAAATTCAGGTGGCCATTTAGCGCCTGGCGTTCGATCCGGTAACACATTTTCGGCGGATTCGGCTCGGCACTGATAAAACCAGCCTGTTTCAGAATGCGCAAATGTTCAGATACAGTCGATTGCGCCAGTCCGAGCTGGCTGACCAGGTCACTGTTGAGGCAACCGCCGAGATTATCCAGCGTCAGCAATAGCTTGAGGATGCGAATCCTGGCCGGATGCGCCAGTGCTTTGGCCTGAGCCGCCAATTGTTGCTCTTGTTCCAGTTGTCGCGCAGAGGCCTCAAACGCGCTTGGGTCCGTGATGTTACATTGCGTCGCCATAGGTGCTTATAGTTAATCGTCGAATGACGATTAATATAGTCCGGTTTGTATTGACGATCAATGCTCAAACGACCAGTCCGGGAGATTTTCGGATCGGATGACCGGTTTGTTTCGTCGGGAGTTGCATATCCGGGCATAATTGAGGGACTATTAGGTCATTCAGATTTCAAGGAAAAGTGCAGGATGGCAACGTCAAACTGGAACAAATGGCTGCTGGGGCTTTCAATGCTGCCGCTTAGTGGTCAGGCTGATATCGGTAATACCCCGGTGATCGGTGGGCTGTTTAACTCAACTCAAGTGCTGAAAAATCAGGTCGTATCCTCACTGAGTTACTCGACCCGCTTCGCCCGCGACACGACGCTGTTTACCATTGGTGGCATGACATTGGATGCCTTTGTTTTAACGTTGCCACTCGACGGCGACACCAAAAAACGTGTTATCAGTCAGATTTCCAATCCGCAATACGCAATCCCACTGGGGTATTTTCTCTATCAGTATTATGACCGTTACACCGGCATCAGCAGTGAAGATACCTTCAAACGTTATTTGCGCAATGTCTATGACGACCAAGCGCTGACGGGCTTTCAACACAGCTTGTTTCAACTCAGCGAAGAGGTCAAATCTGAGCAGAACAAGCATAAAAAGGATCAGGGCCATCAGCAGGGGATCAAAATTGACGATGATTTCTATGCGGCGATGGTCACCATCTACGATGCGCTGGTGGAAATTGGTGAGTGGCAGGATATGGAGCGTCTCCCCGAACAGTATCAGTACCTGTCAGACACCCCTCATGATCGCGAGTTAATAGCTAAGATCCAGCCTATTGTGGTTGGCCTGATGAGTCAGGCTGCTTCTGGCATGGAAGAGGGCGACATGAAACACGCGTTGCTGGCGGTGCTCGAAGACGGCAGACCGGAAAACGCCGACAAAGAGAACAACAAAGCGCAGGCGCTGACCATTACCCTGATTGATTTTGTGCGCCTCAATGTGCTCAAAGCCTACCGCCAGTTCGTGTATCAGGATGAACGCCAGGTCGCGCTCAATAACTGGATGCAGGCTGCGTTCGATGATGAGCCGCAACAACTGATTGATTTTCTTGAGTCACAGCAACGGCGCCGCTTTGCTGTTCAGATCACCGTCGACGGCTTGCAGCAAGGGCTCGTTGAAGGCTTGGTGGATCCGAGTAAACCGTTTATCCAGCACGTTTATCGTCAGTATCAGGCTCGGCAAGGCATGGAACCAAACATCCGCGCGATAGAGCCAGAGCATCAGCAGGATATGCGTTTTGCGGAGGTGTTGTCGGAGCAGATGTACCGCGATCCACACTATCTGCCCTTCTTTAAACGCCTGTACGCCGATCATCGTGATTCGATTGCGCGGGTCGGCATCTCATCGACGCCGACCATCAGTGTGCGCAATCTGCCGATCATAAAAACCGGTGCGAAGGTGTCTGGTGAGCACGGCACCGGTATCCCAAATTTCCATTTTGTTGACCGTCATGAAGATCGTGCTTACTACTTCTTCGGCAATGATGCGCTGCAACTCGACCGCATCATGCAGAAAAATCAGGTTCAGACGATGTTTGATCGACTCAATTACCTGAAAACACTGAACTGTAACGCGCAATACGACTGGAATGCGCACACCAGTTACGATGGCCTGGTGAACCTCGGTGTGGGGGAAGGTCTGCGGGATTTCGGTGAAAAGCGCTGTGTTCGGGAGCTGGAAAAACGGGCGGAAGTCGAGACGCAGTTGCGCCAACGCCGGGCCGCCCTGATCCGTAATATCCGTGATTACCAGAACATCTCCTACTGGACCTTCTACACCAAGTTCACCCGCAAGTGGAAGATTGAGCAGGATATCGAGCAGTACACACAACTGGATGGGCAGGGAATGCCGGATTACACCCTGATCTACAACCCCTGGCCGGATCATTTTGCCCACTTTGTTGGCCCGTTCAGTGATGAGATCATCATGCCGACCGGCGAGTTGAATCGTCTGGATTACTGGATTCGTCGGGTTGAAGAAACGTACAAGGATGCCGGAATTTATGGTCAGACTTTGTGGGGCATGGCCGGTGACCACGGTCTGGCGCCTGTCTATTATGCGTTGAACCCGGAAAACGTGGTGTTCCACGAACTGGAGCAGGAACTTGGTTATCCGCTGGTGGTGCGGAAAATTTCTTCTGACGAAGGCGAGGGCCCGAAAATCACCAACGCGCTCAATTATCCGAGCAACCAAGGGATTGATGTGGTGGTGGCGTCTACCGCCGGTGGCAACTTCATGCTCGATTTCTTCAACTCCGCATCGGGTTGGCAGGTACAACCTGTCTATTCTGAACTGACCACCTGGACGCCGAAACACAGCCAGGGGCAGCCTATCGATATTATGGCAGAAACGCTGGCGCGCCTCGGGGATACGCTCGATTACATGGCGGTGCGAGAAACGGCATGTGAGCCAGCGCGCTGCGAGACACGGCTGATCGGTCAGAGGGGTGGGAAGCGTCTGGATGAATGGGTGATTCGCGATGGCGATCGCTTGTTCTATCGCGCTGAGAATGGCAAGCCTCGTTTGTTGGGTATTGAGACGCTCAATCCGTATCTGACGCTGCCGGATGAGCGGGAGCTGGCGCAACGTAACTCGCTGCTGAAAAAATGTCTGTCTGCCGACCTGAATCACGTCAGCAGTTGGTGTCGTGCCGATGAGTGGCGAGAGCTGACGCGCTTTAGTAACCGTCCGGATTCGGTTGAACAGATTGCGGCTTTGTACGAAGAGGACCGGGCCGGAACGGTGAACCTGTTTCCACGCGAAGGTGTCGGCTACAACACCAAAGTGCCGGGGCGTCATGCGGGTGAAAGCTATCTGGAAAAAGACGCCTTTATCGGTTTCTGGGGCGCGCCGATTGGTCAGCAGGTGACACCGATGACCAGCGAGGAGAACGGCTCTCTGGCCCCAACCATCTATGAGTATCTGACGGGAGAAACCGTGCAAGCGGGAGAAAATGGCTGGGGTTACCCGTCCTTACTGAATAAGTTGGATATTCAGCGTTAAGACAAGAAGCCAGGTGAACGCCTGGCTTTTTTAATGGTGTTGAAACCGGTTGTGACGAATGAACGCATCAATCTGATCGGTAACTTAATTGCTGTAAATCATGCTGGTGTGACTGTGTCGGGTGACCGCATGATCGGTCATACCCTCGATTTTGGTCTCCTCGACGGTGACGGTGCCGTCAGAGAGTAACGCGGTTCCCAGCAGAATCGGCCGGAAGCCAAACGGTAAGGTTCCGGCGATACTGCCGAGCTTTTGTGCAAACCGCCAATGATCGTCGTGCTTTTCCAGACCATAGAGTGTTGAATTGCCCAGCATGGCGCCGAGGCCGAGGTTCTGAATTTTCCCGACGATGGACGCGCCTCTGAGCGGTGAACCCAACGCCACCACATGGGAGATCAGCGACGTGGACGGTTGCCGTGAAGCCAGATAGTGTTTGATCATGAGTCCGCCGAGACTGTGCCCAACCAGTACGTTGGTTTGCGTGCGATCCAGCGCCATATCAATCGCTTTGAATACCTGGTCGTCGTTAATGGCCACTGTGTTGTAGCTGATCACCTGGGTTTGATAGCCCATCTTCTGCAATTTCTGGCTGAGCGGCTGCATGATAAAGCCATGCATGTATAAGCCGTGCAGAATGATGATTTTCATTGCGTTATGCTCCTTTGTCTGGCATCGGGATTACTCTAACCTGTTTAAATCTAAAAGAGAATATGGCCCTGACGTTTCTCAGGGCCATTTGTTTATCAGCGCTTAGCGTTAATGATAAACGCGGCGCCAGCGCCGATAACCACCGACGATAACGAGGAGCAGCACCATCCAACTACTCAGGCTTCCTCCTCGGCCTCCAGAGTGGCTTGGTGCCGGTTGAGAGAACATAGGGTCGTGTTGATCGGCTCTGTTAGGACGGGCCGGCTGGTGCGCACGCTGGGTACGAGCCTGTTGCTCTTTTTCTACTCTCACCTGATTGCTGCGGCTGATGTTCAGTTGCTTGAACACGTCTTCTTCGACTACCAGCAATGAGGTGTAGTCGGTCAGCAGCCCATAGTCGAGCGCGATGGTTTCAATCGCCTGCTCCCAGTCGGCATCGGCGGTTTCGAGATAGTCCATCTTGTGTTCAAGATCGCGGATCTTGGCAAACGCCCATAAGCGTTCCAGTTCGGGATTGTGTGTGGCACTGTCCGGCAGGTTTAGTGTGGTGCGGTACTTTCGCTCAATGCCACCGACCTTCGCGGTCAAGGTAATGGTGGTGTTACCCGGTTTAAAATAATGGCCGAACACACTCAGTTGCTCGCCACGGTAGAGGCTGCGGATCTGAGCGGGCGTCAAATCAGTGATTCGGCGTCCGTCAATATCCAACTGCACATCCCGGTAGGCCTGATGGGTTAGTTTACTGGTGGCATTGATGATGTGACCAAGAATGTCATCGGCGTTCGACACACTGAGTGCAAATCCGTCGGACACTTGCGTCATGGGCTCCAACAGCGGACGGTTGGCGCTATTACCCATGATGAAGGTATACAGACGAATGTCGTGTTTTTGCATCAGCTTGAGGAAGGCTTTCTTTTCCGTCACGCCGACATTTGTTACACCATCGGTCACTAACACCATCCCGGTGGTGCGATCGCGGTCTAATGATTGTGTCGCCTTCTCCAGACCATCGTACAAATTGGTACCACCGCCGGTCTGGGCCTCGATCACCGAGGTCATTGCGCGGTCAATGTTGTCGGATGTGGCCGCTAACCAGTTTGGTGTCAGCGCGTAGGCCCGGTTGTCGAACAGGACGATGCGAAAGCGATCATCACCGGTAAGTGTGTCAAGTGCCCGGCGAACCCCTTCCGCCAACGTGGCGTATTTGCCCGCCATCGAACCGGATTTATCCAATACGAAGACCCAGTCACGGCCCTGAACAATCGGTCCAAGATCATCGCCGGGGGTAAACGTCAGTTTGATGGTGCCTTTTTCACTTTGTGTTGGATCGCGATACGCGATCATATCAAGACGTCCGGGCAGGCCTTCCTGCAAGCGCCAGTAAGCGACGATATCCTGATCGAGACGAAACGCCGGATCAGGTGAGGTGCTTTCTGATGTTGCAATTTGATTAGCGAGGGTGGCAGACCAGACAGTTTGCTCGCCTTCCGGCGTTGAAGCAATGGATGCCTGAGGATGCTCGGGCAGACGCAGACCATCGACCGGATAAGCGGATTTAACCGTCAGTTGGAAGGAAAAGTCCTGCTCAACCTTATCGTTACGGGTCCAGAACGCTTTCGCAATCTCATCCACACCCCCTTCTTCCATCGGGTACACATAGCGACCTACGCCATGGTCAAGCAGAGCGTCTTGCAGGTAAACCAGACGAATTTTAACCGTCTGTTTGGGTAACACAGGGAACACTTTTATTTCAAATGTTTTGAACTCGTTCTTTGTGGTCAACGCTGTCGAGCGGCCTTGCTCTTTTTGGGTTTGATAGATCTGTTCCGCGTCGTCTTTGGTGACCGCTTCGGCGACCACCGGCTGACCGTTAACCCAGTAAATGAATTCTCCGACAACCGCCTGCTCCGGTACCGGGAACGAGTACCGGGCTTCCATTTGCGTATTGTTCGGGTTGTAAAACACCTGTTCCACTTGGGTGGTTGCGTAGCCGTCTTCAATCACGACATTGACATGATGGGTCTGGATTTTCAGATCCTGATATTGACTGTTGACTGGCTTAAGCAAGCCGCTGGCAAGCGCGATCGGACTCAACAGGCCAGCCAAGAGCGTAAGACAGACCAAGCAGAATACGCGTGATAATGCGGTAAATGGTTGAACAACAGACATAGTGTGCCTCCTTTGCATCATGTGGCGTCGCGCCACAATCCTGATGTGGGGCAGCATGCATGTATGCGGCGACTTAGGAGAGCAAAAAGGCTCAGGTAACGGATAGTGTCACCTGAGGTTACGCCATTTACGACTTGGGCGTGCGCAGCAGATCGTCGAACAAAGGAAAGGTCCAGCGCCGCAGGCCAATCACCATGGATGTACCATGACGGTCATTGAGATCGAGTACTTCATCGGCTTTACAGCCGGCATAGAACTCATCCACCAACTTCTGAATCTTGTGTTGCAGCTTGTGGTTGCTTGGCAGTGACATCAAACCACTGCTCATCACCAGTTTTTCGTCATCGGCGGAGAAATAACTGTGGAAGAATTCGTTTTGTACCTGCTGCTGGAAGAAACATTGAATCGGTCCGCCCGGAACCCAGCGGAAATCCGGTGAAATTTTCATCTTGATTCGGTTAGCGGGTAGCAGTTCAATCACGCCGAGTTTGTCCAGCGCCACCAGTTGCCGGATCAATTCAGGCTCGGAGAACTGATACTGACTGAGGATTTCTTCAAAGCGATAACCATTCACCACGCACACCGCAACCAACAGCAGACCTTTATTCGCAACCAGCTGTTTCTCTTGTTCAAAACTCAGGGCATCGAGTCCTTTCTCTGCCTGACTGGCCAGTTTAAACAGTTCACCCATTTCCAATCCGATTAACTGGCAGATGGCCGAAAGACGCGCGAGACTGATTTGGCTGCCTTCGGCCAGCAGGCGCTTCACCGACCCTTCACTGAGGCCAAGGGCCGCCGCGATATCCTGATATTGGATGCTGTGGCCTTTGAGTTGCTTTTTCAGTTCGCGGATCAGTCGCTGGGTTTCAGTCATGCGCGTTTGCTTCGTGTTGGAGCTGATCTAAGAATAGCTGCATAAATGCTTTGCGTTTACGTGCCTCTGCTTTGGCGGCTTCGGTATTCATGGTGTCAGCAATGGCGAACAACTTGGTGAAGAAATGATCCAGCGTAAAGCGGTTATCATTCGGGGGGCGTGTGTGACACAAGGGGTCGTCTGCGTTATACAGCGGACGCTGCAGAGCGGTGCCGACCTGAATGGTGCGTGCCACGCCTATTGCGCCGAGTGAGTCCAGTCGGTCGGCGTCTTGCACAATTTTCGCTTCCAGCGTGTCGGGGTGAATCCCCGCGCTGAAACTGTGCGCGCAAATCGCATGATGCACCGCTGCCAATAGTGACGGCGGATAATCTATCTGTTCCAAAAACGCCACGGCTTTGTCTGCTGCAATGGCCGAACTTTGTTTACGCTCCGGGTGATCTTTCGGATAGGTAAAGCAATCATGCAGGTAGGCCGCGGCGACCACTACCTGCGGATTGGCCTGCTCTTCGTCGCACAGCTGTTTTGCAGTCGCGACCACACGTTTTACGTGGTTCAGGTCGTGCGCGGCATCGGTCTGCATTTCTCGCTCGATGAACTCGAGCATCAAAGGTTCCAGTTGGTTTATGGACGTCATCAGTGGTTGGCCTTCCTTTAAGAAACAAACAGTGAACCGTGTGCGTACAACACGCCATGCCCGGCAACGATGACACGATCACTGCGAATATGACAGTACAGTACTCCTCCACGTTGAGAGGCCTGATAGGCGACCAAATCTGGCTGGTCGAGTTGTTCCGCCCAAAATGGCGCCAGTCCGGCGTGAATGGAGCCGGTAACCGGATCCTCGACGCCACCGTTGGCGGGCCAGAAGTAGCGTGAGACGAAATCGTATTCACTGCCTGCCGCGGTCACCACCACGTCATAGGGAGCGAGCTGTTTGAGGGTTTCACTGTCACTGACTACATCCAGTACCGACTGTTCGTTGTCGTAAACGGCGAAATAGGCTTGTTCGCTGCGCAGCACCTGTTGCGGGGCGATAGACAAGCCATCGAGCAGAGACTGTGGGATGTTGTCGACCGGCACAGGCGCCCGATTGGGGAAACTCATCACAATTCGGGCGCTGCTGTCTTGTGTCACCTGCAGCTCGCCAACGTTTAGCGTCGAAAAGGTGATTTTGCCCTGCACGTCAAAATGTTGAAACAACACGTAGGCGGAGGCGAGCGTCGCGTGACCGCAAAAGTCGATCTCCTGCAGGGGAGAGAACCAGCGGATCTGGTAGTGGTTGTTTCCCTGTGATTGGATGAACGCGGTTTCTGACAAGTTGTTTTCGGCGGCGATATGTTGCATCTGTTCATCGCTGAGCCAGTTGGTCAGCGGAACAACAGCCGCTGAATTGCCTTTGAAAGGTTCAGAAGTGAACGCATCAATAATGAAATATTCCAGTTCCATGGGGGTATCCTGTATCCGTGTAGCAGACCTCCAAGGTAACGATTTTTCTGCCAATTGAAAATGGGGCAGATGAAATAGTTGCGCCCCGGCCGGGGCGCAACGAAGGGACTATCAGGGGTGCGGACGGGAAACTTCATCCACCAGATACAAAATGGACTGGTAGGGGATGCCACTATGGTGCGACAGACCAATCTCGCAGGTACGGCTGTTGGAGAAGCCTCGGCTACAACCGGACGGTACCTGTTCTTTGAGCGGATGCACGGCGGCCGCATTCAGCTCCGGCGTGGTAAAGCCTTTGTCGCCGGCCCAGCCACAGCATTGAATGTGCTCCGGCAGCACCACCTCGGTGGCGCACGCTTGCGCCAAATTGAGCATGTCTGCTTCCAGCCCCATGCGGCGGGCACTGCACGTCACATGCAGCATCACGGTTTCCTGCTTTGGCGTGATGTCGAGATGTGGCAGCAGGTATTTGCTGACAAACCCCGTCGGTTCCAACACTTCCATCGGTTTGGTGAACAGTTCAATACTGCGTTTGGCGCACGGACTGGTGTCCATCAGCACGGGATATTCTCCCTGTCGACACGCCTGCCACAAAGCGTCTTCCAGTTGTCTGGCTTTTGCGCTGGCGAGTTCGGTCATGCCCTTGCTGTCGTATGGCATGCCGCAGCACTGCTCATTGAGTTCTCGAGGAATCACGGCCTGATAACCGGCTTTGTTCAACAGAGAAAGTGTCACCTCGGTCAGTGGACGCTGATCCTGCGCACTGCTTTGCTGACCCATGTTTCTAGTGGCACAAGAGGGCAGGTAGACCACTTTTTTCTCTGTGGCCGTTTGCGCTTCGATGGCTTGGCTGAGATCTTGGGTATTGGCTTGTGGCATCTCTGGCATCCACACCGGCGTGGCGCCTTTGGTCAGCTTGCGCAATCCGTTTGTGACCTTGCCGACACTGCTTTCACCCAGCACCTTAGTGGCCAGCTGATTGGTTTTCAGTCCGGCGCGAGCCAGTTTGGTTGTGGTTGCAAAATGCTCGGCTGTCCAACGCGCAATCGGAGTAAACTTCTGATATTTCGCGGTACGTAGCTGTTTCACCAGATCGCCGGTATTAATGCCTACCGGGCAACGTTCAGCGCACAACCCGGTGGCGGCACACGTATCCAAACCTTGATATTCAAACACCTCTTCCAACTCAGAGGCTTCGACCTGTTCTCCAGCGGCGCGACGACGTTGCAGTTCACGATACAGCACAATGCGTTGGCGTGGCGATAGGGTGAGTGTCCGGGATGGACAAACCGGCTCACAGAAGCCACATTCAATGCAGCGGTCAACCAGTGGATCTGCCGCTGGCATCGGTTTGAGGTTCTCAATGTGCGCATGTGGGTTGCTGTTGATGATCACGCCGGGGTTGAGCAAGCCTTCGGGATCAAACAGGGTTTTGATTTGTTGCATCAGGGCATAGCCGTCTTTGCCCCATTCCAGCTCGATATAGGGCGCCATATTACGGCCAGTGCCGTGTTCGGCTTTCAGTGAGCCCTGGTATTTCACGGCCACCAGTTCGGCAACGTCATCCATAAAACCGCCGTAGCGGTCAATTTCTTCCTGTGAATCAAAACCCTGGGTGAAGACGAAATGCAGGTTGCCTTCCAGGGCATGGCCGAAAATGATCGCTTCGCCGTAGTGGTATTTATCAAACAGCGCTTGCAGATCGCGCACGCCGTTGGCGAGGTTGTCGACCGGGAAAGCCACGTCTTCAATAATGACCGTGGTTCCAACTTCTCGTACGGCGCCAACGGCAGGGAACATACCTTTGCGAATGCCCCACAAGGTCGCGACGGTTTTTGGCTCGGAGGTAAACGGAACGGATTCAATAATGGTGTAATCCGTCAGTGATTGCATGATGGTCGCGCACTGCGCCGCCAACTCCACTTGCGTGCTGGTGTGAGATTCGACCAGCAGCGCTGCGGCTTCGAGATCCAGTGTCTGAATAAATTCGGGCATGCCGGGTTTGTCCGCGACGGAGCGCATTGCCCGGCCGTCCATCAACTCGACCGCCGCCACTGGCGTGTGAGAGAGAATGGTGACCGCGCGGCTGGCTTCTTCGATATCGGCAAACACCAACAGGGCAGAGGCTTTGTGGGCGTGTTCAACGACGGTGTTGTAGGTGATTTCGGCGATAAAGCCGAGCGTGCCCTCTGAGCCTATCATCAGGTGCTCCAGTACTTCGATTGGATCCTGATAATCCACCAGCGCATTCAGGGCGTAACCTGTGGTGTTTTTCAGCCGGTATTTATGGCGGATTCGTTCGGTCAGTTCTCGGTTTTGTGCCGTCTGTTGGCACAGCTGTTCAATGCCCTCCAGCAGTTCTGGCCGGGTCGCTTTAAACGCGGCGATACTTTCTGAGCTGGCGGTATCGAGCAAGGTGCCGTCACTGAATACAATTTTGATGCTGTCGACGGTACGGTATGAGTTCTGTGCGGTGCCGCAACACATGCCGCTGGCGTTATTGGCGGCGATACCGCCGATTTTGCAGGTGTTGATGGACGCCGGATCCGGGCCGATTTTACGTTGATAAGGTGCCAGGTATTTGTTGGCATCGGCGCCAATGACCCCTGGCTGAAGAATGATTTTTTCACCGTTATCCACGATCTGATGCCCACGCCAGTCGTCGGTCAGAGTCATGAGCACCGAATCGGACAACGCTTGGCCCGACAAACTGGTGCCGGCTGCGCGGAAGGTAAACGGCACCGCCATCTCGCGACAACTTTGAATGGCGAAGATCACTTCATCAAGCGATTTCAGGCGCAGAACGATTTTCGGCACCAGACGGTAAAAACTCGCGTCGGTGCCGTAAGCCAGACGTTTGGCTTCCTGAGTAACAATGCGCTCCCGGTCGATATTCACAGCAAGGATATCTTCCAGTTGTTGATACGTGGCATTTGATATTGTATTTGCCATCTATTGCTTCCTTGTGGTGATTACTGGTTAAACGGGAAAGAGAAAGGTTTCCAGTAACAATGGTGCCACCGCCAGTGTGGCACCCTGAGCGAATTTAGCCCATGCTGACCAGCGACTCTCGGGTCAGTTCTGAGATGTTCTTCGCACCCGTGAGTGTCATGGCGACGCGCATTTCGTTGTCGTACAGATCGAGCAGGTTTTCGACCCCAGCCTGACCTTGCGCAGCCAGCGCGTAAACAAAGGAGCGGCCCAGTAAGGTACAGTCTGCGCCGAGCGCCAGCATGCGAACCACATCCAGCCCGGTGCGAATACCAGAGTCGACCAGAATTTTCAGATCGCCTTTGACGGCATCCGCGATGTCCGGCAGCGCACGGGCGGTCGAAAGCACGCCGTCTAACTGACGGCCGCCGTGGTTGGATACCACAATACCATCCGCGCCGAATCGCACCGCGTCTTTCGCGTCTTCCACATCCAGAATCCCTTTGATGACCATAGGGCCATCCCAGAAATCCCGGATCCATTCCAGATCTTTCCAACTGATGGACGGGTCGAAGTTTTCTCCCAGCCAGCCGATGTAATCTTCCAGCTTAGTCGGTTCACCGCGATAGGCGGAGATGTTGCCGAGATCATGGGGTTTGCCCAGCAAGCCAACATCCAGAGCCCAGCTTGGATGACGCATCGCCTGGAAAACACGGCGCATCGCCGCGTTCGGCCCACTCATACCGGAATGCATGTCGCGGTAACGTGCGCCGGGGACCGGCATGTCGACGGTAAAGACCAAGGTGGTCACCCCGGCGGCTTTGGCGCGTTCGAGCGCATTTTTCATAAAGCCGCGATCTTTTAACACGTACAACTGAAACCACATCGGCCGTTCAATTGCAGGTACCACCTCTTCGATCGGGCACACTGACACGGTCGACATGGTAAATGGGATGCCTTTGTTGGCCGCGGCTTTGGCGGCCTGCACTTCGCCGCGGCGCGCATACATGCCGGTCAGGCCAACGGGCGCCAGTGCGATCGGCATCGATAACGACTCGCCGAACAGCTCGGTTTCCAGACTCAGATCCGACATGTTTTTGAGTACCCGCTGACGCAGCGCAATATCGGATAAATCTTCGGTATTGTGGCGTAAGGTATGCTCGGCGTAAGATCCGCCATCAATGTAGTGGAACAAAAACGGTGGCAGTTTGGCCTTGGCGGCTGCGCGGTAATCAGTAGAAGCAGAAATAATCATAGAAGTCGGTCCTGATATGAGAATGTTTTGTCCCCTTGAGAGGGCGTCTTTAAGCGAGTCGGGAATGGCGCAATGACCGGTTATACGTTACCTGAAGTAACAGCACCTACTTGTCGGTCTGGTCACCGCGCCACATCGGGAACAGGTTTGAGCCTGCGTTAATCGGTTCAGTTCATCAGTGCGTCAGTGACGTGGAATCCGTAGATCACGACCAGACCAATCACGCCCGTTACCAAAAGATAGTAGAAAGTCGGGATGATGGTTTTGCGCAGCGTCGCACCTTCCCGGCCGAGCAGGCCGACTGTGGCGGAGGCAGCCACCACATTGTGGATGGCGATCATGTTACCGGCGGCGGCGCCCACCGCCTGCAGAGCGACCACCACGGCACTGGAAATGCTGAGTGTCTGTGCCACTTCAAACTGGAACTGGCTGAACATCATGTTAGAGACGGTATTGGAGCCCGCGATAAAGGCGCCCAGTGCACCGACGGTCGCACTCAGTGCCGGAAACGCGTCTCCCACCAGCCCGGCGGCGAAATTGGCCGTTGTGACGGGCATGCTTGCCAGATCCGCACCGTTCACGCCTGAGTTGATAAAAATACGCACCATAGGAATGGTGAACACCAAAACAAAGCCGGCGCCAATCAGTGTTTTACTCGATTCGCCAAAAGCCTTGGTTAGCGGTGCGGTGCTACGTGATTGCAAAAGCACGGCCAGCAACGCAACAAACACCAGAATACCTCCTGGCAGGTACAGAGGTTGAATGGCACTACTCACGCCAGTCTCGCCGAGAATATTGTCAAATGAGAGCGCGACACCGGTGAGTAATCCTTTGAACTCTGAGTTGACGCGGCTGGCGACCAGAATCACGGCCAGTAGGACATAAGGCAGCCAGGCCATTACCATGCTCATGGGCTTCTGAGTGCTGTCAGCCAGATCGACTTTGAGCGAGCCCAGCCACTCCGTTGGCCATAGCTCTTCTTTTTCAAAATCCCAGGTCGATTTGGGAACCAGAAAGCCGCGTTTAGCTGCCGAGACCACTACGGCGAGGCCGACCAGTCCGCCAATCAGTGAGGGAAATTCTGCACCGAGGAACACGCCGGTCAGGGCGTATGGAATAGTGAAAGCGAGACCCGCAAACAGCGCGAACGGCAGAATATCGAGCCCTTCGGTCCAGCTTTTGTTTTTGCCAAAGAAGCGAGTCAGCATCATGGCCATCAGGATCGGTATTAGTGTGCCCACTCCGGCGTGGATCAGGGCAACGTTCGAGGTAATTTGTTGCAGATACGCATCCCAGTTTGAGCCGTGAGCGAGCAGATTTTCACTGATATTGTGTGTATCCAGACCTTTGTTCACTCCAACGATGATCGGCGTGCCCACGGCGCCAAATGACACTGGCGTTGACTGGATCATCATGCCCATCAGCACCGCAGCCAGAGCAGGGAAACCGATGGCCACCAATAATGGCGCTGCGATTGCGGCTGGCGTGCCGAAGCCAGATGCGCCCTCAATGAAAGAACCAAAGCACCAGCAAATGATGATCGCCTGAACACGACGGTCGGGTGAAATATTGGTAAAGCCATTGCGAATGGTCGCGATGGCACCCGTGTGTTTGAGCGTGTTGAGCAAAAAAATCGCGCCGAACACAATCCACAATACGGAGACGGTAATGATCAGCCCCTGAAATACAGAAGCGAGCACGCGGTTGGCCGACATGTCCCAGAACAGCAGGGCAATCACGACAGTCAGGGTAAAGGCGACAGGCATAGCCTTCTTCGCCGGCCAGTTGAGGCCGACGAGTAAAATAGCAGCGACCACAATGGGTGAGAACGCCACTAAAGCTAACAATGTTTCGGTCATTGGTACTTCCTCGTACAAGTTCAATGTTCCCTATCAGGAATCGATGATTTGTTGTGGTTTTTATAATTGTGTTATTTGTGTTAATTCGGCGTGAATTTACCCCTTTCTTTTTTGGTGATATAGGGAAATAATGAAAATAATTAGTTCCAAAAATCACATAATAAGATGCGTGCAGATGATTTAATCCTGTTTTCTCAGGTCGTAGAATTGGGCAGCTTTAGTAAGGTGGCTGAGCAAAATAACCTTACAAATTCAGTAGTTAGTAAAAGAATTGCGCGTCTGGAGGAAGAAATAGGCGTGCAATTATTATATCGGACAACGCGTAAATTAACCCTGACCGAAGCGGGCAAGGCGCTCATCCATGGGGCGAAAAATGTGAAGCAAGCCACCCAGGAGGCTATGGACGCGGTTGCAGGGTTTGGCGAAAGTCTGAGCGGTCACATCAAAATGTCGGTGCCGAGCATTTCCGGCGATCTGATTCTGGCCGATGCGGTGGCGGAATTTTGTAACCAGCATCCGGGACTGAGCGTCGATATGTCACTCGACAACCGCTTCGTGGATCTGGTGGAAGGTGGATACGATCTGGTGATCCGGACCGGTTATTTGGAAGACTCCAGCCTGATTGCCCGGCACATACTCGACTCCCAGTGGGTGGTGTGCGCCTCGCCATCCTACATTGCCCGGCACGGAAAACCGCTTAAGCCGCAGGATCTGACCAGACACAACTGTTTGCAGTATGCCTATCAAACCACGGGAGCCAGCGAATGGGAGTTCAAAGCAGACAAAGGCAACTACATTGTGCGGGTGGCGGGCAGTTTCTCGACTGACAACGCCACTGCTCTGCGTAAGGCGGCACTAGGTGGGCATGGCATTGCCTATGTGCCGCGTTGTCTGGTTTACCATGATTTTCGCAACGGGCAATTGGTGGATCTCTTCCCTGAGCTGGTGGGCAAAAAACTTGGTATTTATGCGGTTTATCCGTTTACCCGTCAGCCGCCGCAGAAAGTGAAGTTACTGATCGAACACATTCGCACTCGCTATCTGGCGATCTCTCATTATTTCTAAACGGGTATCACAGCTATACAAAAGCGGAGCCGAAGCTCCGCTGTTTTCTTTTTTAGATTAGCTGACTTTAAACGTCGCCACTTTGGCGTTAAGTTCGTCGGCCTGATTTTTCAATTGTGTGGATTGCTGCAGGGAGTCTTCTGCGCCGATCACCAGTTGATCAGTCACGTCTTTAATGGACGTCACGTTCTGGGTGATCTCACTGGTGACATGGGTTTGCTCTTCGGCGGCGGTGGCAATCTGTGTCGCCATATCGCTGATCAGCGCGACGGCGGTGTTGATTTCATCCAGTGCCTGCGTTGCACGATCCGCATCTTCGACCGAGCCCAGCGCCAGTGAAGAGCTGCTTTCCATCAGAGTAACGGCTTTTTGCGTGGTGTGTTGCAGGGTATCGATGGTGGACTTAATTTCCTCGGTGGAGGTGTGAGTTCGCTGGGACAACACACGCACTTCGTCAGCAACCACGGCAAAGCCACGGCCTTGTTCCCCGGCACGTGCCGCTTCAATTGCAGCGTTTAGCGCCAGCAGGTTGGTCTGTTCGGCGATCCCCTGGATGGTCGACAACACCGTCGAAATATCCTGAGCGTGTTGGTTAAGCTCGCGAATGACGTTGCTTGCCTCGTTCACTTCATTGGCCAGATTGTTGATCGAACCTTTGGTGTTGACCACCAGATCGTGACCGTTCTGGGTACTGTGTGAAGAGTCTTGCGCGGCTTTCGCGGTTTGCTCTGCGTGTGAAGCGATTTCCTGAGTGGCGGACGCCATTTCGGTGACCGCCGTGGCGACCATGGCAATTTCTTGTTGCTGGTGGTTGAGTTCGTTGACCGACTGGTTCGCGCGTGATGTGCTGATGTCAGACTGTTGATTCAGATCCTGTGCCTGGCTGCGGATGTGGCCAATAAGCTGCTGCAAGCTGGCCACGAACTTATTGAAGTTCTCCGCCAGTTCACCCACTTCGTCGTGGTTTTCAACGTCGATTCGGCGGGTTAGATCGCCGTTACCGTTGGCAATCTGAGACAATGCCTGGGAAACGTTGTAGAGCGGACGGAAGAGGATGTTACACAGCAAATTGAACAGCGCCACACAGATAACGACCACAAGACCGGTCGCGATCACTTGGCCCCAAACCGCATCGTACAGCGGTGCAATCAGCGAGTCGTGGCTGATCACTGTCACCGTAGTCAGCTTGGTGCCTTCAATCGCGTCGGCGTAGATCACGTAATCGTCGCCGTTGAGCGTGACTTTGCGGTCATGTGCATCGCGGGCGATGCTTTGAATATCGGCGTAATTCAGGCCAAGTTGACTCACCGGCTGATTGAGCAGCTTGGTATCCGGGTGCGAGAAAATCTTGCCCTGATCGTTGGTAATGAACATATAGCCTTCGCCCGGAAGAATCACTTTGCTCATACTGTTCAAAATATCGCTGATCTCAACGTCCGCACCGAGCACCACTTGCTCGCCGTGCAGATTGAGCGCTTTACCCAGCGAGACCACGTTAGCACCGGTTGCCGCAGCAACGGTTGGGTTGTCCATGAAGACTTTGCTTGGATTAGCAACCGCATTGGTATACCAGCCCCACTGGCGTGGGTCATCGTTACCCGGTGGCAGAATTACGCCGTTGGCGTTGTCCTGAGAGCCATCCGGGTACGCCAGAAAGACATTGTCAAACGCCGCGGAATCACGTACTTGTTTCAGATGCGTAACAATGGCCCGTTTTTCGACATCCGGTGAAAGGGACGTCAGTGCGCGCTCTTTCGATAGCAGCCAGTCGCTCACGTATTGGTTGTATGACGCACTGGTACTTTCTAGACGTTGCTCGACTTCGACGTCCAGGCGCTGCAGTGAATCCCGAAAAGACAGACCTTCAACCAGCAATCCCCCGACAATAATGGCTGCACTGGCAGAGATGGCCAATTTGTTTTTCAAAGAGAGTTTCTTAAACATAGGAAACCTTATTCAATTGTTATATTAGTTGTGTTGCAATGGTCATTGCTCTGTCATTATATTTTCATGCTCGAAATAAATGCTGATTTATCTTTCGGATTTGCTCTCCATGTCAGATTTTCTGAGCGGTAGATATAAAAAAGAGCGCATAATACGCTCTTAGTGTAGGCGACCGTTTCAGGCTCAAACTGGAACGATCTAACATTTTTGGCTGCAAAATCCGTGATGCGTTTAGCGCAGCTTGAATGACGTCAGCGATTCGCCAACGATACGGTTGTCCGCTGAGTAAGGAAATATCACTTCGATGGTGATGCCATTCGGATCATGCAAGAAGAGCTGATGTTCCTGCAGATCCGGAACGATGCGTTCCTGAAAACGCACGTGACTAAAGCGACTTAAATGGCGTTGCATCTTATCCAGATCGGTGCCGCGCAGCGCTATATGGTCAATGGCACCAGAGCCGTTCATGTTGGTGTGTTCCCCCAAATAGTGATTCAGTGCACCCACGGCCCGGTCATTCGGCTGGTAAACCAGGTGAAGAATCGGCTCTGCGCCTGCGTAAAGCCAGCGGCCAGGGAACCCAAAGTTGGGACGCTCCCCCACCTCCAGCCCAATCACACGTTGATAAAACTCCGTGGTCTCTTCCAGCAGCGCAGTACGAATCGTAAAGTGATGCATTCCCTGTATCTGCATGGCGAAGCTCCTTATCTTAAAAGCGGGACTCGGGTTTGGTTGCTGACCGCTTCCATCCAGCTTTGCACAATCGGATCCCACTCAATTTCAGCAGCGCTGAAAAAGCCACGCAGGATGGAGAAGACAATCGCTTCATCAACAACGGAAATGCGCTGAAATGCGTTGATTCGTAGCGTTTCTCCCGCTTGCTGGATAAGGGCTGCGGCGTCCTCGGCAATGGATGGCGTGTCTTGCAGCAGCGCGTCAAAGTTGAGGGTTTCGGTTTCTTTTTTTGCGCGCCACGCGGCTTGGGCTGAGCGGGTTCTGAACTCGGCTAAATTCATGTTTGCCCAGCGTGGATAGCCCACTTTCTGCAGGGGTAGAAATGCGTTGCGTTGCCAGTCCAGAACGGCTTGTGAAGGCTGATGAGTTTCGTCACAACCTGCAAGGTGCAGAAGGTACTGAATAATGTCGAGGCTTTCTGCCAGCGCGTCTCCGTTGTCTTTAAGCAGCAGCGGTACTTGTTTGGTGCCAATGATCTCTGTCGTGGTCTGGTCATCATCGTAATCAATGGTGATCGTTTCCAACGGAGTCTTCAGCATTCCGGCAACGTAGCGGACGCGCGCGCTGAAAGGGCAATGTTCGTAAATGTAGAGTTTCATCTGGATTTCCTTTTTATCTATTTATCTTCGCAGCCAGACATCGGGGCCTGGCTACGGGATGTTGGGGTTAGCGACACAGGCGGTTAGCTGGTGTGGCAAATTGGTTTTCTCTGCGGTTGGCGCTGATGATGAACAACAAGCCAATGACGGGCACAATAAGGGCTGCGTACGGGATCATGTCGGCACCAATATGGCTGTCGAGTACCATGCCTCCGAGGAAACCACCAAATGCGTCGGCGAGATTAAACGCGGAGATGTTGGCTGTTGCGGCCAGTTCTTGTCCTTCACCGCCGTGATTCATAACCCGTAACTGCATCGCCGGTACGTTGGCAAATGAAGCCACACCGAAGATAAATGCCGCGGCAATGAACATCAGTTTGCTGTCAACCGTCAGGCCAACTAAAACCAGTGAGCCAATCATTGCCAGTGCCCAGAACAATGATGCCTTTTGTAAGTTTTTGTCTGACGAACGCCCACCTAAGGTGTTGCCGACAATTAAACCGATCCCGACGACCACCAGAATCCAGGTGACGGCGTTTTCGCCATACCCCGTCACATGTGTGGCAATTGGGGCAAGATAGCCGTACAAGCTCATAAAACCTGACCAGGCGAAAACGGTGATAGCTAAGCTGATCAGCAACATCGGATTTTTGAACGCGGCCAACTGGGCTCTGACGTCTTTGGCTCTGTCATGACCTTGAGAAGCAATCACTGTCGTAATGAATAGCAGGGCAATCAGGCCGAACGCCGCAACGGTCAGAAATGTCATATGCCAGCCGAACTGCAACCCAATCCAGGTTCCGCCGGGTACGCCTAATACATTGGCCAGCGTCAGTCCGGCAAACATTTGGCCGACCGCACGTCCGGCCATTTTCTCGGACACCAGGCTGGTCGCGACCACCGCGCCGATGCCGTAAAACGGTCCCTGAACCAGGCCGGTTATCACACGGCTGATCATCAATACCGTGTAGTTCGGCGCGAAAGCAGACATCAGGTTGCCGGCGATAAACAGCATCATTAATCCAGACAACACGGTTTTCTTGTTAAAACGCGCCAGGTAGATGGTGAGTAGAGGGCCACCGAACACAATAGCCAGCGCGTAAGCACTGATCAGGTAGCCCGCCTGACCTTCGGTAATCGATAGGGAGTGGGCCACTTGGGGCAGAATACCGGCGATCACAAATTCTGCGGTCCCGATGGCGAAGGCGGCAAGCGTCAAAATCCACACCTGCAGCGGCATTGGTTTATTGTTCATGGCAAATTTCTCTATGTAGGTGAATCCTGACGTGCCAGCACGAAGTTGTGTCGGGCACCATAGTGACTTTTCTGGATCAGTTGAGTAGCGCGCCGCCTTCAACATCAATCACGGCGCCAGTCATATAAGCATTGTTAATCAACATGTGGTAAGCCATGGCAATATCACTGGCTTCCCCCACTTTGCCGACTGGCAGGTTGGTTTGAGTACGCAGATACATGGCGTTGCGGTCTTGTTCACTCATGCCTTGATAAGCCTCTGTTCTGGTCAATCCCGGGCTGACCGCATTCACCCGGACAGGCGCCAGCTCTTTCGCCAGTACTTTAGTGACGGATTCCAGTGCGGCATTGATGGCGGTTTTAACGTAAGTGTTGGCCACCACTTTGCGTGACAGCATGCCGGAGGTCAGCGTGATGGTGCCGCCTTGTTTGATATAACGTGCGGCATGTTTGGCTGCGTTAATTGCGCCCCAGAACTTCGTATCAAACGCAGACTTTGCTTCAGCCAGTCCGACTTCAACCACGCTGCCTGTCGGGGCGTAAGAACCAGCAGTGATGATCAGGTGGTCAAACGCACCAATGTCTTCGAAGTAGTGATAGACCGACTGCTCGTCACTGATGTCCAGGCCGGTTTTGCGGCTGGCGACGTGCACCACGCTGTTTTTATTGTTTAGCTGGCGCGCAACTTCTGCGCCGATGCCGGATGTGCCGCCAATAACGACGTATACGGTTTTGTCTGTATTCATAGTGTCTGTCTCCAGAATTGAGTAGATGGAGTCAGTATATTGATTAGACATAATTTGATAATGGGTTAAAATTTGAATTAATTGTTCAGTTCAGGCGAATAATAAATAGGAAGGTGTATGGATAAGTTCGCAGATATGACACTGTTTATCAGCATTGTGAAAAATCAGGGACTGGCAGCAGCGGGCCGGGAACTCGGCTTGTCGCCAGCTACAGTCACGGCCCGGCTGCAAGCGTTAGAAGATCGCTACGGGGTGAAACTTCTGAACCGCAGTACACGCCATATCTCGCTGACCGATTCCGGGGCGTTGTATCATCAGGCCTGTCTGGAAATCATCGACAACGTGAAAGAAACGGAAAATCTATTGCAAACCGGTACGAAAGAGGTGCGTGGAACGTTGAAGATCTCGGCACCGAGGGACGTGGGTAAGCAATACATCTCACCCATGTTGTCTGAGTTTTCAGCGCAGTATCCAGAGGTGATACCTTATCTTTACCTGAATGACAATCTCTCAAATCTGGCGGAATCCGGACTGGATATTGTGATTCGTTACGGTGAACTCGCCGACAGTAACCTAATCTCGCGCAAGCTGGCTTCCAGCCGTCGGGTACTGTGCGCTTCGCCGGAGTATTTAGCCAAAAAAGGCACGCCGTTAACGCCACAAGATCTGGCTCAGCACGATTGCCTGGCCATGGTTCGCAGTAACGAAGAGCTGAAAACTTGGCACTTTCAGGACAGCGAACAACATAAAGCCATCACTGTGGTGCCGAAACGCTTTTCGGATGATGGTGAAGTGATTCGACAATGGGCGTTGGATGGTGCAGGCATCGCGCTTAAATCCGTCCTTGATGTTCAGGCGGATATTCAACAGCAACGCTTAGTCACCGTACTGAACGGGTATATGAAAAACTTCAGCGCACTGACCTCTGGCGCTGATGCCGACTTAAACGTGATTTACCTCAGTCGCCAACACCAGCCCAAGCGCATCCGTTTGTTTCTCGACTTTCTGATTGAACGATTTAAGGTGCAGTTTTCGTAATTGGGTTGTGAGAGGAGCAGTGCTTTGGGAGGGGGCTATATATTAACACAGTATCACGGGCACTTAATGTAGGATGTTATTTGTAACAAGTAATTTGACATATTCATAATATGATTAAGTTGCTTTTAGGTTATTTATTCTATCCATTTTAATGGAATGCTAAGCATTTTATATCAATAAAATTAATTTCATGTCAGAATTTGGCAACTATTAATGGTTTCATATACCTTAGTAACTCTCATAAGAATATAAATTTTTATTGTCAATAATCTATTCATATTCTTCTGTTGCAAAGGAGACCGCGTTGTTTAGTGTTAGTTAATTGCAGCGTTTAGGTTGTGATAGTAATTCACCTCCATATCATGCTCTATAGAAGCAAGTCTTCTGATGAAGGAGCTGGTGGCAACTCCAATCGCTAGCGCAGAATGAGTGTGTTTTTTCCATTAAGCCGTAAGGCGGTGAAGGGAGGCAAATGTTTCATTTTCTCCAGTTGCTGTCATCTACGGTATTTAACCAAACAGGAATAGCTACCTCTTTATTAACATTGTCTATTTTCGTCAGTCGTTGTTAACAATGCGCGTACATCTTCTTGTATTAATGTCGGCTTTAACGGCTATCTACACATAAATCCGTACTACTATCAAATTCACAATAAAGGAGTGTATAAATATATTATGATTCTGAGTGTAATAAAGGATCTTTGCTGGAGAAACCAGTTTTACGAACCATCTGCTGAGCGTCTCGACCGTGATCGTTACTTTATGGCGCAACTGCTGATCCTAATCATAGCGACGTTTGCTGATTCTTTAATATTTGCGATTGGGACCGCCGGTGTTTGGTTTGTTAGTGTGTCCTGGGTATTTTTACTATTATTATTGACAGCACACCTTCTATTGGCTTACCGCTCGGCAGGAAAGTGGATGGCTTTCCCATTAGCTATCATCAATTTAGGTACCACGCTTTTTATAATCACACTGATACACATCTCAGCAAATACAAGTCTGGTGTTCAATAGTGATGTTTTTATGATTGAATTCGTTTTAACCTTGCTTTGGCTGACGTTACATATATTTTGGTTCCGTAAGCAGCCACAGTTAGAACGGTATCAGCCAAAGCATCCACTACTAAAAATTAACCCAAAACACAAAAGTCGCGATCAACTTCATGCTGTTGGTTACTTTTGGCAAAACTTACGTCTGATGATGTGGAATGGTGCACTACTGATACCGTTTGTTATCATTATTGTTGTGGCCAAATTGGATGGTAGAGATGTTAGCTTGACTAGTTTTGATGCTGGCGAAATCGTTTTATTTTTATTTTGGTGGCTACTGGTGTTTTTTTTCGCAAGTCGATTATTGTATCGTCGCTGTCTCAACATTGGGTGGCGTTTTGGTAAAACCCTCGTGCTGCTGATCTTGCCTTTCGCGTGTAGCGTATTGCTGAAAGTCATAATTCCTGAACATGCTTCGTTTTCCAATTCGCAAATTCAGCTAATAATTTGGTTACAATTACTCGTAAGTTGGGCTATTAGTGCAGTGATAGTGTTACTGATGCTAAAAACTACACCACAAGAATAGCCTAATAAGACTTAAGAAAAGCAGCCAGTGGCTGCTTTTCAATTAAGCTTGTACAACAACCTTAATCTTCATAGTTGTCGATGCTTGGGCATGAACAGATTAGGTTACGGTCGCCGTACACGTTGTCGACACGATTAACCGTTGGCCAGTACTTGGATTGCTTGGCCGCTTGAGACGGGAAGCAAGCCAGTTCGCGCGAGTATGGACGGTCCCATTCTGCGTTGGCCAGATCTGCCTGGGTGTGTGGTGCGTGAACCAGTGGGTTGTTGTCCAGCGGCCATTCACCGTTTTTCACTTTGTTCATCTCTTCACGGATGGCAATCATGGCTTCACAGAAGCGGTTCAGCTCTTCTAAATCTTCCGATTCGGTTGGCTCGACCATCAAGGTACCTGCTACCGGGAAAGACATAGTCGGTGCGTGGAAACCGTAGTCCATCAGACGCTTCGCGATGTCTTCCTCACTGATGCCTGTTTCTTCTTTCAGCGGACGAATATCGATAATACATTCGTGTGCGACGCGGCCGTTGCTGCCACGGTAAAGAACCGGGTAGTGTGGACGCAGACGCTCCATCACGTAGTTCGCGTTCAGAATTGCCACTTTGGTTGCCTGTGTCAGGCCTTCTGCGCCCATCATTGCGATGTACGCCCAGGAGATTGGCAGAATCGACGCGCTGCCCAAATCCGCTGCGGCTACGGCGAAGTCTTCACCTTCCAGACCACCTTCAATGTGACCAGGCAGGAATGGCGCCAGGTGCGATTTCACACCGATTGGCCCCATGCCCGGACCGCCGCCGCCGTGCGGGATACAGAACGTTTTGTGCAGGTTAAGGTGCGAGACGTCAGAGCCGATAAACCCCGGGGACGTCAGGCCAACCTGAGCGTTCATGTTAGCACCGTCGAGATAAACCTGACCGCCAGCTGCGTGAACCATCTGACACACTTCTTTCACCTGCTCTTCGTATACACCGTGAGTAGAAGGGTAGGTGATCATGATGCTCGACAGGTTGTCTTTGTGCTTCTCTATCTTCGCTGCCAGATCGTCGATGTCGATGTTGCCGTTGTCGTCACATTTCACCACCACGACTTTCATCGAAACCATGGACGCCGTTGCCGGGTTGGTACCGTGTGCAGAGCTTGGGATCAGACACACATTGCGGTGGCCTTCACCACGGCTTTCGTGGTAACGCTGAATCGCGATCAGGCCTGCGTATTCACCAGAAGCGCCTGAGTTCGGCTGGAGTGAGAACTCATCGTAGCCAGTGATTTCACACAGCTTCTCTTTGAGATCTTTCGCCAGTGCCGCATAACCGGCTGCCTGCTCTTTTGGTACGAACGGGTGGATGGAACCGAACTCTGGCCAGGTCACCGGAATCATTTCCGCTGCGGCGTTCAGTTTCATGGTACAGCTGCCCAGTGGGATCATACCGTGAGTCAGAGAGAAGTCTTTGTTTTCCAATTGCTTCAGGTAACGCATCATCTGCGTTTCGCTGTGGTGCGTGTTGAATACCGGATGCGTCAGGTAAGACGAGGTACGACGGCAGTTTTCTGGAATCGCTGCAAACTCATTGGCGGCGATGTCACTCGACAGCGCATTGATGTCTTCACACACACCAAATACGGCAAACAGCGCTTCGATGTCTGATGTGGTGGTGGTTTCGTCGAAGCTGATGCCAAGCTTACCTTCGCTGGCCAGCAGGCGCAGGTTGATGTCTGCCGCTTGCGCTTTGGCGTACAGTTCTGCGGTTTTGTCACCAGCATTGATGGTGATGGTGTCGAAGAAGCTATTGTGCGCCAGCTCGTAACCTGATTTCGTCAGACCCGCTGCCAGAATTGCAGTCAGATGGTGAGTACGACGCGCGATGGTGCGCAGGCCTTCTGCGCCGTGGAAAACCGCGTAGAAAGAGGCCATGTTGGCCAGCAGTGCCTGAGCAGTACAGATGTTGGAGGTCGCTTTTTCACGACGGATGTGCTGTTCGCGGGTTTGCATTGCCATGCGCAGCGCCTGGTTGCCACTGGCATCGATAGAAACACCGATAACACGGCCCGGCATGGTACGCTTGTGTTTGTCACGCGTGGCCATGAAAGCGGCGTGAGGACCGCCATAGCCCATCGGGACGCCGAAGCGCTGTGCGGAACCGATCACGACGTCGGCACCCATTTCACCCGCAGGTTTCAGCAGCGTAGAGGCCAGCAGGTCAGTGGCCACCGCAACCAGCGTTTTGTTGGCTTGCGCTTTGGCGATGATGTCTGTCAAATCGCGGATTTCACCCGTAGTATTCGGGTATTGAACCAATGCACCGAACGCTTCAGTTTCCGTCAGGGTATCCAGTGGGGCAACGTGCACGTCAAAGCCGATAAAGGCAGCACGGGTTTTCACCACTTCTATGGTTTGCGGGTGTACGTCATCTGCAACAAAGAAGACGTGGCTCTTACTCTTGCCTGCACGCTTACACAGTGTCATGGCTTCAGCGGCCGCGGTTGCTTCGTCCAGCAGAGAGGCATTCGCGATTTCCATGCCAGTCAGGTCCATAACCATCTGTTGATAGTTCAACAGAGCTTCAAGGCGACCTTGGGAAATTTCTGGTTGATACGGCGTGTAAGCGGTATACCAGCCCGGGTTTTCCATGACGTTACGCAGTATTACATTCGGCGTGAACGTGTTGTAGTAACCCTGACCGATGAATGTCCGTTTAATTTGGTTTTGGTCAGCAAACGCTTTGATGGTGCGTAGCATGTCTGCTTCGCTTTGCGCAGCAGCCAGTGCCATTGGTTTCTCAAGACGAATCTGAGCCGGAACCGTTTCCTGGATCAGCGCGTCGAGGCTCACTGCATTAATGGCTTCCAGCATTTTTTGCTGGTCGTTTGTGTTTGGTCCATTGTGGCGTGCAACGAACTCATTTTGTGTGCTTAGGCTTTGAAGTAATTCAGTCATTTTTACCTTCTCCAAAAGGCCCACAAGCAGTGTGACACCGTGATATTGGGCCTTTAAAAAAAAGCTGCCCATCATGTAATTATGGGGCAGCTTTCGTTTTCTTCCCTGATTAATCTTCTTCGATTGAGTTCAGGTATTCTTCAGCGTCTTTCAGATCATCCAACTCTGAAGGCTGAGACAGTTTCACTTTAACAATCCAACCGCCTTCATACGGTTCTTCGTTGATAAGCTCAGGGCTGTCTTCCAGCTCCTCGTTAATTTCTACCACTTCACCAGAAACAGGAGCGTAGATATCTGAAGCGGCTTTTACAGACTCCACCAGAGAAAAGCTTTCGCCGGCTTCGATTTCGTCTTCCACGTCTGGCAGGTCAACGAAAACTACGTCACCCAACATTTCTTGTGCGTGCTCAGAAATGCCAATCGTCACTGTGCCGTCGCCGTTATCGCGAACCCACTCGTGGCTGTCTGTAAACTTCAGGGTCTTGTCCATTGCTTGATCTCCAAATACTGTGAGGATTTAAATCTGTTATTGGTAAAGTGGGTAGCGACGGCAAAGCTCTTTGACTTCTTTGCGAACGCGTTTTTCTACGTCTGCGTTACCTTCAGGGTGTTCAACCAACCCATCCAGTACATCACCAATCCAGTTACCGATCATTTTGAATTCTTCAACGCCAAAGCCGCGGCTTGTGCCGGCTGGGGTGCCTAAACGGATACCCGAAGTAATCATAGGTTTTTCTGTGTCGAACGGGATGCCATTTTTGTTACATGTGATCCCAGCACGTTCCAGCGCTTCTTCTACCTTGTTACCTTTCAGGCCTTTAGGGCGTAGGTCCACCAACATCAGGTGGGTGTCTGTGCCGCCGGTGACAATGTCGCAACCGCGAGTTTGCAATACTTCAGCGAGAACTTTTGCGTTGCTGATCACCGAATCAATATAAGTTTTGAATTCTGGACCCAGCGCTTCACCGAACGCGACCGCTTTTGATGCAATCACGTGCATCAGCGGGCCACCTTGCAGGCCAGGGAATACCGCTGAATTGATTTTCTTAATGATGTCTTCGTGATTGGTCAGGATCATGCCGCCACGTGGGCCGCGCAATGTTTTGTGTGTTGTGGTGGTGACTACGTGCGCATGGGGTAGCGGGCTCGGGTGAGCACCAGTTGCAATCAGGCCAGCGATGTGCGCCATATCCACCATCAGGATGGCGTCGACTTCATCGGCGATCGCACGAAATTTAGCAAAATCGATGACGCGAGGAATGGCGGAGCCGCCTGCAATGATCATCTTAGGCTGGTGTTCCAGCGCCAGTGCACGGACCTCGTCGTAATCAATTTCCAGAGTGTCACGGTTAACGCCGTACTGAACCGCGTTGAACCACTTACCAGATAACGCCGGGCGCGCACCGTGTGTCAGGTGGCCGCCCGCATCCAGGGACATACCCATAATGGTGTCACCTGGTTGAAGCAGGGCCAGTTTGACCGCACCGTTGGCTTGAGCCCCCGAGTGAGGTTGAACGTTTGCGTATTCACAGTTAAAAAGCTTTTTCGCGCGTTCGATAGCGATCGCTTCAACGGTATCGACGTGTTCACAACCGCCGTAATAGCGACGGCCTGGGTAACCTTCGGCGTATTTGTTGGTCAGGCAGGTGCCTTGTGCCTGCATCACTGCCTTCGAGACAATGTTTTCTGACGCAATCAGTTCGATTTGTTCATTCTGACGCGTGAATTCTGCCTGAATACCAGCAAAGACGGCGTCGTCGGTAGCAGCGAGGTTGGTAGAGAAAAAGTTTTCCAGGCTGTGGTTTTGGTAAGTTTTACTCATGGTAGATGACCTTCCATTTCTACTGACGAACGATGTGATTGTGTTTTTGGCTGTCGTCAGTCCTGTCGTTTTTATCTGCACTGTTCCACGGTAGGGAGCGTGTTGGCTGGGCCAGAACAGAGCAGGGCGAATATCCCTCATCCGGGGCGATACCGGGATGAAATCCGGGTATCCAGACTCCGAAAAAAGTTGTTAACAACCTCGGTGTTCAGAGTCAGAAATAGCATCTCTACATCTAACAAGTCGATAACATACCCCCTGTCATGAGAACAATCAATCAAAAATTTCCAATAGGAAACACAGTTTCCATTTCTGTTACCCAGAGCACGCTTTATTTCCTGGTGTGGTCTTTAATCAACAATGAGCTTCGTGCAACAATGATTTTCAATACAGGGAGAAGACGTGAAACAGAGGGAAAGCATGTCAGAAGACATCTATGATGAGTACCCGTCGTTGACGCTGGCAAAAGAAGCTGGCGACCAGAATATAGAGCCGTTAAAACTGGGACAACGCATTAAAGATATTCGTGCGAAATTGGGCCTCACTTTGGAAGAGGCCAGTCAGCGTACTGGATTGGCTCGTTCAACGCTGAGTAAGATAGAGAATGAACAGATCTCTCCGACCTTCCAGGCGATGCAAAAACTGGCGGCTGGACTGCAAATAGATATGCCACAACTCTTTGAACCACCTAGAAAAAAGGTAGCAACCGGTCGGCGAGATATTTCTCGCGCTGGCGAAGGGAAACCGCATCCGACACCGACCTACGAACACGAGCTGCTTGCTACGCAATTATCCAATAAAAAAATGATGCCGTTTAAGAGCCGTATCCGTGCCCGAACGTTTGAAGAATACACCGACTGGGTGCGTCACGATGGCGAGGAATTTCTGCTGATTTTATCCGGTGAAGTGATGTTCTATTCTGAGTTCTATGAACCGGTAGTGATGCACGAAGGTGACAGCGTTTACTACGATGCCAATATGGGTCACATGCTGGTTTCTGTCAGTGAGGAAGATGCGCATATTTTGTGGGTCACTGCGAAGTAATATCGCAAAAAGTAAAATTTCCTATAGTGAATGCAAACGTTTGCCATTGCAGTTAACGTGAATGAAAAAGCGTCATGTTGATGTGAAAGTCATCGATGTGGCGCTTTTCTTTAACGATTTTTAAATGTGTCTAACTTGTTAAATGTCACATTTTGAACTGTTTTGAACTTGTTAATGGTGAAAAAGAGGCGCATGCTTGTTTACTATAGGAAACACGGTTTCCGTTTCGGAAAAAATCGCAATTCATCGCGGCTAACTCAGAGAGTCTGGCTTAATGGAGAAGAAGATGACTCAAGAACTACTGAAAACACCTCTGCATGCGCTTCACGTTGAAGTGGGTGCGAAAATGGTCCCTTTCGCTGGTTACGATATGCCAGTGCAATACAAGCTGGGTGTCAAGAAAGAGCACCTGCATACTCGTGATGCTGCGGGTCTTTTCGATGTTTCTCACATGGGTCAACTTCGTCTGCATGGCGAAGGGGCGGCGGCGTTCTTGGAATCGCTGGTGCCAGTCGACATCATCGATTTGGGTGCAGGAAAGCAACGCTATGCCTTTTTTACCAATGAGCAGGGCGGCATTATGGATGATCTGATGGTGGCGAATCTTGGCGATCATCTGTTTGTGGTGGTGAATGCGGCGTGTAAAGAACAGGACATCCAACATCTGCAAGCACATCTGCCCGCTGAGGTTGAGCTGGAGCTGATCGAAGATCGCGCGCTACTGGCATTGCAGGGTCCAAAAGCCGCAGAAGTGTTGAAACGCTACCAGCCAGCGGTGGCCGACATGCTGTTTATGGATGTACAGAAGCTGACGATCGATGGCGTTGAATGCATTGTAAGCCGCAGCGGTTATACCGGTGAAGATGGCTATGAAATTTCTGTACCGGCAGAGCACGCGGCAGCGTTTGCCAGCAAACTGACCGCAGAAGACGAAGTGGAGTGGATCGGCCTGGGCGCTCGTGATTCGTTGCGTCTTGAGTGTGGATTGTGCCTTTACGGTCATGATTTGGATACCACGACGACACCGGTTGAAGCAAGTTTGCTATGGGGCATTCAAAAAGTGCGTCGTGCGGGCGGCGAACGTGAGGGCGGCTTCCCTGGAGCGGATATCATTCTAAACCAGATTGAAACCAAAGATGTGTCACGCAAGCGGATTGGCTTGGTTGGTCAAACGAAAGCGCCGGTCCGTGAAGGTACCGAACTGTATGACGGTGAAGGCAACAAAGTCGGGATCGTGACCAGTGGTACTGCTGGCCCAACAGCGGGTAAGCCGGTTTCAATGGGTTATGTCCGTACGGATCTGTCGGCTGTCGGCACCGAACTGTTTGCCGAAGTGCGCGGAAAAATGCTGCCAATGACCGTTGAGAAAATGCCCTTCGTTCCACAACGTTACTATCGTGGCTAGAAACTAGCGAATAATTGACTTAATTTATGGGAGAGACCGTATAAAATCGGTGTCTCCCATTTTTTATAACTCAAATAATAAGTTGTTCCTACAGGAAGGAGTCATACCTTATGAACAAGTGGACGTGTATGGCTGCCGTGTTGTCTATTTCTGCCAATGTGGCCGCAGCCGATTTTCAACCTTATATTGTCAACGGAACCAGTGCGTCCGTGACCACCTATCCATCGTATGTTGCCCTGTTTTACGACCGTATTGATTACGATGGACGCTATGGCAGCGGCAGCTACTGTGGTGGTACCCTGCTGAACAATCAGTATGTTCTGACCGCAGCACATTGCGTGTTTAACGATGAAGAGGGCAATCTGTTTACCTCTGTGGTGCCTAAGCTTCAGCTCGAAGGTGACTTTCCTTCCAACGTGCAGGAGCGGGTGATGGTCTCCGAGATTTATTATCCGTCGACCTATGAAGATGAAACCCTGTTTAACGATATTGCCATTCTGAAGCTGGAGCGGGCGTTAACGACCGTCAGCAGCGCGGATTACGCTATTCGACCGACAGTGGACGATTACTCAACCTACCGCGCTTACAGCCAAGAGTTTAAGGCGGTCGGCCATGGTGATACGCGGAGTAACGCCGATGAAAGCAATGAGTTACTGCAAACTACACTGACCTGGGTGCCAAACAACCAGTGCAATTACACGGTAACCACCGACAACAACTTGTGTATGCAAGGTGAAGTGCCCACTGGTTCAACGCTGGAAAATGCGACTTGTCAGGGCGATTCTGGCGGCCCGCTCTACTGGTACAACGGTACGGAATATGTTCAGGTTGGCGTCACCAGTTTTGGTCCGGATACGCAGTGTGGCGATCCGAGCGCCAGCATCAATGCGACATCGGTATTTTCTGAGGTGATTCGCTTTTCAAGCTGGATTGACAACGTGTTAAATGGTGGGGAATCGCCAAAATTCGTCGCTACAGATTCGCGCCGCAATGACTTCCTGTCTGGCACCGACAGCAGTTCATCGGGCGGCGGTGGCGGCGGTAGCCTCGGCATCATGACTTTCGTATTTTTGTTGATGGCGGGTGCCTTACGTAAGCGCTAAGCCGTCCATGCGATTCGATTTAACGAGATAAGCGCGAAAGGAATCCTTTCGCGCTTTTTATCGACCGGAGAAGAAATCAGAGAAATTGATGGTTATTGATAGTTTTCTTATAAATGAGAATATCAGTGTAACCTTATGATTTGAATTTAATAAAATCGTTTGCATATCTACTCCTTTAGTAGTGACCGATTGACAATTGACCATTAAACGATAGTTTTAGGTTATTACAATACGTTGGCTAGTTTGGAGGATGAATATGTTGGGCAACGGAAAGGCTCAGGTCACACTGCTATCTGATGTCAGTATGCAGTCGAACCTGTTTAAAGATTCGCTCGAATCCCATTTGAACATGTCCGTTAGTGTGGTTCCATTCGCCACATTCTCAGATGCTCCTCACCCGGATACCATCTTCAGTGAAGTGGTTCTGATTGATTTCTCTTATTTGGATGACAAGAAATTTGAGGTTTACACTCAGATTAAGAGCCGTCTTGATTACGAGCTGAAAGAGATCGTGATTAATTGTCCGAAAGACATCCCATCTGTCGATTTATTTAAATGGCGCAATCTGGTGGGGGTGTTTTACCTCGATGATGATCTGAAATTGCTGATCAAAGGTATGGAAAAGATCCTCGAAGGTGAGATGTGGTTGTCACGCAAGCTCGCACAAGATTACATTCATCATTTCCGTAGCTCTAATGCGGTAACCACGTCTCAGACCTACGCAAATTTGACCAAACGTGAAAAAGAAATCATTCGTTTGCTCGGGCAGGGGGCTTCGAATATTCAGATCGCCGATGAACTGTTCGTCAGCGAAAATACGGTCAAAACCCATCTGCACAACATCTTTAAAAAGATCAATGCCAAGAATCGATTGCAGGCTCTGCTTTGGGCTAACAATAACATTGGTATTGAAGAAAGGGTGTAGCAGCGCGTTAACAAGATGGATACAGGGAAGCGGAATGCTTCCCTGTTTTATTTCTGCTTCGTGCGATTACTCGAGCGGTTTAACGCCTTGCAAGACGAATAATTGAAGCCAAACGTGCGTTTTATTCCAGTTATTTTCTGAAAACAAAGATTGCGGCATACTTCTCAGCGCATGACTGTTATTAACATGACTGAATTTTATCCGCATTTTCAGGGAGTAACTATGAAAAAAACGTCGTTAGCATTATCTCTGCTGGCACTGATGTCCACCGGTAGCGTTCAGGCTGCAGAATGGGGTTACAGTGGTCAGCATGGCCCGGCGTATTGGGGCAATGTATCGTCGACCTGTGCCGATGGCAAAAACCAGAGCCCGATCGACATCAGTGGAGCGGTGGACGCGGATCTCAAGGATCTCGAGATTACCTACCAGGGAAATGTGACTGCATTAACCAATAACGGCCACACACTTCAGGCCGAGGTGTCGGGTGACAATACCCTGTCTCTTGATGGCACGACGTACAAATTACTGCAGTTCCACTTCCATACCCCGTCTGAAAATCTGATCCGCGGTAAGCAATACCCGTTGGAAGCGCATTTTGTTCACGCAGATCGCAGTGGGAATTTGGCGGTACTGGCCGTAATGTTTGATAACGGCGCCGAGAACCCACAGATGACTCAACTGACAGACACCTTGCCGGGCAAAGGGGAAACCGTGAAACTTAACCCATCTTTCCCGGTTGCATCATTATTGCCAAAACTGGCACATTACTATCGGTTCAACGGTTCATTGACCACACCTCCTTGCAGTGAAGGCGTACGCTGGTTGGTGGTCAAACAGCCACAGCAACTGGCCGGAGAGCAAACTCAACAGTTGATGGATGTGATGGGACACAATAACCGCCCGGTACAAGCGAAGAATGCCCGGGTAGTTCTGAAAAACGACTAGGACGGCGCCGCGATTCAGCCTGTCTTTCCGACGGGCTGAAGATACTATTTTGGCTGGTTCAGTTCAGCGTACTGATGCAGTAGCTCAGTGAGTGCTTTAACCCAACCAAATGCATCGGAAGGGGCTGATTTGAGGAGCACTTCCACATGGTTGCAGTGCGTTTCCAGACTAATGACTTTTTCCAAGTTAAACGAGACTGCATAGAAATGCCACAGTAGTAAACGGCTCATGCGTACGATATTCTGCTGAGCATTGTTCGATTCACCAAATAAAGCCGGTAACTCGCTCAACGCTATTGCATGCAAACGTAACATTGCGTCAAACTTCGCTGCCTGCAGGCGCTCTTCGTTTTCTGTCTCTTCGGCATCAAAGGTAAACAACTCACTGGCAGACTCCTCCGGTACCAGTCGATGCAACATGCGCATACTGAATGTTTCCAGCTCTTCTCTGGGCATTGATTGCAGGTTGGTCAAAGTGTAATCCGTTTGCATGTGGCTCTCCGGGGTAGTCGAACAAAAGGCCGCTATTGTAACGATTCACTGCCAGATTACCATGTTCTTATTGATTGAAAGACGGCCGATTTTTTCTTCATAATGCCGGGTAACTTGCGCTTATTTCTGAATCGCTTCATGACCCCTGATGAAAAGCGGTAATTCGCTTTACAGCCAGTGAAAAGGGGCTAAAATCGCGATCAATCTCTTCACTTTAAGGTATTGATGTGTCACCAGTTATGATTGGAAACTGGATGGCAGCGCTTTCATTTGTCCTCTGGGGCCTGCTACCGCTTTATTACCAACATTTGCCCGCGGCCGCGCCGGATGAGTTACTGGCCGTGCGTTTGATCGCGTCTGTCCCTGTTGCCTGGTTGATTGTGGCGCTGTTTGGCAAGCTATCTGCTCTGAAGACGTTACTGCAAGACAAACGATCATTGTGGTATGCCTTTCTCGGCAGCAGCCTGATGTCAATCTCTTGGGTTGCTTTCACCTGGGCGATGACTCACGAGCGGGTGATTGACGCCAGTTTGGGGTTCTTTATCAGCCCGCTGACCATGAATGCGCTCGGGATTTTTGTCTTAAAAGAGACCATCTCAGCCGGAAAGAAACTCGCGTTATTTCTGGCATTTATTGGTCTGTCCTATCAGGTATACCAGTACGGGCAGGTCCCCTACGTTGCATTGGTTATGGCGATTTTCTTCACCTTGTATGGCTGGTGTAAGAAGAAAATTCAGTACACCTGGAGCGTAAGCTTGTTTGTGGAAGCTACTACGCTCGCGCCTTTGGCCATTATGTACTTGTTGTTCAAACACGTCAGTGTCGGCGCCGTGTCGTTGAATTCAGGGTGGGAAACGCTGGCATTATACGCCGGTGCGGCGCCAATGACGCTTGGGCCGCTGGTGTTTTATTCGATTGCGCTGCGCCTAACGACCATGTCGACTGTGGGTTTGATGCAGTACATTGAACCGAGTATCCAGTTTTTGTTGGCGGTGTGGTTTTTTGGTGAGATCTTCGACAGTGTAAAGGCGGTCAGTTTCGCATTTATTTGGGTTGGCTTACTGCTGACCATTTCTGAGACGTTGATTAGACGGGCGAGAAACCGACGGATGGCCCGCCTTATCTGAAACAAATTATATCTCCGTATGAGAAGGCCTCACCGTGATGGTGAGGCCTACTTTGATTACCTATTTAAGCCGACGCTGTTAGCGAGATAATAGAATTGAAGGCATTACTTACAAAAATAACGTTAGTACTAGTTCCTGTCCCTTGCCATTCGTTCGAAAGTTTGCATCTCGTATTCATGCCTTAGTGTGATCTACGTTCAACTTCAATGACGCTCAATCCATACAACCAATAATTCAGTGTGATCTGTAGCGATGGGTGAATCGGTTTGTATGATTTTTGTTCTGTTCTGGTGGTTATTTGAACGCTTGAACGTTTGCGCAAAAATATGTGATGAATATCTCGTTATGATGGCTATACTTGCCGCCCGGTTATGAGCCTTCGCTCAGCCAATACAAGCCGTCACATGGAAAGTGAATGACCCCACGGACCGGACCAGCTACGTTCCCCAAAGCTTGTATAAGGTGATCTTTACATGAATGTTGTATTTGGATTAATCGGCATCGTTGTCCTGTTGATATGCGCGATCCTGTTGTCAGAGAGTCGCAGAGCCATCAACTGGAAGACGGTTTCCAGAGCCCTGTTGCTCCAGGTTGGGTTTGCAGCCCTAGTGCTCTATTTCCCATGGGGACAAGCGGCTCTGACCAGCCTCAGTAGCGGTGTTTCCAGCCTCCTTGGTTTTGCCGATGAAGGCATCCGTTTTCTCTTCGGAGATCTTGCAAGTTCTGGTTTTATCTTCGCTGTCCGCGTCCTTCCTATTATCATTTTCTTCAGCGCCCTTATCTCTGCCTTGTATTATCTGGGCATCATGCAGAAAGTCATCGAATTCATTGGTGGCGGTATTCAAAAATTTCTTGGAACCAGTAAAGCCGAATCTTTGGTGGCCACTGGTAATATCTTCCTCTCTCAAGGTGAATCTCCGCTTTTAGTCCGTCCTTTCCTGGCCCGCATGACCCGCTCCGAACTGTTTGCTGTAATGGCCGGTGGTATGGCGTCAGTTGCCGGTAGTGTATTGGGTGGATACGCCGGGCTGGGTGTGGATCTGAAATATCTGATTGCCGCCAGCTTTATGGCAGCGCCGGGCAGCCTGATGATGGCTAAGATCATTGTACCGGAGCGCGAAACAGCGGTTGACCAGTCAGACATTGAGATGGACAAAGCTCAGGAGAGTAACGTTATTGATGCGCTAGCAAGTGGCGCGATGAACGGCATGAAGGTTGCCGTGGCCGTTGGTACTATGTTGATTGCGTTTGTCAGTGTGATTGCCATGGTGAACACAGGCCTTGAGAGCCTGGGGGAAGTGTTCGGATTTGCAGGTATTACGTTGCAGGCAATTTTCGGCTACCTGTTCTCGCCACTGGCATGGGTGATTGGCGTGCCAGCAGACGAAGTGCTGATGGCCGGATCGTACATTGGCCAGAAGATCGTCATGAACGAATTCGTTGCCTTTATTGATTTTGTCGAGCACAAAGCTTTGTTGTCAGAACACTCGCAAATCATCATTACTTTCGCACTGTGTGGCTTTGCCAACATTGGCTCGATTGCTATCCAATTGGGTTCAATCGGCGTGATCGCGCCAGAGCGTCGCTCGGAAGTGGCCAGCCTGGGCATCAAAGCCGTATTGGCCGGTACACTGGCCAATCTGATGAGCGCTTGTCTGGCGGGTATTTTTATTCTGTTGTAATGATGGCCTGAGCCTCCGTATCGCGGAGGCTCTTTTTTCTTCTTTTCCTCATTGTCTTTTCAATCTGGGTTTGAGTGCTCGTAAAAAGTAGCGCCAAACTTGCGAATTTTTGTTCAGAACACGCCTTGCAACTGCATGCTTCCGGCCACTTTTAGGATCGTAGGATGTGTTAGCCTCGCATTGGGTCTGCATAAAATATCACTATTTATTTCAGTAGGTTACAAATTGACCGCTTTTTTGGTGGGTGAATCATGCACTTTTTTGGTGCGCAAGTCATTGAATTTTATTGATAAATCTGTGTAATGATTAGTTGTTATATATTTGTTAATTAAATATAACGCAATGAATTAATTAAAAAAAATTATTGTTTACTCTATAAAATAACATGGATTAATTTTATAGAATGTCAACTCTAATTGACGTGGGATATAAAATATTTTTCTTACAAACTGGAATGTTACAGAAATGTAATTAATGGTTATTTCGCGAGTTATCGCAGGAGGGTTTAATTTCTGATTTATCAGTAGTTAAACAACGATTGAAAATAATCTCCAGGATTGAGAAATGAATAAAACACAACGTCACATCAACTGGCTGCTGGCTGTTAGCGCGGCAACTGCGCTACCTGTCACCGCTGCAGAAATGATCAACGTAAATGATGGCAGCCTGCTAAACCAGGCTCTTAAAGCTCAGTCACAGAGCGTTGCCCCGGTGGAAACCGGATTCAAACAAATGAAACGAGTTGTTTTGCCAAATGGCAAAGTGAAAGTTCGTTATCAACAAACTCACCACGGTCTACCGGTTTTCAACACCTCGGTAGTGGCGACTGAATCGAAGTCTGGTAGTAGCGAAGTGTTCGGTGTGATGGCTCAGGGTATCGCAGACGACGTGTCTACACTGACGCCATCCGTTGAGATGAAGCAGGCCATTTCAATTGCTAAATCGCGTTTCCAACAGCAAGAAAAAATGGTTGCGGAACCTGCAACGGAAAACGAAAAAGCCGAGTTGATGGTTCGTCTGGACGACAACAATCAAGCGCAACTAGTGTATCTGGTTGATTTCTTCGTTGCCGAGGATCACCCAGCGCGTCCTTTCTTTTTCATTGATGCGCAAACGGGTGAAGTACTGCAAACTTGGGATGGTCTGAACCATGCACAAGCTGACGGTACTGGCCCTGGCGGTAACACCAAAACAGGTCGTTATGAATACGGTTCTGACTTTCCTCCGTTTGTCATCGATAAAGTCGGCACTAAGTGTTCAATGAACAACAGCGCGGTAAGAACGGTTGACCTGAACGGCTCAACTTCAGGTAACACCACTTACAGCTATACCTGTAACGACTCAACCAACTACAACGATTACAAAGCCATTAACGGCGCGTACTCGCCACTGAACGATGCCCACTACTTCGGTAAAGTGGTTTTCGATATGTACAAAGACTGGATGAACACCACACCACTGACGTTCCAGCTGACTATGCGTGTTCACTATGGTAACAACTACGAAAACGCGTTCTGGAATGGTTCATCCATGACCTTCGGTGATGGCTACAGCACCTTCTACCCGCTGGTGGATATTAACGTTAGTGCCCACGAAGTGAGCCACGGTTTCACCGAACAAAACTCGGGTCTGGTGTACGAGAATATGTCTGGTGGTATGAACGAAGCGTTCTCTGATATTGCAGGTGAAGCAGCAGAGTTCTACATGAAAGGCAGCGTTGACTGGGTTGTCGGTGCGGATATCTTCAAATCATCCGGCGGTCTGCGTTACTTTGATCAGCCTTCGCGTGACGGCCGTTCTATCGACCATGCGTCTGACTACTACAATGGCCTGAATGTTCACTACTCAAGTGGTGTATTCAACCGTGCGTTCTACCTGCTGGCTAACAAAGCGGGTTGGGATGTACGCAAAGGCTTTGAAGTGTTTACCCTGGCTAACCAATTGTACTGGACAGCGAACAGCACATTTGATGAAGGCGGTTGTGGTGTAGTGAAAGCTGCGAGCGACATGGGTTACAGCGTTGCAGACGTAGAAGATGCGTTTAACACGGTAGGCGTTAACGCGTCTTGTGGTGCAACTCCTCCTCCGTCTGGCGATGTACTGGAAATCGGTAAACCGCTGGCGAACCTTTCAGGTAACCGCAATGACATGACTTACTACACGTTCACACCAAGCAGCTCATCTAGCGTAGTGATTAAGATCACTGGCGGTACAGGTGATGCAGACCTTTACGTGAAAGCGGGTAGCAAGCCAACCACGACTTCTTACGATTGCCGTCCATATAAGTATGGTAACGAAGAGCAGTGTTCAATTTCAGCGCAAGCGGGTACTACGTATCACGTTATGCTGCGTGGTTACAGCAATTACGCTGGTGTAACTTTGCGTGCTGACTAAACTCAGAATGGAACCAGTGAAGGCGCACCTTAAGGTGCGCCTTTTTTGTATCAGGCGATCTGTGTAAACGTGACCTGATCGAAGTGAGGATTGGCCGCCAGCGCTTGCATGCTGTGTAAGGACTCGGTGGGCAACGTCTCATGGCCACTGGATGTCGCAATGACGATGGCCTCTTTTCGTTCTGTGGTGTATGTTGTATCGACCGCCGTCCCTTCCACAATCGTGCCGTTGAGCAGTTTGAGTCTGACTGGCAGGTGATAAAGGCAGGCAATCTCGATGTAATCGTACTGGCTGCAGGACATCATAGTAGGCTCCTAAGAGTAGAATATGGCCAGCCAGATCGTTTCCGTATTCGGATCTGTCCAACTGACGCGATGGCGTGTGTGAGCCGGAATATTGAGACAGTCTCCGGCACGTAGCGTTACTTCACGGTTGTCGGCGTATAGAATACGACCGGCACCAGCGAGCAAGAGCACCCATTCATGCTCAGTTTGATCGTACCAGTGATTGGGAGGCGAAGAGTGGCCTTTGGACACGATACGCTCAATACGTAAGGTGTCGTGGCGTAGCACATCTTCGAACACTTCTTCACTGAGGTCGACAGGCAGGTTAGCCAGTAAACTAAATGGTTGACTCATGACCCGCTCCGCGTTGGTGATTCAGATTCTGAAGTACTGTTTGCCACGTTTTGAGTGTGTGCTCGTCGAACAGATAAAACACGATCTCTAGGTCATGAAACTCTTCTTGCATACACGTGCGCAGAGCCTGGTACGCGGCGTCTTCAATCGGGTAACCGTAAACCCCGCAAGAGATCGCCGGAAATGCAATGCTGTGGCAATGATATTGCCGAGCCAGTCGCAGTGAGGCGGCATAGGCCGCTGTCAGCAAACGCGCGGGATCGGCACTTTGATGATAGATGGGGCCGACGGTATGAATGACATAACGTGCTGCCAGTGCGCCAGCCGAGGTAATGCGAGCTTCGCCTGTCGGGCAGCGGACACCTTCCACTGCCGGCACTTGACGACAAGCCTCCAATAGCGCTGGCCCTGCCGCACGGTGAATGGCGCCATCAACGCCACCGCCTCCCAACATCACCGGGTTGGCCGCGTTCACGATAGCATCGGTGGTGGCTGTTGTGATGTCTCCTTGCTGGAGGCGTAATGTACTCATACGCTATAACACCTCAGGGTTGGCGATATTGTGTGGTCGTTGCTCAGCATACGCCCGCACATTGTCAAACGCGTACCTAAAGTAAAGCTCATAACTGCCTTGTTCGACATAGCCAATATGAGGCGTGGCGACGACATTGGGCAGTGTTAACAACCATTGGTTGGTTGCATACGCCGGCTCCTGTTCAAACACATCAATCGCCGCCATTTTGCCCGGATGAGCGGACAGGGTGTCGTACAGCGCCTGAGGCTCGATAAGCTCAGCGCGGCTGATGTTAACTAGCAGAGCGTCGGGTTTCATTTGCTCAAGATCGTCCCGTGTGACGATATGACGTGTTGCGTCGTTCAGGCGTAGATGCAACGACACGATATCACAGTGCGTGAAAAACTGGTCACGGTTAGTAGCGGCTTGGTAACCCATGACTTGTGCTTTTTCACGTGATGCCTCACTACCCCAGATCATTACTTCCATGCCGAAAGCCGTGGCGTAACCTGCGACACGTTGTCCGATTTTCCCAAATCCCCAGATCCCCAAGCGTTTGCCCTCCAGTGTTCTTCCCAGAAAAGGTTGTCCCGATTGTTGCCAGTGACCGTTTTGCAACCGGTTGATATAGCTGGGAATGTGTCGCATGGCGGCCATGATTAATGCCCAGCAAAGCTCTGAAGGGGCAACCGGCGATCCGACGCCTTCAGCAACGGCTACCCGGTAGCGATTGCAGGCATCCAAATCAAGGTGGTTACTGATTTTGCCCGTCTGGCTGATGAGCTTCAAATTAGGCAGGCGTGAGAGCAGAGCGTCGTTAATGAGCGTCCGTTCTCGAATGAGCACTAAGACGTCGAATGATTGAAGCATGTCCGCCAGTTTTTCGATGTCGGTTACCGTGTGATTAAACACCGTGACATCCATATCATGTAGCAGAGAGAAACACGCCAGATGACGAACCTGATCTTGATAATCGTCCAATACCGCAATACGCACAACAGACTCCTTGTGTCAGAAAAACAATGCGAGCAGGTTCTGAAATGCAACCAGTAACTTATCTGCCGCAATTGCGCGAATAATACGCCAGACGACAGTAGGTGGGTAGCGGATTGGCTGGTTTCATTTCTTGGGTTTGAGCTCGACCACGTTTCCTTCCGGATCCTGAATGTAAAGTGAACGACCAAAACCTTCCGCGCCATATCGCTCGGCGAACTCAGAGACTTCAATGCCGTGCGAAATCAGGTAGTGCGCCAGATCGGCTTCTTCCACTGGTGCCATTTGCAGACAGAAATGATCAACATTACGCCCATCCTGTTGGGGAGCCTGGCCGCCAAGTTGACCCAGTTCGCTGTCAACCGGCACGATGTCAATCAAGGCACTTCCGGCTCGCAGTTGGATCAGGCCAATATCGGGTGCCAGTTCACGTTCAATCGGACAACCCAGAACATCTCGATAAAACGTCAGCATGGCTTCAATGTTGCTCGTGCGTAAAACGATGTGATCCAGTCCGTGGATGTGAATCATGTCAGCTCCTTATCGAATCAGGTGAATCGCCAGTATTAGCATGATCAAGCCGATCACGATTTCAAAGACCTTCCAGGCTCTCGCATGGCGAAAAATTGGGATCAGTGCTTTGGCGCCGAACCCCAAGCTAAAGAAAAAGACGAATGAGGCCGTCATTGCGCCCACCGCAAACGGGATTCTCTGACCGTCATACTGAGTGGATACCGAACCAAGCAGTACGATGGTATCAAGATAAACATGGGGGTTAAGCCAAGTGAATGCAAGGCAGATCAAGGCTGTTTTAACAGCACTGTGCTTGGCGTCACCTGCCGGGTTCAGTGCATGGTTTTCCCGATATGCCGACAGAAAACTGCGCAGAGCATACCAAAGCAGAAACAGTGCTCCGGCATAACGGGCAACACTTTCAATCATCGGAAACGCGTTGACCATCGCGCCAAATCCGGCCACGCCAGCGGAGATCAATATTGCGTCCGAGCATGCGCACAGTGAGCACACCAGCAGCACATGGTGCTGCCGAATGCCTTGTTTAAGTACAAACGCATTTTGTGCGCCGATGGCCAAAATGAGTGACAAGCCGAGTGTAAACCCGGCGAGAGCAGCAGCAATCATGCCTGGTCGAGCGGTTCTTTCTGGTACTGGTGTTGCAGAATATACATGCGTTTCACGTCTTGATACTGGCCATTGATAAAGTATTCTTCCACCAGGTGGCCTTCTTCAATAAAGCCGCATTTCTGATAAAGGTGAATCGCTTTTTTATTTTCGACTGCAACCAGTAGGTAAATCTTGTGCAGGTTCAGTACCGAGAAGGAATAGTCCAGCGCACGCAATATCAATTCGGTGGCGAATCCACGCCCCTGATACGCTGGGGCGACAATGATCTGGAACTCTGCGCTTCGGTGGATGTAATTGATTTCAATCAGCTCCACCAGACCGATCAGGCTTTGGTTTTCGTCTTCAACGACAAATCGCCGTTCGGCATCATCGTGAATATGACGCTTATAGAGCTCTTCCAGTTCATCAAATGACTCATACGGTTCTTCAAACCAGTACGACATGATATTGCGGTTGTTATTAAGATCATGGATAAAGCGCAAATCGGAGCGTTCCAACGCGCGTAACTTCAGTCCACTGTTCATGGTCGAGGCCCTTGAAAAGAATATGCATAAACACTCGCTGCTATGGCAGCGAAACATCAGTTAAAAGCTCGAGCCCGGTTGTTGTAAGAAGTCCATCTCCTCGTCAGTGCTGAGCCGGCCGAGGATTTCGTTTCGGTGTGGGTATCGGCCAAAGCGGTCAATGATGGCTTTGTGTCGGAGCTCGAAATCATAGTTGTACTCCAATCCGGGACAACTGAAAAGCTTCATAGCCTGTTCGTGAATGCGTCTGGACTCACTGTGCATAAATGGCATGTATAAAAAGCTTTTTTCGTCAGCGTTGAGGGCATCGTCCGCACCGGCTGCGATGGCTTCCTGTGCCAGAGCAAGAGCAAGCGGGTCTTGTGCGAACGCTCGGGGAGTATTGCGGTAAACATTGCGTGAAAACTGATCAAGAACGATGATTTCGGCTAGTCGACCATGCGGATTGCCGCGCCAGTTATACAATTCCGCCTGTGCCGCACTGTCGAGGACATCGGTAAAACGCTCGGTGATACGTTCATCCAGCGTGGGATCGCCGGAGAACCAGTCTTTCGATTCCAGTTCCTGAAACCAAAAATTGAGAATTTCCTGATACATAGCGCGTCCTTGAGTTTCTGTTTAACGATGTTTCATCCTAGGATGCAAATCGCACTTAAGTCAAAACTTCGGCTCGAATGGGCTTAAGTGCGACGTTTCACTTAACGAAGATGTTTCCAGTACTGGTACAAACCATAGATATCCGACGAACAAAGCTGGGGCATTGCACCTTTGAGTTGTTCATCTGGCCAGTCCCACCATTGGATTTCGAGCAATATCGCCACCTCTTCGTCGGAGAAGCGATGACGAATATGGCGGGCAGGGTTGGAGCCAACAATGGAGTAAGGTTCAACATCTTTGGTCACAACGGCACGACTGGCAATCACGGCGCCGTCGCCGATCGTCACCCCTGGCATAATCATCGCTTCTGAGCCTATCCAGACATCATTACCGATGACCGTGTCGCCTGCGGGTTTAAAGGCATCCAGCGCCCCTTCAAATGCGGGATTTTCCTGATAAAAAAATGGGAAAGTCGTGGCCCAGTCAGTGCGATGACCCTGATTTCCCGCCATCATGAATACGGCGCCTGAGCCTATCGACACATAACGGCCAATGATCAATTTGTCCACGTCGGAGCGATCTGGCACAAGATAACGGACGCAGTCATCAAAGCTATGACGGTGATAGTAGCCTGAGTAGTAGCTGTGGTCGCCAACAATGATGTTGGGATTGGTGACTTGCTCTTTCAGGGATTTGCCAGCGAATGGACTTTCGAAATAGTTTTTCATTGCTGATTGATATCCTTGTTGTTGGTTCAGCGCCGAGTCTAAGGCGACTCGTCTGACAGCACAAACGATTTGTTATCAAAGCAATTTTTGTTTATTTCAGATCAATGGACACTGAGAAAATAAAAAAGGCCACACTGTGGCCTTTTTGTCCTTAGGGTAAGCTTAGCTGTTGCCTTTTTTGTCTTTCTTATCTTTGTTGTGGCCCTGACCTGGGTTGTCATCGCCGTGAACACTGCGGCTCTCGCTGTCCATCTGGCCTTTGCCTTTTTCCGGGTCACAATCTTCAGATTTGATCTTGATGTTATCGCCATCCATTTTCAGACAATCTTTACTGACTTCCATCTTGTCGGTAGAGATGGAAATATCGGCGTACGCCACTGAACAGGGCAGTAGCAGAGCTGCGAGTAAGAGTGATTTCTTCATGCTTTACCTGTTAAGGAGTTATTGAACGGAACTCCCTGAGTGTAGCAGACCCGATTTCAGCCCGTGTGCTTTGTGCCACAATACTCAGAAATGAGGCGTGCCAGCTTGTCTATCCCTTGTTGCCAGTGACGTTCATCCCGGTAGTGCGCGCAGCTGAGCCTTAGGGCGTTGCGAAAACCGTCTGATGTCGCAAACACGGTTCCGGGTAGCAGACTGATTTTGTGTTCATGACAGGCTCGGTAAAGGGCTTCGCTGTCAAACTCCCCATCGATGAGCAGCCAGGACAAGTAGCCACCGTCCGGTTGAGTCAGATAAAAGCGCTTGTGCAAATTAGAGTATCGGTTCAATGCGTCACTTAACTGTTGGTGCAATCGGCGTTGGTTGTGCTGATACGTCCGGCGCATTTTGTTGATGTGCTGGCGGTATTTGCCGGTTGTCAGAAACTCAGCTGCCGCGGATTGGATCAGGTTCTGACTGCCCATATTTTCACAGATCAGCAGTTTTTCAATCTCTGGCTGATAGCACCCGGCAATCAACCAGCCAAGACGCAGACGTGAATCGAGCGTTTTAGAGAGGGAATTGACGTAGATGACCCGTTCGTCGCTGGCCAGCGCGGCCAGAGGCGCAATGCCCTCATCAAACGCCAAAGCGCCGAATACATCATCTTCGATGATAGGTATACCCGAAGAGGCGTCAAGCAAGGCCAATCGTTTCTCTAGTGGCATTCTGGCTCCGGTCGGGTTAGCGAAGTTGGGAGTCACCAGAATCGCACGAATGTCCCAGCGTTTGAGCGCCTTGGCAAGTGCAGTGGGATCCATGCCAGTTCGGACACAGCCGGGAATTTCTACGACCTGTAACCCAAGTGATTCCATCAACAACAAATTGCCGAAATAACAGGGAGATTCGACGGCAACAATATCGCCCGGCTTGGTTAACGCGCGCAGTGCCAGACTGATGGCTTGCTGGGCTCCGTTGGTGACAGCGATATCGTCTAAAGTGGCGGGGACACCAAGATCCCGGCTGATCCTGACCAACTGCTGCAAGAGTAGATTATGTCCGGGAGGAAGTTGGTAGTGGCTTGGCATCTGACTTTGCAGGCGACTATGCCGGCCTATCGTAGCATAGAGGCTTTTGATGGCGGGCGCGTCTATGTTGGGATGAGCGGATCCCAGCGGAAGACGCTCCTTCTCTTCACGGTAGGTAAGGATCTCTTTAGATAGCGACAGTAAATCCACTCGTCTTGGCGGTTGTTGGGGAATCTGAGGGCTAGGTGTCGATTTGACTCGATAGCCTGACTTTTCGACTGCATAGACCACACCAGCGGCTTCCAGTTCTTGATACGCACGGATCACGGTATTTTTGCCGACGTTGAGCGTCTGGCTCAGTTGGCGAATGGACGGGAGCTTATCTTCCGCCCGGTAAAGCCCGCCATCGATGGCTTGTCTCAGATGGTATTCGACCATCAAATACTTGTTCGGAGTGTCCATTCTGTACCCATGTAAAATAAGTAAGCTGTGCCTTTTAATATTTCTGTGCCCAACTAAAGTAACGTGAAACTGAGATGAAAAGCCAGAGGAAAGGACATGTTGGTTCGCTTTATTCCGTTTGTATTTGTGATTCTTTGGGCGTCTGGCTTTGTTGGAGCCAGGCTGGGTCTGCAGTACGCAGAGCCAGCCACCCTATTGACCATCCGAATGGTCTCGAATGTGGTGCTGTTTTGGTTGTTGATTTTGGTGTTGCGGCGGCGTATTCCGCGTGGGAAAGCTCTGTTGCACAGCGTGGTTGTCGGTGTCTTGATCCACGGATTTTACCTGGGAGGCACTTATCTGGCGATTGACTTGGGGATGCCTGCCGGGCTGAGTTCCTTGTTGGTCGGGACGCAACCGATACTGACTGCTTTATTATTGGTTCTTTTTACGGCAGAGCGGTTTCGACGTTCTCAATGGCTGGGGTTAGCGCTTGGCTTTGTTGGGATCAGCTTGGTTCTGGCCGGGAATATGGCCTGGCAATCGGACCAGCACAAATGGCTGGCGATCGGGTTGTGTGTGGTGTCTCTGTTGGGGATCACGTTGGGTACTCTGTATCAGAAAAAATGGTGTAAAGGTTGTGACATGGTAGGCGGTGCGATGATCCAGTACCTGGCTGCCAGTACACTGTTTTTACCATATGCAATGCAGTACGAAACCATGCAGGTTGAATGGAACATGACGTTCATTCTCACCATTCTCTGGTTGGTGGTCGTGTTGTCCTGTGTTGCTATCTTGTTGCTCCTGTATATGGTGGAACATGGTGCCGCATCCAATGTGGCTTCGGTGTTCTATTTGGTGCCGCCAACCACGGCTATACAGGCTTGGTTGGTATTTGGTGAGTCGTTTGACCTTTTGGGCGCACTTGGTTTTCTCTTGTCTGCCTGCGCAGTGTATCTGGTAGTGCGTAAACCGCGGCTGGTGCCGGAGAAAACCTCGGAAGTGGTGGCGGCATCTTAGTGTGCAATTCAGGCGGTCTGAAACTGACCGCCTGTTTGTCACCAATTGTTAGGTTACTCTCCACCGTGGGCCGCACAGTGCAGAGGCACCAGCATATCGCCCTTTAGAGTAAGTTACAGCATACGCTCACCCAATATAATGGAGGTTTGTTCTAAATTGTTTGGGATACATGGTGCCAAAACCCGATCGAATGACCGCAATGCAACAATTGATTGATGAGGTCAAAGCCACTTTGCCGATTTATGCTCCAGAGACGTTTGTGTGCGGTCCGCAAGGCAGTTGCCTTGGGTGCCCGAAAAAACTGCTTGAAATGGTGGAATCTGAACTGTGTTATTGGGAGTCGGCATTGAGAAGGGGCGTCATACCCCAGTTCGATGAGATTCGACGGTTTGGCAAGCTGTGCTTGAGTGTGCGTCGCGCGCTGCTGCGAAATCAGATTCCTTTGCTGCAAAAGAAAAAGCCCTGACCAACGTGGCCGGGGCTGAAAAAAGTAGTGTCAAAGTGACAGTGGTTACATAACTTAATCGGGTTTATTCTAAGTGGGTTTCGATAACGCTTTGTTTGGATTACGTTAATATTCAATCAGAAAGCGGTTGAAAGCATGATTGTTTGCTGAAGAGTTCGGGAGTATTCTTGGCGGGTAAATAGGGGAGAATCATGGCACGTCCTAAAAAACAGCGCACCATCTGCGCGCGCCCACCATACAGCTGCTACAAGCCCAACGGCGTACCCATGACGGAGTTAAGTCAGGTCGAGTTATTGTCGGAAGAGTTTGAAGCTTTGCGTCTGGCCGATCTTGAAGATTTGAGTCAACAGCAGGCAGCAGACCAAATGCAGGTCTCCCGCCAGACTTTTGGCAACATCGTAAAGCGTGCCCGTCATAAAGTGGCTTTGGCTCTGGTTCAGGGACAGGCACTGTATTTCCGCTTCGAGGACTAATGAGCGCGAGAGCGCTTGTCAGGCTCTTGTATCTGATACAAGGTCTTTGATTTCTCCTCATTTTCGCAACTGGTTTTACAATCGCAGACTTTGTCGACACCAATCTGGTTAAGACCTCCACAGCTCCCTTTGATACTGGCGCGGTGAAAGATAACGCCTAGTGCCATAAGCGCGATGATGCCCACGAATGCCAAAAACGCAATGATGAACTCAGTCATTGATCCGCTTTCCCCCGTTAATCTGCGTCAACTCGACCTGTGAGGATAAAGGCTGTAGTCGGTTTGGTGATACGCCCATTCTGCATGCCTGTTGCCGGCGAGATTGCCGGGTTTCCTCACTATTCAGTGTAGTTAATTCAGCGAGGTTCAACTCTTTTGGCGCTGTTTTCTGGTGACAGTGCCATACTGCAAGGTTTCGCTGGCGCAGTTTGATAAACATACGCTCGCCGATGTGACGCACGACTACGCCGTCTATACCGGAGGCGGCCAGTTGAGTAAGCAGTTCCGCTTTTCCCCGGCAGCCTGAAGTGCGAACGGCAGGATTGATAAAGCGGCGTAGTTCACCCAACTGCGTATCATAGATCATAAACTGCTGTGCTTTACTGAAATGAGCGGAGATAACGCCGCGATGCAATGGAAGAGCGATTTTCATGTGTTTTTCTCCTGTAAGAGCGTTCAGGAGCACAGTACGAAAATTATTAGCATATGCCAATAACTGGAATTGAAAACTTAGACTGCGGAAACATGAGACGTAAAAATGGCAATAAAAAAACCGGGGAACGCCCCGGTTATTGTATTGATATGAGTTGTACACAAGAGACTAGAAAATGCAGTGTTTGGTGAAGTCTTTGGCTTCGTTTGTTGTCCAGTCACCTTTCGGCTTTTCTTTCATATCGTTGCACCAGGCTTCGCTGCCCACTTTTGTACAACCAAACAAAGTGGCACTCATTAACAACATTGCTGCCAATTTTTTCATTTTCTTCTCCATTTTATCCAACGGTTAGGTGTGCGGCTGACTTTAGATAGCAACCCGTGCAGCTTCGTCAGGGGGATGTCAATATTCAGTACAATCAGAGTATTGCGACAGAATTGGCTGACCAATATACCCTTAATTGCAACATCGATCAGAAGATACAGTGTTTCGCGTAGCTGGTGGCTTCGTTTGCGCTCCAGTCACCTTTCGGTTTTCTGTCCATATCTTCACACCAGGCTTGGCTGCCAATCTCATTCTGAAAAACGCAGTATTGGGCGAAGTCAACTGCGTTCTGACCTGTCCATTCCGTTTTTGGCTTGTCTCTTAGTGCACTGCACCAGTTTTTGCTACCGACTTCATCACTGCAGGCCGATAAGGCACCAACCGTTAACAGTAAAACAACCAGTTTTTTCATTGTTCGGATAACCCTGTATTAAGCAATGTCCGCTACTATACCGAAAATATTAGTTTCAATGTTAACACCCGGCCAATTCCCATCTCACTGATATGATTGTCAGTGAAAAGGATCACTTTTTCAGCGTCCGTGAGTCACCATTGGCAGATCCGAGTCACATATTCGAGACGGTTGAGATGCAACAGCATTTATTCACGTTAGTATGGCATCGAAACGTTTCGATGAGTTTTCTGACAATAACATTCAACCACTGAAAAACTCTTTGTTGTCTTAACGTACCGGTGAATCCAGACGGGTTTCTGCCGCTTAATCAAGGTGAATACATGAAAAAAAGTACCCTCATCAACTCAGAGCTGTCTTATTTGGTTGCCACGTTGGGCCATACTGACGAAATCACGATTTGTGATGCTGGTTTGCCGATTCCGGATCAAGTACAGCGGATCGATCTCGCGTTGACTCACGGCATTCCGGGATTCATCGAAACCGTGCGTGTCATCCTGTCCGAGTCTCAGATTGAAGGGGTTGTGATTGCCAGAGAGTTCGAACAGGTCAGCCCGGAACATCATCGGGCACTGATCAACGAGCTGGAGCACGAACAGGAAAGTACCGGACGTGAGATCACCGTTCAGTACTTATCACATGATGATTTTAAGCAGCGTACCCACCAGAGCCGGGCAGTGGTTCGTACTGGTGAATGTACGCCGTATGCCAACGTGATTTTTCAGGCCGGTGTGGTGTTTTAAATCCGTATTGAAACGATTGGGAATTCTCTATGACTCAAGCGATATTACAGCTCAGCGAGATTGAAAAAGCCTTTCCTGGTGTCAAAGCGCTCGACAAGGCCAGCCTGAAGGTTTATCCGGGCCGCGTAATGGCCCTGATGGGGGAAAACGGTGCCGGAAAATCGACCTTGATGAAAGTTCTGACGGGGATCTATTCACTGGATGCCGGTTCGATTTCGTACCAAGGGCAACCGGCGGCATTTAAAGGGCCGCGAGATTCTCAGCAGGCCGGAATCAGCATTATTCACCAGGAACTGAACCTGATACCAGAACTGACCATTGCTGAAAACATATTTCTCGGCCGCGAATTTACCAGTGCATTGGGCCGGATCCAGTGGGACAAAATGTACGAGCAAGCCGATCAACTGCTGGCGCGTCTGAATGTGCGGCACAGTGCCAAAACACTGCTCGGCGAGCTTAGCCTGGGTGAGCAACAAATGGTCGAAATCGCTAAAGCGCTGTCGTTTGAATCCCGCGTGATCATCATGGACGAGCCGACAGATGCGCTTACGGATACGGAGACAGACTCTCTTTTCGCCGTGATCCGGGAGCTGCGTGAGCAAGGTTGCGGGATTGTGTACATTTCTCACCGACTGAAAGAGATCTTTGAAATTTGTGATGACATCACGGTGCTTCGCGACGGCAAATTCATCGGTGAGTGTCAGGTGTCAGATACCAACGAGGATGGCCTGATTGAAATGATGGTCGGGCGCAAACTGGAAGAGCAATACCCGCGTATTGATGTGACACATGGTGACGTCTGCCTGGAAGTGGAAAGGTTAACCGGGGCGGGCGTGAAAGACGTGAGCTTCACGTTGCAGCGAGGCGAAATTCTTGGAATTTCGGGGCTGATGGGCGCTGGGCGTACGGAACTAATGAAGGTGATTTACGGTGCTCTGGCGAAGCAAAGTGGTGTTGTCCGTCTTGACGGTGAAGAGATCAACCCGACGTCACCACAAGGTGGCTTGGCGAGCGGTATCGCTTACATTTCGGAAGACCGTAAAGGCGATGGCCTAGTGCTGGGGTTGTCGGTGAAAGAAAACATGTCACTGTGCGCGCTCGATCAACTGAGCCGGGGTTGTCAGATTCGTCACGCTGATGAAATCATGGCCGTGGAAGACTACATCGGCTTATTCAATATTAAAACACCGTCGCGTGACCAGATCATCGGTAACTTGTCGGGAGGGAATCAACAGAAAGTCGCGATTGCCAAAGGTTTAATGACTCGCCCGAAAGTCCTGATTCTGGATGAGCCAACGCGCGGAGTTGACGTCGGCGCCAAAAAAGAAATCTACCAACTGATCAATAAATTTAAAGCGGCGGGGATGAGCATCATTCTGGTGTCATCGGAAATGCCAGAAGTGCTGGGCATGAGTGACCGTATTTTGGTGATGCATGAAGGTCGCATCAGTGGCGAGTTTGATGCCGTTGATGCCGATCAGGAAAAACTGCTGGCGTGTGCAGTAGGTAAAATGATTAACGAGGAAGCAGCATGAGTACCAATACCATGAGCAAACCACAACCAGCCAGCACAAAGAAGCTGTTTAGCAAAGAGTGGCTGATTGAACAGAAGTCGCTGATAGCACTGTTATTTTTGATCATTGTCGTATCGTTTCTGAACCCCAATTTCTTTACCGTCGACAACATTCTCAACATTCTACGCCAGACGTCAGTCAATGCCATCATCGCGGTGGGGATGACCTTGGTAATTCTGACCGCAGGCATTGATTTGAGCGTCGGATCCGTTCTGGCACTGTGTGGCGCGTTTGCCGCCAGCCTGATAGCGATGGAAGTGCCTGTCTTGATCGCGGTACCAACGGCACTGCTCGCGGGGGCGGCTCTGGGCGCAATCAGCGGCATTATTATCGCAAAAGGGAAAGTGCAGGCTTTCATTGCCACTCTGGTGACGATGACGTTATTGCGTGGCGTGACCATGGTTTACACCGACGGACGTCCAATTTCTACTGGTTTTACTGATACGGCGGACGCGTTCGCCTGGTTCGGTACCGGATACGCACTGGGAATTCCGGTCCCTGTCTGGCTGATGGTGATTGTGTTCGCCGCTGCCTGGTATCTGCTCAATCATACTCGTTTTGGCCGCTATGTTTATGCGCTGGGCGGAAACGAATCGGCGACCCGTTTATCTGGCATTAATGTCGACCGTGTGAAAATCGGGGTATACGCCCTGTGTGGTTTGCTGGCAGCGCTGGCAGGCATCATTGTGACCTCACGTTTGTCTTCGGCCCAGCCAACCGCGGGTATGGGGTATGAACTCGACGCCATCGCGGCGGTGGTACTGGGTGGTACCAGCCTGATGGGCGGTCGTGGACGTATCATGGGAACCTTGATTGGTGCGCTGATTATCGGTTTCCTGAACAATGCACTTAACTTGCTCGACGTGTCTTCCTACTACCAGATGATTGCCAAAGCTGTGGTCATTCTTCTGGCGGTACTGGTCGATAATAAAAATAAATAAATCAATACGATATCTGGTTGGGGCAGACGCTCCAACCCACCCTGCAACAAAGGACTATAACGATGAAAAAACTGGCAACTCTTATCTCTGCTGCACTCCTTTCTTCCACCGTTTCTGTTGCTGCTCAGGCACAGGACACAATGGCGATTGTGGTATCGACACTGAACAATCCGTTCTTTGTCACCATGAAAGACGGCGCGGAAGCCAAAGCCAAGGAACTGGGGTATAACCTGATTGTTCTGGACTCGCAAAACGACCCGAGCAAAGAACTGTCAAACGTTGAGGATCTGACCGTTCGTGGCGTTAAAGCGATTCTGATCAATCCAACCGACTCGGATGCGGTGTCCAATGCCATCCGAATGGCGAACCGCTCTAAGATTCCGGTACTGACACTGGACCGCGGTGCGAGCCGAGGTGAAGTGGTTAGCCATATTGCATCGGACAACGTGGTCGGTGGAGAAATGGCGGGTCATTTCATCATGGAAAAAGTGGGTGAAAAAGCCAAAGTCATCCAGTTGGAAGGCATCGCAGGAACCTCGGCGGCACGTGAGCGTGGAGAAGGCTTTATGAATGCGGTAAAAGGCAGCAACATGGATCTGCTCGCCAGTCAGCCTGCGGACTTTGACCGCACCAAAGGCCTCAACGTAATGGAAAACCTGCTGGCTGCGAATCCGGATGTTCAGGCCGTATTTGCTCAAAACGATGAAATGGCGTTGGGTGCACTGCGTGCGGTTCAGGCTTCAGGTAAAGACGTCATGATCGTGGGCTTTGATGGCACGGAAGATGGTATTGCGGCGGTTAATCGCGGAAAACTGTCGGCAACCATCGCGCAGCAACCGGACTTGATCGGTGCGTTGGGCGTTGAAACGGCCAACAAAGTACTTAAGGGCGAGAGCGTGGATGAGTATATCCCGGTGCCGCTTAAAGTGGTCACGAAGCAGTAATCATTATGCCCCGCACCACAAACGTGCGGGGCATTTCTGACCCTCGACAGGGTCGATACTTGTGCGTGTTTACGAGGACGTACAAGTATCACTCCTGTTTCTCTATTGTTTAAAGGTTCTCAGAACCGAGGATAACCGAATGAATAAACTCGTCGTGTTAGGTAGCGTGAACGCTGACCATGTTCTTCAAGTGCCTTCATTTCCTCGCCCCGGCGAGACGCTGCATGGTCATAATTACCAGGTGATTCCGGGTGGTAAAGGCGCCAATCAGGCGGTGGCGGCAGCGCGTCTGAAAGCCGACATCGGTTTCATTGCCTGTGTCGGAGATGATGCGTTTGGCATTAACATTCGTGAAAGCTTTAAGTGCGATGGCATGAACACGGAAGGGGTGAAAATGCAGCCGAACTGCCCAACCGGTATCGCCATGATTCAGGTTGCTGACAGCGGTGAAAACAGCATCTGTATTTCTGCCGAAGCGAACGCTCGTCTGACGGCTGAGATGATTGAGCCGGATCTGGAGCGAATCCGTCAGGCCAGCTATCTGCTCATGCAACTGGAAACACCTTTGGACGGCATTGAGAGAGCCGCTCAAGAAGCCAAATCGCACAAGACCAATGTGATCCTGAACCCGGCTCCGGCGCGTGAATTGCCAGATGACTTACTCAACTGCATTGATGTGATCACACCGAATGAAACAGAGGCTGAAGTCCTGACCGGCATAACCGTGACAGACAATGCATCTGCGCAACAAGCTGCGAATGTACTACACCACAAAGGGATTGAAATCGTATTGATCACGTTGGGCGCGAAAGGGGTCTGGTTGAGTCAGAATGGGCGTGGTGAACTGATCTCTGGCTTTGCGGTAGAGCCTGTGGATACGACCGCCGCTGGCGATACGTTTAATGGGGCATTAGTCACTGGTTTATTGGAAGATATGCCTTTAGAATCAGCCATTAAGTTTGCTCATGCTGCGGCTGCCATTTCTGTCACCCGTTTCGGAGCCCAGACTTCGATACCCAATCGTCAGGAAGTCGAAGTGTTTTTGGCAGCCCATCAGTCATAAATAGGAGAATAACATGGCAACGATGAAAGACATCGCAAGACTCGCAGGGGTTTCCACTTCCACCGTCAGCCATGTTATCAACAAGACCCGATACGTCAGCGAAGCGATCTCTGAACGGGTCAATCAAGCCGCCAAAGAGCTGAACTACGCTCCTTCTGCTTTGGCCCGCAGCCTGAAAATCAACCGGACTCAAACCATCGGTATGCTGGTGACCACGTCAACTAATCCATTTTTTGGTGAAGTTGTGAAAGGGGTTGAGCGCAGCTGTTACCAAAAAGGTTACAACCTGATTTTGTGTAACACCGAAGGCGACAACGAGCGGATGAAAACGTCGATCGATACCTTGTTGCAAAAACGTGTCGATGGCTTGTTGCTCATGTGTTCGACGTTGGAAGGGGAGCGTATTGATGTCTTCGAACGTTATCCGGATATTCCGGTGGTGGTTATGGACTGGGGGCCAATGCTGTTTGCCAGTGACAAAATCCAGGACAACTCCTTGCGCGGTGGATACATGGCCGCCAAACACTTAATTGAAAGTGGTCACCGGGACATTGGTTGTATTACCGGGCCGTTGATCAAGCATCAGGCGCAGATGCGTTACGAAGGCTACAAACGGGCCATGAATGAAGCCGGTTTGGAATTCAAAGCGAACTGGATAGTCGAGTCGGACTTCGAATGCGAAGGGGGTTATGAGGCTTTCAACAAAATGCTGGCAAAAGGGCCATTGCCCAGTGCGATTTTCGTGTGTAATGACATGATGGCAATGGGGGTGATCAACGCCGCCAGTCAACACGGCATCCGTATTCCTGAGGATCTATCTCTGATCGGCTATGATGATATCCATATCGCGAAATTCATGACGCCACCACTGACCACTATCCACCAGCCCAAATACCGCCTTGGTCAGGCGGCGGTCGATACCCTGCTGAATAAACTGGACAAAGTGACGAATGAACCACAAGTTGTGCAACTTGAACCGACCTTAGTGGTGCGTGACAGCGTCAAAGCCCTGCGCTAAAGCTGTTCGAGGCTCCTTTTCAGTTCTTCTGCGATCAATGTAAGGTCTGCACTTGGCTGGGCTAACGTCACCGCACAAATATCCGCACGTATCTGCTCCTTTAAAGCAACAAAACGCACGTTGCTCCAGCTAAGCCCCTGGTAACTGGCGGGCACCACTGACAGCAACTCGCTGGTGGCCACCACAGCGACCACGGTATTGGGCTCAATCACCTGTTGAACGACATCGGGTGTAAAACCGAGTTGCTCGCAATGACGAATGATGAGATCCGTCGACGCGGAGTTGTGCTGACTGAGCATGACAAAGCTTTCCTGTGTCAACTCCTTGAGAGAGAGTTGCGTTTTGCCGCTCAGCGGATGATGCGCGGGCAACGCCACAACCATATTCTCTTCGAGCAGCGTGACACATTGAAGGTGCGGTGAGCGCTGGGCATCGGCGTATCGCACCAGCCCCATGTCGATGCGATGATCACGCAATGCAGTCAGTTGTTGGCTGGGGGCGGATTCCAGCAGGTTGATACGGATGTGCGGATGTTGCCGACTCAACTGACCGAGCGCTTCACCGAACCCAGCCCAAAAGATCGAACTCATTAATCCCAGGTGAATGGATTGTATATCCTGACGCGCGACTTGCTGCACTTTATTCAGCGAGCGATCAAGTTGGTCAAACAGAGAAACACATTCATTGCGCAGTTGCGCGCCCGCAGGTGTTAACCGAACATTGCGAGAATCTCGCTCAAACAGATCGCTCCCTAGCAGCGTCTCAAGCTCTTTGATTTGTGTGCTGAGCGGTGACTTGGTGATGTTCAATTGCTCGGCGGCCCGGCTGAAGTGTCCGGTTTCGGCGACCTTTAGAAAATAACGCAGCATTTTCATACTGATACGATTAGATAGCGACGACATGATACGCACTTTACTGAATTAACTGTTTTGAATATTAGAACAAATGTACTGAATTTAGAAATATAAACAGTACGGTTGGTGCGCTAGAGTGGGGAGGTGTGAAACAATATTGGGTAACTCAGAATGTCGTACGATCCTGTTGATAAAGCGCTTGAAACTATTTATGCCAGAAAGCCGGGCTTCCAGCCTCGTGTCGGATGTATTCTTGGCTCCGGACTGGGCGTGATTGCCGATGCGCTTGAAGAAAAAGTGGTGATCCCATACGAAGAGCTGGCGGGCTTTCCGGTCAGTACCGTTGAAGGCCATTCGGGCGAACTGGTGCTGGGCAAAATGAATGGTGTCGATGTGGCGTGCATGAAAGGACGAGGCCACTACTACGAACATCAGTCGATGAAAGTGATGACCACGCCGGTACGCACCTTCAAACGTTTGGGGTGTGAATTTATGCTGGTCACCAACGCTGCTGGATCGCTGCGTCCGGAGCGAATTGACGTTGGCTCTCTTGTGGTGTTCCATGACCACATCAACACCATGCCAGAGTCTCCGATGACCGGGCCAAATGATGACGCGTATGGCCCGCGTTTTTTCAGTCTGGCCAATGCATATGATCGTACGCTACGCGAAGAGGTGCTACAGGTGGCTGAGCAACAAAGGATACATCTGAACCAGGGGGTGTTTGTCTCCTACACTGGCCCTAACTTCGAGACGGCGGCCGAGATTCGTATGATGCAGATCATCGGTGGTGATGTGGTTGGTATGTCGGTGGTGCCGGAAGTTATCTCGGCGGCACATTGTGGCTTACCGGTACTGGCTGTGTGCGCCATTACCAACATGGCGGAAGGGCTTGGTGATGTGCCATTGTCTCATGAGCAGACCCTGCGTTGTGCCAGGCTGGCAGAAAAAGACTTTATCGCTTTGATCCAAGCGTTTATGACTCAGCATTTTTCGTCCTGAATGCCCTGATTGGCAATGGAAAGAGCGCCCGCTGTTGCGCTCTTTTTTATGCTTACTGGTCAACCGGGACGGGGGGCGGATTGGTCATCCACTCTTCGCGAGTCAGATAGTTTTTTCCCCCCGATTTTATTAGCGGGCTGTTGTTGTCGACGATAGATAAATCATCCGGTGTGACGGTGCCCATGTAATACCATTGAGGTGTTTTGGTCAGATAGCGGAAACGACTGTCTGCAACGCCTGGTAAATAGTTGGCGTTGGCAAACGATCCGTTGGCGACGGTGGTGGTTCTCGTCGGGTAATAATCGGCGCCCACGCTAATCAATACTTTGGCGTTATCAATGGTGCGGACGGCCTCTGGCCCATCAGGTATCAGCCAGGCTTTCATACGCACAAATGCGCCAATGACGTTACTGCCATCGATACCGATGATATCGGTTCCGCCATGAATGGGATAATGGTTGCTGCTCAGCGTGTATTCTTTTGCGCCAGTGTCTGATGCTTTGTAGGGAATATCGCGGATGTAATCCACCATGTTGGATGAGAAGTAGGCTGCCCATATCACTGGTGTCATCTCCGGTGTGATATGTTCCCATTTTGCCGTCGCCGGGTTCATTGAAGCGTCCTCTGAGCGCAATAACCAGATATCCGAGTCGCCGACCGCCACCCGTACATTGTGAACCTGGTTATCTTGTGCTTCAAAAACAGTAAACCACTGGGTCATGGCATTCCAAGGTTCAGCGGTGGTCATCGACTTGTCGATAATAGCGTCTGACCAATAAGCCGGCGCTGCGTCTCCGCGCGGAATGCCTTGTACAATCGCGGCTCCTTTTGACCAACCGGTATGACTCGGGGCGTTATACAATGGTGCATCATTAGGTAAAGCCATCGCGGCGTAAGTGTCACAGGCGACGATATGGTTGGCGTAAGACATAAAAGATAGCGAGCTGAGCAACCCTAACCATAGCGCCTGATGTTGTTTTTTTATCATGATTTCAATCTTGTGAAATATTGAAGTTGAATGTTCGATGCACGTGGGAAGGTGAGCCTTCGCTTGCGCATTACGGATTTAGTGACTTTACGTACAAAACTGCGCACGGGCGACGTAAAGCCTATGTCACTTGTAAGGCCTTTGTTCGTGCGGCTTGTCAGGATTTTCCAAATATTAACAACTGCCACAATAAACATAGCAGTACCACAGGGCAGTCGCGCAGTCTCTAATGTTAATTGGGGTGGGGATGAAAAAGAGGCAGAAAAAAGCCTTAATGTCGATTAAGGCTTTGATGTGGAGCGTTGAACGGTGGATTATTGGTTCAGGAAATGGACGGCTTTGTCCGGGAAGTCCGTGAACAGACCATCCACTTTTACCTGGTTGTAGAAAATATCCAGCATGCCGTCAAAGCTGTCAGTGTAAGCAGGAATGCGGCCTTTATCGGCGCGGAACGTGTAAGGATGGACGGCCAGTCCGGCGTCTTTTGCTTCTTTCATCAATGGCAGGATGATCAGGTTGTCTTTGGTCGATTTGTCGTCAACCAGCATCGGTTTCCACGGGCCGATTCCATCGGCATAAGTCGCGACTTGCTTCATTCCACCGGGCTGATACATCCAGTCGTAATTGTAAGGGGTGGCCTTATCACCTTTGTACTCCATGGTTTCGTTCCAGTCGGTGTACGCCATTAACTGCACCAACTTCAGGTCCATCTTCATTTCCGGCATTAACTGATCATGGATACGTTTCAGCTCAATAGGATCAAAACATTGCAGGTAGACTTTATCGTCTTCACTGTCATAGCCATACTGTTTAAGTACTTTGAGAACCGCGCTAGAGATGTCTTTGCCCTCGTGACGGTGGAACCAAGGGGCTTTGATTTCCGGGTAGATACCGATATCGTAACCTAGGGTTTTGTTCAGACCTTGAATCAACTCAATTTCTTCAGCCAGTGTCGGTACGGTAAAGTCAGATTTCCACATTGGAAAGCGATCCGGGAAACCAGCCACTTTGTTGCCTTTATCATCCAGATTGAACCCTTCCGTAACGCGCAGCGTTTTAATTTCAGCCAGCGTGAAGTCGATGGCGTAGTAACGGCCGTCTTCGCGTGCACGGTCAGGGAAACGTTCAGCAACGTCGGTGACGCGATCAAGATAATGATCGTGAAGGACGACCAGTTGATCGTCTTTCGTCATTACGACGTCTTGCTCGATATAATCAGGCTTCATACCGTAAGCGAGGGCTTTGGCTTCAAGCGTGTGCTCTGGCAAATAGCCAGACGCCCCCCGGTGTGCGATCACCAGAGGTTTGGCAAAAGCGTTGGCAGAGAGTCCTAGCGCGATCAATGCTGCGCAAGCTGACGTTAATTTCATCACGATTTCCTTTGTTGTAAGAAGGCAGCCCGCAGGCTGCCATCTAAAAATGAAGTTTTTATTACAAAGTTATACAACTGCTTCTTTATTAAGCTCTTTTTGCTTGTGAATGGTTCGTTCACCGATAAATGCGTACGTCAGGCACACGATGGAGGTGATGCACGAGCCGACCAGGATCAGGAAGCCGCCATCCCAACCAAAGTGGTCAACGGTGTAACCCAAAACTGCATTCGCTGCGACCGCACCGCCCAGATAACCAAACAGGCCGGTTAAACCCGCCGCGGTACCAGCGGCTTTCTTCGGTGCCAGTTCGAGAGCATACAGGCCAATCAGCATGACCGGGCCGTAGATGAGGAAGCCGATAGCCACCAGCGCTGCCATGTCAACACCTGGATTGCCTGCCGGGTTGAACCAGTAAACCAGAACCGCCAGCGTCACCAATACCATGAACAGAATGCCGGCAGGAGCACGACGACCTTTGAACAGTTTGTCCGAGATCCAGCCGCACAGCAGAGTGCCCGGAATGCCGGCCCACTCGTACAAGAAGTATGCCCAGGATGATTTATCCACGCTGAAGTCTTTGGCTTCTTTCAGGTAAACCGGAGCCCAGTCCAGTACACCGTAACGAATCAGATACACAAATGCGTTGGCGATCGCGATAGACCATAACAGCTTGTTAGAAAAGACATATTTAAAGAAGATTTCTTTCGCTGTCATTTCATTCTCGTGTGACTTGTCATAGTCATCCGGGTAGTCGTTTTTGTACTCTTCGATCGGTGGCAGACCGCAGGACTGAGGCGTGTCACGCATGGTCATCCAGATAAATACAGCGACTAAGGCAGCAAAAAAGGCGGGAACATAAAAAGCGGTACGCCAGTCGTCATTAAATGTCCACAGGCCAAGCAGGAACATAGGACCAATCAAGCCACCACCGACGTTGTGCGCAACGTTCCATACAGAAACGATTTCACCGCGCTCTTTGCGCGACCACCAGTGCACCATAGTCCGTCCACAGGCGGGCCATCCCATTCCCTGGAACCATCCGTTTAAAAACAGCAGGATGAACATTGCTGTGATGCTGCCAGTGGCCCATGGCATGAAACCAAAACAGAACATCACCAGAGCGGACATTAACAATCCGGCGCTCAGGAAGTAACGCGGGTTTGAGCGGTCTGATACGCTTCCCATCAGGAATTTAGATAAGCCGTAAGCGATCGAAACCGCCGCAAGTGCGACACCGAGATCACCACGGCTGAAGCCCTGTTCAATCAGATATGGCATGGCCAAACTGAAGTTTTTTCTCACCAGATAATAGCCGGCATAACCGACAAAAATACCGATGAACAATTGCCAACGGAGGCGGGTATAAGTGCTGTCGATCTTGTCGCCAGGGAGGCGATCGATATGCCCTTTTGGTTTGAATATTCCAAACATAGGAACCTCATAGTGTGTTTTTGCGATGGTTTTCTTAAGGTGCGAACGAGCAAGTTTAAGTTTCGTTCGAAAAGAGGGTGATTGTATGAATTGAGAAATTTATTACTGTGATAAATGTTGCATAAGTATTAAAAATTATAAAAATACAGCTAATTAGGTTTAATTTTTTCAACATTGCTCCAACTTTCTCAAAAAACAGTAACGATTGTAAATGAACGAATTATGTTCGTTTTGGAATATGCTAGACGGTTAAATTCCATTTCGCTCAATAATTAAACTTTGAAGTGACTCGAAGCGACAGACGCAACTTTATGTTTGTTGCCGATTGATTGGAAAGGAGATAGCAGATCAGAGACACCAACCCGATTTTTGAACATTTCCTTGCTAATTTGTTAGAGCCATTCTTGGCATGTGCATGCTCAGAGCCCTTGCGGTAATGAGCCGGACTTACACAAGGATAAAATGATGAAAAAAATAACGTCACTGATGTTGGCGGCATCTGGCTTAGGGCTGATGATGCCTGTTGCGGCCAATGCTCATGGTTGGGTAGAGTTTCCAAGTGCAAGACAGAATACGTGTTATCTCGACGGCGGTTTTTGGGATAACAACATCCCTAACCAGGCTTGTCAGGCTGCTTACGATGAATCAGGAGCCTATCCATTTGTGCAGCGCAATGAGGTTGCGGCCAATGTTGCGAATTACAACGATATGGCTCACGTGAAAGCGACCGTTCGTGATGGCAGCCTCTGCTCTGCGGCCGACAGCGCCAAATCGGGTTTAGATATACCATCACCGTATTGGCAAAAGACGGCCATCACCCTTGATGCCAACAATCAAATCGAATTGGTGTTCAATGCAACAGCACCACACAATCCTTCATTCTGGGAGTTCTATCTGACCAAACCCGGATATGACCACAATGCGCCACTCACTTGGGATGATCTTGAGCTGGTGGATACGGCCGGGAATACTCAGGTTGGGGAGGATAAGCGTTATCGCTTCAAGGTTACTTTACCTGCTGGCCGCAATGGTGATGCCATTTTGTATACGCGCTGGCAACGCGAAGACCCGGCAGGCGAAGGCTTTTATAACTGTAGTGACATTACCTTCAGTGGTGATGGCAGCACGGGACCAACGGATCCAACGGATCCAACCGATCCAACAGACCCGGCAGATAACCTGACGGCATTGGGCTATTTTGTTTCTCAAGGTTTCGGCCCGGTTGAACCTGGAGATACCGTTCGTCTGCGTACGTTTGACGCAAGTGGTAGCGAAAACACGGACGTTAGCTTGCCAATCACTGCCAATAACACAGCGACCTGGTCTGCAGAGTTAGCAGCGCAATTCAATGAGAGTAAACAAGGCGAGTGGTTTATTGGCATTTGGCACGAAGAAATGAACCATTACATGTATGACACCGCTAACATTTATGCCAATCAAGTATTTGCGCCGGATGATTCCTACAGCTATCAAGTCTCACTCATCAAAGACGACACAACGCCGCCACCTCAGCCAGAAAATGCCTGGAGCGTGAGTGCAACGTATGTGGCGGGCGATGTGGTGTCGCATGCTGGCAGAGAGTGGACAGCGCAGTGGTGGACCCAGGGAGATGAACCCGGAACTACGGGAGAGTGGGGAGTTTGGCGCTAGACGTATTGGAATCGATAGATAGAAAAGAGGCTCAAAGAGCCTCTTTTTTAATGAGAGTTACTTTTTATGAGATCGACTACTGAGCCAGTGGTTTTGCGGGACGCTCATTGTTTTTGGGAGAGTTCATCGCTAAGCCGAGTTGCTGCTGCTCTGCCACTCGTGCCATAAACAGCTGAATCTCAAGTCGCATTTCTTTTTTTTCTGCCCGGCTCAGTAGAATGTCCGATTTAGGAGATTTCAACTGATAGCGGTAACGTTCAAAATCAATCGCCTTCCCATTACTCAGCAGCTCAAAATGCAGGTGGGGGCCTGTTGTTCTGCCAGTATTGCCAGTCAATCCGATCGGTTGACCTTTTTTGATGATCTGGCCTTTATGTACATAGCGTTTTGATAAATGCAGATAGCGAGTGGCGTAGCCGTTGCTGTGACGTACGGTAATATAGTTACCAGCGAACCGGTCGTAACGCGAAACGATGACTTCACCAGAACCAATGCTCATCACAGGTGTACCAACGGGAGTCATGTAGTCTGTGCCGTGATGAGGAGTAACTCTGCGTGTGATCGGGTGCAAGCGATCTAAGTCAAAGCCTGAACTGATAGGAAAATGGACTGTGGTTGGTTGTAACAGAAATGCTTCTTCCTCAAGTGCGACGCCGTCTTGATTATAGAAGTGTCCATTTTTATAACGCATAGCAAAAAACTGCTTGCCCTGATCTTTATAATAAAAAGCTCGGACCTTTGACGATTTAATATCATCAAACTCAACAGAAAATTCAGCGCCGTCTTCTGGAATGGTGACAAAGTTAAAATGTGAATTTAATGTACTGACTAAGGTACTGATTTCATAGGAGCTCATTCCTGCATCCAGTGCGGAAATAAAAAAAGAGCCCTGAATATGCGCATTATATATTCTAAAACTGGACGTGACAGGGTGCTCTACGGAGATTGGCGGCTCTTCCAGAGGGGGAAGTCTCCAGGCTGCCGATGTGTCTGGTGCGGTACGCATGGACACGGAGTAAGTAAGGATCGTAATGAATAGTAGGGCAAAGCCAAGGTAGCAGGCTTTCGGAGAAGGCCTGAACTCACTTAACTCTGATAGCGTATTTTTGAGGTACTCAGTGTTCACCATCATAGATTTAGCCGATTCTGACGAATTAATTATTAGCGTTAACGCTTTATTTTTTGACTCGGAATTATGCACGTCTGAGTCGTGGATTACAATCTGTAAGAAAAAAATATAAATTTTTTGCCTATAGTGACGCATTAAAAGTTTTGTTTTTTAATTCTACTTTCGAAATATGAGTATTAATAACAATTATAGGTTAGTTAATTAATCCAAATGATTGGTCAATATACCTAATTGGTTAGTCAATATGACACGTTGAGAAAATTCCTATAAAAAATATAATCCGGTAAATTTTTATACAACGTCGATATCATGATTAGCATCAATAATAATAAAGCTAGGTTGTCTTTAGTCTGTTTAGCCATGACGCTCGCTTCCTGTGGCGGCGGTGGTGGCGGTGGCAGTAAGAAAGACTCTACGCCACCGGATCGCGCAACCGGAACCATCTCAGGCAAGGTATACGATGCGCCAGTATCTGGTGCCACAGTATCTGTTTGGGAATACAAAGACGGAAAATTAGGACGTAAACTGGGTGAATCCAAGTCGGATCAGTCCGGTTACTATTCTGTTCCGGTCAAATCCTCTAGCATGCCGGTCTATGTGAAGGCCAGCGGCGGCGCTTACCGCGATCCGATTACAGAAGAAGTGATATCGGCCAGTAATGGCAAAACAATGACGATGTCGAGTGTGGCCAACTTCTCAGAAGGAACATCTCAGTCGATCATGCTGACGCCGTTGTCAAATATGGCGACCGGTCTGGCAGAGTACAAAATCGAACGTGGAGAGAGTGCGACCAATGCGGTCACAAGCTCGGTAAATACCATCAGCGATATGTACGGTTTTGATGTTAACGAAACCACCCCGATTGACATTACCAAGGGCGGTCAAAGCAGCAATGCCACCGATGGCCATAAATACGGCGCGTTATTAACGGCTTACTCGTCTTACGCCAAAGATCTGATAGACCGTTACCCTACCGAAGAAAGTAAAACCCTTTATACATCAATGCATCTATCGGACATCCAATATCGAGATATCCGCTCGGATGGAGTGCTGGATGGTAAAGAAGCAGACGCTAACGGCGTTGAATTGGGTATGAGCTTTGGTCAGGTTGACGTAAACAGCGAGTTGTATACGAACGTACTGTCCCAACACGTGATGATTGTCGTGAACGATCCTGCTTTAAACGTGTCGGGCACCAAGCCGAGCGAATACCGCGATTTCAGTGAGCAGCTCAATAAACTAGGCACGCCAAACGGCAACGGCGGCGCGTTGCCACCACGAGATGAAGTCGCTATCGATCAAGATGCACCAACGGTGACGCGCAACAGTGACAGCGTGCTTGCCGGTGATGCCAAAATCATCATCGATCTAAAAGATGATGTCGGTGTCAAGGACCTAACGGTCAAACTGCAATTGGAAACCGCGAGTGGTTGGTCCGAGGAAATGCAGTGTACTGACGGTTATATGGAGCAGTACTGCAAGCTGGACCTGACTGACTTTACCAGCGGCATCCGTGCTACTCAAGCCAGTGTGGAAGTGGACACATTTACCATCGATCGCGATTATCCAACGCCAGATGAGGGAGAGCCTTTTATCCTTGGGGCGCGTTTGGTCGTGTATGCTGAAGACGTGCTCGGCAATTATCATGAGTCGAACAGCGGCGTATTGTTGCCTTTCTTCTGGGACAACGTAAAACCTGTGATTGAAGTTGAGTCATCACCGACCATAAACAGCACGAATGACAGCTACAACCTTCAAGGTTGGGCGATGGACAGCACCAGTGAAATTGCAAGTCTGACCATTAGCCTAGGTGAGGACGACTTCCGTGACATCACCTGTCGTGAACCTGCGGGCGAAAAATGTGCCTTCAACGAACCATATCCAGCAACTGGCTTTGGTGCGGCGACCACGTTCACCATCACTGCAACGGATGCTCAGGGGAATGAAACTCGAAAAGAGTGGGTTGTCACCAAAGACAATTCACCGCCAACACAGTCAGTAACATATCCGAACATTGACGACGCGCAGATGGCGTTTATTTCAATTGCGCCTGACGGTAGCCGGGGCTTAACAGAGCTTAAAGACTACACGTCGAATACGTTTACTGAAAGTAACATCTCTACCACGCAAGACCATCTGAAAGTCGACTTTGTATACGCTCGCTCAGGGCTGAAAGCCGTCCACCAGGATATTGATTTTGCTGATTTCAATGCCAGTGCCTTGACCACACTGAAAAATAACCACATTCCTTACATCAAGGTAAAAGTACAGGATGACAATTTTGATGTGGAAGGCGGCGCGCAGGGAACCTCTGCAGAAGATTTGAAAGTAACGGTGCGTTATTACGTAAAATCACCGACGGATAATGACTACAATATTGCTGGTCAAGTAAGCAGTCACGATGCGTTTTCGAAACCGACCGGTGCCATTCCTCACGAAGAGATCATCAAAAACGGGGAAGAGCCACTCTCTTACCTCAATTATTACGTTCCCTTCGTACAGGAGCTTCTTGAAGATAATTACGCGTCCGTACCGGAGCGCAGCGAACAGAAGATTACCATTACCACTGAAGATCGCTCTGGTAACCTAAGTGATGTCAGTACCATTTACTTCAGATCGACCTTTGACTTGCCTACGTTCAATGTGGTGACACCATTTGCTAATGCGCTGGTGGAACTTCGTGGATTAAATTCTAAAGGTAACTTTGACAGTAACCCGGTGGCAAGCTGCACTACACGGCTTGTTGAGGGGACGACGGATGTGGCGACCTGCCAACTACGCTCCGACCTTGGTGCTTATCAGTTCTTGCAACTCAAGCTCAGTAATCCAGGTGCGGGGAAAGCGTATTATTACCAATGGAGCAACAAAACACGCAGAGATGTCGATCTCAGTAACGCACATTTAGGCGCGTACTTTGATGCTCTAAACCCGCCTTCAACCATATATCTGACAGAATTATCGGCATACCATACCGGATTGTTTGACTACATCTGGAGCCAGCAGAGTGAGCATACGTACGCTGATGCTAAAGCGTATTTGCAGCAAGTTGTGAATGCCCTGGCGTCTAAAAGTAACGCTTCTTTCTTCGGTTTTGACCCAGTTCTGACCGGTTATGCGACCAATGAAGACCTAAAAGAGATTTTGTTGAACGATGAGTTCTTCCACCGCTTCATTGTGGAAGGCCTGCTCGATCTGACTGGCGGAAGCTCCCGTATTTCTTCAGTTGAGTATGCCGCGGCGTTTTATGACGATCTGGCCGCGGATGGCAAAGCGGACGGTGTGAACGGCCAAGGCCAGCAGATTTTTGTTAACGGAGATAAAGTTACGTCAGAGACGTATCGTCAAGTGCTGGCGATGGCGGTTAATAATGTTATGACGTCTTTTGGTATTTCAGTAAGGGATGCGCTGGAGTGGGCAGACGTCATTGCTAAAGCCTATCCAAGTATTACCGTAAACAACGCGTCACAGAATATCTTTACGCAGTCTGGAGGAAGTATTGATGGTGAAGCACCAAGTCCGACAGTCACAGCGTCAGCAGTAGCGGGTACAGGCTCAGTATACAAAGCGGATAATGAGACTTACGTTGCCGGCTTAGTGAAGTTTAACGTGCAAATTGAAGACGCGTCTAAAATTAAGAACTCTCCGATTCCGATATTCAGTGCGCTTTGGCGTCCACTGAATGGCTCAGATACAAAGGCATTCGAGAAACAACTCAAAACAGGAACGGATTACCAGAGATCTGAAAGCTTTGACTTGAATACCAAAGACGAGGATAGCTATCCGGGTATTGATCAACTCACTGTTGCGGTAGAGGCGGAAGACGTGGAGGGTAACAACCATAATCCACCGCATTATACCGTGTTTGTCGTTGATAATGATTACCCTAGCGTCGAGTACAAACTCCCTGCAGGCGTTAGCAATGCCGATACTTATCTGAATATCCAAGGCCAGATCCCACTGCGCTTTGCCGTAACCGATCGTGTCGGTGATATTCCGGATGAACGTAAAGTTTTGTTTGTTTCGAAAGACGATCCAAGCAAAACGAAGGTGTTTACAAAAGACGAATTGAAGAATGTTGGCAAAGATACGACGTTAGAGCTGTGCCTATCGTGTGAGGGTGAAAGCAAGCACACGCTCGATAACGGTAACTGGAAAGTGTACTTTGTCGCCGAGGACAAACTGCAGAACAAACGGGATCAAAATACGTACGGTGTTGAAACCTTTACGGTCAACATTGACTCCACCAGCCCCGTTGCCCGTAGTGAGGGTACCGCAGAGATTCCAAAAGTACTGGGTGGTAATGACGAATGGCCTCCACGCAGCCTGATTCTACTGGCAGACGATGGTCAGAGCCCACTTTCTGAGATCAGTGTGAAATATAAAGCGCCGTTGAGTGAGGTTGTGGATCTTGTGCAATGTGCGGACGATCTATCGACTGAAACTGCGCCCGCTTGTTTGATTGCTGAACAACCAGACGTTAAGGTGCGTTTGATTGCAAGAAACATCAATGCATCGGTAGATGGCGTGCACCAGTTCTTCGTTGTTGCGAAAAATGCGGCGGTGCCTGCAGGTACAAGCTCACAAGGCGTTTTGACCTTTACTCCTGATATTGTTGGTCCGGCGATGATGTTAGACACGCCTTGGGCTAGAGACACTATTTCAACTCAAGGGAATGTTCTAGGTAAGAGCTTTGATGTCCATTTTACATCCATCACGGATGCGTCTGGTGTTGAAGCGGTGTCTCTTTATCAAAAGCACACCGATGGCAGTGAGGATACGCTGGTAAAAGAGCAGGTGCTATCGACTCAACCAGTCGGTTCTTACAAGCTGAACGTTGCCGAATCTGAAGCCAACAATATTGACCTTAAAGGCAGCGAGTCCGACAAGGTTTACCTGTATGTTAAAGCTAAGGATAAAAAAGGTTTTGAATCTGAGTTGCCATCACGTCAGGTGCGGATTGACCGCAATGGCCCAACGCTCAGCCTTAACGTAGCGGACATCAGTAAAAACTATTTTTATACTAAAAATGGCTATGAATTTACGCTTAACGCAGTGGATTACGATGGCTCTAACTTGGATAACCAGAGTAACGACGGTGTAAACAAAGACACGATCCGTTACTGGATTTACCCAGTGGATCAGACAAAACCAGACATCGATGGTACAACCCCGTCGGGGGATGAAAAGCGCCTGATTAACGTGTTGGCTGAAAGCGATGTCACACTGCATGTTGAAGCGAGTAACACACGTGGATTTAGCAACTCACAAAGTTTTAATATTCGGGTTGATAATAACGTGCCAGATATTAAAGAACTGCAGGCTAGCTACAAGGCCGACTCTTCTCTGATATCGGATGGCGGCTTTGTTAACCAAACGGGTGACATTGTCTTTACGTTGCGCGCCGAAGACATTAGCGGAACGAAAACGCCGGAAGCCTTCTACAAATTCAATGGTGGTGCAAGCATCCCTCTGGCGATGCAAAAAGGCGAAGATAATCAGTGGTCAGTAACACTTGGTATAGATAAAACGTCACAAGACGGCCTGTACACTTTTGAATTCAGTGTTGAAGACAACGTGGTGTACCCAGGAAATATGCAAAGCAACCCGAACACCGCTAAGCGCACTTACACATTGAATGTTCAACGTGAAGGGGTCGCGTTAACGAAAGTGACCAGCCCAGCTAACTTTGCCACGTATATTTCTGGTAAGTCTCTGAATGTTGAGTTTGAGCATAGTGGTGAGGCGCAGGTCGAGAAACTGGAATGTTGGATCCGTGACAGTTGGAACGGCTCTGGTAATCAGGTACCTGATAACCAGGATCCTCCGTATCAACTGGTTTTACCAAGCGATAAGTCTTACTCCTGTCAGCTGGAGGGTATAGCTGGTCAGTCAATGAAAAATCCGGTTTTGATCACCAGAACGTTTACCCAAAATAAAGCCGAAAAAGTGAGTCTGTTCAGTTTCGCAGGCTTGGATACATCAGTACCGACTGTGGTGAAAGATGAAGCTGATTCGAACTGGGTAAACGGAGAATACTTCCTCAATGCAAGTAGCGTGTTTACAATCGATGGTAAGCAGAAATTTGTGACCAAACTGAAGTTTAGTGATGATTTCTCTGGTGTCTACAGTGAAGAGGCCGTCGGTTCTTCGGCAGGTAAGCCAACGCTGAGTAAAGTGAGTGCTCAGGACATTCTGCTGAGTAAAGATAAATGCGAACCATTATCGGATGGTGGTCTTGCTTGTGAATTTTCAGGAGAAGTGAATTCATTGCTACCGGGTACCAATCCAACAGGTAAGTTTGAGTTTGCGGTTAAAGCGCTTGAAGACAAAGCCGGCAACAAAGCTGATCCACAATCAATCACAATTGTACGACCTCGAGGTCAGATTGAAGCGAGTATTGAAGATCCACTTGCAGGTTCGTCTATAGCTGCGACAGTAGGAACGATTCTTAAAGTAAAATTCAAGTACAAAGCTTACGAAGGTTCTAATGTATCTGACTACACCGTCAGTGTTGATGGGCAAAGCTATGTATTCAGTGAAGACACGTCTTCAAGATTCGGGCAAGCCAGCGATTGTGGAAGTGGTTACTTTTGCAACACTTTTAACTACAAGTTGTCATCAAGTGATATCGAAAAGCCTAAACTAAATATAGTCGTCGAAGTAACGGATGTGTGGGGGCTAACTAGCACACCACAAGAAGTGTCCGTTGAGTTAGATGGCAAGGCTCCGGTACTTGAGGTTGTGCAGTTCGAACCGGCGGTTGCAAGTAGCGGTCAATCAATTGAGTTGACAGCGCAATTTTCTGAGGTAGTTGCAAGTGTCGAAGGTAGTTTGGGTGCAGAAGGCGGTATTCCTAACGTAGTACAGTGGACGCGAGACAGCGTCAATATGATGCTTTGGCATGGTGTGGTAACCACACCAGTTGTTGGCGATAATGTTACCGATTTGACTCTGAAGATAGACAATTACAGTGATCTTGCTGGTAATAAAGGTGAAGCTAACAATAGCTTTAGGTTGCCGTTGCTTCCCACTCTGGCGGTAAATACGATCAATGATGTCAATTCGACTAACGTGAGTAGCGTTGTCATCTCGGGAACCAGCACTCGCTTTAGTGATGGTGATAAACTTGCGTTGCACTTCTACTCTCAGGATAGTGACATTACGCATCAGGTCGGTGGTTCGCTCGAAGCTATGGTAAGTAACCATGCCTGGCAGACAACCGTCGATCTATCTACAGTTGCGGATGGAGAATTAAGCGTTAAGGCGGAAGGTACCAATGCCAAAGGAGTGAAAGTGCAGTCGGAACCAGTACTATTCAATTTGTCTGCAACGCCACCAAATATTGTTTCGAATGACATTTCGCTTGATCAGATACCCGTCGTCAATGGGCAAGAGAATACCGTGACACTGACGTTCTCGAAGCCTGTTAAGGACGTCAGCGCCAAGCTCGGAGAGGTGAATATCAGCTTTAGTTCCGGGGAAGAGTATTTGAAAACTTGGGTGGGGAGTGTCACTCCCCAGCTCAAGGCCGGGGAGGTCAGTCAACGTGTTGTTGTCCAGACGGGTTATTCCGATTTGGCTGGCAACACGGGGGCTTCACAGGAAGCCCTTTTTAATGTCCAACCAGAACTTTTTGTGAACACGATCACGGCCGATGATGTGATCTTAGTCGATGAAGCGCAGGCCTTGGTGCTGACCGGCAGCGCACTGGGGTTTGAGCAAGGCGATACCCTGTCCATCACCTTGTCAGGTGCTAACAGCGAGACCACAACGATTGAAGCTACATTTAGCAGCGACAGCGAATGGTCATCATCACCAGTCGACATTGCTGACTGGGGCGAAGGTAATGTCTCTGTGACAGTCTCAGGAAGCAATCAAAATGGAACGTCAGCAAATGCGTCACGTGAAGCAACGATGTCTGGCACTCAGCCAGCTCTGAGCAATGTAACCTTTAACCCTACCCATCAGGTTTCGGGTGAATCGGTCAATGTTTCGCTGACGTTCAATAAGAAAGTCAGCGGAGTGAAAGCGACTCTGGGTAGTGCAGACGTTCAATTGACAGCAAACCCAGAAGGGACGGTTTGGAATGGTAATGTGGTTGTTCCAAGTGTGGATGCTACCGATGCTGTGGCATTGACAGTGACGGATTATCAGGACGAATACGGCAATATCGGCTCAGCCAACAGTGACTACTCGCTGGCGTATTCACCACAGATGGCGGTGACTGTGATGCCTGATCAGGTCAATGAGTCTGACGCTAAATCAGTCGTCATCAGTGGTACGTTTACGCATGTGGCATCTTCCACGATGACACTGCAGCTAAAAGGCGCGACGCAGCAAACGGCCGCTCAACCGCTGAACTACGACGCCAATGCAGGAACTTGGGCAAGCTCAGCATACGACATTTCTGGGTTTACCGATGGCCCGATCACTTTGATCTTCGGTGGCAACGTGACAGCGGCAAACAGTATTACGGTCAACGCCAGTGAGTTGGCGCCTGCGGATAAGACATTGACGCTGAACCAGCAAAAGCCGGGCGTTAGCAACATCAGTGTTGATACATTACGCGATGGTTCCGCTGCTGTGGTGAATGTGACTTTCAGCGAGTCGGTGACCGAAGGGGCGGTGACGATTGCGGGTGTGAACACAACCTTAACGGGCTCTGGCAGCACATGGACGGCAACCACCACATCTGAGATAGCGCTTTCAGCTACGCAGGAAACGGTGAATGTCGAAGTGAGTGGTTTCAAAAACGACGCAGAAAATACTCTGGATACACATTCACAAACCGTGAATACACCAGTGACCTGGGCTTTGACGCCAAATCAGGATACGCCATACAGCCAGGAAGAGGCGAAGAGCGTGGTGATCAGCGGCCAAACAACGGGTCTGGCTGCCGGTACCTCGATCACTGTGGTCGCAAAACAGGCGGGCAGTACGCTTCAATCGGAAACCGCTCAGGTTCTCAGCGATGGTCAGTGGTCGGTATCGTTTGATTTGAGTGCCAGTGATGGCGAAGTCAGTGTTCAGGCATCAGCAACACGTAATACGCAGACTTTTGAATCAGAAACCCCAACTCTGCAATTGGATACTCAGGCGCCTTCGGTCGATGGCATTCCCC
>NZ_BATJ01000014.1 GCF_000467125.1 Vibrio proteolyticus NBRC 13287 | reverse complement strand
TGTGGCATTTTTACTATGCGTTGGTTTTAGTGGTTAAGGTGGTATGCGGCAGCATCGGTATTGCGTGCCTCACACCTTAATTGGGCGTTAGGTTGCTTTTAAGATTTTAGGCTTGTTGGTTCTGCACTCAGCCACTTTAAGTCCATCATTTGAAGTTACTTTTGTGTCTGTGTGGCACGAACATCTTCATGTGAAGGCGTCGTTTAGTGGCTAAATTTCAAGTTCGGCGGTTCACCGTTTTTTAGTTTGAACGGCCAAGTTCGGTTTTCAGAAACCGCTTGTCCCAAAAGGTTCTGAGGTCCGGTGTCTTAAGTTCATCGCTTAATGGTTTCAGTGAACCACCGCAAAAACAGTGAAGCGCTTGTCATTTAGGTTCAGTGCTTGTTGCGGTGCATTCAGCATTGGTGTTTTATAGGTTAACCATCGCATTCCAAATCAGCAAAGGCGCTTGGAATAAGCATCCCTAACAAACTGCTCAAGACGGACTGCCAACGCTCGGCGGTTTTACTTCTGGTCGGGTTTTGTGTTTACGGTGGCTTGTTTACGTTTTGTGGTATGTTGTCAGCCACTTAGCAGGGCGTTATACGTATTAGTTCAGAGGAAGTATTATGCAGTTATTTTTCCATGATGTTGGCTTAAAAGGAGCTAATGCAGATTTTCCAAAAACTGTCTTTGGTGAAGTCGCTGTTTCCGACATCGTCGAACATTGTCCACCTCATCTACAAGCAGAAATAGAAGATAAGCTTCTAGCTGAGTTTCCCGATGGCTGGTGTAACGTCTGGGGAGTTCCTGATGGCGCCAAGAGTGTTATTCGTCAACTAAAAGTTGATGATGTCATGCTTTTAATCAAGACCACTGGTGGTGATGGTGAAATGCCTGCTCTTTGTCATGTAAAAGGCTTTTGGAAAGAGCAGCTTTTAGACCTTTCAAACTTTTTGTGGGGAAGTAGTCATTTCCCCTACGTGTTCTTTTTCAAAACTCAGCATATCGAACTGACTTGGACCCAGTTCAAGAAAGATGTTCAATATATGCCAAATTTTCGACCGTCAGGAAATGTTTATCGTGTGAAAAGCGATCGACTAGAACACTTTGGTGGTTCAGGAGGCTATGTCAGTCATCTTTTACAAAAACCATATGTAATCGATGATTTAGGCGACTATGAAATTCGAGAGAACTCACCAGAGCAGGAGTATGCTGAGGGAGAAAGGCAGGTACGTGAAGCTTCATATTTCAAGCGTAACTCTAAGTTAGTAAAAGACGCAAAAGCCGAGTTTGGTTTTATATGCCAGGTTTGTGATTTTGATTTCGAGTCAGTGTACGGAAAAGAATTAGGTGCTGGGTTTATCGAGTGCCATCATAAGAACCCTCTACACGAAAAAGATGAAAACTACATCAGTACATTAAATGACGTTTGTGTTGTTTGTTCAAATTGCCACCGTATGCTTCATCGCACTAAGCCAGCAATGAAACCAGAAATTCTAAAAGCAAAGCTGCTCAAAAAATACGTATAACAAACTGTTTAAGAGTGATTCGCAACGCGTGGCATTTTCACTATGCGTTGCGTTTGGTGTTTAAGGTGGTATGCGGGAGCTTCTGTATTGCGTTGCTCACACCTTAACAGGGCGTTATGTTTTTCTCGATATAAGCAGAGTATTGGAATGGATAAAAAAGTAGAGTTAGCTCTAGAAGCTATAAAAGCCTCTCGCGGTACGGAGTCGGGAGAATACGGGATCGATTTGTTTGTATCTCATCATTTAGATGAACTCCCAGCAGCAGTATGGCTAGAAATTTTAGGCAAAGAAAATCCAAGCTTTGACGACATTTTGTCTGCACTGGTAGTCGCTTACGTGGAAGACGACGTCTGTGATTTTACGTTGCCCAATGATGTCACAAATTACTTAATAAGCGTTTCATTTGATGAAAATGGTCAAGTTGTTGATATTTCGATGGAAAGCTGAGAATACAAACATAACAATCTGTTTAAGAGTGATTCGCAACGCGTGGCATTTTTACTATGCGTTGCGTTTAGTGTTTAAGGTGGTCTGCGGCGGCTTTTGTATTGCGTTGCTCACACCTTAACAGGGCGTTATGAGCCACAAGGATAATTCGATGAAAGTTGATAAAGAATATTTGAAACAATTATTGGAAGCTTTTGAAAGCGCTGAAAGACCAACTACCAATATTCGTGAGCTTGAAGCTAAAGGCTTTCACTATGATGATGATAAATTTGTGTTTCATACCGACATCTTAGTTGATAAGGGATACATCGAGTCATTTGCTCAGAGTGCTAGAGGTGTAGGCTATACAATGATGGGGAATGGTCAAAGAGGTTGGTCAGTTGTCCCGATTCGTCTTACAGCTTTTGGCCATGATTTTATTGAATCTCTAAATGAACCCAATGTTTGGGCGGAAATTCAAGCCAATTTTAAAGAATCAAGCTTAGACACAATCTCATCTGTCGCAAAAGACCTAGCTAAAGGTTACGCAAAGCAAAAAGTCAAAGCATTACTCGAGGCTGCTGGCTCATAACAAAGCGTTTAAGAGGGACTCCCAACGCTTGGCGGTTTTAGTTCAAAGTTTGGCTTATGTGTTTATGGCACAATGTTTAAGTTTGGGTGGCATAGCGTTGTCGCCCCTTAACGCGGCGTTATACCTACTAGGGAGAGTTGTTGGTGGAATCAGGATATTGGTTCAAATCTACAAAATTTGAAATTGAGAAAAGCGAAGACGAAGAAACTAACCCAGGTTGTTATGGTAAACAATTAGCGTACTGGCTAAGTGATGAATTTGCTAAACTTGGCTATCAAACTGATGTTATTCCAGAAGACTGGGGTTGGTGTGTCATATGTGAATCAAATGACTATTTACTTTGGTTGGGCTGCGGTTCGATGCAAGATGAAGAAACGTTAGAAAGCTATCAAAAGGGAAAACCTCCCGAAGTAAAAGAGGTTGTATGGCATACCTTCCCTACAATAGAAGTTCCCTTTTTCAATTTCAAAGCAATAATCAATAAATGGTTTGGGAAATTAGACCTAGAAACGCCTCTTAAGAAACTAGATAAAGAGTTACAACACATTTTATCATCTGAAGTTGAAATTGAGCTTTGTGAAGAACCGTAGGTATAACAAAGCGTTTAAGAGGGATTCTCAACGCTTGGCGGTTTTGGTTCAATGTTTGGCTTTTGTGTTTATGGCACAATGGTTTAGTTAGGGTGGCAGCGTTGTTCACCCCTTAACGCGGCGTTATGTGCTAGTCGGAATAGGTGAAAATGATCCATATCTCAAAGTATTGGAAAGATGGACTTACTGAAGCTTGCTGACAAATTAACCATGAGGCTAGTCCAGAAAAGGTGGGGGGAGAAAAACTTCTACACTTTGGAAAAAGAAGTGTTTCTTGGTTTTTACTCGGTCAGAAAGCTAATCGAATCTAGAAAAATCTCTGACTCAGTTAAAAATAAAAACTATAAGGTTCGGAAGATTGAGTTTTCAGGCGAACCAGAAAGGCTTATGCCCAGTTCAGCCGACTCGGATTATGATTTAGTGGGTAGTACTGAAGTGTCCACTCTAAATACGATACAGATATGTAATCAGTTTATTCATAGTTACCACTTTGTCCCGTTTTTTCCAACTGGTTCTAACTTGGTAGGGTTCTTTGTTTGCTCAGACTTTGACAGGAAAAAGTGTATTTACTTTATAACCATATTTGAAGTGGCAGAAATTTTTAAAGCTGTTGGTGAAAATTACCCAACAAGTATGACAGTCGAACGACTCAAAAATGGGAAGATCAAAACGGTAATCGAGTAGCGCACATAACAAATTGCTTAAGAGTGACGGCTAACCTTTGGCACTTTTAGTTCGGTTGAGTTTAGTGATTACGTGGCTTTGCTTGAGTTCAGTGTAGTTAGCCGCACCTTAGCAAGGCGTTATGTATAAAGGTCAGGCATCTCCACCTTGCGCTATGAAATCATCATATGTCATAGCAGTTGATACAGATTTGGCTGTAAAATCGAGGGCTAGTACTACCTCAGACTCTGCATTTCTCGCCCAAAGAATCGATTCTTTATTAACTGTTGCTTTGATTACAATTCGATTATTTCTAGGGGTATCAGAGGAAGGGTGGTAATATGCAAACGATTTTGCCACACTGAAGTCAGTTGACCATGATTGTCTCTGCTTATACTTGTCTGTTTTTAATTCGGTGTTGTGACAACCTCTATAGACAGTGACTAACTCACCTGCGCATTGGAACTCATTGATCTTCTGATTGATTATCACAACGGGAAACCAATTGTCTGTACCTCTATTTGTGTGTGCGTATAGGCATTTGCTCAATTCAATGTCACTGTATACTTGCCATGATTTGAAACAGTCAAACATCGCTTGAAGAAACTCATTTAATTCAGGGTTTCCGGATTCATAGTAGAGAGCGTTGTAGTCTGCGTCGGTTGCTTTTTTAACCTTTACATCTGTCGAAACATCATATAACTGCGATAAGTTATTGAAGATTATGATTTTTTCATCAGCAGTAAAGCTGGAAAGCTTTTGGCTGAAGTGTTCCCAACATATTTTCATGTCTAACTTCAGGCAATCAATTACTTCTTGTTTCATAAGTGGTTTATATTTTAGTTCGGTGTGTGCATTATACATAACAAAGCGTTTAAGACAGATTCCCAACGCATGGCATTTTTCATTCCATCGTTAGGTTTTGTGTTTACGGTGGTCTGGTTGGGTTCTGTGGTCGCGTTGCTCACTACTTAACGCGGCGTTAGGGCTAAAAATTGTAAATTCATAAATCGAGGTACTCATGACTAATGAGGCGAAAGAACAAGAATTAAACGTCGAAGTTACGGCAAAGAAAGATGAGTTGTCTCTTAAAGCAAAAGGGGCAGGATTACTGATTTTAATTGCAATTTGCTTGGTTGGAATTGTACTAGTAGCACTAAAAATGGCTGATAGTGAAAACATGACAGTACTTTTTCTGCCATTAATCTTCCTGTCTTACATTACCAACAATTTGATAGCGACACTTGATGCCACGTTGGGTTTGACAGTACGTCATCACGATTGAGCTTTAGCCCTAACAAAGCATTTAAGACGGATTCCCAACGCTCGGCATTTTCATTTTACTTTGAGTTTAGTGTTTACGGCACAATGGTTTAGGTTAGGTGGCCTGCGTTGCTCACCACTTAATGCGGCGTTATGTTGCATTCGAGTAGCTTATTCTAAATATCTGAATATATTGCTCTAATGATTTGCATTGTTGCATATGAATTTCTGATGTATTTTCCATGGAAGATTAATTCAACAGTAAGGAAAAACAATGACTCCATCGACAAAGGGTGTGCATCACATCGGATTAACCGTTTCAAGATTAGAAGAAAGTGCTAAGTTCTTCACTGGTGTACTTGGTTGGAAAGAGGTGAAAAGAAACCCTGATTATCCAGCTATTTTTGTTAGTGACGGAACGGTAATGTTGACACTTTGGTCTACGAAAACTGACTCACCAACTGAATTTGATAGAAAAGCTAATGTTGGCTTGCACCACTTAGCTTTGTTGATTGAAACTGAAGAGCTTTTAGTGTCGCTCCATGAGCGTTTGAAAGAAGAAGGGGTTTTGATTGAGTTTGAACCTGAACTTGTAAGAGAGGGGCCGGCAAAACATTTGATGTGTTACGACCCAAGCGGTATTCGAATCGAGTTTTTTTGGGCTGGCGTGTAAAGCAACATAACAAACGCTTCAAGAGGGACAGCCAACGCGCGGCATTTTCGCTATGCGTTGGTTTTTGTGGTAACGGTGTTATGCGGTAAGTTGGTAGTAGCGTTGGCTGCCCCTTAAGCGGGCGTTATATGCAGTCAGTAGGTAGGTTTATGTCAGAGAAAAAATGGTCACAAGTAGACAAGGCGTATACATTCTTCCTTGAGAGTTTTAAGTCTGGGCACGAGTTCACGTTAGATGAATTAGCTGAAAAGACAGGTTGGAGTGTATCTACAGTAAAAACGTATTTACGTAAAAAATGGGTTTCATTGCTGGAGCGAACGAACAATGGTTATAAGGTCACAGAAGTTATCACAACTTTTAACTCAACTACTTTTCGTCAACACCAAAGCCAAAAAGACGAGGTAGATAAGTACCTTCACCAGATCATGTTAGAAAAGGCTATCTCGGCGTGTATCTCAGCGATAGAAATATATAACAAACCTAATTTTCAGCATCGAGAAGAGACTTTCTCAATTCTAATGACAAATGCATGGGAACTTCTTCTAAAGTCCAAGTTGGTAAAGGATGGTGCTGACAATCCTGAGTCCATTCATATTTTTAATAAGGGGCAAGCTGTAATATCCCCAAGCGGTAACCCAAAAACGATTTCATTGGGCGCAGCCCTGAATCGTTTACTAGCCAATGGTGCTATCCCAAAGGTGGTCGGAGATAACATTCGATTGTTAATGAATATCCGTGATGACTCGGTACATTTTGTCTGTGGTGACCTTGAGTTGAGCACTAGTATCCAAGAAATTGGCACAGCATCACTGAAAAACTTCATGACTCTTGCGATGAACTGGTTCCACCATGACTTTAGTCGGTACAACTTCTACCTCATGCCTGTATCATTTTTCCATCTTTCAGATGTTGCTAGCTTTAGCGTGGATAGTGAGGTTAAGTCAAATCTCTTGAAGTATCTGAAAGACATTGAGAAAGACCATGAGCACGACAAAGATGCGAACTATGCAATATCGTTGAAACTTCATACTAAGTTGGTAAAAACGACAAATGATGAAGCCTTACAAGTGCGCCTAACTAATGACCCTGATGCTCCGGAAATTGTTCTTTCCGAAGAAGATGCTCTGAAAAACTATCCACACGATTACTACGAGCTGCTAGAAATACTCAAGGCACGCTATACGAACTTTAAGCAAAATAAAGTCTTTCATGACCAAATGAGAACGTTAAAAACTGAAGGTGAGAGATACTGTAAACTGCGTCGATTAGATCCTGACAATCCTAAAAGTATTAGTAAAACTTTCTATCACAACAGGGTCATCGACCAGTTTGACCAATGGTACGAAAGGGTTCGGGTGAAATAAGCATATAACAAAGCATTTAAGAGTGATTCGCAACGCTTGGCAGTTTCGCTTCGCTCAAGTGTAGCCAAGCGTCGCTCACACCTTAATGCGGCGTTATGTGTAAAGGTGATTATGGGTAATTTATCAATAAATGAAGTCATGCTCGAGGCTTTAAATGAATTAGAAGCCAATGGTGATATTGTAATATCAACTACGGTTCCAAATGTAATCGTTGATAAGCTTATTGAGGCATGTAAGCAGGTGTCGCCAATTTCGCTATCTGAAATTGAGTTTTCAGCTGTTAAAAATGCAGTAAATGCAACATGTAATGGAACAAAGCTAGATGATTCGGATTTTCAAACGCATATTGGTTTAACTAAAGAAGAACTTAAAGTAGTTGCTGAAAAGTTAGGTAAAGCAGTCTGATAATACACATAACAAGGCGCTTAAGTCTGATTCGCTAACGCGTGCCGTTTTCGCTTCGCTCAAATTTTGGCACACTTTAGCTCACAGCTTAGCTT